>NZ_JBHRZC010000003.1:0-722280 GCF_042649405.1 Lysobacter sp. GCM10012299 | reverse complement strand
GATTGATCCGCAGCGGGACATGGATGTCCCGCGCCCCGCATCGGACAGGATGTCCGACTAAGGGGCGGAGCAATCCCCGGCCCGGCGGACGACGCCACTCCGCAGACGCAAGCCCGAAACAGCGCAAAGAAAAAGCCCGGCTTTCGCCGGGCTTTCTTGTATCGAGCGTTGCGTTCGCGAGTCCGGCTCCCCAACCGTCCCGCGATGCTGGCCTGATCAGCTCTGCGGATTGAAGCCGATCGTGCGGCGCGTGGTCACCGGAGAATCGACCGGCTGGAAGCGCCACTTGCGTACAGCGTTGACCGCTTCGCGATCGAAGATGCGCGCCGGATTGGAACGGACCACGCGGGCAGCGGTGACCGAACCATCCGTGCCGACGGTGAACTCGACCTGCACCTCACCCGAGGTGCCGGCACGCAGAGCTTCCGGCGGATAACGCGGCGGCGGCATCGACAGCGGACGCAGATCGCTGGCATCGGCCGTAGCCGGTGCAGCAGCCGTCTGGCGTGCCACCGCGGCACGCTGCTCGGCGGCACGCTCGTCAGCCGCGGCCTTGTCGGCAGCAGCCTTGTCGGCGGCGACCTTGTCCGCGGCAGCCTTGTCGGCAGCAGCCTTGTTCTGCTGGGCCAGGAGCTTGGCAGCTTCTTCCTGCTGCTTCTTCTGGTCCTCGACCCGCTTGGCCTCGAGGTCGGCCTTGCGCTTGGTCTCTTCCTCGGCCGTCAGCTGCTGCTGCGCGGCACGCTTGCCAGCGGCTTCCTGCTGGGCGGTGATGCTGGTCTTGAGGCGGGCCAGTGCCGGGTGCTGCGCGTCGGCCTTCTCGAGCAGGGCCGACAGGCGCTGCGCTTCGGTGAAGTCTTCGCGGTTGACGCTCTGTTCGATGGCGATGACCGTCATCGGCAGCAGGTCGGTCAGCGCGCTCGACACGGCGGCGTCGCCGGGTGCCTTGTCACGCAGGGCCAGGTAGTACTCGACCGCATTGTCCTCGGCCGGAGCGTACAGGCGGTTCTCGGCGTAGGCCTTGCGGGCCGCCTCGCGCAACTGGTCGGCCGTCATGGCCGTTACCTTGGCAGACACTGCGGTGTCGGCCGTTACCGCGGGTGCGGCTGCGGTGGTTGCAGGTGCAGCCGCGCTCTCCGGCGCTGGCTCTTCTTTCTGGCAGGCGGCCAGCGCGCAGGCGATGGCCAGCACGGCGGACAACTGCTTTACGGCGGACAGCCGGCTGGAACGCCGGGCTTGCGGATTTACGACGGTCATATTGGCAAAGCTCCCCTGAAGTGCGCCGTCACGAGCACACGGCTCTTAATCGCGTGAGCGGGCCGTGTTTGTCAAGCGGTGGCGGCAGCAGCCTACCATCTGCCCGCCCTGTTACTGAATTCCACTGGCGGCTCCGGCCCGTTCAGCCAGTGCGCGGCCAAGCGCCCGCGATCACTTGCCGATGCAGAAGCTCGAGAAGATGTGACCCAGCAGGTCATCGGCGCGGACGCGTCCGGTGATCTCGCCCAGCTGGTCATGGGCAAGGCGCAGGGCCTCGGCAGCAAGGTCGAGTGCCTCATGGTCCAGGTGTACGCGGGCATCGGCCAGTTCCCCGCGCGCCTCGACCAGGGCGTCGACGTGACGGGCGCGGGCGGTGAAGGCCCCTTCGCCGGCAGCGTCGTCGTTGCCCTGGGCGAGCTGCCGCAGGCGGGCATGCAGCGCCTCCACGCCAAGACCGGTGCGTGCCGACACCGCCAGGGTGTCCGGATCGGTCGTGGCGTCGTGCGTGTCCAGCAGGTCGGCCTTGTTGTGCAGCCACAGTCGCTGGGGCACGTCCGCGATCGCGTCGACGACGGCGAGGCGTCCGGCCTGCGGATCGCGCGCATCGAGCACGACGATGGCCAGGTCGGCGCGGCCGAGTTCGCCGCGGGCGCGGCGCATGCCCTCGCGCTCGATGACGTCGCCGCCCTCGCGCAGGCCGGCGGTGTCGACCAGGGTCAGCTCGACACCGTCGATGCGGATCGTCTCGTGCAGCAGATCGCGGGTGGTGCCGGCGATGTCGGTGACGATGGCGCGGTCGCTGCCGGCGAGGACGTTGAGCAGTGAGCTCTTGCCGGCGTTGGGCGGGCCGACGATCACCGCGTGCAGGCCGTCGCGCAGGCGGCGGCCGCGTTCGGCGGCGGCGAGCAGCTCGTCCAGGGCCGAAGCCGTGGTGGCCAGGCGCGCACGGAGCTGGGCACCACCGAGGGTGTCGATGGGTTCGTCAGCAAAATCGATCGCGGCCTCGACGTGCACGCGGATCGCCAGCAGTTCGTCAGCCAGTGCATCGACGCGCCGCGAGAACTCGCCGTCCAGTGCCCGCCGCGCCGCACGCGCCGCGCGGACATCGGCAGCCGCGATCAGGTCGGCGACCGCTTCGGCCTGGGCAAGGTCGAGGCGACCTTCGAGGAAGGCGCGCTCGCTGAACTCACCCGGTCGAGCCCGTCGCGCACCCAGGGCAACGCAACGGGTCACCAGTTCCTGCAGCACGGCCGGGCTGCCGTGGGCCTGCAGTTCAACCACGTCCTCGCCGGTGTAGCTGGCGGGCGCGGCGAAATGGAGGGCGATGCCATCGTCGATGGCTTCACCGTCCGCGGCGGTGAAGCGGACGTGGTGGGCATGGCGCGGCTTGAGTGTTCGCGCGCACAGCACCTCTGCGATGGCGCGTGCACGCGGACCGGACAGGCGCACGATGCCGACGCCGCCCGCGCCCGGGGCGGTGGCGATCGCGGCGATGGTGTCGCGGCTGGGCGTGATCATGGCGATATGGTCGCAGATAGCCCTCTCCCTGGCCTCCTTCGGAGGCCTGTCCCTCTCCCTCAAGGGGAGAGGGGAAGCCACAAACACAAAGCCCGCCTTGCGGCGGGCTTCGTGGATTCACTGCCGCAAGGTTCAGGCCTTGGCCGGCTCCTCGCTGTAGCGCTTGACCATCCACCACTGCTGCAGCAGGCCGAGCGCGCCGTTGGTCACCCAGTACAGCACAAGGCCGGCCGGGAAGAAGGCGAACATCACGCCGAACACCAGCGGCATGAACTGCATCATCTTCGCCTGCATCGGGTCCATGCCCGCGGTCGGGTTGAGCTTCTGCGTGAACCACATCACCGCGACGTTGATCAGCGGCAGCACGAAGTAGGGATCGCGCGAGGTCAGGTCGGTGATCCAGCCGATCCACGGCGCGTGGCGCAGCTCGACCGATTCCGACAGCATCCAGTACAGCGCCAGGAACACCGGCATCTGCAGCAGGATCGGCAGGCAGCCGCCGACCGGGTTGATCTTCTCCTTCTTGTACAGCTCCATCATCGCCATCTGCAGCTTCTGCTTGTCGTCGCCGTAGCGCTCCTTGAGCTGCGCCATGCGCGGCTGGAACTTGCGCATCTTGGCCATCGACTTGTACTGCGCCGCGGACAGCGGATACATCGCCAGCTTGATCAGCAGCACCAGGCCGACGATCGCCCAGCCCCAGTTGCCGACCAGGTGGTAGATCTTTTCGAGCACCCAGAACAGCCAGCTGGCGATCGTCGCCATGATGCTGAAGCTGCTGAAGTCGACGGCGCGGTCGAGGCCGGGGACGTTCTGCGCTTCGATCGCCTTGACCAGCTTCGGGCCGACCCACAGACGCGCCTCGGTGCTGGCGTTGGTACCCGGGGCGACATTCACGCCCGGACCGACTTCGCGCACCACGTACTGCGTGCCGCCAGTGCCCTGCGTGGTCGCCAGCGAGAAGGTGCTCTTGTCGTTCGCGCCCGGAATCCAGGCCGAGAAAAAGTGGTGCTGCAGCATGCCGACCCAGCCACCGGTGACTTCCTTCTGCAGCGGGCCGTCATCGACGAACTTGTCGTACTTGCGCTTCTCGTACTTGTCGGCGCTCGAGTACCACGCCGCGCCCTGGAAGCTGTACTGCTCGGCGCTCATCGGGCCCTTCTTCACCAGTGCGCGCGGAACGCGGCTGAGCTGGCGGTAGACGAAGCCCTGCCACGGCGTGCTGCCGGCGTTGATCACTTCGTCGCGCACGCGCACGACGTAGTCGCCGCGGGTGAAGGTGTAGGTGCGACGGATGGTCACGCCGTTGGCGCCGGTCCAGACGAAAGGCACGTCGACGCTCGCGGCGCCGTCAGCCAGCGTGTAGTCGGTCTTGCCACCTTCGGGCACGAAGCCGGCTTCGTGCGTGGGCGCGTTCTGCGCGCCGGCGGCGCCGCTCTGCACCCAGCCGCTCTGGGCGACGAAGTAGTTGGAAGGATCCTGCGCGAACACGCGCACCGGCGCGCTGTCGCGGTCGGCCGTGCTCGGATACTTCAGCAGGTCGGCCTGGCGCAGCTCGCCGCCATCGAGGACGACCTTGAGCACGTCGGTGGTGACGGTGGCCGTCGGCGCGGCAGCTGCGGTCGCCGGCGATGCGGTGGCCGCCATGTTCGGTGCGCTGGGCACTGCGCCCGGTGCGAGCGGGGCCGTCGGCACGCCGGGCACGGAGCCATTGCCGGCGGCGGCGGTCGCGGTCGTCGCGGTGGTTTGCGCGGCCTCGGGCGGCGCGGCCTTCTCCTTGCCCCACTCCATCCACAGCAGGGTCGCCACCATCAGCCAGGCGAAGATCAGAAAAACACGGGTCTGGTTCATGGGCGACAGGCGGGCTCAGCCTTGACCGGGGTCAGGCATTGGGGCGGAAGGGGAAGCGGCCGGCATTGTGCCGTCCACAGCAGATGGGGGCAATGAAGTCGGTGGCAATGCGCTGGCGGCGGGCAGGGCGCCGCAGCGCTGCAACAGACCGCGCAGGGCCGCGACGAGTTCCGGGCCGGTGCTGCGCGCGGCGGCAGGACGTGCGACCACGACGTAGTCGCCCGCGGCGAGTTCACCGCGGATCTGGCGGAAGGTATCGCGCAGGACGCGCTTGATGCGATTGCGGCCGACCGCGTTGGGATCGACCTTGCGCGAGACGGCAAGGCCCAGGCGCGGAGGGTTCTCGCTGGCCTGCCAATGCAAAGCCAGCACGGGCAGCGCTACGCGCCGGCCATGCTGGAATATGCGGTCGAAGTCGGAACGCGCGCGTACCCGCGCCGTGCGCGGGAAGCGGGCCGAGGTCATCTTGTGACTTCCGATGTAGGGACTACCGGCGGGTGCCGGTCGGCCGCCGCGAGATGCGGCGGCAGCAACGCTTAGGCGCAGAGACGCTTGCGGCCCTTGGCGCGGCGACGGGCCAGGATCTTGCGGCCGTCGGCAGTCGCCATGCGGGCACGGAAGCCGTGGTCGCGCTTGCGCTTGAGGTTGCTGGGCTGATAGGTGCGCTTGGTGGCCATGATCCGGCTCTGCGAAAACGTCAAATAGGACCGGCGATTCTAGCGGGTGCCTGGCCCGCAGGTCAACCCGCCAAACCACCGCGGAGTCCGGGGCCGACGTGGCTGGCGGGCCAAGGCCTGTGGACTACCTGTTAATTTGCCTGTGGACAAGTCCTGTCGCGAGCTCATTCTCGGTGATAGTCTGAGCCTCACCCCCGCCCCGTTTCGCCGCGATGTGCGCATCGCGTGGCGGGCCGCTTTTTGTCCGAGGCCGCAGGCCCGCAGACCGCAACTGAAGAAGACGCCCTACCTGATGGATGCCTGGCCCCGCTGCCTCGAACGCCTTGAAGCCGAACTGCCGGCCGAAGATGTCCACACCTGGCTCAAGCCGCTGCAGGCGACCCAGCGTGACGACGTCACCGTGCTGTATGCGCCCAACGCCTTCGTCGTCGAGCATGTGCGCGAACGCTACCTGGCCCGCATCCGCGAGTTGCTGACCTATTTTGCCGGTAGCGGCGAGGTCAGCCTGGAAGTCGGCTCGCTGCCGCGCGCGCCCATGCCGATGCCGCAGAACGAACCGGCCCCGGCCGCGCGCGCCGTGCCGTCGGAGCCGTTCAACGGCCACCTCGACAATCACTACACCTTCGACAACTTCGTCGAAGGTCGCAGCAACCAGCTCGGTCGCGCCGCCGCCTGGCAGGCGTCGCTGAAGCCCGGCGACCGCGCCCACAACCCGCTGCTGCTGTACGGCGGCACCGGCCTGGGCAAGACCCACCTGATGTTCGCCGCCGGCAATGCCATGCGCAGCGCCAACCCGAACATGCGCGTGCTGTACCTGCGCAGCGAGCAGTTCTTCAGCGCGATGATGAAGTCGCTGCAGGACAAGACCATGGATGCGTTCAAGCGCCAGTTCCAGCAGGTGGACGCGCTGCTGATCGACGACATCCAGTTCTTCGCCGGCAAGGACCGCACCCAGGAAGAGTTCTTCCACACCTTCAACCAGCTCTTCGACGGCAAGCAGCAGATCATCCTGACCTGCGACCGCTACCCGCGCGAAGTCGAAGGCCTGGAGCCGCGCCTGAAGTCGCGCCTGGCCTGGGGCCTGAGCGTGGCGATCGAGCCGCCGGATTTCGAAACGCGCGCGCAGATCGTGCTGTCGAAGGCGCGCGAGCGCGGCGCCAACATCCCCGAGGAGGTCGCCTTCCTGCTCGCCAAGAAGATGCGCAGCAACGTGCGCGACCTCGAGGGCGCCCTCAACACCCTGGCCGCGCGCGCCAACTTCACCGGCCGCGCGATCACCGTCGAGTTCGCCCAGGAGACCCTGCGCGACCTGTTGCGCGCGCAGCAGCAGGCGATCGGCATTCCCAACATCCAGAAGACCGTCGCTGATTACTACGGCCTGCAGATGAAGGACCTGCTGTCCAAGCGCCGCACGCGCTCGCTGGCGCGTCCGCGACAGATGGCGATGGCCCTGGCCAAGGAACTGACCGAACACAGCCTGCCGGAGATCGGCGACGCCTTCGCCGGTCGCGACCACACCACCGTGCTGCATGCCTGCCGGCAGATCCGCACGCTGATGGAGACCGACGGCAAGCTGCGCGAAGACTGGGACAAGCTGATCCGCAAGCTCAGTGAGTAAGTCCGCCTGAGGCCGCAGCGCAAAGCTGCGCCGGGCGAGACATACTTATCCTCAAGGCCTGCGGGTAAGCCGTGTATGTTGCGGGCACAAGTTGTGGACAATTCACACCCGTCACCGGTGCGTTAGAGTTGTCCACAGTTTGTCCGGGACTTAGCGGGGTAGTTCTACCGAAGTTTCGCAGGCAATAAAATCCTTATAAATCAAAAGTTTGGTGCAGTTTTCCCGGGTTTTCGGCTGCTCCACCACCACCATGCTTTTGATTTATTCCACATCTTTAGTAATGGCACGGGGACGGGGTCCGCATGCGTTTCAGCCTTCAACGCGAAGTCTTTCTCAAGCCGCTCGCTCAGGTCGTCAACGTCGTCGAGCGCCGCCAGACCCTTCCGGTCCTGGCCAACCTTCTGGTCCAGGTGAAGGACGGACAGCTGTCGCTGACCGGTACCGACCTGGAAGTGGAGATGGTGTCGCGCGTCATGGTCGATGACGCCCAGGACGGCGAAACCACGATCCCGGCGCGAAAGCTTTTCGAAATCGTTCGCGCCCTGCCCGACGGCAGCAAGGTCACCATTTCGCAGTCGGCGGAGAAGATCACGGTGCAAGCCGGCCGATCGCGCTTCACCCTGGCGAGCCTGCCGGCGAACGACTTCCCGTCGATCGACGAAGTCGAAGCCACCGAGCGCGTACGCGTGCCGGAAGCAAGCCTGAAGGAACTGATCGAACGCACTGCCTTCGCCATGGCGCAGCAGGACGTCCGCTACTACCTCAACGGCCTGCTGTTCGACTTGCGCGAATCGAGCCTTCGCTGCGTGGCTACCGATGGCCACCGCCTGGCACTGTGCGAATCGCCGCTCGAGAACGGCGCCCAGACCAAGCGCCAGATCATCGTGCCGCGCAAGGGCGTGCAGGAACTGCAACGCCTGCTCGAAGGCGGCGACCGCGAACTCGAGCTGGAGATGGGCCGCGGCCATCTGCGCGTGAAGCGCGACGACGTGACCTTTACCAGCAAGCTGATCGACGGCCGCTTCCCGGACTACGAAGCGGTGATTCCGATCGGTGCCGACCGCGAGATCCGCATCGACCGCGAAGTGCTGCGTGCCTCGCTGCAGCGCGCCGCGATCCTGTCGAACGAGAAGTACCGTGGCGTGCGCCTGGAAGTGTCCCCGGGCCAGCTGAAGATCAGCGCGCACAACCCGGAGCAGGAAGAAGCGCAGGAAGAAGTCGAAGCCGACACCAAGGTCGACGACCTGGCCGTGGGCTTCAACGTCAACTACCTGCTCGACGCCCTGAGCGCGCTAAAGGACGAGCACGTGGTGATCGCCCTGCGCGACGCCAACTCCTCCGCGCTGGTGCGTGAAGCAGCCAACGACCGCTGCCGCCACGTCGTGATGCCGCTGCGCCTCTGATTCCAGCAGGACGCAACACCAGAAAGCCCGGCCAAGTGCCGGGCTTTTTGTTTCAGGCCTGTCATTCCCGAAGTTCCTCGCCCGTCGCCCGTCATTCCCGCGAAGGCGGGAATCCAAGGACGTGGTTCTTTGCCGGCTGGCAACACTTCCCCGATCCGTGTTCCACGTGGAACACCTCACAGCCAGTACCGTCCTTACCCCCACCAGGTCGGACCGGTAAACTGCCCTCAATGCATGTCACCCGCCTTGAACTGCGCCATTTGCGCCGGTTCGTCGAGCTCCGCCTCGATCCCTCCCCAGGCCTCAACCTGATCACCGGCGACAACGGCGCCGGCAAGACCAGCGTGCTCGAAGCCCTGCACCTGATGGCCTACGGCCGCAGCTTCCGCGGACGGGTACGCGACGGGCTGATCCGGGACGGTGATCCGGCACTCGAGGTCTTCGTAGAGTGGCAGGAGCGGCTTGGGACGGGTTCCGACGCCCCGGCAGGTACCCAAGCGCCCGAGCGCACCCGCAAGGCCGGCATGCGACACAGCGGCCAGGACTGGACCGGCCGCCTCGACGGCGCCAACGTCTCCCAGCTCGGAGACCTGTGCGCTGCCCTCGCCGTCGTCAGCTTCGAACCCGGCAGCCACGCCCTCATCACCGGAGGCGGCGAATCCCGTCGCCGCTACCTCGATTGGGGCTTGTTCCACGTGGAACAGGATTTCCTCCCCCTCTGGCGCCGCTACGCCCGGGCGCTGAAGCAGCGAAACGCCCTGCTCAAGGCCCGCGCCCGGGACGGACAGCTCGACGCCTGGGACCACGAGCTGGCCGAGGCCGGAGAACCGCTGAGCCGGCGCCGCGAGCAGTACCTCGAACAGCTCCAACCCCGGTTTGCCGCCCTGCTCTCGGAACTGGCCCCTGCCCTGGGGACCAGTCGCCTCGATTACGTGCCGGGTTGGCGTCGGGACGAACTCCCACTGGCAGACGCACTGCTACTGGCCCGAGAACGCGACCTCGCCGCCGGCTACAGCTCCGTAGGGCCGCACAGGGCGGACTGGCGCATCGTCTTCGGCTCGATTCCCGGCCGTGAGGCGCTTTCCCGCGGACAGGCCAAGCTGACGGCCCTGTCGGCGTTGCTGGCGCAGGCGGAGCACCACGCTGCGGCACGCGGAGAGTGGCCCGTGGTGGCGTTGGACGATCTGGCGTCTGAGCTGGACCGGCAGCACCAGGGGCGAGTGCTGGCCCGGCTGCAGGCTAGCGGGGCGCAGGTTTTCATTACCGGCACCGAGGCGCCCACTGGGTTGGATGCAACGGCCCAGGTTCGACGGTTCCACGTGGAACATGGGGTGATTAGCGGTTGATCGTCCTGAGCAACGTCCTTGGATCCCCGCCTTCGCGGGGATGACGGTGACTGAGGCGGGCGGAGAGGGTGCGGGCCTGGGTCCCGGCGTTCGCCGGGATGACGTGCGTCTCCAGGCCCCTGACGAAGACCGCGCAACGAATTGCCGAAGCGTTGGTCGGCAGAGCGGGGATTGCGGAGCAGCGGGACATGGATGTCCCGCGTCCCGCGTAAAGACAGGATGTCGTCCGCGGGACGGAGCAATCCCCGCTCTGCCGACCAACGCCCTCCCGCAGACCGTCCCCAGATGCCCAACAGCGGCCGACGAACGCAGCCCGCCAATACCCGCGCTCAAGCTCCCAGTCAACCTTCAAAGGGCCCGGCTGGTATACTCTCGCGTTGAATAGCTAATGTGTCTTGACGCCCCCGGCCCCGCCGGACAACGCGTCGACGGAGCCTGTTGCCGCATGACCCATATCGAGCACGACCCCTCGCAAGACCCGACCGTCACCGCCGTACCTTCCCAGACCTACGACTCCAGCAAGATCACCGTCCTGCGTGGTCTCGAGGCTGTGCGCAAGCGTCCGGGCATGTACATCGGCGACGTGCACGACGGCACGGGCCTGCACCACATGGTGTTCGAAGTGGTCGACAACTCGATCGACGAGGCCCTCGCCGGCCACGCGAACGAAGTCACCGTGATGCTGCACAACGACGGCTCCTGCTCCGTGTCCGACAACGGCCGCGGCATCCCCGTCGACATCCACAAGGAAGAAGGCGTCTCCGCGGCCGAGGTGATCCTCACCGTGCTGCATGCCGGCGGCAAGTTCGACGACAACAGCTACAAGGTTTCCGGCGGCCTGCACGGCGTCGGCGTGTCGGTGGTCAACGCCCTGTCCGAGCACCTGTGGCTCGACATCTGGCGCGACGGCCACCACTACCAGCAGGAATACCAGCTGGGCGAACCGAGCTACCCGCTCAAGCAACTCGAAGCGTCGCAGAAGCGCGGCACCACCCTGCGCTTCCTGCCGGCACGCGAGATCTTCACCGACATCGAATTCCACTACGACATCCTGGCGCGCCGCCTGCGTGAACTGTCGTTCCTCAACTCGGGCGTCAAGATCACGCTCATCGACGAGCGCGGCGAAGGCAAGCGCGACGTCTTCGAATACGCCGGCGGCATCGCCTCCTTCGTCGAGCACCTGGCGCAGCTGAAGACCCCGCTGCACCCGAACGTGATCTCGGTGTCGGGCGAAATGAACGGCATCACGGTGGACGTCGCCCTGCAGTGGACCGACTCCTACCAGGAAACGATGTTCTGCTTCACCAACAACATCCCGCAGAAGGATGGCGGTACCCACCTGATCGGCTTCCGTGCCGCGCTCACGCGCACGCTGTCGAACTACATCGAACACAGCGGCATCGCCAAGCAGGCCAAGATCGCCCTGACCGGCGACGACATGCGCGAAGGCATGATCGCCGTGCTGTCGGTGAAGGTCCCCGACCCCAGCTTCTCCTCGCAGACCAAGGAGAAACTGGTCAGTTCCGAGGTGAGGCCGGTAGTTGAGAGCACGTTCGGTGCACGTTTGGAGGAGTTCCTGCAGGAACACCCCCACGAGGCCCGTGCCATCACCGGCAAGATCGTCGACGCCGCCCGTGCCCGCGAAGCCGCGCGCAAGGCCCGCGACCTGACCCGCCGCAAGGGCGCGCTGGATATCGCCGGCCTGCCCGGCAAGCTCGCCGACTGCCAGGAGAAGGATCCGGCGCTCAGCGAACTGTTCATCGTCGAGGGTGACTCGGCAGGTGGCTCGGCCAAGCAGGGCCGCAACCGCAAGACCCAGGCGATCCTCCCGCTCAAGGGCAAGATCCTCAACGTCGAGCGCGCGCGCTTCGACCGCATGCTCGGTTCGGCCGAAGTCGGCACGCTGATCACGGCGCTGGGCACCGGCATCGGCAAGGACGAGTACAACCCGGACAAGCTGCGCTACCACCGCATCATCCTGATGACCGACGCCGACGTCGACGGCAGCCACATCCGCACGCTGCTGCTGACGTTCTTCTACCGGCAGATGCCGGAGCTGATCGAGCGCGGCCACATCTACATCGGCCTGCCGCCGCTGTACAAGATCAAGCAGGGCAAGAACGAGCTCTACCTCAAGGACGATGCCGCGCTCGACGCGTACCTGGCCAACAACGCGGTCGAAGGCGCATCGCTGCGCCCGGCCGTGGGCGAACCGCCGATCGAAGGCCCGGCGCTCGAGAAGCTGCTGCTGGCGTACGCCGGCGCGCGCGAAGCCATCCAGCGCAACGCACACCGCTACGACCCGAGCGTGGTCGAAGCGCTGATCGATTCGATCCCGCTCGACACCGCGCACATCGGCGACCACGACGCGCTGCGCGCCGAGTTCGACCGCGTCGAATCGCGCCTCAACCTCGGTGGCCTCGGCAAGCCGCGCTACACGCTCGAGCTGCACGAAGGCGGCGGCGAGCGCCAGGCGGCACTGCTGGTCAAGCGCCTGCACATGGGCGAGGAAATGACCCAGGTGTTGCCGCTGGCCGCATTCGAAGGCGGCGAACTTCGCGCCGTGCGCGAAGCGGCGACGCAGCTGCACGGTTTGATCCGCGACGGTGCGCAGATCGTGCGCGGCAGTCGCGCGCAGGCGATCACCACCTTCGCCCAGGTCCAGGCCTGGTTGCTCGAGGAGGCCAAGAAGGGTCGCCAGATCCAGCGCTTCAAGGGCCTGGGTGAAATGAATCCCGAGCAGCTGTGGGAAACCACGGTCAACCCGGAGACCCGCCGCCTGCTGCAGGTGCGCATCGAGGATGCGGTCGCGGCCGACCAGATCTTCAGCACGCTGATGGGCGACGTGGTCGAACCGCGACGGATCTTCATCGAGGACAACGCGCTGAAGGTCGCCAACCTCGACGTGTGATCGTGACGTGAGGGGGCTTCGGCCCCCAAGCCGATGCCGCATTGACGAAGTGTTAATCCGGCGACCGTTACAACGCGTCATCAACCTGAAGACGGACCTCCGACGATGAAGCACCTCCTGCTCGCCGTGGCGATTGCCACCGTTGTCACCGCCTGCGCCACATCCACCTCCCCCACCGGCAGGAAGCAGTACGTCGGCGCGGTGTCGCAGCAGCAACTTGATCAGATGGGTGCGCAGGCTTTCGCCGAGGCCAAGGCCAAGCAGAAGGTCAGCAACGATGCACGCATGAATGCCTACGTGCGCTGCGTCGTCAACGACATCACCCGCGAGCTGCCGCAGGGCTGGCAGACCAACTGGGAAGTGGCGGTGTTCGAAGACAGTTCGGCCAACGCCTTTGCCTTGCCCGGTGGCAAGGTTGGCGTGAACACCGGCATCTTCACCGTCGCCAAGAACCAGGACCAGCTTGCCGCCGTGATCGGCCACGAAATCGGCCACGTCGTGTCGCGCCACCACGACGAACGCATCACCAAGCAGCAGGGAACCTCCACGTTGCTCGGCATCGGCAGCGCGATCCTCGGCTCGGCCTATGGCTCCGGCGCGGCCAACGCCGCCGGCCAGATCGGCGGCGCCGCGGCGCAGACGTTCTACCTGCTGCCGAACTCGCGCACGCAGGAATCCGAGGCGGACGTGGTCGGCCAGGAGCTGGCCGCCAAGGCCGGTTTCGACCCGCGCCAGGCCGTCAACCTCTGGGAGAACATGGCCGCCGCCGGCGGCGAGCGCGCACCGACCTGGCTGTCGACCCATCCGGATCCGGCCTCGCGCATCGGCGAACTCGGCGCCCGTGCCGGCAAGCTCATGCCCGTGTACGAACAAGCCCGGGCCTCGGGCCATACGCCCAAGTGCGGATGACCGTGTGCAGGGAACGTGAAAAAGGACCGAAAACCCCGTATCGCTCGCTAGCTCGTTTCTGATAGCGTGACGCCCCCTTGGCCTTGCCACCGAACCGCCCGATTACGTGCGGCCGCAGATTTGAGGTGATCGATGAAGAGCTTCTCCCGCCGTAACCAACGCATCCTGGCCGCCGCCATCAGCGCGGTCCTGGCGTTCGGTGCGGTCAGCCAGGTCTATGCCCAGTCGGCGCAGGAGCGCGCCGATGCTCGCCGCGCCGAAAAGGAATCGAGCAAGAAGGGCAGCGCCGGCAAGGTCACCAACGAATACCCGCAGGCCACGCGCCAGTCGCCCGATGCCAAGGCATCCAAGAAGGGCACGCCGCAGCTGCAGAAGATGATGAAGCTGTACGACGACGAGAAGGGCCCGGAAGCGCGCGCCATCGCCGACCAGATCATCGCCATGCCGGAAGCCAATGCCTACGACAAGGCGTTCGCTTCGCAGATTGCTGCCCAGGTCGCCTATGACAGCGACGACACCCCGGGCGCGATGAAGTACCTCAAGCAGGCGATCGACGCCAATGGCCTGGACAACAACGGCCACTTCGGCGCGATGTTGATGCTCAGCCAGCTGCAGCTGCAGGAAGACCAGTACGCCGAGTCGCTCAAGACCATCGACCAGTTCCTGGCCGAGACCAAGAGCCAGAAGCCCGAGCACCTGATCATCAAGGGCAACGACCTGTACCGCCTGGAGCGCTACAGCGACGCGGCACCGGTCATCAAGCAGGCCATCGAGCTGAGCCCCGAGCCCAAGCCGGATTGGCAGCAGCTGCTGATGGCGACCTACGCCGAATCCGGCCAGGCCGGCGAAGCGGCCAAGATCGCCGAAGGCCTCGCCGCCAAGAGCCCGGGCGACAAGCGCGCCCAGCTGAACCTCGCGGCCGTCTACCAGCAGAACGACATGCTGGACAAGTCCGCCGCCGTCCTCGAGAAGCTCCGCGCCAGCGGCCAGCTGACCGAGGACAAGGAATACCGCCAGCTCTACGCCACCTACCTGAACATGGATGGCAAGGAGAAGGAGGCGATCGGCGTGATCAACGATGGCCTGCAGAAGGGCGTGATCAAGCCCGACTACCAGACCTACCTGGCGCTCGCACAGGCGTATTATTTCTCCGACCAGGCGGCCCCGGCGATCGACGCGTACAAGAAGGCCGCCCCCCTGGCGCCGGACGGTGAGGCGTACCTGAACCTCGCCCGTGTCCTGTGGCAGGAAGACCGTATTCCCGAGGCAAAGGATGCCGCCAAGCAGGCGCTTTCGAAGGGCGTTAAGAAGCCCGACGACGCCAAGAAGATCATCGCGTTGCCTGGCAAGTAACGAGTTGACGCCGGACTCGATTCGGCAACGCGAAATCATCCAATTGCACTTGGTCCAAAGAGCGCAATTTGGTATATGCTAGGAGGTTCCCGCGGCTCGAAGTAGCTGCGGGAATCGTAACTGACGGCCCGAGGCGCCCTGGCGTCCGGAAATACCTCCCGAGCTACGGCGCATGACGCAAGACCTCGAAATCCACGAAAGAAAAGATGACGACCGCGAAGGTCTGAACTGGGCGCGTATCGCCGGTGTGACCATGGCGATCGCATTCCATGTCGCGGCCCTGCTGCTTTTGCTCGCTCCTATGGCCCCTCCGGCCCAGCAGCAGCAAGAGGAAGACGTCACGTTCGTCAACCTGATCAAGCCGCCGCCGCCGCCCCCGCCGCCGCCGCCGCCGCCGCCTGAGCCCCCGAAGGAGCTCAAGCCGCCGCCGAAGCTGACGCCGCCGCAGCCGACGCCGTTGCCGCCTCCGCCGGATGAACCGCCGGTGCTGGTCGACGACCCGAGCCCGGTTGACGTGGCCGCGCCGCCGCCGAGTCCGCCGTCGCCTCCCGCGCCGGCCACGACCATCGGCTCCAGCGTCGACCCGTCCTCCAAGCGGCTCAACCCGCCCAAGTACCCGCCGACCGAAGCCCGCCAGGGCGTTGGTGGCACGGTAACGTTGATCATCACCATTGACGGCCAGGGCAATGTCCTGGACGTCGCGGTCGAGAAGTCGAGCCGTAACCGCAACCTCGACCGCGCTGCAATGGACGCCGCCCGGAAGTGGAAGTTCAACCCCGAGATGCAGAACGGCGTTGGTGTGACCAGCCGCGTCCGTGTCCCGGTCGATTTCGTCCCGCCGACCTGATCGGGGTCACGGGACAAGTTGTAGGCAATCCGTAATACCTCTTTCCTTTCCACGACATTCAAAGGTAAGCGTCATGCTGCAGGAAACCACCACCGCTGCGACCGCCGGAGGCTCCAACGCCGAGGCACTCCAGCAGATGAGCTTCGCGCATCTGTTGCAGAACTTCGACCTGGTCGGCTGGGTCGTATTCCTCACCCTCGCCATCATGTCGATCCTCTCGATCTACTGGATCGTGGTGAACTTCGTGAAGAACCTGCGCCTGCGCGCCAGTTCTGATCGCGTGGTCAGCACGTTCTGGGAGACCCCGAACGCACAGGACGCCATCCGCTTCATGGAAGAGCAGGGTCGTTTCGAGCCGTTCTCGAAGATCGCCCTCGATGCTGCCCAGGCAGCCGCCCACCACCAGCGCCACGAAGGTTCGCGCCTGGTCGAGTCGCTCAACCGCTCCGAGTTCGTTGACCGCGCCCTGCGTCAGGGTGTGACCCGCGAATCCTCGAAGCTGGAAGCCGGCCTGACCGTGCTCGCCACCGTCGGTTCGACCGCTCCGTTCGTTGGTCTGCTCGGTACGGTCTGGGGCATCTACCACGCCCTGATCCGCATCAGCGCCACCGGCCAGGCTTCGATCGACGCCGTTGCCGGCCCGGTCGGTGAAGCACTGATCATGACCGCCATCGGCCTGTTCGTCGCAATCCCGGCGGTGCTGGCATACAACTTCTTCACCCGTCTGAACCGCGTTACGAACAACAAGTTCGACACGTTCGCTCACGACCTGCATGACTTCTTCGCTACCGGCTCGCGCGTCGGCGAAGTTGTCAGCAAGCGCTAAGCAATAACCGACGCCCTCTCGCAGTAGGTTTGGAGTTCGTACATGGCCTTCAGTACAGGCAACGATAGCGGCGGCCCTATGGCCGAGATCAATGTCACGCCGCTCGTCGACGTGATGCTGGTGCTACTGATCATCTTCATGATCACCGCACCGCTGATGTCGCATAAGGTCCAGGTCGATCTTCCAGAAGCGAATCTGGACAATCGTGACACCACGGCTCCGCCGACTCCGCCGATCAACATCGCGGTGGAAGACAACGGAAACCTGTACTGGAACGATGAGCCGGTGACGAAGGACCTGCTCGAGAGCCGTCTGTCGATCGAAGCGCAGAAGACCCCGCAGCCGCAGATCAACGTCCGCGGCGACAAGACGACCAAGTACCGCATCGTTTCCGAAGTGGTGCAGATTGCGCAGGCCCAGGGCATGCGCAAGGTCGGCTTCATGGCGCTTAAAGAACCTCGCTAATCCGGAGATCCAGGTATGGCATTTGCATCGAAATCCGGTGGCGGTCCGATGGCGGACATGAACGTCACGCCCCTGGTGGACGTGATGTTGGTGTTGCTGATCATCTTCATGGTGACGGCGCCTCCGCTGACGTACTCGATCGACGTTAATCTTCCGCAGAAGTCGCTTAACCCACCGCCGCAGACAAGAGAGCCGCCGCCGCCGATCAGGCTGCGCATCGATGCCTCGGGTCAGGTGTATTGGAATGACGCGCCGCAGCCGCTCACCGCGATCCAGAGCATGATGGAAGTCGAAGTCCAGCGTGACCCGACCAACCAGCCCATGCTCGAGATCGACACCAGCCCGGACGCCGATTACGGCATCCTGGCCAAGGTGCTGGCGCACGCGAAGAACGCTGAAATGGATAAGATCGGCTTCGTCCAGAACGACTGACCGATCGGTGTCGCTTACCGTCGTGAAGACGCCGCCTCCGGGCGGCGTTTTTTTTTGCGCGCCGCGGCCCTCTTGCCGGACCTGCCTGAACGGGCGTAGCGTGGAGTCGGGCATGGGGCCCATGGAGGTTGCATATGGCCGTCTCCGCGTTCTATCTCTCCGAATCTTCACGCCAGGGCGAGCATCGCGCCGTCGCCCAGATCAACATCACCCCGCTGGTCGATGTACTGCTGGTTTTGCTGGTGATCTTCATGGTGGCGGCCCCGGCCCTGACCGGCAGCCTCGACATGCGCCTGCCGCAGCAAACGACAGAGAACCTGGGCAAACCACCGCCGCGGGTGGAGCTGCGTGTGGGCAGCGACGGCGGGTATCGGCTTGATGGCACGGTGCTGACGCGGGAGCAGCTGACGCCGGCGTTGCAGGAACTGGCACGGCGCAGTCCGCATGCCGTGTTGCAGGTCGCGTCCGATGCGGAGGCGGATTACCAGGGGTTCGCGTGGGCGCTGGCCGAGGCGCAGCGCAGCGGGCTTCGCGATATCGCCTGGGAGTGACGGGCCCCCGGGTGCGCTTCGCTTACCCGGGCTACACCGCGTAGCCCGGGTAAGGCCAAGGCCGCACCCGGGATACCGCACCCTCACTTCGCGAGAATGCGCAAATACGCCGCAATCGTTTTGTCGATCCCCTGGTAGATCGCCTCGCCAATCAACGCGTGGCCGATCGACACTTCCAGGATCCCCGGCACGTGCTCGAGGAAATAGCCGAGATTGGCCTGGCTGAGATCGTGGCCGGCATTCACCCCTAGCCCCGCATCCATCGCGCGCCGCGCGGCTTCCGCGAACTGCGCCGCCATCGCATCGACCGTACCGTCCGCAAAAGCTTCCGCGTACGGCCCGGTGTACAACTCCACCCGATCGGCACCGATGACCGCGGCATGGCCAATGCCTTCCCTGCCCGACGCCGTATGCGCATCGGCGAACAGGCTCACGCGGCAGCCCATCGCCTTGAGTGCATCGACATACGGCCGCAGCGACTGCGCATCGCGGACGAAATCGAAACCATGGTCCGACGTCAGCTGCGCATCGCCATCGGGCACCAGCGTCGCCTGTGCCGGACGCACCGCCTCGCACAACGCAAGGAAGCCCGGGTAACCGTCACGCGCGGGCGCGAACGGATTGCCTTCGAGGTTGAACTCGACGCCGCGGCGCCGGGTCAGCTCGGACAGCGCGTGCACGTCATCGGCGCGAATGTGCCGCGCGTCCGGGCGCGGATGCACGGTGATGCCGTGCGCGCCGGCATCCAGGCATGCGCTGGCGGCCGCGACCACACTCGGCTCGTCACCGCCGCGCGAGTTGCGCAGCACCGCGATCTTGTTGACGTTGACGCTCAGTACAGTCACGACGCCATGCCTCGACGCGGCGCCGGAAGGGAATCTCGGATCACTTGCACGCTTCGCTGTTGTGTTGGTAGATCACCGGTTCCCAGTATCCCCGGCCGATGATGTCGCTGCGCTTGGCTTCGATCAGGTGCGCGGCGAGAAGGTAGGTGGTGTCGGGCTGCACGTCCAGTTCGAGGGTCTTGTAGCGATCGGAATTCTGCACGCGCTGGCGCAACTCGATGCTGTTGAACTGATTGTCGTCGATGAGCTCGGCGACCTCGAGCGTGTGCTTGCCGGCGCTGACGCGGAAGCTGCGCGAGGACGACGGCCCGGGCAACTCGCCGTCGACATTGATCAGGCGCGCGCGATAGAGGTCCTTGCTGCGCGGCGCGACGTCGAACACGCTGATGCGTCCGCAACCGGCCACTGCCGGCGCCGCACTCGTCGCTGCCGGCGCGCTCGCCGGGTCCACCTGGGGCATCGGCTGCGCAGCAACCGCGAACGCCGTGCCGAGCAACGGCAGGCAACACAAAGCAGGCAGGTTCATGACGGTCTCCTTCGAGCGGACTCGTGCCGCGCGCACGCGCCAGCGTGGCCCGCGGCGGCGCCATGCTATCAGGCGTCATGCAGCGGCCCGCGTGAACGGCAGGCCGCGGCGAAAGGAGTGGCTTCAGGCGGCCGGCGGTGCGCCAGGCGGGTTGCCGGCCGCCGTGCGACGGGCCTCGGCCTGTTCGCGCAGGCGGCGCAGTTCCATCGGGTCCAGCATCATCGACGAGTCCCGGCTCTGGCTGTCCACGCGCTCGGCGAGCAGCTTCATCACCCAGGCCAGGGCCAATGCCAGGGCGACCAGCAGGCTGATGACCAGCAGCGCCACGGACGTCGTCTTGAACGCGACCGCCAGGGCGGCCAGGGCGAGCAGCAATAAGAGCCAGTGCATGGGGCGATGCTCCAAATGGATTGCGACAGCGCCGGCAGTTTAGCTCGCGTCATCGCGCGCGGATCGCCCGATTGCCGGCTGGCCGCGACCGCCGGTCAGCCGTCGTGCGCCGCGCCTGCGGCAAAGGCGCGACTACAGCAGGGGCGACACCAGTCGCGCCAGCGCCTCGGGCACACGCGTGCCCCACAACGGCCGGGCGCGATCGTCGCGGACCCGCGGCGCCAGGCTGCATTCGCCCTGGATCAGCTGGGCCAGCTCGCTGCCCACGCCGTGGTCGCGAAACATCACCGACACCTCGAAGTTGAGCCGGAAGCTGCGGTGGTCGAAGTTGGCACTGCCGATGATCGCGAGATCGTCGTCACACAACAGCGCCTTGCTGTGCAACATGCGCGGCCCGTATTCATGGATCTTCACGCCGGCAAGGAGCAGCTCGTCGAAGTAGGAGCGCGCCGCCAGCGTCACCAGCTTGCTGTCGGAGATCTTCGGCACCAGCAGGCGCACGTCGAGGCCGCCCAGGGCGGCTGACGTCAGTGCCATGCGTGCCGCCTCGCCGGGGACGAAATACGGCGTCACCAGCCAGACGCGCCGTTGCGCCGAATGGATCGCCGCGACATGCAGGCGATGGATCGCCTCCCAGTCCGAATCCGGCCCTGAAATCAGCACCTGCGTCGAGATCGGGCCCGGTCGCGGTGGCGGATTGTGCAGCCGCAACGGTGCCTGGCCGGTGGCATAGGCCCAGTCTTCGACGAACACGAGTTGCAACTCGCGCACCACGTCGCCTTCGAGGCGAAGGTGCAGGTCGCGATACGCATCCTTGCGCAGGCGATCGTCCTCGTCGTCGGTGATGTTGATGCCGCCGGTGAAGCCGACCAGCCCGTCGATCACGACGATCTTGCGGTGCGTGCGCATGTTCAGCCACGGCCGCTTCCAGAACCAGTACGCCTTCATCGGATGGAACCACGCGACTTCGGCACCGGCATCGACCAGCGGCTGCAGGAAGCGGCGCTTGGTCCTGCCCGAACCGACCGCATCGAGCAGCAATCGCACGTGCACGCCGGCCTTGGCGCGCTCCACCAGCGCGTCGCGCAGCGCGGTACCGGTGCGGTCGGGCAGGAAGATGTAGTACTCGAGGTGGATGTGCTCGTGCGCCTGCGCGATCGCGGACAGCAGCGCGGTGTACTTGGCGCTGCCGTCGATCAGCAGTTCGGCGCGTGTCGCGGTGATCGGTGGCAGGCCGGTGGTGGCCTGTGCGAGCCGGGCCAGCTCTACCGCGTCGGCTGACGGGTGCATGCCTTCCGGCGGCGGTGGCAGCGATGCGCGCGTGCGTCCGCGACGCAGCCGCTGGCGATGGATCCGCTGCGGACCGAAGAAGTAATAGATCAGGAAACCGACGTAGGGCAACGCGGCCAGGCTGATCAGCCAGCTGAGCGTCGCAACCGGCTCGCGCTTCTGCAGCACGATCCACAAGCCCAGCCACACCAGGTAGCCGAGCCAGCCCAGCACCAGGTACAGCCGCAGGTGTTCGATGTCCAACAGCGACGACCAGGCCACCTGCAGGGCTTCGAGCATGGGACGCCTCCGTTGGGGCCGGTCAGGAACCTGTCCAGCGTCGGCAGGCCTGCCCAAGGCTAAAGCGCGCGCGCGAACTGCGCAAAGGGGCGCGCAGCAGCGATGCGAGAGAAGAAGCGTCGTTGAGGCGAATCGTATGGATCAGGCCAGCACCGCTATCTAGCCTTTCGGGCCAATGGCAGGCCCATGGCGGGCGCGCAGAAAAACGACAAGGAACGTAATCGACATGAACACCAGAACCCTCATCGCCGGCATCCATCTCCTGCTGGGCCTCGGCCTTGCCACGCACGCGCAGGCGCAGCAGTCACCGCAGGCGCCGTCGTACCTGGTCCACAACAACAGCCTGTTCGGCTACGGCCAGCAGGCGATCAGCTCGCTGCACCAGCGCCTGGGCGAGACCGGCGTGGGTCATCGCCCGGCCGAAGGCAACGGCGAATTCTTCGTCCGCGGCTTCGGCGGCCAGAGCCATTACCACAGCGAGCTGCCTCCGTCGCAGCAAGGCTATGACTACGAACAGGACATCTACGGCCTGCAGCTGGGCGGCGACTGGCTCAAGCTCCAGGGCGAATCGGGCAGCCTGCGCCTGGGCGCGGCGCTCAGCGGCGGCCAGTCGTACATCGAGCCGGAACTCGTCAACGGTGGACGCCGTCTGCCGATCGACGTCGGCCACGAAACCGTCGACACCAGTAGCGTGGTGCTGACCTCGACCTGGCGCCACGATTCGGGCTGGTACATCGATGGCCTGGCCGGCGCCAGCGAGTACCGCGGCGACGTGCGCGCGGCCACCGGCGGCCGTGCCGTGCGGCTGGAATCCAACGACGTCTTCGCGTCGGTCGAGGCCGGTTACCAGTGGGTGCTCGGCGAAGGCCTGATCGTGGAACCGCAGGCGCAGGTGTCGTGGCAGAAGCTCGACACCGACCGCATCGCCGACCGCGACGGTGTCGTCGTCGACCTCGGCACGCCGGAACTGCTGGTCTGGCGCGTGGGCGCGCGTGCGCTGTTCTCGCCGACGGTGGGCAGCAATGGCTCCAGCCTGACCCAGTACGTGAAGTTCAACTACATCGACAGCGAAGGCCCGGACCAGCGGGCGTACCTGTCCGGCCAGCGCACCGCCACCGGCGCGTACGGCAACCTCGGCGAGTTCGGCTACGGCCTGACCGCGACGCTGCGCAATCGCCTCTCGCTGTACGGCGACTTCACCCTGCAGCAGGACATCGGCGACGCCAGCCGCGAAGGCTGGGCCGCCAGCGCCGGCGCGAAGTGGGTCTTCTGAGGTCAGTCTCACCGGCTGCGACGCCGCCGGAGTAGGCTCGGCGGCATGGACGACGCCCGCAAAGCCCAGCAGCCGATCAAGGGCCGCGGCGCGGCTTCGCAGGTCGATGGCCGCTACGCGGTCACGGTCGCGCGCGGCGAGGATGACGGCTGGGGATCGGTCTACGAGGACCTGGCCGAACCCTCGCGCCCGCAGACCCAGGTCACCGAAGAACGCGCGCGCAGCATCATCAGCCGCAACGACTCGCCGGACATTGCGTTCGGCCAGTCGGTCAATCCGTATCGCGGCTGCGAGCACGGCTGCGTGTACTGCTTCGCCCGGCCGTCGCACGCCTACCTCGATCTGTCGCCGGGCCTGGATTTCGAAACCCGCCTGTTCGCCAAGACCAATGCCGCCGAACGCCTGCTGGCGGAACTCGCGCGCCCGGGCTACCGCTGCGAACCGATCGCGCTGGGCATCAACACCGACTCCTACCAGCCGATCGAACGCCGATACGGCGTCACGCGCTCGCTGATCGAAGTGCTGTCGGCCTGCTCGCACCCGTTCAGCCTGATCACCAAGAACGCCGCGGTCACGCGTGACCTCGACCTGATCGCGCCGATGGCCAGGCGCGGACTTGCCACCGTGTACTTCTCGGTGACCACGCTCGACAACCACCTCTCGGCACGCATGGAGCCGCGCGCGTCGGCGCCGCATTCGCGACTGAAGGCGATGCGCACGCTGGTCGATGCCGGCGTGCCGGTCGGCGTGATGGTGGCCCCGGTCATCCCGATGATCAACGACCACGAGATCGAGCACATCCTCGAAGCCGCGCGTGAGCACGGCGCCGGATCGGCCGGCCACGTGCTGCTGCGCCTGCCGCACGAACTCAAACAGGTGTGGCGCGAATGGCTGCAGCTGCACTACCCGGAGCGTGCCGCGCACGTGATGAGCCTGGTCCAGCAGATGCGCGGCGGCAAGGATTACGACAGCGCATTCGGCACCCGCATGCACGGTCAGGGGCCGTTCGCGCAGCTCATCGAGCAGCGCTTTCGAAAGGCACACAAGCGCCTGGGCTTCGGGCGGCTGCCGCCGCTGGACACTTCGGCGTTCGTACCGCCGCGTAAGCCGTCGCCGCAGGGCGAATTGTTCTAGCAGGCGGCGCGTCAGCGATCGTCGACCACCTCGACGTGGCTGAAGTTCGCGACGACGCACAGTGCGTAGTCCCCTTCCCGCAGCGCAGAGAACGGCGTCTGATAACTGACGCGCTTGCAGGCGTAGCTCTTGCCGTCCGGGAAGCGCTTGCTCCAGCTGTAGTCCTGCTCCCAGTACACGGCCAGCGCGCCGGCACCGCCTTCTTCGAACGCCTTCATGCCTTTGCAGCCCAGCACTTCGTTGCCGGCGATGGGCACGTTGAACCAGGCGGCGAACTCGCGGAAGTAGGCGATGCGGTTGGCCGACTGCGCATGCTCCGTGGGGCGGCCGCACTCGATGCCGCCGTTGATGATCTGCGTGGTCACGCCGAAGCCGGGGACCAGGCCGTTGCCGATGTCTTTGGCATTGGGCTGCCAGGTGCCGTCGATGACGTGCAGCATCGACGGCTTCGGCGGCTGCGGATACGAGAAGAAGAACGTTGCGCTGGCCAGGTTCAACCAGGTGTCGGCGACCAGCGCCGGATTGTCGAGCAGCGTGCGCACCGTGCCGAACATCGCTTCGGAGAACGGCCCGTAGTTGTAGTTGTACGAGAGCTGCTTGGCACCACGGCCGAAGTAGCTGCGGAACTCGCCGGTCTCGAACTTGCCGCAGGGCCAGGCGCGGCCCTGCCAGGTGGCCGGACTGCATTCGGCGTTGTAGCCGCCGCGCGAGGTCTCGCTCCAGCCAACCTCGCGCACGTGCACCAGGGCCTGGCGCCACTGCGGGATCGCGTGCGAGGCATTGTGGCCGCCGGTCTCCTGGGCGAAGTGGGCGAACATCGTCGCCAGTGTCCGCCGGCAGATCGCATCCGCGTCGGCCTGGTCGTACGCGGCGCAGATGGCCGGGAACTTGGCGATCGCCTGCAGCAATCCGCGATAGGTGTACTGCGGTGCACGCAACGGGAACAGATGCTCGAACTGCAGCGGACCGAGCAATGCTTCCACCCGACGGACGTTGTCGGGGTTGTCCGCACGGCCGGGCACTACGGCTTCGACCTGTGCGTTGTCCAGCGTGCGCACGGACTGCCTGACCTTGCGCATCAGTGGATCGGCAGTCAGTCGTTCCTCGTCCGCGCGCAGCTGGCTCAAGGGGATCCTTACGGGTGCTGCTGCCGCGCTTCCCGCGACGATTGCTGCAGCCATCAAGGTGATGCGAATTACACGCTTGCCAGAACGTTCCATGTGCGGGCTCCCTGGTTGGTCAAGGAGCAAACGCCGGCCAGCAGTGGCCACCCATCAGAACAATTCGCAGGGTCGTCATCCGCCCGGCAGCAACGGCCCGCCGAGCCAGAGCCATCGCGACATCCAGGCACAGACCAGCGCGATCAGTGCGGTCAACGGCAGGCCCAGGCGCAGGAAGTCGGAGAAGCGGTACTGGCCCGGACCGAGGATCAGCAGGTTGCCGTGATGGCCGATCGGGGTGAGGAACGCGACCACCGCGCCGAGCGCCGTGCAGACCACGAACGGCGTCGGCGCCAGCCCCAGCGATTGCGCCAGCTCCACTGCGACCGGCCCGAGCAGCACCGTCGTCGCCGCGTCGGACAGGATCTGCGTGAGCAGCGCGGCGACGGTGAACATCACCAGCAGCACCGCCAGCGCGGGCCAGCCGGCGACCACGTGCAACAACCCCGAGGCGAGCAGCTGCGCGGTGCCGGTCTGCTCCATGGCGATGCCGAGCGGAATGACGCCGGCGATCATCACGAAGATGCGCACGTCGATCTCGCGGTACGCCTGCTCGACATCGACACAACGCGTGGCGACCATCGCCACCGCGCCGAGCAGGAACGCCAGCGATGCCGGCAGCCACTCGGTCGCGGCCGCGAGAACGGTCAATGCGAGGATGGCCAATGCAACCGGCGCACGCACGCGCCGCCGCGCCTCGCCCGCGAACGGAACCAGCATCAGGAAGCCATGGTGCGCCGCCAGTTCGGCGAACTGCGAAGGGCGACCCCACAGCACCAGCAGGTCGCCTTCGCGCAGGCGCGCTTCCGCCAGGCGCGGCGGCACGTCGCCATCGCGTCGCCACAGGCCGGCGATCACGGCATGGAAACGGCGTGCAAAGTCGAGTTCGCGGATGCTGTGGCCAATGAACTCCGAAGCCGGTGCGACCACCGCCTGCACCAGCTGCGCCTCGCCGTCACCGCTGGCCTGGCCGCGGTAGCGCGCGATCGGTTGCAGGTCCAGGCCCGGATCGTCATGCAGCGACGCCAGTGCATCGGCCGATGCCTCGAGCAGCAGGATGTCGCCGACGAGCACGCTCGACTGCAGGGACAGATCGTCACGCAGTTGGCCATCGCGCAGCCAGCCGAGCAGGCGCACGCCTTCACCCTGGGCTTTCTGCAGGTCCGCCATCGGCCGTGTGTTCCAGCGCGATCCCTCGACCACGACCAGCTCGGTCCGGTAACGGTCCAGGCGCAGGTAGCCATCGCCGCCGAGTGCGCCCAGGCGGCGCGGCAGCAGCCAGCGGGCGAGCAGCATGTAGACCACGCCGATCGCGACCAGCGCCAGGCCAATGGGCGTGATCGAGAAAATCCCCAGGCCTTCGGCGCCCGTGCGCTCGATGAGGTTGTCGGCCAGCAGGAACGCCGGTGCACTGACCAGGGTGAGCGTGGTGCCCAGCGATGCGGCGAACGACATCGGCATCAACAGGCGCGATGCCGACATGCCGCGCTGGCGCGCGAACCGCGTCAGGATCGGCAGCATCATCGCGGTCACCATCACGTGATGGGTGAATGACGACAGTGCCGCCACGGCCGGCATCACCACTGCGATTGCACGGCTTTCGCTGTGGCCGGCGGCGCGGCCGATGGCCTGACCGATGCGCTCTGTGATGCCCGTCGCCGCCAGCCCGCCCGAGATGACGAACACTGCCGCAACGATGATCGCCGGTTCGCTGGCGAAGCCCGACAGCGCCTGTCGCGCGTCCAGGACCCCGGCCAGCACCAGTGCCAGCAGGGTCAGCATCGCAGTGACGTCCACGCGTAACCGTTCGCTGATGAACAGATACAGGGAGCCGGCCAGGATCAACAGGAACAGCCCTTGCTGGGCCAGTGGGTGGTGGGCTTGCAGCATGTCCATGGCTGCCATTGTGCTGGATCGGCCGGTATCGCCAGATTTCCCGACCCGTGCACCACCCCGTCACAATCGGGTTGGATACACTCCGCCATTGCGGCAGGTTCAGAGTTACCCATCCCGATGAGCAACATCACCGGCCAAGAAACCGGAGTCGACCGCTTCCGGCTGGCGATGGCCGCGTCCGGGGTCGGCATGGCGATCGTCGATCTGAATGGACACTGGGTCGAGGTCAATCCGGCATTCGAGCGCATGTTCGGCTACAGCGCGGCCGAAGTGCTCGGCCGTCCGACGGTCGCCTTCACCCATCCCGACGACATCTCGCTCACGCAGTCGTACCTGCGTGGCCTGATCGACGGCAGCATTCCCACGCTCGACGCACAGAAGCGCTACCTGCATCGCAGCGGCGAGACCCTGTGGGCCCACATCAACATCGCCGTGATGCGCGACGACTTCGGTGCACCGCTCTACCTGCTGGTGCAGCTGCGCGACATCAGCGCGCAGCGCGCCGCCGAGCTGGCGCTGGAATCGCGCGCCGAAGCGGAACACGCCGCGCGCGATGTCTCCAACCGGCAGCTGCAGCTGTTTGCCGATTCGGTGTCGCACGACCTGCGCGCGCCGCTACGGTCGATCGAGAGTTTCTCGGCGCTGTTGGCCGACCGCGCCCACGACCGCCTCGACGCCACCGATCGCGATTACCTGTCGCGCATCCGCGCCGCCGCGGCGCGCATGAGCAGCCTGCTCAGCGCACTCAATGACCTGTCCTACGTCACCCGCGCCGAACTCAAGGCAAGTACGGTCGACCTGAGCCTGCTGGCCGACTGGGTCGGTGCCGAGCTGCAGGACGCCGAACCGGAGCGTCGCGCCGAGATCCGCGTGCAGCCGGACCTGCAGGTCGAGGGCGACGAACGCCTGCTCAAGCTGCTGCTGGTGCAGCTGATGGGCAACGCCTGGAAGTTCTCGCGCGACCGCCAGCCCATCCGCATCGACGTCAGCGGCCATCGCGAAGGCGACACGCTGCAGGTGCAGATCCGTGACCAGGGCATCGGATTCGACATGCGCTATGCTCACAAGCTGTTCGAGCCTTTCCAGCGGCTGCACGGACCGGACCAGGGGGGTGGTCACGGTCTGGGGCTGGCGATCGCCCGACGCATCGCAGAGCGACATCGCGGTTGCGTGCGGGCCGAATCACAGCCTGAAGCCGGTGCCATCTTTACCCTCGAGTTGCCGGTCACAGCGACAGAGGACGCTATTTGATGCACAAGGAAATCCTGCTCGTCGAGGACAATCCCGACGATGTCGAACTGACCCGCCTCGCCTTCGACGAGGCGAAGATCGCAAACCGCCTGGTGGTGGTCGGTGATGGCGCCGAGGCGCTCGACTACCTGTTCGCCCGTGGCAAATACAGCGATCGCGACCCCGAGGACCTGCCCTCGATCATGCTGCTGGACCTCAACCTGCCCAAGGTCGACGGTCGCGAAGTGCTGCAGGCCGTACGCGCCAACGAAGCCACGCGCACGCTGCCGGTGGTGGTGCTGACCACCAGTGCCGAGCCGTTCGATGTCGAGGCCAGCTACGCGCTGGGCGTCAACAGCTACATCCAGAAACCGGTCGACTTCGAGCAGTTCGTCTGGGCGGTCAAGCAGGTCGGCCTGTACTGGCTCGTGCTGAACCATCCGCGCACGGTGTAACGGCCGCCACGCCAGCGATCATCTTCCGGCGCCTCATCCGGCGCCGAACAGCTGCTCGGCGCGCTGGAACAACACCCAGCTGGTCGCAATGAACTTGTCGTCGCCCTTGGGCCGGTTGCCGCGATGGGTGTGCGTGAACGCAGCCGGTGCGATCAGCAGGCTGCCCGTTCGCGGCACGATCTTGCGCTGCTGGTAGAGGAACTCGGTCTCGCCTTCCTCGAAGCCGTCGTTGAGGTAGATGGTCCACAGCAGGTGCCGGTGCAGCGTTTCCGCACGCGGGTCGCGCGGGTACAGCTCGCAGTGCCAGTAGGGATAGCCGCCGCGGTTGGCGCTGTAGCGTTGCAGGTTGATCGAGCCCGGCCGCAGCACGGTGCGGATCACCGGCGCCAGGTCTTCGTCGTCCATCACCGCCATGCGTTCCGGGGTGAGGCGATGGCTCTTGCCGTCGTCGCCCGGGGTTTCCAGCATCAGCGGTGCGATCAGCGTGTGCGGGTAACGGCGCAGGTAGGCAATCACGCCGCGGAACACCGCCAGGTTCAGCGTCGTCTCGACATCGCGCCATTCCTCGCGCCCGCTGATGGTGAGGTCGCGGCTGTCCTTGAGGTCGGGCATCACGCCGCCACCGACGCGTCCGGGCACCGTGTCGCCGCTGGCGCTGAAGCGCTCCACCAGGCTGGCGCACTGGGCGGGCGTCAGGACGTCCGGATAGACCTCGATGAAGTCGTTGTCCTGGGCGGTGAGAGCGCGGGCTGCGGGTGGGCTGGACATGCGGAAGGCAGGGGATCCGGCGGCAGCGGCCATCCTCGCATGCCGCCGGCCCGCCGTCTAAGGCGCTCGGCAACGCGATCCCATCAAGCAACGCTGATCGTGTTCGGCGACTCGGGGTCGCTCGCGCGCAGGCCGTGGCGCTGCATGAGCCGGTACAGGGTCACCCGCGACACACCCAGCTCGCGCGCGACGTCGACCAACCGGCCGCGGTTGCGATGCAGCGAATGCTCGATGGCATTGCGCGTGGCCGCATCGCGGACTTCGTCGAGTGTCGGCGGTGGTGTCGCCAGTGCGTTCTCGATGTGCAGGTCGGCCGCGGTGATCAGGCGACCCTCGGCCATCACCACGGCCTGGCGGACGCGGTTGATCAGCTCGCGCACGTTGCCCGGCCAGCCATGGCTGTGCAGCGCCTGGCGCGCACACGGGGCGAAACCCTTGAGCGTGCGATGGCCTTCCTGCGAATAGCGCTGCAGTGCGTACTCGGCGATGCGGTCGATGTCGCTGCCGCGCTCGCGCAGCGGCGGCTGCTGCAGGCGCAGGACGCACAGGCGGTGGTAGAGGTCGGCGCGGAAGCGGCCGTCGGCGACGGCGAGGTCGAGGTCATGGTGGGTGGCGGAAATGATGCGCACGTCGATCGGGATCTGCTCGTGGCCGCCCAGTCGTTCGATGCTGCCTTGCTGCAGGAAGCGCAGCAGTGAAGCCTGGCTCTCCAGCGGCAGGTCGCCGATCTCGTCGAGGAACAGGGTGCCGCCGTTGGCCATCTCGATGCGGCCGAGCTTGCGCTGCTGCGCGCCGGTGAACGCACCGCGCTCGTAACCGAACAGTTCCGACTGGATCAGGCTGTGCGGAATCGCACCGCAGTTGATCGCCACGAACGGATGCGCATGCCGGCGCGAATGCCGGTGCACGGCCATCGCCGCCAGTTCCTTGCCGGTGCCGGTCTCGCCGGCGATGAACACCGGCGCCTCGGTCAACGCCGCCTTGCGCAGCGTGCGGCACAGCGTGCGCATGGCGCCGCTCTCGCCGATCATGCCGTCGAACCCGGCCTCGCTGGTGACGTCGCCGCCTTCGCAGGCGAGGCTGGCCATGCCGTGGGCGTGGCCGATCACGGTGTTCATCACCGCTTCCGGGCATGGCAGCGTCAGGTAGTCGTAGCAGTAGTCGCGGATGAGCTTGCGCACCGGCTCTTCGTCGAGCTGGCGCGCATCGATGCCGGCCACCCAGCCGACGTTGGCCGCCGACAACGCGCCGCCGAACTCGGCCAGGTCCTGTTGCGTGAAGCCTTCGCGCAGGTCGAGCAGCGCCGCATGCGGCTGCCGCGTATCGCGCTGCAGGATGCGCAACACGCTGCGCGCATCGGGCGCGCGACGCAGGTTCCAGCCCATCTGCTGGAGGCCGCCCAGGGCAAGCACGCGACCGGCGCCGCCGCGGGTGACGTAGATGAGTTCACGCGCGCCGGGGGCGCCCGACAATGCTTCCTGCGTTCCTTCGATCGCCATCTCCGTCTCCGTCTCCCGACAGGACCTGCTGGCGCATTTCGAACATTCCGGGTTGGGCCGTTGGGTGGCAACCCGGAGGGCCGGCCCGAAATGCATTAACAGGCCCTGCCGTGGCTGCAGAATGCTGCCACTACACATGGATACGCAGTGTTATTTACGGCAGGGATGACGATGAACGGTCAAAAGGAATACGAAAAACCACGCGTTTTCCCGGCACGAATCGCGCCAACGCGGTTCAACTTCGTGAGTGCGGCGCGCGAGGGCGCCGCACTCGCATTCAGCGCGTCACGCGTGCTTCGACGCGCCCTGCTCGTCGTGCTCGCGGTGATAACGCACGGCGGCTTCGACTTCGCTCTTTGAACCGAGGAACACCGGCACGCGCTGGTGCAGGCCCGTCGGCTGCACTTCGAGCATGCGCTGGCGACCGGTGCTGGCGGCGCCACCGGCCTGCTCGACCAGCAGGCTCATCGGGTTGGCTTCGTACATCAGGCGCAGCTTGCCGCCCTTCGCCGCGCACTTGCTGTCGAGCGGATAGCTGAAGATGCCGCCGCGGGTGAGGATGCGGTGCACGTCGGCGACCATGGACGCGACCCAGCGCATGTTGAAGTCCTTGCCGCGCGGGCCTTCCTTGCCGCTGAGCAGGTCGCCGACGTAGTGCTGCATCGGCGCTTCCCAGAAGCGCTGGTTGGACATGTTGACCGCGAACTCCTTCGTCTCCTCGGGAATGCGCATGCCGCGCGTGGTCATCACGAAACTGCCCACTTCACGGTCGAGGGTGAAGGCGTGCGTGCCGTGGCCGATCGTCAGCACCAGCATCGTGCTCGGCCCGTAGGTGCAGTAGCCGGCCGCGACCTGGGCGGTGCCGGGCTGCAGGAAGTGCTCGTCCTGCGCCTGGGTGACGCCTTCGGGGCAGCGCAGCACCGAGAAGATGGTGCCGACGGAAATGTTGACGTCGATGTTGGAGCTGCCGTCGAGGGGATCGAACAGCAGCAGGTAGTTGCCGCGCGGGTAGACGTCGGGAATCGGCTGCGAGGTGTCCATCTCCTCCGAGGCCAGGCCGGCGAGATGCCCGCCCCAGGCGTTGGCTTCGAGCAGGATCTCGTTGGACAGCACGTCGAGCTTCTTCTGCGCCTCGCCCTGGATGTTGATGCTGGCCTCGCCGGCAGCGCCCGCGTCGCCGAGGACGCCGCCGAGCGCGCCCTTGCCGACCGCGATCGAGATCGTCTTGCAGGCACGGGCAACCACTTCGATCAGCAGGCGGGCATCGGCGTTGATGCGGCCGGCGCGCTGCTCTTCGATCAGGTAGCGGGTCAGGGAGATGGATTGCGGCGTTGGAGTCGACATGGGCACGGCGGGAAGCGGCAACGGGACCGCCATTGTCGCCGATGCGGCAGTCGCGGTGGGCCGTCCGGCCGGCCCGGAACGTCGCACGGCTGCTGACAGGAGGCTGGCAGCAGCACCGTCGCACTGTGTGACGGTGCGATCGGCACGTCGGCGGGAGCGCCGCAATGGGCATTGGCAATGCAACCGGCAGGACGGCCGGCAACCTGCGTCAGAACCGGCTCGGCACCGGTACCGTCGACCGCTATCGCCGCCTGCTGCTGCAGCTGGCCGCCAGCGCTCAGGCGCTGGTGATGCTGCCGCTGCGCGCGGGGACCCGCAGCGCGACGGCCACCGCGCCCGCCATGAGCACGGGGCACGTCGCCGACGGACGCCACGACTTCGACTTCCTCCACGGCCAGTGGCAGATCCGCAACGAGCGCCTGAAACAGCGCCTGGCCGGGTCCACGGAGTGGGAAATCTTCGGCGCCAGCCAGTGGTGCCAGCCGCTGCTGGGCGGGCTGGGCAATGTCGACGATTTCGTCAGTGACTGGCATCGCCCGGGCGTCGGCGAGCGCTTCATCGGCATGACCCTGCGGCTGTTCAGCCCGGAATCGCGGCAATGGAGCCTCTACTGGGCCGGCAACCACGACGGCCGCCTGGAGTCGCCGATGGTCGGGCACTTCGACAACGGCACCGGCACGTTCCATGGCCACGGCGAGCACGAGGGGCAGCCGGTGCAGGTCCGCTTCCGCTGGAGCCAGGTCAGTGCCAACACCGCGCACTGGCAGCAGGCGTTCTCGCAGGACCAGGGCGAAACCTGGGAAACCAACTGGCACATGTGGTTCCGCCGCAGCGACGAGGAAGGTCGGCTGCTGCACGACGATGGCGTGATCGAACTGCGCCAGTACACGCTGCGGCCCGGTCGTCGCGACGACCTGGTCGAACTGTTCGAACGCGAGTTCATCGAGCCGCAGGAAGCGGTGGGCATGCACGTGATCGGCCAGTTCCGCGATCTCGACGATGACAACCGTTTTGTCTGGATGCGCGGGTTCGCCGACATGCCGGTACGCGCCGAGGCCTTGAACGGCTTCTATGGCGGGCCGACATGGGCACGCCATCGCGACGAAGCCAACGCCACGATGATCGACAGCGACGACGTGCTGTTGCTGCGTCCGCTGCGGACCGACAGCGCGCTTGCACGCAGTGGCGCGCGTCCGGCGCAGGGCGCGGCGGACGCTGCGAAGGGCCTGGTCGAAGCCGGCATCTGTTACCTCGATGAAGCGGCCGACAGCGGATTCGCCCAACGCTTCGAACAGCAGCTGGCACCTCGCCTGCTCGCCGCCGGCGCCGAGCTGATCGGCGTGTATGTCACCGAGTCGGCGCCCAACACCTTTCCGCGCCTGCCAGTGCGCGAAGGCGAGCAGGTGCTGGTGTGGTTCGCGCGCTTCGCCGATGTCGACGCCCACCATCGCTACGAGTCGGCCCTACTGGCCGACGGCCTGTGGAACACGGCGGTCGCGCAGGCCCTGCTCGATGGCCTGAGGCAACCGCCGCAGCGGCTGCGGCTGGCGCCAACACCGCGCTCGGAGTTGCGTATATGAGACGCGCGGTCGCAAAACCGCCGGTGGTATCGCTAACCGGCGTTGAGCCTGACGCGACGGCGGGCGATCATGCCGCATGCGCCGCGCCGACCGCCTCTTCCTTCTGATCCATGCCCTGCGTGGACGCCGTTCCGCACTCACCGCACAACGACTGGCCGAGACACTCGCCGTGTCGTTGCGCACGGTCTACCGCGACGTTGCCGACCTGCAACGTTCCGGCGTGCCGATCGAAGGTGAGGCCGGCGTCGGCTACATGCTGCGCAAGGGCTCGGACATCCCGCCGCTGATGTTCACGGCCGACGAGCTCGAAGCGCTGGTGGTCGGCACGCGGTTCGTCCGCGCCTTCGGCGGCGTGCGGCTGGGACGCGAAGCCGCCGCGGCGTTGCTGAAGATCGAGGCGGTGTTGCCACCGGAACTGCGCGAGCGCAGCGAACGCACGCGCATCTTCGCGCCCGAAGTCGACCGTCTGGAGAACAGCGGGCTGATCGACGATCTGCATGCCGCAGTGACCAGTGCGCAGGTATTGCGCCTGCGCTATCGCGACAACGATGCGCGCGCCAGTGAGCGCGAGATCGAGCCGCTGTGCCTGGCGTTCTGGGGGGGCAGCTGGACGCTGGGGGCGTGGTGCCGCCTGCGCGCGGACTTCCGCAACTTCCGGCCGGACCGGATCGTGGAGTACTCGCCCACGGGCGAGACGTTTGTCGAGAGTCGCGAGCGTGGATTGGCGGCGTACCTCCGCGCGGCGAATCCGGTGAAGTAAGCAAGCCGTCATTCCCGCGCAGGCGGGAATCCATGGACGTTCCGACGAAGTCAAGGCAAATGGATCCCGGCGTTCGCCGGGATGACGGTCAAACCCGCATGTCGCCCGTATCGATGAAGCGCTGGTGCCACGACAGCGCCTCGGTCAGCAGGTGCGGCGTGTGCTTGCCGTAACTGTCGCGTCTCGCGCGGTCGAAGTAGTCCTGCAGCATCGGCCGGTAGGACGGGTGCGCGCAGGCATCGATCACGCGCTGCGCGCGCTGCTTCGGCGCCAGGCCGCGCAGGTCGGCCAGGCCCTGTTCGGTGACCACGACCATGACGTCGTGCTCGGTGTGGTCGACGTGGCTGGCCATCGGCACGATCGACGAGATGCGCCCGCCCTTGGCCGTGCTCGGAGACATGAACACCGACAGATAGGCGTTGCGCGCGAAATCGCCGCTGCCGCCGATGCCGTTCATGATCCGCGTGCCGGCGACGTGGGTGGAGTTGATGTTGCCGTAGAGGTCGGCCTCGATCATGCCGTTCATGGCGATGCAACCCAGGCGCCGCACCAGCTCGGGATGGTTGGAGATCTCCTGCGTGCGCAGCACGATCCGCTCGCGGTAGTGATCGAGGTGGGCGAGGAACTCGTCGATGCCGGCCGGGCTCAGCGAGAATGACGTTGCCGACGCCATCCGCACCACGCCGCTCTTGAGCAGCTCCAGCATGCCGTCCTGGATCACCTCGGTGAACGCGGTGAGGTCGCGGTAGCCGGCCTGGGCGAGGCCGGTCAGCACCGCATTGGCGATGTTGCCGACGCCCGACTGGAGTGGCAGCAGCTGCGGGGTGAGGCGGCCACGGCGAACCTCGTGCGCGTAGAAGTCGAGCAGGTGCGCGGCGATCTGCTTCGAATCGGCGTCGGGCGGGGTGAACGGCGAATTGCGGTCCGGTGCGTCGGTCTCGACGATGGCGATGATCTTGTCCGGGTCGCAGCGCAGGTACGGCTCGCCGATGCGGTCATCGGGATGCAGCAACGGAATGGGTTTGCGGTTCGGCGGCAGCGCGGTGCCGTAGTAGACATCGTGCATGCCCTCCAAGGCCGCCGGCTGCCAGCGGTTGACCTCGAGGATCACTTTGTCGGCCTGGTCGAGCCAGGTCTTGTTGTTACCCACCGACGACGACGGCACCAGGCGGCCGTCCTCGGTGATCGCGGTGACCTCGATCACGGCGACATCGACCGCACCATAGAATCCGAACCACGTGTACTGGGCGACATGGCTGAGGTGCAGGTCGATGTAGTCGAGCTCACCAGCGTTGATGCGTTCGCGCAGGGCCGGGTCTGACTGGTACGGCAGGCGCAGTTCGATGCCTTCTGCACGGGCGAGTACGCCGTCGAGTTCGGGCGCGGTCGAGGCACCGGTCAATACCTTGATGCGAAAGGCTTCGCCGGCGTCGTGCGCCTGTTCGATCTGCGCCGCCAATGCCTGCGGTACGGCCTTGGGATAGCCGGCGCCGGTGAAGCCGCTCATGGCGACGGTCATGCCGGGGCGGATCAGGGCGGCGGCCCGTTCGGCGCTCATGCGCCGGTCGCACAGGCCGGGGTGGCGGATGCGGTCGCTCATGGTGAAGGCGCGGTGCGGGGGAAAAACCAGTCTAGTCCGCGGCCGTGGCGCCGATGTGTTGACGCTGCCGGCCCGGTCCGCCGTACCCTTGCCACGCAGACACCCTGGAGTTCGGCATGCTCAATTCACTGCTGGCCATCGCGCTTGGCGCCACGCTCGGTTCGTGGGCACGCTGGGGGCTCTCGGTCTGGCTGAACCCGGTGCACGGCAGCGTGCCGCTGGGCACGCTCGCCGCCAACCTCGGCGGTGGCTACCTGATCGGCCTGGCGGTGGCGTGGTTCGGCGCCAGCCAGGGCGTGGCACCGGAATGGCGCCTGTTCGTGATCACCGGCCTGCTCGGCGGCCTGACCACCTTCTCGACGTTCTCCGCCGAAACCGTGCAGCTGCTGCAGCGCGAAGCCTACGGCTGGGCGCTGGTGACCATCGCGCTGCACCTGCTGGGGTCGCTGGCGATGACCGTGCTGGGGATCATGACCATGCGCTGGCTGCGTGGCGCCGTGATGTAGGCAAGCCAGCAGGCGTTTCGTCGCGCCATGGCCGGTTCCGTCGCAACCTGGCCCCTGCCCGCGCACGCCGCCCGTATGCTCTGCCGCACTGAATCCCGACACGGTCCCACCACGCCGCATGGTCACCAACTTCACCTTCATCGCCCGCCTTGTCGCCGCCTGGTTCCTGGCGTTCCTGGTGCTGGCGATGCTGATCGACGCGACCCCGCTCGGGCGCTTCGATGGCTGGCCCGTCTCGTTCCTGTTCTTCGTCACCATCGGCTTCGTGATCATCGAAGCGGTCTCGCACCTGCGGCGGGTGCGGCTGATCGCAGGCCAGGTCGACGCAACCACGCTGGCCAACCGCCAGCGCCGGCAGATCGAGATTCCGTTCGAGGCCGGTGAAGCCTTCGACCTGCTCGATGCGGCGATCCGCGAACTGCCGCGCACGGAAGACATCGAAAGCGCCCGCGACAGCCTGCAGATCCGCGCCAAGGTAAAGCGCCTGCAGCCCTATGGCGATTCGCCCTCGCGCTACATCAACCCGCTGGAGCTGCTGGGCATTCCGCGCAACCAGATTTCCGCGACGGTGACGCCGGGCCGCGGCACCGGCAGCGTGACGCTGATTTGCGAGCCGGAAAGCGGCGCCTGGAGCGACTGGTTCCGCGTCGACGACGGCACCAACCTCGAGAACGCCGAAGCCATCACCCGCGCCGTGGCGCGCCGCATCGCCGAGCGTCGCCGCAGCGAACAGGCGGCCGCGGCGCAGACGGTGACCGAGAAGGAGCTGACCGTGGCCAAGCTGAGCCTGCTGCACGCACAGGTCGAACCGCACTTCCTCTACAACACGCTCGCCAGTGCGCAGTACCTGACCCGCACCGACCCGGCCCGCGCCGACGAGATGCTCGGGCATCTGATCCTGTACCTGCGCCATTCGCTTCCGCGCACCGACGAAGCACTGTCGACGCTGGGCGTGGAGCTGGAGCGCTCGCGCGCCTACCTGGAGATCCTCAAGCTGCGCATGGGCCCGCGCCTGGCGCTGCAGATCGACGTGCCCGAAGACCTGCGCGCGACGCCGCTTCCGCCGATGATGCTGCAGACGCTGGTCGAGAACGCGATCAAGCACGGCCTGGAACCCAAGCCCGGTGGCGGCACGGTGTGGATCATCGCGCGCAGCAACGACCGCATCGTTTCGGTGACCGTGGCCGACGACGGCGGCGGCTTCAACGCCGAAAGCACCGGCACCGGCATCGGCCTGAGGAACGTGCGTGAACGCCTGCGCCTGGTCTACGGCAACGCGGCAACGCTGGCGATCGTGGCCAACTTCCCCACCGGCGTCGCCGCCACCATCACCGTCCCGGTCGCGGGACCGCAGGAGGCCGGCCGTGGCTGAGAACAAAGTGATGACCGCCGTGGTCGCCGAAGACGAGGAGCTGCTGCGCAACGCGCTGGTCGAGCTGCTCGGCGAGGTCTGGCCGGAGCTGAACGTGGTCGCACAGTGCGAGGACGGCGCCAGCGCGCTGGAAGCCATCGCCGAGCACCGCCCCGACGTTGCCTTCCTCGACATCCGCATGCCGGGCTTGACGGGACTGGACGTGGCCGCTGCCGCCGCACAGGCCAGCCCGGGCACGCAGGCGGTATTCGTCACCGCCTACGACCAGTACGCCATCGATGCCTTCGAGCACGGTGCCATCGATTACCTGCTCAAGCCGGTGAGCCGCGAGCGACTGGCGGCGACCGCCAAGCGCGTGCAGGCGCGCGCCGCGGCTGGCAGCGTCGATGCGGCCACGCTCGCCGAACTGGTGGCAAGCCTCGACCTGGTGCCGCGCCGCAGCGAGCCGCCGCTGACCTGGATCACCGCCAGCGCCGGCCGCGACACGCGCCTGATCATGGTCGACGACGTCGCCTACTTCCGTGCCGACAACAAGTACACGGTGGTGATGACCGCCGAAGGCGAAGCGCTGATCCGCAAGCCGATCCGCGAACTGCTGGTCGCGCTCGACCCGACCGTGTTCCGTCAGATCCACCGCTCCACCATCGTCAACCTCAAGGCGATCGCATCGATCGTGCGCGACGACAGCGGCAAGGGCGTGGTGCGCCTGCGCCAGCGTCCGGAAACTCTCACCGTCAGCCAGCCCTTCATGGCGCTGTTCAAACAGATGTAACAGCACGCCAGCCGGCGCGACCGCCGACCCATCGTCATGCAGTACCCACGCTCGCGGCCTCGTTGCCGCGGAAGGATGCCCCATGCGCAGTGTTATGGCTTTCGTCTACTTTCTCCTCAGCCTGGTTGGCCTGGCAGGCGGCACTGGCGGCGGTGGCACCACGCTCGTTGCGCGCAGCGCCGAGAACGGCGTGGACACCCTGCTCAGCAGCACGCACGTCGCCGACGGCAAGGTCCGCTTCCAATGCCTGCGCAGTGCCAGCGGCCATTGCCACTACGTGTTGTTCGCCGATCGGCGTCCTGCCGGCGCGTTCGATGTCGCGGTCGGCCAGGCGCGCGAGCGCAACGACCTCCCGGCCGATTTCAGCCTGTGCGTGAGCCACCTCGACACCGACGTGGATGCGCAGTGCCGGCCCGCCCGCTGAGCGATATGGCAATCCGTTATGTCGCGCTGAAAAAGCGTTCCGACCGGATAACCGCAGATTTACCACCGCGCCGCGCAGTCCGGTTACCAATGGACGCCCCGACAGCGACGGAGTGGATGTCATGCGGATCAGCATCATCGGTGCAGGATTCAGCGGCTGCGTACTGGCCACCGAACTGGCGCGGGCCGCGCCTGCCGGCGTCGACATCCAGCTGGTCGGCACGCCCGACAGCTACGGTCGCGGCGTTGCCTATGGCGAAGCGCGGCCCGAGCACCTGCTCAACGTCAGGGCGCGCGACCTGGGCGCCACGTCCGACCATCCCGGCGAGTTCGCCGACTGGCTGAGCCTGACCGAACGCGCGCGCCACAGTTTCCTGCCGCGCCTGGTCTACGGCGAGTACCTGCATTCACGCCTGCACGGTGCCGCGCAGGTGTCGCTGGCGGCGCTGGCGCGGGTCGAGCAGGAGGCGATCGCGATCCAGCGCGATGCCGGAGCCTTCCGCATCCATCTCGCCGACGGCGCCGATTTCCTCAGCGACGTGGTGGTGCTGACCGTGGGCGCGCTGCCGCCGCAACCGCTGGCGGGCGTCGGGCCGCGCCTGGCCGTGCATCCCAGTTACCTGGGCTGGCCCTGGCAGAACGGGCTGGACGGAACCGGTGCGATCGACAACGTTCCACCCGGCGCGCGCGTGCTGGTGATCGGCACCGGCCTGACCATGGCCGACGTGGTGACGACCTTGCACCGCCGTGGTCATCGCGGGCCGATCACCGCATTGTCGCGGCACGGCCTGTTGCCGAACGCGCACAGCGAGGATCCCATCGCGGCCATCGCGCTGCCGCCGACGGTGCTGCAGGCGCTCAACAGCCACGACCTGCGGCAACTGGTGCGGGCATTGCGCACGCTGATACCGATCGTGCCGGACTGGCGTGCGCTGATCGATGCGCTGCGGCCGTACATCCAGCGTTTCTGGCGTGGCCTGCCGGTGCCGCAGCGCGGTCAGTTCCTGCGCCACCTGCGCGCGCACTGGGAAGTGCTGCGCCACCGCCTGGCGCCGGCGCTGGCGAACGAGATCGAAGAGCTGCGCGTGCGTGGACGGCTGCGCATCCGCGCCGGGCGGATGCTGCGCGCGCGCCGTGGCGGCGACGCAATCGAGGTGCTGATTCGCGAACGCGGCTTCGCCCACGCCAGCAGCGAGCAGTTCGACGTGCTCATCCGCGCCACCGGCTTCGATACCGACCTGGAGCGCACCAGCCATCCGCTGGTGGCGCAGTTGCGCGACTCGGGGATGCTCAGTGCCGACCCGCTCGGGCTGGGGATCAATGCGTCGCCGCGCTTCGAGGCGCTCGATGGCAACGGCAGCGTGGTGCGTGGCCTCTATGCGCTCGGTCCGCTGCTGCGCGCGCAGTTGTGGGAAATCACGGCGGTACCGGAGTTGCGGGTGGCGGCGCGGACGCTGGCGAGGCAGCTGTTGGCGGCTGCGCCGGCGCGGCACGGCCATCAGGCGTGGCAGGCGGTGCAGGGCTAGAGCAGATGGGTCCCGGCTTTCGCCGGGATGACGTGAGGGAGCTTCGAGGTTGCGGGCCTGGATCCCGGCGTACGCCGGGATGACGGTGTCAGGCGGAAGGATGACGGTGTCAGGCGGAGGGACGACGGTGTCAGACGTCGCCGTCGGTCGCCCAGCCTTCGCCGGTGCCGCGGTTGAACACCGTGTCGGTGGCCAGCACGTTGCCGGCGGGGATCGACTCCTGCTGCGCCAGGCTGGCATAGATCGGCGTGAAGTCCGGCGTGGTCGCTTCCATCAACTGCTCGTAGCTGTCGATGACGAAGTAGGTCTTCTGGAAGGTGTCGATGCGGTAGCGCGTGCGCATGATCCGCTCGAGGTCGAAGCCGATGCGGTTCGGCGACGCGCTTTCCAGGCAGTGGATCGACTCGCCCTTGGACGAAACGATGCCGCTGCCGTAGATGCGCAGGCCATCGGGCTGGCGGATCAGGCCGAACTCGACCGTGTACCAGTACAGGCGGGTCAGGTTGACCAGCGCGTCCGGGCCGATTCCGTGTGCCTTCACGCCGCCGCGGCCATAGGCCTGCATGTAGTCGGCGAACACCGGGTTCATCAGCAGCGGCACGTGCCCAAACAGGTCGTGGAACAGGTCAGGCTCGGCCAGGTAGTCGAGTTGCTCGGGCTTGCGGATCCACCAGGTCACCGGGAAGCGGCGGTTGGCCAGGTGGTCGAAGAACGTCAGCTCCGGCAACAGGCCCTCGACGCCGACCAGCTCCCAGCCGGTCGCCTTGCGCAGCATGCGGTTGAGGTCTTCGAACTTCGGGATGCGGTCGGGCGTCATGCCCATCGCTTCCTGGGTGCGCAGGAACTCGTCGCTGGCGCGGCCGACGAGGACCTCGCGCTGGCGCTTGAACAGGGTCGCCCAGACGTCGTGGTCGGCCTGGCTGTAGCTCGCCCACGGCTGCTCGACCACCGACGTCGTGTACACCGGCACATAGCCCTTGTCGGTGAGCTGGTGTTCGACGCGGCTGGGGGTAGCTGAGTTCATGGGGGACTCCTTGTACTGATCACTGACTTTAGCGGCCAGACCGCGCAATAAGCTTGCGTAGTTGCGCGGGTATCCGGTTACGGCGCAATATTCTTGCGTCTTTGCCAAAGAGAGCGCACGAAATGGCCGCCGTGGAACTGGACCGGACCGACCTGCTGGTCCTTGCCGAACTGCAGCGCAGCGGCCGCCTGACCAATGCCGAGCTGGCCGAGCGCGTCCACCTGTCGGCGTCGGCCTGCCTGCGCCGGGTGCAGCGGCTGGAACGCGAGGGCGTCATCGCCGGCTACCGCGCCGAGGTCGATCCCGACCGCCTCGGCCTGGGCCTGCAGGCCTTCGTGCGTGTGCAGCTGGTGCGCCACGACAGCGAGGCGATCGCCACCTTCGTCGATTTCATCAAGGACTGGGACGAAGTGGTGGCCTGCCACGCCCTCACCGGCGACATGGACTACCTTCTGCAGATCGTCGTGCAGGACCTCGAGCATTTCTCGCGCTTCCTGCTCGATCGCCTGCTCAACCAGGCCGGCGTCGCCGACGTGAACTCCAGCTTCGTCCTGCGCACGGTGAAAGCCTTCCGCGGCATGCCCTTGCCCGCGCGCTAGTCCTGCGTGTCACCCGACAACGGCGTGGCCAGCATCGACGGCCGCGCGGCGAACGCGTCGAACCACGCGCTCAGTCGCGGCCGCCCCTCGCGAAACGATGGCAGCTGGCGGAACTCCAGCCAGTCCAACGCGCAGGCAACTGCGACGTGGCCGACATGCAGCGTATCGACATTGAGCTCGCGCTCGAGCCAGTCGTAGCTGCTCTCGAGTTTGGCGATGTAGCCGTCGCGCAGCGGCGGGTAGCGAAGGTGCTGCGGGCGCCGCACCGTTTCCCAGCGGACCGCGATGCCGGCGTCGGCCAGGCCCTGCGCAACCGCCTGCACGCGCAGCGCGTGCCAGCGCTGCTCGCCGTCGACAGGAATCAATCGCGGGCCATCGTGCCGGGTGTCGAGCCAGGCGCAGATCACGTCCGAATCGAACAGTGGCGGCAAGCCCGGCCGCAGCAGTATCGGCACCTTGCCCAGCGGGTTGCGCGCGAACACATCCTCGTTGCGTCGCGTCGGGCTGGTCTCGTGGTGCACCACCTCGATCGAGCTGGCCAGGCCGACCTCATGGGCGAACACCAGCGCCTTGCGCGCATAGGGGGAATGGGTCTGGTACAGGAGCTGCATCTGCATGGCGGCCAGGTCGGATGGTCAGGTCAGGGTTCCCGGAGCACGAATACTGGCGCCGCCAGCGCGCAGGTTCACGGCGTTATGCCCCGCCCTCACGCGCAATTCCTGCACCGCCGCCGCGATAAGCTGCGCGCCATGGAACTCGACCGCTTCGACCGACAACTCCTGAACCTGGTGCAGCAGGATTCCGGGCAGACCGCCGACAAGCTTGCCGAGCACGTCGCGCTGTCGCCGTCGGCCATCCAGCGACGCCTTCGCCGTCTGCGCGAGCAGGGCGTGATCGAACGCGAGTCGGCGATCGTCGACCCCAGGGCGGTGGGCCGCACGACGCTCTTCATCGTTTCGCTGCAGGTCGAGCGCGAGCGCCCGGACCTGCTGTCGCAGCTGCGCAAGTGGCTGGCCGCGCAGGAGCACGTGCAGCAGGCGTTCTACGTGACCGGCGAGGCCGACTTCGTCCTCGTCGTCACCGCCCCCGACGCCGAGACGTACGATGCATTGATGGGCCGGCTGGTCAGCGAGAATCCCAACGTCGCGCGCTTCACCACCAACGTGGCGATGAGCGTGGTCAAGCGCGGCCTCACCATCCCGGTGCCGCTCGAGGATTGATCACCGCAGATGGACACGCAGGATGACGACATGGACAGCACGACACACAACACCGCGGCGGATTTCGCCCTCCTGTTTCCCGACTACCGGCCGACGGACCTGGTCGAACTGCCGCGGCTGGCTGCCACCGCAGGCGTAGGCCGCGTTTTCGCCAAGCTCGAAAGCCAGCGACCGTTCGGCAACTTCAAGGTGCTCGGCGGAATGATTGCCGGATTGCGTGCACTGGCGCGCGCCAGCGGTGCCGCGTCACTGCAGGACTTGCTGTCCACGACGAGCGCGCACGCGACGGCGCTGCCGCGACTGATCTGCGCCAGCGACGGCAACCATGGCCTGTCGGTGGCGTTGGCCGCGCAGCGCGCCGGCGCCGCCGCACGCATCTACCTGCCGGCGTCGGTCGGGCCGGTGCGCGTGCAGCGCATCGCCGATCGCGGTGCGCAGATCGTCATGGTCGATGGCAGTTACGACGACGCAGTCGATGCCGCGGCGGCAGCGGCCACGGCCGGCGACGGGCTGCTCATCGCCGACACCGATCCCGATCCCGGCAACCAGATCGTCGCCGACGTCATGGCGGGCTACCGGCTGATCACTGACGAGCTTGGCGTGCAGTTGGGCGAACTGGGCGTGCGGCCCAGCCATGCCTTCGTCCAGGCCGGAGTCGGCGGCCTCGCCGCGGCCGTGGCCGACGGACTGGCGCCGCACATGGGCGGCCCGGCGCGCCTGGTCGTGGTCGAACCTGCGGCCGCCGCCTGCGTCGCCCGCGCGCTCGAAGCCGGCCAGCCGACCCTGATCGAGGGCGACCTGCACACGGTCGCCGAAATGCTCGCCTGCGGCCTGGCCTCCGCGGCCGCCCTGCCCGCCCTGCGCCGGGCCGGCGCATCGGCCGTGGCAGTCGACGAGTCCGGGCTGGTCGAAGCGGTCTACCTGCTGCGCGAGGCCGGGGGTCCGGAGTCGACGCCGTCGGGGGCTGCCGGCCTGGCCGGCCTGCTGCGGGTGGCCGGGGATCCGGCACTGGCTGCGGCCCATGGCCTGGGCAGCGACAGCGACGTGCTGGTCATGGTCACCGAGGCGGCGCTCCCGTAACCGTTCGCCCTGAGCGTAGGCGCGCAGCGCCGAAGTCGAAGGGTCGCTTATGGGGTCCTTCGACTTCGCTGCGCTACGCTCAGGACGAACGGAAGTGGCGCCTAACTTGCCGCCAACGTCCTCGATCCGGCAATGATCATCCGCACCATCATCGTCAGCTGACGAATCAGCTCCGGGTCCTTCTCCGGCGGCGAGTCCATCGCTGCCGCCCCCATCGCGAACACCAGGCGGGTGATCGCCTTGGCCACCAGCGCCGGCTCGCGCAGGGTGATGCCCTGGGCGCGGGTCAGGCGGATCAGGTCGACGCGCAGTTCTTCCTCGAAGAAATTCAGCTCGCGGTCGACCGCATGCTTGAACGCGTCCGAGCCGACCGTGCCTTCGCGCAACAGCACGTGCAGCAGCTTGTCGTCGGCGCGGACCTGCTCCATGAACGCCTCGACCGAGCTGCGCACGATGCTGCGGTCGGTCTTCGCCCGGTAACGCGCTTCGCCCACGATCTTGCGCAGGGAGCGGCCGGCCAGGTCGATCAGGGCCACGGCCAGCTCGTCGGTGTCGCGGAACTGGCGGTAGAAGCTGTTGGGCGCGATCCCGGCCTCGCGGGCGATCTCGCGCAGGCTCAGGGTGGAGACGCTGCGGTGCGGTCCGATCAGCTTCAGCGCCGCGGCCAGGATGTCCTCGCGCGAAATCGATGCCTTGCGGCCGGCTGCGTGATCGCTTTCGGCAGGCACTGCGGGGCCAGGCAGTTCAGGACGTTGGGTCACGAAGTCGGCTGGGCTGATCGAAGGTGGCATCATACGCGTGACCTATTAATGCACACATGTATACACACTTGTATGTGTGACTGTATAGTGGACCCATGAACGCTGTCCCCCGCCCCCGGCCCCCCCGAGCCGCCCGCGCGAGAAGTCCGCTGTCGCTGCTTCACCGCTGGGTCGCGCCCGATGTCTTCGACTTCTGGGCCACGCGCCTGCACCCGACCTGGACCTGGGAGCGCCCGCTGGCCCGCATCGTCGGCCGCGAAGCGCAGTCGCGCGATGCCGTGACCTTGCTGCTGCAACCCAATCGCCACTGGCGCGGCTTCCGGCCGGGCCAGCACGTCAACCTGGGCGTGGAGATCGACGGCGTGCGGATGACGCGCAGCTACAGCCTCAGCGACGCACCGCGCGCCGATGGCCGCATCGCCGTGACGGTCAAGCACATCGAGGGCGGCCGCATGAGCCGCCACCTGTGCCAGGACGCGCGCATCGGCGACGTGGTCGACCTCGGCCAGGCCTTCGGCGAGATGACGTGGCCTCAGGGCACGGAAGGCGCCTGGCTGTTCCTCGCCGGCGGCAGCGGCATCACGCCATTGATGTCGTTGCTTCGCGCGCACGCCGCGAACGGCCTGCCGACGGCACTGACCCTTCTCTACTGGGCGCGCAATCGCGACGAGCTGTGCTTCGTCGACGAACTGCGCGCGCTGGCGCAGCGCTTTCCGCAGTTCACCGTGCACTTCGTCCTGACGCGCGAGCGCGAGCTGGCCGAAGGTGAGCACAGCGGACGCATCGGCAGTGAAATGCTGTCGGCCCTGGTTCCCGACCTCGAGCAACGGGCCGTCTATGCCTGCGGTCCCGGTGGTTTCGTCGACAGCGCACGCACCCTGGTCGCGTCGAACGCACGCAGCTTCAGCGCCGAGGCATTCACGCCGCCCCCGACCAGCATCGACGCGGAGGCAGGCGGCAATGTCGAAGTCACCCTCGCCGCCAGCGGTCGCACCCTCAGCGTGCCGCGCGGGCAGTCGTTGCTGACCGCGCTGGAAGGCCAGGGCCTCAAGCTCGCCAGCGGCTGCCGCATGGGCATCTGCAACACCTGCGCCTGCGGCAAGGTCTCTGGCACCACCCGACACCTGCACACCGGCGACGCCATCGGCGAACCGGTGTCCGCGCTGAGGCTGTGCGTCAACGCCGCCGCCAGCGACCTCGTACTCGACCTGTGAGCGATCTGATGACCGCGCCGACTGCCAAGCAAAAGCATCGCAACCGCCCGCTCACCCCGGCCGAGCTCGACCGTTTCGGCGAAGAGCTCGACGCCCTGCGCGCGCGCACCGTCGCCACGCTCGGCCAGCGCGATGCCGATTACATCCGCACCATCGTCAAGGCCGTGCGCTACATGGGCGTGGCCGGACGCGTGCTGCTATTCGCAGGCGCGATCCTCGGCAGCACGCTGCTGCCGGCGCTGTTCTGGCCGGGCTGCATCGCCGGCACGCTGCTGCTGGCGCTGGCCAAGATCATGGAAAACATGGAGCTGGGCCATAACGTCATGCACGGCCAGTACGACTGGATGCGCGACCCCCATCTCGACGGCAAGACCTACGAATGGGACATCGCCGGCACCAGCGACAACTGGCGCAAGACGCACAACTACAAGCACCACACGTACACCAACGTGCGCGGCATGGACGACGACATCGGATACGGCCTGCTGCGGATCTTCCCCGAGCAGCGCTGGCGCCCGTTCTACCTGGTGCAGCCGGTCGTGGCGGTGGTGTTCGCGCTGCTGTTCGAGTGGGGCGTGGCGATACAGGACCTCAAGGTCGGCCGCTGGCTCGCCGGCAAGACCACTCACGCGCAGATGCGCAAGGCGCTGCGCCCGGTCGCGCGCAAGATGGGCCGCCAGGTGGTGAAGGATTACCTCGTGTTCCCGCTGCTGGCCGGTCCGTTCTTCCTGCCAGTGCTGCTGGGCAACGTGGTTGCCAATGTCCTGCGCAACCTGTGGACGTACATGATCATCTTCTGCGGCCACTTCACCGCGGACGCCGAGACCTTCCCGAAGGAATCAGTGCGCAACGAATCGCGTGGCCACTGGTACCTGCGCCAGCTGCGCGGCTCGTCCAACATCGCCGGTGGTCGCCTGCTCAACGTGATGTCGGGCAACCTGAGCCACCAGATCGAGCACCACTTCTACCCGGACGTGCCGGCCAACCGCTATGCACAGATGGCGATCGAAGTGCGCGAGATCTGCGCGCGCTATGGCCAGCACTACAACACCGGCTCGCTGCCGAAGCAGTTTGGCGAAGTGATCTGGCGGATCGTGCGCCACGCCTGGCCAAGCCGTCCGCGCAAGCTGGCGCCGCTGGTCAGGCAAGAGGCCTGATGGCTCCTCCCCCTGCGAGCAGGGGGAGGTCGGGAGGGGGTCGAGGCCGAAGGCCGAGTCGCCGCCGAAACCTCAGGGCGCCGAAGCCTGCGCCGCCTCGCACTTGTCGTCGCGGCCGAACAGGCTGCCAATGCGGAAGCCTTCCTTCTCGCACTCCGGATCAACCTTCACGGGGGTCGGCGCAACCGGCGCCTTCGCCGCCTGCGCGGCGATGCGCGCGCGCTGCATCTGCGCCAGCTTCTGGCGGATCTGCGGAATCATCGACAGCGCCGCGCGCTCGCCCTCCATGATCGCGTTGTTGCGCTGCTCGAAATCGGCCGGGCCGATTTCATTGACGCTCGGTCGGATGACGACATCGGCGCGCGCCAGCTCCTGCTGGCCCAGGCGCTGGCCCATGATCGTGATCGACTGGTTGATGTTGCCCAGCACGCTGCCCGGGTTCTTGCCGCTGGCCTTGCTGGAGATGTCCACGGCGATGACGAAGTCGGCGCCGAGCATGCGCGCCGCATCCACCGGCACCGGGCTGACCACGCCGCCGTCGACGTAGTGGTACTTGCCGATCACCACCGGCTCGAACACGCCGGGGATGCTGCTCGATGCACGCACCGCCTGGCCGGTGTTGCCGCGCACGAACACCGTGCGGTCACCGGTTTCCAGCTGCGTGGCGACCGCCGCGAACGGCTTGCGCATCTGCTGGATCGTCTTCTGCCCGACCTGCTGGTTGACGTAGTCCTGCAGCTTCTGGCCCTTCACCACGCCGCCGGAGAACAGGCTGTAGTCGCGGATCTGCGCCTCGTCGAGGGCGAAGGCCTGCTTCTGCATCGCGAACGCGTCCATGCCGCTGGCGTACATCGCACCGACCACGCTGCCGGCGCTGGTGCCGGACACGACCTCGGGCTGGAAGCCGTTGGCCTCGAGCATCTTGATCACGCCGATGTGGGCGAAGCCCTTGGCCGCGCCACCGCCGAGGGCGACGCCGATACGGATCTTCGGCGGCGGCGCCACCACGGGCGGCGGTGCAACCACCACCGGCGGCGGCGTCGGCTTGACCGCCTCACCACCCCCGCAGGAAGCGAGCAGGACGGTGATGGAGGCCAGCAGCAGCGGGCGCAGGGCGGTGGGCGGCTTCATGGGAACGGTTGGCTCGGCGGCTCGGGGCGATCAGCGGCGCAGCATACACGCCCCATCCCTCGTCATCCCCGCGGAGGCGGGGATCCAGGGACGTTGCTCCGGCCCTCGGCACCCAGGCAACGTCCATGGGTTCCCGCCTTCGCGGGAACGACGGATGTCAGAACCCGTTGTCACCATCCAGGATGCGACCCAGGCCGCCCAGCACCGAGCCCTCGCCACGGTTCTGCCCGCCGCCCTGCGGCGCCGCGGCCAGCATGCGGCCGGCCATGCGCGAGAACGGCAGCGACTGCAGCCAGACCTTGCCCGGGCCGGTCAGCGTTGCCAGGAACACGCCTTCACCGCCGAACAGCATGCTCTTGATGCCGCCGACCGCACGCACGTCCATCTGCACGCTGTCGTGGAAGGCCATCACGCAGCCGGTGTCGACATCCAGCCGCTCGCCGGCACGCAACTCGCGCTCGACCACGGTGCCGCCGGCATGGACGAACACCCAGCCGTCGCCCTCGAGCTTCTGCATGATGAAACCCTCGCCGCCGAACAGGCCGGTGAGGATCTTGCGCTGGAAGTGGATGCCGACGCTGACGCCGCGCGCGCCGGCCAGGAAGCTGTCCTTCTGGCAGATCAGGCGGCCGCCGTGCTCGTCGAGCTTCATCGCCAGCACCGTGCCCGGGTACGGCGCGGCGAAGGCGACGCGTGCCTTGCCGTTGCCGGCGTGGGTGAAGACCGTGGTGAACAGGCTCTCGCCGGTCAGCACGCGCTTGCCGGCCGACATCAGCTTGTCCATGAAGCCGCCGCCCTGGCCACTCTGGCGACCGTCGCCGAATACGGTGTCCATCTGCACCGCGGCGTCCTTGTACATCAGTGCGCCGGCTTCCGCGATTGCGCTTTCGCCCGGGTCGAGCTCGACCTCGACGAACTGCATGTCATTGCCGACGATGCGGTAGTCGATGTCGTCACTGCGCCCGCGCGACGGCGGCGGCGACGGCGGCAGGTGCGCGGGCAGGGTGTCGACCGCCTCGGCGAACTCCGGCACCGACTTCACCGCCTGCCAGCCGGCCATGCCTTCGCGCCAGCACAGGTCGTTGGGATTGCGGCGCGCGTGCGCCTGCGCGGCGGCAAGGTCGAGCGGACCGATGCGCTGCGTGCTACCGGCGGGGACGAAATACCACTGCGACATGACGGCATCCTGCGGGGGTTGAAAGCGGCGAGTGTAGCCGTGCCCGCTGACCGGGCATCGGCCGAAGGTCACCGTCGTCGCGGGTGCAGCGCCGTTGCGTTCAGGCCAGTGCGGCCAGTGCCGCATGCCGTGCATGCAGCGCCGCGGTGTCGAACAGCGGCACGGTGGCGTCGTCGTTGCCGACCAGCAGTCCGATTTCGGTGCAGCCCAGGATCACACCCTGGGCGCCGCGCGCGACGAGGTCGGCGATGATCCGTCGATACTGCTGGCGCGATTCGTCGCGGACCTGGCCCAGGCACAGTTCGTCGTAGATCACGCGGTGGACGATGCCGCGGTCGTCGGCCTCCGGCACCAGCACGTCCAGACCGTGGCCCGCCAAACGCTGGCGGTAGAAGTCCTGCTCCATCGTGAAGCGCGTGCCGAGCAGGCCGACGCGCTGCAGCCCGCGGGCGCGGATCTCGTCGGCGGTGGCGTCGGCGATGTGCAGCAACGGCAGGCCGCTGGCGGCTTCCACCGCGTCGGCGACCTTGTGCATGGTGTTGGTGCAGATCACCAGCAGCTCGGCGCCGCCGGCGCGCAGTGCGCGGGCGGCGTCGGCCAGCACCTGGCCGGCGGTGTCCCAGTCGCCGCTCATCTGCAGGCGTTCGATCTCGGCGAAGTCGATGCTGTACAGCAGCAACCGCGCCGAGTGCAGGCCGCCCAATTCCTGCTTCACGGTCTGGTTGATCAGACGGTAGTACGGCACCGTTGATTCCCAGCTCATGCCGCCGATCAGGCCCAGCGTCTTCATTGCGCGTGCGCCTCCGCCTTGCCGGCCGCCTGGCGGCCGAAGCGTTCGCCGAAGAAGTCGCCCGTGTTCCATGCCGGGCGTTGCGGCGCGTCGGCAATCAGGCTGCCGATGCGGGCGTTGAGCAGGGCCAGGCGCGCAGCATCGGCGTACTGGATCGGCTGGCTGACATCATCACCGGGCTGGTGGTAACGCTCCTTCAGGAACGCCTCCTGGATCTTCTGGGCGCCTTCACCTTTGTAGCCTCCATCGAGGTACACCGCCGGCACGCCGGCGCGGATGAAGGCGTACTGGTCGCTGCGCACGAATACCACCTCGTCCGGCGACGGATCCGGCGACAGGCCGACGCCGACTTCCTTCGCCGCCTGCTGCACCAGCGCCTGCAGACTGGAGTGCTCGATGCCGATCGGCACGACGTCGTCGGTCGGCGCCAGCAGCATCGGCATGTCCATGTTGACGTTGGCCACCATCGACTCGCGCGGCACGGTCGGGTTGCGGGCGAACCACTCCGCGCCCAGCAGGCCCTTCTCCTCGGCGGTCACGGCGACGAACAGCAGCGAGCGCTGAGTCGGTGCCGGCGCGTGGGCGAGGCGATTGGCCGCCTCCAGCATCACCGCGATGCCGAGCGCGTTGTCGAGCGCGCCGTTGTAGATCGCGTCGCCGTTGACCGGCGCGCCAATGCCGACGTGGTCGAGGTGGGCGCTGAACACCACGTACTCGGACTTCTTCGCAGCATCGGTGCCATCGACACGGGCGACGACATTGCGCGAGTCGATCGGCGTGATCTCGGTGCGCGCCGACAACTTCACCGTGCCCGGCAGCTCGAACGCGCGCAGCTTGCCGTCGCGCAGCTCCTGGAACAGGCCCTTGGCGCTGCGGCCATTGGCCGACAGCAGGGCGTCGGCGCTTGCGGCGCTGATCATGGCGGCTACCTTCAGCTGCGGCCAGGTGTCGATGCCCTTGCCGTCGCTGCCGCGCAGGCGCATGCCCGGGCGGTTCCAGTTGCTGGCGGCGCGTGTCCACGGCCGCTTCTTCTCGTCCTCGTCGCTCTGCACCGCGATCACGCCGACGGCGCCGCGCCGCACCAGTTCCTCGGCCTTGGTGCGACTGGAGGAATAGAAGGCACGGCGGTCGTTGTCGAAGCGCGCCGGCGCACCGTTGAACACCACCGCGATCTTGCCCTTGACGTCGACGCCGGCGAAATCGTCGTGCTTGAGTTCCGGCGCGTACACGCCCTGCCCCACGAACACCGCCGGCGCTTCCACATGCGCATCGGCCTCGTTGTAGTTGACGTTGGGCAGGAACTGTTCGCGGAACGTTAGCGCCGTGCTGCGGCCGTCGCGGTTGATCACCAGCTCGTTGCCCTCGGCCTGGATCACGCCACGCAGCATCGGCACGCGCTGGAAGTAGCTGCCGTCGTCGCCGGCCGGTGCGAGCCCGGTCGCGCGCATGCGCTGGGCGACATACAGCGAGGCCAGGTCATAGCCGCGCGTACCGGCCTCGCGGCCTTCGAGCAGGTCGTCGGCGAGGAAGCGCACATCGGCTTCGATGCGACGCGCATCGGCGCCGGCCGAGGTGTCGTAGGTTTCCTTCGTCTGGGCGGCAGGCGCGGTGGGCGCGCTCGTTTGACGCTGGCAGGCAACAAGCAACAAGGCGAGGCTGAGCAACGCGGCAGTGCGCATGTCCGGTTCCGGTTCCCGAGGTCAGGGCGCGACGCTAGCACCGCGGGCCTGTCGGGCCAAATGCCGGCCGGGCTATGCTCGCCCGCACCGGAGGACCGCCCATGACCTCAGCCGTTGCCTTCCTGCCCGCCGACCACATCGCACGGCCACCCACTCGCGGCGAAGGCTGGGGCCTGGTCGCCCTGGTGGTTGGCGCCCTGCTCTGGTCGGCCATTGCGCCCAAGGACCGGCTGACCTGGTTCATGGAAGTGGTGTGGGTGATCGTCGGCCTGCCGGTGGTGATGCTGGCGTGGGGGCGCTTTCCGTTTACGCGGCTGCTGTGCTGGCTGCTCGCCGCGCACGCGCTGGTGCTCATTTACGGCGGCGCCTACACGTACGCCGAAACGCCGCTGGGATTCTGGTTGCGTGACTTGTTCGGCTTCGAGCGCAACCCGTGGGACCGCGTCGGCCACCTGATGCAGGGCTTCGTCCCGGCCATCCTCGCCCGCGAACTGCTGATGCGCTGCACGCCGCTGCGTCGTGGCGGCTGGCTGGTCTACCTGGTGCTGGCCGCGGCGCTGAGCTTCAGCGCCCTGTTCGAGTTGATCGAGTGGTGGGCGGCGCTGCTGTTCGGCGCCGACGCCGATGCATTCCTCGCCACCCAGGGCGATGTCTGGGACACGCAGTGGGACATGTTCCTGTGCCTGTGCGGGGCGATCGTGTCGCTGCTGCTGTGGTCGCGGTTGCACGACCGGCAGCTGGGGCTGGTCACCGCTCGCTGACTCAGGGCTCCCTGCGCGGAGGGAATCGCAAGACGGTGCCGGGCTGCTGGTCCGGGCGATTCCACAGCACCGGCACTTCGCGCGGGCTGGGCGGTTCGAGTTCGTCAACAGCGGGGACCATTGAGTCTTCCTCGTCCTCCCAGCTGTAGCGCTTGCGCGGCGGCAGCGGATCCACGCGGCGCAGCAGCCATGCGGCCAGCACGCCGGCCGCAGCGCCACCCAGGTGGGCCTGCCAGGACACGCCCGGCTCGCGCGGCAGGATCGTCAGCAGCATGCCGCCGTAGAACATGAAGGCGAGCATGGCCGCGGCGATGCTGGCGCGGTCGCGACGCAGCAGGCCGAGCACGAACACCAGGAACATCAGGCCGTGGCTGAGGCCACTGGCGCCCAGGTGATGCGAACCCGGATCGCCGAGCAGCCAGGCACCGAGCCCGGAGCCGATCCAGATCAGCGGCAGCGCGCGCAGCGTCGCGCGCGGGTACAGGCCGCCGGCCAGCGTGCCGAGCATCAGCAGTGCGATCGAGTTGGCCGCCAGGTGCTCGAACGAGCCGTGCAGCAGCGGCGCCGCCAGCACGCCGAGCAGGCCTTGCAGCGACCACGGCTGCACGGTCCAGGCGGCGACGTCGAAGTGCCCTTGGGCGCTGAACACCGCCGCCAGCACCAGCACGAAGGCCAGGCTGAGGTTGAAGGCGCGCAGCCAGCGGTGCTTGTCGGCCTTGCGCTGGGCCGGGGTGTCGGGGACCGCTTCGGGCGTGGGCAGGTGCATGTTGAGCAGATTGATCCGGCTGGCGGCGAAAACAAGCCGGTGGCGGCGGGCTTCTTTGTCCCAACCCTCTGCACGAAGCCCTATTTCCCAAGCAGTGAACACCCCCACCCCGTAAAATGCCCGGATGAACGCCCCCTACCCCGCTGTACGCCTCAAGAACGCCTGGAAATCCACCCACCCCTGGATCTTCCAGCGCCTGGTCGAAAAGCCCGCGCAGAAACCCAAGCCCGGCACGATCGTCGATGTCTACGGGGTCGAGGGCGACTGGATCGGCCGCGGCTTCTACAACGGCCACTCGCGCATCGCCGTGCGCATCCTGGAAGCCAACCCCGACGTCGAGGTCGACGCCGGCTGGTTCGCGCGCAAGATCGCCGAGGCCGTCTCGCTGCGCCGCGACGTGCTCAAGCTCGACGCCGTCAGCGATGCCTGGCGCGTGTGCCACAGCGAAGGCGACGGTCTGTCGGGCCTGGTCGTCGACCGCTACGGCGACCTGCTGGTGGTGGAGTTCTTCAGCGCCGGCATGTTCCGCCACCGCGAATGGATCTACGACGCGCTCAGGGCGCAGTTCCCGGGCTGCCGCTTCTACAGCTTCGCCGACGAGCACGTGCAGAAGCAGGAAAGCTTCGACTTCCGCGGCAGCGAACCCGTGCAGCCGGAAGTCATCACCGAATACGGCATCAAGTTCCGCGCCGATCCGGCCGGTGCCCACAAGACCGGCTTCTTCGCCGACCAGCGCGAGAACCGCGAGTGGCTGTCGCAGCAGGTCGAAGGCAAGCGCGTGCTCGACCTGTGCTGCAACACCGGCGGTTTCGCGGTCTACGCGGCGGCGCGCGGTGCCAGCGACGTCATCGGCGTGGACATCGACGCCGACGTCATCGAGATCGCCAAAGCCAACGGCAAGCTCAACAACGTGCGCCCGCGCTTCGTCCAGGCCGACATCTTCCCGTGGCTGCGCGACGCCGGCATCCGCGGCGACCAGTACGACGTGGTCATCCTCGACCCGGCCAAGATGACCCGCGACCGCGAGCAGGTGATCCCGGCGCTCAAGAAGTACCTCGACATGAACAAGCTCGCCATGAGCGTGGTCAAGCCGGGCGGACTGTTCGCGACGTTCTCGTGCACCGGCCTGGTCAGCGAGGAGCAGTTCCTCGACATGCTGCGCCGCGCCGCGTACTACGCCGGCCGCACCGTGCAGGTGCTGAAGGTGGCCGGCGCCGGTGCCGACCATCCGTGGCTGGCGCAGGTGCAGGAGTCGCGCTACCTCAAGGCCGTGTTCTGCCGCGTGGTGGACTGAGCCCGTCGTTCCCGCGAAGGCGGGAACCCATGGACGTAGGCCGTCGCCGCAGGGCGACGGTTCTCAGGGATTGAGACCGGACCGGCTAGACTGGCGCCATGCCTGATCCGTCCCTGCTGCTGCTCGTCCTGCTCGTCGCGGTGATCACCGCGATCGTCCTCCTCGTCATCCTGCTGCAGCGCAAGCCCGAGGGTCAGTTCGACCGCCTCGAGCACGCGCTGCGCGAGGAACAGCGCGACGGCCGCAGTGAACTCCGGCAGCAGCTAGACAGCCTGTCGATGCAGCAGGAGCAGCGCATCGAAGGCTTCGCCACGCGCCTCAACGATGCCGCGGCGCGCACCGACCAGCGCCTGGAAGACCTGCGCGAAGCGCTCACTGAAGACGCCCGCAAGGCCCGCAGCGAAACCGCGCTGGCGCTGAAGGATTTCGCCACCGCCCTCGACACCCGCGTCGGCGAGCTGACCCGCAACAACGAAGCCCGCATGGGCGAGATGCGCACCACGCTGGAAGCCAGGCTGCGCGAGCTGCAGGCCGACAACGCCGCCAAGCTCGAGCAGATGCGCGCCACCGTCGACGAGAAGCTGCACGCGACGCTGGAAACCCGCCTCAGCGAAAGCTTCGGCCACGTCACCCAGATGCTCGCGCAGGTGCACCAGGGCCTGGGCGACATGAACAAGCTCGCCGCCGACGTCGGTGGCCTGCAGCGCGTGCTGACCAACGTGAAGTCACGCGGCGTGTTCGGCGAAGTGCAGCTGGCCGGTCTGCTCGAGCAGGTGTTCGCGCCGGACCAGTACGCCTCCAACGTCGCCACCATCCCCGACAGCACCGAGCGCGTGGAATTCGCCGTGCGCTTCCCGGGTTCCTCAGGCGATGCACCTGTGTGGCTGCCGATCGACGCCAAGTTCCCGCGCGAAGACTACGAGCGCCTGCTCGACGCGCAGGAGCGCGGCGAACCGGAATTGGCGCGCGCTGCCGGCGACGCACTGGAACGACGCGTCCGCCACGAGGCCGCACGCATCCGCGAGAAGTACATCGCGGTGCCGCACACCACCGAATTCGGCATCCTGTTCCTGCCGACCGAAGGCCTGTACGCGGAAGTGTTGCGTCGCCCGGGCCTGGTCGATGCGCTGCAGCGCGACGTCCGCATTGCCGTGGCCGGTCCGACCACGCTGCTGGCGCTGATGACCAGCTTCCAGATGGGCTTCCGCACGCTGGCGATCGAGAAGCGCTCGAGCGAGGTCTGGCAGACGCTGGGCGCGGTCAAGACCGAGTTCGCGAAGTTCGGCACCGTCCTCGACGGCGTCAAGAAGAAGCTCGACGAAGCCAGCAACAAGATCGAGGAAACCGGCCGCCGCACCCGCGTGCTGACCCGCAAGCTGCGCGACGTCGAAGCATTGCCGGCCGAGGAAAGCCTGCGCCTGATCGGCCCGGACATCGAAGACCAGACCGACGATTGAGCCCCGTCGTCCCGGCGAACGCCGGGACCCATCTTCGCTCGTCATTCCCGCGAAGGCGGGAACCCAGGGACGTTGCACCTGCTCGTCATTCCCGCGAAGGCGGGAATCCAAGGACGTTGCACCTGCTCGTCATTCCCGCGAACGCGGGAATCCAAGGACGTTGCACTTGGATGCACCGCGCAAGCGCAAATGGATCCCGGCTTTCACCGGGATGACGGTGAGGTTGCTGGTGCCCTACCCTAGCCGCCGTCCGCCGGCATGACCGGCAGCGCGTCCACAGGCACCTGCGGATTGCTGTCGTCCTGCAGGTAATCCGGCAGCGTGTCGGTGTCGTCGCCGTTCATGCGGTCGCCCTGGATCTGGTAGTCGCGACGCTGCATCCACGCATCACGCACGAGCGTGTAATCGTCCTCGGCGCCTTCGCGAAAGCTGTCGGTGGCCAGCAACTGCGAGCGTACGTCGACCAGCTGCAGGCCCTGCAGCGGAATGCGCACGCGGTCGGCCTCGACCTGGCGCAGCGGGCTCAGCGGCGCGTCGCCGAACAGGCCCAGGGTGTCGCGCACGGTGCGCGGTCCGAACAACGGCAATTCGAAGTAACGCGAACTCTTCCAGCCCCACACGCCGAGCGTCTGGCCGAAGTCCTCGCCACGGTTGGGCAGCTTGGCGTCGGAGGCCGGGTCGAAGATGCCGCCGATGCCCAGCGTGGTGTTGAGGAGGAAGCGTCCCAGCGACTGCCCTGCCTGCTTGGGCTTGCCCTGCAGCAGCGCATTGACCGCGGACACCGGCTGGCCGAGGTTGTTGAAGAAGTTGCTTATGCCAAGACGAAAGGGACGCGGCACCACCTTGACGTAACCGCGCGCCAGCGGCCGCGCGACGCCGCGGTCCACGGCGTTGTTGAAGCGGTGCATCTTGCGGTTGTACTTCTCCCACGGGTCGTAGACCGTCGGCATCGTCGCCGGCGTGGGCAGGTTCGGATCGGCGTAGCCTTCGTCCGGCGTGCCGTACAGCGCGTCGTAGTCGCGCTCGGCATCGGTGCGCTCGTCGCTCGGCGGCACCGGCGTCGGCTCGGTCTGCGGATGCGGTTCCGGCGTGGGTTGTTCGACCGGCGTGGTCGGTGCCGGCTCAGTCGGGACGGGCTCGCTCGGGACGGGCTCAGTCGGAACCGGTGTCGCCGGTTCGGGAGTCGCTGGCGTCGTCGCCGCCGGCGTGCCCTGCTCCGGCGTGGTCACCGGCTGGCCATCGATGCTCGCCTTGACGCACGCACGCGCCTTGGCCGCGTCGTCGCCGGCTTCCTTCATGCAGCGCTCGAACTCTTCGCGCTGCTGGCCCGACAACGGGCGCGTGAGGATCTGTGCGTGGCCAAACAACGGCACGCAGGCGAGCACTAGAGCGATAAGGGGTGCGTGGGGGCGCATGGGTCGCAGTGTAGAGGCTCAAGGGGAGGCACGCCCCGGCACCGGCGTGACCGTGGCCGGAACGCAGTGTTCGTACGGATCAGCCAGCGAAGGCCAGTGCTTCGTCGAGGCGGTAGGCGGCGCGCAGTTCGGCCAGTCCCGGCGGATCGCCATTGACCTGGGCTATCGAACCGCGGGCACACAGCTCCGAGAGCAGGGCCAGCCCGGCGCTGTCGACCCGGCTGACAGCGGCCAGGTCGATGCGGCGCAGTCCCGGCCCCAGCGTGCGCAACTGCGCCCACAGCGATGCAACCGCGGCGCGCTCGAGCGCGCCGCTGAAGGCGAGGGTGTCACCGTCCTGGCGGACCGTCGCGGTGGTCATGCTCAGTTGCTGCTGGCGGCCGCCTGCAGCCTGCCCGCCTTGATGTCGGCGGCCACCTGCGGGATCGACTTCTGCTTGAGCGGGGCGTCGAACTGGTTGCGGAACGTCTGCACGAAGCTGACGCCCTCGACCATCACGTCGAACACCTTCCACTGCGTGCCGACCTTGCGCATCAGGTAGTCGACCGGCACGGCCTCGTTGCCCTGGCGCAGGTACTCGCTCGACACCTTGACGATGGCACCGCCGCGGATCGGCGTTTCCGACTTCACCCGCACCTTGAGCTTGGTGTTGAGGTCGAGCAGGGACGAGCCGTAGCGCTGCATCAGGCTGTCGGCGAGCGCGTCGGCGAAGACCTTCACGTCGGCGTCGGAAGCGCCGCGGCCGTGCACGCCGAGTACCAGGCGGGCGGAGTAGTCGCGGTCGAAGATATTGTCGAATTCGCTGGCGATGAACTGACGCAGCGCGCCGCGATCCTTGCTGAATTCAGCACGGCGGCTTTCCAGCGTCGCCAGGATGCGGGTGCTGTTGCTCAGCACCAGCGCGCTCGGCGAACCGGCCGGCGCGGTGCTGGCGGCAGCAGCGGGAGCGGCGGCAGGCGCGGCCTGCGCCAGCACGGCGGCGGGCGCGGCCACGGCGAGGGCGCCGGCAATCATCAGGGAGAGAATGCGGTTGTTCATTTGGATTTGGTCTCGTCCGTGGGGGCGGCATCGCCCTTCAGGTAGTCGGGAACGTCGGCAGAGGGGTCTGCGGCTTGGCCGGCATTGTCGGCGGGCTTGGCGCCACCGCCGCTGAACATGTATTTGCCGACCAGCTGGATCAGGTCGACCGCGGACTGGGTCAGGTAGATCTCGTCGCCCGGCTTCAGCGAGTCCGGATCTCCGCCGGGGGCGAGATTGATGTAGCTCTCGCCCAGCAGGCCGCTGGTGAGGATGCTGGCGGCGGTGTCCGCCGGCAGCTTGTCGTAGCGCTTGTTCACCGCAAGGGTCACAACGGTGTCGAACTTGACGGGATCGACGTCGATCTTGTCCACATGTCCGACCGCCACGCCGCCGATCTTGATCGGGGCGTTGGGCCGAAGTGCGCCGATCGTCGAGAAACGTGCGGTCAACGGGTAGGTATCGCTGCCAAGGCCCCAGCGGCCATTGGTCGAGGCCAGGGCCAGCACCAGCAGCGAGCCCAGGGCCAGCAACAGGAAGGCGCCGACGGCAAATTCGATTCGGGGGGCGCGGATGCTCATCGATGGGTACTCATAAGGTGCGTCGCCTCACCGGAAGAGGAAGGCGGACATGACGAAATTGAACATCAGCACCAGCAGCGAGGCATTCACCACCGCGCGGGTAGTGGCCACCGAGGTGCCTTCGATGGTCGGCTCGGCGTGGAAGCCGACGTAGGACGCAACCAGCGCCGCGGTGCCGCCGAACACGGCCGACTTCACCAGCGCCATCAGGAAGTCGTCGACAAAATCGACGCTGTCCTTCAAAACCTGCCAGAACGTGCCGGCATCGAGCCCGATCACGTGCACCGACTCGAAGTAGCTGGCGGTGATGGCGAAGCTGCAGAAAAAGCCCGTCAGCAGCGGCACGCAAATCACGGCGGCCCAGAAGCGCGGGGCCACGGCCTTGCCGACCGGGTCGATCGCCATCAGGCCCAGGGCGGTGATCTGGTCGGTGGCGCGCATCAGGCCCAGCTCGGCGGCAATCGAGCTGCCGGCGCGGCCGATGAAGAGCAGGGCGGTCAGGACCGGTCCAAGTTCGCGATACATGCCCAGGCCGAGCAGGGCGCTGACCTGGGCGGTCGCGCCGTACGTCTCGAGCGCGCGATAACCCAGCAACGTCACCGAAAGACCGACGAACGCGCCGCCAACGGCAATGATCGGCAGCGAACGTGCGCCGATCTTGTAGATCTCGCGGACCAGCTCCCTGAAGAAGTCCGGGGTTGGCTTTGAAGCCCGGAACACCGACAACGAGAACAGGCCGGCGCGGCCAAGCGAACGGGTCGCGGCTACGAAAGGCATCAGGACATCTCCATCGACTGCGGGCGCATCATGCCGCCTCCGTCGCGCGCGGCGCGGCGTCGAACGCGATCGGGCCGTCCGGCTCGCCCTTCAGGAATTGCCGCACGAGCGGGTCGTCACTGGCTTCCAGCTGGGCCGGGGTACCGGAGAAGACGATGCCGCCGTTGGCGATGACGATGGCATGGTCGGCCACCGGCAGGGTTTCATGGACGTGGTGGGTGACCACGATGCTGGTCAGGCCCAGGGTGTCGTTGAGGCGACGGACCAGGGCCATGACCACGCCGCTGGCGATCGGATCCAGTCCGGTCAGCGGTTCGTCGTAGATCATCAGCGGCGGGTCCAGCGCCAGCGCTCGCGCCAGGGCGACGCGGCGGGCCATGCCGCCGGACAGTTCCCGCGGGTAGGCGTCGGCGGCGGCACGCAGGCCGACCGCATGCAGCTTCATCAGCACCAGCTGGCGGATCACCGGCTCGGGCAGGTTGGTATGGGCGCGGATCGGCAGCGCGACGTTCTCGGCCGCGGTGAGGTCGGTGAGCAAGCCATTGCCCTGCAGCAGCACGCCGATGCCTTTGCGCAGTTCAAGCAGTGCGCGACGACCTTGCGGCACCGGCTTGCCCAACACCTCGACCGAACCCGCCGCCGGCGCAAGCTCGCCCGTCAGTGCCGCCAGCAGCGTCGACTTGCCACTGCCGGACGGACCGAGCACGGCGACGATGCTGCCGCGTGGAACGTCGAGGTTGATGTCGTGCAGCACCGTGCGTCCGCCGCGATCGAGGCGGAGCTGGTGGAGGCGGACGATGGGGCCTTCGTTGCTCATGCGCGGGGGTGCATTCCGGAACTGCCGTGCAGCAAGGCCGGCAGTGTCGCCGGGGATGGCTGAACGGGAAGCGGGGCGGGCATTGTGGCAGGTTCGGGCGGGATGCTCGACGGGGTGGCCGGCCAGGCGTCGCAAATACACAAAGTCGCCAAATTGCCGCAACGTCCGCCGCGTGCTTGTAGACGAGTCCAGTCTCAGCGCGTGCGTCGCTGGTCCGGCAAGATAGTCCGGATGGCCATACGCCCTGACATCCGCCGCCCCGACTTCCGCCTTTACCATTCCAATGCCCTGGACATCCTGGCGCAGCTGCTCGCGCGGGAGCTGCGCAGCCCGGCGCCGGGGCAGTCGCTGCTGGCACCCGACATCGTCCTGATTCCGCAGGTAGCGATGCGGCGCTGGCTGCAGGCGACGCTGGCACAGACCTATGGCATCGCCGCCAACCTGGAGTTCCTGACGCCCGGCGAGTTCGTCCATCGCGCGCTGGACGCCAACGTGCCCGGCAACGATGACGACCTTGATGCCGAGACGCTGCACTGGCACCTGTATGCCGCGCTGGCCGACCCGGCCACGCTGCGCACTCCGGCGTTGCGGCCGTTGCGCTCCTACCTGCAAGGTGCCGATGCGCTGAAGCCGTGGTCGCTTGCCGGCGAACTGGCGGGCGTGTTCGAGAAGTACCAGGCCTGGCGCCGCGACTGGCTGCTGGCGTGGGAAGCAGGGCACGAACCGGGCGATCCGCAAGCGGCACTGTGGCGGCGCGTGGCGGCCGGCGGCGGCCATCGCGCACAGCGCATCGGCGAATACCTGCAGCGTTTCGGTGACGAGTCGGGGCCGCTGCCGAAAGGTTTGCCGACGCGCCTGTTCGCCTTCGCCACCTTGAACATGTCACCCGACGTGCTGCGCGTGATCGCCACGCAGGCGAGGGTGGGAACGCTGCACTTCTACATGCCCAGCCCGACGCGCAGTTACTGGGGCGATCTGCAGACGCTGGCCGAGCAGTTGCGCAGTGGCGCCCAGGATCCCTTCGGCACGCCGCCGGAGGAGAACCCGCTGCTGCAGGCCTGGGGCGCGGCCGGGCGCGACTTCATCGCCGTGCTCGGCAGCTACGAAGTGGTGCACCCATCGCACGAGCACGCCCACTACGTCGATCCCGAAGCGGCCGAAGGCGACCGCCCCGAAAACGACACGCTGCTCGGTCACCTCCAGCGCGACCTGCTGCACCGGCGTGCACCGTCGCCTTGGCGCGCGCACGTGGATCGCAACGACCCGAGCGTGCAGGTGCATGCCTGCCACACGCGTCTGCGCGAAGTGCAGGTGCTGCACGACCAGCTGCGCGGCCTGCTCGACGACCCGCGCTTCGATCCGCCCCTGCAGCCGCGCGACATCGCCGTGCTCGCACCGGATATCGACCCGTACATTCCCTGCATCGATGCCGTCTTCGGCGGACGGGCAGGGCGCGAGGACTTCATTCCGTTCGCACTGGCCGACGCCAGCCCGCTTGCCGGCGAACCGCTGGCCGAACTGTTCCTGCGCCTGCTGGCCTTGCCGGTGTCGCGCTTCGGCCTCAACGAAATCCTCGACCTGCTCGCCAGTCCGCCGCTGGCCAGTGCCGCCGGGCTGGATGCGCCCGCGCTCGAGCGCCTGCACGGCTGGCTGGAGGAGGCCGGCGTGCGCTGGGGCCTGGACGCGGGCCACCGCGCGCAGCACGACGCGCCGCGCGACGACGCCTACACCTGGGCCTTCGCCCTCGACCGCCTGCTGCTGGGCTATGCCAGCGGCAGCGACGACGACATCGCCGGCATCGCGCCGTGGCCGGAACTGGAAGGCGGCGCAATCGACGCGCTCGACACGCTGCTGCGCCTGATGCGCGTGCTGGCCCGACACCAGCGCACGCTGGCCGAAGCGATGCCACCGTCGCAGTGGCGCGAGCGCCTGCTTGGACTGCTCGATGCCTTGTTCCTGCGGCCGCCCGTGACGGTCGCCGGCCAGCGGGCACTGGAACGCCTGCGCCTGCTGATCGGCGACTTCGCCCAGTCCGCGCAACGCGCCGGCTTCGATGCGGCGGTGCCAGCGGAAGTCGTGCGCGCGCATTTCACCGCGCGCCTGTCCGAAGCCGACACGCGCGCGCCACTGCTCACCGGTGGCGTCAGCTTCGGGCGGATGGTGCCGATGCGGCTGCTGCCGTTCCGCGCAATCTGCGTGCTCGGCCTCAACGATGGCGATTACCCGCGGCGTGATCCTGCGGCCGGCCTGAACCGCTTGAGCGCCGAGCTCGGCACCGCGCACCGCCGCCACGGTGACCGCTCGCTGCGCGAAGACGATCGCTTCCTGTTCCTGCAGTTGCTCGCTTCGGCCGGCGACGTGCTGTACCTGAGTTACCAGGGCGCCGGCCCGCGCGACGGCAGTCCGCGCGAGCCATCGGTGCTGGTGTCGGAACTGCTCAATGTCATCGGCGACTACCACTCGCCGGAGGCCGACGCGAAGCAGGCGCTGGTCGTGCGTCACCCGCTGCAGCCGTTCGCGCCGGCGGCCTTCGGCGATGCCGGCGAAACCCGCCGTTTCAGCTACCGCGACGAATGGCACCCGGCGGCCAACCTGCGTGGCGGCGCGCGGCATGCGCTGACGCCGTGGCTTGCCGGCCCCCTGGTCGCCAGCGCCGATGCCCCGGACGTCACGATGCTCGACAGCCTGCGGCGCTTCCTCTGCGACCCGGCCGGCCAGTTCCTGCGCGAGCGCATGGGCATGCGCCTTCCGGCCGAAGTGGAAGCCGCCGACGACACCGAACCGCTGCTGCTGCCGGGCGGTGGCTGGTCGAAGGCGCTGTTGCAACGGGCGGTGCTCGAGGCGTTGCTGGAACAACAGACCGAAGGCCTTTACGAACGGCTGCTGGCGCGCGCGCTGCTGCCGTCCGGCCCGCTGGGTCGACGCGAGTTCGATGCGCTGGTCGGGCAAACGCGGCCCTACGCGAGGCTCTACGCCGAATGGCGCGGCAGCCAGCGTCCGCGGGCCCTCACGGTGGAGACGCCGATCGACGGCACCGTCCTGCGCGGTCGCATCGAGAATGTGTACGAACACGGCCTGGCCCGCGTCCGCATCGGCGAACCCAACGGCCCGTCGACGATCCGCGCCGGCCTGGACTGGCTGCTGCTGTGCGCGGCAGGGCAGGGCGTACCGCTGGTGCAGTTCCATGACGACGGCGATGGCGCGCAACGCTTTGAGCGACCGGCGCTGCGCGCCGAGCCGGCCCGGGACGCCCTGCGCCAGCTGCTGCAGTTGCGCGAGCAGGGCATGCGTGAAGCGCTCACGTTTGCGCCGTACAGCGGCTGGGCGCTCTACAGCGCACTGCGCGACGGCATGGACGACGACAAGGCGTGGAAGAAGATGTCCGACCGCTGGACCGGCGAGGGCGGGCGAAACTGGGCCGAAGGCGAGGCCGATGCCATCCGGCTGACGCTGCGCGGCCACGACCTGCTGGCCGATGACACACTGCGCGCCGCCTTCGCCGCGACCACCCGGCGGGTGTTCGATGCGGTCACTGCCTACGACCGCGCGACGGAACCGGAGGCAGGCGCATGAACCTCGCGCTCGATGCATCCGATCCCTATCTCGCGCTGCCGTTGCACGGCGTGCGCCTGATCGAGGCCAGCGCCGGCACCGGCAAGACCTTCACCCTGGCCACGCTGGTCACGCGGCTGGTCGTCGAGCGCGACCTGCGCATCGGCACGATCCTGGTCGTCACCTTCACCGAGGCCGCCACGCAGGAACTGCGCAAGCGCATCCGTGAGCGCCTGGAGCATGCGGCGGCGCTGGACGGCTCGCAGGCCACCGACGACGAAGCGGCCGATGTCGCGCTCACCCGCCGCATCATCGAGGATCACCTGGCCAGCAGTGGCGAGACGCGCGAGCAACTGCAGTTCCGCTTGAAGCGCGCCGTGCTGGAAGTCGACCTGGCCGCGATATTCACCATCCACGGCTTCTGCGCTCGCGTCCTGCGCGAGCACGCGCTAGAGAGCGACCAGCCGTTCGACCCGCCGCAGTTGCTGACCAGCGATGCCGACCTGCGCGACGCGCTCGCCCGCGACCTGTGGCGGGCCATCGCTGCGCACGGCGACGACGCCACGCTGTTGCCGTCGCTGTGGCGCAATCCGGAAGAACTGGCCAAGGACCTGCCGAACCTGATGTCACCGGTGCCGCTGTTGCCGGAGCCGACGGCAGCGGCTGGAGAGGAGGGTGCGCGCGGCGACGTCGACAGCGCCTTCCACGTGCTCCGGCGAGCCTTCGACGAGCACGGCGACGACGCGCGGCGGAAACTCGAGGACGCCATCGACGAAGCCCTGCTGAACAAGGCCAGCTACAAGCGCGAGCAGCTCCCGCCGCTATGGAGCGCGCTGGAACAACAGCTCCAGCACGGCGGTCCGTTCGACGACTACCACGAGAAACTGCCTAACCTGCGCCAGGCCACGCTCGTCGAGAAGACCAAGACGGCGCTGCGCGCGCGCTGCCCGCACTCGCCGTTGTTCGTCGCGGTGAGCGACTACCTCGACGCGCGCGCCCGTCATCGCCGCGAGCACGACCGCCAGTGTGTCGAACTGCTGCACCGCGTCCGCGACGACGCACGTCGGCGCCTGCACGACACCAAACAGACCCTGCGCCTGCAGACCTACGACGACCTGATCGACGACGTCGCCAACGCGCTTGACAGCGACCACGGCGAGGAGCTGGTGCAGCGCTTGCGCAAGCAGTACGCATTCGCGCTGGTCGACGAGTTCCAGGATACCGATGCGCGACAGTGGGGCATCTTCGACCGCGTCTTCGGCAAGGAGCGCACTGCCGATGACGACGACGGCGCGCCTGCTCCCGCCGCACTGTTCCTCATCGGCGACCCGAAGCAGGCCATCTACGGTTTCCGCGGCGGCGACGTGCATACCTACCTGGCCGCTGCCGCAGTCGCCGAGCGTGCGCCGCCGCTGGACCGCAACTTCCGTTCCCGCCCGGGCGTGCTGCGCGCCATCGAATCGCTGTACGACAACGCGATTGCCGCCGGTGACGCGCCGTTTGTGGTGCCTGGCATCGACTTCCATCCGGTTCATCCCGGTGACGTGCGTCGCGATGAAGATTTCCTGATCGATGGCGCCGCGGCCCCGGCACTGGTCGTGCGCATGATCGGGCCGGACCGCAACGGCGGTGTCCACAGCGCCGAGCGATCGCGAGAGCTGTCCACCGATGCCTGCGTCAGTGCGATCCACGACGTGCTTTCACGGGCGCGCGAGGGCAGCGCGATGATCGACGGCAAACCGGTCCAGCCCGGCGACATCGCGGTGCTGGTGCGGCGCCACCACGAGGCCACGCGCATCCAGCGAGCACTGACCGCCGTCGGCATCCCGGCGGTCGCAGCGGGCATGCAGAGCCTGTTCGCCACCGGCGAGGCCGCCGAACTGCGCATGCTGTTCGAGGCGCTGTTGCAGCCGGCCGACGATGGCCGCCTGCGCACGGCCCTGGCCACGGTGCTGCTGGGCGTGGACGCAAGCACCATCGATTCGCTGGAACGCGACGGCGCTGCCTACCGCCAGCATCAGCTCGATGCGATGGCCTGGCGCGAACGGTGGCAGCGCAGCGGCCCGTTCGCACTGGTGTCGGACCTGTGTGCAACGCATGCCGAACGCCTGCTCGGCCTGCTCGACGGCGAGCGTCGCCTGACCAACTACCTGCAGCTGGGCGAACTGATGCAGGACGCCGATGCGCGTTCGCTCGGCCTGCACGGCCTGGTCGACTGGCTGTGCCGGCGCATTGCCGAAGCCGATGTGAACGATGAGGCGCAACTGCTGCGCCTGGAATCGGACGCGCAATGCGTCCAGATCGTCACGCTGCACAAGAGCAAGGGCCTGGAGTACCCGCTGGTGTACCTGCCGTTCATTGCCATCGGTGGGCAGCCGCCAAAGGCCGGCCGCTACTGCATTGTCCACGACGGCACCGCCCACCACAGTAGCCGGCGCCAGCTGCGCTGGTGCATCGACAAGGACGACTCCGATTGGAAGAGCGCCGCGGGCGAATGGCGCAACGAGCAGCTCGCCGAGGACGCGCGTCTGTTGTACGTCGGCCTGACCCGCGCGAGTCACGCGCTGTGGCTGGCGAGCGGCCACCTGTATGGCGCGGACAGTACGCGCCTGACGAAGATGCTCGCCGACACCGAGGCACTTCGCGGTCATCCGGACATGGCGGTGGTCAGCGGCGAGGTCGTCCCGGTCGCCACGCCGCTCGATGCGATGCAGACGACCGACGTGGCCCCGGCCAGGTCACCGCAGCGTGCAATCTCCCGCGACTGGTGGGTCTACAGCTTCACCCAGCTGGCGCAGGCCGAAGCCGGGGCCGAGGTAGTCGTCGCCATCGACGAGCGCGGCGCGGTCGATGAACCGGCCGAGCCCGAGGCGCGCACGGACGAAGCCGAAGCATTCGACCCGCGTTTCAGCGGCAGCCGTTTCGGTAACGTGCTGCACGATGCGCTCGAACACACCGATTTCGGCGCATGGCGGCATTGGGTGGAAGGTGACGTCGCGCCGGCGGGACAGGCGGAGGTTCTCGCCGGCGCCCTGCGCGCGGGCGGTTACGCCGACGAGGACGTTGATGCCGGCGTGCCGATCCTCACGCGTCTGGCTGGACACACGCTCACCACGACCTTGCCGGAAGGCGGGCGCCTGTGCGACCTCGAGCCTGGCGCGCGTCGTGCCGAAATCGAGTTCCACTTTGCCCTGCAGCCGACGGCGGTCGATGCATTGATCGAGGTGCTGCACGCCGGAGGCGTGGTCACCACGCGCCAGGGCTTCGGCACGCGCCGTCGCCTCGAAGGCCTGATGACCGGCAAGATCGACTTGACCTACACCGTCGACGGCCGCTGGTACGTGCTCGACTACAAGTCCAACCGGCTGCCGGCCTATGACCGCGCCAGCCTCGACGCGGCGATGACGCACAGCGAGTACGACCTGCAGGCGCTGATCTACACCTTGGCCCTGCACCGCTGGCTGCGCTTCCGACTGGGTGACGGTTACGACTACGCCCGCGATTTCGGTGGCGTCCGCTACCTGTTCTGTCGCGGCCTCGCCGAAGGGCAGGGCATCCACGCGCATGCACCGGATCACGCGCTCGTCGACGCACTCGACCGCCTCTTCGCTGGAGGTGCGGCATGAGCCTGCTCGATACGCTGTACCGCGCCGGCGCGCTCAACACGCTCGACCACGCGTTCGCGCAGAGCCTGCGCCGGCTTGGCCGCCGCGACACCAGCCACGATCTGTTCGGCACCGACACGCCCGATACCGTGCTCGCCGCCGCCGCGCTGGCGTCACAGTCGGTGGCCCGTGGCCATGCCGCGTTCGACCCGGCGCAACCGTCGTGGCTGCAGGACGACGCGATCGCCTGGCCCAACGCAAAGGCGTGGCGCGATGCGCTGCAGGGTTCGCAATGGGTCAGCGAACCGCAGGCCGACGAGGTTGCCGCCGGCGACCGGCCGCTGGTGTGGGAGAACGGCCTGCTCTACCTGCGCCGTTACCGAGAGTACGAACGCCGACTGGGCGTCGGCCTGAAGCGCGTCGCCGCGGCACGACCGCAGGGCGACGCGGTGGACGGCGTCGCTTCGTTGTTCGCCACGCTGTTCCCGAGCGCGCGCGATGGCGACCGCCAGGCGCGCGCGGCCGCGCTGGCCCTGCTGCAATCCTTGCTGCTGGTCACTGGCGGCCCGGGCACCGGCAAGACCACCACCATCACCCGCGTGCTGCTGTTGCTGATCGCGCAGGCATTGCATGCGGGCCTGCCAGTCCCACGCATTGCATTGGCCGCGCCGACCGGCCGTGCCGCCGAACGCATGGCCGAAAGCCTGCGCGCGGCGAGCGTGCAGCTGCGTGCTGTCGAAGGCGTCGACGGCACGCTGTGCGATGCCTTGCCGGTCGCCGCCAGCACGTTGCACCGCCTGCTCGGCACGATTCCCGGCAGCCCGCGCTTCCGCCATGACGCCGGCAATCCGTTGTCGTTCGATGTCATCGTCGTCGACGAAGCGTCGATGGTGGACCTGCCGTTGATGTGCAAGCTGGTCGAGGCCGTCGCCGACGGAGCACGCCTGATCCTGCTCGGCGACCGCGACCAGCTGCCGTCGATCGAGGCCGGCGACGTGCTTGCCGCCATCACCGATGCGGCAGGCGAGGGCGAGGCGCTGCCGGTGTCACTGGCGCAGCGCCTTCAGCCCTTGCTTGGTGATGTCGCAACGGCGGCGTCGACGAACAGTCCGCTGAGCGGCCATCGCGTGCAGCTGCTCCGCGGTTATCGCCAGTCGCAATCGCTGGACCTGGCGCCGCTGGCCGACGCATTGCGTGTCGGCGACGCCGACCGCACCAGCGAACTGCTGCGCAGCAACGCGCTGGCGGGCGTCCACTACCACGAAGGCGTGACCGATCCGCTGCTCGGACCGCGTCGCGAAACGCTTCTGTCGGTCTGGCGTGGTCTGCTCGAACTCGATGATCCGGTGGTCGCACTGCAACGTGCCTCGGCGCTGCGTGTGCTGACCGCGCTGCGCGAAGGCGCGCAGGGTGCCGGGGTACTCAATGGCCGCATCGAGGAGGCCTTGGCCGGTGCCCACCGCGACCCGTACTTCCAGGGCCGCCTGCTGCTAGTGACGGAGAACAGTTACCGCCACGGGCTGTTCAATGGCGACATCGGCGTGTGCCAGCGCGATGCCAAGGGTCACACCGTGGCCTGGTTCGCCGGCGGCAGCGAAGGCGTGCGCGGCTTCCATCCGGCGGCGTTGCCGGCGCACACCGGCGCATTCGCGATGACGGTGCACAAGGCGCAGGGGTCGGAGTTCGACACCGTGTGGCTGCTGCTGCCGCGGCAGGATGCGCGGACGTTGTCGCGTGAGCTGTTGTATACGGCGGTCACGCGGGCGCGCAGCGAGCTGCATGTGTGCGCGAGCGAGGCGGTGCTGCGCGCGGCGCTGGCGAGGCATGCGGCGCGGGTGTCGGGGTTGGCGTGGCGGTTGCGGGGGTAGCGGTCCTTCGACTTCGCGGCTACGCCGCTACGCTCAGGACGAACGGTGTTTCCCAATCCCGTTCGTCCTGAGCGTAGCGCAGCGAAGTCGAAGGAAGCGTAGCGCAGCGAAGTCGAAGGAAGCGTAGACGCAGCGAAGTCGAAGGAAGCGTAGCGCAGCGAAGTCGAAGGAAGCGTAGACGCAGCGAAGTCGAAGGAAGCGTAGCGCAGCGAAGTCGAAGGAAGCGTAGACGCAGCGAAGTCGAAGGAAGCGTAAGCCTCACTCCTCCTCGTCCACCTCCGACCCCACCGGCTCCTGCAGCGGCTTCGGTTTGGCCTTGGTCTTGGCTTTCGCCGCCGGCAGTCCGGCCACCTTCGCCAGCTCCGCGGTGATCGCTTCGGCAGCCGACTTCTCCGCGGCCTGGTAGCGCGCGCGCACATTCGGGCACAGCACCTGCATGTAGTCGGCGTCGAAGTTCAGGCGTTCAACCAGGAAGTCGACGAACGCGCGCACCTTCGGCGATTGCACGCGTCCACGCGGGAACACCGCGTTGAACTCGTACTCCGGTCCGGTCCAGCCGGCCAGCACGCGTTGCACATAACCCTGTTCGGCATACGCCTTGACGGTGACGTCGCTGGCCAGCATCAGGCCTTCGCCGCACAGCAGCGCGCCGCTGAGTGGCGCCGGGTCGTTGGCGAGCAGCACCGGGTCGATGCGGTAGTCGACCGTGCGCGTGCCGTCGCTCAGCGGCCAGAAATACTGACCGTTGCGGCGCGACTTCGGCATCGCCACGGTGCGGTGGTGGATCAGGTCGTCCGGGTGCAGCGGCTCGCCGTGGCGGGCGATGTAGTTGGGACTGGCATAGACCTGGGTGCGGAAGGTCGCCAGCTTGCGCGCGACGAGGTTGGAGTCGGGCAGGTTGCCCACGCGCAGGGCGACATCGATTTCCTTGTCGATAATGTCCAGCGCTTCATTCGTCAGCACCATGTCGACGCGAACTTCCGGATGGCGCGCGTGGAATTCGCCGAGCAGCGGCGCGATCCAGGTGATGCCAACCGAGTAGGGCGCCGTGAATCGCAACCAGCCGCGCGGTCCGCCCTGCAACTGGCCGACGGCACTTTCTGCTTCGTCGAGTTCGCGCGCGATGCGCTGGCAATGCTCGAAGTAGATGTTGCCGGCTTCGGTGAGGCCGAGCTTGCGCGTGGTCCGGTGCAGCAGCTGCGCACCGAGGCGGGTTTCCAGTTCCTGGACCTTGCGGCTGACCGTGGTCTTGGGCAGCTGCAGGGCGCGGGCGGCGGAAATGAAACTGCCGTGTTCGACCACCCGCACGAAGATCAGGGTGTCATTGAGATCGCGGGCCATGGCGGGGGCTCCTGAGTGGCGCGCCGGGGGAGGCGGAGGCGGTCCGAAGGGGGTTTGGACCGATCACGGGACAATTATTCCCTCAATTACCGGCTAATCAAGTGCCGGTCGGAGGCCTAGTCTGTCCCGCAGATTCCCCCAATCCCCCGACGGCCGCCGCCATGCTGACTCCCCGCCAAGCCCGTTACGCCTTCTTCCCGCTGATGCTGGCCGCCATGTCCGTGCTGATCGGCCTGGCCGTGATCGTTGTCCAACAGGGCCTGGCAGCGGGCCCGGACGAGTTCTGGATGCTGGCCTGGGTGCTGGCCTTCACCCTGGCCCTGCCGGCGGCGATGCTGGTTCTTCCCATCATCTCTGTTGTCCTGCAGCAGGCCACGCGTCGCGAGACCGTCCCGGTGGCGGGAGAGAAAATCCCGCATTCGGGACATTGGGGTCGGATGTGAAATCCCCGGTCGCCCGTTCCGCCCCGTCGGCATCGGCCCAGAAGGCCTCGGTATCCAGGACGCCCGTCGTCGTCCTGGGTGCCACCGGCTGCGTCGGGCGCGGCGTGGTCGAGGCCGCGCTCAAGGCCGGCCGGCCGGTCATCGCGGTCGCCCGGGACAAGTCCGGCCTGCAGTGCCTGAAGTCGCACCACGCCAAGGCCGACCTCAGCGTCGTCGCCGGTTCGATCAGCAGCGACGCCGACGGCGAGCGCCTGGCCAAGGCGCTGGCCAAGCTCGGGCGTCCGATCGGCGGCGTGATCGCCGCGGTCTCGGGCAGCGCAAGTCGCGGTCGCCTGCTCGACCACCCCGCCGCGTACCTGCGCCAGCGCCTCGATGAGGATCTGCTGCCGCATCTGGCCGCGGCCCGGCACCTGCTGCCACTGCTGGCACAGGGCAACCGCGGTGGCACCTATGTGCTGATCGGCGGCCCGGGCGCGGAACAGCCCTGGGCCGGTTACGGCCATCGCTCCATCGCCACCGCGGCGCTGCGCATGCTCGCGCGCGTGCTGCACGAAGAAGCGCGGAGCATCGGTGTGCGCGTGCAGCTGCTGTCGATCGACAGCCCCGTCAGCACCGAGCTCAATCGTGAACATGCCTGTCCGCAATGGCCCAGTGCGATTGCCGTTGGCCAGCGCGCATTGGCCCTTGTCGAGCCGCACAACACGCCGACGGCGGCGCAAGCGGTGGTTCGTTTCGCGGACGTGACGCCGGCCACCAGCGCGAATGTCGATTCGGTCGACGCTGATTCGATTACCTCACAGGACATTACCTCCGAGGTAACCGACGAAAGCGCCGGGCAGGCTCAAGCTGGCGTCGAAAGCGCGACCGACATCACCCAGGACCCTGAAGCACTACTGCCATCACGCTGTCTGCAGGACGCGCGCACGCTGCTCAGGAACCTGCTGTCTTCCGGTACGGCGCCATCCGCTACGGGAGCATCCGATACCGCAGAAACCAACAACAACAACCCGCCATTCTCGAACCAGGAACGTTCAAAGCCATGATCCCCCGCAAAGCATTGGCCCGCTCCACCGCCGGAGTCCCCGTCCTCGCCCTTGCGGTGAGCCTTCTGGTTGCTGCCGTCATCACCGCCTGCAGCAGCCAGGCCGAACCCGCCGCAGGCATGCCGCCGCCGCCGGAAGTCAGCGTCGCCCAGGTGCTGAGCAAGCAGGTCAGCGAGTGGGACGACTTCACCGGTCGCGTCAGCGCGATCGAAACCGTCGAACTGCGTCCGCGCGTGTCCGGTTACGTCGAGCGCGTGGCCTACCAGGAAGGGCAGGAAGTGAAGAAGGGCGACCTGCTCTTCGTCATTGACCAGCGTCGCTACAAGGCGCAGCTCGACCAGGCCCAGGCCGACCTCGAACGCGCCCGCGCCGAAGCCCGCCTCGCCCAGACCCAGGACGTGCGTGCGCAGACCCTGGTCGAGGCCAAGGCGATCTCGCGTGAGGAATTCGAGACCCGTCGTGCCGCCACCACCCAGGGCAACGCTGCCGTCCGTGCTGCCGAGGCCGCCGTCGCCAACGCCCAGCTCGACCTGCAGTTCACCCAGGTGCGTTCGCCGATCAACGGCCGTGCCGGTCGCGCCGCGGTCACCGAGGGCAACCTCGCCCAGGCCGATTCGACGCTGCTGACCACGCTGGTCTCGCAGGACCCGGTGTTCGTCTACTTCGAAGCCGACGAGCAGAGCTTCCTGCGTTACCAGGCGCTCGCCCGCGACGGCAAGCGCGCGCAGTCGCAGAACCCGGTGCGTGTCGGCCTCGCCAACGAGCAGGGCTATCCGCACGAGGGCACGGTCGACTTCACCGACAACCAGGTCGACGCGGCCACCGGCACCATCCGCGCCCGCGCGGTGCTGCGCAATCCGGACCGCATCTTCACTCCGGGCCTGTTCGCGCGCGTGCAGCTGGAAGGCAGCAGCAGCGTCAAGGCGATGCTGATCGACGAGAAGGCCGTGCTGACCGACCAGGACCGCAAGTACGTCTACGTGCTTGGCCCGAAGAACGCCGCGACCCGCAAGGACGTGCAGCTCGGCCGCATCGTCGATGGCCTGCGCGTGGTGAATTCCGGCCTCGCGCCGACCGACAAGGTGATCGTGCATGGCGTGCAGAAGGTGTTCTTCCCGGGCATGCCGGTGTCACCGAAGCAGATCGCGATGGGCGCGGCTGCTCCTGAGATGAAAGTGGCGATGAAGTAACGACATGGCTCCTCCCCCTGCTCGCGGGGGGAGGTTGGGAGGGAGTCGAGGCGCGCAGCGCCGAGATCGCCGCGATGCGGCTCACTACCCCTCTCCAGCCCTCCCCTGCAAGCAGGGGAGGGGGCAACAAGCAGACCCGTTTGGCGACGCTTTCCGGCGTCGCCCAGGACTTTGCGGCCTGAAGGCCGCATCAGGAACCCCTCATGGACTTTTCAAAGTTCTTCATCGACAGGCCGATCTTCGCCGCCGTGCTGTCGATCGTGATCTTCGCCGCCGGCCTGATCGCGATTCCGATTTTGCCGATCAGCGAATACCCGGAAGTGGTGCCGCCGTCGGTGGTGGTGCGCACCGTCTACCCGGGCGCCAACCCGAAGGTGATCGCCGAGACCGTGGCCACGCCACTGGAAGAAGCGATCAACGGCGTCGAGGACATGATGTACATCAAGTCCGTCGCCGGTTCCGACGGCGTGCTGTCGATGACGGTCACGTTCCGTCCCGGCACCAATGCCGACGACGCGGCCGTGCGCGTGCAGAACCGCGTCGCGCAGTCGCTCGCGCGCCTGCCCGAGGACGTGCGCCGGCAGGGCGTGACCACGCAGAAGCAGTCGCCGACCTTCCTGATGGTCGTGCACCTGACCTCGCCTGACGGCAAGTACGACACGCTGTACCTGCGCAACTACGCCCGCCTGCACGTCAAGGACGCGCTCGCGCGCATCCAGGGCGTCGGCGACGCGCAGATCTTCGGCGGTGGCGACTACGCCATGCGCGCCTGGCTCGACCCGGACAAGATCGCCTCGCGCGGCCTCACCGCCGGCGACGTGGTGCGTGCGATGCGCGAGCAGAACGTGCAGGTCTCGGCCGGCCAGCTCGGCGCCGAGCCGATGCCGAGCAGCGACTTTCTGACCCTGATCAATGCCCAGGGTCGCCTGCGCACGGTCGAGGAGTTCGGCCAGATCGTGCTCAAGAGCGGTGCCGACGGCGAGATCGTGCGCCTGTCCGACGTCGCCCGCCTTGAACTGGGCGCTGGCGACTACACCCTGCGCTCGCAGCTCGACGGCAAGAACGCGGTCGGCATCGGCATCTTCCAGGCGCCGGGCGCGAATGCGCTCGAGATCCAGGAGAAGGTGATCTCGACCATGGACGAGATGACCAAGCGCTTCCCGGCCGGCGTCAAGTACGAAGCCGTGTACGACACCACCATCTTCGTGCGTGACTCGATCAAGGCCGTGGTGACCACGCTGCTGGAGGCGATCGCGCTGGTGGTGCTGGTGGTGATCCTGTTCCTGCAGACCTGGCGCGCCTCGATCATTCCGCTGATCGCGGTGCCGGTGTCGGTGGTGGGCACGTTCGCCGCGTTGTACCTGCTTGGCTTCTCGATCAACACCTTGAGCCTGTTCGGCCTGGTGCTGGCCATCGGCATCGTGGTCGATGACGCGATCGTGGTCGTGGAGAACGTCGAGCGCAACATCGAGGAAGGCCTGTCGCCGATGGATGCGGCGCACCAGGCGATGAAGGAAGTGTCCGGCCCGATCGTCGCGATCGCGCTGGTGCTGTGTGCGGTGTTCGTGCCGATGGCGTTCCTGTCGGGCGTGACCGGCCAGTTCTACAAGCAGTTCGCGGTGACCATCGCCATCTCGACGGTGATCTCGGCGATCAACTCGCTGACCCTGTCGCCGGCCCTGGCCGCGCGCCTGCTCAAGCCGCACGGCGCGCCGAAGGACGCACCGTCGCGCCTGATCGACCGCGCCTTCGGCTGGCTGTTCCGCCCGTTCAACCGCTTCTTCAACTCCAGCTCCACCAAGTACCAGGGTGCCGTCTCGCGCACGCTGGGCCGTCGTGGCGCGGTGTTCGCCGTCTACGCGGTGCTGCTGGTCGCCACCGGCCTGATGTTCAAGGTCGTGCCGGCCGGCTTCATCCCGATCCAGGACAAGCTGTACCTGATCGCCGGTGTGAAGCTGCCGGAAGGTTCGTCGATCGCCCGCACCGATGCGCTGCTGAAGAAGGTCAGCGACATCGCAATGAGCACGGACGGCGTGGCGCACTCGATCGCGTTCCCGGGCCTCAATGCCCTGCAGTTCACCAACACGCCCAACACCGGCGTCGCGTTCTTCCCGCTCAAGCCGTTCAGCGAGCGCAACGGACGCACGGCCGAGCAGATCAACGCCGAGATCAACCAGAAGATCGCCGGGCTGCAGGAAGGCTTCACCTTCTCGTTCATGCCGCCGCCGATCCTCGGCCTTGGTAACGGTTCGGGCTACCAGTTGTTCATCGAGGACCGTGGCAATCTCGGCTACGGTGCGCTGCAGAACGCGGTGAACTCGTTCCAGGGCGCCGTGTCGCAGACGCCGGGCATGGGTTTCCCGATCAGCAGTTACCAGGCCAACGTGCCGCAGCTCGACGCCGAAGTCGATCGCGTCAAGGCCAAGGCCCAGGGCGTGCCGCTGACGGAGTTGTTCGACACGCTGCAGACCTACCTGGGCTCGGCCTACGTCAACGACTTCAACCAGTTTGGCCGCACCTGGCAGGTGATCGCGCAGGCCGACGGCTCGTACCGAGACAGCGTCGAGGACATCGCCAACCTGCGTACCCGCAATGATCGCGGCGAGATGGTGCCGATCGGTTCGATGGTGACGATCAAGCAGACCTACGGTCCCGACCCGGTGCTGCGCTACAACGGTTACCCGGCGGCCGACCTGGCCGGCGAGGCCGACCCGCGCATGCTGTCGTCGGCACAGGCCATGGGCCAGCTTGAGGAGATCGCCGCCAAGGTGCTGCCCAACGGCATGAGCCTGGAGTGGACCGACCTGAGCTTCCAGCAGGCCACGCAGGGCAATGCCGCACTCGTCGTGTTCCCGCTCGCCATCCTGCTCGCCTTCCTCGTGCTGGCGGCGCTGTATGAAAGCTGGACCCTGCCGCTGGCGGTGATCCTGATCGTGCCGATGTGCATGCTCTCGGCCCTGGCCGGCGTGTGGCTCACCGGTGGCGACAACAACGTGTTCGTGCAGGTCGGCCTGGTCGTGCTGATGGGCCTGGCGTGCAAGAACGCGATCCTGATCGTCGAGTTCGCCCGTGAACTTGAGATGCAGGGCAAGACCATTGTCGAAGCCGCACTGGAAGCCTGCCGCCTGCGCCTGCGTCCGATCGTGATGACCTCGATCGCGTTCATCGCCGGCACCGTTCCGCTGGTGCTCTCGCACGGCGCTGGCGCCGAGGTCCGCTCGGCCACCGGCATCACCGTGTTCGCCGGCATGCTCGGCGTGACCCTGTTCGGCCTGTTCCTGACGCCGGTGTTCTACGTTGCCCTTCGCAAGATGGTGAGCAAGACGCCGAAGTGGGTGAGCGAGCAGAGCTCGATGGGGAAGGCGCATGCGTAAGCCGACCACCGCACTGATTCGTAATGAGGATCCCATCGTGCAAGCCATGCAACCGCAAGGATTGACCGCTGCTGCAGTCGCCAAGGTGTTCGCGCCGTCGCTGCTGGCGCTCGCGCTGGCCGCGTGCGCGGTCGGCCCGGACTACGTGCGGCCGGACGTGCCGACGCCGGCGACGTTCGCCCGCGACGAAGGCGCCTCCGCCGGCACCACGGCGACGGGTGGCGGTGATGCCGCCGTCGCCCAGGACGCCACCCCGCAGGCCAACGCCGAGTTCTGGACCAGCTTCAACGACCCGCTGCTGACGCGGCTGGTCGAGGAGTCGCTGACCGCCAACCACGACCTGCGCATCGCCCTGGCCAGCTATGACCGTTCCAACGCGCTGCTGCGCAATGCCAGGCTCGACCGCTTCCCGACCGTGACCGCCAGCGCCACCGGCACCGACTCGCGCTCGAGCGCCGACCAGGCGCCGGGGGTGAGCCGCAACGATCGCGACGGCGAAAGTTACAACGTGCAGGCCGACGCCAGCTGGGAACTCGACCTGTTCGGTCGTGTTCGCCGCAATGTCGAATCGCAGCGCGCCGAAGTGTGGGCCGCTGCGTCCGACCTGGACGCATTGCAGGTCGCGATCGTCGGCGAGGTGGCGCGCACGTATGTCGAGCTGCGCGGTTTGCAGGAGCGACTGCGCGTTGCCCAGGACAACTCGGAAAACCAGCGCGAGACCCTGCGCCTGGTGCAGGCCCGCTTCGACGCCGGCCGCGGCACCGAGTTCGACACCTCGCGTGCCCGCGCGCAGCTCGAAGCGACCCTGTCGCGCGTGCCGAACCTGGAAGCACAGGTGGCAGTGAGCATGCACCGCCTCGCGGTGCTGACCGGCAAGACGCCCGAAGCGCTGATCGCCGACCTGACGCCGCAGCAACCGCTGCCGACGCTGCCGGCACGTCTCGACCCCGGCACGCCGGGCGACCTGCTGCGCAACCGTCCGGACGTGATCGCCGCCGAGCACCGCCTGCATGCCGCCACGGCAAAGATTGGCGTGGCCACGGCCGACCTGTTCCCGCGCTTCACGCTGTTTGGCTTGATTGGCAGCCAGGCGATCGACACCGGCGCGCTGTTCGAACGCGACAGCGAGACGCGCCTGATTGGCCTGGGCATCGACTGGTCGTTCCTCGACATCGGCCGCGTGCGTGCGCGCATTGCCGCCGCCGATGCCGATGCCGCCGGCGACCTGGCCCGCTACGAGCAGGCCGTGCTGCTGGCGCTGGAGGACACCGAGAACGCGCTGGTGCGCTACTCGCGTGCCCGCGTCGAGGACCAGCACCTGGAGCAGGCCGCGATCGACAGCGCCACCGCGGCTCGATTGGCGCGCGTCCGCTACGAAGCCGGCGCCGCCGACCTGTTCGAAGTGCTGGACGCCGAGCGTACCCAGCTGGTCGCCCAGGAAGCGTTCGCCGACGGCCGCACCCGCAGCGTCACTGGCGCTGTCGCGCTGTACAAGGCGCTGGCCGGTGGCTGGCCGACCCGCGTGCCGCTGCGCGAGGACGTCGCCACGCGCTGAGACAACAGGCTCCCCCCATCCAACCCGACGGCCGGTGGCGGCACGCTTTCCCCTCCCTCGAGCGTGACGTCATCGGCTGATCGGCGCGGACCACCGACATTCCGCAGGCTCCTCGCAGCCTTTTGCTTGCCGCAGGGGTCTCATCCCGTCCCTGCGGCATTTTTTTATCCCCGCCACCCCGGTGGAGTAGCATTTGCGTCCCCCACAGGAGCCGCGCCATGGCCGACAACGACAAGCCGTCCCGCGAACAGGCCGAAGCGGCCGTGCGCACCCTGCTGCGCTGGGCCGGCGACGACCCGGCCCGCGAAGGCCTGCTCGACACCCCCAAGCGCGTGGCCAAGGCGTACACGGACTGGTTCAGTGGCTACGCCGAGGACCCGGCCGATTACCTCAAGCGCACCTTCGAGGAAGTCGAGGGCTACGACGAGATGATCGTGCTGCGCGACATCGAGTTCGAGAGCCACTGCGAGCACCACATGGCGCCGATCATCGGCAAGGCGCATGTCGGGTACCTGCCTGACGGCAAGGTCGTCGGCATCAGCAAGCTTGCGCGCGTGGTGGAGACCTATGCGCGCCGGTTGCAGGTGCAGGAGAAGATGACCGCGCAGATCGCGCAGGTGATCCAGGATGTGCTGCAGCCGCGCGGTGTTGGCGTGGTGATCGAGGGCGCGCACGAGTGCATGACCACGCGCGGGGTGCATAAGCGCGGGGTGAGCATGATTACGTCGAAGATGCTGGGGAGCTTCCGCGAGGATGCGCGTACGCGGGCGGAGTTCTTGCAGTTTATTGATGTGGGGCCGGGGCGGTAAGGCCTGCGCTGGTCCTTCGACTTCGCTGCGCTACGCTTCCTTCGACTTCGCTGCGCTACGCTCAGGACGAACGGTCATGGGAGACCCCGTTCGTCCTGAGCGTAGGGCCGAAGGCCCGAAGTCGAAGGACAGCCCGCAAGCCTCACCGCTGATGCCGATGCTTCCCCCGGCATAGCCGCTTGATCCTGTCCCAATCCCCATCAATCAGCGCCAGCTTCTTGGCCCGGCTCCATCCCTTGATCTGCCGCTCTGCGACAAGGGCTTCCTCCCTCGTCGGGAATTCCTGCGAGAAAACCAGCGTGACTGGTCGGCGCCGTTGGGTATAGCAAGCGTGCTGCCCGCCGTGGTGCTGGTCCATCCGACGTTCGATGTCGTCGGTATGGCCGAGGTAGAAGCTGCCGTCGGCGCAGCGAAGCATGTAGGTCCAGAACATGCGCTCCTCCTTGAGCGAGTCCGTGGCTGTGGTCCTTCGACTTCGGGCCTGTGGCCCTACGCTCAGGACGAACGGTGACTCTACTGACCCCCGTTCGTCCTGAGCGTAGCGCAGCGAAGTCGAAGGAAGCGTAGCGCAGCGAAGTCGAAGGACTACCCCAGCAGCAGCTTCACGATCCCCGCTGCCGCCTCGCGCCCCTCATACGCCGCCGTCACCACCAGGTCCGCCCCGCGCACGCTGTCGCCACCGGCGAACACGCGCGCATTGGCGGTCTGGAACGGCAGCCGCGCATCAGCGGCAACCTTCTTCCGCGAACCGCAGCCCGAAGCCGCCGGCTGCACGCGAATCCTTCCGTTGCCCTCCAGCTCGATCCCATGCGCCGACAGCCACTCCGGCGGATCGGGCTGGAAGCCGAAGGCGATGATCACCACGTCTGCCGCCAGCACCGATTCGCTGCCTGCGACAATCTCGGCATTGCGCCGACCCTGCGCGTTCGGTGCGCCCAGTTGCGTCTCGGCCACGCGCACGCCGGTGACGTCACCGTCCTCGCCCAGCAGCGCCAGCGGTGCCCGGTTGAAGAGGAACTGCACGCCTTCCTCGCGCGCATTGGCCACTTCGCGCGCCGAACCGGGCATGTTGGCTTCGTCACGACGGTAGGCGCAGGTCACGCGCGAGGCGCCCAGGCGCACCGCGCTGCGGACGCAGTCCATGCCGGTGTCGCCGCCGCCGAGCACGACCACGCGCTTGCCGCGCAGGTCGGGCAGGGCGACGTGGTCTTCCCAGCCGGCGATCGGCTTGCCGGCGACATCGTCCTCGCCATGCACCAGGCGTCCGTTCTGCACCAGGAAGGGCAGGGCGGGAAGGACGTTACGCAGGTCTTGTCCCGGCAGGCCGCCATCGGTGTAGCGGTAGCTGCCCAGGCCGAGGAACACCGCGTCGAACTCGGCCAGCAGCGTGTCCAGGCCGATGTCGCGGCCGATCTCGACGCCGAGGCGGAACTTCACGCCCATGCCTTCGAGCACATCGCGTCGCGTGGCCATCACCGACTTGTCGAGCTTGAAGCTGGGGATGCCGAAGTGCAGCAGGCCGCCGATCTGTTCGTAGCGGTCGAACACGGTCGCCTCGATGCCTGCGCGGGCGAGGCGGTCCGCGCACGACAGGCCCGCGGGACCCGCGCCGATCACCGCCACGCGCTTGCCGGTGGCAACCACGCGTGAGAGATCCGGCCGCCAGCCATCAGCCAGCGCACGGTCGGCGATGTACTTCTCGACCGCGCCGATGGTGACCGCGCCGAAGCCGTCGTTGAGCGTGCAGCTGCCTTCGCACAGTCGGTCCTGCGGGCAGACGCGGCCGCACACTTCCGGCAGCGGGTTGGTCTCGTGGGCGAGCGCGGCGGCTTCGTGGATGCGGCCTTCGCGCGCCAGTTCGAGCCAGTTCGGGATGTAGTTGTGCAGCGGGCACTTCCACGCGCAATACGGGTTGCCGCAGTCGAGGCAGCGGCTGGCCTGGTGTTTGGCCTCGGCCTCGCCGAAGCGGCCGTAGAGTTCGTTCCAGTCGCCGCTTTGCCGCAACTCGAGCGGGATCCGCTCCGGCATCTGCCGGGGCGTCTCGCGGAAGGCGAACACGGGCTTCTTTGCGTCCATCTTGCTCACGCTGCCCTCCGCAGATTCTCGGCGAGCGACTCGAGGCTCGCCGCCTTCGGCTTCACCAGCCAGAACTTGCCGAGGTAGTCGCGCATCTCGTCGAGGATGCGCTGCGCCCATGCGCTGCCGGTCAGCCGGATGTGCGACTCGAGCAGCTCGCGCAGGTGCGAGCGGTGGTTCTCGAAGCCATCGGCGGCGATGCGCAGGATGTCGATGAGTTCGTGGTTGTAGCGGTCGACGAAATCGCGCTCGGTATCGAGCACATACGCCATGCCACCGGTGAAGCCGGCGCCGAAGTTGAGGCCGGTGCGGCCGAGCACGGCGACCACGCCGCCGGTCATGTACTCGCAGCAGTGGTCACCGGCGCCTTCGACGACGGCAGTCGCGCCGGAATTGCGCACGGCGAAACGTTCGCCGGCACGACCTGCGGCATAGAGCTCGCCGCCGGTGGCGCCGTACAGGCAGGTGTTGCCGAGGATCGGCGTTTCATGGGCGACGTAACGCGCGCCCTGCGGCGGCCGGATCACGATGCGTCCGCCGGCCATGCCCTTGCCGACGTAGTCGTTGGCTTCGCCGTTGAGTTCGAACTGCAGGCCGCCGGCGTTGAAGGCACCGAAGCTCTGGCCTGCAGTGCCATCGAAGCGCAGCGTCAGCGGCGTGTCGCTCATGCCGCGATCGCCGTGCACGCGCGCGATGCGTCCGGAGAGGCGTGCGCCGATGCTGCGGTCGGTGTTGCGGATGGCGTGGCGGTACTCGCCACCGCGCTTGTAGTCGATCGCATCCGCCAGCTCTGCATCCAATCGGGCGGCGAGGCCCTCCGGATCGGCCGCCGGTTGCGGCGCACCGCAGTGGCCGCCATGCGCAAGGCCGGTGCCGGCCAGCAGCGGTGCCAGGTCGAGGCCGTGCTGGCGACCGCTGTCGCCGTCGACCTGGCGCAGCAGGTCGGTGCGACCAACCAGTTCGCCGAGGGTGCGCACGCCCAGTTGCGCCAGCCACAGGCGCACTTCCTCGGCGAGCAGGCGGAAGAAGTTCTCGACGCGTTCGGGCAGGCCGGTGAAATGGTCGCGGCGCAGCGCATCGTCCTGCGTCGCCACGCCGGTGGCGCAGTTGTTGAGGTGGCAGATGCGCAGGTACTTGCAGCCCAGCGCGATCATCGGCGCGGTGCCGAAGCCGAAGCTCTCGGCGCCGAGCAGCGCGGCCTTGATCACGTCCAGGCCACTCTTGAGGCCGCCGTCGGTCTGCAGGATCACGCGCTCGCGCAGGTCATTGGCGATCAAGGCCTGCCGCGCTTCCGACAGGCCCAGTTCCCACGGCGTGCCGGCATAGCGGATCGACGACAGCGGGCTGGCACCGGTACCACCGTCGTGGCCGGAGATCGTCACCAGGTCGGCTCCGGCCTTAGCCACGCCGGTCGCGATCGTGCCGACGCCGGCATGCGAGACCAGCTTCACCGACACCAGCGCCTGCGGATTGACCTGCTTGAGGTCGAAGATCAGCTGGGCGAGGTCCTCGATCGAATAGATGTCGTGGTGCGGCGGCGGCGAGATCAGGCCGATGCCGGGCATCGCGTAGCGCAGTCGCGCGATCAGCTCATTGACCTTATGCCCGGGCAGCTGACCGCCTTCGCCGGGCTTGGCGCCCTGGGCGATCTTGATCTGCAGCACTTCGGCGTTGACCAGGTACTCGGGCGTGACACCGAAGCGGCCGGACGCGATCTGCTTGATCTTGCTGACCTTGTCGGTGCCGTATCGGACCGGGTCTTCGCCACCTTCGCCGGAATTGCTGCGGCCGCCGAGGCGGTTCATCGCGATCGCCAGCGCTTCGTGTGCTTCCGGCGACAACGCGCCGAGGCTCATCGCCGCCGAATCGAAGCGGCGGACGATCGCCGACACCGGCTCGACGTCATCAATGGAGATGGGTGTCGCCGACGAGGCGTCGACTTCGAGCAGGTCGCGCAGCGCCGCGGTCGGCCGCTCGTTGACCGCTTCGGCGTAGCTCTGCCAGTCGTTCCAGTCGCCGGTCGTCACCGCGCGCTGCAGGCGCGTGACCACGTCGGGATTGAACAGGTGGTACTCGCCGCCGGGCGTGTACTTGAGCAGGCCGCCGATGGCGGGCAGGGCATTGACGTTCCAGGCATGGTCGGCGAGCTGGACCGCATCGGCATGCAGGTCGTCGAAGCCGGCGCCGCCGATCCGCGACGGCGTGCCGGCGAAGCACAGGTCGACCACTTCACGGTTGAGGCCGACGATCTCGAACAGGCGCGCGCCGCGATAACTGCCGATGGTGCTGATGCCCATCTTCGAGATGATCTTGAGCAGGCCCTTCTTGATGCCGCGCCGGTAGCTGCGGCCGATCTGCGCGACCTCGCCGTGCTTGGTCTTGAGGATGCCGCGCACGCCCAGGTCGTGCAGCGTCTGGTAGGCCAGGTACGGGTACACCGCGGTGGCGCCGAACCCGAGCAGGCAGGCAAAGTGGTGCGGATCGCGCGCGGTGCCGGTCTCGATGATGAGGTTCGATTCGCAGCGGATGCCAGCGCGGGCCAGGTGCTGGTGGACCGCACCGGTGGCGAGCAGCGCGTGCGCCATCAAACGATCGGGCTGCGGGTAACGGTCGCTGAGCACCAGCAGCACTTTGCCGGCGCGCGTGGCGGCTTCGGCTTCGGCGCAGATGCGTTCGAGCGCGGCCTTGAGGCCTTCTTCCGGCGCGTAGTGCAGGTGGATCAGTGCGTGCGACTCGTCGTACGGCGCCATCGCCAGCAGCTGGCGCAGCTTGCGCTGCGACAGCACCGGCGAATTGAGGTGCACGTGGCCGACGTTGCCCGGGCCATCAGCGAAGACATTGCCTTCGCGACCCAGCTGCGTCGCCAGCGACATCACGCAGTCCTCGCGCAACGGATCGATCGGCGGGTTGGTGACCTGGGCGAAGGCCTGGCGGAACTGGTCGTACAGCGGACGCACCTGCTGGCTCAGCACGGCCATCGGCACGTCGTCGCCCATCGAGCCGATGCCTTCCTGCTCGGTTTCGGCGAGCGGGCGCAGCACCTGCTCGCGTTCCTCACGGGTCAACTGGAACAGCTTCTGGAAGGCCGACAGCGTTTCGGCGTCGAACGGCTCGGCCGCCAGCTGCGGGTCGATCAGCTCGGTCTGCAGGTAGGTCATGCCCTGCTTGAGCCAGCGCTTGTACGGCGCGCGTGCGCGGTTGATGCGATCGATCGCGTCGGAGTCGAGCAGCTCGCCGAGATACAGGTCGGCGGCGATCATCTCGCCCGGGCCGAGCTTGCCCTTGGCCTCGATCTCTTCAGCCGGCAGTTCCCACACGCCGGCTTCGGAGGCGATCAGGAAGTGGCGGTCGCGCGTGCGCAGCCAGCGCGCCGGACGCAGGCCGTTGCGGTCGAGCGTGCAGGCGGCGTAGCGGCCGTCGACGGTGACGATGCCGGCCGGGCCGTCCCACGGCTCGGTGTTGAGCGCGTAGTACTCGTAGAACGCGGCGAGGTCGGCGTCCTTGTATTCCAGCGACTGCGTGGCCGGCGGGATCAGGATCCGCATCGCCTTGAGCAGGTCCATGCCGCCGGCCTGGAGCAGCTCGAGCATGTTGTCGAGCGACTGCGAGTCGGAGCCGTCGGTGGAGATCACCGGATCGAACTCGGTGAGGTCCAACGCTGGCGTATGCCAGGCATGCACGCGTGCCTGCGCCCAGGCGCGGTTGCCGGCGATGGTGTTGATCTCGCCGTTGTGCGCGAGCAGGCGGAACGGCTGCGCCAGCGGCCAGCGCGGCGTGGTGTTGGTGGAGAAGCGCTGGTGGAACACCACCACGCTGGCGGTCAGGTCGGCGCGCTGCAGGTCCGGGTAGAGCTGGGCGAGGCGATCCGGCAGGACCATGCCCTTGTAGCCGATGCTCGCCGCCGACAGGCTGACCACGTAGAAGTCGGCCAGGTCGCGCAGCGCCTGCTCGGCGCGGCGCCGGGCGAGGAACAGCGAGCGCTGGAAGATCGCCGCGTCGAACGCGCCGGCCGGCTTGACGAAGATCTGCTCGATGCGCGGCATCGTGCGCTTGGCCAGCTCGCCGCAGGCGCTGGTGTCGACCGGCACGACGCGCCAGCCGGCGACGTCGACGCGTTCGCGCTGCAGCTGCGCATTGAGCGTGTCGCGCGCACGTGCGGCGTCGGTCTCGTCATGCGGCAGGAACACCAGGCCCGATGCGTAGTGCGAACCCAGCGCGATGCCGGCTTCGCGCGCCAGCGCGCGCAGGAAGGCATCGGGCTGGCGGATGAGCAGGCCGCAGCCGTCGCCGCTGAGGCCGTCGGCGGCGATGCCACCGCGGTGGGTCATGCGTACCAGCGCATCGATGGCGCGATCGACGATCGCACGGCTCGGGGCATCGTCGAGCTGCGCGATCAGGCCGAAACCACAGGCGTCCCGCTCGTCGCGGGGGTCGTAAAGACCGACTGGGCCGGTGCGGTACTGCTGCTCCATCGTTACTCCGTCGCTGTACTGGCAGCTTGAAATCGTTGGACAACGAAACCTGGCTCGCAGCGACGGGGCATGACGGTCCGCTCGCGCAGTCCGGCCTGCCTTGACACTGGTTCACCCGAATAAAGCACAAATTGTGCGATGCGGCAATTTGCGCGATACGCATGCGGATTGGCGTCTGCCTGGCGAAGCTAAGATATTGATGGTGTTGAAGGTTTTTGACGGGAAACGGACGATTTTGGTATCGCTTGAAACCAATGTTTGCGACCTTGCGCAGCACACTCTCGTCATCCCGGCGAAAGCCGGGATCCAGTTGCTTTTGCTCCTGCTCGCACTGCAACAGCAAATGGGTCCCGGCTTTCGCCGGGATGACGTTGATAAACTCCGCCCATTCCCGACACACGCCCCTGCGGCCCATCCGTGACCGACTCGACTCCTGCCGGCGGCGCTCGCCGTAGCGCTGCGCTTGCCTTCATTTTCGTCACCATCCTGATCGACGTGCTCTCGTTCGGGCTGATCATCCCGGTGCTGCCGCACCTGATCGAGCAGTTCGCCGGTGGCGATACCGCGCACGCGGCCTACTGGGTGGCGGCGTTCGGTTTCCTGTTCGCGGCGATCCAGTTCGTGACCTCGCCGATCCAGGGCGCGCTGTCGGACCGGTTCGGCCGACGCCCGGTGATCCTGATCTCGTGCCTGGGCCTGGGCCTGGACTTCGTGTTCATGGCGCTGGCGCCGTCGCTGGCCTGGTTGCTGGTGGGCCGCATCATTTCCGGCATCACCTCGGCCAGCTTCACCACCGCCAATGCCTACGTCGCCGACGTCACCCCGGCCGACAAGCGCGCCAAGAGCTACGGCCTGCTCGGCGCCGCGTTCGGTGTCGGCTTCATCGTCGGTCCGCTGATCGGCGGGCAACTGGGCGAAATCGACCTGCGCCTGCCGTTCTGGTTCGCCGCCGGCCTGGCGCTGGTGAACTTCTGCTACGGCTGGTTCGTGCTGCCCGAGTCGCTGCCGAAGGAAAAGCGCAGTGCGCGCTTCGACTGGTCGCACGCCAATCCGCTTGGCTCGCTGGTGCTGCTCAAGCGCTACCCGCAGGTGTTTGGCCTGGCGGCGGTGGTGTTCATCGCCAATCTTGCCCACTACGTCTATCCGAGCGTGTTCGTGCTGTTCGCCGACTACCAGTACCAGTGGGGGCCACGCGAGGTCAGCTACGTCCTCGCAATCGTCGGCGTCCTGAACGTGATCGTGCAGGCCGGCCTGGTCGGCCGCATCGTGCATGCGATCGGCGAGCGCCGTGCGCTGATCATCGGGCTGTGCTTCGGCGCGGTCGGTTTCGCGATCTACGGCTTCGCCAACGTCGGCTGGGTGTTCCTGATCGGCCTGCCGATCTCGGCGATCTGGGGCCTGGCGGCACCGTCGACGCAGGCGCTGATCACGCGCCAGGTCGGCGCCGACGTGCAGGGCCGCATCCAGGGCGCGCTGATGAGCCTGGTCAGCCTGGCCGGCATCATCGGCCCGGCGGTGTTCGCCGGCAGCTTCGGCTACTTCATCGACGACCGTGCGCCGGTGCACCTGCCGGGCGCGCCGTTCCTGATTGCGTCGGTGCTGTTGTGCGTCGCCGTGGGCATCGCGTGGCGTTATGCGCGCGTGCCGGGTCCGGCAACGCCGGTGGTGGCGGCCGAAGCGGGTTGAGCCTCAGTCTTCTTCCAGGGCGGCGAGTTGCTCGGCGGGGAACGGCAGCAGCGCCCAGAACGCGATGTTGTTGCCGGCCCAGCGGAACGCGCTCTCGTTGAGGATGTCGAGCAGCGTGTCGAAGTCCTCGCCGTTTGATGCGCGCCAGCCATCGGCGTGTTCGACCAGTAGCAGGTATCCCGCGGCCGGCCGCCACGACAGGTCGGCCAGCGCGTCGGCGAGGGCATCCCAGTTGCCGCCGAACCACTCCGGGAACTGCCCCGCGGCGGCAAACCGCTGCATCAGCGCGGCCTTGTCGTTGCAATCGGCCAGGTCCACTCGCAGCACCGCGTAGTCCAGTGCTTCGCCGGCCTGCGCCATCGATTCAGTGTCGCGCGCATCGATGAAGTAGGCGCCGCTGTGGGCCGGATCGGCGAGGATCGAGCGCAGGTCGGTCGCACTCATCGACGTGCCTCCGGCGGCGGCAGCTCGAAGCGGCGGAAGCTGCGGTAATGATCCTGCGTGTACCAGTACTCCACCGGCGGATCGCCGCCGGTGATGATGCGGCGCGCACCGCGATCATCCGAACCCGGCGTCTCCACCGTGAACTCGCGGTAGTAGCCGCGCGGCTGTGCCGGCAGGCGCTTCTCGCGGTTCTGGAACACGCTGCCGTCCTGGCGGTGGGCGTACGGGCCGCCCTGTGCGATCCGGGCGAGGACGTCGTGCGCCTCGCGCGGCAGGAACTCGGGGTACTGCAGCGTCGATGCGGACGGCGCCGGCGCCGGCGCCGGCGCCGGCGCGGCCACCTGGCCGGCCGGCGACGCCACCGGCGGATGCAGGTCACCGTTGTCGGAGCGCTTCGTCCACAGCCACAGGCCGATCAGGACGATCGCGGCGAGCAGGCCCAGGTGGCGACGACGCATCTGTCAGCTTCGCCGGTCAGCCGCAACGCAGGCCGGTGATCGCGCCGCGGTCGTTGACGTCGACGTTGATGCGGTCTTCGCGGTAGTCCATGGTTGCCGGCTGGCCCGGGCGCAGTACGCGCGCGTCGCGGCTGCTGGTGTCGCGCAGGATGCGGTTGACGATCTCGTCGTTGACGCCCTGGCCAATCGCCCAGCGCGCGGCCTCGACATTGCACACGCCCGACGGCGGCACGGCGCCACCGGCAACAGGAGGTGCCGATGCGCAACCGGCCAGCGTCAATGCGATCACCGCGAAGGAAAGAGTGCGGAACATGGGGGATCTCCGGTTCGGTTGGGCGCACCGTGCGCCCGCTGCCGTGTGCGGGGCGTAAACGAGGGGTGCAACGCGGGAGAGGATAGCCGGTTGGTCGTGACAGCGATGGCGTGCGTTATAAAGCCAGTCATGTCCGAGCGCCCCCATGCCCCCGCCTGCGATCGCAACCGCGATCCCATCCTCGCCGTCCTGCAGCGGTACTTCGCCGATCGCCGCGACGTGCTCGAAGTGGGCAGTGGCACTGGCCAGCACGCCGTGTACTTCGCCGCGGCCATGCCGTGGTTGCGCTGGCAGTGCAGCGACCAGGCCGATGCCTTGCCGGGCATCCGCATGTGGCTCGATGAGGCGGCGCTGGACAACACGCCGGCGCCGGTCGAGCTGGATGTATCGACAGGCCCGTGGCCGCGGGCCGGTAGCGATGCCCGCTTCGATGCGGTGTTCAGCGCCAACACGCTGCACATCATGGGCTGGCCTGAAGTCCATGCATTCTTCGAGGGACTGGCACGGGTGCTCGCGCCGGGCGCTGTAGTCGTCGTCTACGGGCCGTTCAACTACAACGGCCAGTACAGCAGCGACAGCAACCGCGATTTCGATGGCTGGCTGAAGGCACGCGACCCGCGCTCGGGCATCCGCGATGCGGCCGACGTCGACGCACTGGCCGCGGCGATCGGACTGCGCCTGGTCGAGGACGTGGCGATGCCGGCCAACAACCGCTGCCTGGTCTGGCGCCGCGACCCCTAGCGGCTTTGCCAATTCTGGCGAACGTGCGCGCGGTCACGCCCGACCGTGCCCAATGGCAGGGGTGCACAGGCGCCAACCCTCGTAACGATGCGGGGTTGGTGGTCTTCCGCCGTCTTCTTTCTCAGGGGTTGGGTACATGCTTCGTCGTTCGTCTGCTGCGCCGCGACTGCGCGCGCTGCCGCTGCTGGTCTCCGTGCTGCTCGCGGCTCCCGTCACCCAGGCGCAGACCGCGCCGCCGCAGGACGTGGCCTACCCCGGCACGCTGTCGCTGACCATCGATGCCACCGACCTGAGCCACCGCGTGTTCCGCGCCAGCCAGCGGATCCCGGTGCAGCCCGGTCCGCTGACGCTGCTGTACCCGCAGTGGATTCCCGGCAACCATTCGCCGAGCGGCCCGGTCAATCGCGTCGCCGGCCTGAAGTTCAGCGGCAACGGCAAGGCGATTGCCTGGCGTCGCGATCCGCTCGATGTGTACGCCTTCAAGCTGGTCGTGCCCGAGGGCGTCAGCACGCTGGACGTCAGCTTCGACGTGCTCACGCCGACGGCGGGCGACCAGGGTCGCATCACCATGACCCAGGACATGCTCAACCTGCAGTGGAACCAGGTTGCGCTGTACCCGGCCGGCCACTACGCGCGCCAGGTCCAGATCGCGCCGTCGCTGAAGCTGCCGACTGGCTGGCAGGCCGGCACCGCGCTGGAGGTGGCCTCGAAGGAAGGCGACACGCTGCGCTACAAGCCGGTGCCGTTCGACACGCTGCTCGATTCGCCGGTCTACGCCGGCCGCTACTTCAAGCAGGTCGATCTCGACCCGGGCGCGAAGGTGCCGGTGCGGCTGAACATCGTCGCCGACGATCCGAAGTACCTGGAGGCCAAGCCGGAGCAGATCGAGGCGCATCGCAAGCTCGTCGCGCAGGCTTACAAGCTCTACGGAGCGCGCCATTACGATCACTACGATTTCCTGTTCTCGCTGTCGGACCAGATGGGCGGCAACGGCCTGGAGCACCAGCGCTCCAGCGAAAATGGCGTGGGCCCGGAGTACTTCACCGAGTGGGGCAAGAACGCAGCCGATCGCGATCTGCTGCCGCACGAGTTCACTCATTCGTGGAACGGCAAGTACCGTCGTCCGGCGGACCTGACGACGCCCAACTTCAACGTGCCGATGAGCGACACGCTGCTGTGGGTGTACGAGGGGCAGACGCAGTACTGGGGTTATGTGCTGGCGGCGCGCTCGGGGCTGTGGAATGCGGACCAGGCGCGTGATGCGCTGGCGCTGGTGGCTTCGACCTACAGCACGGACCGTCCGGGGTTCGCCTGGCGCAACGTGCAGGACACGACGCTCGATCCGATCATCAATTCGCGCAAGCCGCAGGCGTACCGCAGTTGGCAGATGAGCGAGGACTACTACAGTGCGGGGCAGCTGATCTGGCTGGCGGTCGACAGCAAGCTGCGTGATCTCAGTGGCGGCAAGCGTTCGCTCGATGATTTCGCCAAGGCGTTCTTCGGGGTCAGGGACGGTGACTGGGACGTCAATACGTACGACTTCGATGAGGTGGCGCGCACGCTCAACGGTGTGGCTGCCTACGATTGGGCGTCGTTCCTGCGTGAACGGGTGGATGCGAACGCGGCGCCGCTCGATGGTCTGGCGGCCAGTGGCTGGAAGCTGGTCTACACCGATACGCAGAGTGACTACCACAAGGCGATCGAGGGTGATCGCAAGTCGGCTGACTTCGGTGCGTCCTTGGGCATGTCGGTGTCGAGCAAGGATGCGACGGTGAGTGGGGTGCGCTGGGATGGTCCGGCGTTCGAGGCGGGCATTGCGCCGGGTGCGACGCTGTTGGCGGTCAATGGGTATGCGTTCGAGAACGATCGGCTCAAGGATGCGATCAAGGCCAATCGCGATGGTTCGAAGCCGATCGAGTTGGTGGTCAAGCACGGTGAGGTGGTGCGGACGGTGCGTCTGGATTACCGCGAGGGCTTGAAGTATCCGCACCTGGAGCGGATTGCCGGCACGCAGGATCGGTTGTCGAAGATTCTCGCGCCGAAGTAACGCTTGCGTTGACGCTTCCTTCTGGCGTCGTCCGCCGGGTCGGGGATTGCTCCGCCCCGCGGACGACATCCTGTCTTTACGCGGGGCGCGGGACATCCATGTCCCGCTGCTCCGCAATCCCCGACCCGGCGGACGACGCTCCAGCAATTCATTGCCCGGTCTTCGTTGAAGCGCCGTCATTCCCGCGAAGGCGGGAATCCATGGACGCTGCCTTCTGCCCGTCATCCCCGCGAAGGCGGGGACCCAGCGTCTTCTGCCCGTCATTCCCGCGAAGGCGGGAATCCATGGACGTCGCTCGTCAGGCCACTTCACGCCAGCGGTAATACCTGCGATCCGCAAGTTCCAGCAGGTCCAGGTCTTCGTGCGTGTCGCCGTAGGCGTAGATGACCGGGAAGCCGGCCAGGTCGTAGCGCTCGCGCACGCGCCTGGCTTTTTCCTCGCCGGCGCATTGTTCGCCGTCGTAGCGGCCGGTCATCACGCCGTCGTTGGATTCCAGCGATGAGCACAGCAGTTCCAGTCCGTGCTGTGCGCACCAGTGCGACAGGTACAGGTCGAATGCGCCGGAGACGACGACGATCTTGTCGCCCTGGGCTTTGTGCCAGGCGATGCGTTCCAGGGCCTGTGGCCGCAGTACCCGTGGCAGCACTTCACGCGCGAAGCGTTCGCCCGCGGCCTGGACGTGGGCGAGGTCGGCGCCGCGGAAGCCATATTCGACCACGCGCGAACGCACGCTGTTAGCGCTCACCATTCCGAGTTTGTAGCCCACCAGCATCGGTGCAAGCACGATCCTGCCGATGGCCAGCCGTCTGGGCTCGACGGCGTGGCCCATGAAGTCGGCAAACATCTCGCGTGTGGTGATCGTGCCGTCGAAATCGAATAGAGCCAGGTTCATGGGGGAATGCTTCGTCCTTGAGGGGGAAACCGCTGAACAGCCACGAGCGCCTTCACCTGCAACGCTTTCGTCCTCCCTGTGGATGCTTGTCGGCCTATCCGGGATAACGCAGCGGCGGACGCAAGCTTAGACATCTCCGGTACCGATGTGCGACCCTCCCCCGAAATCCAGGACCGATCGCACGCCCAATGACGGACACCGCCAGCACTTCCCCCGACTCGTCGCTACGGGGTGAGGCCGCGCTGGTTCGCTCGCTGGGGTCGTTCCAGCTCGGCGCGTCGATCATCAACATCATCGTCGGCGCCGGCATATTCATGTTGCCGGCGCTGCTGGCCGCGCGCTTGGGCAACGCGGCGCCGCTGGCGTTCGTGGCCGGTGCGATTGCGATCATCCCGATCGCGCTGTGCTTCGCCGCCGTCGGCAGCCGTGCCTCGGCGACGGGTGGGCCCTATACCTATGTCACCGCCTGCTTCGGGCCGTTCGCCGGCTTCCTGACCGGCGCGCTGATGTGGATCTGCAACGTCGCCTCCAGCGCGGGCGTGGCCGCGGCGCTGACCAGCCAGGTCGCGCATGCGTTTCCGCAGTTCGCGTTGCCGTCGCAGCGGGCGCTGCTGATCGCCGTGGTGTACAGCGCGCTGTTCGCGCTCAATGCCTTCGGCGTGAAGCTGGGCGCGCGCATGATCGTGGTGCTGGCGGCGCTGAAGCTGACGCCGTTGTTCCTGCTCGCCTCGCTGGGACTGTTCTTCATCGACTGGCAGCAGGTCAGCTTCGACTGGGCCGCGGTGCCGTCGTGGTCGGCGCTGGGTTCGTCGCTGGTGCTGGTGGTGTTCGCCTACGCCGGCATGGAAACCGCGCTGGTGCCATCAGGTGAGGTGCGCGACCCGGCCAGGCACGTGCCGCGCGCGACGATGAGCGCGATCGTCATCGTGGTCCTGCTCTACATCGGCATCCAGGCCGTGTGCCAGGGCATGCTCGGCGCGGACCTGCCGGCCAGCTCGGCGCCGATCGCCGACGCCGCCCACGCACTGTGGACGCCGGGCCGCATGTTGCTGCTCGTCACCGCCTGCGTGTCGATGCTCGGGTTCCTGATGGGCAATCTGTTTTCGTCGTCGCGGTTGCTGTTCGCGCTGGGCCGCGATGGCTTCCTGCCGCGCGCGTTCGGCCTGGTCGATGCACGCCATCGCGTGCCGATGCTGGGGCTGTTCGCCCATGCCGGTGTCGCCATCGTGCTCGCCGTTGCCGGCAGCTTCGAGACATTGGCGCTGATCTCCGGCGGCGCGATCTGCCTGGTGTTCGCCGCGGTGGCGTTGGCGGCCTGGCGCGCGCAGCGGATCAACCTGCGCGGCCTGGGCGAGCCGCTGGTGCTGCCCGGTGGCCCGCTGGTGCCGGGGCTGGCGATGATCACGATGGCCGCGATCCTGGCCACGCTCAGCGAGAACGAATGGCTCGCCATCGCGCTGTCGTTGACCGCGCTGGTGGTGGTCTACGCGGTGCTCGCGGCGATGCGCGGGCGCGGTGCGCGCAAGTCGGTGATCTGAGGCGCTCTCAGCCGCGGTGCTCCAGCGCCAGGTACTCGGCCGACTGCATCTCGATCAGCCGTGAGGCGGTGCGTTCGAATGCGTGGGCGAGCTTGTTGCCGGCGTAAAGCGCGGTCGGCACCACCGCCGCGGTGCAGACCAGGTTGACGTGGCGGTCGTAGAGCTCGTCGATCAGATGGACGAAGCGTCGCGCCGGGTCGTCGTTGCTGCCATCGAACACCGGAATGGAACCGACCAGTACCGTGTGGCACTCGGTGGCGATCTCGATGTAGTCGCTGGCCGCGCGCGGGCCTTCGCACAGCGCGGCGAAATCGAACCAGGCGTGGCCTTCGGCCAGCGCGCGCACGGGGATCTCGCGGCCGTCGATGACCAGCGGTCCGGCCTCGCACGGGCAGGTGGCGGTGAGCTCGTGCCAGCGCTCGCCCAGCCAGGTGTCCGAAGCCGCGTCGAGCGGCGCGCGGTACACCGGTGAGCGGGTCAGTGCGCGCAGGCGGTAGTCGTGTGCGCTGTCGAGGTGCAGCACGCGGCAATGGCGCTCCAGCTGCGCGATCGCCGGCACGAAGCTGGCGCGCTGCAGCCCGTCCTTGTAGAGGTTGCGCGGCTCGGTGTTGGACGTGGTGACCAGCGCGACGCCCTCGGCGAACAGGCGCTCGAGCAGGCGGCCGAGCAGCATCGCGTCGCCGATGTCGTTGACGAAGAACTCGTCGAGCACCAGCACGCGCAGCTCCTGCCCCCACTGGCGCGCGATCGCCGACAGCGGATCGCTTTCGCCGGCATGCATGCGCAGCTGTGCATGGACTTCGCGCATGAAGCGATGGAAGTGCGTACGGCGCTTGCCGATCGCATCGCCGCCACCGTCCTGCGCCGGCAGCGAGTCGTAGAACATGTCGATCAGGAACGTCTTGCCGCGCCCCACGCCGCCCCACAGGTACAGGCCTTTCGGCGTCTCCGGCTTGCGCCCGAGCAGGCCGTCGAGCAGTCCGCGCCTGCGCGGCGCCAGCAACGCGGCATGGACGCGGTCGAGTTCGCGCAATGCGCCGTGCTGCGCAGGATCGTCGTTCCAGTCGCCGCGGGCGACTCCGGCGGCGTACAGCGCGGACGGCGTCGCCGCAGCGGCCAAGACCTCGGTGCTCATGCGTCCTGCGGTGCCTGTTCCGGTGGCAGGTAGGGCTTCACGCCGTGCTTGATCACGCCGCGCAGGTCGATCAGGCGACGATGGAAGAAGTGGCTGGTGTCGGGCATCTTCACCAGCTCCGGCGGCTGCCGCAGCTGCTTGAGGCTGTCGATCCAGGCGTAGACCGCCTGCGGGTCGACGATCTCGTCTTGCTCGCCCTGGATCACCAGCCACGGGCACTCCGGCGGCACCAGCGTGCTGAAGTCCCAGCTGCGGCCGGCGGCCGGCGGTGCAATCGAGATCAGCATGCCGGGCTGCAGTTCCGCCGCGCACTTGAGGGTGACGTAGGAACCGAAGCTGAAACCGGCCAGCCACAGCTGCGCGTCCGGGCGCTGCTCGCGCACCCACGCGGCGACCGCGCGCAGGTCATCGGCTTCGCCATTGCCGTGGTCGAAGCTGCCGGTCGATGCGCCAACGCCCCGGAAATTGAAGCGCACCGTCGCCACGCCCGACTCGCGCAGCGCGCGCGCCGTCATCGTGACGACCTTGTTGTGCATGGTGCCGCCATCGGTCGGCAGCGGGTGGCAGACGATGGCGACGGCCGATCGCGCAGGCGCTTCGGCCGCTTCGACGGTGGCTTCGAGCACGCCGAATGGACCGTCCAGCAGCAGCGTCGTGGCGGCGGCGGTGGGGAACGCAGGACTGTTCATGCCGCAATGATACGGGGCGGCGGGTTCAGTCTCCGTAATCCGCCCCGTCGTGCGGCATCTATCGGCCGCGCAGGTCGAAGCCGAGCAGCAGCGGGTCGTGGTCGGAGCTGCGCCACGGCCCGGCGCCACCGGCCCGGTAGCCGGCGCTTTCGGGTTCGTCGGCATTGCTGTGCCATTCGGCCGCGCCGCGCAGGCGCTTCGCCAGGGCCGGGCTGAGCAGGGCGTGGTCGAGCCGGCCCAGTTCGCCGTCGTAGACGTAGCTGTAGGGCGAGGCGACGCCGGCAACGGCGAATGCGTCGCGCCAGCCGGCGTCTTCCAGCACGCGCAGCGGTGCTTCGCGGGCATAGGCATTGAAGTCGCCGACCAGCAGCGTGCGCGCGCCGCCGTGGCCGGTCGGATCGCGCTTGAGCCAATCGTCGAGCAGGCGCGCCGATTCGCTGCGCGTCGCGTTCCAGCACGCGGCGCCGTCGCCCTGGTCGCGGTCGCCGGCTTCGGCGCCGCTGCAGCCCTTGGACTTGAAATGGTTGGCGACGACGACGAACGCTGCGCCGTCGATGCGGCCGCTCCTGATCGGCACGAATGCCTGCGCCAGCGGCACGCGGCTGTGCGGCCCGAACGGGCCGGCCTGCAGCGTCGCCGGCTTGCCCTGCGGACGGACGCGGTCGTTGCGGTAGATCAGCCCGACGCGGATTGCGTTGTCGCCCGGACCCTGCCCGGCATCGATGTAGCGCCAGTTCGCGCTGCCCGCATGGCCGTCGGCATCGAGCGCGTCGACCAGCGTGGCGATGCTGGAATCGCGGCCGTAGCCGTCGTTCTCCAGTTCCATCAGCGCGACGATGTCGGCATCCAGGCCATTGATCGTGGCGACGTGCTTGGTCAGCTGCTCGGCCAGCTCGGCCGCGGTACGCGCGCCGCGCGGCGTCGGAAAACCGCCGCCCTTGCCATCACCGTTGAACAGGTTTTCCAGGTTCAGTGCTGCCACGCGCAGGTTGCCGGGCACCTGCGGCGGTTGCGGGCGCGCGGTCGCCTGCAGCGTGGGGATGGAGGTCAGTTGCAGCTGGTAGCCCGCGCCTGCCTGGTCGAGCACGCCGGTGACGCCGTCGAGGCGGCTGCCGCTGCGCGCCTGTGCCAGTCCGGCGGGCCATGCCACGGTGTCGCCGTTCGCTTCGAGCCAGAGCAGGCGTCGCGCATTGTCGGCACTGACGGCACGCGCAGCATCGCTGCCGGGTTCGGCACGTTCGCCGGGCTGCCAGAGGCGCTCACCGACGCTGGCCAGGACACGGCCGCGCTTGGCCAGCTCGCCACTGTCGGCCAGCAGCACCGGAAGCTCGAAACGCAGCGCCATGCCTTCCAGGCGCTCCCAGTCCGGTGCGGCCACGCTGATCGCAACCGGCACGAGCGTGCCTCGGCCGAGGCGCTGCACCACCGGCTGCTCGAGCGCGGTGCGGGTGGCGCGGCCGCTGGCCTGCTCGGCGACCACGCCGCGAACGCGCACCCGGTCACCGGGTTCGAACGCTGCGCTCGCGTCGGCGACGAAGATCGCGTCCGAGCTGGCGCCGTCGCCATCGCCGCCATCCTGCAGGTACCAGCCACGCTTGCCGTCGCGCGCGCTGATCACGCCTTCGACGGTGACCGTCTGGCCGAGCAACGGGCTTTGCGCACCGGTTCCTTGGACGCGGCCGATGGCGAGGGCGTCGCCGGTTCCAGTCGCGCTCCCCGACAGGGTGCTGCAGCCGGCCAGCAGGCACGGGGCCAGCAGCAGGGCGAGGGCGGCGGTCGGGCGGGGTCGGGTCATGGCGCGTCGGGCTGGGGGTGGTCGCGCATTATCACGAGCCCGGGCGACAACGGCTTGTCGCTGCCCGCCGACGGGGGCCAGAAACGACAACGCCGCCCGGAGGCGGCGTCGTGGCAAGCAGGCCGGGTCGGCTTACTTCAGGTTGCCCAGCATCCAGTCGACCGTGGCGATGACCTGCTCGTCGGTCAGGGCCGGGTTGCCGCCCTTGGCCGGCATCACGCCGGCAGTGCCGGTGAAGCCTTCGATGGCGTGCTTGTGCAGGGTGTCCTTGCCCTTGGGCAGGCGCTCGGCCCAGTGGGCCTTGTCCAGCGTGGGCGCGCCGCCGGCGCCGGAGGTGTGGCAGCCGGTGCACAGGTTGTTGAAGATCACCGAGCCGTCGGTGGTGCCGCCGTAGGCGACCTGCGAGGCGGCCTTGGCAGCGGCGGCGGCCGAAGCAGCGGCCTGGGCCGCGGCACCGGTGGTGCCGGCGTAGACCGCGCCGACCGGCGCGATGCGCTCGGCGGTGCGCTTGGCCACGTCGGGGTTGATCTCCGGCGGCAGCTGGTCGTGCACATAGCTGGCAGCGACCATCAGGCCCACGGTGACCAGCATCAGAAAGCCGATCACCATCGAGAATTTCTTAAGGAACTCAAGGTCGTAATTGCGCACAAACCCACCTATGGCACGCACCCTGCGCGGGCACGCGTAGCTTCGACGAATTGCGCCAGTATAAAGCCCGCCACCGTGCTCCATGCCATAGCCGGCCTGGAACACGGAGATGGCGCGCCCGGAGGGATTCGAACCCCCGACCAATGGCTTCGGAAGCCACTACTCTATCCGGCTGAGCTACGGGCGCCTGGCTAAGATCCTGCGCGAATGGCCTGACCGGATGAATCCGATCACGGTCGCTCCGCGCGGGGCTGGCATTCTAGCTGCAAATGCCCGGTCACGGGCTGTCGCCGCCGGCCTGGAGCCGCATTTCGCGCGATCCGGGCGAGAACCGGACGCGTTTCAACGAACAACCCGACCTCGCATCGGTCAAAATCTGTCGCTGGACTATGAGTTACGAACGCTTCGAAACCCCCGCCGTCGCCCCGTGGAAGGCGCGCCTGTCGCTGTACTGGCAGCTGGTCCGCGGCGACCGCCCGATCGGCTGGCTGCTGCTGCTGTGGCCGACCTGGTGGGGCCTGTGGCTGGCCGCCGGGGGCATGCCGCCGCTGTGGACGCTGTTCGTGTTCAGCGCCGGCGTCTGGCTGACCCGCTCGGCCGGCTGCGTGATCAACGACTACGCCGACCGCTGGCTGGACCCGCACGTCGAGCGCACCAAGGAACGCCCGCTGGCGACCGGCGCCGTGCGCGGCCGCGAGGCGCTGGCGCTGTTCGCTGTGCTGATGCTGGCGGCTTTCGCCCTGGTGCTCACGCTCAACCGGCTGACCGTCTGGATGAGCTTCGTCGGCGTCCTGCTCGCCGCCAGCTACCCCTACCTCAAGCGTTACACCTACCTGCCGCAGGTCTACCTCGGCCTGGCCTTCGGCTGGGGCATCCCGATGGCCTTCGCCGCCGTGCGCGGCGAAGTGCCGGCGCTGGCGTGGCTGCTGTACGCGGCCAACATCGTCTGGGCGACCGCCTACGACACCTGGTACGCCATGGTCGACCGCGACGACGACATCCGCATGGGCAGCAAGTCGACGGCGATCCTGTTCGGCGACATGGACCTGGTCGCGCAGGGCGTGCTTTACGCGCTGTTCTTCGTCGCGCTGGTGATGGTGGGCCAGCGCGCCGGCATGGGTTCGTACTATTGGGCCGGCGTGGCGGTGGCCGCGGCGCTGGTCGTGTACCAGTTCGTCATTGCCCGCACGCGCGACCGCAAGGCGTGCTTCCGCGCCTTCCTGCACAACCATTGGGTCGGGCTGGCGGTGTTCGCCGGGATCGCCGTGGATTTCGCCCTGCGCTAGAACGCCTTGGCCAGCTTGCGCAGGCGGAAGCCGGCGATGATCTGCAGCACGCCGTAGACCAGCGCGACCACCCCTATCCACAGCGCCACGGTCACAAGCCCCGCGGCCGGGTGGACGAAGAACATCACCCCCAGCGCGATCGCCAGCACACCGCTGAGCGCGATCAGCCATTCGCCCTCGATCTCCTTGCGCACGCGGATCGCCAGGACGATGCGCCAGATGCCGGCGATCACCAGCCAGACCGCCAGCAGCAACAGCAACACGCCGGCCACCGCGAGCGGATGCATCACCGCCATCAGGCCGAACGCGATCGACGCGATCGCGTACACCGCCAGCCAAGCCTTGGACACGGTGACGTCCTTGCGGAACAGCGCGACCAGGCTGATCACGCCTTCGGCCAGGGCCATCACGCCGAACGCCCAGGCGATCGCGATCGCCGTGCTGCCGGGCCAGGCGAACGCGCTGATGCCGAACAGCACCGCGATCACGCCGTACACCACCAGCACCCACCAGCTGCGTCCCAGGCTTGCCAACAGTCCCGTGCTGCTCATCGCCGATCTCCGAGTGCGTCGTGTGGCCGGCAGGGTGACCGCAGGCCGGTCTGGGGCGCGTGAAGCCCAAATGCACGTTCGTGACTGGCGCGGCGGCAGGGGTTTGCGGTGCAATCGCGCTGCAATCGCGCTTCAATCAAACAACCCATCAGTGCCGGAGCCTGCCCATGCGTCGCCTGTGCCTGTCGTTGTTCCTGATCAGTGCCGCTGCAGCCAGCCATGCGCAGCAGGCGCCCAGCCGCGAGCATTTCGCCCCGTCGGGTTGGGAGGATTCGTACCACGGCCTCCACTACAGCCCGGTCGTGCGCATTGGCGACCGCGTGATCATTTCCGGCATTCCCGCGTCGGTGGGCAATACCGACGAGGAGAAGATCCGCTGGGCGTTCCAGCAGATGCAGGCGCACCTGGCGACGGTCGGCGCGACCATGGCCGACGTGGTCGAACTGCAGAGCTTCCACGTCGCCCGCGACCACGACGAATTCCGCCGCGTCGTCGAGCCGGTGCTGAAGGTGCACCGCGAATTCTTCAAGGACCACTACCCGGCGTGGACGGCGGTCGGCACCACCGCGTTGTTCTCCAAGGACGCGCCGATGGAGATCCGCGCCGAAGCCGTCATCGGCTCCGGCGCCCGCGCCAAGGCCAACATCCCCGAACCAAAGAAGACCGAGTGACCGCGTAGCCCGGAGTAGCCCGGGTAAGCGAAGCGCACCCGGGGTGGTCACACCCGGGGTCCCGGGTGCGCTTCGCTTACCCGGGCTACTTACTGGCGGCGCAGCAGGCGCCAGCCGAGCACCAGCTGGAACACGCCATACAGCAGCGCACCGATCGCCACCCACAGCGCGATCGTGGCCAAACCGATGTCGGGCTTGGCCAGGAACAGCACGCCCAGGGCAATCGCAAGCACGCCGCTCAGCGCAAGCAGCCACTCTCCGCTCACCAGCTTGCGCACCAGCGACGCGAACACCAGCCGCGCGATACCGGCCACGATCAGCCACAACGCCAGCAGCCACAGCATCGCTTCGGCCAGCCACAGCGGTTGATACAGCGCCAGCAGGCCCAGTCCAATCGAGGCCACCGCGTACGCGATGAGCAGCCAGTTCGGCAGTGCGATGTCCTTGCGGAACACGCTGAGCAGGCTGACCGCGCCGTCGATCAGGGCGAGCAGGCCGAAGGCCATCACCATCACCTGCACCGTGCGCTGCGGCCAGCACAGCATCGCCACGCCGAACGCCAGCGCGATGACGCCGTACAGCACGAACACCCAGCCGCTGCGCGCCACGGAATCTTCCGTCATCCTGCCCATCGCCCGCTCCTGTCCGTGAGAGTCGCAGCAGGGATACGGCGCGCGCGCGGTCAGGTCAAGTCAGTCTGTTTCTCAGCCGCCGCGGCGTGGGCCAGCCCGGTCACCACCCCCAGCGACGCATCGCCGCCGACGATCTCCGCTCCCGGGAAGACCTCCCGCACCGCCAGCGGCACGTACGGCGATCGCGACATGCCACCGGTGAGGTAGACGACGTCCGGTTGGTACGGAAGCTCCGCCCGGGCGCGGCGCATCAGCTCGCCCAGGTGGCGCAGGAACGGGCTGGCTGCATCGCGCAGGCGTTCCTTGTCGAGGTGCACCTGCAGCCCGTTCTCGATGTAGTCGAGCTCGAACGCGACCCGCTCTTCGTCGCTCAGGCGGATCTTGGCCTGCTCGACGCTGCGGTTGAGGCGCACGGTGTGGCCGGGGTGCTTGAGTTGCTCCAGACGCTCGCCGTACGGCGCCTGCACGTGCTTGAACGACGCATGCTGGAACTTGTTCTGCCGCTCCAGGTCGTGGACGGTCGACGCCTCGTAGTAGCGATGCACCGCCGTCGGCGTCACGCCCTTGCCGAACAGCGCCATGACGCCGCGCATGCTCAGCTCGATGTCGACGTCGGTGCCGCCGACCGGGTCGCCCCACGAGCCGTCGATGACCGGCGCGGCGGCCGATCCGCCGACGTGGGCCAGGGCGATGTCGGTCGTGCCGCCGCCGATGTCGAGGATGAGCGTGCGCCGCGGCGTGGCCACGGCACGGTGATACCCGTAGGCCGCCGCGGCCGGTTCCTCGAGGAACTCGACGGCATCGAACCCCGCGGCGTAGGCGGCATCGGTGAGGATTTCCAGCGCCTGCACGCCGCCGGCTTCCTTCATGCTGCTGCGGAAGCGCACCGGCCGTCCCATCACGGCCGCGCGCACGTCGGTGCCCAGCTGCGCCGATGCCGTGGTGCGGATGTGGCGCAGCAGCTGCGTGGCGATACGCAACAGCGCCTCGCGCGCATTGCCTTCGAGCTTGTAGCCCAGCATCGACTTGGGCGAGACGACGAGGTGGCCGGTGCCGCTGGCCATGTACGCCTTGACGGCTTCGTCGCCGTAAAGCGCGTTCTCGACGTCGGCGCCAGCGTCCATCGCCTTGCGGATCTCGTTGGCCGCCCATTGCCGGCGCACGGCCACGACCGCGGCGCGGTGCATCTCGTGGTCCGATTGCTTGCGCGCCGTCGGCACCAGCGCCAGCGCCTCGTCGCGAAGGTGCGCCGGCCGCCGCATGGCTTCCTCGCGCAGGCGTTGCACGCGCGCCTGTTCCTGGCTCTGGTCGCGCTTGGCGCCGGCGACGAGTGCGCGCACCTGTTCGTCCAGTTCCGGCGTCAGTTCGAACTGCGAGACGTCGGGCATGCGCAGCGGGAAGAACACCGTCGTGCGGAACTGCCGGTCGTCGCCGAAGCGGATCAGCTGCAATTTGCCGTCGACCACCGCGCCTGCGGCCGAATAACTGGTCCCGAAATCGATTCCGATACGCATGAGACTGCCGGTGCTCGTGTACTGCCGTTGGTGACCCGCCAGTTTGACGTGTACGCGCCGCGCTGACGAACCCTGGCAGTCAGACCACCCGCGCACACACCCACACATCGACGCGCGCCACGCCCGCGCGCCGCAGGGCCAGGGCCGCGGCGCGCGCCGTGGCGCCGGTGGTCATGACGTCGTCGATCACCGCGACGTGCGCCGGCAGCGCGGCACCGGCACGACACGCAAAGGCATCGCGCACGTTGCGGCGGCGAGCATCGACATCCAGCGTCGACTGCGCCGCGGTGGCGCGTCGGCGGTGCAGCAGGTCGTCGCGCAGCGGCAGCTGCAGCGTGTTCGCCAGCGGCCGTGCCAGTTCCAGCGCCTGGTCGTAGCCGCGGCGTCGCAGGCGCGAGCGGTGCAGCGGCAGGGGAACCAGCGCCTGCGGGCGGTCGGCGTCGGCCAGCTCGCGTGCCATCAGGGTCGCCAGCAGACGCGCGCTGGCCAGGTCGCCGTGGAATTTAACGCGGGGCAGCAGGCGGTCGATGGGGGCGGCGTAGATGAAGACCGCCCGCGTCGACGCCTGCGGCGGTGGTTGCCGCAGGCAGGCGCCACAAGTCGTCGCGGTCCGTTCCAGCGGCAAGGCGCAATGCCGGCAGCCTCGGCGGTTGTAGGGCAGGGCGGCCAGGCACGGGCGGCACAGGTCCAGACCATCGGCGCCGGGATCGCCGCAAACCAGGCAGTGCGGGGGCCACAGCGCCGCGCCGAGACGCCGCAGCCAGGCCCGCGGGAGGCCGCCAACCGGGGCTGTCAACTGGATTACCCCCTGTTTGGTTGACAGTGCCGGTCGCCCTTTCCAGACTGCCGGCCCTGTCCCGCTGCAACCGTCGGAAAAGCCACATGTCAGCTGTCAGCGCTGCCCCTTCTTCTTCGCTTACCCCTGCTTCCGACCTCAGCGCGCTGCGCCACGACTGGTCGCGCGCCGAGGTCCGTGCCCTGTTCGACCTGCCGTTCCCGGAGCTGCTGCACCGCGCCGGCCAGGTCCACCGCGAGACCTTCGACCCGGCCGAGATCCAGGTCAGCACGCTGCTGTCGATCAAGACCGGCGGCTGCCCGGAGGACTGCGGCTACTGCCCGCAGGCCGCCCGCTACCACACCGGCGTCGAAGCGACGAAGCTGATGAGCACCGAGGCGGTGATCGAGAAGGCCCGCCAGGCCAAGGCCGCTGGCGCCAGCCGCTTCTGCATGGGCGCGGCGTGGCGCTCGCCGAAGGACCGCGACATCCCGAAGGTGGCCGCGATGATCTCGGAAGTGAAGGCCATGGGCCTGGAGACCTGCGCCACCCTGGGCATGCTCTCGGGCACCCAGGCGCAGGCGCTGCGCGAGGCCGGGCTGGACTACTACAACCACAACCTCGACACCGCGCCGGAGTTCTACAACCAGATCATCCACACCCGCGAGATGCAGGACCGCCTCGACACCCTGTCCCACGTCCGCGACGTCGGCATGAAGACCTGCTGCGGCGGCATCGTCGGCATGGGCGAGTCGCGCGAGCAGCGCGCCGGCCTGCTGCAGACCCTGGCCAACCTGCCGGCGCACCCGGACTCGGTGCCGATCAACCGCCTGGTCCAGGTCGAGGGCACCCCGCTGGCCGGCGCCGAGCAGCTGGACCCGTTCGAATTCGTCCGCACCGTGGCCGTGGCCCGGATCCTGATGCCGCGCTCGATGGTGCGCCTGTCGGCCGGCCGCGAGGCCATGAACGACGAATTGCAGGCCCTTTGCTTCCTCGCAGGGGCAAATTCCATCTTCTACGGCGAGAAATTGCTGACGACCGGTAATCCCGACACGGAGCGGGATATGGCATTGTTTGCCCGACTGGGCCTGCGACCGATGCAGGTCACTCAACAGGGGACCACCGTGCACGCCGATATCGTCGAAACCGTCGACGCCGACCCGTCGTCGGTGTCTTTGCGTCCAACCAGCCCACCCTGCGCGGCCTGACCATGGCCCGGGCGACGTGGCGTGAGCGAATCGAAGCGGCGCGCGAGCAGCGCGTTGCCACCGCGCGCGTCCGCGTGCGCCGCACGGTGACCCAGCGCGACGGCGCGCGCTGCGTCGTCGATGGCCGGTCCCTGCTGAATTTCTGCGGCAACGACTACCTTGGCCTGTCGCAGCACTTCGCCGTGGTCGGCGCGCTGCAGGACGCGGCCTCGCGCGAGGGCGCCGGCGGCGTCGCCTCGCACCTGGTCTGCGGCCACCACGCCATCCACGACGCGCTCGAGCGCGAACTGGCCGACTGGCTCGGCGCGCCGCGCGCGCTGCTGTTCGGTAGCGGCTACCTCGCCAACCTCGCCGTGATCCAGGCCCTGCTCGGCGACGAGGACGTCTGCGTCCAGGACCGCCTCAACCACGCCAGCCTGATCGACGCCGCGCGCCTGTCCGGCTGCCGCCTGCGCCGCTATCCGCACGGCGACGCCGAGGGCGCCATCCGCCAGTTGCGCGGGATGCCCGAAGGCTTGGCGATGATCGCCACCGACGGCGTCTTCAGCATGGACGGCGACGTCGCCCCGCTGCGCGAGCTGGCCCTGGTCGCGCGCGTGCAGAAGGCCCTGCTCTATGTCGACGACGCCCATGGCGTCGGCGTGGTCGGTCCCGACGGACGCGGCACGGTGTCCGCGGCCAAGCTCGGCATCGCCGACGTGCCGCTGCAGCTGGCCACGCTCGGCAAGGCGCTGGGTGGCTACGGCGCGGCCGTGGTCGGTGATGCCGACCTCATCGGCCACCTCGCCGAGACCGCGCGCAGCTACATCTACACCACCGCCTTGCCGCCGGCCCAGGCCGCGGCGACGCTGGCGGCGGTCAAGCTGGCGCGCAGCGAACACTGGCGCCGCAACAAGCTCGAAGAACTCACCGGCCGCTTCCGCGAGCGCGCCAACCGCCTGGGCCTGGACCTGCTCGACTCGCAGACGCCGATCCAGCCGGTGCTGTGCGGCGAGGACGACCGCGCGCTGGCGATGGCGCAGTCGCTGGAACAGGCCGGTTACTGGGTCGCGGCGATCCGCCCGCCGACCGTGCCCGAAGGCCGCGCGCGCCTGCGCGTGACGCTGTCGGCCCTGCACGGCGCCGGCGACGTCGACGGCCTGGTCGATGCGATTGCCAAAGCCCGGGACCGCCTCAACCTCGGCATGACCGGACTTCCCGAGCGCAATCTCGCTCTGGTGCGTTGAGGTGCCTGAGCGCGACCTCGCGCGCCTGCTCGCCACGTTGCAGGTGACCGCCCGCGAAGGCGAATTCGTCTTCGTCAGCCGGCCCGACGCCGATCCGGGCCTGGCCGCGCTGGCCGAAGCCAGCGTCCGCGAAGAGGAAGGCGTCACCTACGTGCTGCCGCGGGCCAAGGCCGATGCGCTGCGGCTTTCCTACGATTTCCGCGCGGCCTGGCTCAGCCTGGGCGTGCATTCGGGGCTCGACGCAGTCGGGCTGACCGCCGCGGTGGCCACCGCGCTGGCGCAGCAAGGCATCCCCTGCAATGTCCTGGCCGGCTTCCACCACGACCACCTGCTGGTCGCGGCGGAACGGCGCGAGGACGCGCTCGCGGTGCTTTCGGCACTTTCGGTGCAGGCACCGGGCCACTGAACCCGGATAATCGGCCATCCCCCACGCCGCAAGGCACCCGGTTCCAAGGCAACAACATGTACATCGAGACGCGCGGGCATGGTCCCGCGCTGGCAATGATCCACGGCTGGGCCATGCACGGCGGCCTGTTCGCGCCGCTGGCCGAGCGCCTGGCGCAGCGCTACACGCTGCACCTGGTCGACCTGCCCGGCCACGGCCATTCGCGCGACGACGCCACCCCGCTGCAACCGCAGGCGCTTTCCGCCGAACTGGTCGCGCGCGTGCCCGACGCGGTCTGGCTGGGCTGGTCGCTGGGCGGGCAGTTCGCGCTGCGCGCCGCGCTGGATTTTCCGCAGCACGTTCGCGGCCTGGTCATGATCGCGTCGTCGCCGCGCTTCGTTGCCGGCGACGGCTGGCCGCATGGCGTCACGCCGCAGCTGTTCCGCGATTTCGGCGACGCGCTCAGCCGCGACTTCCGCGGCACGCTCGAGGGTTTCCTGGCACTGGAGGCGCTGGGTTCGGCGCACGCGCAGGAGGAACTGCGCAGCCTCAAGGTGCAGGCGTTCGAACGCGGCGAACCGGCCGAGCGCGCGCTGCAGGAAGGTTTGTTGCTGCTCGACGGACTCGACCTGCGCGCCGAACTCGCGAACCTGCAGGTGCCGAGCCTGTGGATCTCCGGCCGTCGCGACCGGCTGGTTCCGGCCGGCGCGATGCCGGCGGCGGCCGCGCTGGCGCCGGATGCGCGCAGCGTGGTCATCGCCAATGCCGGGCACGCGCCGTTCCTGGGGGCGACGGACCAGGTGGCTGCGGAGATCGATGCGTTCATGGCCGAAGTGGATCGTCATTCCCGCGCAGGCGGGAATCCAAAGACGTCCACGCCGTTACCGCCGGAAGCCACGTCCATGGATTCCCGCCTGCGCGGGAATGACGGGGCGCAGGCATGACCGAGCTGTTCGACCACCGCCAGGTCCGCCGCGCCTTCTCGCGCGCCGCCCACGGCTACGACAATGCCGCCGCACTGCAACGCGAGGTTGCTTCGCGGCTGATGGAACAACTGGATTACCTCGACGACCCCGCCCTCGGCCGTGACCCGCCGCAGGTGGTGCTCGATGTCGGCTGCGGCCCCGGCCATGCCGCCATCGCAATGCAGAAGCGCTGGCCGAAGGCGCAGGTGGTCGCGCTCGACCTCGCCCTGCCGATGCTGCGCGAGACGCGCCACAACGCCGGTGGCTGGCGCCCGCGCTTCCTCGGTGGCGCGCGTCCCGAGGCCGTCTGCGCCGATGCGCGCGCGCTGCCGTTGCGCGACGGCAGCGTCGACGTGCTGTTCTCGAACCTGTGCCTGCAGTGGGTCGAGGACCTGCCGGCGGTGTTCGCCGGTTTCCGCCGCGTGCTCAAGCCCGATGGCCTGATGCTGGTCTCGACTTTCGGCCCCGAAACGCTGCACGAACTGCGCGGCGCCTTCGCCGAAGCCGACAACGTGCCGCATGTCAGCGCGTTCGCCTCGATCGCGCAGTTCGGCGATTCGCTGATCGCCGCCGGCTTCAAGAATCCCGTGCTCGACCGCGACGAGTTCGTCCTGAGCCATGCCGACCTGGGCGAGCTGATGCGCGAGCTGCGCACGCTCGGCGCGACCAATGCCAACGTCGATCGCCGCCGCAGCCTGACCGGCCGCGCCCGCTTCGCCCGCGCCGCGCAGGCGTACGAGGAATGGCGTCGCGACGGCCGTCTTCCGGCAACGTGGGAGGTGATCTACGCCCACGCCTGGGGCCCGCAACCGGGCACGCCGATCCGCGTCGGCGGCGTCGACGAAGTGCAGGTGCCCGTGAGCCGGATACCGATCCGGAAGCGCACGTGACCACGCGCCGCCTGGCGCTGGGCGCGGTTGCCATCGCCTTGGCATCGGCGTTCTTTTTCACCTGCACCTACGTGCTCAATCGCGCCGCCGCCGTCGAAGGCGGCCACTGGGCGTGGACGGCATGCCTGCGCTACCTGATCACGCTGCCGCTGATGCTGCCGCTGATGCGCTGGCAGGGCGGCATGGCGCCGGTGTGGCGCGCGATCCGTGCCCACCCGGGGCCGTGGCTGTTGTGGAGCGGCATCGGCTTCGTGCTGTTCTACCTGTGCCTGAGCTTCGCCGCAGCCAGCGGGCCGTCGTGGCTGATCGCCGGCACGTTCCAGCTGACCGTGATCGCCGGGATGCTGTGCGCGCCGTTTCTCTATCGCGATGCACGTGCGCGCATCCCGCTGCCGGCGCTGCTGACCGGCATGCTGGTGGTGGTCGGCGTGCTGCTGATGCAGTTCGGCCATGGCGGCGGTGGCCTCGATCGCGACGGCTGGATCGCGCTGGTGCTGGTGGCCGCCTCGGCGTTCGCCTATCCGCTGGGCAATCGCGGCCTGCTGCTGCACCTGGAGAAGGCCGGCGTCGAGCTCAACGCCACCCAGCGCGTGTTCGGCATGACCCTGGCCAGCCAGCCGATGTGGCTGGCCGTCGCAGCGTTTGCCTGGGCCGGCACCGGTTTGCCGTCGATGGGGCAGGTCTGGCTGGCTGGCGGCGTCGCGCTGGGCGCCGGCGTGATCGCCACCGTGCTGTTCTTCCAGGCCACCGGCATGGTCCGCAACGATCCGACCGCGCTGGCCGCGGCCGAGGCCATGCAGGCGGCCGAGATCCTGTTCGCCACGCTGATCGGCGTGCTCTGGCTCGGCGAGCAGTGGCCGCAGGGGCGCGCGCTCGGCGGCGCGGTGCTGGTGGTGGTCGGCATCGTGGTCTTCAGCCTGGTCGCCGCGCGCGCCGCGGCGGGCGACAAGCGGGCAACGCAGGAGCTGCGCGGCGACCGGGGCGCGTAGCGACCGGTGCAACGTTCAGGTGCGGCTGGTTAGATTCCGACCATGCCGACCTTCGCCATGACGACCTTGAAGCGCCACCTCCCGCATCCGCTGCTGGCCCTGTCGCTGCTGGCCAGTGCGCCCGCATTCGCCCAGTCCGCGAACCCGCTTGAACAGTGGGGCATCGACGCCGGTGCGCTGCTCGGTGACAGCCGCCAGTTGCTGCTGCGCGCACCCGACGCCAGCGTCGACGGCCTGTTCCAGGCCATCCATGCCGGCGCGCAGTCGCCGCAGGATGCGCGGGTGATGTGCGAGCTCTTCGATCCCGGCGCCGAGCGCACGATCGAAGGCTACAACGGTATCGCCTCGCAGCTGAGCCCGGCCAGTCGCGAGCGCTTCGCCAACGCCGTCGCCGATTTCCTCGTGGCCTCCGCGCAGAGCCCACCGCAGCCGTACGACCCCGCGCTCGCGCAACAGGCATTGAAGGCCGCCGGCGTGCGCGCGGCGATCCTCAACGACGGATTCCTCGCCGGGCTCAACGGCAACGACCATCCGGCGCGTTGCCGCTCGGTGGGCGCATTGCTCGATTCACTGCAAGCCCGCCCGGTCGCCGAACGCGCATCGGTGATGCGCTTCCTGCTCAGCCAGGGGCTGGACTACCTGGCGTTGGCAGGCGCGGTGCGCTGATCGACCGCGGCATGATCGACTTCGAACATCACCCGGCGCTGGTACGGCGTGCCCAGTAGCTCGGCGCGATAGCCCAGGGCGGCGATCCGCGCCCGCACCAGCGGCCAGTCCTGCTGCTTGCACACCCAGACCACGCCGCTCTCGTGCTCCGCCAGTTCAACGGCCAGTGGCTCGTCGTAGGGCGGATTGAAGCGCGGCTGGTGCAGCGCATCGAGCGAGATCTTCTCGATCTCGGTGCCGGTGCCCAGGTGCAGGTGCAGGCCGTAACGGGCCATGTCCTCGACGAATACCACTTCCTGTACCGGTACGCGCGAGCGTTCGCGGATGGCATCGGCCCATGCACTGGCGTCCTTGTGCGTCGGCCACCACGCCAGCGCCAGTTTGAGCGCAAGGAGCATCGCCACCCACGCCAGGAGCCATCGCCAGCGCGGCAGCGAGCGGCCTTCGCGCTGCCATTGCTGCGCAACGATCACCGCCATGGGAACGAACAACGGCAATACATACAGCGGCATCCGCGAGCGCGCCACGCAGAACACCAGCAGCGGCAGCAGCAACCACAGGCTCAGCAGCAGCCAGTTCGCGTCGGCCAGTCGTTGCTCTGGGCCACCTCGCCAGCGACGAACCGATGCAGGAAGGGTGCGTGCCCAGCGCCATAGCGCCGGCGTCCATGGCAGCGTGCCGAGCACGACCGTGGGTACATAGATCTCGAGCCATCCATACCATTCGCCATGGCGGCCGAACTCTCCGGTGGTCACCCGGTTCACCAGTTCGTCGCCGACGAAGTAACGAAACAGCCCCGGGTTGCCATGGAACACCGCCAGGTACCACGGCAACGCCAGGACCGCGAACAGCACGATCCCGGACCATTGCAGCGTGCGATGCGTGCGCCGGCCGGGCAGCAGGTAGTTGAAGAGCAACACCACGGGCAACGGCAACAGTCCGGCCGGTCCCTTGGTGATGAACGCCAGTGCGAATCCCACCCACATCAGTGCGATCCAGCGGCGTGTCTGGGTGCCATGGCCGAAGCGCGCCTCGACGAAGGCCCACATCGCCAGCGTTTCGCAGGCCGCCAGCAGGTAGTCGGTGGTGATCAGCTGCGACGCGCCGACGGTGAAGAGCATCGTGGCGTAGGCGAGCATCGCGACGTGCTCGCTTCCTGGCGACAGTCGCCTGGCGATGCGGCCCGTCAGCCACACGCACAGCAGGTACGACAATGCGGCGGGCAATCGCGCCGCCCAGGTGTTGGCGCCGAACACGGCGATGCTCGAGGCGATCGCCCAGTAGGTCAGCGGCGGCTTGGTCCAGTGCCCGACTTCGTGGTTGCGGTGCGGGTTGAGCCAGTCGCCGCTGGTGAGCATGTTCAAGGCGACGTTGGTGTAGCGACCCTCGTCCGGGTCCCACATGCCGCGCGTGCCGAGGAAGCACAGCGCCAGGACCACCGATGTCAGCGCGATCCAGAGTGAAGGCGAACGCAGGACGGCAGGGGGCATGCAGGGTCACCTGCGGTGCGGTGGCGCGACTCTACGCGGGGATCTGTAAATTGTTTGTCGGAAGAGCCAGCCTGTGTCAGCCGCCAACCTGCGCGATCCAGTCTTCGAGGTTGTAGTAGTTGCTGACGCGCTGGATGCGGCCGTCGTTGACTTCGAAGAACGCGCCGCCGGGCAGTACGTACTTCTGTCCACGCGCTTCGGGCAGGCCGGTATCGCTCACCAGGTACTCGCCATGGACGATGTATTCGGCCGCGGCGCGGGCGCCGTCGGGCGACACCATGACCACGATGTCCTGCAACTGCTCGCGGTAGCTGCGCGCCATGCGCTGCAGGAACGAGGCGAACGCCTCGTGGCCGATTTCGCGCGGGCCCTGGTTGAGGTCATGGATGATGCCGTCGCCAAGCAACGCCAGCATGGCGGCCCAGTCGCCGCGATTGAATGCAGCGTAGTAGGCCAGGATCAGTTCCGTGGCGCGGTCGTTGCTGCGGGTGCCGTCGATCTTCATCATCGCGTGTCCTTGCGGGGCAGCCGGCGGGAAGAGGGGGCCGGCATGGCGATCATAGCGGCGCAGCGGGTGCCCGAGTACGTGACCGGTGCCGCCAAAAGCCTTGCCAACGCAGCGTCGGCCGGGCCGTCAGCGTTAACGATTTTCCGACATCGGGCGTTTGCGGCATCGCCGGTCAGCCGCGCGCGAACAACGCCGGCAGTGCGTCCGGATCGACATTGCCGCCCGACAGCACGATGCCGACGCGCTGGCCGGCAAACAGGTCGCCATTCGTCAGCACGGCCGCCAGCGCCACCGCCGACGACGGTTCGATGATCTGCTTGGTGCGCTGCCAGAGCAGGCGCATCGCCGCGACGGTGTCGCGATCGTCGACCCGCAGCACTTCGGCGCGGTGCTGGTGGAGCATGCGGAAGTTGGGGTCGCCGAGCGTGCCGCGCAGGCCGTCGCAGATGGTGTCGGGAGTGAAGCGGGTGACGCGCTCGCCCTGCTGCAGCGAGGCCCAGGTCTCGGCCGCGCCGCTCGGCTCGGCCAGGATCAGTCGCGTGGTGGGTGACAACGCGGCCACGCTCAGTGCCGTGCCGCCGGCCAGCCCGCCGCCGCCGACCGGTACCACCAGCGCGTCGAAGGCGCCGTTGTTCGACAACAGCTCCAGCGCCGCGGTGCCCTGGCCGGCGATCACGCGATGGTCGGTATACGGATGCACCAGCTCGGCGCCGGTCTCGGCCTGGACCTGGGCGCACCTGGCTTCACGCGCTTCGATGGTGGCCGCGCAGCGGTGCAGCACGGCGCCGTAGGCTTCGATCGCCGCCACCTTGGCCGCGACCGCACCCTCGGGCACCACGACATGGCAGGCCACGCCACGCGTGCGTGCGGCCAGGGCCAGCGCGGCGCCGTGATTGCCGGACGAATGGGTGACCACGCCGCGCGCGGCTTCCGCTTCCGTCAGCGACCAGATCGCATTGCAGGCGCCGCGGAACTTGAAGGCGCCGGCGCGTTGCAGGTGCTCGGCCTTCAGGTGCAGCTCGCAGCCCGCCAGGGCATCGAGGCTGCGCGAGCGCAGCACCGGCGTCACGTGGGCATGCGGGGCAATGCGCGCCGCCGCGGACAGGACCGCTTCGAAGTCGGGCAACGCGGTGGCGTGCGGGGTGGTTTCGCTGATGGCGGCGTTGTTCATTCGCGGATGCTATCGCGACGCAGGCCGGTTGAGCAGGCTCACTGCCGCCGAGCCGGCGACCACGAGTGCGGCGCCGATCCAGCCCAGCGTGGTGATCCGTTCCGGTGCCAGCCATTGTGGCCACAGCGCATGCACCGCCGTCGCCGCGGCGATGCACAGCAGCGGGGTGGTGGCGAGGATGGCCGACACGCGCGATGCCTCCCAGTGCGCCAGCGCCTCGGCGAATGCGCCATACGCGCCGATGGTGTTGAAGGCGCAGTACATCAGCATCGCCCAGTGCACCGCGTCGAGTTTCAGCAACGCGGCCGGATGCGCGAACGGCAGCAGCGCCACGCTGGCGAAGGCATAGATGAACAGCAGGACCTGCATCGAGCCCAGTCGCATCAGCAGTTGCTTCTGCAGCAGTGCGTACACGGCCCAGACGATCGCGCCGACGACGACCAGCGCCGAGCCGAGCACGTAGCCGGGCGCCCGTGCGCTGGCGGCCAGCTGGTCGGCGAAGAACAGCCCCATGCCGGCCACGAGCAGGGCCAGGCCGAGCCACTGCGCGGCGCGGAAGTGCTCGCCGAACACCCACACGCCGCCCAGGGCCATCAGCAGCGGTGCGAGCTGGATCAGCAGCTGGGCGTTGGCGGGCGTGGTGTGCTGCACGCCGAGCAGGTAGAAGACGTAGTTGCCGACCAGCATCAGTGCGGCCAGTGCGAGCATCAGCGAGCCGCGGCGGCCGAGCTGGCCGTAGCCGCCGAGCTTGCCGCGCCAGCCGAGCCAGGCGCCGGTCACCAGTGCGGCGACCAGGAAGCGGAACCAGGTCAGGGTGATCGGGTCGAGGACTTCCAGGACCAGCTTCAGCGCGATCGGCAGCGTGGCCCAGCACAGTGCGGTGACCAGGGTGAGCAGCAGTCCCAGCCGCCATTGGCCGGACGCACGGTGCAGGGTCATCAACGCTCTCGGGGGGTTCTGGGGCGTGGCATGCTGGCATTGGCATGCGGGCAGGGCAATCCGTTTACCCGGGGCTGGGGAAGTCCCGGAAAATTAAGGCCGAGTTCAATTCCACGGCCTGATGCTGACGGCCTGACCCGGGGGGTTCCGCATCATGATCCGCAAACTGCTCGTTCCCGCATTCGCAGCGCTGCTGCTGGCGGGCTGCATCACCGATTACGGCTATCGCGGCTACGGCGGCGCGGGCGACTACTACTACGGCCGGCCGAGCGTCGAGTACCGCTATTACGGCGGCTATGGCGGTTACTACGGTGGCTGGGGTGGTTACTACCCGTATGCCACTCCGTATGGCTATGGCGGCTACGGCTACCCCTATCGCTACGCCTACCCGTACCGCTATGGCTACGGCCCTTACGGCTACCCGGGTTACCGGGCCCCGTACTACAACTACCCGCGCTACAACGGTCACGGCGGCGGTCATGGTCATGGCTACAACGGCGGCTACAACGGTGGTGGCTATAACGGCGGGGGCTACCACGGCGGTGGCGGTTACAACCACGGCAACCGTCCGAACCGTCCCGGCGGCTGGGCCGGCCAGGTCCCCACCCCGCAGCCGGGCGTGCAGCCCGGACCGCGCCCGGACGGGCAGCAGGGCGGTCGCCCCGGTTCCGTTCGGCCGCCGCAGGGACCGGAGGCGAGCAACGAGCCGCGGCCGATGCCGCGAAACAACACCCCGCGCCACCCGTCGGCCGGTCGCGAACGCGTTCCGCGACAGGAGCCCTGATGGGGTTGCGCAAGCTGGCCGCAATTCACATTTTTCCGCTTGCGTCGCGCCGCGACTGACGGCAATCTGCGCCTATTGACCGATTGCGTCGCTTTTGGACGTAAATCGCAAAGCGGCCCAGATTTCCATGTCGGCGCCCGGCGAGGAACCACGGATCCCCCCTGTTCCGTCCCCGTCGGGCGTCGGCGCCCATACCGCCCACCGCGCCATGCGCGGAAGCGCGCAAACGTCCCTCCCGACCCCGCCCAGGCGGGGTCGCGACGTTTGAGAGGACAAGTTCCAGGAATGCGTCGAGCGCGGCGATAGCCGCCTGGACAACCCAACAGAATCGGCAGCCCCCTTAGTAAGGGGGCGCGGCGGCAGCCGCAGGGATTGGAGGCTCAGCCCTCGGGGCCCAAGGTTTGCACCGCAAACTTTGGGTTTTTTGCAGGCGCAGCCAAAAAAAAGAGGGGCCGAACGTCCCCCGACATTCGGCCCCCCGGCTTCCCCCGCGAGCGCTTGGCCAGCCCCTGTTCCAAATCCGGCCGGCGTTGAGCGCCTGCCCCGCTGGGTGCAATAAGTACAAAGCAGGAACCGTGCCAAGTTTCACGTGGCATTCAGACTGACCGGCAGGGCAAACCGCGGTGGCCTAAAATTCGCCAGCGTCGCCAAACCCGATACGCCGGCTAGATCCCCAGGAACCGATGAGCCAGACCTTCTACCAGTACGACGTGATCGTGATCGGCGGCGGCCATGCCGGCACCGAAGCCGCGCTCGCGTCTGCCCGCGCCGGCGCACGCACGCTGCTGCTCACGCATTCGGTGGAAACCGTCGGCGCGATGAGCTGCAACCCGGCCATCGGTGGCATCGGCAAGGGACACCTGGTCAAGGAAATCGATGCACTCGGTGGCGTCATGGCGCGCGCCGCCGATGCCGCCGGCATCCAGTGGCGCCGGCTCAATGCGAGCAAGGGCCCGGCCGTGCGCGCGACCCGCTGCCAGGCCGACCGCGCGCTGTACCGCGCCTTCATCCGCCGCGCGGTCGAGAGCCAGCCGAACCTCACCCTGTTCCAGGCCGCAGTCGACGACATCGTCTTCGCCGACGGCCGCGTCGCCGGTGCCATCACCCAGACCGGGCTGCGCTTCGAAGCACCGGCCGTGGTGCTGACCGCGGGCACCTTCCTCGCCGGCAAGGTCCACGTCGGGCAGACCACCTATGCCGCCGGCCGTGCCGGCGATCCGCCCGCCGTCGCCCTGGCCGCGCGCCTGCGCGAAGGCCCGTTCGTGGTCGACCGGCTCAAGACCGGCACGCCGCCGCGCATCGACGGACGCACGCTCGACTACTCGGTGATGGAAGAGCAGCCCGGCGACGATCCGCGCCCGGTGATGTCCTTCATGGGCAGCCACGCCGACCATCCGCGCCAGGTCTCGTGCTGGATCACCCACACCAGCGAGCAGACCCACGAGATCATCCGCGGCGCGCTCGACCGCTCGCCGCTGTACACCGGCCAGATCGAAGGCATCGGCCCGCGCTACTGCCCCTCGATCGAGGACAAGGTGGTGCGCTTCGCCGAGAAGCCCAGCCACCAGATCTTCGTCGAGCCTGAAGGCCTCGACGTCGCGGAGATCTACCCCAACGGCATCTCCACCTCGCTGCCGTTCGACGTGCAGCTGGCGCTGGTGCGTTCGATCCGCGGTTTCGAGAACGCGCACATCACGCGTCCGGGCTATGCGATCGAGTACGACTTCTTCGATCCGCGCGGCCTGAAGTCGACGCTGGAAACCAAGGCGATGTCGGGCCTGTTCTTCGCCGGCCAGATCAACGGCACCACCGGCTACGAGGAAGCCGCCGCGCAGGGCCTGCTCGCCGGCGTCAACGCCGCGCGCTTCACCCGCGGCCTCGAGGGCTGGTCGCCGCGCCGCGACGAGGCCTACCTCGGCGTGCTGGTCGACGACCTGATCACCCACGGCACCAGCGAGCCGTACCGCATGTTCACCTCGCGCGCCGAGTACCGCCTGCAGTTGCGCGAGGACAACGCCGACGCGCGACTGACGCCGGTCGGGCGCGAACTGGGCCTGGTCGACGACGCCCGCTTCGCCCGTTTCGAGGCCAAGCGCGAAGCCGTCGCCCGCGAGAACACGCGCCTCGGCGCGGTCTGGGCGGCGCCTGGCAATGCCCTGGGCCGCGAGGCCATGGCCGTGCTCGGCATCGAGATCAGCCGCGAGACCAGTGCCCTGGACCTGCTCAAGCGCCCCGAACTCGATTACGCCAAGTTGATGCAGGTGCCGTCGCTGGGGCCTGCGGTGGACGACGCCGAGGTCTCCGAGCAGGTCGAAATCGGCGTCAAGTACGCCGGTTACCTCGATCGCCAGCGCGAGGAAATCGCGCGCCAGCAGCGCCACGAAACCACCGCCATTCCGGACGACTTCGACTACGCCGCCGTGCGTGGCCTGTCGGCGGAAGTGCAGGGCAAGCTCGAGCGCGTGCGGCCGCAGACCATCGGCCAGGCGCAGCGCATTCCGGGCATGACGCCGGCAGCGATCTCGTTGCTGCTGGTGCACCTGACGCGCGCCCGCCGCGCCCGCGTCGCCTGATATCAGCGTGACCTGACCTCACGACGAATGCTCGCGCCGGAACTCGCCCGGCGCGCAGCCGGCGTCGCGCTTGAAGAACTTGATGAAGTTGGCCACGTCGTCGAAGCCAAGCTGCCCGGCAATGGTGGCGATGGGCAGCGCGGTCTGCGCGAGCAGGCGCTTGGCCTCCAGGTTGATGCGCGCGGCGATGAATGCCTTGGCCTGCACGCCGGCCACCTCCAGCGTCGCGCGCGTCAGGCTGCGCTCCGAGCATCCCAGCGCCTTGGCATAGGCGGCGACCAGGTGGTGCTGGGCGTAGTTGGATTCGAGCATCTGCTGGAACCGGCGAAAGCGCTGCAGGCTGGCCACCGAAGCGCCTGACTGCGATGCCTGCCGGCCGTGGCTCAGGTGCAGCCGCAGCAGCAGCGAGTACAACTGGTGGCGCAGCAACGGATGCACTTCATCGCTCGCCCATCCCGACGCCGAATCGGCGTGCATCCGGACGATCGTGTCGAGCACCGCGCGATACTCGTCCCCCTCCAGCGCCATGTGGTTTGGCAGCGCCTGCAGGCTTGAGTGCGCCTTGAGTTCGTCGATCCGCACGCTGGTCTGCAACGGCGCCAGGAACTCGGGGCGGAAGATCACCACCCAGCCGTCCCATCTGGCCTGCATGTTGAAATGCAGCGCCTGCTCCGGCCGCAGCGCGAGCAGCGAACCGGGCCGGCACGGAACCACGGTGAAGTCCACGGTGTAGTCGAAGCGTCCGTCGGTCACGCAGATCAGCATGTGGAAGCCGATGCGCTGGGTGACGCCGAAGTGCGCCTCGTCGACGCGGCCGCGCAAGTCGGCCACCGTGAAAATCTCCACGTCCAGCCCGTACTCGCCAGGCGGCTGGTACGCGACGCGCATGATGCTGTCGCTTTGCCGGTTCCGCATCCCAAGATGTCCGAAATTCACAGCAGGCTGTCGTCCATTGACCTGTGAATCATAGGCCCCCTGCGGAAAATGACCACCAACCTCACCGAACGAGTGAAACCCGCATGACCATGTCGCCCAAGGCGCAGGTGGCGCTGCTGCTGAAAAGCATCGAGACAGGCGAGGCCCAGCCTGTAGGCTACATCCATCCCAGCCGTTACGTGCAGCACAACCTCGCGGTCGGCGACGGCCTGGCCGGTTTCGGCGAATTGCTGCAGCAACTGCCGAAGGGCAGCGCCAGGGTCAACACCGTGCGCGTGTTCCAGGACGGCGACTTCGTCTTCGCCCACACCGACTACGACTTCTTCGGGCCGAAGATCGGTTTCGACATCTTCCGCTTCGACCAGGGCAAGATCGTGGAGCACTGGGACAACCTGCAGGAGCGTCCGGATTCGCCGAACCCCAGCGGCCACACCATGATCGACGGCACGCTGCTCGTGGTCGATCTCGACAAGACCGCGGCCAACAAGACGCTGGTGCGCGCCTTCATCGAGGACATCCTCATCCACGGGCGGATGGAACGGCTGTCGGGTTACTTCGACGGCGACCGTTACATCCAGCACAACCCGCACATCGCCAATGGCCTGTCGGCGCTGGGCGCCGCGCTCTATGCGATGGCCCAGCAGGGCAGGGCGATGAAGTACGAGCGCGTCCATCGCATCCTCGGCGAAGGCAACTTCATCCTTTCGGTCAGCGAGGGCCAGATCGGCAGCCAGCACGTCGCCTTCTACGACCTGTGGCGGATCGAGGACGGCAAGATCGCCGAGCATTGGGACACGATCGAGGCGATCCCGCCGCGGGAGCAGTGGAAGAACGGCAACGGCAAGTTCTGACGGCAGGCATCCCTTCGGCGTGAAGAGCGCGCTAGGCTTGCGCGATGAAGCGCGCCCCGATCAAGCCTGCCCTCCTTGTCCCGCTGTTGCTGCTGCTGCCGGTCGCCTGCGACCGCGCGGCCCCCACCAGCGCCCCCTCCGCCGAAACCGGCGCGCCCACGCCCACGCCGGCTCCGCCGGCCGTGGCCACGCAGGCCGTGGCCGAGCCGTGGTCGCTGCCGTCGGGCCTGGACCTGGCCGCGCAACCGGATCTGGTGCGCGCGCCCGACGGTTCGCTCGTGCTGGCCTGGGTCGAGGGCGAAGGCGACCAGCACGCGCTCAAGTTCGCGCGTTACGGACAGGGCGCGTGGGGCGATACGAAAGTGATCGCGCGCGGCAACGACTGGTTCGTCAACTGGGCCGACACGCCGCACGTCGCCGTGACGCCGGACGGCGCTCTATGGGCGCACTGGCTGAAGAAGTCGGCCAAGGCGCCCTACGCCTATGACGTTGCACTCGTTCGCAGCGGTGACGACGGACGCACGTGGTCGCAGCCGGTGCTGGTCAACGACGACGGCACGCCGACGGAACACGGCTTCGTGTCGCTCTGGCCGGCGTCGCGCGATCGCATCGGTATCGCCTGGCTCGACGGCCGCAACAGCGGCGGCGGCCATGGCCATGGTGGCCACGAAGGCCACGGCGGTGCGATGACCTTGCGCGCCTCGCTGTTCGACGCAGCGCTCAAGCGCGACGGTGAACGCGAGCTCGACACGATGACATGCGATTGCTGCCAGACCGACGTCGCCCTCGGCAGCCGCGGGCCGCTGCTGGTCTATCGCGATCGCACGCCCGAAGAGATCCGCGACATCGCCATCACCCGTCTGCAGGACAACGCCTGGACGCCGCCGCACCCGGTCCATGCCGATGGCTGGAAGATGCCGGCGTGCCCGGTTAACGGCCCCTCCGTTGCCGCCGACGGCGATGCCGCACTGGTGGCCTGGTACACCGCCGCAGCCGACATGCCCGCGCTGAAGCTGGCGCGCAGCAACGATGCCGGCGACCACTTTGCCGCGCCGCTGACGGTCGACCAGGGCATGCCGGTGCAGGGACGCGTCGACCTCGCCATCGACGGCAACAACGCCTGGGTGCTCTGGCTGCGCGAAGATGCCGGCGTGCAGTCGCTGCACCTCGCGCGCTACGTGACCAACCTCGGACGCGAACTGCAGCGCGTCGAAGTCGCGCGCCTGCAAGGGCGCGGCCGCGCCACCGGCTTCGCCCAGCTGGCACTCGGCGACGACGGTGCCTACGTGGTCTGGACCGACGTCGTCGACGGCAAGCCACGGCTGCAGGGCCAGCACTTCCGGTTGGCGCCATGACCGCGCACGTCGTCCATGCCAGTTGCCATTGCCGTAGGCTGGTCATGCAGGCGACGCTCACCCGCGCCGCCAGCGACTACGCGCCTCGCGCCTGCGATTGCGATTTCTGCCGCAAGCACGGCGCGGCCTGGCTGACTGATCCTGCGGGAAGCCTGCGCCTGCAGCAGCATGGTCGCGACGCCGCCGTGCACTACCGCCAGGGTTCCGACCAGGCCGAGTTCCTGGTCTGTGCCCATTGCGGCGTGCTGGTGATGGCGACTTACCGCAGCGAAGAGCGCCTGTTCGCTGCGCTCAACGTGCGCACCATCGATGACGCCTCTGGTTTTGCGCCGGAGCAGCTCGCGCAACCGCGACTGCTCAGCGCAGAAGACAAACCACTGCGCTGGCAGCAGCTCTGGTTCGCGGACGTGCGCATCGAGGTCGACTAGCTACGTTCCGCGCTACCGCGGCTTCTGGTACCACAGCGCGTTGACGATGATCCAGCGGTCGCCGAACTTGCCCATGTGGAAGAAGTCCACGAACCAAGGTGTCTCCGCGCGCACCACGGCGGCATTGCCGGCGACATCCAGCACGGTGCACGACCGGTTCCACTGATTTTTCGGCGTCTTCAGCGCGCCCTGCCTGGTCAGTTCGACCAGTTCTTCCTTGCTCATCCGGCGCAGGCCAAGGCGCTCATCGGGCGTATCACCGAGCACGCGACGCTTGGCGAGGTCCGGGTGCAGCGATCGGGCGACGCGCGCGGGATCGCCTTCCAGCTGGCCGTCGACGTAGTCGAAGCAGGTCGCCTCGAGCGCAGCGCGGGTGGACGGTTCGATCGCGGCAGGCGAGTACGTGGCAGGCGGCACTGCGGCCGTGGCGGTTGCGGCGGCGAACACCAGGCTCATCAGGGGCATGGGCGACTCCTTGCGTTGGGGGACGGCGCGATCATAGGCATCCACTGCAACCGCGCGCCCCTGCCATTGGATCAGGCCGCGCCACCGTTGCTTTGCCCGAACGCCACCCGGGTCGCCTCGGCACCGCGCAGGGGGCCGGCAGACGTTTCGAAGGCAGTGGCTTCGAACTGGCGCTGGAACCCGTCCTTCCCCGATTGGCGATACCCAAGCGCCAGCACGGCGACGGCGGCCAGCACCGTAACCGAGACCAGTATCCCGGTGATGTCAGTCAAAGCGTCACGCGTCCAATTCGAACAACTTCAGCTGCTCCGCATCCGCGCCCAGCCGCACCATCTCGCGGAAGCTCAGGCCGATGCGCTCGAGCACCTTGATCGACGCCTGGTTGTCCGGCGACACGATCGCCAGCAGTTGCGGCATCGCCAGCGTGCGCAGTGCATGGTCGCGCACGGCTGCGCAGGCTTCCACCGCGTAGCCGCGGCCCCAGTAGCGGGGCAGGAATGCGTAGCCGATGTCGGCGGCTGGCAACGTGTCGCGGCGGATCAGGCCGCAGGTGCCGACCGGAACATGCGAGTCCTTCAGTTCCACCAGCCACAGTCCGTAACCGTTGCGTGCGTAGCTGTCGCCCGGGCTGGTGCGGATGTAGTTGAGCGCGCTGTCGAGGTCGCTGACGCCGCGGTCGCCGATGTTCTGCAGGAACGACGGGTCGGTTAGCAGTTCGAGGATGAAGGGCGCGTCGGGCTCGGTGATCTCGCGCAGGTTGAGCCGTTCGGTCTGCAGGATGATGGCCATGGTTCCGGATTCCAGACGATTGATCTCAGCGCTTCAGTTCGAACACTGCCTGGATCGACTCGCGGTACTCGACTTCGGGCTGCAGGTAGCGGCCCTGGATGCGGGTGCCGGTCACTTCGATCCGGTCGAGCGTGGTGGACCCGCCGTAGTTGTAGCCTTGCTGCAACTGCGCCGACAAGCTGTTGATGCTGTAAACCGGGCCCAGCTGCGCGCTGAACGAGGTGGCCAGTTCGCCGGCACGCAGGCGGGCGTCGTCGACCGCCTTGCGCTTGGCATCGTCGCGAAGCGCCTTGGCCTGGCTCGATTCGAAGTCGACGTCGCCGATGCCGCTTGCGCCGGCACCCAGGCCGAAGTCCAGCAGCTCGTTGAGGCGGGTCAGGTCGTTGAGCACCACGGTCACGTTGCGCTCGGCAAGGAATCCGTTCGACACCGGCTTGCCGTTGTCGTTGTAGTCGATGTCTTCCGATGCCGACAGGTCGGAAGCCCGCACCTTGTCGGCACTGATCGGGAAGTTGTGCAGGCCATCCAGCAGCGCATTTACCGCCGCATCGACCTGCTGCTTGGCAGGCAGCGGCCGTGCAGCGCGCTTGGAGAAATCGAAGCGGATGCGCGCGGTATCGGGCTTGGCCGAGACCTTTCCCTCGCCGGTGACCACCAGGTGCGGGCCGTCGGGCAGCGGTGTGCCGGCCAGTGCCGTCGTCATCGGAGCGAGCAGAAGCATTGCCAGCAGTGTCGAGCGCATCGTCGTCCTCCCCGGGGAGCGGGCAGGCTAGCACGACGCGCTACTTCTCCTTGCGCCAGTTCAAGGACGCCCGGTTCTCCAGCGTGCTCGATTCGATCTGCACGTCGAAGCCCTTGCGCAGCAGGTACTTGAGCATCACCACCTGGCCGGTGCCGAGCAGCGACACGCCATAACCGACATACAGGCGCGGCGAGATGTTCTTGCCGATGCCGAGCACGCTGCCGCCGAGCGCGCGGCTGTCGCTGACGCCGGCCTCGTCGAGGCCGAGCTTGGCGCCCAGCTGCGAAGCGATCAGGCTGCCACCGGCCGACAACGCCGCGCTGGCCGCATTGAGCTGCTTGCTTTCGTCGGTGCTCGCACTGGCCAGCGGGCGGCCGAGGGTCAGGTAGGCCAATGCCTCGGACTGCGAACTGGCCGGGTCCGACCAGACGGTCGCGGTCGGCGCGCTGGCGCGGCCGCGGATGTCGACGCCGGCGGTGACATCGCCGACGACGCGCTCGGCGCGAACGTTGAGGATCGGGTCGGAGACCGGGCCGTTGGACCACGACAGCTCACCGCGGGTGATGTCGAGCTTCTGCCCGTACGCCTTGTACTGGCCCTGCACCTTGAGCTGGCCACTCGCGGTCATCTCGCGACCGGGGTGCGAGCGCACGCGCATCTTGCCGCCGAGGCTGCCGTCGAGACCGAAGCCGTTGAGGCGCACGTCGTCGCCCAGTGCCAGGGTCAGGTCGAGTTCGAGCGGCGTGTCGCCGGTGTCTTCGGGGTCCTCGGGGTCGAGCACGACGACATCGGGCGATGCCGACACGCCCTGGTCGAGTCGCTCCAGGTCGATCTTCGCCGACGGCACGGTCACCGTCCCGGTGACCTGCAGCGGTTGCCCGGCGGCGTAGCGCACCTGGATGTCGGGGCTGGCCACGGCATGCAGGTCGCGCGTGTCCGACACCAGCACGTTCTGCCCACGCAGGTTCAGCGCCAGCGGGGCATCCATGTTCTGCCAGTTGAGCGAACCGTCCACATTGAGGATGCCTTCGCCCGAGCGCACCTGGCCGTCGATGCGCGCGCTGCCGTCGGGCAGGGCGTTGAGGCGGACGTCGCCGTCCTCCAGCACGATCGCGAGCGAGGGCAGCTCGGTGGTGAACTGCGACAGATGTGCCTGGCCGCCGAGCTGCGGGCGCGCACGCGTGCCGGCCAGCGTGATGCGTGCATCGAGGCGGCCCTTGGGCTCGACGATGTCGGGCGAGAACAGCTCCATCCACACCAGCTCGTCGGTGTTGACCGACACCTCGCCGGCGATCGGCGCGAAGTCGTCCCAGCCGGTGGAGATGCGCGCATCGATGTGGCCGCCGCTGTTGAACGCGGTGCTCAGCTCGGCATTGATCTTCCTGGGGTCGAACGTCGCATTGAGCAGGAGGTTGTCGTAGCTCAGCATCTCGCGGCGTGAGCGCTCGCTGTTCTTCAGGCCACCGCCGGCCGAGCGCAGGTTGAACTGGCCGCGCCAGGCATTGCCGACCGGGCGCAGCTGGCCATCGAGCGAGATCTCGCCGCGCAGCAGCCACGGCCGGCGTTCCTCGCGCTCGGGCAGGTACGGCACCAGCAGCGTCAGGGGCAGTGCCTGGCCGCGCACATCGAGGCCGCGCCGCGGCCAGTCCGCGCTGGCGCACAGCGAGCCGCCGCCGCTGGAGGTGAAGCAGCTGTTGCTCAACGCACCGTTGCGGCCGTCCCAGCGGAAGCGTGCCGCCTGCTGCAGGCGCCACGAGGCGCCCTTGGCCGGGGCCAGGTGGAAGGAGGCCAACGCGCCTTCCCACGTCGTGCCGCGCTTGTTGGCGTTGCCAGCCAACTCGAGCGTGCCGATGTCACCGCGCGCCTGTGCCTGCAGCTGCAGCGCTTCTACCGCACCGCGCGCATCGACCGTCAGCGAGGACACCGGCACGCCGACATCGAGACCGCTGGCGCGCACCGCAATCGCACCGTTGCCGCGCTGCCACGGCAGCCGTCCCTTGGCGCTCAACGAATCCGCGCGGTAGTCGCCGTACTTGAGGCCGCTGCCGGTGAGGTCGGCGACCACGTCCGGCGCCGTGCGCGGGCCACTGAGCTTGAGCGTGCCGCGCAGCGAGCCGGCGCCGTCCGGCAACAGGTCGCTCAGCACCAGCGGGGAGAACTTCGCATCGATATCGAGATTGCTGGCGACCTTGCCCTTGGCGTCGATGCGGCTGCCGCCGAGCGACAGCGCGACATCGCCTTCGTACGCGGTCTCGCCGCCGGCGGTGCCGGCGCCGTGCATGGCGAAGCGGCCCTGTCCCTTCAGCGGCCGGTTGCGCAGACGACCGCCGAGGTTGGTCGCGTCGACACCGACCTCGAGCCCGCCGTCGTCGCGCGTGTTGCCCTTGGTCGCCAGCTGGCCGTTGATCGAGCCCTTCCAGTCCGGCGCGAAGTAACCCGGGTCGAATCCGGCGAGGCGGGCATTGATGTCCCAGCCCAGTGCCGGCGCCCAGGCCACGCTGCCAGTGCCGTCGAGGCTGCCGCTGGGCATGGTGGCCTTGAGCGTCTTGAGCTGCATGCGCTCGTCGTTGCCGCGGCCGTCGAACTGCACCAGTGCCTTCTCGCCATCGCGACTGAGCGTGGCGTTACCGATCGCCGCCCAGGCCTTGAGCGTGCCGGCGAAACCGAGGTCGGCATCGGCACCGATCATCGGCGACGCTTCCGGCGCTCCGCCGGCCGTCTGCGTCGTGCTTTTCTCGCCGCCCCATTTCAGCTCGCGCGCATTCACTGCAAAGCGGAAGCTGGCGTTCTCCGGATCCTTGAAATCGGCATGGCCGCGCAGCGTCACCGCGCCATCGAACACGCGCAGCGCGAGCGGTTGTACATCGAGCACCTGGTCCTCCAGGCGCACCTTCGACGGCAGCACGGTCGCGACCAGGTCGCCCTGGCGGAACTCGCCGCGCAGGTTGGCGTTGCCGCCGATGCCGTCGGCGCTGAAGCTGCCGAACAGCAACTGGTCGTCGTCGCTCTTTTCCGCAGCCGTGACCAGGCCCAGGTCGAGGCCTTCGGCGTCCACGACGACATTCCAGCGCGGGTCGTCCTTGCCGCGCAGCACCAGGCTCGCATGCAGCGGCGCCGGCACGTGGCCGGCGATGGCGACGTTCATCCGCGACAGGTCGCCGCGCGCGACCAGGCCGATGCGCGCCGGCGTGCGGCCATTGGCGGCGGCGAGCAGACCGCTCGCGGTGAGGTTGGTGCGGTAGTCCTCGCGCGGTACGTAGTCGCCGTTGAGGTTGAAGCGGCCGTAGCTGCTGTCGAGGTACAGGCGTTCGACATGCAGCTTGCCCTGCTGTGCATCCAGGCCGGTGCGCAGGGTGCGGATGTTGATCAGCTCCTTGCCTTCCTGCGAGACGAGGAAGCGGTCGACGCGCACGTCATCGGCCTGCAGCTCCAGCGGCGGCGCGATCTCGGGCAGCACTTCCGGCCAGCGCGGCATCTCGAACGGCTCGTCGCTCCTGGGCAGCTCGAGGTGTGCGTTGGCGATCTGCAACGCGTCCAGGCGCAGGCGCTTGCGGATCAAAGGGCGGATCGCCGGATCCAGGTGCACGCGGTCTGCGGTGAAGACGATGCGGTCATAGGTGAAGCGCACGCCATTCATCGTCAGCGGGCCCGACAACGGGCCGTCGACCGAGCGCCACGACAGCGCCGCGTTCTCCGGCAGGCGCGACACGATCTGCGCCAGCAGCAGGTCGCGACCGCCGATCGAGGTCAGCAGCCAGTAGACGAACGCGGCCAGCGCCAGCGTCAGCACGCCGGCGAGCAGGCTCGCGCGGATCGCCAGCCAGCGCAGGCGCGCGCGGCGGCGCTGGCGCAGTTCGGCGATGCGCTCCTCGTGCGGGTCGGGAGGCGTCGGGCTGGAGCCTTGCGGTGTCTGTTCGCTCATGACCACCTCACCAGTCTGCGCCGATGTTGAGGTAGATCTCGTACTGCGAGTCCGGGTCGTTCAGGCCGTGTGCGATGTCGAACCGCACCGGCCCCACCGGCGATTTCCAGCGCACGCCGAAGCCTACGCCGGTGTGGATGTCGGGCGTGTCGTCGAAGGCATCGCCGGCGTCGACGAAGCCGGCCGCGCCCCAGGTGTCGTTGAAGTAATGCTCGAACTCGACCGAGCCGGTGAGCACGTTCTTCGCGCCCAGGGCGTACTTCTTGCCGTCGCTGCCAATGGTGCTCGGCCCGACTTCGCGATAGGCGTAACCGCGGATGCTGCGGTCGCCACCGGCGAAGAAGCGTAGGCTCGGCGGCATGTCGACCAGCGCATTGGTGAACGTGCCGCCGGCTTCGGCGCGCACGATCAGGCGGTTGCTCGCGCCCATGCCGTGGTACCAGCGGCCCACGGCCCAGGTCTGCAGGAAGTTGGCATCGGAGCCCACGCCCTCCAGCCCGCCGCGCACCTCCACCGTCAGGCCGATCGCCTTGCGCGGGAAGATGCGGTCGTCGGCATCGATGTAGTCCGCGCGCAGCGACGGATACAGGAACGTGGCGTTGCGGTACTGCACCGGCGTGTTGACGTCGCCATCGTCGTCGGCGACGTAGGCCCAGCGCTCGCGCAGTGCGTGGATCGAGGCGATCGCATTGAGGCGCCGGTTGATCTGGCCGCTGCGGCTGGCGACCAGTTCGACCTTGCGCGTGTCGATGTAGTCGCTCTGTTCGTCGTAGTACTGGGCGCTGAAGGTGTACCAGCCGTCGAGCCAGGCGAAGGCAGGGATGCGGTACTGCACCGTCGCGGTCTTGCGCGTTTCGGTCCAGTCGATCTGGCCCAGTGCCTTGTGGCCGCGGTCGTTGACGTAACGGCGCTCCATGCCCAGTCGCACACCCGCGCCGCTGTCGGTGCCGTAGCTGACACCGGCGGTGTAGACGGTGCGCTTGGCGGGCGTCAGGGTCACCAGCACCGGCACTTCGTTATCGACCGCTTTGTCCGGGTCGGGCTCGATCTCGATGGAAGAGAAGTAGTCCAGCCGCGCCAGCGATTCGCGGAAGCGGTCGAGCTTGCCCTGGTGGTAGTAGCTGCCCTGTTCCCAGTAGACGAGGTTCTCGAGCAGGCTGTTGCGGATGATCTGCTGCGGCGTCTGCACGAAGGTGATCGGGCCCATGTCGTAGCGGCCGCCGCTGGTCCAGACCAGGTCGATGTCGGCAGCGTGCTGCGCACGCGTGACTTCGACCCGGCGCGAGGTGAAGTCGGCATCGAAGTAACCGCGCTCGGCCAGGCGGCGGGTGATCTTGGTCTTGCTCGCTTCGTACTGCGCGTGGTCGAAGATGTCGCCGGTCTGTGGCCGGAACGCCGCCAGGTCTTCCTTCAGGTATCGGTCTTCGCTGCCCTCGCCGATGATGGCGATGTCGGCGCGGCGCACGCGCACCGGTTCTTCCAGCGTGACAGTGACGATCACCTTGGTGTTGTCGCCACTGCCTTCGCGCGTGACTTCGATCTTCGGCGAGTAATAGCCGAACGGTTCCAGCGCCTCGCGCGTCTCGTCATCGGCCTCGCGGACCAGGTAGCCCAGGCGACGCCCGGACAGGTCCTTGCCGATCGCCTGCACCAGCGACAGCGCGCCCCGCACGTTCAGTGTTTCCGCCTCGCCCAGGCCACGGATGTCGACCGCCGTGACCTTCGCCGCCTGGGCGGACCCGGCTGCGGCGATCGTCAACACGGCGGTGGCCAACAGGCGGGCGGGCCAGTAATGGGGGCGCATCAATGCAGGATAACCGGGCTTCATCCATCAGCCAGTGAACAATCCGTGAGCCGGCCGCGGCACTGCAGCCGCGGCCACGGTTTACATCGACAGGTGTTCGATCGCGGCCACGCTGCCCAGTCGCTCCGAAAGGCGCTTGAGCAGGGCGAGGCGGTTGTTGCGGATGCGCGCGTCGTCGACGTTCACCATCACGCCGTCGAAGAACGCATCGACTTGCGGGCGCAGGCGCGCGAGGCGGCCGAGCACGGCCACGTAATCGCGTGCGTCGAGCAGCGGACCGGTATCGGCCACCGCGCTGTCGACCGCTTCGCCCAGCTCGCGCTCGGCCGGTTCGACGAACAACGCCGGGTCGATCGCATCGGGCACTTCGCCCTCGACCTTGCGCAGGATGTTGCGGATGCGCTTGTTGGCCGCGGCCAGCGCCTCGGCCTCGGGCAGCTTGGCGAATTCGCCGATGGCGTTGAGGCGACGGTCGAAGTCCGGCAGCGAATCGTGGGCGACGTTCTCGACTGCGTCGAACTGCGTGCTGGCCACGCCGCGATCGGCGTAATAACCGCGCAGGCGGTCGTAGACGAAGCTGGTGATGTCGAAGCTGCTGATGTCCTTGCCAGCGACCGGCTGCAACGACAGCGCGCGCTCGACGAGATCGTGGAGCACCACGTCGTGGCCGCCCTCGAGCAACGTGCGCGCCAGGCCCAGCGCATTGCGACGCAGTGCGAACGGGTCTTTGTTGCCGGTCGGCTTGAGCCCCGCGGCGAAACCGCCGGCGAGCGTGTCCAGGCGTTCGGCAATGGCGAGGACCTGGCCCAGCGGGCTCGGCGCGATCGCATCACCGGCGAAACGCGGCATGTAGGCCTCGTCGAGCGCGTGCGCGACTTCCAGCGGATGGTTCTCGACCGCAGCGTAGTAACGGCCGGCAATGCCCTGCAGTTCCGGGAACTCGCCGACCAGGCGCGACTGCAGGTCGGCCTTGGCCAGCAGCGCGGCCTCGCGTGCCTGCTGCGGGTCGATACCCACCTGCGCGGCCACCATTTCGGCCAGCGTCGCCACGCGCGCGACCTTGTCGGCGATCGAGCCCAGCTTGTCCTGGTACTTCACCGTCTTCAGGCCGTCGTTCATCGCCGACAGGCCCTGCTTCATGTCCTCGACGAAGAAGAACTTGGCGTCGGCGAAGCGCGGGCGGATCACGCGCTCGTAGCCCTTGCGCACTTCGCCCTCGTCGCGCGACTCGATGTTGGCGATGCCGATGAAGTGCTCGCTGAGCTTGCCTTCGGCATCGAGCACCGGGAAGAACTTCTGGTTGGTTTCCATGGTCGCGATCAGCGCTTCCTGCGGCACCGCCAGGAACTGCCGCTCGAAACTGCACGAGACCGCCTTGGGCCACTCGGTGAGGCCGTTGACCTCCTCGAGGATGCCGCTGTCGATGCGCGCGCTGCCGCCGGCCGCGGTCGCTGCGGCATTCACCTCCAGCACGATGCGCTCGCGGCGCTCGTCCGGATCGGCCAGCACCTTGGCGCCACGAAGGAACTCAACGTAGTCGCCCGGCGTGCTGAACCACACCGGCTTGTCGTGCATGAAGCGATGGCCGCGGCTCATGCGGTCGCTGCTCACGCCAAAGAGCTGCGCATCGACCACGTCCTTGCCGTGCAGCAGCACCAGCCAGTGCACCGGGCGGGCAAAACCGTAGTCGTGGTCGCCCCAGCGCATCGGCTTGGGGATCGGCATCGCCGCGACTGCTTCGCGCAGGATCTCCGGCAGCAGGTCGGCGGTGCGCGCGCCCGGCTTCACCGCGCGGTGGACGAAGCGCTCGCCCTTGCCGTCGCTGGTCTTCTCCAGCGCGGTCCAGTCGATGCCGGCCTTGGCCGCGAAGCCCTGCAGGGCCTTGGTCGGCTGGCCGTCGGCATCGAGCGCGATGTTGAGGTACGGGCCGAGCACTTCGGATTTCTGCTCCGGCTGCTCGTCGGCGACGCCGGGCAGCAGCACGGCCAGGCGGCGCGGCGTGTACAGCGGCTTGGATTCACCACGGGCGAAGGCGACGCCGCGCTTGCGCAGGCCATCGATGACGCCGTCGAAGAAGGCCTGGGCCAGGCCCGGCAACGCCTTGACGGGAAGTTCTTCGGTACCCAGTTCGATCAGCAGCGGTTTCATGTCGTCACGTTTCTCGTTCTTCTCACGCAGGCTGCTGCGTCTTCTTCAACACCGGGAAGCCAAGCTTCTCGCGCTGCGCGTAATAGGCCTCGGCCACGCCCTGGGCGATGCGGCGCACGCGCAGGATGTAGCGCTGGCGTTCGGTCACGCTGATCGCGCGACGCGCATCGAGCAGGTTGAAACTGTGGCTGGCCTTGCAGACCTGGTCGTAGGCCGGCAGCGGCAGGCCCAGTTCGATCAGCTTCTGCGCTTCGGCCTCGCACGCGTCGAAACGGTGGAACAGTTCGGCAACGTCGGCGTGCTCGAAGTTGTAGGCGCTCTGCTCGACTTCGTTCTGGTGGTAGACGTCGCCGTAGGTCACCGGCGTTCCGTCCGGCCCATGCGTCCAGATCAGGTCGAAGACGTTGTCGACGTTCTGCAGGTACATGCACAGGCGCTCGAGACCGTAGGTGATCTCGCCCAGCACCGGACGGCATTCCATGCCGCCAGCCTGCTGGAAATACGTGAACTGCGTCACTTCCATGCCGTTGAGCCAGACTTCCCAGCCCAGGCCCCAGGCGCCGAGGGTCGGCGATTCCCAGTTGTCCTCGACCAGGCGCAGGTCATGCACCAGTGGGTCCACGCCGAGCGCCTTGAGCGAGTCGAAGTACAGCTCGACGATGTTGTCGGGGCTGGGCTTCATCGCCACCTGGTACTGGTAGTAGCGCTGCAGGCGGTTCGGGTTCTCGCCGTAGCGGCCGTCGGTGGGGCGGCGGCAGGGCTGCACGTAGGCCGCATTCCACGGCTCCGGGCCGAGCGAACGCAGGAACGTGGCCGGGTGGAACGTGCCGGCGCCGACCTCCAGGTCGAGCGGCTGGATCAGCACGCAGCCCTGGTCCGCCCAGAAGGCGTTCAGTCGCTGGATGAGCTGCTGGAAGGTAGGTGCGGCCATGGTTCCCGATTGGCGTGCTGCAAAGCGCGCTAGTATAGCCACGGGCCTTGATGCCGCTGGTTTTTTTGCCCTTCCGGCCTGCGCCCAGGCGCTTGTTGCCTGTCGCCGGATGTCGTCGTTCCACCCTTGCCTATGTTGTCTGCACCGTGACCCATCGCCACAAGCGGCCATTCCTGATCGTCGAAACCGGCCAGCCCGTTGCCTCGATGCGCCGCCATCGCGGCTTTCCCCATTGGATCCGCGTCGCCGCCGGCCTCGAGGCCGACGAGGCGGTGGTGGTCAATGTCGAAGGCGGCCAGGCGCTGCCGGGCCGGGAAGGTTTCGCCGGCACCATCATCACCGGGTCGGCGGCGATGGTGACCGAGCGCCGCGACTGGAGCGAGCGCAGTGCGCAGTGGCTGCGCGACGCCGCCGAAGCGGGAATGCCGCTGTTCGGCATCTGCTACGGCCACCAGCTGCTCGCGCACGCGCTCGGCGGCGAGGTCGGCGACAACCCGGCCGGACGCGAGATGGGAACGATTGGCCTGGAGCTGCACCCGCACGCCGAGCACGACCCGCTGTTCACCGGCCTGCCGGCGCAGTTCGCCGCACAGGCCACGCACCTGCAGACCGTGCTGCGCGCGCCCGAAGGCGCGACCGTGCTGGCCCGCTCGTCGCAGGACGATTGCCATGCCTTCCGCTGGGGCGAGCGCACCTGGGGCGTGCAGTTCCATCCGGAGTTCAGCGCCACCCACATGCGCGGCTACGTCCAGGCCCGCCAGGACGCGCTGCAGCGCGAAGGCCGCTGCGCGAAGACGATGGCGCGCGATGTCAGCGCGACACCGCATGCGCGGCGAGTGCTGCGCCGGTTCGTCCGGCATGCGCGCGGCCTGCACGATCATTAGCTTTGCTTGCGGTTCTGAAGACCGCGGCACCGATACATCTACAACTTTCGAGAATGGAACCAGCGATGACGCAGATTCGCAAAGTGCCGGTGCGCCAGGGTTTGGCCTGGTTCGTCCAGGCCATCAACGTCGGCCGGCGCAACCCACGGGCGGTATTCGGCGCCGCCTTGCTGTTCATCTGCACGCTGTACGGCGTCGGCCTGGTCCTGGTGGTGCCGGTGGCGCTGCTGGCCCGTTCCGGCCAGCCGGACATGATGCAGATCATCCCGGCGATCTCGGCGGTCTTCATCGGGATGGTGTTCCTGCTGCCCATCCTGCTCGGCGGCCTGATGCATGTCGTGCGCGAGGCCGAAGCCGGGCGACCGGTGCGCGCGCGCGACCTGTTCGCGCCGATCCGGCAGAAGAAGGCGGGCACGCTGGCCTTGATGGGCCTGATCCAGATCGGGCTGGCGATCGTCGGCGGCGCGCTGGTCGGCCTGCTCGCCGGCAGCGACTACTGGACCAGCTACCTGGCCGCCGTGCGCGGCGCGATGAGCGGCTCGGTCCCGGTGATGCCGCAGCCCGACCATCCGGGCCTGCTGATGGCCGCGCAGCTGCTGTTCAACTACTTCAGCTACGCGATCATGCTGTTCTCGGTGCCGCTGATGCTGTTCGCCGGCGCCGGCCTGTCGGCGGCGGTCAAGGACAGCCTGCGCGCATCGGTCTCCAATGTCGGTGCCAACGCGCTGGCCGCGCTGTTGTTCATCTGCGGCGTCGCGCTGAGCGCGCTGGTGCTGCTGCTGGTGTCGGCAATGCTGTCGCTGATCGGCGGTCTGTTCGCCGCGGTGCTGGTGCTGATGGTCTACATCGCCTACGGCGCCGCCGTGCTGGTGGTGCTGGTGGCCGGCAGCTACTACGCGTGGCGCGACACGTTTGGCGACGAGAGCGTGGCGGCGGTGCCGCCAAGCCTGGACAGCATCGAGGTCTGATGACGAAGAAGCCCCGCGGAAGCGGGGCTTTTTTGTGCGGTCCGGGACCTCGCCGGGAACCCGGATGCGCTGCGCTTACCCGGGCTACGGGGTGGGGTCGGCTTCGGGTTTCTGGGGGACCAGCCAGCGCGCGGCGACGATGCCGATCTCGTACAGCGCGCACATCGGAATCGCCAGCATCAGCTGCGAGACCACGTCGGGCGGGGTGATGATCGCGGCGATCACGAACACGCCGACGACCGCGTAACCGCGCGAATCCCGCAGCTGCTGCGGCGTCACCCAGCCCAGCAGCACCAGGATCACCAGCGCCACCGGCAGCTCGAAGCTGGCACCAAACGCCAGGAAGATCACCAGCACGAAATCGAGGTACTTGCCGATGTCGGGCATCATCGCCACGACATCCGGGGTGAACCTGGCGAGGAAGCCGAACACCGACGGCAGCACCAGGAAGAAGGCGAACGCGCAGCCGATGTAGAACAGCGCCACCGCCGACACCAGCAGCGGCACGGCCAGGCGCTTCTCGCGCTGGTACAGGCCAGGAGCGACGAACGCCCAGGCCTGGTAGAGCAGCCACGGCACCGAGATCAGCAGCGCGGCGAAGAAGGCCAGCTTGACCGGCACGAAGAAACCGCCGGCCGGGTCGTTGGCGACCAGTTGCCCGCTTGCCGGCAGGTTCGCCAGCAGCGGCGCCGCCAGCAGGCCGTAGATGTCGGCCGAGAACGGCATCAGCACCAGGAACACCGCAATCAGGCCCACCACGGAGCGCAGCAGGCGCGCGCGCAGCTCGATCAGGTGGTCGATCAGGCGCGGCTCGGCGCCGGCGTCATGGTCGGCTTGCGCGTGTGCGGGATCTTGATTCATTGGCGCTTGGCCACGTCGTCCGCGGCCGGGAACGGGAGTTGTTGCGTGGGTGCATCAAGACCGGCGTCGCCCTCGGGCAAGGCCGGTGCTTCGGTGCTCTCGGCCGCGTCGCTGGGCGAGGAGGCCGGCGCGCGCAACTCCGCATCGATCTCGTCGACGCCGCGGCGCAGGGCATCGCCCTCGCGCTGGAGGCGGTCGCGCGCTACGTCCAGGCCGGACTTGAGCTCGTCGTGCGCCTCGCGCAGCGTCTGCTCGGTTTCGCGCAGGTTGCGCTTGAGCTCCTCGGCGGCCAGCTCGTGCTCGAGCTCGGACTTCACCGAGTGCCACTGCGCGCGGGCGCGCCGCACCCACAGGCCGGCGAAGCGCGCTGCCTTGGGCAGCCGCTCGGGGCCCAGCACGAGCAGGGCGACGATCGCGATGACGAACAGCTCGGAAAAGCCGATATCGAACATGGCCGGCTACCGACGCAGGTCAGGACACGCCGCGTCAGCGCGGCGTGCGGTCGTCTTGCTTGTTGGCCGTATCGCTGGACTGCTGCCCGGCGTCGCGCGAATCATCGCGCAGCTGCGCGGCGGGCTTGTCGTCCTCGTCGCGCATGCCCTTCTTGAAGCCCTTCACGGCCTCGCCAAGGTCCTTGCCGACGTTGCCCAGGCGCTTGGTGCCGAACACCAGCACCACGATCACCAGCACGATCAGCCAGTGCCAAAGACTCAAACCGCCCATGAGATTGTCCGCAGGAAATGGATGCTCAGGATACCCCAGCGCCGTTGCCGACGCTGTTACGGGTGTGTGCGAAGTCCCGCCGGATCAGCGCCGGCGACCCGTTCAGGGCAGCGGTTCAGCCTTGACCGGGCTTTCGACGGTCTCGAACTGGCCCGGCTTGGCCTGCGCAGGGCCGGCTTGCGGTGCCTGTATCGGCGCGGTGGTGGCCGACGCTGCTGGCGAGGTGGGAGCCGCCGGAGCCGCCGGACGCGCCGAAGAGGCCGGCGCGGTACCGCGGGCGCGTGCGTCGGCGCTGGCATTGCTGCGTGCGGTGCGCGCGATCGAGCTGGCTTCTTCGAGGCGATCACGGAAGTCGACCACCGCCGTCGACGGCTGGCCGTTGGCGCGGCCCTCGAAGATCATCCGCGGCGTGGTGTCGTTGCCATAGACCGCTTCGTTGGCGGCGTCGTCGATCGACAGCACGGCGCCGTCGAGGGCGATGCCCGCGAACAGGCCACGCGCGCGCGACCACGACCAGATCTCGGCCTTGAGCTGGCCGTCGGTGGCGGTGGAGGCGTTGCGGCCGACCGGACCGGCGGCGACGCCGGCATCGGCGCCGAGGGTGACCTTGCCGTTGACGATCGAATCCAGGCCGCGGTCGCTGCGGAACACCAGCACGATGTCGGCCGACTGCACGCCGGCCTGGAAACCGATGCTGCCGCCGGTGAGCTTGACGAAGCTGGGGTTGGACCAGGTGCCGTCGGGGTTCTTCACCGACAGCAGGCCATGGCCGCGACGGCCGCCGAGGACCAGGCCGACCTTGAGCGAATCGGGCACGACGACAATGCCGCGTGCCTCGTCGAGCAGCTTGTCGGGGATGCCGGCTTCGGGAATCTGCTGGATCTGCGTGAGCACCCGCACCGCGTCGACGGCACGCTGGTCCTCGGTCGGACCCGCCACCGCGGTCACGGCAAGACTGAGGCTGAGCACAAGGACGGCAAGGCGAGGCAGGCGACGTGCAGACGGACGGGACGACATGGCGGACTCCAGGGGATGTGGACTCGACCGCCAATGAGGGCAGTCGCTTCAGGCTAGTTATATGGCGATGAATCCTCACCGAACCGGCGCGAAAGGGAAAGCGACCCAAATGGCCCTGCGTCGCATAAGCTGAAAGATCCCACGGGGAATCGGCGGAATATCGGCGCGCGGGACATTACCCTTTCACGGTAGCGACCGGGGTTCGAATCCCACCCTCGGCAACCACGCGGCATGCTGTCATCCTATGCGGATGCAAGCCCCCGCCAGCATCGCCGTCGGTGACGACGCGCCTCCCGCATCCACCCCTGACACGGCACTCGTGCTGGTCAACCTCGGCACGCCCGACGCCGCGACACCCGCGGCGGTGCGTCGCTACCTGGCCGAATTCCTGTCCGATCGCCGCGTCGTCGCCCTGCCGCGCGCGCTGTGGCTGCCCTTGCTGCACCTGGTGATCCTGCCGCTGCGCTGCAAGCCGGTGGCCAGGAAGTACGCCAGCATCTGGGTGCCCGGCGACGATGGCGGCTCGCCGCTGGCGGTGTACACGCGTCGCCTGGCCAGGGTCGTGCAGGACGAATTGCCGGGCGTGCGCGTGATCGATGCAATGCGTTACGGCTCGCCTTCGCTGGCCTCGCGCCTGCGCCAGCTGCGCAACGAGGGCGTGCGCCGGGTGCTGGTGCTGCCGCTGTATCCGCAGTACTCCACCACCACCACCGCGTCGGTAGCCGACGTGCTGGGCGCTGCGAGCGACGGCCTGCAGACGCAGATGATCGACGACTACCACGTCGACGCGGGCTGGGTCGGAACGGTGGCGGCTTCGATCAGCGAGCAACGCGCGGCCAATGGCAGCGGCGAGCACCTGCTGTTCTCGTTCCACGGATTGCCGCAGCGCCTGGTCGATGCCGGCGATCCGTACGCCCGCCAGTGCGAGGCCAGTGCGCGCGCGATCGCGCAGCGCCTGGGCCTGGCCGACGACGCGTGGACGCTGAGCTACCAGTCGCGCTTCGGCCGCGACCGCTGGCTCGAACCGAGCACCCAGGGCACGTTGCGCGCGCTGGCCGCACGCGGCGTGCGCAACGTCGACGTGGTCGCGCCCGGGTTCCCGGTCGACTGCATCGAAACGCTGGAAGAAGTGGCGATGATGCTGGCCGAAGACTTCGCCGCGCAGTTCGCCGACGGCGGCGGCACGCTGCGCTACATCCCCTGTCTGAATGATCGTCGCGAGCACGCCCGAGTGTTGGCCGACATCGCAAGGAATCGCCTCGAGGCCTGGCACTGATGCCCGTACACCCCCTGCAGGAAATCGTCCTCGACACGCCGCTGGGCCGCATCACCGGCCTGCGCGGCGGCCAGCGCGGCGCGCCGCGCGTGCTGGCGCTGCACGGCTGGCTCGACAACGCCGCCAGCTTCGTGCCGCTGGCCGAGCACCTGCACGGCATCGACCTGGTCGCTGTGGATCTCCCCGGCCATGGCGCCAGCGCGCACCTGCCGCCGGGTGCGGACTATTCGTTCGCTGCTGCGGTCAATGCCGTGCTCGACGTCGCCGATGCATTGGGCTGGGATCGCTTCGCGCTGCTTGGCCACTCCATGGGCGCCGGCATTTCCAGCCTGGTCGCCGCGGCCTGCCCGCAGCGCGTGGAGCGACTGGTCGCCATCGAGGCGCTGGGCGCCTTGGCCGAAGTGCCCGAGCGCACCGTTTCGCGATTGCGCGACGCAGTCGCGGCGATGCGCGCGCTGCCGGGCAAGTCCTTGCGCGTGTTCCCCGACACGATGGTGGCGACGCGTGCGCGCATGGTCGCCGGCGCACAGGTTGGCAGCCGGTTGAGCGAATCGGCGTCGAAGATGCTGGTCGAACGCGGCGTGGTGCCGGTCGAGGGCGGCTTCGTCTGGTCCAGCGATCCGCGCCTGACGCTGCCGTCGATGCAACGCCTGACCGAGCAGCAGGTGCGCGACCTGGTGTCCGGCATCGAGTGTCCGACGCGGGTGATCTTTGCCAGCCCGGCGCAGTCGTATTTGCCCGATGCGCTGCGGCGCGAGCGTGCCGGGTTGTTGCCGCGCGGCGAGCTGGTCGTGCTGGAGGGCGGGCACCATCTGCACATGGAAGAGCCGGCGCTGGTGGCGGCGGCGATCGGAGATTTCCTGACGATGCCGCGCGACGGTTGAGCTGGGGGCCTGGATCCCGGCATTCGCCGGGATGAAGGTCTGCCTACGCCGTCGACTTTCCGCACAACGCCCGCAGCATCGCCTTCAACTGCCGGCCTTCGCCGTGGAAGTACTCGCGCTCATCGCGCCAGTACGGGCAGCGCGCCTCCACTTCACGCCAGAACGCGCGCGAATGATCAGCGTGGATCAGGTGGCAAAGCTCGTGCACCACCACATATTCGAATGCGCTCGGCCGCGCCAGCACCAGTGACAGGTCCAGCGCCATCGAGCCATCGGGCGCCAGCGAGCCCCACTGCGACGACATCATCTTGAACGTCACCCGTCGTGGCGCGCGCGGCAGCGACGGCAGGTAGCGCGGCAGCCAGCGGCCGACATCGGCGCGCGCCTGCGCTTCGTAGAAATCGCGCGCGGCGCGGCGGATCGCCACGTCGCCGGCACGCGCGGGCAGCGTGAACACCAGCGACTCACCATGCGATTCGAGCCGGCTGAATCGCCCTTGCTGCCATTGCAGCGGCAGCATCGCGCCACGCAACGGCAACTGCGCGGTGACGTCGCGTTCGAGCACCGGCGCATCGTCGATGCCATAGCGATCCAGCTGCGTCGCCAGCCAGTTTCGATGCTCGGCGACGAAGCGGTCGGCGGCGGCGATGCTGCATCGGGTCGGCATGGTCAGGCGCGCGCCACGCTCATCGACCGACAACTTCAGCCGCCGCGAGCGCGGATCGCGTACGCGTTGCAGGACTATCGCGCGGCCGTCATCCAGTTCGACCTCGAGCGACTCGCGCTCGATGGTGCGGGGCTTCGGCGCCAGCAGGCGACCGAACATTCGGAACTGGGACGGCATGGCGGACGGCTCGGTGGGGGTGCGAACACGGCTGCGGAAAGTTGCTTCCAATAGTACGTGCTCGCGGCCGCCGTCACAGCTCCGCGCGGGACAGCTTGAGCGCGCCTTCGAGAACCGTGAACAGGCGCTTGAACTCACCGGCCATCAGCACGAAGCGGGCATCGAGTTCGGCGCGCAGGTCCTCGCGCTCGGTCGACTCGAGCTCGTCGACGGCGCCGTCGAGCAGCTTGAACTTGCGCACCACCAGGTCCTCGCCGAGCACGAACGACACGTGGTCGTCGAGCGTCAGCGCCAGGCGCGTGACCTGCTTGCCGGACTCCAGGTGCTTGGCGATCTCGTCGCTCTGCAGCTCCATGCGCTGCACCTTGACCACGGCGCCCTGGTCGATCGGGTCGCGCAGTTCGCATTCGTCGCCCAGCGACAGGCCTTCGGGCATCTCCTCGCCGGCGACCCAGCCGGTCAGCACGGTGCGCGGCGCGATCTCGGCGTTGAGCGGCAACGCAGGGAAGCTGCCCAGCGCGCGGCGGATCTCGCTGACCACGTTCTCGCCGCTCTTGCGGCTGGAGGTGTCGACGGCGACCACGCCGTGGCCGAGGTCGATCAGCGCATCGGTGCGGCTGGGCTTGACGAAGGCGCGCGGCAGCAGGTCGGTGATCAGCTCGTCCTTGATGCGCTTGCGGGTGCGGCCGCCGGGCTTGCGGCCTTCCTTCTGTTCGATTTCGTCCAGCTTCTTGGCCAGCATGTCATTGACGACCGAGCCGGGCAGGATCTTGTCCTCGCCGCCGACGGCCAACCACGTGGCATCGCCACGCGTGTGCGAGAGCTCGTCGTCGCCGCGGCCGAACGGCGAGATGAAGCCGCGGCTGGACAGTTCCAGCGGGCCGACCGGCTTGAGCAGGCATTCGGCCAGGCCGGTGTTGAGTTCGTCGAGCTTGGTGGTGGTGGGGAAGCGGAACAGCGTCAGGTTGCGAAAGAACATCAGGATTCCCGGTGGAATTTATCGGCCGTCATTCCCGCGGAGGCGGGAATCCAGGGACGTTGGCTCTTGGCGAGCGAAGCGATGTCCATGGATTCCCGCGTGCGCGGGAATGACGGTGAGTGTCGTGCAATGCATCAGCCCTGCGTGTCGTCGCTTTGCGGTTCACCCGCCAGCCACGCGCGCGCATCCGGCAACGGCGCGTCACCGCGGCGGCCGAGCGAAAGAAAGTCGAACAGGTTCGGATCGGCCAGCTGCGACGGGCGCAGGTTGCCCAGTGCCCGGGCAATCGTTTCGATCCGCCCCGGTGTTTCGCGTTCCCAGGCGTCCATCATCTTCTTGACCTGCTTGCGCTGCAGGTTTTCCTGCGAGCCGCACAGGTTGCAGGGAATGATCGGGAACTGCCGGGCCTGCGCGTAGGCGCTGATGTCGTCTTCGCGCACGTAGGCCAGCGGCCGGATGACCACGTGCTGGCCGTCGTCGGACAGCAACTTGGGCGGCATGCCGGCGAGCTTGGCGTGGAAGAACAGGTTCAGGAAAAACGTGGACACCAGGTCGTCCCGGTGGTGGCCCAGGGCGATCTTGGTGAATCCCTGCTCGGCGGCATGCGCGTACAGCGCGCCGCGGCGCAGTCGCGAGCACAGCGAGCACATCGTCTTGCCTTCCGGCACCACGCGCGTGACCACCGAGTAGGTGTCCTGCTCGAGGATGCGGTACGGCACGCCGATCGATTCGAGGTACGTCGGCAGTACGTGTTCAGGGAAGTCCGGCTGCTTCTGGTCGAGGTTGACCGCGACCAGCTCGAATTTCACCGGTGCCTTGGCCTGCAGCTGCAGCAGGATGTCGAGCATGGTGTAGCTGTCCTTGCCGCCGGACAGGCACACCATGACCTTGTCGCCTTCCTCGATCATGCCGAAATCGGCGATCGCGCGACCGACCTGGTGGCGCAGGCGCTTGGCCAGCTTGTTGTTCTCGTGCGCGCGACGCTGCGGGGCGCGCACGTGGGGCTTTGGCTCGAGAAGGGGCAGGACGGTGCTCATCGGACGGCCATTCTACCGGGCCTCCAGCGGGCACGGCTTATGCCGGGAAGCCAACGGTTACGCCTGCAACGCGACCGCGTTAAGCTTCGCGGATGATCGAAAGCGACGATCCCGCCGTCCTCGCACGCCAGCTCGCCGAGCTGCGTCTGGAGCACCGCGACCTGGACGTGGCGATCGAGCGCCTGGTGCGCGAACCCGATGCCGACGAGTTGACGGTCAAGCGCCTGAAGAAGCGCAAGTTGTGGCTCAAGGACTGCATCTCGCGTCTGGAAAGCGCGCTGATCCCCGACGAGCCGGCCTGAGCGGGCGGGGCTTCAGCCCCGATCGGCGCGGCTCACCTGCTGCAGCAACGACGCCGATTCGCGCACCAGCGGATGGGTCGGCGCATAGAACGTGCGCAGCATCGCGTCGCAGGCGGCCGCCTGCGGGCGTGCCTGGCTGGCGTCGTGCTGGCGCAGGGTCAGCTGGGCCCGCAGGCAATCGCCTTCGCCACGCAACGGATGCGCGGCGGGGAGCTCGTCGCCGGCGCGCGCGTCATAGATCGCCAGCAGGGTGGCGGCGTCGTCGAGCCGGTCCAGTGCCAGCGCGGCGCGCACCCAGCGCAGCACGCGCGGGACGACGCGATCGCCGGGCTGTTCGAACAGGTGGACGCGATCGCGCATCGCCGCCTGCAGGCGCGCCAGGGCGATGTCGCGGTCACCGCTCATGGCTTCGGCCCAGGCCAGGTTGGCCTGCGCGCGAAGCGGCAGCGGGTGGTCGGGTTTGAGCGCGCCCGACCAGCTGTCCAGCAGTGATTGCAGCAGCGTGCGGGCTTCCTGCCACTGGCCGCGGCGCAGGCGGCTTTCGGTGCGCCAGATGTTGGGCATCTGCGCCTCGACCTGGCCTGCGCCCTGGGTCTGCTCGAAGATGCGCCGTGCGTTGAGCAGCAAGGGTTCGGCGGCGTCGTAGTCGCCGGTCTCGACCAGCACGCTGCCCAGCGAGTTGTACGCCCACGCCGTCCACGTCGTGGTTTCGCCGGAGCTGCGGTACAGCGCGAGCAGGTCCTCGAAGTGCTTGCGCGCCGGCGCGTACTGGCCGAGGCCGCGCGCGCACAGTCCCAGTGACCAGTACAGCTCGCCCTGTGACTTCGCATCGTCCTTGAGCGCCTGCGACGCCAGCAGCGGTTGCAGGATCGCCTGCGCCTGCGGGTAGCGGCCCTGCTCGGTGCGCAGCTGGCCCATTTTCAGGCTGGCGAACGCGCGCTCGGCCGGGGCGTCCTCGCTGCGGCGCAGTGCCGAGGCGCAGGCTTCCTCCGCTGCCGCGAGGTTGTTGGCGATGCGCTGCACGTCGCACAGGCCGGTCTCGACCCGGATCAGCGCCGGAATCTGGTCGCGGCCCAGTCCGCGGTAGAGCGCGCGCGCCTGGCGGTAATGGTTGATCGCCAGCGCGTGCCGGTCCTGGCCGAAGTAGACGTTTGCGACCAGTGCATGGACCGTGGCGGCCGCCGCGGGATCGTCGGCGAAACGCATGTCGACCTGGGCCGCGGCGCGATCGACGGCATCGCGGACGCTCTGGTTACCGACCGCGCGCTTTGCCGAATAGGGATCGGCCTGCGCCAACACGTCGCTGGTGACGAAGTCGAGCACCGCCTGGCGTTGCCGCGCATTCTCTTCGGCGAGCAGGCGCGCGCGATCGGCGCGAACCGACATTGCCGTGGTCGCGACCAGGCCCACCAGCAGCGCGGCAGCGACCGCGGCCCACATGCGCCGGCGGTTGCGCTCGCTGGCCTGGCGACGCGCAAGACGCTCGTCGTCTTCACGGCGGCGCAGCGCCTGGTCGCGTTCGGCGTGGCGCTGGTCGAGCGTGCGCAGGCGCGCGGCGAGCATGCGCGGATCGAGCACGCGCTGCTTCGGATCCAGTGCCGCGGCCTGGGCGATGTCCTCGCACAACAACGGATCGTCGAGCGCCGCCTCCCAGCCCGGTGCCAGCGAACGCCGCAGGTCACCGACGAGCAATTGATACAGCAGCACGCCCAGCGCATAGACGTCGCTGCTCTGGGTCGGCATCTCGCCGGCGATCACTTCCGGCGCGATGTAGAGCAGGCTGCCGGCCTGCGCCGATGTCAGCGAGTGGCTGCCATCGACGAGGCTGTAGGTGAGGCCGAGTTCAGCTATCTGCGGCGCCAGTGCGGCCTCGCCGGCGCCCAGGTCGGCGAGGACGAAGCGCCAGCCGCCGGGCGCTTCGCCGTCGGCGACCGGATAGAGATTCTCCGGCTTGAGGTCCTTGTGCAGGATGCCGATCTCGTGGAGCGCGGCCACCGCCTCGCACAGCTGCACGCACAGCGACAGCCGCTGCTGGAACGACAGTGCGGCCAACCCGCCCTGCGCCTGCGCCCAGTCGCGCAGGTGGCCGTGCGGGTAGTACGGCATCTCCAGGAAGAACGGCGGCTGCGCCAGGTTCCATCCCAGCACCGGCGCCACCGCCGGCAGGTCGGCGCGCACCGCCTGGATGTAGCGCGCCAGCGCGATCTCGCGCTTGAGGCTGCGCAGTCCGCTCTCGCTGGTGGCCAGCTTGATCGCGCGGGTATCGCCGCTGTCGGAACGGGCCAGGCAGATCACCCCGGCGCTGCCTTCGCCCAGGCGCTGGACCAGGCGCCAGCCCGGCCGGTGCGGCAGGCGGTCGCCGTCGCGCAGGCGCTCGGCATCGTGCGGGTGGGCGTGCACCTTCTCCACGGCAACGGCTTCGAACCGCACCGCCGCCGCCAACCGGTAGCCGTAACCGTGGACGACGCGGATCGCCGCGCCATCCTCGCCCAGCGCCTGGCGCAGGCGGCCGATCGCCTTGACCAGCGAGTTCTCCGACACCACGCGCCCGGGCCAGCCGGACTCCAGCAGTTCGTCCTTGGTCACCACTTCGCCGGCATGGCGCAGCAGCGCCAGCAGCACGTCGTATCCGCTGCGGTCGAGTTCGACCTCTACCGCGCCGGCCCGGACCGCGGCAATGCGCTCGTCGAGCACGACCTCGCCGTACCGCCAGATGCCCGGCGATGACGACAGATTCAAAGATGACGGCGACTCAGCCACGGCCCCCTCCGTCGCAGCGTGCATCGCACTTTGGCGCGTGGCCGGGCGATTCACAAGCTTTCAGAACTCTTCAGGAGGCGGCAAGGACTCGCCCCGCGCGACCCGGCACGATGCAGGAGGAGGGGGGGGGATGCCATGCAAACCGGTTCCAGGCGCGGCCACGGTCTGTCGCCATTCGGCGAACACGCCGCATCGCTGCGCTGGCAGGAGGCGATACAGACCGCCCAGCACGACCTCGCCGACGACCTGGCCCAGCTGATCGGCAGCGACGGCCTGGACCGCGACCGTTACCTGCGCTGGCTGGCGGCCGAAAGTGCCCTGTGCCGGACCGGCGCCTTCGTCCTGGAGTCGCTGGCGCCGGCGCTGACCTCGCCGGCGCTGCGGCACTTTGCCGGCGAACGCATGGCGAAGATGCGCGACTGGGAGCGGATGGCGGCGGCGGACGTGCGCCGCACCGACGGCATCGTCGCCGTCGCCCCAGTGGCAGCCGAGCCCTGGCGCGATTTCGTCGAGCGGCACCGGCAGCGGCGCCCGTACCGCGCACTCGGCGCGATCGCCCTGCACGAGGCAGTGACCGGTGGGATGGCCCGGCACGCCCTGCTCGCCGTGCTCGAACGCTCGTTCCTGCCGGTGCGCGGCTGCACCTACCTGCTGAACCGCCTGCTCGCCAGCGACGACGGCTGCGACTGGCGCTGGCTATGGCAACAGGCGGACGAAGGCGCGCAACGGCGCGCGCTGTGCGATGGCGCCTGGCATGCGGCGACGCTCTATCGCCGCATCGTCCAGACCGCCCTGCAGGGCGGGCCCCGGCTCAGCTCGCCGGGGTGACCGTCGTGTCCGGTTCGGCCTTGGCCGTCTCCGGGCTGATCTTCTCGATGGTGTGGCGCAGCTCGCGGCCGAGGATGACCTTGGCGTCCTTGGCCCACGCATCCAGGCGTGCGTCAAAGGCGAGCTTGCCGTTCTCGTCCGGCCACACCAGCTTCATCTCGCGCAGCTTCTGGATGAAGCCGCGGAACAGGGTCTTGTCGAAGAATTCCGGCGCCGCCGGTGCGTACAGCAGCGACAACCGCTGTGCCGCCAGCTGGCACATGCTCTCGAGCTGCGACGCGGTGAGCGTGCCCGCGCCGTTCTTCACCAGTACCGAAATGGCGATGTAGTAACGCTCGAAGGCCTGCTGCAGCGAGTGGCCGATCGCGCGCAGGCGGAACACCTCGTCGGTCTGGCCGGCGTTGCGGGCGAGGATGCCGCCTTCTTCCTCGTTGATGCGCTCGAGCAGGCCTTCGCGGATGAAGACCTCGATGGTGTCGTTGAGGCGCTGGGCAAACTCGTCCTCGCTCCACGGCAGGAACAGCTCGGCCTGCAGGAACGGATAGACATTGCGGCCCAGGCGCAGCACGCCGGCCTGGCTCATCCGACGGTTGTTCTGGAAGCAGCAGGCGATCCACGACGCCGCGGTGAACAGGTGCAGCACGTTGTTGCGGAAGTAGCTCAGCAGCACCGCGTTGTCGCCGCTGACACCCAGCACGTCGCCGAGCGGATGCGCGGTGCGGCTGAGGACGTTGATCTCCTCGCCGTGGGCGACGATTTCCTGCGGCGAGTGCGGCGTGACGGTGACGCGGTCGGAATACGGCAGCGTCGCCAGCAGCGTCTTGCTCAGCGTGATCTGCGCGAGCAGGTCGGCCTCGCCCATCGCGTGCTTGGGCGTGGACAGCAGTGCCAGCGCCAGCAGGTTGATCGGATTGACGTCGGCGGCGCGGTTGACGTTGACCTGGATCTGGTCGGCCAGCGCATCGACGGCACCGGACAGCCATGCAGGCTTCTCGTCCTCGCCGACCGGCTTGCCGTCCCAGTCGGGCGCGTGCTCGGCGAGCACGTCGTTGAGGCGGATCGGCTCGCCGAAGTTCACCACCACCTGGCCGTAGTTGCTGCGCAGCACCTTGGGGATGCCCCACAGCAGCGCCCAGATCGATTCCTTCTCCTTCGGCTTGCCCGACAGCTCGTCGAGGTAGCTGGTGCCTTCCATCAGCTTCTCGTAGCCGATGTACACCGGCTGGAACAGCACCGGCCGCGTGGGCTGGCGCAGGAACGCGCGCAGCGTCATCGCCACCATGCCGCCCTTGGGCTGCAGCAGCCGGCCGGTGCGCGAGCGACCGCCTTCGACGAAGTACTCGATCGAATAGCCGCCCGAGACCAGCTGCGCCACGTACTCGCCGAGCACCGCCGAGTACAGCGCGCTGCCGCGGATGCTGCGGCGGATGAAGAACGCGCCGCCCTTGCGCAGCAGCGTGCCGACCACCGGCAGGTTGAGGTTGATGCCGGCCACGATGTGCGGCGGCACGATGCCGCGCGTGTACAGCAGGTAGCTCAGCAGCAGGTAGTCCATGTGGCTGCGGTGGCAGGGCACATAGACCACTTCGTGGCCGGGCGCGTCGTCCTTGAGCTGGTCGAGGTGGTGCACCAGCACGCCGCGGTAGATGCGGTTCCACACCGGCGCCAGCAGGAAGCTGACCGAACGCACCACCGGATGCGAATAGTCGGCGGCGATCTCATAGGCGTAGGTGTGCGCCTTCTTCCAGGCATCGGCGAGCTTGGAGTTGTCGCGGCGGGCCTGGTCGGCGATGGCTTCGCGCACCGTGGCCGAGGTCAGCACCTGGTCGACCAGCAGACGCCGCGTCGACAGGTCCGGGCCGATCACCGCCGCGCGGATGCGGCGGAAGTGCGCCCGCAGCACGCGCGAGAGCTTGCGCACCGTGCGCTCGGCCGGCAGGCCTTCGTCGACGATCGCGCGCAGGCCAATGGGCGGTGCGAAGCGGACCAGGGTGTCGCGGCCGTTGAGGGCGATGGCCAGCAGGCGGCGGAAGCGGCCGACCAGGGTCCAGTTTTCCGAGAACAGCACCGAGAACCAGCCGCTGTTCTTGTCCGGCGCGCGGCCGACGAAGATCGACACCGGCACCAGCTGCACGTCGAGCGTCGGATCGCTGCGGTGCGCATCGAGCAGGCGCGCCAGCGAACTGGAATGGCTCTTGGTGGTCGGCTCGGCGGTGCCGGCAAGCGCCTGCAGCTGCGCCAGCGTGTTGACGTTGCGGCGCGACAGCGCGAGGTACGCGCGCTTGCGGCGCAGCGGGTCGCCCGGCAACGGCTGCAGCGGCGAAGGCAGGCCGGCTTCGCGGCAGGCGCGTTCCAGGATCAGGGCGTTGCTCAGGCCGTAGTCCTCGAGCACGTAGCACACCGGGCGACCGGTCCATTCCTCGGGGATCTCGGCGGCCGGATTGCGCGGCTCGATGGTCAGCTGCACCCACGGCGCCATCAGGCGGCCAAGCAGCTTGGCCCACCACGGGCGGCGCGGCTGGCCGGAACCGCGGCGGCGCTCGGGCCGGACGGACGCACCTGCGGCCGGGGCGGCAGGTATCGGCAGTTCGGGCTGGGATGGGTCGGGCTGGGACGGGTCGTGCTGGGACAAGCCGTGTTCCGTTGCGGGCGGCTCGTGGGCGTCCGGTGCGGTGCCGGTCATGGCTTCGGGCACGGCGTCCGCAGTCGCATCCATGGCGGCTTCGGAAGCGGCATCGGACATCGCTTCGGGCGCGGTCTCGGCAGCGCGCGACGTCGTCGCGTCGGTGGCCGGCGCGCCCTTGTCGGGTTCCGGGAAAGGCAGGGGAGTCTGGTTCGGCATCGCGGGCATTATGCCTTTCGCGGTCGAAACCGCGTTCAGCGGGTCGGCGGCGCGGCCGTCGGGGTCGGCGCGGGCGCCGCGGCTTCGGTCTCGGCGTGGCGCAGGGCGTCGCTGAGATACCAGTGGCCATCGTGGCGTTCGACGGCCAGCTGCGCCTCGATCTTCTGCCCGGCCAGGGTGTAGTTCAGCCGCACCCTGGCGCGATCGCCGTCCTCTTCGATCAACGTGGCCTTGGCGCTGGCCAGGTCGGCGTCGACATCGAGCCCGTAGGTTTGCAGCACCTGCTTGAAGCGGCCGAAGAACGGGCCGAACCGCTCCAGGCTCCGTTGCATGCCGAGCTGGCGGAAGGTGTCGTCGCCCCCGGCCAGGCCGGTCTGGCGGGCCGCCGCGACCAGTTGCGGGATCGCCCGGCGCGCGCGCTGCGGATCGCCCAGGGGCGCTTTCTGGCCCCAACGGCTCAAGGCCGCGACCAGCTGCGCGTAGTGGGCGCGTTCGTCGGCGCTGTAGTCGCCTTCCTTGTGCAGGTACTGGGTGGCGAACAGGCCCAGGGTCGAGGCAGCCGAGCGCAACTCGGCGCCGGCGCCGGAGAACTGCCGGTTGTAGGTGGTCAGCAGCTGCTTTTCCGCACCGGGCGCGGCCAGGGCGGTGATGAAGGCGGGCAGGCGATCGTCGAGCGGCAGCTCGGTCAGCGGCCAGCGCGTGCGGCCCTCGTTCCAGGCCTGGTCGAGGCGGGCGTGCAGGGCCGGCGGCACCGAATGGCGGGCAAAGGCGACGAAGTCGTTGCGGCGCAGGTCCTCGATCAACTGCTCGACGGCCTGGGCCGGCTGGGTCGGCGTGGGCGCGACCGCCGGCACCGGGGCGCGCTCGCAGCCGGCCACCGCCACCGCGGCAACCAGGAGCAGCGCGGCAGTGGCGCGTCGGATCAATGGCATGCGGTGCGGTTCCCCTGTCGCTGGGTCCGAATCTTGGCCGCCGCCCGGGGCCGGGGCAAGCGACCACGTCCCGAATCGAAGTTTCAGCGGGGAAAAAGCCTGTTCATAAATTATGAGGACACAAGGTGACGTTGATTGTCACTTATTACAAATGCAGCTCAAAAGTGTGATGTGAATCTCGTTCAGCTTTGTCAAATCTGTCGCTCTTAACATCGATTTCACGCCATGGCGGTGGTTCTGCGACGGTTGGCACACTTTCTGCTTTTACCCATCTCAACCCGGCATTTCCGCCGGAACCATCGAAGCGCGGAACGCGCCACCGGAGAAATTCGAATGAACCTGTTCAAGTCGTCGCTGCTCGCTGTTGCCCTGCTCGCTACTGCCCCGATGGCGATGGCCGCCGGCACCCACTCCGCCACGATGAACGTCACCCTGACGCTCGACAACAGCTGCACCGTCGCCACCACTGCGCTGAATTTCAACACGCAGACCACTCTTGCCACGGCCATCGACGCCGCCACCACGCTGACCGTCACCTGCGTCTCGACCGGTCCGTACACGGTCGCGATCAGTGCCGGCGGCGGCTCGGGTGCCACCTTCGCCAGCCGCAAGATGACTGGTCCGTCCACGGCGACCATCAACTACTCGCTGTACTCCGACGCAGCCCGCACCACCGCCAACGTCATCGGCGACGGCACCACCGGCAACGTCACCTTGGCCGGCAGCGCAGCGGGTCCCACCACCTTCAACGTCTACGGCCGCGTGTTCGGCTCGCAGAACCCGAAGCCGGCTGGCGTCTATAACGACACCGTCACTGCGACCGTCTCGTTCTGATGAACCTGCGCCTTCCACTTGCGGCGTTCGTGGCCCTCGCCCTGATGGGCGGGGTCGCGCATGCCCGCGGCCAATTGCAGGCCCGACAGACCAGTGTCGACATGCCGCCCGGTGTTCGCGGTGGCCGGTTGGTTCTGGGTAACGGCGGCGACAGCCCGGTGGCGGCGCAGATCCGCATCTACGCGTGGACGCAGGACGGTGACCAGGATGTCCTGGTGCCCAGCAATGATCTGACCGTCAGCCCGCCGGTGGTGGAAATCGCCGGTGGCGCCGACCAGCTGATCCGTCTTGTCCGCAACTCGGAAGCAGCGCCCCGGCAGGAATTGGCCTACCGGGTCGTCGTCGACGAGTTGCCCGGAGACCCCGCCGCCTCTACCCAGAGCGCGGTGAATGTCCGGATGCGTTTCCTGATTCCTGTTTTCGTCCGCGTTGCCGATCCGGCGCCGGTCGCGCTCAAGTGCAGTCTCGAAGCCACAGTGCTGGCGTGCTCCAACTCTGGCGGCGTCGCTGCCCAGTTGGGCGCAAGCCGCCTGCTGTCGGCCGACGGACGTAGCCTGGAACTGACGCCTGGCCTGTTGGGCTATGTACTGGCGGGCAGTTCCCGGCGCTTCACGCTTGAAACCGAGCAGCTCGGATCCGCGCAAGGATGGAAGACGCTCGAGGTCCGGCTGAACGGTCAGCCGGCAAGCATTGAACTGTCGTCCGGGCGTTAAAAACCATCGCCTCGCGCAAGCGCTGGCGATTGCACTGCTTGCGATCTGCGCACCGTCCACCTGGGCGGCGGCGGGATTGCCGGCGGGCTTGGATGAAGAAGCTCCGACAACAGCGGCGCAGCGCACGTTGATTGCAGCGCCGCAGGCACTCTTTCTCGACATCGTCATGGACGGCCAGATCATCCGGCCACTGGTGCGATTCGAAATGTTCGAAGGTCGCCTGTCTGTCGATCCGGCCGATCTCGATGCGATCGGACTGGTCATGCCGGACAACGTGACGGCAGACCCGAATGGCCGGGTTGCGCTCGATGCCATCGCGGGCCTCAGCGTCCTTTACGACGCCTCGATGCAGCAGGTCACGCTGATGCCGGTCGCGAGCATGCGCCGCGCCAATCGTTTGGGCTACGACGCGCCGGCTCCGATTTCTGTCAATCGCGACCAGGGCCTGGTGCTGGACTGGGACGCGTACGGCCGTCACTCCGACGACAGCGACACCGCTTCGCTCGGCACCGGCGTGCGCTGGTTTGGCCGGTTCGGCAGCCTGCAGAGCTATGGCGTCACCCGCAGTGGTGACCAGGATGATGGTTACCTGCGCCTGGACACGCGCTGGACAATCTCGGATCCGCAGCAGATGACGACCTGGACGGTCGGCGACCTGATTTCCGGTGGCCTGGCCTGGAGCCGCCCCGTGCGCATCGGCGGCCTGCAGTGGCGTCGCAACTTCAGTGTCCGTCCCGACCTGATCATCTATCCGCTGCCGGAGTTCAGCGCGAGCGCAGCCGTGCCGTCGGCGGTGGACCTTTACGTCAACAACGTTCGCCAGTACAGCGGCCAGGTTGATCCGGGTCCCTTCGTGCTGAGCGATTTCCCGCGTCTGGCCGGTGCCGGACAGGCAGTGGTCGTGGTGACCGACGCGCTCGGGCGCACCACCCAGACCAGCGTCCCGTTGTATGTCGACTACCAGCGCCTGGCCCGCGGCCTGAGCGACTTCTCGCTCGAGGCAGGCCTGCTGCGCCGAAACTACAGCCTCGAATCTGACGACTACGGACAGCACCCGGTTGCCAGCGCAAGCGTGCGTCACGGCATCACCAACAACTTCACTGGCGAGTTCCACGCTGAGTACGGCGAGCGTTTAAGCCTGGGTGGCCTCGGCTTTGCGTGGTCGCCGCTGGGTCGATTTGGCGTGTTCACCGGCAACTACGCGCACAGTTCCAACTGGCACAGCGGCCACCAGTACGGTGGCGGCTACCAGTGGTTCGGCCAGCGGGTCGGTTTCGACGTCTACAGCCAGCGTGCAAGCGAAGATTACCGGGACATCGGCTCGCTGGAAGAGGGCGGATTGCCGCTGCTGCGCCAGGACCGTGCATCGGCGTGGCTGTCGATCCCGCGCGGCTCGATCTCGCTGTCGTGGATCCGTTACCAGGATCACGACAACCCGATCAGCCGGACCAAGGGAATAGGTTTCAACCAGAGTTACCGAAGCTTCGCTTGGACGCTCAGCGCTTTCGAAGATGATCGATCGGGGCATGGCGTCTCGCTGTCGCTCAACGTCCCGCTGGGTCGCGACATCGACGCCTCGCTGTCGGTCGACCGGCAGAACGGCAACACCGACTTCGCGGCGGCACTGCGGCGTCCGCTGCCTTATGGCGGCGGCCTGGGTTGGGAAGTGCAGGCGCGCGACGGCGGCGATGGCGTACTCGGCGCCGGCTGGCGTGGTCGCGCCGGCGACGTCTGGGGCGGGGTGGACAGTTTCAATGGACAGCAAAGTGTCTACGGCCAGGGCAATGGCAGCGTGGTGTTGATGGGTGGTCAGTTGTTCACAAGCCGCGCCGTCACCGACTCGTTTGCGGTCGTTTCAACCGAAGGCATCGCCGACGTGCCGATCCTTTACGAAAACCGCGTCGCCGGCCGAACCAATGCCAACGGCTTCCTGTTGCTGCCGGAACTGCGCGGCTGGCAGCGCAACCGGATCGCCATCGACCCCGACGGCCTGGCGCCCGATCTGGAAGTGCTGTCGGTGGAGCGACTGGTGACGCCGCCTGATCGCAGTGGCGTGCGCGTACCGTTCCCGATCCGACAGGTGCATAGCGCCAACCTCGAGCTGCTCGATCGCGAGGGCAAGCAGGTCGAAGCTGGCACGCGGGTAATGCGCCAGGATGGAAGCCCGGCCATCGTCGGCTTCGACGGGACGCTCTGGCTCGATCGATACACTCCCGGCGAAAGCCTCATCTGGACCCGCGCGGGCGTGAACTGTTCCGCGGTTGCACCGGAGCTGCCCGCCGGTTCGGCACGGGGCACACTGACGGTGAAATGCCGCAGCGAGGACACACCATGATGCGTCGCTACCCCATTGCGTTGGCCCTGCTCGGCTTGCTGGCATCGTTGCTGATGCCGGGCACGGCTTCCGCGGCGATCACCTGCCGCATCGACAATGCCACCGATTTGAACTTCGGCACGCTGACGCTGCCGGTGGGGGCGACGACGTCCACCACCACGGTCAATGCCAGCTGTCAGGGAAGCGCCAACGGTGACGTCGGCGACACGGTGCTGGTGTGCGCCGGAACCAATAACGGCGGCACGCCGCGTTCGATGACGCGTACGGGGCCGGCGGGGTCGTTCTATTACGACATCTATACCGACGGAACGTATTCCCAGCCTGCCAACTACACCTATAACGCCCAGACCACGATCACGATCACTTCGCGAAACACGTGGATCAGCAGACCGATCACCTTGTACGGACGCGTATCGACGGTGCAGCCCACGGCGCCGGCGCCGATACCCGGCACGTACACCGAAGCGATCAGCGCCGTATGGGGCTATTCGACGGACAACAATGCCAATTGCGCGAGCAATGTCGCTCCGGCGTCACCGAACTACACCTTCACCTCGCGCGTCACCCTCCAGGGCAGCTGCCTGATCTCTGCCCAGAACATGGCGTTCGGCAGCTATACCTCGCTGGCGGCGGCGCGCGATGCGCAGGCCAACCTGACGGTCACCTGCACCAATGGCACGGCGTACACGGTCAAGCTCGACGGCGGACGCTCGGGCAATGTTGCTGGCAGGCGCATGTACCTCAACGGCGTCGTCGGACCCACGTTCATCAACTACAACCTCTACACCTCTGCCGCCCGGACCACTGTCTGGGGAACCTCGACCGGGTCCACCGTCATCGGCACCGGCACCGGCGCCGGCCAGGGCACCGCGCAGACTCTGACGGTCTATGGGCGGGTGCCGATCACGCCGACCTTCACCGCCGGCAATTACAGCGACGTGGTCACCGCGACCGTCGAGTTCTAAAGCGCCCTTCGCGCCGATCCGCGGCCCCAAAAAGAAAAAGGAGGCCGTGGGCCTCCTTCAAATCCGGCTCTCACCGGATGGACGTCGAGTTGTGGCATGGCTCCGGCTCGCGCCGGATGGAGGGCAGACTAACCGCCCTCCCGAGTTAAAGCAACACCTGAAGAATCACGTCGTAACCTATTGATTTTACGTGACGCTTCGGTGCTCCACCGCGCCAGCCATCGGCCTGTCGGCCTTACGGCGCCACGTCCAGCGCGGCCCGTTTGGCCTCGCGGCGCGCCTGCTCCGGCTGCGACCAGTCGTTGTTGAACGTCGCCGGCTCCCACGAACCGTAGGTCGGGTTGGGCAGCATCCACCAGCGTTCGCCGAACCAGTCGCCGTATTCGTCGAGCAGCTGGTCGCGACCTTCGCGGGTGTTGGCGACGACCTGGACGAAATCGCCCAGCTGGTCGCCGAACTGCATCAGCACGCGGTACTGCTGGCCGGCCAGCTGGCGGCGGCAGTTCTTCTCGCTGCCGTTCTGTTCGCAGCCGTCGACGACGGTGCCCAGGCCGAGGAACACGCTGTCGTCCTTCACCGGCATGCCGACCGCCTTGAGGTTGGCGATGGTCGCGTCCTTCAGATGCACGGCGCGGTTGGACAGGTACAGGATGGTCACGCCCTTGGCCGCGGCGGCCTTGGCGAACTCGACCACGCCCGGCACGGGCTTGGCCTTCTTTTCGGCCACCCAGGCATCCCACGTGACTTCGTCGTAGGCCTTGCCGTCGCGCACCAGGCGCGCCTGGTACGGCGAGTTGTCGAGCACGGTTTCGTCGACGTCCATGATGACGGCCGGCTTCAGGCCGGTGGCGGCGTTGCCGCGCTCGCCGGGCACCAGCGCGTCCCAGTTCTTTTCGGCCAGGGCCACGGCGAGCTTGTCGGCCGCGGCGCGATAGACGGTGGTGGTGGCCGCCTGGTACTCGGCCGAGGTCTGCACCCACAGCACGGCGTTGAGGTTGTCGTTGGCGCCGTTGGCGGCCGGCTTGGCAGCTGCTGCAGCGTTGGCCGGCGTCGCGGCGCCTTCCCCGGTCGTGGTCTCGGGCGCCGGTGCGCGCTGGCAGGCCGCCAATGCGAGCGCGCAGGCGAGGGCGGACAGGGCGAGGGTGCTCTTGTGCATTGCAATGGCTGGCAGCGGGGTCGGGCGGCGAGTGTAGCCGAGCCCGGCGCCGCTTCCATGACGGCAGGCCGTCAGGGCGTGGCGATCTGCAGCGAGACCCGCTTGCGGCCGTCGGCGACCCACTGCTGCCCGACTTCGCGGAAGCCGAAGCCGGCATGGAAGCGACGCGATGCCTCGTTCGGCGGCTGTGTGTAGAACTCGCACGTCACCGCGTCGACCCCGCTGCTGCGGGCGACGTCGAACAGGTCGCGATAGAGCCTGCCGCCCAGGCCGCGACCCTGGTGCGATTCGGCGACCACGACGCGATCGATATACAGAAAACGTGGATAGCGCCCGGCGAACCAGACGTAGTTGGGGCTGTCGTACTGCGCGCCCTCGCGGAAGGCGAGCAGGAACGCGACCACCCGATCGCCCTCGCACAGCACGCGGTGATAGGCCGACTGCGCATCGAGCTCGACCAGGCGCGCTGCATCCAGCGGGCTGAGCATCTCTTCGGAGGCGAGGTTCAACGCCAGGATCGCGGGATGGTCGCCGGCGTTGGCCGGGCGCAGGACGAGGTCCATCAGTCGTTGCCGCCGCCGTCGCTGCTGCAATCGCCGCCGGAGTCCGAATCCGTGTCGGAGTCGCACGAGTCATCGCGCGCCTCCGGACTGCAGCTGTTATCGGAGACCGCATAGGGCTGGTAACCCGGATCCCAGCCGCCGTCGTTACTGACCCAGGATCTGCGCCTGGGTGCGCGCCACAGCCACACCAGCAGCAGCACGACAACGACGACTATCACGAGTGTCGACAGCATGGGTGTCCCCGATCCATGACCCGGCCCGAACTCCGGGCCCCGATGGCGCAGATGCTACGCGCGGTCAGGGCGCTTCGTACAACTCGATCGGCAGCTCGTCCGGATCGGCGAAAAAGGTGAAGCGTCGGCCGGTGTACTCGTCGATGCGGATCGGCTCCACCGCTATCCCCTGCGCCTGCAGTTCGTCGGCCGCGGCGGCGACATCGGCCACCTCGAAGGCGAGGTGGCGCAAGCCGCGTGCCTCCGGGTACGACGGCCGCGGCGGCGGCGAAGGAAAGGAGAACAGTTCCAGCTGCCCGCCATCGGGAAGCGCCAGGTCGAGCTTCCACGAATCGCGCGCCTGCCGATGCACTTCCGCCAGCACGCGCAGGCCGAGCACCTGCGTGTAGAAGTGCTTCGAGCGTGCGTAGTCGCCGCAGATGATGGCGACGTGGTGGATCCGTTGCAGTTGCATCCGTCGCCCCTGTGCTACTGCTCCAGCAGCGCCTTGATCGCGGCGAAGCCGGCCACGGCGCGTTCCTGCTTGCGCGCGGCATCGGCCACCGGGTCGGCGCCGTCGCGCTGGATCTCGGCGGCCGGCAGTTCCTCGAAGAAGCGGCTCGGCTGCAGGCGGATCTTGTCGCCCCAGCGCTGTGTCTCGCGCGAGTGCGACAGCCACAGCTGTTCCTTGGCGCGGGTGATGCCGACGTAGAGCAGGCGCCGCTCTTCTTCGAGGCTGCCTTCTTCCAGCGCCATCTCGTGCGGCAACGTGCCGTCTTCCATGCCGACGATGAAGACGTAGCGGAACTCCAGGCCCTTGGCGCCGTGCAGCGACATCAATCGCACCTGGTTGCCGGCATCGCCCTTGTCGGCGTGTGACAGCAGCGCAAGCTGCGCGGCCAGTTCGCCGGGACCGGAATTCTTGCCGCCGTCGAACCAGTCGGCCAGTTCTTCCAGGTTCTCCTTGCGGCGCTGGAAGGTGGCCTCGTCCTTGCACTGCGCGCGGATTGAGGCGAGCAGGCCGCTCTTCTCGGCCAGCACGCGCACCAGCTCCGACGGCGGGATCTTGAACGCCTCGCCACGCAGGTGGCGGATGATGTTGACGAAGCCATCGAGTGCATTGCCGGCACGCGGCGCCAGTTGCTTGAGCATGCCGATCTGTTCGGCCGCGCGCGACATCGGCATGCCGGCGTGCTGCGCCATCTCGGCCAGCTTGGACAGCGTGGTCGCGCCGACTTCGCGCTTGGGGGATTGCACTGCGCGCAGGAACGCCGCGTCGTCGTCGGGATTGGCGATCAGGCGCAACCACGACAGCGCGTCCTTCACTTCTCCGCGCTCGAGGAACGCGGTTCCGCCCGACAGATGGTATGGCACGCGCAACAACTGCAGCGCCTTCTCCAGCGCGCGGCTCTGGTGGTTGCCGCGGAACAGGATGCAGAAGTCGCTCCACGGCGCCTGCTTGGCGGCAGCCAGGAAATGGATCTCGGCGGCGACCTTCTCGGCTTCGTGCGCGTTGTCGCGGCACTCCCACACGCGGATGCGCTCGCCGTCGGCCTGGTCGCTCCACAGCGTCTTGGGGTGCTCGTGCGGGTTGTGCGCGATCAACGTGTTGGCCGTGCGCAGCACGCGATTGGAGCAGCGATAGTTCTGCTCCAGCTTGATGATCTCCAGCGCCGGGTAGTCCTTGCCCAGGTTGAGCAGGTTGTCCGGGTTGGCGCCGCGCCAGGCGTAGATCGACTGGTCGTCGTCGCCCACGCAGGTGAACAGGCCCTTGTCGCCGGCCAGTGCCTTGAGCAGGCGGTACTGGGCGTCGTTGGTGTCCTGGCACTCGTCGACGAGCAGGTAGCCGATGCGCTCGCGCCACGCCAGGCGCACGTCCTCGTCGGCTTCCAGGATCTGCACCGGCAAACGGATCAGGTCGTCGAAGTCGACCGCGTTGAACGTCGACAGCCGCGCCTGGTAACGCTGGTACAGCAGCGCCGCTTCCATCTCGCGCGGGCTCTGCGATGCAGCCAATGCCTCCTCGGGCGAGAGGCCGGCGTTCTTCGCGCGCGAAATGAGGTTGCGCGCGTTGTCGATGACGTCGTTCTTGCTGCCCGGTGGCAGCAGGTCCTTGATCTGCGCGGCGCTGTCGTCGCTGTCGAACACCGAGAAACCGCGGCGCAGGCCGACCTTGGCATGGTCGATCTGCAGGAAACGCAGTCCCAGTGCATGGAACGTGCACACGGTCAGCCCTTCAGCGGCATCGCCCTCGATGCGCTTGGCGACGCGCTCCTTCATTTCCTTCGCCGACTTGTTGGTGAAGGTGATCGCGGCGATGCGCTTGGCCGGCATCCGCCCGGAGGCGATCAGGTGCGCGATCTTCTCGACGATGACGCGGGTCTTGCCGCTGCCTGCGCCGGCGAGCACGAGCAAGGGGCCGTCGGTGTGCAGGACGGCGGCGCGTTGAGGGGGATTCAGACCGTGCATCGGAGGCTGTTCGCTGCCGCGGTTGCGGCGGAGTATTGTGCCGTAAACACTCCCCGGAACAGGCGGCTTGTGCCGTCATTGCGCGTATTTCGTCATCCCGGGGCGCAGGCGGCGCGCGGCGATACGATTCAGGTGCCGCCCGGACGGCCAATCACGGCCACCGGCGGCCGATGCGGCAACGGCCGCACCCCGCACTCCGCATATGGAGGACTCGCCATGGCAACCTTTTCCACTCGCAGCAAGGCCTGGTGGACAGGCGCGGTGCTGTCGGTGCTGGTCATCCCGGCCTTCGCCGATGAACCGCTCCAGCTGGTCACCGCCACGTACATGCAGGTCGATGCCCAGCTCAAGGCCGCGCAGGGCCATCCCAACGAAACCTGGCGCCTGAACGGATTGAAATCGTACCTGTCGGGCCATTACGACGAGGCCGTCGAGCGTTTCGAGAACGCCGCGTCGTACGCCGACAAGTATTCGCAGCACTACCTCAGCCTGATGTACTGGTACGGGCAGGGCGTGCCGGCCGATCCGGTCAAGGCGTACATCTGGAGCGACCTGGCCGCCGAACGCGGCGTCAAGCGGCTGCTGGTGATCCGCGAGAAGATGTGGGCCGGGCTGACGCCTGAACAGCAGCGCCAGGTGGAGCAGCAGGGGCCCGATTACTACGCCCGGTACGGCGACGAGGTCGCCCGTCCGCGCGCGGACGTCGAGATCCGCCGTTTCACCAGCGATATGACCGGCAGTCGCCTGGGCTACCGCAACCACACGATCGACATCATCCAGGGTGGCCCGGTCAACGGCTCCTTCGGCAATGCCACGCCCGGCATGCTGACGGCCTGGATGCAGGCGGTGGGCGGCACCAACGGCGAGCAGTACTATGCCAAGGACCGCACCGCGACCGCCTCGTACTGGCAGGCACAGGATGCCGAACTGGGCGGCGCGTCCAGCGTGGATGTCGGCCCGATGGCGCCGGCACGCGAGAAGTCCAGGCACTGAGGCCCAAGGAGGGCGCATGGATTGGCTGCTGGCGATGATGCTCGGCCCGGCTCTGGCGGCAAGCCCGCCAGGGCCCGACGCGGACGGCAGCAAGGCCGTCGTGGCCCAGACCGACACGATGACCGCGCGCGAGTACGACGAGCGCACGCGATTTTCGAAGACGCACCCCAACGAGCTGTGGCGCCTGTACGGCAGCGACGCCGCCGCGCGCGGCGATTGGGCTGCCGCCATGAAGCACTTCCGCACGGCTGCGCGCTACGGCGACAAGTACTCGCAGCACCGCATCAGCCTGATGTACTGGCACGGTGTTGGCGTCGAGCGCGATCCCGCCCTGGCATACGCCTGGGCCGACCTCGCCGCCGAGCGCATGTACCCGAGCTTCGTGGTCCTGCGCGAGAAGATGTGGGAGCAGCTGGACCAGCCCACGCGCGACCGCGCGCTGCGCGAGGGCAACGGGCTCTATGACGAGTACGGCGACGATGTCGCCAAGCCTCGGCTCGTGCGCGCCATGGCCCAGGGCAAGCGCCAGGTCACCGGCAGCCACCTGGGCTATGTCGGCAACCTGGAAGTGTCCGCTCCGCGCGGCACCGGCGACGGGATGTCCCTCGGCCCGGACTCCATCGACCTGACGCCGATGTACGCCAAGTGGCGCTGGGACGCCCATCAGTACTGGGCCGTGGAAGATGCGATCTGGTCGCATGGCAGCGTCGAGGTCGGCCCGGTCAGCAACGGCAAGTGACATTGCGCCCGGCGCAATCCGCCCACGCCAGCGCGCAAAACCCCTAAGGTAATGGCCAGCTCGCCGGCGACCGCCACCACGGTCGCCCGCGATGCCCGCTTTCAACTTCAGGGGGTTACACATGCGCCTGGGCCTGGCGGCCAACCGCCTGCACCATCTCAGCGAAGACGCGGCGTTGTTCCGCTGGCTGCGCGCCTGCGAGGCCGGCATCCGCGAACTGCAGATCAGCCTGCACGTGGTCGGGCGAACCTACGACGCCATCGCCGCCGCCGGCATGCTGACCGGCTACCCGGGCCTGCGCCGCTATCCGTACGGCCGCGAGGGCGGCTTGATGAAGCTGGTCGCGGAGGTCGTCGGCGTCGACCATGACGAACGCACGCTCGATGGCGCGATCTACCTGATCGACCCGGTCGATCCGTCCTCGGTGTTCCCGGAGGCGGCGGCACTCAAGCGCCAGTGCGTCATCCACGGCAAGCCGTTCATCACCACGGTGGCCTCGGCCCGCGATTGGGTCGAATTGGAGCGGATACGGGCGGGCCTGCTGCCGGACCCGTCCGCCGATCGCCTGCACGATTTCGAGGGGCAGACGATGGCGCTGATCGCCCACGATGCGATGAAGCCGCAGATGCTGGCCTTCGCCGCCGAGCATTTCGACCTGCTGTCGCGCTTCGCCCGCCGCGTCGCCACCGGCACCACCGGCCAGCGCCTGAACGAGCTGGCCTGGAGCCGTGGCTGGCCCCAAGGCCGTTCGTGGGTGCATCGCTACCAGAGCGGTCCGATGGGCGGCGACGCCCAGATCGCCGACCTGGTGCTGGAACGTCGCTGCCAGCGCGCGATCTTCTTCGAGGATCCGCACGTGGCCCGCCAGCACGAGGCCGACATCCAGCTGCTCGAACGCGCGGTGACCACCGTGACCGACGATGCCGTGTGCATCACCGCCCCGGCCGTGGCGCAGCGCTGGGCGAGTGCGGCGGCGGAGCGCGCCAGGCGCCGCTAGCCCTTTAAACTGCACGCATGGCCAAGCTCTATTTCTATTATTCGGCGATGAACGCCGGCAAGACCACGACGCTGCTGCAGTCGGCGCACAACTACCGCGAGCGCGGCATGCGCGTGGCGATCCTGACCCCGCGCCTGGACGATCGCGCCGGCAGCGGCACGGTGGCATCGCGCATCGGCCTGCGCGCCGACGGCATCGCCTTCGAGCGAAATGACGACCTGGAAGCCATCGTCCGTTCCGACATCCTGGCCCACGGCCCGCTGCATTGCTTGCTGGTGGACGAATCGCAGTTCCTGACCCGCTCGCAGGTCTGGCAGCTGAGCGAAGTGGTCGATGCCTTGCGCATTCCGGTGCTCTGCTACGGCCTGCGCACCGACTTCCGCGGCGAGCTGTTCGAAGGCAGCCAGTACCTGCTGGCCTGGGCCGACGAGCTCACCGAGATCAAGACCATCTGCCACAGCGGCAAGAAGGCGACGATGGTGGTGCGCGTGGACGCGCAGGGCCGTGCGGTGCACGAGGGACCGCAGGTGGAGATCGGCGGCAACGACCGCTACATCTCGGTGTCGCGCGCGGAGTACAAGAAGATCATGCGCGGCGAGGGGACGATCGAGCCGGCGCAGCAATCGCTGCAGCTGGGTTAACCGCAGCCGCGGACGATGGCGCCGACCTCGCGCGGGATCGCGCCGCCGTCGGGTTGCGCCGTCTTCAACTGCTCTTGCAGCGTGTCCAGTCGCGCCAGCGCCGGCTCGCGGTCCGGCCCGTGGCAGCGCAACTGCGCGGCGTAAGCCTGCGCGCGCCACGCGGTACGGCGCAGGTCGAGGTCGTTGTGCGGCATGCCCGCCAGCGCGTCCAGTCGCAGCAGCGCGCTGTCGTCGCCTTCCAGTGCCTGTTGCCGCGCCAGGGCCAGTTCGGCCTCGCGCGTGTGCGGATGGGTGGCGCCGTAGCCGCTGCGCGTCAGCGTGACCGCCTGTGCGAGGTGGGCCATGCCCTGTTCGCGCTGGCCCAGTGCCAGTTCGACCTGGCCCAGCAGGCGCTCGGTGTCGCCGAGCAGCGGATGGCGCGGGCCGAGCTGCGCCAGGCGCAGCTCGCGCGCCTCCTGGATCGGCTTCAGCGCCGTGCGGTCGCGGCCCATCGCATGCAGCACGCGGGCCTGGTCGTACAGCGCATCGGCGAGGTGGGCGTTGTCCTTCTGCCTGCGCGCGATCGCCACCGCGCGCTGCAATGCCGTCAGCGCGGTGGCGGTTTCGCCGCGTTCCCAGGCCACCTGTCCCAGGCGCCGTTGCAGGCCGCCCAGTTCGATCATGCCGCGCCGGGCCTCGGCCGGATCCGACGTTTCCGGCGCCAGTCGCCGTTGCAGCGCGGCGATCGCCGCGCGCAGTTCGGTCTCGGCCTGGCGATAGTGGCCCTGGTCGATGTGCAGCATCGCCATCTGCCGGCGCAGCGACAGCGTCACCGGATGCTGTGCGCCGTAGACCTCCAGCGCGATCGCGAACGCTTCGCTGGCCTCGCGTTCGGCGGCGTCGGTCTGGCCCAGCCCTTGTCGCAGTGATGCCACGCGGCTGCCGATCTCGGACAGCAGTGCATGCCGCTCGCCGACCTTCTGTCGCAACTGCGTGCGTGCCTTGTTGTAACCGTCCAGTGCGGCGCCGGTCTGGCCAGCATCGGCCTGCAGGTTGGCCAGGTCGATCAGGTTCTCGACGGTGCCGACTTCGTCGCGGTCGTCGCGACGCAACGCCAGCGATCGTTCGAACAGGATGCGTGCGCCCTGCAGTTCGCCGTTGTCGCGTCGGCAACGTCCGAACTGCGAATAGTATTCGCTGATCTGCGGCGGCAATTGCGCCTGCTCGCGGCGGGCCATCGTGATCGCGGGCATCATCAGGTCGATGCACTGCCGCGGCTCGCCCAGCAGCCGCAACGCCTGTCCGCGCTGGGTGATGGATTCGATCTGCAGGCTGACGGGGATGTCATCGGTGCTGGCCAGCACGCTGGCCTGGCGGTTCAGCAGCGCCAGCGCCTCGCGGTAATCGCCCAGGCCCATGCGCAGGCGCGCGATCACGCCGAGCAGTTCGGCACGCGCGCGCGGTTGTCGCGCCAGCTCGCGATTGCCGCGCGCCAGCGAGCCGTCGAGCAGGCCGCGCAGGTCCAGCGCCTGGCCTTCCGGCGTGCCGCGCGCGGTTTCGAACACGCCGACCATGAAGTCCTGCATCGCCTGGGCGCGGCCGGCTTCGGCCACCGCCTGCCGGCCCTGCCAGGCGACGATGGCCAGCGCCGCGCTGAGCACGATCGCGATCAATCCGCCGGTGGCGAGCGACCAGCGGTGGCGCCGCAGGTATTTGCCGAACCGGTATCCGACGCTCTGGGGCCGCGCCTGCACCGGGCGACCGGCCTCGTAGCGGGTCAGGTCGAGCGCCAATGCCTCCACCGACGGATAGCGCTGTTCCGGACGCTTGGACAGCGTCTTCAGCACGATGTTGTCGAGGTCGCCGGAGAGCATGCGCGCCTGGCGACGCAAACCGTGCACGTCGGCGCCGCTGTCCTCGCTCCGGTGCAGCAGCGTTTGCGAGGGGCGCTGCGGATCGGCGGCGAGGATCGCCTCTTCCCACTCGGCGTCGGTCTGCCGCTTGAGGCGGTAGGGCTTGGTGTCGGTGAGCAGTTCAAACAACACCACGCCCAGCGCGTACACGTCGGTCATCGTCGTGACCGGCTCGCCACGCACCTGTTCCGGCGCGGCGTAGTGCAGGGTGAAGGCGCGCATGCCGGTGCGCGTCTGTTCGATCATCGGCGCATCGGAATCGAGCAGCTTGGCGATGCCGAAATCGAGCAGGCGAACGTCGCCGCTCGGCGTGACCAGGATGTTGGACGGCTTGAGGTCGCGGTGGACGATCAGGTTGGCATGGGCGTGGCTGACCGCATCGCAGATCTGGTGGAACATCCGCAGCCGCTGCTCGATCGGCAACTGGTGGTTGCGGCAGTAGTCGGTGATCGGTTCGCCTTCGACGAACTCCAGCGCCAGGTAGGGCAGGCCGTCGCTGGTGATGCCGGCATCGAGCAGGCGGGCGATGTGCGGATGCGCCAGGCGCGCCAGGATCTGCCGCTCGCGCGAGAAGCGCACGCGCAGGTTGCTGTCGGCCAGGCCCGGGCGCAGCAGCTTGAGCGCGACGCGGCGCTGGTAGAGGCCGTCGGCGCGCGCGGCCAGCCACACCTGGCCCATGCCGCCTTCGCCGAGCAGCCGCTCCAGCTTGTACGGACCGACCTCGCCGCCGGCGCGCAGGCCGGCGAGCGGGGCGATCAGCGGTTCGGAGAGGAAATCCTCGTGGTGCTCGTCGAGGGTGATCAGCGTCTGCAGTTCGTCTGCCAGCGCCGGGTCTTCCTCGCGCAGGCGTTGCAGGCGCTGTTCGCGCGCCTGGTCATCCAGCTCGAACAGCGCGTCGAGCAGCGGTGAGATCCGTTGCCAGCGCTCGGTGTCCACGGGGCTGCCCTTGGGCGGGCCTCAGGAGTCTTTCAGCGATGCCAGCAGGAACAGCCGCGCCTTCTGCCAGTCGCGGCGGATGCTGCGCTCGGAACGCTCCAGCAGTGCGGCGATCTCCAGTTCCGACAGGCCGGCGAAGTAGCGCAGTTCCACCACCTGGGCCAGGCGCGGATCGACCGCGGCCAGCTTGGTCAGCGCGGTGTCCAGGCCGAGGGTGTCCTCGTCCAGGCGCAGGCCGCCTTCGACATCGTCGGGTAGTTCGGTGACGCGGTGTAGGTCGCCGCCGCGCTTCTGCGCCAGGCGCTGGCGGGCGTAATCGACCACCACCGAACGCATGGCCGAAGCGGCATAGGCGAAGAAATGCGCGCGATCGTCGAACTGCGCTTCGCGCCGCCCGATCAGCTTCAGATAAGCCTCGTGCACGAGCGCGGTGGCGTCGAGCGTCTGCCCATGCTGGCCGGCGAGCTGGCGCCGCGCCATCGTGTGCAGTTCCTGGTAGAGGGTGGCCAGGACGCGATCCAACGCGCCACGGTCGCCTTCACGTGCAGCATCCAGCAGCAAAGTGATATCGGCAGTTTCGGCCATAGGGAGCCCCCTCCGCAGTGGTCCGGACTATAACGCGTTTCACTGTTTTGGCCTGTGCAGGAAGGCCTTCACACCCAGTCGTCATCCCCGCGAAGGCGGGGATCCATGGATGTCCGCCCGTCGTTTACCTCTGGCAAGTTCCGCACCACACCGTCGCGCGCTGGCCGATTGCCGCCTGTTTCAGCGGTCGTCCGCAACGCGGGCAGGGCTCGCCGCCGCGGCCGTAGGCCGACAGTTCCTGCTCGAAATACCCCGGTGCACCGTCGGGACTGATGAAGTCGCGCAGGGTCGTGCCGCCCCGGTCGATCGCATGGCCGAGGATGCGGCGGATCTGCGCGGCCAGTTGCTGGTAGCGCTCACGCGAGACCTTGCCGGCCGCCCGCAGCGGCGACACGCCGGCGGCGAACAGGGCCTCGGCGACATAGATGTTGCCGACGCCGACCACCACCTTCTGGTCCATCAGGAAGGTCTTCACCGGTGCGCTGCGGCCACGGCTGAGGGCGAACAGGTAGTCGCCGTCGAAGGCGTCCGACAGCGGCTCCGGTCCGAGGTCGGCCAGAAGTTCGTGGGTTTCGCCCGGGCCCTGCCAGAGCAGGCTGCCGAAGCGGCGCGGATCGTTGAAGCGCAGCACCTGGCCCGAATCCAGGGCCAGGTCGACGTGGTCGTGGGCGCGCACCGGGGTGTCGGCCGGCAGCACCCGCAGGCTGCCGGACATGCCCAGGTGCAGCAGCGCGCTGCCGGCGGCGGTGTCGAGCAGCAGGTACTTGGCGCGGCGGCGGACCTGGTCGATGCGCTGGCCCGGCAGGACCTGGCGGATCTCGTCCGGGATCGGCCAGCGCAGGTCGGGCCGGCGCAGGGTGGCGGTGACCACACGGCGGCCTTCGACGTGCGGTGCGAGGCCGCGACGGGTGGTTTCTACTTCGGGCAACTCGGGCATGGGGCCAGCGTACTATCCGGACATCCGATGGGTGGGGTCCCGGCACCCATTGGTCAAGACCGCGAGGGTCAAGGTTGCCATGGGCACCAGCGCCGATCCACCGAGCATCGCCGTCGACCCCAAGGTCGTCGTCGCTGCCGTGTTGCCGATGCCCTCGCCCGGGCCGGCCCTGCGCGATTACGCGCTGTCAGAACTGGACGCCGCCATGGAGGCGCTGGCCCAGCCCGGCGACGACATCCACGAAGGCATCCACCGTGCCCGCAAGGGCCTGCGCCGCGTGCGCGCGACCCTGGCGCTGGGCGACGGCATCCTCGGCCCGGGCGTCGCCTTGCTCGACCGCGAGATCAAGCACCTCAACACCGGCTTGTCCGCACTGCGCGACGCGCATGCGCTGGTGGAAACGCTGGAGCGGATGCACAAGCGCGCGCGCAAGGGCGACACGCGGCAGCTGTTCGACCTGGCGCGCGCCGAGGCCATCGCCGCGCGCGTGGCCACCGCCGAAGTGGAGCTGTCGATGGACCCGGCGCTGTGCCAGCGCCGTGGATTGATCGAGGTGCTGATGGCCGCCGTGCCCGCGCTGGACTGGAAGCGCCTGACGCCGTCGGCGGCGCGCATGGCCTTGGCCGACAGCGACGACCGCAGCCAGAAGGCACGCGACACGGCCCTGCAGAAAGGACGGGACAGCGACTGGCACCGCTGGCGCCGCCGCGCCCGCCGTGCCTCGCAGCAACGCCGCGCGCTGGAAGCGGTGGGCGTGAGCGTGCCGGCGAGCGAGCCGGAGGTCTTCGACAAACGAACCACCGAGCGGCTCGGCGAAGCGCAGGACCTGAGCCTGCTGCTGGATCATTGCGGCAAGGGATCCCCGTTCAGCAAAGAACGCCGCCGCGCCCTCCGTGCTTACGCCGAACCGGCGCTGGTGCGGTTGCGCAAGCGCATATCGACCGTCCGTCGTTGACGGCAAATGCCGGTCTTGCGCACGGATGTGAACGACCCCATCACATCTTCGGCCCATACCGGCGCGCAGGGTGGGCCGCAGCTGGCATCATCCACGAAGGACTGAGCCTCGATTGCCGGTCTGCCTGTGCGTTTGCGGAGTTACTTCAATGTTCGTTTCATCCCTGCTCGATTTCCTTGCCGGCGGCATCCTCCAGGCCACTTGGGTCGAGTTGCTCGTCTACCTCCTGGTCGTCACCCAGCTGACGATCTTCTCGGTCACGCTCTACCTGCACCGCTCGATGGCGCATCGCTCCGTCGACTTCCATCCGGTGCTGGCGCACTTCTTCCGCTTCTGGACGTGGCTGACCACCTCGATGATCACGCGCGAGTGGGCGGCGATACATCGCAAGCACCACGCCAAGTGCGAGACCGAGGAAGACCCGCACAGCCCGCAGTTCAAGGGCATCGACACGGTGATGTGGCGCGGCGTCGAGCTGTACCGCGATGCGCGCGCGCAGCGCGACGACATCGAGAAGTACGGCAAGGGCTGCCCGGACGACTGGATCGAACGCAACCTCTATACCCGCCACGCGACGATGGGGCCGGTGCTGATGCTCTTCATCAGCTTCGCCCTGTTCGGTTTCGCCGGCGTGGCGGTGTGGGCGATCCAGATGCTGTGGATCCCGTTCTGGGCTGCGGGTGTCGTCAACGGCCTCGGCCACTGGTGGGGCTACCGCAACTTCGAGACCACCGACACCGCGACCAACCTCACCCCGTGGGGCTTCTGGATCGGCGGCGAAGAACTGCACAACAACCACCATGCCTTCCCGAGCTCGGCCAAGTTCGCACTGCGCAAGTTCGAGTTCGACATCGGCTGGAGCGCGATCAAGCTGCTGGAAACGTTCGGCCTGGCCAAGGTCCTGCGCGTCGCACCGACCCTGGACGTGCGCCCGAACATCGCCATGCCCGACGGCGAGACGCTGAAGGCACTGCTGGCGATCCGCTTCCAGGCGATGACCGACTACTACCGCAACGTCACCCTGCCGGCGCTGCGCGAAGCCAAGTTCAAGCTGCCGCGCAGCCTGCGCCAGGGCCTCGCCGACGACGGCCGCTGGCTCGACGACGACAAGCGCGCCCGCTTGCAGGCGTGGCTGGCCGAGCGTCCGAGCATGGCCACGCTGGCCGAGTACCGCCAGCGGCTGGCGCAGGTGCTCGACGAGCGTTCGCACGATGCCCAGGCCACGCTGGCCAAGCTGCAGGCGTGGTGCGCCGAGGCCGAGGCCAGTGGCAACCAGGCCCTGCAGGCATTCTCCGCGCGGTTGAAGGGCTACGCCCTCGCACCGGCACACGCCTGAGCACCTCGCGCGTGATGCCGCCGGTGTTGCGCAACAAAACGCCCGCGCCGGAAGGTGCGGGCGTTTCGTTTGCGCTGCTGCTGGCACTCGTCCTCGCGCCTGCCGTTGCATCGGCCCAGGTGCAGGCCAGTGGCGACTACCTGTCGCGCATGGACAGCGACGGCGACGGCCGCATCGCCCTGCCCGAATTCCAGGACTGGATGAGCTACGCCTTCAAGCGCATGGATGCCGACGGCGACGGCGTGCTGGTCGCGACAGAGCTCCCCGGCGGACGCGGCAAGCCGGTCAGCCTGGCCGAACACCTGCAGACGCTGGCCACCACCTTCGGCCGCCAGGACCGCAACCACGACGGCTACCTGGACGCCCGCGAACTGGCGTCGCCGCCGCAGTAACCCACACACCCGTTCGTCCTGAGCGTAGCGCCGCAGGCGCGAAGTCGAAGGATCAAGCGCCGGCGCGCGCTGCGGGCAGTCCTTCGACTTCGCTGCGCTACGCTTCCTTCGACTCCGCGCCTGCGGCGCTACGCTCAGGACGAACGGTGTCCGAAGCGGCGAAGCGTGCCTCCGCCGCGCCGAGCCGTTGCCAGTCCCCCGCCCGCGCAGGCGTAGCATCTGGGTCCTGTACCGCCAGACCCGCCGTGCCCATGGCCATCGCTGCATCGCACCCGCTCGACCTGCCGCGCCAGCACCTGTTCTGGCTGCTTCACCTCGCCGGCTGGGCCGCGTATTTCTCGTTGGGATACCTCTCGGCCATCGCCCACGACAAGCCGTCGGGCTACTGGATCGTGCCGTTGACCGCCGCTGGCACCGGCGCGGTGGCCACCCTCGGCCTGCGTTACCTGCTGCGTGCGTGCTGGGGCCTGCCGCCGCGACGACTGCTGCTGGTGATGGTGGTGCCCATCCTTGCCAGCTCGGCGGTGATGGACCTGACCACGCGCACGGTGCTGGTCGAATTCTGCGACACCTGCACGCCGGCCAACCGCGCCGCCTACATCGCCTATGCACTGAGCTACATCTACGTCGTGCTGGCCTGGGTCGGCCTGTACCTGGGCATCAAGTACTACGGGCAACTGCAGGACGAAACCCGGCGCGCGCTGGCGGCCCGCACCATGGCCCACCAGGCGCAGCTGAAGATGCTGCGCTACCAGCTCAACCCGCACTTCCTGTTCAACACGCTCAACGCGATCTCCACGCTGATCCTCGACCGCGACAACGCTACCGCCAATCGCATGGTGCAGGGCCTGTCGGCGTTCCTGCGGCACTCGCTCGACAACGACCCGATGCAGCGGGTGACGCTGCGCCAGGAACTCGACGCGCTGACGCTGTACCTGGACATCGAGAAGATCCGCTTCGCCGAGCGCCTGCGCATCGAGACCGACATCGACGAGGACTGCTGGCGCGCGCTGCTGCCGAGCCTGCTGTTGCAGCCGCTGGTGGAGAACGCCATCAAGTACGCGGTGGCCAAGCAGATCGCCGGCGGCATGCTGCGTATCGAGGCCCGGCGCGAAGGTGCGCAACTGGTCCTGTGCGTGATCGATGATGGCCCCGGGTGTGCCAGCCTGGAAGGCGGGCAGTTGCCGCCCGGCAAGGGCGTCGGCCTGCGCAACACGCGCGAGCGACTGAGCGTGCTCTACGGCGAAGCCAGCGGTTTCTCCGTGCGCAATCGCGAGCGCGGCATCGAAGTCACGCTGCGCCTGCCGTTCGAAACCTCCCAGACGATCGGCGAGTAAGGAGCATGGGCATGGACCGGGCAAGGAGCGAACGCGGTCACCACGGCAACGGCACCCATCAACCCGCCGAAGCGGCGACCAAGCTGCGCGCGATAGTCGTGGACGACGAACCGCTGGCGCGACGCGGGCTGGAGATCCGCCTTGCCGAGCACGCCGACGTCGAGCTCGTCGGCCAGTACGGCGACGGCGCCGCCGCGATCGAAGGCCTGCGCGAGCACCGCCCGGACCTGATGTTCCTCGACGTGCAGATGCCGGGCATGGACGGATTCGAGACCCTGCGCAGCATCCCCGCCGTCGAGATGCCGCTGGTGGTGTTCGTCACTGCGTACGACCATTACGCGATTCGTGCATTCGAGGCCTCGGCAACCGACTATCTGCTCAAGCCGGTCGACGACGCGCGCCTGCACCAGGCGTTGGCGAAGGTGAGGCAGGCGCACGCGCAACGCGAAGCCAGCGGCCACTGCGCGCACCTGCTGGGCCTGCTCAGCGAGCTCAGCGGCCACCCGATGCTGGATCTGGACGAAGCGCTCAAGCCCGACGCGCTCGAGCAGCTTCGGCGCGAAGAAAAGCTCGCCGTGCGCGACGGCGGGCGCACGGTCCGCGTCGACCTCAACAGCATCCGCTGGATCGATGCCGCCGGCGACTACATGTGCATCCACACCGACAGCGAAACGCTGGTGCTGCGCGCGACCATGCGCGACCTCGAGAAGCAGCTGGACCCGCAGCGATTCCCGCGCATCCACCGGTCCACCATCGTGAATGCGCGGCGCGTGGTCGAGATGCGCCCGCACACCAACGGCGAAGGCTACCTGCGCCTGGACTGCGGACAGGAGCTGAAGCTGTCGCGCAGCCATCGCGACAAGCTCGACCTGCTGCTGTAGCCGCTGATCCGCGGCCGAAAACGCGCCCGCGGCAAGAAGCGGGCCAGATTTGCCGCGCCTGTACCGCCAAAACGCTTCAGCGCGCCCGAACCACCATTCAACGCAAAGTCCGCAACCGCGTGACTTACGGGCCATCTGCGCGGTAAGCGCCGCGGCGCATCGTGCGCACCGCACTCCCCCGCGGACACGCCGATGAAGATCACCGACGCCTCGCTACGAAATCCCGCCGCGGTCGCGGTGATCGTGGCCATGGTCTGCGCATTCGGGCTGATGAGCCTGTTCAAGCTGCCGCTGCAGCTGTTCCCCGACATCGAGCGCCCGCAGATGTCGGTGCAGACCAGCTGGCGCGCGGCCTCGCCGCAGGAGATGGAATCGGAGATCGTCGAGCCGATCGAGGCGGTCATGCAGGGCCTGCCCGGGCTGGAAGAGATCGAGTCCAACGTCAACGCCGGCAACAGCTTCATCAACCTGACCTTCGCCGTCGGCGCCGACATGGACGCGATGCTGGTGGAGGTGCTGTCGCGGATGAACCGCCTGCAGCCGCTGCCGCGCGACGCCACGCCGCCGGTGGTGCAGAGCGGCGCAGACAACGCCAACAATTCGCTCACCTATTTCTTCGTGCAGAAGCTGCCGGACACGCCCGGCGACATCCTCGACTTCCGACAGATGATCGAGGACCGCATCGTGCCGAAGCTGTCGGCGGTCGAAGGCGTGGCCGGCGTGGAGATCAACGGCGGTGCGCCGGAAGAACTCACCATCAGCCTGAACCTGGAACGCGCCGCGGCGATGGGCATCCAGATTCCGGAGGTGGCCGCCGTCGCCGCGCGCGCCACCGACGTGTCCGGTGGCGTGGTCGAAGCCGGCCGGCGCGAGTACGTGCTGCGCTTCGCCGGCCGTTACTCGCCCGAAGCGATGGGCAACCTGATCCTGGCCTGGCGCGATGGCCGCCCGGTGCGCCTGGCCGATGTCGCCAAGGTCGAGGTCAAGCGGCCCGAGCAGCGCTTCTTCGCCTACCAGAACGGCAACCCCGCGATCGGCCTGCGCATCATCCGCGAGACCGGCGCGAACGTGCTGGACACGCTCGATGAAGTGAAGCGCGTCGTGGCCGAGGTACGCGAGAAGGACCTGCGTCCGCTCGGCCTCGATATCGCCCAGAGCTTCGATGCATCGGTGTTCATCAACCGCGCGATCAGCCTGCTCTCGGGCAGCCTGTTCGCCGGCGTGCTGCTGGCGGTGGGCTGCCTGTGGTGGTTCCTGCGCGACGTCCGCGCCACCGCGCTGATCGCCTGCGCGATCCCCATCTCGCTGCTCGCCACCTTCATCGTCCTGCAGCTGACCGGTCGCAGCCTCAACGTGATCTCGCTGGCGGGGCTGGCGTTTGCGGTCGGCATGGTGATGGACGCGGCGGTGGTCGTCGCCGAGAACATCGTGCGCCTGCGCGAAGAAGGCATGCCCGGGCGCCAGGCCGCGCTCGAAGGCACGCGCCAGGTCGCGGTCGCTCTCGTGGCCTCCACGATCACGACCGTCGCGGTGTTCGTGCCGGTGATCTTCATGGAAGACGTCGAAGGCCAGCTGTTCGCCGACCTTGCCCTGACCATCGCGATCGCGGTCGGCATCTCGCTGGTCGTCGCCGTCACCGTGCTGCCGGCCGCCGCGGGCAGCTGGCTGCGCGAACGCAAGGATGCGCGCGAGCAGCACCGTGCGTGGTCGCGCGTAAGCGACTGGGCGATGCGCGTGACCGCCGGCCGCCAGCGCCAGTGGGCGTGGGTCGCTGGCCTGGTGCTCGCACCCGCGCTGCTGGCGGCGGTGCTGATGCCGAAGATCGACTACCTGCCGCCGGTCAAGCGCGCCGCCGTCGACGCCATCTTCAACTTCCCGCCGGGCATGGGGCCCGAACGCGTCGACCGCGAGATCGCGCCGACCGTGCTCGAACGCATGCGCCCGTACATGGAAGGCAAGAAGGCGCCCCAGCTGAGCAACTGGTACCTGCTGCTGTGGCCCGGTGGCGGCACCATCGGCGCGCGCGTGGTCGATCCCGACAACATCGGCGAGCTCGAGCGCATCGTCCGCGACGAAGTCGTGGTCGGCTTCCCCGATACCCGCGCGTTCGCCAGCGAAGGCGAACTGTTCGGCAGCTTCGGCGGCTCGGCGCGGGCGATCGCCATCCACCTGCAGCATTCCGACGGCGACGCACTTGCGCGCGCGGCGGAAAGTGGCCGCAAGCTGTTGTCCGAGCGCTTCCCCGGCGCCAACGTGCAGGCCTGGCCCAGCGCCGATGCCGGTGCGCCGGAGCTGCGCATCAATCCCGACGATCGTCGCCTGGCCGAGGTCGGCTGGCGTCGCCCCGAACTGGGCACGGTCGTGCGCACGCTCGGCGATGGCCAATGGCTCGGCGAACACTTCGATGGCGACCGTCGCCTGGCGATCATCCTGCGCACCGACCGCGACAGCAGCATCGCGCGCCTGGGTGCCGCACCGCTGGCGACGCCGCAGGGCGGGGTGCTCAGCCTCGGTGAACTGGCACAGGTCGACACCGTGCTCGCCCCCAACCAGCTTCGTCGCATCGACCGACGTCGCACCGTCACGCTCACGGTCGACCCGCCGGCGACCATGTCGCTGGAGGAAGCGCTCGACATCGTCGATGCCGACGTCGTCCCCGCGCTGCGCAAGGCGTTGCCCTCCGACGCCGAGATCCGCGTCTCCGGCAGCGCGGACCGCCTCGGCGAAGTCGTGCGCAGCATGGGCATCAACTTCGCGATGGCGCTCGTCGTGCTGTTCATGCTGATGGCGGCGATGTTCCGCTCCCTGCGCGACAGCGCCTTCGTCATGGCGACCTTGCCGATGGCGGTGCTCGGCGGCGTGCTCGGCCTGCGCGTGCTCGACCTGGTGGCGGGGCAGACGCTCGACCTGCTGTCGATGATCGGCTTCATCATGCTGCTGGGCATGGTGATCAACAACGCCATCCTGCTGGTCGCGCAGACGCGCGATGCGCAGGCCGCCGGTGCAACGCTCGACGCAGCGCTGCACATGGCACTCGACCAGCGCCTGCGGCCGATCCTGATCGGCGCGCTCACCGGCGTGCTCGGCGCGCTGCCGATGGCGATCAACCCCGGCCCCGGTGCGGTGATCTACCGCGGCCTGGCGGCGGTGTCGGTCGGCGGCGTGGCATTGAGCCTGGTCTTCCTGGTGGTGCTGATTCCCGCGCTGCTGCGTCTGGCCGATTCGCGTCGCAAGACCGTCGCGGCTGTCGAACAGATCGACGTCGCTCCGCTTCCGCAAACCTCCCCCTGAACGTCACTCCTCCGCCGGAGATCGTCATGCGCACCCTGCACAAAACCCTGATTGCCGCGGCGCTGGCTGCGGTGCTGACCGTTCCGCTCATCGACTTGGATGCCGGCGCCAGCGCACCTCCCCCCGAGGCGCCGCCCGCGATCGTCAGCGTGGCCGCCGCGGTCAGTACCGAGCTGGCGCCGCGGCACTGGGCCCCGGGCAGCGTGATCAGCCGCCAGGACGCGCACGTGGCCAGCGAACAGGACGGCCGCGTGATCCAGGTGGCCGAGGTCGGGCAGAACGTGCGCGCCGGCGAACCCATCGCCGTGCTCGACGACACCGCGTTGCGGTTGAGCGAACGCCAGGTCCAGGCCGACCTGTCCCGCATCCAGGCGCAGCTCGACATGGCCACGCGCCAGGAGCACCGCTACGCACTGCTGGCGCAGCAGCAGAACATCGCCCGCGCCCAGTACGAGCAGCTGCAGGCGGACCGCGACATGCTGGTGCAGGAGCGCGCCCGCGCCCAGGCCCTGCTGGAGCAGACGCGCCACCAGCGCACGCAGATGCTGGTGCGCGCCCCGTTCGACGGCGTCGTCGCCGAACGCGAAGTCGAGCTTGGCGAGTTCGTGAACACCGGCGACGCGGTGGCGCGCGTGGTCGACACCGCCGAGCAGGAAGTCCGCGTGCGTGCCCCCGTCGATCTGGCCCGCCACCTCGCCGTCGGCACGCCGGTGCAGGTGCGCGTCGGAGACAGCGAACGCGGGCATCCGGTGAGCGCGCTGGTTCCGGTCGGGGACGAAGCCTCGCGTCAACTCGAACTGCGCATCAAGATGGATGCGAGCGAGTTTCCGGTCGGCACCGCGGTGGAAGTGGGCATGCCGAGCGCGGCCAGGCGTGCGGTGGTGGCGGTCCCGCGCGATGCGGTGATCCTTCGCCGCGAAGGCGACTTCGTCCTGCGCGTCGGCGGCGACAACAAGGCCGAACGCTTGCCGGTGAAGACCGGCACCGAAGTCGGCGACCTCGTCGAAGTCAGCGGCAACGTAAAGGCCGGCGACCGCCTGATCGTGCGGGGCGGCGAACGCGTCGAACCCGGCCAGTCGGTGACCATCCAGGACCTGTCGCGGGCGGTATCGCTACGCTGAAACCGTAGCCCGGGTAAGCGAAGCGCACCCGGGGTCCGATGCGCATGAACCCCGGGTGCGCTTCGCTTACCCGGGCTACATGAACGGGGTTGTGGGTGTGGACGCACTCTCGCGCGGCGCTGTCAACGGGTTACGCGCCAGCGCCCGCATTGCGACAATCGACGTCTCCCCGGTATTCCGGGATTTCACGATTGGATGCAATGCAGGACCACAAGCAAGTCGCCAGCAAGATCGCCCGCCTGATCGCCGAGGAAATCGGCGCCCAGACGCAACAGGCCCAGTCCGCCATCGCCCTGCTCGACGAAGGCGCGACCGTGCCGTTCATCGCGCGCTACCGCAAGGAAGTCACCGGCGGGCTCGACGACACCCAGCTGCGCAACCTTGAGACGCGTCTTACCTACCTGCGCGAGCTCGAAGACCGCCGTGCCGCCGTGCTGGCGAGCATCGAGGAGCAGGGCAAGCTGAGCGACGAGCTGCGCGGCGAGATCGAGGCAGCCGACAGCAAGTCGCGCCTGGAAGACCTCTACCTGCCGTACAAGCCCAAGCGTCGCACCAAGGCGCAGATCGCGCGCGAAGCCGGCCTGGAGCCGCTCGCCGACGGTTTGCTGGCCGATCCGACCCAGGTGCCGGAAGAATTCGCCGCCGGTTTCGTCGATGCCGAGAAGGGCGTGGCTGACGTCAAGGCCGCGCTCGATGGCGCCCGCGCGATCCTGATGGAGCGCTGGGGCGAAGACGCGGCACTGGTCGGCGAACTGCGCGGCTGGCTGCACGAAGTGGGCGTGATCCGCGCCAGGGTCGCCGAAGGCAAGGAACTGGCCGGCGAGAAGTTCCGCGACTACTTCGACCATGCCGAATCGCTGGCGAAAATTCCCTCGCACCGTCTGCTCGCGCTGTTCCGCGGCCGTCGCGAAGAGTTCCTGTTCCTCGACCTCGACCCGGGCACCGATGCCGCGGCCGGCCACCTGCAGGCCGAAGGCCGAGTGGCCGTGCACGCCGGCATCAAGGCGCAGGGCCGCCCAGCCGACAAGTGGCTGCTCGATTGCTGCCGCCTCACCTGGAAGGCCAAGCTGCACCTGCACCTGCTGCTCGACCTGTTCGCGCAGGCGCGCGAGAAGGCCGAAGCCGAGGCGATCGACGTGTTCGGCGACAACCTCAAGGACCTGATGCTGGCCGCACCGGCCGGTGCCAAGGCCGTGCTCGGCCTCGATCCGGGCCTGCGCACCGGCGTGAAGGTTGCGGTGGTCGACCGCACCGGCAAGTTCGTCGACCACGCGACGATCTACCCGCACGAACCCAAGCGCCAGTGGGACCAGTCGCTGGCGCTGCTGCGCCAGCTGTGCATCAAGCACCAGGTCGAACTGATCGCGATCGGCAACGGCACCGCGTCGCGCGAGACCGACAAGCTCGCAGGCGACCTGATCAAGCTCGCGCCGACGCTGTCGATGCAGAAGATCGTGGTCAGCGAAGCCGGCGCTTCGGTGTATTCGGCGTCCGAGTTCGCGGCAAAGGAGTTCCCCAACCTCGACGTGTCGATCCGTGGCGCGGTGTCGATTGCGCGACGCCTGCAGGATCCGCTGGCCGAGCTGGTCAAGATCGAGCCCAAGGCGATCGGCGTGGGGCAGTACCAGCACGACGTCGACCAGTTCCGCCTGGCGCGCACGCTCGATGCGCGCGTGGAGGACTGCGTGAACGCCGTCGGTGTCGACGTCAACACCGCCTCGGCCGCGTTGCTGACGCGCGTGTCCGGCCTGTCGTCGACGGTGGCCGAGAACATCGTCGTCTACCGCGACAGCAACGGCGCCTTCAAGAGCCGCAAGGAGCTGCTGAAGGTGCCGCGCCTGGGCGACAAGACGTTCGAACAGTGCGCCGGCTTCCTGCGCATCAGCGACGGCGACCAGCCGCTGGATGCATCGTCGGTGCACCCGGAGGCCTATCCGGTGGTCGAGCGCATCCTCAAGCAGTGCGGTCGTGAAGTGAAGCAGTTGATCGGCGATGCCTCGCTGCTGCGCGGCCTCAAGGCCGAGCAGTTCACCGACGAACGCTTCGGCGTGCCGACCGTGCGCGACATCCTCAAGGAACTCGAGAAGCCGGGCCGCGACCCGCGCCCCGAGTTCAAGGCCGCGCGCTTCGCCGACGGCGTGGAGGACATCAAGGACCTGCGCGAAGGCATGATCCTGGAAGGCGTGGTCAGCAACGTGGCCGCGTTCGGCGCGTTCGTCGACATCGGCGTGCACCAGGATGGTTTGATCCACATCTCGGCGCTGTCGGACAAGTACGTCAAGGATCCGCGCGAAGTGGTGAAGGCCGGCGACATCGTCAAGGTCAAGGTGCTGGAGGTCGATGTCGCCCGCAAGCGCATCGCGTTGACGCGTCGCCTGGACGACAGCGCCCCGGCGCCGCGCGGCCCGCGCGAGGATCGCGATGCGCGGCCGAACCAGAACCGTGGCGGCGGCCGTGATGGCGGACGTGGTGCGCCCATGCCGAAGCAGGCGCCCGCACCGGCGAACAACGCATTGGCGGCGGCGTTCGCCCGCGCCAAGAAGAGCTAAAGACCGTCATTCCCGCGAAGGCGGGAACCCAGCGTCGTTGCCCTACACCCCGTCATTCCCGCGAAGGCGGGAATCCAAGGACGTAGGTCTTTCGGCGCTGACGCAGTCAGAAGCAAGATGGATCCCGGCGTTCGCCGGGATGACGGTGACAGACCTGATGCGCTGCGGGCCTGGATCCCGGCGTTCGCCGGGATGACGGGCCAAAAACAACAACGCCGGCCCAGGGCCGGCGTTGTCGTTACTGCACCTGCATCCTTACTGCGTGATATCCACGTCCTTCGTCTCGCGCAGGAACAGCGAGCCGATCACGAACGTCATCAGCGCGATCACGATCGGATACCACAGGCCGTAGTACATGTTGCCCGTCGCCGCGACCAGGGCGAATGCGATCGTCGGCAGGAAGCCGCCGAACCAGCCATTGCCGATGTGGTACGGCAGCGACATCGAGGTGTAACGGATGCGCGTCGGGAACAGCTCGACCAGCCATGCCGCGATCGGGCCGTAGACCATCGTCACGTAGATCACCAGGATGGTCAGCACCACCAGCACCATCGGCTTGTTGATGCGCGCGTCGTCCGCCTTCTCCGGGTAGTTGCCGGCCTTCAACGCCGCCTTCAGCTCACCGGTGAACGCATCGCCCTTGGCCTTGCCGTCTTCCTTGCTCAGGCCAGCGCCCTCATAACCGGGCACTTCCACCGAACCAACGGTGACCTTGGCCACCGTACCCGGCGGGGCTGCCTCGATCGTGTACGGCACGCCCGCCTTGGCCAGGGCCGCGGTGGCGATGTCGCACGAGTTGGAGAACACCTTCTTGCCGACCGGGTCGAACTGGAACGAACAGGTGTTCGGATCGGCATGGACCACGGCCGGCGCATTGGTGCTGGCTTCGGCGATGGCCGGGTTGGCGTAGTGCGTGAGTGCCTTGAACAGCGGGAAGTAGGTCAGCGCGGCGATCAGGCAGCCGGCCATGATGATCTTCTTGCGGCCGATCTTGTCCGACAGCCAGCCGAAGAAGACGAAGAACGGCGTGCCGATGGCCAGCGCCGCAGCGATCAGCAGCCACGTGGTGGTGGCGTCGACCTTCAGCGACTGTGTCAGGAAGTACATCGCGTAGAACTGGCCGGCGTACCACACCACGGCCTGGCCGGCGGTGCCGCCGAGCAGGGCCAGCAGCACGATCTTGCCGTTCTTGGTGAAGAAGCTCTCGGTGATCGGCGCCTTGGAGGTCTTGCCCTCGGCCTTCATCTGCTGGAACAGCGGCGACTCGTTGAGCTGCATGCGGATCCACACCGACACGCCGAGCAGGATGATCGACAGCAGGAACGGAATGCGCCAGCCCCATGCCTCGAACGCCTCGGTGCCCAGGTACGTGCGAACGCCCAGGATCACCAGCAGCGACAGGAACAGGCCGATGGTGGCCGTGGTCTGGATGAAGCTGGTGTACAGGCCGCGCTTGCCGTGCGGGGCGTGTTCGGCGACGTAAGTAGCCGCGCCGCCGTACTCGCCGCCCAGCGCCAGGCCCTGCAGCAACCGCAGCAGGATCAGGATGGCTGGTGCAGCGAAACCGATGCTGGCGTAGTTGGGCAGGATGCCGACCAGGAACGTCGACAGGCCCATGATCACGATGGTGACCAGGAACGTGTACTTGCGGCCGATCATGTCGCCGATGCGGCCGAAGAAGATCGCGCCGAACGGTCGCACGGCGAAGCCGGCGGCGAAGGCGAGCAGGGCGAAGATGAAGGCGCTCGTTTCATTGAGGCCCGAGAAGAACTGCTTGGCGATGATCGCCGCGAGCGAACCGTACAGGTAGAAGTCGTACCACTCGAACACGGTGCCGAGGCTGGAGGCGAAGATGACCTTCTTGTGCCCCTGTGTCAGCGCGGCAGGTTTGCCGGAATTTGCGGTGATGGTGGACATGTTCTCGTGGCCCCTTAGAAGTTGTACTTCACGTGCGTCTGCAGGCGATTGAGGTCGCCGCGGTCGCCGTTCTCGAGTTCACGCTGGCCCCAGATCAGCTCGGCACCGAGGTCGAGCTTGGGCAGCGGCGTGTAGATCACGTTGACGTGGCCGGACTGCGCCGCCTTGGTGATCAGCAGGCCGGTGAGCGCGGTGTCCTGGTCGTAGTCGGCGCGCGAGTAGAAGATGTTCGTGCGCAGCTTCGGACTGAACACATGGCGCCAGCCGACGAAGCCGGCAATCATGTCGATGTTGTCCAGGTTGCCGGTGGAATCGAGCACGGCGTCGTTGTTGAGCGCCAGGCCGAGGTAGCGGCTGATGCCGCTGCCGCCGGTGACCATGTAGCGGATGTCGTCGTTCTTGCCCAGGTTGAACTTGCCCGAGACGCTGAGGCCGTAGCCCATCTCGTCCGAGTCCTGGTTGGCCGGTCCGTTCTGGTAGGCCAGCTGGCGTACCAGCGCGGCAACGCCGAAGTGGCCCCAGTCACCCTTGAAGGTGTAGCGGCCGGTGAAGTCCGGCATCTCACCGTCGTCACCCTGCACCTGCGCCATGTTGCCGTTGAACGGCGTGTACACCGTCTCCGGGTTTTCCATCGAGAACGACCACGGGCCGTTGGTGTAGCGCAGCTGGGCCTGGCGGACGAACACCGTGCCCTCGGTCGGTCCGAGGAAGTCGACGGTGTCGGGCAGGGCGGCGGTGTCCTGGAAGTTGGTCCAGGTCTGGCCGGCGAGCCAGTTGTTCCACTGCACGTACGCCTGGCGCAAGGTCAGTGCATACGTGTTCGTGGCGATCTCGTTGCCGGTGAACGCGGTGCTGCCGCCACCGAACAGATCGAACTCCAGGTAGGCCTTGAGCTTGTCGCCGCTGTCCAGGTCGGTATCGGCACCGAACCAGAAGCGCGAGAAGTTGGCACCCATGTCGGTGTCGGCGCCGCCTTCCTTCGTATTGCCGCCACCCACCGGGATGCTCTTGGGCACGTAGAACAGGCGGCCGACGGTGCCGTCGGGGATGTCGCCGTCGTTGGTCTTGGTCAGCGAGGCATCGAGCTTGATGAAGCCGCCATACGTGAAGCGCGTGCCCGGGTTGGCCGTGGCCATGATCGGTGCGGTCTGGATGGTCGCCTTGGCCGGCGCGGCAGGCGTTCCGGCGGCTGCACCGGCGGTCACGGCGGCAGCGGGGGCTGCAGCTGTCGCAGGCGCGGCCGCCTGGGCGGTCTTCACCTCGCTGATCTGGCTTTGCTGTTGCTGCTGCTGCGAGACCAGCTGCTTGACCATGGCTTCGAGCTGGGCGACGCGCGCTTCCAGTTCCTTTTCCTTCGCGGTTTGCGCGAATGCCATCCCCGGCAACGCCAGCGCGACCAGCAGGGCGGCGGCGAGCGGGCGGCGACGCACGGTCGCGGCCGTTCTCGTCGGCGACGCAATGATTGCGGACATGATTCCCTCCCACGGAATGCCGCACCCAATGCGCGGCTGCGGCCAGCCTGCTGGCGCATCGCGCTGCACAACCATTCCCCATTGGTCGTAGGAGAGGCTCCAAAACCGGCTGTTTACGACTATCGTCTACACCCGCTGGGATGAGGCTTTAACAGTGAATGCGGCACACTGGACCGTCCCACGCCAGACACCCCGACAGAACCTTGTCCCGGAGCACGCCATGAACCACCCCGTCGTCCACCCTGTCGATCCCGGATTCGCCGCCAAATCGCGGGTCACGCGCGAGGCGTACGAGCGCATGTACGCCGAATCGGTCAGCCAGCCGGATGCGTTCTGGGGCAAGGTCGCGCAGCGCCTGGACTGGTTCAGGGCACCGACGAAGATCAAGGACGTCAGCTACCAGCTCGACGATTTCCACATCCGCTGGTACGAGGACGGCGAACTCAACGCCAGCGTCAACTGCCTCGACCGCCACCTGGCGCAGCGCGGCGACAAGACCGCGCTGATCTTCGAGCACGACGACCCGTCACAGCCGGCCGAGCACATCACCTACCGTGACCTGCACGCGCGCGTGTGCAAGCTCGCCAACGCGCTGCGTTCGCTCGGCGTGCGCAAGGGCGACCGCATCACCATCTACCTGCCGATGATCCCGGAAGCGATCGTCTCGATGCTGGCCTGCGCGCGCGTCGGAGCGATCCACTCGGTGGTGTTCGGCGGCTTCGCCCCGAACTCCATCGCCGACCGCGTCGCCGACTGCACCAGCAAGCTCATCATCACCGCCGACGAAGGCCTGCGTGGCGGCAAGAAAGTGCCGCTGAAGGCCAACGTCGATGCGGCGCTGAAGATGCCCGGCACCAATACCGTGGAGACCGTGCTCGTGGTGCGCCACACCGGTTCGGCGGTGGACATGCAGATGCCGCGCGACCGCTGGTACGACGCCGTCGTCGAAGGCCAGTCGGAGGAGTGCGCGCCCGAGCGCATGAACGCCGAGGATCCGCTCTTCATCCTCTACACCTCCGGTTCGACCGGCAAGCCCAAGGGCGTGCTGCACACCACCGCCGGCTACCTGGTCTACGCCAGCTACACCCACGAGATGGTGTTCGACCTTCGCGACGACGACATCTACTGGTGCACCGCCGACGTCGGCTGGGTCACCGGCCACAGCTACATCGTCTACGGACCGCTGGCGAACGGCTCCACTGCGGTGGTGTTCGAGGGCGTGCCGAACTACCCGAACGTCTCCCGCTTCTGGGAAGTCATCGACAAGCACAAGGTCACCATCTTCTACACCGCCCCGACCGCGATCCGCGCGCTGATGCGCGACGGCGACGAGCCGGTGAAGAAGACCTCGCGCGCCTCGCTGCGCCTGCTCGGTACCGTCGGCGAGCCGATCAACCCGGAAGCCTGGCGCTGGTACTACGAGGTGGTCGGCGACTCGCGCTGCCCCATCGTCGACACCTGGTGGCAGACCGAGACGGGCGGCATCCTGATCACCCCGCTGGCCGGTGCGATCGACCTCAAGCCGGGTTCGGCCACCAAGCCGTTCTTCGGCGTGCAGCCGGCGCTGGTGGATGCCAACGGCAAGCTGCTCGAAGGCGAGGCCGAGGGCAACCTGGTCCTGCTCGATTCCTGGCCGGGCCAGATGCGCACCGTCTACGGCGACCACCCGCGTTTCATCGACACCTACTTCCGCACCTACCCGGGCATGTACTTCACCGGCGACGGCTGCCGTCGCGACGCCGATGGCTATTACTGGATCACCGGTCGCGTCGACGACGTGATCAACGTCAGTGGCCATCGCATCGGCACGGCGGAGGTCGAGAGCGCGCTGGTCTCGCACCCGAAGGTGGCCGAAGCGGCGGTGGTCGGCTTCCCGCACGACATCAAGGGCCAGGGCATCTACGCCTACGTCACCCTGATCGCCGGCGAGGCGCCGTCCGAAGCGCTGCACAAGGAACTCATCGCGCACGTGCGCAAGGAGATCGGGCCGATCGCCACGCCCGACCACCTGCAATGGGCGCCGGGCCTGCCGAAGACGCGCTCGGGCAAGATCATGCGCCGCATCCTGCGCAAGATCGCCGAAAATGCTCCTGACCAGCTCGGCGACACCAGCACGCTGGCCGACCCGAGCGTCGTCGAAAGCCTGGTCAACGAACGCCGCGTGCCCTGAAGCGGACGCATGACCACCCTGCTGATCGCCGACGATCACCCGCTGTTCCGCGAGGCGCTGCGCGGTGCGGTCGCGCGCGTGCTGCCCGAGGCGCAGCTGCGCGAGGCCGACAGCGTCGATGCGCTTTACACGCTGGTCGAGGCCGAGCCCGACGCCGACCTGTTGCTGCTCGACCTGAACATGCCCGGCGCGCAGGGCTTCAGCGCGCTGGTGCACCTGCGCGCGCTGCATCCGCAGCTGCCGATCGTCGTCGTCTCGGCGCGCGAGGAGCCGACGGTGATGCGCCGCGCGCTGGACCATGGCGCGGTCGGTTTCATTCCCAAGTCCGCCGACGCGGCCACGCTCGGCGAGGCCATCACGCGCGTGCTCGACGGCGACCGCTGGGCACCGGCGGCAGCGCTGTCCGCGCCGGCCGCACACGCCGACGAGCACGATGCCGCGCAGCGCCTGCGCGACCTCACGCCGCAGCAGTTCCGCGTGTTGCAGATGCTCGGCGCGGGCCTGCTCAACAAGCAGATCGGCTATGAGCTGGGAGTTTCGGAGGCAACGGTAAAAGCGCACGTCACCGCGATCCTGCGCAAGCTCGGCGCCAGCAACCGCACCCAGGCCGTCCTGATCGCCGGCCGCCTCGCCCTCGACCCCAGCGCGATAGTCCCGCCGCCGGAAGAGGCCGAGTAACCGCCCGGCCCCGTGGGTGTACTCTCCGCCCATGAGCCTCCGCCGCCCCCATCCGGCACTGCGACCGTACGTCGAAGCGGTCTGGGCGAGCGCTGCATCCGCGCAGCCAATCGCGCCGCGCGAGCACGTGCTGCCCTGCAACGGCATGCACCTGGCAATCCGCCTCGATGCACCGCTGCATCTGTACCGCGACCCCGGCGACTGGCGTGGTGAGACGGTATCGAACGCAGTGGTCGCCGGCGCCCGTGCTGGCTTCTACATCAAGGACACCACGCAGCCCTCGCGCTCGGTCGGCGTGATCCTGCGGCCAGGTGCCACGCAGGCCCTGTTCGGCTGCGACGCCGACGAACTGTCCGCCACCCACACGCCACTCGACGCACTATGGGGTACCGCCGCCGGAAGGCTGCATGACGCGCTGCTTGAATGCGACGACGAGTCGCACCAGCTCGAACTCATGCAAAGCGCGCTGTTCGCACGCCTTCGCCCGGCGCGGGCGATGCACCCCGCGATCGCGCAGACGATGCAGGGCCTCGGGCTCGGTGTACCCGTTGCGTCGCTGGCGCAGGCCAGTGGCATGAGCCATCGCCATCTGCTCGCACGTTTCCGTGCAACGACCGGTCTTTCGCCAAAGGCCTATGCACGCGTGCTGCGCTTCCGCCACGCACTCAAGCTGCTCGCGCGCGGCCAGGCGCTGGCCGACATCGCCATCGACGCCGGCTACAGCGACCAGGCGCACTTCAACCGCGAGTTCCGCGAACTCTCCGGCATGACGCCACGGACCTACCGTCGCTCGCAGGTGCGCGGCGAGGCCCACGTTGCCATGGTCAATTTCCTTCAAGACGCCGGTGCCGCGCAGGCCTAAGGTCCACGCACACCCACTGCCGCGAGGCCGCCATGTCCACCCGCGAACTGTTCGCCTACCTGTGTGTCCGTGACGCGCAGTCGGCCATCGACTTCTACCGCGCCGTCTTCGGCGCCAGCGAAACCCTGCGCCTGGTCGATGCCGGCGGCCGCATCGGCCATGCCGAGGTATCGATCGCCGGCACGACGCTGATGTTGTGCGAGGAGTATCCGGAGTACGGCATCCTCGCCCCGGACCCGTCGGCCTCCAGCAGCGTCACCCTGCACGTGCATGTCGACAACGCCGATGACGTGATCGCGCAGGCGGTAGCGGCCGGGGCGACACTGGTGATGCCCGCCCGCGACCAGTTCTACGGCGAACGCTCCGGCGTGGTCCGCGATCCCTTCGGCCATCGCTGGAACATCGGCCACAGCATCGAGGACGTCACGCCGCAGGAAATGCAGCGCCGCTTCATCGCGCTGACAGAGACTGCGGGCCCATGCGACTGAGGGGTCTGCACGCAGCCTCGACAGTACTGAACGACAACCGCGGCGCCGGGGCCGTTATCACTCCGGCACCACGAGCGCCGGCGTAGTGCTTGCAACTGGTCCAGTGCACCGGAGGTTGCATGCTATTGTCATTGCGTAGCGCCATCTGCCTTGGCCTGGTAGCCACGCTGTCGGCGTGCGCCGGCCAGGCGTCGCTGTCCGCGGGCGAGGACACCGGGCCCGACCCGGTGATCGCCAAGCCGGCGCCGTCCGCAATCCCGACCGTCAACATCGCACCGGCCGAAGGCTGGCCGGCCAACACCACGCCAACCGCCGCGAATGGCCTTTCGGTCACCGCATTCGCCAGCGGCCTCGATCACCCGCGCTGGCTGTATGTGCTGCCCAATGGCGACGTGCTGGTCGCGGAATCCAACGCGCCGCCGGGCCGGTCCGGCATTGGTGGCATCAAGGGCAAGGTGATGGGCGCGGTGAAGAAGCGCGCCGGTGGCGCGGTGCCCAGCCCGAACCGCATCACCCTGCTGCGCGACAGCGATGGCGACGGCGTCGCCGAAACCCGCAGCGTCTTCGCCAGCGACCTCAGCTCGCCGTTCGGCATGGCCCTGGTCGGCGACACGCTCTATATCGCCAACACCGACTCGCTGGTGCGCGCGCATTACGTTGCCGGCGAGACCGGCCTGGCGGCAACGCCGGAAAAGGTCGCCGACCTTCCCGGCAAGGCTGCCGACAAGTTCAACCACCACTGGACCAAGAGCCTGCTGCCAACAAGTGACGGCAGCCGCTTCTACATCGGCGTCGGATCCAACAGCAACATCGCCGAGAACGGCATGGAGGTCGAGGCCAATCGCGCCTCGGTGCTCGAGCTCGACGCGGCCAGCGGCAACCAGCGCGTATACGCCAGTGGCCTGCGCAACCCGGTGGGCCTGGCGTGGGAGCCGCGCAGCGGAAAGCTGTGGGCCGTCGTCAACGAACGCGATGAGCTGGGCAACGACCTGGTGCCCGATTACCTGACGCGCGTCGACAGCGGTGCGTTCTATGGCTGGCCGTACAGCTACTACGGCCAGCACGTCGATACCCGGGTGGAGCCGCAGCGTCCCGACCTCGTCGCCCGCGCGCGCCGACCCGATTACGCCCTGGGCTCGCACGTCGCCCCGCTGGGCCTGGCCTTCGCGAGCAACGACGCGCTGGGTAGCGATTTCGCGCAGGGTGCGTTCATCGGCCTGCACGGTTCGTGGAACCGCAAGCCGCTCAATGGCTACAAGGTGGTGTTCGTGCCGTTCCGCGATGGCATGCCCAGCGGTCCGATTCGCGACGTACTCGGTGGCTTCCTCGACGACGACGGCAATGCCCGTGGCCGCCCGGTCGGTGTGGCGACGGATCGCAGTGGCGCATTGCTGGTGGCCGACGACGTCGGCAACGTCGTCTGGCGCGTCATCCGGGCATCGCCCAGGTAGCCCTCACACCTGCACGACCTGCCGCTGCGCCGCGAGGAATGCGCGCAGCGAGGCAGGTTTGATGGGTTTGGTCAGCACGCGGCAACCGCGCTCGCGTGCTGCCAGCTTGAGGGCGTCGCTACCGTCGCCGGTCAGCAATGCCGCCGGCAGCTCGCGACCGCACTGCACGCGCAGTTCCTCGATCACGCCCAGGCCGTCGAGGCGGTCGTGCAGGTGGTAGTCGACCAGTGCCACGTCCGGGCACTCGCCCAGCAATGCGAGTGCCTCGTCGGCGGTGGCCGCGGTCAGCGTGGTCACGCCCCAGCGCTGCAGCAGGCTGCGCATGCCATCGAGGATCTCGCGGTCGTTGTCCACGCACAGCACGCGCAGGCCGGCGAGCGAGTCGCCGCCCACCATCAGGTGCGGCTCCGGCAACGGCGCGGCGTACATCGCGCGTCCGAACGGCACGGTGATCGAGAACACGCTGCCCACGCCGATCCGCGAGCGTACGCGCAGCGGATGCTCCAGGGTGCGTGCGATGCGCTGGCAGATCGACAGGCCCAGGCCGAGGCCGCGCTCGCCGCCACTGCCGGTGTGGTCGAAGCGGCGGAACTCGTCGAAGATCTGCGACAGGTGGTGTTCGGAGATGCCTGGACCGGTGTCCCATACCTGCAACTCGACCGCGCCGTCGCGCACGCGCGCGGCAATCAGCACGCCGCCCTCGCGGGTGTAGCGGAGCGCGTTGGCGAGGAAATTCTGCAGTGCACGGCGCAGCAGGCGACGGTCGCTGCGCACCGGCCGTGGCCGGTCCGGCGCACGCACGCGCAACTGCAGGCCACGCCCGGAAGCGACCGGCGCGTACTGCGCCACCAGTTCCCGCAGCAGTTCATTCACGTCGAAGTCGACGATCTCGATGCGCAGTGCGCCGGCATCCAGGCGCGAAATGTCCAGCAGGCCGTCGAGCAGGTCCTCGGCGGCGCGCAGCGAGGCGTCGACACGTTCGGCCAGGCGTGCCTGTTCGACCGCATCGGGTGTCTCGCGCAGCGCGCTGGCGAACAGGCGCGCCGCATTGAGCGGCTGCAGCACGTCGTGGCTGATCGCCGCGAGGAAGCGCGTCTTCGACTGCTGTGCCGATTCGGCCTCGCGCGTGCGCAACTCGACACGCTGCTCCAGCGTTTCATTGACCTCGCGCAGGCCCTGCTCGGCGCGCTTGTAGTCGGTGACGTCGCTGTAGGTGGTGACGTAGCCGCCGGGCAGCGGCCGTCCGCGCATCTCGATGACCTGGCCGTTGGCGCGCACGCGTTCGAACACGTGCGGCGCGCCCGCGCGCAGGTGCGCGAGCCTGCGTTGCACCTGCGCATCGGTCGGCCCGGCCCCCATCTCGCCGCGCTCGGCGTTCCAGCGGATCAGGTCGCTGACGGGCCGGCCGACGTAGAGCATGCCGTCGGGGTACTCGAACAGTTCCTGGTAGCGGCGGTTCCAGGCCACCAGGCGCATCTCGGCATCGACCACGCTGACGCCCTGGCTGATGTTCTCCAGCGTCGTCGAGAGGATCTGGCGGTTGAAGCGCAGCTCCTGGTTGGCTTCGTCCAGCAGCGCGACCACTTCGCCCAGCTCCATGCCCGAGCCGCGCAGCGCGGTGGTCAATGTCAGGCGTGCCGAAGCGGCACCGATCGCCGATGCCAGCAGGCGCTCGGTGAACTGCGCCAGAGCGCGATCGGCCGGCTGCTCGGGTTGCCACGGCCGGCCCTGCTGCTGTGCGTATTCCTCGAACGCGCGGCGGGCATGGCGTTCACCGACGATGCGCTCGGCCAGCGCCAGCAGCTCACTGCCGCGCACGCTGCCGGCCCAGCCGCCCGGACCGAGCGCCGGGCGCTGCACGTACGGATCGAGATACGGCGACGCCAGCAACTGTTCCTGCAGGCGCGGGCGCTGCCGCACCGACACGAACAGGAACACACCGACGTTGAACAGCAGCGACCAGAACGTGCCGTGCGTCAGCGGGTCCCAGCCGTGCAGGCCGAACAGCTGTTCCGGCTGCAGCCAGTCGACGCCGAGCGGGCCGTGATCGAGCCAGCCCGCGCCGAACCAGCCGCCACGCGCCAGCGCCGGCAGCAGCAACGTGTACAGCCACAGTACCGTGCCAGCGAACAGGCCGGCGAACGCACCGGAACGGCTGGCGCCGCGCCAGTACAGGCCGCCGATCAGCGCCGGCGCGAACTGCGCGACCGCGGCGAAGGCGAGCAGGCCGTGCTGGGCCAGGGTGTCTTCGGCAGCACGTCCGTAGTAGGCCGAACCGCGGTGGTAGGCGTACGCCATCATCGCCAGCCCGAGGATGGTGATGCGGCGCACCCACAACACCTGGCGGTCGATGCCCTGTCCTTCGTGCAGCGCGCCGCTGCGCAACAGCAGCGGCATGATCAGGTCGTTGCTGACCATCGTCGCCAGGGCGACGCTGGCAACGATGACCATGCCGGTGGCTGCCGAGAAGCCGCCGATGTAGACGATCAGCGCCAGTGATTCCTGCTTCAGTGCCAGCGGCAGCGCCAGCACGTACGTGTCCGGCGATGCACCGGTGCCGGCGAGCAGGGCCTGGCCGGTGAGCGTGATCGGCACCACCAGCAGCGAGATCAGCACCAGGTAGCCACCGAACATCCAGCGCGCCGAGCGCAGGTCGGACGGGTCCTGGCACTCGACCACGGCGACATGGAACTGGCGCGGCAGGCAGACGATCGCGGCGAAGGCGAGCAGGGTCTGCGCGACGAAGCCGGCCGGCACGCCGGGCGCGGTCACGATGCTCGCGGCCTGAACCATGCGTTCGGGCAGGGAACCGATGCCGGGCAGGTGGAACAGCGCGAACAGGCCGATCGCGAGGAAGGCCAGCAACTTCACCAGCGATTCCAGCGCCACCGCCAGCACCATGCCGCGATGGTGCTCGGTCGCATCGATCTGGCGCGTGCCGAACAGGATCGCGAACACCGCCAGCAGCAGCGCGACATAGAACGCCGGATCGTGCAGCAGCCCGGCGTCGCTGGGCACGTTGGCCAGCACTTCCACGCTCATCGCCACCGCCTTGAACTGCAGGGCGACGTAGGGCACGGCGGCGGTCAGCGCCACCGCCGCCACCAGCGCCGCCAGGCCGGGCGCGCGGCCGTAGCGCGACGACAGGAAGTCGGCGATCGAGACGATGCGGTTCTGGCCCGAGATCAGCACCAGCCGTTCGAGGATGCGCCAGCCGAAGGCCAGCATCAGCAACGGCCCCAGGTAGATCGGCAGGAAGCCCAGCCCGGTGCGCGCGGCCGTGCCGACCGCGCCATAGAACGTCCACGACGAGCAGTACACCGCCAGCGCCAGCGAATACACCGCCGGTTGCAGCCAGCGCGCCCTGGGCGCCAGCTCACGCTGATCGCCGTAGTAGGCGACCACGAACAGCACGCCGACGTAGCCCGCCGACACCAGCAACAGAATCCAGCCTGGGATCACCGGTATGCGCCCTTTGCAGCCATGGCCGCAGTGTAGACCCGCGCCGGCGCGGCGGCTCTACGACCAAAGCGGGGCGGGCTGCGTGGAGGGTCCTAGATCAGCGAATCGGCCAGCCGGGCGATGCCCTCCACGCTGCGGCGCCAGGCCGGACGGGCCCGCCAGCCGTCCAGCGACAGGATATCGGCATCGGCCAGGTAGTCCGCCTCGATCCCGCGCAGCCGCTCGACCACGGCGCGGTCGTAGCACAGCAAACCGACCTCGGCGTTGAGCGCGAAGGAGCGGATGTCGAGGTTGATCGAGCCGATCAGGGCGATGTCGTCGTCCACGCTCAGGTGCTTGGCGTGGAGGAAGTGCGGACGGTACAGCGCGATGCGCACGCCGGCTTCCAGCAGTTCCTCGTAGTAGGACCGCTGCGCCCAGCGCGTGAGGTTCTGGTTGTTGCTCTGCGACAGCACCAGCTGCACTTCCACGCCCGACAGCGCGGCCAGGTGCAGTGCGCCGAGGGTGACGTCGTCGGGGACGAAGTAAGGCGTGGTCAGCACCACCCGCCGGCGTGCGTGCTGGATCAGCGCGACCACGACATTGCGCGCGTTCTGGAAGGGGTAGGCCGGCCCGCCCGGCAGCAGTTGCGCCGGCGCCGCGCCGGTGCCGGCGTAGTCGCCGTCGGCCTGCAGGCGCTCGCCCGTTTCGATCAGCCAGTCGCTGGCGAACAGCCCCGCCATCTGCCGCACCGCCGGCCCCTGCACGCGCGCGACCAGCTCGCGATTCGGGCGATCGGGCACGAACTCCGGCGCCGCCAGGTTCTGCGAACCGACGTAACCGACGCGGCGGTCGATCACCGCGATCTTGCGGTGGTTGCGCAGGTCCATGCGCGACAGGCTGCGCCAGGCCAGGCCGCCGGCGAGCATCGCGTGGACCTCGATGCCGCACTCGCGCAGCGTCCGCGCGAATGCACGCAACGCCGGCTTGGCGCCGACCGCGTCGAGCAACATCCGGCAACGAACGCCACGCGCGGCCGCACGCTGCAACGCGTCGACGACCGCGGTGCCGACGCGATCGTCGAACATCAGGTAGTACAGCAGGTGCACTTCCTCGCGCGCGCCGTCGATGTCGGCCAGCAGTGAAGCCAGCGACTGCTCGTAATCGTCGAGCAGCTCGATGCCATTGCCGCGCGTGGGCATGAAGTCGCCCAGGCGCTCGGCCAGGCGCGGAATGTCGGCGCTGGCTTCGCCTTCGCCCGCCGTCGGCAGCCAGCGCCAATGACGCAGGCCATCCTGGCGTTCGCGAATCACACGTGATGCCAGCGCCTGACGCTCGCGCCGTTGCTTCGCCAGCCAGGGATGACCGAGCACCAGGTACAGCGGCAGCCCCAACAGCGGCACGAAGCCGACCAGCAGCAACCAGCTGCGCGCGGCGGCCGGCGGGCTGCGCACCGGAATCCACGCCAGCGCGGCCAGGCGGATCAGCCAGTCCAGGAAGAACAGCCAGTAACCGGCGTGCAGGTCGAAGGGCATGGCGGCATTGGACCATGGCGGCGTGATGACGGCATGGACCGGATCGCACGGCGGCCATGAGGTGTGACGACACGGGTGTCACAGGGCAACGCCCGAGGTCATTTTGAGAAGGTTCTTATGTACTCATCAGCCACGCCAAGTGAGCCTGAACGCCCTCACACGTAAGTCAGATCCTATGGAACGAGCAAAGTGGGCGGATCGCGGTCAACAGCTGCGCGTTGGTCCGGCCGAAAACCAGTGGGCGAGGTGCGTCGGTGCATCGCGCCTGGGAAGCGTCGAGTTGACCAGCCAGGACCTGTCGATCTGGGTGCAGATGCGTGCCGGCTCCTGGGTGGAAGCCAAGGAAGGCCGGTTCTACCTGCGCACTGGCGACTGGATCGCGTTCGCCAAGGATTCGATGCCGCAGATCCAGCCCGACCACGACGGCATCTGCATCGGCCTCACCATCACCGAGGACGCGCTGCGGGCGATGGCTCGCTTCTCCGATTTCGGCCTCTATGTCGGGCGGGGACGCCTCAAGCCGGGCCAGGCCAGGGCGGTGTCGCGCATGTGGTACCGGGCCTCGCGCACCATGGAGCAGGACGGCCGCAGCGGTCGCATCCAGGCGCCACTGCGCTCGATGCTGCTGTTCCTGGAGGAGATGCAGGCCGAGTACGGGGCCCGGCTGGGCCTGTGCCCCGGGGCGTCGCTCGGACGCAAGCGCCAGGTGTTCGAGCGGATGCAACGTGCCAGCCTGTACCTGGAAGGGCATTGCCATCGCATCGTCCGCATCAGCGAACTGGCCGAGCGCACGCGATTCTCCACCTGGTACTTCTCCAAGCTGTTCCACAAGCTCTATGGCGAAAGCCCGCTGGCGGCATCGGCGCGTATGCGGCTGGACCACGCCGCCAGCCTGCTCGCCTCGACGCTGATGACCATCGGCGAAGTCGGTGCCGCCAGCGGCTTCGACAACAGCTGCAGTTTCGCCCGCAGCTTCCGCGCACGCTTCGGCATGACCGCATCGGAGTACCGGGCGGCGCGCCGCGATGCCGACCTCGTCCTGCAAAGGCGACGAGTTGCGCACGCAAAAGAAATCAACGCCGGTAGCGAAGCTGTCAGATTCGCGCGGGAAAACGTGATCAAGAACTCCGGAATAAGGTTGGTGGGCGCTTAACGCGCCCATAACAATATTCGGAGATTCACTACATGGAACACCGCAACCTGCGCACCGCGGTGCGCGTCGGCATGCTGCCGGCAGGCATCGCGATCGCACTGGCGCCGGCAATGGCCGGCGCACAGGAATCAACTGACACGGGCGCCACGACACTCGACCGCATCGAAGTCACCGGCTCGCGCATCAAGCGCGCCGACATCGAGACCTCGCAACCGATCTTCTCGCTGAGCCGGGAGGACATCAGTGCACAGGGGCTGACGTCGATTGGTGATGTGATCCAGCGAATCAGCGCTGGCGGCTCGACTCTGAACTCCAGCTACAACAACGGCGGCAATGGCGAGACTCGCGTAAGCCTGCGCAATCTCGGTTCCAACCGAACCCTGGTGCTGGTCAACGGAAAGCGCTGGGTCGGCGGCACCGGCCTGGGCGGCGCGGTGGACCTCAACTCCATCCCGACCGCGGCAGTGGAGCGGATCGAAGTCCTCAAGGACGGCGCCTCGACGATCTACGGTTCCGACGCCATTGCGGGCGTCGTCAACGTGATCCTGCGTCAGAACTTCGACGGCGCGGAAGCAAACGCCTACCTCGGCCAGTACGACAAGGGCGACGGCGAGCGCCAGGCCTACGACTTCACCCTCGGATCCTCGGGTGATCGATGGCATGCGCTGCTGGGCGTCGGGTACGTCCAGGAAGACCCCGTCTTCGCCGGGGACCGCGAGATCTCCGCGGTGCCGTTCTTCGGTGCTACCCCGGGCACGGGAAACAGTTCGACGTCGCCCGCCGGCCGCTTCGGCATCCTCGGGACCAACAACGGAAACGCGGCGCCGGTGCGTCCCGACGGTACGCCGGGCTTCCTCGTCGCGACGGGAACCGGGGCAGCGGACTGGCGCCCCTTCGGGACGTCCGACTCCTACAACTTCGCTCCGGAGAATTACCTGCGCACTCCGCAGGAGCGCACGTCGCTGTTCGCCAGCGGCTCGCTGGATATCACCGATAGCGTCCGCTTCAAGGTGGCGACCACCTACAACGAGCGCGAATCCAGCCAGCTCCTGGCTGCCGGGCCGCTCGTATTGGGACGCAGCAACCCGGGTTCGCTGTCTGAGAACATCGTCATCAGTCGCAACAATGTCTACAACCCGTACGGGAGCGACCTGAGCTACATCCAGCGGCGCGCGACCGAGACCAACGGACGTCTCTTCCGCCAAGACGTGGACACGTTCGCTTTCAATGGCAACCTGGAAGGTGAGTTCGAGGCAGGCAAGAACTTGTTCTCCTGGGAGGCCGGCTACCTCTACGGCGAGAACAACCAGAAGGACACCGAGACCGGCCTGTTCGATGTGCGCGCGCTGCGAAATGGCCTGGGCCCTTCGTTCCGGGACGGCAACGGCGTCGCACGCTGCGGTACGCCAGGCGCAGAGATCGCCGGCTGCGTTCCCCTGAACTTCCTTGGCGCGAATACGCTCACCAAGGAGATGCTGGAGTACGCGAGCTTCACCGGCATCAACAGTTCCGGTTACGAGCTGAAGAACTATTACGCCAACATTGGCGGTGAGCTGTTCCCGCTGCAGGGCGGAAAGGCTGCGTTCTCCTTCGGCGCCGAGCACCGCAGCGAGTCCGGCTTCGACCAACCCGATCCGATCACCGCATCAAGCAACAGCACGGGTAACAACCGGACCGCCACCTCAGGCGGCTACAGCGTGGACGAAGCCTATCTGGAACTGAGTCTGCCTTTGCTGGCAGACCTTCCTGGCGCCAAGTTGCTGGAACTCAGCGCAGCAACGCGCTATTCCGACTACAGCACCTTCGGTAACACGCTCAACAGCAAGTTTGGCTTCAAGTGGAAGCCCATCGATGACCTGCTGGTTCGCGGCAACTACAGCGAGGGTTTCCGTGCGCCGTCCATCGGAGAGCTGTTCTCCGGCGTCAGCGATACCTTCGAACAAGTTGCCGACCCTTGTGCAGGCGTCGTCGGTGGAACTGCTCAGCGCCCCCCGGCATCCTGCGCGGGTGTCCCGGCCTACGATCAGGCCAACAGCCAGATTCGAACGACAGTAGGCGGAAATACCGACCTGGGGCCGGAAACGTCGACCAGCAAGACGCTTGGTTTCGTTTACAGCCCGAGCTTCGTCGAAGGTCTCGGCTTGGCCCTGGACTGGTGGAATGTTGAAATCGACGACGCGATCTTCTCGCAGACTGCGCAGGAAGTGCTTGACCGTTGCTACCGCGCCAACGACGCATCCGCGTGTGCGCTGCAGACTCGTGCAAGCGACGGCCAGATCTCCAACCTGCTCGTAACGTCGTTGAACGTTGGCACGTACGAAGTCGAAGGTTTCGACTTCAATGTTGCCTACCAGCTGCCAACGACGAAGTTCGGAAAGTTCGGTATCGACTGGGATAGCACCTACCTGACCAAGTACTACGTCGACGTCAACGGCGACGGCGAGGTGACGGACGATCCGGTATCGGGAGAGGGCGGAAATCGTGTTGGCGAGTACAGGAATCGTGACAACCAGTGGCGCATCCGCTCCAACCTCGCCACCAACTGGTCGTACGGCGATTACGGCCTGACCGCAAACCTGCGCTACTACTCGAGCCAGACAGAGAGTTGCGCATCTTTGCCGGTTTCGTCAACGCAGATTCCGCTGCTCTGCTCGGATCCTGGACGAATCACCGCTGCCGGTTCGCGCCCGGAGAACAAGATTCCGAGCGTGACCTACACCGACGTCAGTGGCTATGTGAACGTTCCGTGGAACGCTCGCATCACCTTGGGCATCAACAACATCTTCGATCGCGATCCGCCGCGCTCGGCGAGCACGTCGGCCAACAGTTACGACCCGCAGTACGAAGTCCCCGGTCAGTTCGTGTACATGCGCTACTCGCAGAAGTTCTGAGGCGCGAGCGCCAAGCTCTCGGGCCAGCTAGGACGATTCGTTCAATCCACGCAAAAGGAGTTGCAAGATGAGAGATCGTGTTGGGAGATTGACCTGCGCTTTGGTTCTGGCGTTCGCGGGGAGTTGCCTGCTTAGTCCTGTGCACGCCCAGAATCGGAGCCTGTCAATTCGTTGCGAGCAAGGTCACTTCAACTCATGGAAGCTTTGTGAGGCGACCGAGGGATACAGCAGATACGTCTGGTCCGTGTCAGGTGGCGGAATCTACGATCCATATGTTTGCACTGAAGACGGAAATACCTGCACCGCTTGGTGCAAACATGGACGGTGGGCTGCCATAAACGTGGCTGCATACAACTCGGCGAACCAGCTGGTTGCGACTGCTAGCAGCGGTCTCGGCTGTGGCAGTAGATAAGCTCCAACCTTCCGGCTGTCTCTTCCGAATGCGCTACTCGCAGAAGTTCTGATCTCCTCGGTGTGAGATGCACCACTACGGCCCCGCGAGGGGCCGTTTTTTTGAGGCAGGCGGAGTTCCGGACGCACAAAAAGAAAAACCCGCCTTTCGGCGGGTTCTCTTTGGAGTTTGAAGGCGCTGGATCCCCGCCTTCGCGGGGATGACCTTCTGACAAAGCCACGCGCGTTGCGCGTGGGTCAGAAGGTCACTTGATCTTGCCTTCCTTGTAGTTCACGTGCTTCCGAACGACGGGGTCGTACTTCTTGACCTCCATCTTGTTCGGGGTGTTCTTCTTGTTCTTGTCGGTCGTATAGAAATGACCGGTGCCGGCAGAAGAGATCAGGCGGATCTTGTCGCGCTTGGAAGCCATGGTTCGATCCTCCTCAGATCTTTTCGCCGCGGGCGCGCAGGTCGGCGAGAATGGCGTCGATGCCATTCTTGTCGATGGTGCGCAGGGCGGCACTGGAAACACGCAGCTTCACCCAACGGTTCTCGGAAGCGACCCAGAAGCGGCGCTCGTGGAGGTTGGGGAGAAAGCGGCGGCGGGTCTTGTTCATGGCATGCGAGACGTTGTTGCCAGTCGTCGTTCGCTTACCGGTTACTTGGCATACACGGGCCATACGCACCTCGAAAGGTAATGGTGCTTCCCTTGGCCAGGGAGGCGGCGGCCCCTCCGCTGTCACACCGGGGTGTGGGCGGTGCGCGATACGGGTAGGAAATTCTCGCGGCACGAGGCGGGCCGGAATCGCGCTTCCGGGGTCCGCCCGGTCATGCCCCTAAAGGCAAGCCGGACGCAGCGAGCCGCGCATTATGCACGTGAACGACAGGCCGGGCAAGTAGTTATCCACAGGGAAACTGCTCCTCCCACTGCTTGCAGGGGGAGGCTGGGAGGGGGTTGAGGCGCGCAGCGCCGGGGCTTGCCCGCTGCGCGGGCTTTACCCCTCCCCAACCCTCCCCTGCTCGCAGGGGAGGGAGTTACAAATCAGCCCGCTTTTGCCGTCTTCGCCGCCGATTTGGCGATGAACGCGCGGACCTGCTCCTCCAGCACCGGCAGCGGCACCGAGCCCTGGCTGAGCAGGGCGTCGTGGAAGGCCTTGATGTCGAAGCGGTTGCCCAGCGCCTTCTCGGCCTCGGCGCGCAGGCGGACGATGGTGATCTCGCCCAGCTTGTAGCTCAGCGCCTGGCCCGGCCAGGAGATGTAACGGTCGACCTCGGTGGTGACCTCGTGCTCGCTCAGGGCGGTGCGGTCGCGCAGGTAGGCCAGGGCCTGGTCGCGGGTCCAGCCCTTGGCGTGGATGCCGGTGTCGATGACCAGGCGGCAGGCGCGCCACATCTCGTAGGTCAGGCGGCCGAAATCCTCATACGGCGTTTCGTAGATCCCCATTTCCTTGCCCAGCTTCTCGCTGTACAGGCCCCAGCCCTCGCCGTAGGCGGAGATATAGGTCTCGCGGCGGAACGCCGGCAGGTCGCCCTGTTCCTTGGCCAGCGAGCCCTGCAGGGCATGGCCCGGGGACGATTCGTGCAGGGTCAGCGCCGGCAGGTTGTAGAGCGGGCGCGAGGGCAGGTCGTAGGTGTTGAGCCAGTAGGTACCGGCGCCACCGCGGCCGCTGGTCCAGAACGGGGCGATGTCGGCCGGCACCGGCACGATGGTGAAGCGGCCGCGCGGCAGGGTGCCGATGAACTTGCCGACCTCGCCGTCGACCCGCTTGGAGATCCACGCCGCGCGATCGAGCAGCGCCTGCGGGGTGGTCGCGTAGAACTGCTTGTCGGTACGCAGGAACCGCAGGAAGGCCGGGAAGTCTCCCTTGAAGCCGACCTGCTTGATGATCGTCTCCATGTCCGCCTGGATGCGCGCGACTTCCTCCAGGCCAATCTGGTGGATCTGGTCGGGATCGAGGTCGAGCGTCGTGTACTCGCGGATCTGCTGGCGGTAGTAGGCCTCGCCGTCGGGCATCTGCGAGGCGCCCAGCGTGGTGCGCGCCTGCGGTACGTACTCCTGGCGGAAGAAAGTCAGCAGCCTGGCGTAGGCCGGGACCATGCGATCGCGGATCGCCGCCGCGCCGGCAGCACGCAGGCGTGCCTGCTCATCGGCCGGGATCGACGCCGGCATGCGCTTGAACGGCTCGTAGAAGTTCGACTGTTGCGGATCCTTGACCTCGGCCAACGCCGCGATCGAAACATCGCGGCCGTCGAGCACCGCACGCGGCACGCTGAAGCCGCGCGCCAGGCCGGCACGCATGTTCGCGGTCTGCTCGTCGAAGTAGCGGGGCACGTCGGCCAGGCGGTCGATGTAGGCACGGTAATCCTCGGCCGTGCGCATCGGGCGCCGCGTCATGAAGCCCAGGTTCGACCAGAACGAAGAGTCGGAGTTGAACGGCATCTCGTAGCCGTGCAGGCGAACGTCGGCGGCGAGGTTCTCGACCTGTGCCTTGTAGACGGCGAAGTTGATGCGGTTCTGCGGGCTCAGCTTGGCCGTGTCGATGCCGTCCAGGCGCTTGAGCACGTCCTCCCAGACCTTCAGGCGGGCGGCCTGGCTGGCGGCGTCGACCGAAGGCAGCTTGTGCTGGTCGGACGAGCCGTCGTTGTCTTCATCGGCGGCGCCGGTCTGTTCCTGGCGCCACTTCCATTCCTGGTTGTAGATGGCTTCGAACCGGGTATCGGCCGCGCCGGCATGCGAGGCGAAGGACGCGAGGGCGAGGTGGCCGCAGAGCAGGGCCGCAAGCAGTGGTTTCACGGGAAGGACCGGAGTGATGGCACGAAGCGCCGATCTTCGCATGCGCGCCCCGGGTCGGGATCAGTGACTCGCCCGGTCCCGGTGCCAGCCGCGGTGCTTGATGTCCAGGTACAGGCTGTAGGCGGCGGTGAAGGCCGGGAACAGGTTCTGGATCACGCCGACCGAGTCCTGCTTCTGCGAGAACACGAAATAGCTCAGCGTCATCACGCTGCCGACCAGGCTCATGTACCAGAACAGCCGCGGGATCACCGGCTTGCCGTGCTTGCGCGAGGCGATGAACTGCACCAGCCAGCGGCCGCCGAACATCAGCGCGCCGGTCAGGCCGATGATCTTCCACGGCGACATGTGCAAACCGGTCCATTCCAGCCAGGAAATGGATTGGTTCATGAAGTCGATTGCCATCGTTCCGGCCTCAGCTCAGCTCGCGAACCGCGGTGACCTTGCCACGCTTGATCAGCCACGCCACGCCGCGCAGGTCGCTGATGCCGACCAGGGCGCGGTTGAGGTTGTTGTACTTGGACACGCCGGCCGAACGCGGGCGGTGGTTCACCGGCACGCTCACCGTCTTCCAGCCCGCGCGCTGCATCAGCGCCGGCAGGTAGCGGTGCATGTGGTCGAAGTAGGGCAGCTCGAGGAACGCGGCGCGCTCGAACAGCTTGATGCCGCAGCCGGTATCGGGGGTGTCGTCGCGCAGCATCCGCGAGCGGATCGCGTTGGCCCAGCGCGAGGCCCAGCGCTTGCTGCCGCTGTCCTGGCGGTTGACGCGCCAGCCGGCGAACAGCTTGATGCCTTCGCCGGCGGCAGTGGCGTCACGCTTCTCGAGCAGCTTGGGGATGTCGGCCGGGTCGTTCTGGCCGTCGCCGTCGAGCGTGGCGATCCATTCGCCGCGCGCGGCCTTGACGCCATTGCGCACCGCGGTGCTCTGGCCGCTCTGCTTGACGTGCGAGATCACGCGCAGCTCCGGCACCTCGGCCTTGAGCGCCTGCAGCACCTGCAGCGTGTCGTCGCGCGACTGGTCGTCGATGTAGACGATCTCGAAATCGGTCCGGCCGCGCAGCGCGGCGGTGATCTCGTGCACCAGCGGGGCGACGTTGTCGCGCTCGTTGAAGACCGGCACGACGACCGAGAGTTGCGGGGTGTTGTTCATGGGGCGTCAGGCCTTGTCGCCGAAGTAGGTGCGGCACCAGTCGACGACCCGCGGCAGCCCGGTCTCGATCGGCGTGGCCGGCTCGAAACCAAAGGCCGCGTGCGCGCGTGCGGTGTCGGCCATGGTCTCGACCATGTCGCCGGGCTGCATCGGCTTGTAGACCTTGGTGGCCTGCTTGCCGGCCGTGGACTCGATGACCTGGATGAAACGCTCCAGTTCCACCGGCGTGTGGTTGCCCAGGTTGAAGACGCGGTGCGGCGCCGCAGGCGGTGCCACGTCGGTGGGCGGCGGATTGTCCAGTGCGCCGAGCACGCCGTTGACGATGTCGTCGACGTAGGTGAAGTCGCGGCGCATCTTGCCGTGGTTGAACACGTCGATCGGGCGGCCGGCCAGCACCGCGCGCGAGAACAGCAGCGGCGCCATGTCCGGACGGCCCCAGGGGCCGTACACGGTGAAGAAGCGCAGGCCGGTCGAGCGCAGGTCGTACAGGTGCGCGTAGGTGTGTGCCATCAGCTCGTTGGCGGCCTTGGTCGCCGCATACAGCGAGCGCGGCTGGTCGATGCGCTGGTCCTCGGAAAACGGAGGGGTCGCCGAGTCGCCGTACACCGACGAGGAGCTGGCATAGACCAGGTGCTGCACGCCGCGATGGCGGCACAGCTCGAGCAGGTTGACGAAGCCGGCCAGGTTGCTGTCGACGTAGGCGTGCGGGTGCGTCAGCGAGTAACGCACGCCGGCCTGCGCGGCCAGGTGGATCACCTGGGTGGGCTGGACTTCGTCGAACAGCGCCGCCAGGCCGTCGCGGTCGCCCAGGTCGAGCGTGCGGATGTCGACCTCAGGGCACAGCGCGGCGACGCGATCACGCTTGATCTGCGGATCGTAGTAGTCGTTGTAGTTGTCCAGGCCGACGACATCCGCGCCGCGCGCGCGCAGGGCGCGGCAGGTGTACGCGCCGATGAAGCCGGCAGCGCCGGTAACGAGGATGGTCATGGGTGGGGTCCGGGGGTGACGTCGTCCAAGCGGCCTGTCCGACCGGCGCCAATGATGCCCGATCCGGGCAATAACCGGCGGTGAATTTGCCTCGGGCCAGGTCGGAAAGCGGTCGGAACGCCGATCAGTCGTCGTTGCCGGGATGGAAGTCGAAGCTCAACGTCAGCTTCAGTTCCGCCAGGCCGGCGCTGAGTTCGGGCTGCAGTTCAAAGCCGAAGGCCTGCTCGCCGAACAGCCCCACGAACAGCCCGCAGCGGCCGCCCTGGGCAGCAAACGCGTGCAGGCAATCGCGGTGGATCGACAGGCGCTGGTGCACGGCGCCGAGGAAATCCTCGATCTGCTCGCGGCTCCATTCGCGCGGCTGGCCATCGGGCGTCAGTTCGGCATAGCCGTAGCTGTCGCGATACACGCCCTGGCCGCCCTCGAGCGGCTTGGCCTGACCGGCACGCCAGCTGCGCCGGGGCGTCAGCCCCAGTTGTTCGAACAGCGGCGCCAGGTCGGCGCTGGGATGGGTGGCACGCAGCGAAACGCGGTAACTGTAGGGGTTCATCCAGCCATCCTGGCTTTGTACGGTGACGGCCTGGCGGCGTTGTTACTCGGCCGTGCTTCCGCGCAGCTTTTCCAGCACGCCATCGAGCGAATCGAGGTCGTTGTAGTGGATCACCAGGCGGCCCTTGCCAGCGCGGCCATGCATCACGTTGACCTTGGTGTTGAGCGATTCCGACAGTTCGCGCTCGAGCGCGGCGATGTCGGCCTGCGGCTTGGCCTTGGCGGCCTTGGGCTTGGAACCCGACGTGGGGATCACGCCCGCCGACAGCTGCTGCACGCGGTGCTCGACCTCGCGCACCGACCAGCCGTGCTCGGCGGCCTGGCGGGCCAGCGCGATGGCGGCCTGCGGGTTCAGCGCCAGCAGGGCGCGGGCGTGGCCCATTTCCAGCGCATGGGTTTCCAGCAGTACGCGGATCTCGTTGGGCAGCTCGAGCAGGCGCAGCATGTTCGACACCGACGCACGCGAACGGCCGACCGCTTCGGCGGCCTGGGCGTGGGTCAGGTCGAATTCGTCGATCAGCCGCTGCAGCGCGGTGGCTTCCTCGAGCGGATTGAGGTCTTCGCGCTGGATGTTCTCGATCAGCGCCATCGCGACCACGGTGCGGTCGTCGACTTCGCGGATCACCACCGGGATTTCGTTGAGCCCGGCCAGCTGCGAGGCGCGCCAGCGGCGTTCGCCGGCGATGATCTCGTAGCGCTTGCCGCCGATGTCGCGCACGACGATCGGCTGGATCACGCCTTGCGCCTTGATCGACTCGGCCAGCTCGGACAGCTTGTCCTGGTCCCAGTGCTTGCGCGGCTGGTACTTGCCCGGCGTCAGCGAATCGACCGGCAGGCTGCGCAGCACATCGCCCTCGATGGCCTCCAGCACCGGCGCTTCGGCCGCTGCCTTGGGTCCCAGAAGGGCTTCGAGGCCGCGGCCGAGACCGCGCTTCTTGGCTACGCTCATGCCGTGGTCTCCTTCGCTTCAGGCGGACGTGCTGCTGCCTTGGCGGCCTGGTCGCGCTCGCGCTGGCGGCGCAGCACTTCGCCGGCCAGGCCCATGTAGGCGATGCCGCCGCGGCTGGCGCGGTCGTAACCGACGATGCTCTGGCCGTGGCTGGGCGCCTCGGCCAGGCGCACGTTGCGCGGCACGATGGTGCGGAACACGCGGTCGCCGAAATGGTTGGTCAGCTCGGCCGAGACGGCGTTGGCGAGGTTGTTGCGCACGTCGAACATGGTGCGCAGCACGCCCTCGATCTCGAGCTTGGGATTGAGGTTGGCCTTGAGCGCTTCGATGGTGTCGACTAGCGCGCTCAGGCCTTCCAGTGCGTAGTACTCGCACTGCATCGGGACGATGATCGAATCGGCGGCGGTCAGCGCATTGAGCGTGAGCAGCGACAGCGCCGGCGGGCAGTCGATCAGGATGAAGTCGTAGTCCGGGCGCAGCTCCTGCAGCGCCAGGCGAAGGCGCTGCTCGCGGCCGGGTTCGGCCATCAGCTGCACTTCGACCGCGGTGAGGTCGATGTTGCCCGGCAGCAGGTCGAATTCCTCGGCGGTGCGCACGATCGCGCTGCGCACTTCGGTCTCGCCCAGCAGCACTTCGCAGATCGAGTTCTCGAGTTCGCGCTTGTTGACGCCGCTGCCCATCGTCGCGTTGCCCTGCGGATCGAGGTCCACCAGCAGCACGCGCTTGGGCGTGCGCGCGAGCGCAGCGGCCAGGTTGACGGCAGTGGTGGTCTTGCCGACCCCGCCTTTCTGGTTGGCGACGGCGATGATGCGGGCCATGCGGCTCGTCCTGGGCTGTGTGCGGAAGTGGACCGGCGTGGGGCCGGACCGTGGATTATGCCCGGATGGGGACCCTTGCGCGTCCCCGCCTTGCTGTCTGGGCAGTACGCTGGGCAATAACGACGGGCGTGGCGACGAGTGGCGACGCCGGATCAAGCACTTGCGCCGGCCGGACGCCGGCGATGGGCTAGCCCGTGCGTCCCACCACGACCAGATGCCGCTCGGCATCCAGCCCCGGAACCGTGAGCGGCTGCACATCCCGCACCGCCCATCCCGCCGGCAGCGCCGCGATCTCGTCGTGCGGGTAGACGCCCTTCATCGCCAGCAGGCAGCCGTCGGGTTTGAGCAGGTGCCCGCCCAGTTCGATGATCAGCGGCAACGTGGCCAGGGCGCGCGCGGTTATCGCGTCGTACGCGCCCGGCTCTGCCACCGCCTCGATGCGCGATTCGGCCACGCGTGCATCGCGCAGGCCGAGCTGGCGGATCGCCTCGCGCATGAAGCGCGCCTTCTTGCCGGCACTCTCGACCAGGGTGACGTGCAGGCCCGGCTTGACGATCGACAGCGGAATGCCGGGCAGGCCGGCACCGGTGCCCAGGTCGGCGAGGCGCCCGCCGCGTGCGGCGATGTCGTCGACGAAGGGGTGCATCGCCAGCGAATCGAGCAGGTGCTTGCTCACCATCTCCTGCGGATCGCGCACCGCGGTGAGGTTATAGGTCTTGTTCCAGCGCAGCAGCAGCGCCAGGTAGTCGAGCAGCGGCGCCGACAGGGCCGGGTCGAGGGCGAGGGCGCGCAGGCCATCGTCGAGCGATTTGCGCAGCGACGGATCGAAGGGAGCGGGGGTATTCATCCGGCGCGCAGTATCGCCGATGCCACCCGGTTGTTGGAGCGGGCGCTACTGGCCCGGACGCCAGGCCAGTGCGCCGAGGTAGTCCTGGGCCGGCTGCAGTTCGTGCAGTTGCCACTGCTCTGGTGTCCCCAGGGCCGGATCGCAGGCCACCAGGCGCAGGCCAGCGTCCCCGTCCTCGAAGCGCAGGCGGTCCAGGCCGAACGAAATGCCGTGGCCGTGCGCCTTCAGCACCGCCTCCTTGGCACACCACAGCCGCAGGAAGGCGTGGTCGCGCACCGCCGCCGAGGGCGCGGCATGCAGCCAATCGACTTCAGTAGGCGTGAAAAAGCGCTGGGCCAGTTCGAGGGCTCGGGCGCGCGGCCGCAGCCGTTCGAGGTCGATGCCGACCTGCACGCCCTGGCCCAGCGCGATCAGTAGGCCGTCGCCGCTGTGGCTCCAGTTGCAGTCCCAGCCGGCCAGATCCCCGCCCAGGCGCGGTCGCCCGCGCGGGTCGCGGGCCAGCGGCAGGGTCGCGGCGGTGACGCCGAGCTCGGCGGCCAGCCAGTCCCGCGCCAGCGGTTCGGCCGGCTGCCGCGGCAGGTGCGGACGCCAGGCCCAGCGCACGGCGCCGGAGGGCAGCCTGACGTCAGAAGGCGTTTCGGGGGCGGACAGGGTCATGAACTTGCGTTTGGGTTCGCAGGCGGCCTCCAGCGTAAGCTAATGCGGGGAAAGTCGGCGCCAGCCGCAGGAATCACGTCAATGTCCGCCGTCGTCGACGCCAGCATCGCCAAACGCTTGCCCGTGCCGCTCACGCACGGCGACGGCGCGCGTGCGATCGCCTTCGACGCCGTCGGCCACATCGAGCTGGACACCTTCACCCAACAGGTGCGGGCGGTGGCGGCGATGCTTCCGGCCGGTCGCCATGCGATCAACCTGTGCGAACACCGATACCACTTCATCGTCGCGTTCTGCGCGGCCGCCGCGCGTGGGCAGACCACGCTGCTGCCGCCTTCGCGCGCACCGGCGGTGATCGACCAGGTGCGCCAGCAGTACCCGGACAGCTACTGCCTCGGTGACGATGCGCTGGCGGTCGCGCCGCCCGATTGCGTGCACCTGCCACGGCCATTGCCGCGACTCGACGGCGCGCCGTTGCTGCTCGACCCCGAAGCGGTGGTCGCGATCGGATTCACTTCCGGCAGCACCGGCCAGCCCCGTCCCTACGCCAAGACCTGGGCCAGCTTCCGCGCCAGCACCGCGCAGAACCTCGCGGCGCTGGCCGGCCTGATCGACGAGGCCGGCATCACCCACGCCATCGCCACGGTGCCGCCGCAGCACATGTACGGCATGGAGATGTCGGTGCTGCTGCCGCTGCTGGGGCCCATCGCGGTGCACTCGTCGCGGCCGCTGTTCCCGGCCGATGTCGCGCGCGCACTGCATGACGCGCCGACACCGCCGCTGCTGGTGACCACGCCGGTGCACCTGCGCGCGCTCGTCGCCGACGCCGTCGACCTGCCTCCGCTCGCGGGGATTGTGTCGGCGACCGCGCCATTGCCGGTCGAACTGGCACGGGCGGCGGAAGAGCGCTTCGGCTGCGAAGTGCGCGAAGTCTTCGGCTCCACCGAAACCTGCGTGATCGCGCGCCGTCGCACCGCGCGCGAAACAGCGTGGACGCCGCTGCCGGGCGTGCGCCTGGCGCCGCAGCCCGACGGCACCGCCGTGCATGCGCCGCACCTGCCCGAACCGGTGGTGCTGGCCGACCTGGTCGAAGTCGATCCGCGCGATGGCAGTTTCGAACTGCGCGGCCGCAACGCCGACATGCTCGAGATCGCCGGCAAGCGTGCCTCGCTCGGCGACCTCACCCGCAAGCTGCTGGCCGTGCCCGGTGTCGAAGACGGCATCGTCTTCCAGCTCGAAGAGGCCGATGCGATGGGCGTGCGCCGCATCGCCGCGCTCGCGGTCGCACCGGGGCTCGACGAAGCGACGATCCTGTCGGCACTGCGCCAGCAGATCGATCCGGTGTTCCTGCCGCGGCCGTTGCGTCGCGTTGCCGCGTTGCCTCGCAACGAGACCGGCAAGCTGCCACGCGGCGCACTGGCTGCATTGCTGCACGGCTGAGAGCGGCGGTTTAACAGGCCAGATCGGCGATCAACGGGGCAGATCGACCCTGTTTCACCCACATTTTCTGACGTCGCCATCACGTCGTCCCATACAGACTCGCCTCGCCCCAACCCCTGGGGCGCATGGCCGCTGATGTATGCGGGTCAAGGAGACACGAGCATGATGGGTATCCTCGTCTGGCTGATCGTCGGCGGCATCATCGGCTGGGTTGCCAGCCTGATCATGAAGACCGACGCGCAACAGGGCCTGTTCCTCAACATCATCGTCGGCATCATCGGCGCCTTCATCGGTGGATGGCTGGGCGGCCTGGTCGGGCTGGGCGGCGATATCAACAGCGGCAACTTCAGCATGAGCGGATTGCTGATGTCGCTGGTGGGCGCGATTGTCCTGCTGGCGATCGTCAATCTGTTCCGGCGCGGCCGCGTGCGCTGACCGCTGCGTCGCGACGACAAACAAAAGCAAAAGGCCCGGCATTGCCGGGCCTTTTGCGTTGAACGCGGGGCGCGCGGGAGTCAGCCGCCCAGCTGCACCCAGGCCGGTGCGTGGTCGCTCGGCCGGTCCCAGGTGCGCGTCTCGCGGTCGATGCCCGCGGCGGCGCAATGCGGACGCAGCGCCTCCGAGACCAGGGTCATGTCGATGCGCAGGCCGAGGTTGCGACGGAAGCCGCCCTGGCGGTAATCCCACCAGCTGAACTGGCGCTCCTCCGGATTGAGCGCACGCCAGGCGTCATGCAGGCCCAGCGCGTTGATCTTCAGCAGCGCATCGCGTTCGGCACGCGAGGTGAGGATGTGGCTGTCGTTCCAGACCGTGGCGTCGTGGACGTCGCGGTCGTCGGGGGCGATGTTGAAATCGCCCAGGACAATCATGCGCGGGTGCGTCACCAGCTCCGTCGCCAGCCAGTCGTGCACGGCCTCGAGCCAGCGCAGCTTGTAGGCGTACTTGTCGGTGCCGACGTCCTGGCCGTTGACCACGTACAGGTTGACGATGCGCAGGTCGCCGACGGTCGCCGCCAGCACGCGCTTCTGTTCGTCCTCGAAACCGGGGATGCCGATCTGCACGTCCTTCGCCGACTCGCGCGAGAGCACGGCGACGCCGTTGTAGGTCTTCTGCCCGGCAAAGACGCTGCGGTAGCCAGCGGCGAGCAGGTCATCGTCGGGGAAGCGCTCGTCCTCGAGCTTGGTTTCCTGCAGCGCGACGATGTCCGGGTTGGCGGTGCCAAGCCACTGTTGCAGGTGGGGCAGGCGGACGTTGAGGGAGTTGACGTTCCAGCTGGCGATCTTCATGGCGGGAAGTTTAGCCGCATACTCGGCGCCACGACCTCCACCGCCCCCAGCCGCACGTGCCATGAACTGGATCGACCTCCGCAGCGACACCGTCACCGAACCCACCGACGCCATGCGCGAGGCGATGATGCGCGCCCCGGTCGGGGACGACGTCTACGGCGAGGATCCGACGGTCAATGCGCTGCAGCAGCGGCTGGCCGACGAGCTGGGCTTCGCGGCGGGGCTGTTCGTGCCCAGCGGCACGCAGTCGAACCTGATCGGGTTGATGGCGCACTGCCAGCGCGGCGACGAGTACATCGTCGGCATGGATGCGCATACCTACAAATACGAAGGCGGCGGTGCCGCCGTGCTGGGATCCATCCAGCCGCAGCCGGTCGTGCAGGCCGACGATGGCAGCCTGCCGCTGGACGTGGTCGAGCGGGTGATCAAGCCGATCGACCCGCACTTCGCGCGCACGCGGTTGCTGTGCCTGGAAAACACGTGGCACGGGCGGCCGTTGCCGATGGCATACCTTGAGCAGGCGCGCGCGCTGTGCGATCGGCGTGGCTTGGCGCTGCACCTGGACGGGGCGCGCATGTTCAATGCGGCGGTAGCGCTGGGCGTGCCGCCGGGCGAGATCACCAGGCACTTCGACAGCGTGTCGGTGTGTTTGTCGAAGGGCCTGGGTGCGCCGGTCGGCTCGGTGCTGTTGGGCACGCAGGAACTGATCAACACCGCCAAGCGCTGGCGCAAGGTCGTGGGCGGTGGCATGCGGCAGGCAGGCATCCTGGCAGCGGCCGGGTCGTATGCGCTGGACAACAACGTCGCGCGACTGGCGGACGACCATGCGCGCGCGAAGCGGCTGGGCGATGGGTTGGCCGGGTTGCCGGGGCTGCACGTCGTCGCCCAGCACACGAACATGGTGTTCATCGATGTGCCGGTGGAGCGGCACGATGCGCTGCGTGGCGTGCTGCAGGAGGCGCGCATCCGGGTGTCGATCGGCTACACGCCGGCGATACGTCTGGTAACGCACCTGGGTGTGGATGATGCGGGGGTGGAGCGGGTGGTCGCGGTGCTGCGGGGGTTTGCGGCGAACTGATTGCTGGTCCTTCGACTTCGGCGCTTCGCGCCTACGCTCAGGACGAACGGTTGTATTCCATCACCGTTCGTCCTGAGCGTAGCGCAGCGAAGTCGAAGGAAGCAGCGCCCGCGGGTTACTTCGCCAGCCAGCGCACCATCTTGTCGATCGCGCCGCTGTACGGTGGCTTGAGCAGGTCGCTTGCGGCCATGCGGCGCTGGCGGAACACCGGCAGCAGCTTGCTGAACGTATCGAAGCCGGTGCGGCCGTGGATCGCGCCGATGCCGCTGGGGCCGATGCCGCCGAAGGGCAGGTCGTGCGCGCCGAAGTGCAGCAGCGTGTCGTTGACGGTGACGCCGCCGGACAGCGTGTTGGCGAGGATCTTCTCGATGTTGGCGTTGTCGCCGCTGAACGGATACAGCGCCAGCGGGCGTTCCAGCGACTGCACCTGCGCAATCGCTTCGTCGAGCGTGCGGTAGCTCACGATCGGCAGGATCGGGCCGAAGATCTCGTGGCGCATCACTTCCGCATCGCGCGGCGGATCCAGCACCAGGGTCGGCGGGAACAGGCGGTCCTGCGCGTTGCGCTGGCGCGCTGCGGCGTCGAGGTCCGGCGTCACCGGTTCGATCACGGTCAGGCCGCGCGTGCGCGCGTCGTCGACATAGCCACGCAGTCGCGCGAACTGGCCGTCGTTGATGATGCGGGTGTAGTCCCGTGGTGCGTTAAAGTCGCCATAGCGCGAACGCAGCTCGGCTTTCATCGCCTCGACGAAGGCGTCACGGCGCGCCGCATCGATCAGCACATAGTCCACGCCGATGCAGGTCTGCCCGGCGTTGAACCACTTGCCGGTGGCGATGCGCGCGGCGGCGCGGTCGAGCGGGTAGTCGGGGCAGACGATCGCCGGTGCCTTGCCGCCCAGCTCCAGCGTGACTGGCGTGAGGTTGGGCGCGGCGGCGGCCATCACCTTGCGGCCGACCGCGGTCGAGCCGGTGAACAGCAGGTGGTCGAACGGCAAACCGGCGAAGGCGGATCCGACTTCGGGCCCGCCGAGGGCGACCGCGACGCGGTCGGCCGGGAACACATCGGCCAGCAGCTGGCGCATCCACACGCTGGTGTGCGGGGCATGCTCGGACGGCTTGAGGTAGACGTGGTTGCCAGCGGCAATGGCCGACACCAGCGGCACCAGGGCCAGGTTCACCGGGTAGTTCCAGGGCGACAGGATGCCGACCACGCCCACCGGTTCCGGACGGATCTGCGCGCTGGCCGGCCAGAAACGCCAGCCCACCGCCGCGCGGCGCGGACGCATCCAGCGACGCAGGTGGCCCAGCGCGTGGTCGATCTCGGCCAGCACGATCATCGCTTCCGACAGCAGGTTCTCGTGCTGGCTGCGATGGCCGAAGTCGGCGCGGACGGCCGCGTCCATGCCCGTGATGCGGGCGCGGAACGCGTCGCGCAGGCGAACCAGGTCGGCGCGGCGCTGGTGGTAGTCCGGCTTGTTCTTCTGCCAGGCCTGGCTGAGGCGCTCGCGGGTAGCGGCCAGTTCGTTGAGGGGCGTGTCGGCGGTGATGTCCATACGGGTGAGTGTAGACCTCGCCGGGGTGGGCCGAGCAGGGCATTGGCGGACATCGACACCGCCCTCTAAACCCCCCTCCGGATAGAATCCGGGCATGACCATGCGCCCCTACCTCGACACCTTCCCGACGCACGGCGAGCGGGTCTACATCGATCCGACCGCCGTCGTCATCGGCGACGTCACCATGGGCGACGACGTTTCCATCTGGCCGATGTGCGTGATCCGCGGCGACGTCAACCGCATCCACATCGGCGCCCGCACCAACATCCAGGACGGCACCATCGTCCATGTCACCCACGAGGGGCCGTTCACCCAGCCCGGTGGCGTGCCGACGGTGATCGGCAATGACGTCACCGTCGGCCATGGCGCCATCCTGCACGCCTGCACCCTCGACGACTTCTGCCTGATCGGCATGGGCGCGCGGGTGCTCGACGGCGCGCGCGTGCACCGTTATGGTTTCGTTGGCGCCGGTGCGGTGATCGCCCCGGGCAAGCAGGTCGGCGAGGGCGAGTTGTGGCTGGGTAACCCGGCCCGGCTGGTGCGCCGGCTGAGCGAGCGCGAGATCGAACAGCTGCACTACAGCGCCCAGCACTATGTACGATTGAAGGACCGCTACCTTGGCATGAACGGTTAGCGGAGCGGCAGCTCGCGGCAGGGGGTCGCGGGCACCGTACACGCAAGGAAATTCCCGCAAGGGAATGGGGGATACATGGAAAGTTTCGAGTACCGCAATCCGTATGCGGCGCCGACCGCGCAGGTCCAGCCGACGCCGGAAGAGCGCTTCGACGACGAACTCACCACGGCCGGACGGCTGCCGCGCCTGATGGCGGCACTGGTCGATGGCGGCATTTCGCTGGTCGTCGCCATTCCCGCCGTCATCGCTGCGATGCGCTACACCCCGCAGCGCGGAATCGGTGAGCTGGGTGGCTCGCTGGTGCTGCTGACCATGGTCGGCTACCTCGCGTTGCTGATCTACACGCTGATCCTGCTCAGCCGCGAGGGCCAGACCATCGGCAAGCGCGTGATCGGCATTCGCATCGTCCGCACCGACGGCGAGCGCGCCGGCCTGGGTCGCCTGTTCTGGCTGCGCTACTGCGTGCCGTCACTGATTGGTGCGATTCCCTACATCGGCTGGATCTTCAGCATCGCCAACATCCTGTGGATCTTCGGCGAGCAGCGTCGCTGCCTGCATGACCACATTGCCGACACGATGGTGGTCAACGTCTGACTGTCGACGTGGTCCTCGACACCTACCGGGAAGTGGTGACGCCAGAAGGCGTCGCCCTGCACCTGCCCGCGGCCGGACCGGTGCCGCGGGCGTTGGCCTGGATGCTGGACCTGGCGATCCGGCTGGGCATCGTATTCGTCTCGGCGATGGTGCTGGGGTTGCTGGGGCGCAGCGGCGCGGGCTTCAACGCGGTCGTATTGTTCCTGGTGTACTGGTTTTACCCGGTGCTGTTCGAAGCGATGTGGGAGGGGCGCACGCCCGGCAAGCGCGCCCTCGGGTTGCGCGTGGTCGCCGGCAACGGCGCGCCGGTGGGCTGGCTGGCCGCATTCACGCGCAACCTGTTGCGCGTGGTCGACATGCTGCCGTTTGGCTATGCCGCCGGCCTGGTCAGCAGCCTGTTCGATCCCTGGGGCCGGCGCGTCGGCGACATGGTCGCCGGCACGCTGGTCGTGCATGACGTCCGCGCCCAGGCGCCGACGGTGGCGCCGGTCGACCACGTGATGGCGCCGCCGGTGGTGCTGCACCCTTACGAACAGGCCGCGCTGGTGTCGTTCGCCGAGCGCGGGCCGCGGCTGACCCAGGCCCGCCAGGAAGAGCTGGCCGAGTTCGCCACGCCGCTCACCGGCGCGCGCGGCACGCTCGCGGTGACGCGCCTGTACGGCATCGCCAACTGGCTGGTGGGGCGGCGCTGAGATGCGGCAGGAACACTTCATCAAGCGCCACCAGACCGAGTGGAATGCGTTCGAGCAATGGCTCGATGCGCGTGGCCAGCAGGTAAAGAAAGCGCGCATGTCGCGTCGCCAGTGGCACGGCCTGGCCGACCATGAAATGCCGGCGCGCTACCGCCGCCTGTGCCAGCAGCTGGCGCTGGCGCGCCGTCGCGGCTACAGCCCGCTGGTCACCGACCGCCTGCAGCAACTGATGCAACGCGGCCACGGCCTGCTCTACCGCACGCCGCCGCCGCGCTGGCGCCGGGCGGTGGAATTCCTGATGGCCGGCTTCCCGCGCCTGGTGCGCGCCGAGCGCGGCTGCATGGCGGCCTCGGCGCTGCTGTTCTGGCTGCCGCTGGTGGTGGTGTTCGTCGCCATCCAGCTGACGCCGGAGTTGTCGGCATCGTTGTTCGACCCGGCCCAGTTGATGCAGTTCGAGGCGATGTACGACCCGGACGATCCGTTGCGCAAGCTCGGGCGCGACAACGGCACCGACGTGGCGATGTTCGGCTTCTACGTGTGGAACAACGTCAGCATCGGCTTCCGCACGTTCGCCAGTGGCCTGCTCGCCGGTATCGGCGCGGTGGTGGTGCTGATCGTCAACGGCATCATGGCCGGTGGCGTCGCCGGCCACTTGCAGGCGGTGGGGCACGGCGATCCGTTCTGGCGTTTCGTTGCCGCCCACTCCGCGCCCGAGCTCACCGCGATTGTCATCGCCGGCGGCGCGGGATTGCGCCTGGGCCTGAACCTGGTCGCGCCCGGGCAGCGCCGCCGCATCGACGCCCTCGTCGACGGCGGACGGCGCGGTGCGCTGCTGTGCCTGGGCGTGCTGGCGATGCTGGTGTTTGCGGCGTTCGTCGAAGCGTTCTGGTCGTCGATCGCTTGGATGCCGGCATGGATCAAGTACAGCGTCGGCGCCGCGCTGTGGACGCTGACGCTGCTGTGGTTGTGGCGCGGTGGACGCAACCACGCTTCCATCGACGATGACCCCGCCGGGTTCGGCGGAGCGCCATGAAGATCGAATCGCTGACAGTGGCCTTGCGGCCGCGCACCGCGTGGGAAGCGGTCGAGCTCGGCACCGCGCTCACCCGCCGCCACGCCGCGGCGATCTGGAAGCCCTGGCTGGCGCTGACCGTCCCCGTGCTGCTGTTGGTCAATGCCCTGGCATGGGCAACGGACACCTTGTGGCTGGCCGGCGTGGTGATGTGGTGGCTCAAGCCTGTGTTCGACCGCATTCCGCTGTACGTGCTCTCGCGAGCGGTGTTCGGCGACGTGCCCACTCCGCGCCAGACGCTGCAGGCGCAGCGTACGTGGGGGCTGCGCTGGGCATTGCCGTACCTGACCTGGCGCCGGCTGGGACCGGTGCGTTCGTTGTACCTGCCGGTCGACCTGCTGGAAGGTGGCCGCGGCCGCGAGGCGGCGGAGCGCCGGAAAACGCTGGGCGCACCCGCATACGGTGTCGGCTCCGCGCTGACGATTGTCTGCGTCCACTTCGAGATTGCCCTGCTGCTGGGCTTCTTTGCCGCGACGATGCTGTTCGTGCCCAGCGAGTACCTGTCGCAGTTCGGCAGCTCGGTGTGGAAGGTGCTGCAGAACTCGCCTGCCTGGCTGGGGCTGACCAACAACCTGCTCGCCTGGGCCGCGACGACGCTCATCGAACCGTTCTTCATCGGCGGTGGCCTGGGCCTGTACCTCAACCGCCGCACCGAGATCGAGGCCTGGGATATCGAGCTGGCGCTGCGACGGCTGGGCGCGCGCCTGGCCACGGCCGGTGCGCCGTTGCTGTTGCTGCTGGCGTTCGCGTTCGCGGCGATGCCCGCGGTGTCGCATGCGCAGGACGGCGAATCGCAGGCGCAGGCGCAGACCGATGGCGAGTACGTCGTCCCGGGCACTCCGGTCGGCAATCGCAAGATCACGCGCGTCACGCCAAAGCAGATCTTTGGCCGCTCACTGGTCGACGACGCCAGCCTGCGCAAGGCCGTCGCCAAGGCATACGCAGATCCGACGGTGAGCCCCAAACGCACCGTGGCCACCTGGAAGCCGCGCGATTCCAAAAAGCCGGAGGTCAAGAAGCGCGACAACCTGCAATGGCCCTGGCTCGGTTCAATCGTGGCGTTGATCAGCGAGTTCGGGCTGTGGGTCGTCGTGGGTGTGCTGGTGATCGTCCTGCTGGTGACCGCGCCGCGCTGGCTGGTCTGGTTCCGCGATGGCGTCGCGCGCGAAGAGCGCGAGGCCGGTGGCGTGCGCCTGTCCGACTTGGCCGAGCCCGAGCAGCCGCTGCCCGACGACGTGCCCTCGGCCGTGCGCCGGCTCTGGCGCGAAGGCCGTGAACGCGAAGCATTGGCGCTGCTCTACCGCGCCAGCGTCGAAGCGATGGTGGCGCGCACCGACGCCGTGCTGGTGCCGGGCGCGACCGAGGCCGAATGCCTCCGCGCTTCGCGCAAGCTCGCATACGCCGAGGATCGCGATGCATTCGCCCGTGCCGTGCGCACCTGGCAGTTCGCCGCGTATGCGCAGCGCATGCCCACCGTCGCTGACCTGGACACGCTGATCGACGAACTGTCGCGGCGCTTCGCCTGGGCACCGGTCGCCACGCCGGCGGGGGTGGTGGCATGAACATCGGCATCAGCAGGGACAACCTGCAGGCCGTGATCATCACCACGGTGCTGCTGGCACTCGCCGGCCTCGGCGTGGCGTGGTGGTTGCACAATTACGAGCGCGTCGAGGAGTCAGTCGACATGCCGCGCACGGGCGAGGCGCGCAGCAATCCGCTCTACGTGCTGAAACTGGCGTTGCGCGCCGACGGAGTGAAGGCCGAAGCGCGCCCCAACCTGCAGCGCGAGCGCCATCGCCTCGGCGAGCGCGACACCGTCCTGCTCTACAGCGACCCGCGCACGCTCAGCCGCGAAGACGGCCGCGCGCTGCTGGAGTGGGTGGCGAAGGGCGGCCACCTGCTGGTGCGCACGCCGCCGCCCGGACCCTTCGCCCCCGGAACCACCGTGCCGGTGCTGTCGCAGCTGGACGTCGTCCCCGCACGCACGCCGCTGCAGTGCGCCGGCTGGGACGTGCCCGGACAGGACAAGCATGTGGAGTTCTGCAAGGGCCGCCGCGCCGAACTGCTCGGCACCGCTGGCGAACTGGTACTGGGCTGGGCGGACAGCGGCGGCAACGTCTACATGCGCATCGCCCATGGCCGCGGCTACGTCGACGTCCTGTCCGACTTCGATTTCCTCGACAACGACTCGCTCAAGGACGCACCGCACATCGTCCTCACCCGCCAGCTGCTCGCGCCGAACTACAAGGCCGGCACGGTGCACCTGATCTACGACGCCGACATGCCGTCGTTCTGGTGGACGCTGGTGCGCTACAGCTGGATGGCCTGGCTGCCGCTGCTGCTGGCCCTCCTGGCCTGGTTGTGGCTGCGGGCGCAGCGCTTCGGACCGCTGCAGCCGGCGCCGGCCAGCGAGCGCCGCTCGCTGCTCGAGCATGTCGTCGCCAGCGGCGAGCATGTCTACCGATATGGCTACGCCCACCTGCTGCACGAGGCCGTGCGCAATGCCTTCCTCGCGCGCCTGCGTCGTCGCGATCCGCAAGCAGCCGCGCTCGGCGGCGAAGCGCAGGTGCTGATGCTGTCCGAACGCTTCAACGTGCCCGCGGCCGAGATCCGCGACGCCCTGTCCACGCCGATCGCACGCGACCACGCCGCGTTCCGCAGCCGCATCGCCACCCTGGTGCGCCTGAGGAACCAGCTGTGACCGTCCAGCCCGCCCGGTTCGTAAACGAGTCAACACACGAGTCCACGCCATGAACGCCGACACCAACCAACCCCTGGTCCCGATCACCGGCGCCGAGCTGGCCGAACGCGCCGCTGCCGTTCGCGAGCAGGTCGGCAAGGCCTTCATCGGCCAGGCCGACGTGCTCGACCAGATCCTGATCGCGCTGCTCGCCGGCGGCCATGTGCTGATCGAAGGCGTGCCCGGCCTGGGCAAGACGCTGCTGGTGCGGGCGCTGTCGCGCGCGCTGGACTGCACCTATGCACGCGTGCAGTTCACCCCCGACCTGATGCCCAGCGACATCAGCGGCCACGCGGTGTGGAACCCGAAGACCGAGACGTTCAACATCCGTCGCGGCCCGGTGTTCACCAACCTGCTGCTCGCCGACGAAATCAACCGCGCGCCGGCCAAGACCCAGTCGGCGTTGCTGGAAGCGATGGCCGAACTGCAGGTCACCATCGAAGGCCACAGCTTCCAGCTGTCGGCGCCCTTCCTGACCCTGGCCACGCAGAACCCGGTGGAGCAGGAAGGCACGTATCCGCTGCCGGAAGCGCAGCTCGACCGTTTCCTGCTGAAGATCCTGATTGGCTACCCCTCGCGCAACGACGAGAAGCGCATGGTGGCCGCGGTCAGCCAGGGCCGCAGCGCTTCCGATTTCGACCTGTCGCAGGTGCAGCGCGTGCTCGGCCCGCAGGAGATCGCGGCGATGCAGGCCGGCACCGCACTCACGACCGTGGACGATGCGGTGATCGACTACGCGGTGCGGATTGTCGCCGCCACCCGTGACTGGGCCGGCATCGCGATGGGCGCCGGTCCGCGCGGCAGCCTCGCCCTGGTGCGCGCCGCGCGTGCACAGGCCGTGCTGGCCGGTCGCGATTTCGTCACGCCCGACGACATTCGCGAGATCGCCAAGCCGGCACTGCGCCATCGCATCGCGCTGGCACCGGAGCTGCAGATCGAAGGGCAGTCGCCCGACGACGTGCTGCACGCGCTGCTGTCGAAGGTGGAGGCGCCGCGCAAGTGAGCGGACCGCGAAGCCCCCGCACCTTCCTCCCTCTCCCGCTTGCGGGAGAGGGTCGGGGTGAGGGCATGCAGGATGAGGGCATGCGATGACCGACGCCGTCGCCGTCCGTCGCTCGCTGCCGCGCCCGGCCCCGGCCATGCTGTGGCTGCTGGTGTTGTGGTCCGCGCTCGGCGTCGCGGTGGCGTTCGAGCGCGCGCCGCTGCAGGCATGGTCTATCGCCGGCCTTGGCTTGCTGGTGCTGGTCCTGTTCGATGCCGCGCAGGTGTTGCGGCGCCCGACGCCGCGCGTGGCGCGCCGGCTCGCCGACACCTGGCCGATCGGCATCGAGCGCCCGGTCACGCTGAACCTGGAAAGCGACGAGCACGCCCAGCGGCTAGATGTATTCGACCTGCACCCCGGCGGCTGGCGCATGCACGGCCTGCCACGACGCCTGCAGCTGCAGGCCGGCGAAGCGGCGTCGTTCGAGTACCACCTGTGCGCCCACGCCCGTGGCGACTTCCGTTTCGACGGCGTGCAGCTGCGCCTGCACTCGCCGCTGCGCCTGTGGTGGCACTCGCGCGTCGCGGCGGTGGAACAGTCGGTGCGGGTCTTTCCGAACTTCGCGCCGCTCGCGCGCTTTGCCATGTTCAGTGCCGAGCAGGCCTCGCGCCTGGTCGGCGCGCACCTGCGCCGACGTCGCGGTGAAGGCACCGACTTCCACCAGATGCGCGAGTATCGCATCGGCGACAGCATGCGCCAGATCGACTGGAAGGCCACCGCGCGTGCGCGGCGCCTGATCTCGCGCGAGTACCAGGACGAAAAGAACCAGCAGCTGGTGCTGCTGCTCGACACCGGCCGCCGCCTGCTGGCGCGCGACGGCGAAATGGCGCACTTCGACCACGTGCTCGACGCCTCGCTGGTCGTGGCCTATCTGGCGTTGCGGCAGGGCGATGCGGTCGGCCTGCTCGCCAGTGGCGGCGACAGCGCATGGGTACCGCCACGGCGTGGCGTCGGCGCGATCGACGAGTTGCTGCGCGCCAGCTACGCACTGCAGCCGCAGCCGGTGGCCACCGACTTCCTCGCCGCCGCGACCGAACTGTCACTGCGCCAGCGCCGGCGTTCGCTGGTGATGATGGTGACCAACCTGCGCGACGAGGACATGGACGACGTGCTCGCCGCCGTGCAGATGCTGCGCAAGCGCCATCTGGTTTGCGTGGCGAGCCTGCGCGAAGGTTCGCTCGACAGTGCCCTGGGCGAGACGGTGCAGGACCTGTCGCAGGCGATTCGCGCCGGCGCCACCGCGCAGTACCTCGAGCAGCGCAACGCAGCGCACGAGGCGCTGCGCAATCACGGCGTGATGGTGCTCGACGTGGCCTGCGACAAGCTCGCCGCGTCGCTGGTGGAGAAGTACCTGTCGGTCAAGCGCGACGGCTTGCTGTAGCGCCGCCGCGCAAGACCTGCACGCCGATCGTCAGGCCGCTTCCTGCGGCCAGCCATCGGCCAGCGATTCGGACAGGCGCTTTTCCGGCACCCACTCGCCGAGCGAGTACTTGACGATGTAGATGCCCATGACGGTGCCGATCGGAACGACCAGCATCGTGACCGCACCCAGCACCAGCGAAGCGGTGCGTCCGCTGCATCGGTCCGCGCTGTTTCCGACGACGAAGTGTGCGGCCGCAAGAATGGCCAGCGGCGCCGCGATCGATGCCGCCACCATGGCCGGATTGTTGCCAACCGCTGCGAAGACGAAGATCGCCGCAAGCACCATGACGACGCAGTAGATGCCCGCGACCATCCGATGAGCGTGTGCTGCCCTTACGTGGTTTGCCATGCCTTCCCCCTGAGATAGTCCCCACTACCCGAAGCCCGGCTGGTCCGTGCGTGCCCCAGCCGGTCCCTGTTTGCAGACTATGGCAGTTCGGGCGGGTCGGCAAACGCGTGCCGGCAGGGGATCGCACCGGGTTTTCCGGGGCCCCTGTTCAGTGTCGACGCTGGTCGAACAGCCACTGGCGCCACCAGTCGCCGGGGTAACTGTCGGCCGGCATGCGGTGCTCGAGCCCGTCGTATTCGCGCAGGCGGACCTTGCTGCCGCCGAGGGCGCGGATCGCGGCGACCAGGCGGCGGTCGGCGTCGATCGGGTTCTCGCGGTCGGCGTTTCCGTGGATCACCCAGGCCGGCATGCCGAGCAGCGACCGGGCCGCGTCATCGGCCGGCGCGATGCCCGACACCGGCACGATCGCGGCGAACAGGTCCGGGCGCGCGGCCGCCACAAGCCAGGTGGCCGAGCCGCCCATCGAGAACCCGGCGGCGTAGATCCGCTGGCGATCGACCGGGCGTTGCGAGGCCACGTGTTCGACCAGCTCGATGGCCGCCGCCAGCGCCGGCGATGCGACCGCCGATTGCGGATGCTCCGGCGAGTCGTAGTTGGCGCTGCGCTGTTCGAATTGCGGCACCAGCACGTAGGCCGGGTAGCGACGACGTACGTCGGGCATCGCCCAGCTCAGCGGCATGCGTTCGATCTGTGCCTCGTTGTCGCTGCCGATGCCACCGGAGGAATGCAGCTGCAGCACCAGCGGATAACGCTTGCCGCGCCTGGCATCCTGCGGCACCAGCAAGCGGTAGCGGATGCGCGTGCCGTCACTGGCGACAAATTCGCCACGCTCGAATGTATCGGCGCTGGCCGCGGCGAGCGTATCGCGCATCAGCGGAGCGGCATCGTGGATGACCTCGTCGCCAGCGCCGGCCAGCGAGGTGAACGACGCGAGCAACATCAACAACGCGGCAAGCAGCTTCATGCGATCCACAAGATGACGGGGCGCCATAGCGTAGCCCGGCACGCGCACACGCAGGGACGTGACTTCCAGCCTCAGGGCCGGGTCAGTCGTTCCAGTTCGGCAAGCCCGGCTATCGCTTCGTCGCGATTGGCTCCGCACATGTCAGCCGTCGGGCGAAGCGACGCGCAGAACGCCGGACGCTCGGGCCGGCCGAACAGCCGGCAACGCAACTCGTCGTCCAGTTGCACGCACGGCATTCCCGCCGGCTTGCCATGCGGCATGCCGGGAATGGGCGAGGTGATGGACGGCGCGATGCAGCACGCGCCGCAGTGCGTGCGGCATTCCACTTCGTTGGACCGGGTAGTTCAGTCGGCGGTGACCAGCACCGCGCGGTGCTCGCGCAGGAACTCGAAGCACGGGTCGGTATCCGGCCGCACGCCGTGCCAGCGCTGGAAGCTTTCGGCGGCCTGTTCGACCAGCATGCCCAGGCCGTCGATGCGGTCGTGTGCACCGGCCGCATGCGCCCAGGCCAGGAACGGAATGGCGACTTCGCCGTAGCTCAGGTCCACCGCCGCCGTGCGCGGGCCGGCCAGTGCAACGGGCAGCGTCGGCAGGGCCGCATCGCGCGCGGCCGAGGTGGCGTTGATGATCAGGTCGAACATGCCCAGCGAATTGACGTCGCTGAAGTAACGCGGGTGGACGCGGCCGGGCTGGGCCAGCGCGTCGGCCAGCGCGTCGGCGCGTTCGGGCGTGCGGTTGATGATGAAGAGGTCGCCGATGCCGGCGTCGAGCAGGGCCGGCGCCACGCCACGCGCGGCGCCACCGGCGCCAAGCAACAGGGTGCGGCGCGAGCGCAGGTCCAGGCCGTGGCGCTCGGTGAGGTCGCGGACCAGGCCGACGCCGTCGGTGTTGTCGCCTTCCCAGCCGGTGGACGAGCGGATCAGCGTGTTGACCGCGCCGGCGCGGCGCGCGCGCTCGGTCAGCGTGCTGCAGCTCGCCGCGGCGCGGGTCTTGTGCGGCAAGGTGACGTTGGCGCCGAGGCCGCCCTCGGCCGCGAATTCCGCCAGCAACGCGTCGAAGTGCTCCGGCGCGGCGTCGAGCGCGATGTATTCCAGCGCGATGCCGGTCTGCTTGCCGAACGCCGCATGGATCTTCGGCGACAGCGAATGCGCCACCGGATGGCCGATGACCGCGAAGCGCTTGACGATGGCGGGATTTGCGACGGAGGCGAAATTGGACACGGGGACCCTCGCTTAGACTTGAGGCCACAGACACGGGAGAACGTTCCATGCGACGTGCAGCGGCCTTGCAGGGTTTCAGTCTACTCCCCGCCTTGGTGCTGGGCGCCTGGTGCATTTCCGGTCCGGCGGCAGCCTTCCTGTCTGAATTCGGCATCGAAGGCATGGGCGTGGTGTCGACCAAGGCCAGCGAAGTCCGTGCAAGCGTCAGCCCGGACGGCAAGCGTATCGTCTGGGGCAGCACGGACCGTGAAGGCGGCCCCGGCGGCCGCGACCTGTGGCAGGCGACGCTGAAGGACGGCCGCTGGCAGGACGCGACGCCGCTACCGATCAATTCAAAGTCGAAGGACTACGACCCGCTGTTCAGCGCCGACGGCCGCTGGCTGTACTTCTTCTCGGACCGTCCCGGCGGCGTCGGCGCGGACGACCTGTACCGTGCGGCGGTGCTGGACGGCGGTGGCTTCGGCAAGCCGGAGAATCTCGGCCCGGGCGTCAACACGCGTGGCAACGAGTGGGCGCCGACGCCCAGCCGCGATGGTCGCCACCTGCTGTTCGCCAGCGACGGGCGCGGCGGTGCCGGTCGCCAGGACCTGTTCGTCGCGACTTGGGACGGCAAGACGTTCAGCGATGCGAAGCCGTTGCCGGGCGTGAATACTTCCGGCGACGAACTCGACCCGGCCTGGCTCGGCGACGGCGAGGCGATCGTCTTCACCCGCTCGAAGAACGTGAACGACCAGCCGGTGCGCCTGCTCGTTGCCCAGTGCGATGGCAAGCGTTACGGCGACGCGGAGCCGCTCAAGCTCTCGTTCAACACCGAAGACGGCATCACCTTCGGCCCGGCGCTGGACTGGAACAAGCCGGGCGAGCTGCTGGTGACCGGCACGGCGAAGTCGCCGAAGGCGGGCAAGTACGACATCTACCGGATGAAGGCACCGGCAGTTAGCGGGAAAACCGGCTGCTTCTGAACGTGATGGACCCGGGTGCGGCCTGCGGCCTTACCCGGGCGACCAACCACGCAACCCTCCCGCCCGTAGCCCGGGTAAGCGAAGCGCACCCGGGGACCCGATCACGCCATCTCGCGCAACCACCGCGCCGCATCCAGTGCGAAATACGTCAGCACCCCATCGGCCCCCGCACGCTTGAACGCAAGCAACGCTTCCAGCGCCGTCGCACGCTCATCGAGCCAGCCGTTCTGCGCAGCCGCCTTCAACATCGCGTACTCGCCACTCACCTGGTACACGTAGGTCGGCACGCGGAACTCGTCCTTCACCCGCCGCACGATGTCCAGGTACGGCATGCCCGGTTTCACCATGACCATGTCGGCGCCTTCGGCCAGGTCGAGCGCGACTTCCTGCAGCGCTTCGTCGGCGTTGGCCGGGTCCATCTGGTAGGTGTACTTGTTGCCCTTGCCCAGCGCCGCGGCCGAGCCGACCGCGCTGCGGAACGGGCCGTAGAACGCGCTCGCGTACTTCGCGCTGTAGGCGAGGATGCGCGTGTTGACCAGGCCGGCTTCTTCCAGCGCACCGCGCACCGCACCGATGCGGCCATCCATCATGTCGCTCGGCGCGACCACGTCGGCACCGGCCTGCGCGTGCGACAGCGCCTGCTTCACCAGGGCATCGACGGTCTGGTCGTTGAGGATGTAGCCGCTGTCGTCGATGAGGCCGTCCTGGCCGTGGGTGGTGTAGGGGTCGAGGGCGACGTCGGTGATCACGCCCAGTTCCGGGAAGCGCTGCTTGAGCGCGCGCACCGCACGCTGGACGACACCGTCCTCGCTCCAGGCGATCGCACCGTCGGCGGTCTTGCCGTCGGACGGCACGCCGAACAGCGTGATCGCGGGGATGCGCAGTTCGACGGCGACTTCGGCTTCGCGCAGCAGTTCGTCGATCGACAGGCGCGATACGCCGGGCATCGAGGCGACCGGCTCGCGGCCGTCGCGTTCGTGCACGAACACCGGGTAGATCAGGTCGTTGGTCGTCAGGACCGACTCGCGCATCAGGCGGCGCGAGAACTCATCGCGGCGCATCCGCCGCGGGCGTACGTAGGGGTAGCTGCTCATGGCGCGGCATTGTACGCCCCGCTGCGCGGCCCGACCCCCTCCCAGCCTCCCCCTGCGCGCAGGGGGAGGAGCTCACGCCGCAAACACCCGATAGCGCAATGGTTCCAGCCCGATCGTGCTGCCAGGCGCCGGCGTGGTCACGCCCGGCGAGGCGACGAAGTCCAGTTCCAGCGGCCGCGATTGCCCCTCTACCGCCAGCTCCAGGGTGATGCGGTCGGCCAGGCGGTGGGCGGCGATGACGAGCGCGGCGATGCCGGATTCGGGCGTGGCCGGGGCGATGTCGTGCGGCCGCGCATACAGCCGCGCCGGGCCGTCGGCCACGTCGGGCGCCGCCAACGCGATGGCATGGCCGGCGATGCGGAACTGGCCGTGTTCGACGCGTCCTTCCAGCACGTTGGCCCGGCCGATGAAATCGAACACATAGTCCGAGGCCGGGGAAGAGTAGATCTCGTCGGGCGTGCCGACCTGCTCGATGCGGCCATCGCGAAGCACCACGATCCGGTCGGCCAGTTCCAGCGCCTCTTCCTGGTCGTGGGTGACGAACAGCGTGGTCTGGCCGGTGCGTTCGTGCAGCTGCCGCAGCCAGCGCCGCAGTTCGACACGAACCTTGGCATCGAGTGCGCCGAATGGCTCGTCGAGCAGCAGCACGGTCGGGTCGATCGCCAACGCACGCGCCAATGCGACGCGCTGCTTCTGGCCACCGGACAACTGCTCCGGATAGCGTCCACCGAAATCCGGCAGCTGGATCAGGCCCAGCAGTTCCTCGACGCGGCGCGCGATGGTGGCTTTGTCCGGGCGGCGCTTGCGCGGACGGCTGCGCAGGCCGAAGGCGATGTTCTCGGCCACCGTCATGTGCTTGAACAGTGCGTAGTGCTGGAACACGAAGCCGACATTGCGCTCACGCAGGCTCAGGCGCGTGGCATCGTCCTGGCCGAACAGCACGCGGCCTTCATCGGGATGCAGCAGGCCGGCGATCACGCGCAGCAGCGTGGTCTTGCCCGAGCCCGACGGGCCCAGCAGCGCGACGAGCTCGCCGGCGGCCACGTCGAGGTCGACGCGGTCGAGCGCGGCCACGCCGCTATAGCGCTTGCCGAGCTGGCGGATGTGCAGGTCCATGCCGCTCCGTGCCGGGTGGGGCCGGCGGTTGAAGGGGGCGGACACGAGCGTGGCAGAGTCCGCGGCCGCGGTCACCTCCGGCCCCTGCGCGGGGCCGCGCCGCCAGCCGGTACCCGGCGCGCCGATGTCAGTGGTGTCGGTCATGCGGGCCCGCTCAATGTCGACGATGGGATTTCGCAAGGGCGTCGCCATGGCGTGCCTCCAGCCAGAACTTCAGGACAAGGGTGATCAGGGCGAGTCCGGCCAGCAGCGACGCGGCAGCGAACGCCGCGGCGCTGTCGAACTCGTTGTAGAGGATCTCGATGTGCAGCGGCAGCGTGTTGGTCAGCCCGCGGATGTGGCCCGACACCACCGACACCGCGCCGAACTCGCCCATCGCCCGCGCCGCGCACAGCAGCACGCCGTACAGCAGGCCCCACTTGATGTTGGGCAGGGTGACGCGACGGAACATCGTCCAGCTGCCGGCGCCGAGCGAGCGTGCGGCCAGTTCCTCGTCCGCGCCCTGCTGCTGCATCAGCGGAATCAGCTCGCGTACGACGAACGGGAAGGTGATGAACAACGTCGCCAGGACAATGCCGGGCCGCGCGAACAGGATCTTGATGTCGTGCTCCCGCAGCAGTTCGGCAAACCAGCCCTGCGAACCGAACAGCAGCACCAGGCACAGGCCGGCCACCACCGGCGACACCGCGAACGGCAGGTCGATCAGCGACAGCAGCAGCTGCTTGCCGCGGAACTCGAAGCGCGTGACCGCCCAGGCGGTGAGCATGCCGAACACGGCGTTGACCGGGACGACAATTGCAACGGTGAACAGCGTCAGCTTCAGCGCCGACAGCGCATCGGGCTCGGTCAACGACGCGAACCACACACCAATGCCCTTGGCGAACGCGGCGCCGAGCACCATCAGCAGCGGCATGACGACGAGGGCGGCCATCACCAGCACCGCCAGCACGATCAGCGTCCAGCGCAGCCATGCCGGCTCCTGCAGGTCGTTGCGCGGGCGGTTACTCACGACGGCGGCTCCGCTTCTCGTGCGCGAACAACGACGGGATCGCGTTGATCGCCAGCAGGCACACGAACGACGCCGCCAGCAGCAGCGCCGCGATGGCGACAGCGCCCGGATAGTCGTACTCCTCCAGGCGGATGGTGATCAGCAGCGGCGCGATCTCGGTCTTGTAGGGCAGGTTGCCGGCGATGAAGATCACCGAGCCGTACTCGCCCAGTGCGCGCGCGAATGCCAGCGAGAAGCCGGTCAGCAGTGCCGGCAGCAGTTCCGGCAATACGACGCGGCGAAGTGTGGTCACGCGCGAGGCGCCCAGCGACGCGGCTGCCTCTTCCTGCTCGTTCCCAAGCGCTTCCAGCACCGGCTGCACCGTGCGCACCGCAAACGGCAGGCCAATGAACACCAGCGCGATCACGATGCCGATCGGGGTATAGGCGATCTTGAAGCCGAGCGGCTCAAGCCAGCGACCGACCCAGCCGTTGGCCGAATAGATCGCCGTCAGCGCGATGCCGGCAACGGCGGTCGGCAATGCAAACGGCAGGTCGACCAGCGCATCGAGCAGGCGCCGGCCCGGGAAGCGGTAGCGCACGATCACCCACGCCACCAGCGCGCCCGCCAACGATGCCGCGACCGCGGCGACCAGCGACGCGCCGAAGCTCAGCTTCAGCGACGCCTGCACGCGCGGGTCGTGGATGGCGCGCAGCCAACCGTCCACGCCCAGGCCGGCGGCGCGGATCGCCAGCGCCGCCAGCGGCAGCAGCACCACCACGCTCAACCACGCCAGCCCGAGGCCCAGGCTCAGGCCAAAGCCGGGCAACGGCTGGCGAAAGCGCGGGATCTTCAGGCGTGGCAGGGAGAGGGCGTGGCTAGACATTCCAGCGCCCCGGTCCTTCACCCATCCGCATCAACCCGTCATCCCGGCGAAAGCCGGGATCCATGTTGCTCCTGCACTTGCCGGCAAGAGCAACGTCAACGTCAAACTGGGTCCCGGCTTTCGCCGGGACGACGGGGAGAGTGGCGTCAAGGCTGTAATGCTGTGCCACGTCGCATCACTTCGGCTGATAGATCTTGTCGAAGAAGCCGCCGTCGGCGAAATGCTCCGCCTGCGCCTTCTTCCAGCCGCCGAACGCACCGTCGATCGTCACCTGCTTCACCTGCGGGAAACGCGCCAGCTCCGCTGCCGGCACCTTGTCCGGTTCGGCAGGACGGTAGCCGTGCTTGGCCGCCAGGCGCTGGCCTTCCGGCGTGTACAGATAGCGCAGGTACGCTTCGGCCTGCTTGCGCGTGCCATGGCGGTCGATGTTCTTGTCGACCCATGCCACCGGCGGTTCGGCCTTGATGCTCAGGCTCGGGATGACGACTTCGAACTTGTCGCGGGTGTCGGCGTCCGACAGCGTCAGCAGCGCCTCGTTCTCCCACGCCAGCAGCACGTCGCCGATGCCGCGCTCGACGAAGGTGGTGGTCGCGCCACGCGCACCGGTATCAAGCACCGGCACGTTCTTGAACAAACGCGTGAGGAAATCGACCACCTTGCCGCCGTCGCGGTACTCCTGCGATGCCCACGCCCACGCGGCCAGGTAGTTCCAGCGCGCACCGCCGGAGGTCTTCGGGTTGGGCGTGATCACGCCAACGCCCGGCTTGACCAGGTCGGCCCAATCGCGGATCTGCTTGGGATTGCCCTTGCGCACCAGGAACACGATGGTCGAGGTGTATGGCGCGCTGTTGTGCGGCAGGCGCGTCTGCCAGTTGGCCGGCAGCAGCTTGCCGTTGGTGGCGATGGCGTCGATGTCGGCGGCCAGCGCCAGCGTCACGACGTCCGCTTCCAGACCGTCGATCACCGAGCGCGCCTGCTTGCCGGAGCCGCCATGCGAGGCGCGGATCTTCAGCGTCTCGCCGGTCTGCTGCTTCCATTGCGCGGCGAAGTTCTGGTTGACGTCGGCGTAGAACTCGCGGGTGGGATCGTAGGAGACGTTGAGCAGTTCCACGTCCTTCGCCGCGGCGGTTCCGCCTGCCAGTGCGAGAGCGAAACCGAGGGCGATGGAGCGGAGGTGTGAGGTGCGTGAAGTACGGGTCATGGCACGTTCCTGGGGGAGGGTCAGAACGAGAACTGCGCGCGGGTGAAGAAGGCTTTTTCGTCTTCGCGGTCGGCACCGGCAGGCGCACCACCGTCGAAGTCGGTCTGCGTGTAGTTGGCTACCAGCTTGAAGTTGTTGTTCAGATACCAGTTGACGCCCACGCCCCACGCCTTGGCGTTGCGTGCGGACACGGCGGGATCGGCGAACAGCGGGAACGCATCGTCATCGATGTCCAGTTCGCCGTAACGCGCCACCAGCTCCCACGCACCCCAGCCTGCACTGCCGACCGTAAAAGGATGGTTAGGCCGTGTTACGCCCTTGTAGCCGGCGTCTTCACCGGTGAGGACATAGCCGGCGCTGAGTTGCCAGGCGGTGTTCTCGATCGATTCGCGCGCGCCGGTGGCCGGCAGTCGCACGTCCTGGCTGGAGTTGATGTATTCGCCGAGCAGCCCGAACGCATTGCGGTAGTAATAGGCCTGCGGCGACCAGCGGGTGTTTTCGCCATCGGCGGCGACCGCGCTGCGGTAGTTGAAGAACTGCACCTGTCCGGAAGAGCGGTAACGCGGCAGGAAGTTGTTGCCGACGCCTTCCTTGTCGCCGCTGCTGCCGGCGATGCCGAAGCCCAGGCCCGACAGCGCATTGCCATCGTTCTTCCACGGTTCGACGAACACGCGCGCAGCAACTTCGAAGTCGTTGTCCGGGTTGGTGGTGGAGCCGTCGCGGCCGTCGACCGCGCCGTTGTAGACGCCCAGCGCGTAGCTGACCGTGGAGCTGGCGAACTCGCCCTGCAGTTGCACGCCGATATCGCGGCCGGGCGCCAGCTCGCCGGGCAGGCCAAGCTCGACCTGCGCGGTGGAACCACTCGACTGCAAGCGCTCCAGCCCGACCGGCACCTTGGTCTTGCCGATGCGCACCGTCGCGCGCGGATCGAACTTGAGGTCGAGGTAGACATCGCTGGTTGTCGCGCTGTCGCCGGCCAGCTGGGCGGTGACGCGGTAGCCGATCAGCGAGCCCCACGTGCCTTCGATGGTCGGTTCGATCCGGCGCATCAGGAAGGTGTCGTTCTGCGGGTACTGGTCGTCGTCGATGTAGAAGCGGCCGTCGCCCTGCACCAGGGCCTTGAACTTCACCTCGATGTCGCCCGGCGGCGGCGACTTCACCGACAGGCCCTTGCTGGCGCTGAGGCTGACGGTCGGGGTGCTGGCGGCGCGGGTGGCGGCTTCTTCCGACTGCAGCTCAAGCTTGCGTTCGATCACGCGCAGGCGCTGGTCGAGGTCGCTGAGCCCGGCCTCGTTGGCTGCGGTGGCCGTGGCAGCCGGGGCGGTGCCCAGGCGCTGCTCGATGGCCTGCAGGCGACGGGCGAGTTCTTCGACGGTCGGCGGTGCGGTCTGCGCCTGGGCGCCAGGCGCTACCAGCGCGCAGGCCAGCGCGCCGCTCAGCCAGGCCACGGGGGACGACGTTCGGTACGGGGTCGGCATTGCCGGCTCCTGTTCAGGAATGGGGAAGGGGCAGCAGGAGGCCGCGTCCAGTCGGCATCCATGGCGCGACTCTGGCCGTGCCGCCGCCGCGGGGGAAAAGGTTTTGCGTCACCTGCTCATGCCGAAGTGGCATATGGGCGGATGTCCGGTCGGAAGGCGGGGGCGCCTGTGGCAAAAGCAGACCGGCGCAGGTGCGGGCCGGTCTTCAGGTTGGCCCCGTGCGCCAGCGGATCAGATGATCCCGCCGCCCATGCCCAGGCGGACGATGCCGACAATGATCACGATGCCGTTGAGCACCAGGCCGGTCTTGGCACGGCCGCGGTTGCCCGGGCTGGTGAACAGGATGCCGATCGCGGCAATGATCGCGCCGACCGCGGCGAAGGGAATCGAGAACCAGTTGCCCCAACCCAGAAGCGGGATGAGCGCGATCACCATCCAGATCATGGCGACGATGCCCCAGATCACGCTGATCAAACCCATTGCGGTGTCTCCCCAGTCAGGTAGTGACTGTTTCGCTCGCACCATAGCGGCGCCGGGGCGCAGCGCAAGTGATGGACGGCCTCAGGCGTGGACGCCGTCGATCTCCACCCGCAACTCGCGGCGGCACACGGCGGCATGCAGCAGGATGCGCGGCACGTCCGGGCCCAGCCGCGCGTCGAGCTCGGCCGCCACCGCGTCCATCTCGTCGAGCTGGCGGACGTAGACCTTCAGGCGCGAGTGCGCGCCGAACTGCGCCGGCAGTGCCGGCCGCTGCGCGCGGGCGGCGGTGAGCAGGCTGTCGAAGTTGGCCAGGGTTTCGTCGAGCTGGGTCACGACCGAATCGATGTGGCGCGACTCGTGGCCGACGATGGCGGCGGTGCCCGACAGCAGCAACGGCATCGCGCCGTCGGCGGGCGGCAGCATTGCGCGGGCGAAGCTCGGCGGTTGCGGGCCGTACTGGCGCGGGTAGCGGTACGCGCTGATCTGGCGCGGATTCTCCAGCGGCGTGCCCGGCATGCGCGCGGCCAGCCAGTACACCTGCAGGCGGCGCTCGCTGTCGACACGGCCGATGGCCGTCGCCGCCGGCAGCGTGGCCGGGTCCACCGTGCCCAGGCCACGCGCACGGCCGACGCAGAACTGCCGGTAGCGCTCTTCGTCGCCTTCGCCGCTGGTGATGCCGTCGAGGTAGTTCCACACGCGCAGCAGGTTGGGGTAACCGCGCTCCTGCAGGAATGCCGACAGCCGTGCGTACAGGCGCTCGGACGTGGCCTCGATGTCGCTCATGCCATCGGGACCGGGCGCTTCGTCGAGTTCGATCACGCCGAACTGCAGCGTGCCGTCCTCGGCCCAGGCGACGTCGCCGTCGCGGCCGCGCAGGACCGGACCGCTGCCGCGCCAGACTTCGAACGGCGCCGCACCGTGCGGCTGCAGCGCCACGCGCAGGTAGCGCGGGTCATCGTGGTGCGGGGCAGCGCTGCCGAAGCCGATCACCGCCAGCGTATCGTTGCCGTCCAGCAACGGCTGCGGATCGGCGCCATCGACGTAGTCCACCGACAGGTGCGGCGGTTGCAGCATGGGGCGTACCGCGCTCACGACCGTGCTTCCCCGTTGCCGGGCTGCAGGGTGTCGCGCCCACCGCCGAGGCCGACATCGACGCCGACCTGGCGGCGCCGCCGCAGCCAGCCGCGCAGCGCCTCGGGCGCCATGCTCAGCGCCGTCATCGCATAGATGAAGCGGAACAGGCGCAACCTGCGCAGCACCTCAGGATTGTCGAACACGTCGCCGGCCAGCATCGAGATCACCGCCTGCTCGACCTGCCAGTAGTTGCGCGGATGGTTGAACAGGTGGCGCATCACCGGCGTGGTGAAGCGGTAGATGAACCACTGGAAATGCTTGAGGCCGCGCTTGAGGCGTTTGCTCATCGCGCGCTGCAGCGCCGCCTCGCTCGACGGCTCGCGCAGCGCGCCATCGACGACCTGCGCGGCCTGCTCGGCGCTGTTCATGCCCAGGTACACGCCGGAGGAGAACACCGGATCGACGAAGGCGTAGGCATCGCCGACCATCACCCAGCCCGGGCCGTGCATCTGCGTGCAGGTGTAGGAGTAGTTGCCGGTGACGTGCACCGGGGCGATGCGCTTGGCATTGCGCATGCGCTTCCACACCGACGGCTCGGACTCCAGCGCCTTCATCAGGAACGCCTCGGTCTCGCCGCGGCGCTGCTTGAGGAACTCAGGGAAGCACACCGCGCCGACGCTCATCACGCCGTCGCGCAGCGGGATCAGCCACATCCAGCCATGCGCGAACCGCTGCACGGTGATGTTGCCGGCATCGTCGCCGGGGCGACGCTCGACATCGCTGAAATGGCTGAAGATCGCCGCCGACTGGTGCAGCGGGTTCTTCTTCTTGAGCTTGAGCTGGCTGCCGAAGAACGCATCGCGGCCGCTGCCGTCGACGATGTAGCGCGGCCGGATGGTGAATGCATTGCCATCGGCATCGCGCGCGTGCACCAGTTGCGGCCGGCCGTCGGCGGCGAACTCGACGCGCTCGACGCGGTGGTTCTCGCGCGCATCCACGCCGTTGGCCTGCGAGTGGCGGAACAGCACCTCGTCGAACTCTTCGCGCTTGACCTGGTAGGCGTAGCCGAACTGCGGGTTCAGCGCGCGCTCGAAGCGGAAGGTGTTGTAGTTGTCGGCGTCGATCGGGAACTCGGCGCCCGGCTTGAAGGTGCCGATCGCCTTGACCTGGTCGAGCACGCCCAGGCGCTCGAGGATCGGCAGGTTCATCGGCAGCAGCGACTCGCCGATGTGGAACCGCGGGTGGCGGTCCTTCTCCAGCAGCAGCACGCGCCAGCCGCGACGGGCCAGCAGGGTGGCGGCGGTGGTGCCGGCCGGGCCGCCGCCGATCACCAGTACGTCGGTGTCGATCGGATCCGGATGGGGGCGCTGCGCATTCAGGTCCGCGGCCGCGGTGGCGTCGGCCGGTGCGGGGGCAGGTGCGGTTTCGGTCATGTGCGAATGATACGGGAAGGCCGCCCGGCGGCCATGCAGCGGTGACGGTTGCGTACAGCGCCCTGATGCCGGATCGTTGCGCCCCTTGATCGTCCTGTCAGGACTGTCGCCCTTTGGAACCGTGGATCGCCCGATGTCTGAACAAAGCCCCGCCGAACGCGAACTGGCGCAGCTGCTGGTCGAAAGCCTGAACCTCGAGGACGTGGCGCCGGAGCAGATCGAGCCGGAAGCGGCCCTGTTCGGCGAAGGCCTGGGCCTGGATTCGATCGACGCACTGGAACTGGCGCTGGCGATCTCCAAGCGCTACGGCTTCCAGCTGCGCTCGGACAACGACGAGAACCGTCGCATCTTCGCTTCGCTGCGCGCGCTGGCCGCGCATATCGAGCAGCACAAGACCGCCTGAGCACCACTACTCCAGGCGCCGCCCCGTGAACCCCGCCGCACTGCTGCCGCTGATCCTCGCGGTCGCCTATCCGTTGCTCGCGCACTGGGCCAGCGAGGACGGCGGCGGGATCTCTGCGGCCATCGCGCTGGCCGACCTGGTGGTGCTGGTGCTGGCCGTGCCGATGCTCGAACGCCGCGGCTGGGCATGGGCGCTGGCGCTGCTGCTGGGCGCCGGCCTGGTCTGGCTGGCGGGCACGCCCTTCGCGCAATTGCTGCTGCTGGCACCGCCGATGCTGTTCGTCGGACTGGTCGCATGGCTGTTCGGTCGCAGCCTGATCGCCCCACGCGAGGCGCTGATCACGCAGATAGTCGCAGCGATGGAACGGACCGTGCCGGCCTCGCTCCCGCCCGAGTTGTATCGCTACTCGCGCCGGCTCACCGCCGCCTGGGCGGCCGTGCTGGCGATGCTCGCGCTGGCCAATGGCGTGCTGGCGACCATCGCCGTGCCGGGTGGCGTGCTGGCGCGGCTGGGCCATGTCCCGGCGGTGTCGATCACCCAATCGCAGTGGTCGCTGTTCGCCAACCTGGCCAACTACGGCATCGTCGGCGGCTTCTTCCTCGGCGAGTACGCACTGCGGCGGCGTCTGTTCCCGCACCGGCCGTACCGCAACCTGTTCGACTTCCTGCGCCAGATGGCCGCGCTGGGGCCGAAGTTCTGGCGCGACCTGTTCGCATGAGCGAAGCCTTATCCTGTGCGTCTTCGCACAGGTAGCCGCCGCCACTCCATGCGTTTCTCCATCCCCGCCGACCACCCCAGCCTGCCCGGGCACTTCCCCGGTCGGCCGCTGGTGCCTGGCGTGGTATTGCTCGATCACGTCATCGCTGCGATCGAAGCCGGGCATGGTCCGCTGCCGGCGCTGGGCTTGCCGCAGGTGAAGTTCCTGCAGCCATTGCTGCCGGGCGAGGAGGCGAACATCGAGATCACGGGCGCCGCGCCGCGCTGGCGCTTCCGCGTGCTGCGCGGCGACACGCTGCTGGCCAGTGGCGATGTCGTCATTGCCGATGCTGTCGTTTCCGCAGCGGAGTCAGAGCCGGCGTGAACGCGCACTGGAAGCAGCGCCCCGAAGGCGGTAGTCGCTTCGCGATCTGGTTGATCCGCAGCATTGCCCGCTACGGTGGCCGCGGAGTCGCGCGCCTTTGCCTGTATCCGATCACTGCGTACTTCCTGCTGGTGCGAGGGCCGGAACGCCGCGCCTCGCGCGACTACCTGGCGCGCGTGCTCGGACGGTCGCCGGGGTGGCTGGACGTCGCACGCCACATCCACACCTTCGCCGCCACGATCCTCGACCGCGTGTTCCTGCTCAGCGGCCAGCTCTCGCGGTTCGATATCCGTGTCGAGGGCCTGGATGCGCTGGCGCGTCGCGTCGATCGCGGCGAAGGCGTGCTCGTGTTCGGTTCGCACCTGGGCAGCTTCGATGCATTGCGCGTGCTGGTGATGACGCGGCCCTCGCTGCGCGTGCGCATCGTCCTCGACATTTCGCACAACCCTGCATTGACGCAACTGCTCGATGCGCTCAACCCGCGCTTGGCCGCGGATGTCATCGATGCGGGTCAGGACGGCGTCGCCATCGTGCTGGCGATCCAGCGGGCGCTGGCCGACGGCGAGCTGGTGGCGCTGCTGGTCGACCGCGCAGCACCCGGCGAGGCCGTGACCCGCGTGCCGTTCCTCGGCGACGAGGCGGCCTTTCCGAACGCCCCTTGGCTGATCGCGGCGACGCTGCGGGTGCCGGTCGTGCTCGCCTTCGGCCTGTACCGGGGTGGCAACCGCTACGACCTGCGTTTCGAGGAATTCAGCGGCGGGCCGGATACGCTGATCCAGCATGTGTCCCGCCGTGACCGGCGCGACGCAGTCACGACGGTGGTCCGGCGTTACGCGGCGCAGCTGCAGGCGCAGGTGCTGGATGCTCCCTACAACTGGTTCAACTTCTACGATTTCTGGGATGGCGATGACGCGGCGGACGAAATGCGGGAACACCCTGGCCGCGTGGGCGCGGCGACTGGCACCGGTGTTGATGCTGGCGAGCATGACGCCATGCGCAGCCGCAGCTGACGGTTCCGATGCGGTTGATGCGGCGTGGATCCTGAAAGGCATCGCGCGGCCGGTGCCGGCGAGCACGCCGTTCGTGGAAGTGCGCGCGTCGAAACTGCTGAAGGCGCCGTTGCGCCTGTCGGGCCAGTACGTCCGGCCCGACGCCGACACGCTCGTGCGTGAAGTCCGCGCGCCCTATGTCGAGACCACGACGTTGCGCGCAGGCGAAGCCACCATCGCGCGCGCCGGACAGGCGCCGCGCAAGTTCGCCCTGTCGCGCGTGCCGGAGCTGGCCGGGTTCCAGGGCAATTTCGCCTCGCTGCTGGACGGCGATCGCGCGGGACTGGAGCGCCACTACACGCTGTCTGCGCAGGGATCGCGTCAGCGCTGGACGCTGACGATGGTGCCGAAGGATGCCGCGCAGGCGGCGCGACTGCAGTCGATCGCGCTGTACGGGCGCGGTTCCGAACTGCGCTGCATCGAGACGCGCACCGTCGGTAACGCGCCGCCGCAGCGCACGTTGCTGGCCGGCGCAGCGGCGGATGCGGCCGGTGTCGAGGCGGCGCCCGCGCTGGAAGCCCTGTGCCACGGCGACGCAACGCGATGAGTGCGCCCAGGCGCCTCGCCCTCGCGCTGCTGTGGCTGGTCGCGTTGCTGATCCTGGCGACGCTGGTCGCGCCGCGCCTGCAGCTCAGCGGCGACCTGCGCAAGTTCATGCCGGCGCCGCAGACCGCGGCGCAGAAGCTGCTGATCGATGAACTCGGCGAGGGCCCGGGCTCGCGCCTGCTGCTGGTCGGGCTGGCCGGGTCCGATGCGGAAACACTGGCCGCGCAGTCGCAATCCTTGCGCGAGCGCCTGTCGACGCTGCCCTCGTTCAAGCTGGTCGCCAATGGCGCGGCGCTGGGGCCGGAGGCGATCCCGCCGAACCTTCGCCCTTACCGCTACCTGCTGTCGTCGCGACTGGACACGCAGGCGCTGGACGCGAACTACCTGCGCGCCGAACTGGATGCGCGCGTGCAGGACCTCGGTTCTCCGGCGGCGGCGCTGATCGAGCCGCTGCTGGCAGCCGACCCGACCCTGGAAACCCTCGCGCTGGCCGAAGCCTGGCAGCCGGCGAACGCACCGCAGCGCCTGCACGGCGTCTGGTTTGACAAGGCCGGTCGTGAAGCGCTGCTCGCGATCGAGACGCATGCCGCCGGTTTCGACCCCAAGGGCCAGCAGGCCGCCGTCGATTCGATCAACGCGGCGTTCGCCGACATCAGTCGTGGCACGACCACGCGCATGTCGCTGACCGGCCCGGGTGCGTTCTCGGTGGAGATCGGCAACCGCACCGCGCGCGAAGCCAGCATGATCGGCACGCTCGACAGCCTCGTGTTCGTGCTGCTGCTGTGGGTCGCGTACCGCAGCTGGAAGGCGCCGTTGCTGGGCGGCCTGCCGCTGGCAAGCGCCGGCCTGGTGGGGCTGGGCGCAGTGGCGCTGGCGTTCGATGGCGTGCACGGCATCACGGTCGCATTCGGATTCACGCTGATCGGCGTGGTCCAGGACTATCCGATCCACCTTTTCAGCCACCAGCGCGCCGGCGTGTCGCCATGGGCGAGTGCGCGCGCGCTGTGGCCGACGCTGGCCACGGGCGTGGCATCGACCTGCATCGCCTACCTGACCTTCCTCGTGTCCGGTGTCGATGGCCTGCAGCAGCTGGCGGTGTTCACCGTCGTCGGCCTGGCGACGGCGGCACTGGCGACCCGGTTCCTGCTGCCGGCGCTGATCGATCCGGCACCGCGCGATGCCGCCGATTCGGTCTGGCTGGGGCGCTGCTGGGAGCGCCTGGCGCGCTGGCCGCGCCTGCGCGGTGGCGCGGTGCTGGCGATCGCGCTGCTGACCGCGGCGGTGGCCGCGCTCGCACCCGGCTCGTTCTGGCAGAACGACCTCGGTCGACTGACGCCGGTGCCCCCGGCCGCACTGGCGCGCGACGCACAGCTGCGCACCGAACTGGGCGCGCCCGATGTGCGCTACGTGCTGGTGGTGCAGCAGCCGGATGTCGAATCCGCGTTGCGCGCCTCGGAACGGTTGTTGCCGGCATTGCAGCGACTGCGAGCCGACGGCGCCATCGCCGGCTACGACCTCGCCGCGCGTTACCTGCCCAGCGCAGCGACCCAGCAGGCGCGACAGGCGCGATTGCCCGATCGCCCGGCCTTGCGCGCGGCACTCGACGCAGCGATGGCCGACGGCCCGTTCCAGTCGGATGCGTTCGACGAATTCGTCGCCGATGTCGAGCGCGCGAAGAACGCACCGGCATTGCTACCCCGCGACCTTGCCGGCGCCCCGTTGTCGGCCAGCGTCGACGGAATGCTGCTGCAACGCGGTGGCCACGTCACCGCGCTGGTGGCACTGAGCGGACTGCAGGACCCGGCTGCGGTCGCGCAGGTGGCAAGCGGCCACGGCGCGCGGCTGCTCGACCTCAAGCAGGCATCGGAATCGCTGGTCGCCCAGTATCGCCAGCGCGTGCTGTGGGCGCTGGCGCTGGCGTCGGTGCTGCTGACCGCGGCGGTGTGGTTCGCCTTGCGCTCGCCGCGGCGCGTGCTGCGCGTGCTGGCGCCGATGGCGCTGAGCACGCTGCTGATCCTGGCGCTGCTGCGCGCGGTCGGCGTCGAGTTGAACCTGTTCCACCTGGTGTCGTTGATCCTCGCCGCCGGCCTGGGCCTGGATTACGCGCTGTTCTTCGATCACGCCGGCGACGACCGCGCCGAGCAATTGCGCACCCTGCACGCGGTGATCGTCTGCAGCCTGACGACTTTGCTGGTGTTCGCGCTGCTGGCGGCGTCGAGCATCCCGGTGCTGCGTGCGATCGGCTCCACGGTCGCGCTCGGCGTGGTCTGCAACTTCGTGCTGGCGCTGTTGATCGTGCGCGCGCCGGTGGGCGGAACGTCTGATGGCGCGTGAGGACATCGCACGGCTGATTCCCCACCAGGGCGCGATGTGCCTGTGGGAAGAGGTCATCGAATGGGACGGCGAGCATGTCCGCCTGCATTCGCACGGCCACCGCGACCCGGCGCATCCGCTGCGCCACGGCGGAAGGCTTCACGCCGTGCACCTGTGCGAGTACGGCGCCCAAGCGATGGCCGTGCACGGCGGTTTGCTCGCGCAGGCGGCCGGCGAACCGGTGCGGCCTGGGATGCTGGTGTCGCTTCGCGGGGTCGAACTGATGATCGACCGCATCGACCAACTGGCGGGCGCGCTCGAGGTCGAAGCGCGATGCCTGATCGCCGACGCCACGGGCAGCCAGTACCAGTTCGCGATCCAGCACCGCGGCGTGGAAATCGCCCGCGGCCGCGCCGCCGTCCTCTACCGGTAGCCCGGGTAAGCGAAGCGCACCCGGGGTTCAGGCGGCACGAGACCCCGGGTGCGCTTCGCTTACCCGGGCTACGCGGCGCACAATTGCGCCATGAATCCGTCCAGCTCACATCCCCGTCGCGCCCTCGTCACCGGGGGCAGCGGCGATATCGGCAGTGCGATCTGCCGGCGCCTGGCCGCCGATGGCTGCGAGGTGATCGTCCACGCCAACCGCAACCTCGAGCGCGCGCAGGAGATAGCCGCTGCGATCGAGGGCGCCGGCGGGCGTGCCGTGGCGGTGTCGTTCGATGTCGCCGACGGCGAGGCCACCGGCGCGGCGATGGCAGGCCTGCTCGAACACGGCCCGATCCAGATCGTCGTCAACAACGCCGGCATCCACGACGACGCACCGCTGGCCGGCATGAGCGAGCGGCAGTGGAAGCAGGTCATCGACGTCTCCCTGCACGGCTTCTTCCACGTCACCCAGCCGCTGCTGCTGCCGATGGCGCGCACGCGCTGGGGGCGGGTGGTCAGCGTGTCGTCCGTGGCGGCGGTGCTGGGCAACCGCGGCCAGACCAACTACGCCGCGGCCAAGGCGGCGCTGCACGGCGCGACCAAATCGCTGGCGCGCGAGATGGGCAGCCGTGGCATCACCTGCAACGTGGTCGCCCCGGGCCTGATCGAGGGGCGCCTGGCGGATGCGGCGTTCCCGGCGGAGGCGGTCAAGCAGCTGGTGCCGGCGGCCCGCGCCGGTCGGCCCGACGAAGTCGCCTCGCTGGTGGGCTTCCTGTGCTCGGACGCGGCCGGATACGTCAATGGCCAGGTGATCGGCATTGACGGTGGGATGACCTGACTGAACGCAAGGAATCGCCCAATGGCCGGCCCGCACGGCCTGGCGTAGGATCGGCCCATCATCACAGGCCCGGAGATCGCCATGCGTCGCGTCCTCCTTACTCTCGTTCCGCTCCTGCTGGCGCTTGCCGGCTGCTCGTCCACGTCGCAGCTGGTCACCGGCACGCCGCGCCCGCCGATCGATCCGGCGCAGGTACGTGTCTATTTCACGCCGCCACCGGGCGGCTATGAAGAGATCGCGCGCCTGGAGACCGCCAGCGGCGGTTTCACCTACGGCGAGCAGAACAAGTTGAACGACGTCATGAACAACCTGCGCGCCGAGGCGGCCAAGCTCGGCGCCAACGGCGTGCTGTTCGTCGGCAGCGAGAACAGCTACGGCGGCAGCAGTATTGGTGTCGGCGCCGGCGGTGGCAGCTACGGTGGCTACCACGGTGGCAACTTCAGCTCGGGCGGCATCGGCGTGAGCATTTCGCCGACCAAGAAGTACGCGCACGGCGTGGCGATCTACGTCGCCAACCCGCCGCCGCCGGAACAGATGCCGGCCATGCCGCAACCGCAGGGCATGCCGCCCCAGAGCATGCCGCCACAGGCGACGCCGCCGCAGACCACACCGCCGCAGGGCACCCCGCCGAAGGGCAAGTAACGCCTAGCGCCCTGCTTCGTCGAACGCGGAGATCGCGTCCCGCCCTGGCTCCATCACGGCGGGACGCGCGTCGTCGTCCACCAGCGCCGGATTGGCGCGGATGCTGCGGAACATCGCCGGGATCCCGCCGCGACGGAACACGCCGGCGACGATGTGCGAGGTGATGCGGCTGAAGTCGCGCAGCGGCTTGAAGTGGCTGGCGCGGAACTGCTCGTCGCCGTGCACGCTCTGGTAGCGCGATTCGATCGGCACCGACACGCAGCGCGTGCCCAGCTGCTGCGCGGCCGAGATCAGGATCTGCGCCTCGAACACAAAATCCTCGCCCGGCACGTCGGTCAGCGCCGCCACGGCAGCCGGGTACAGCCGCTGGCCGCTCTGGCTGTCGGCGATGCCATAGCCGGTGCCCCAGGCGATGCCCCAGTCGGCGAATTCGTTGGCCAGGCGCCGGTGCAGCGGCTGCTGCGAACGCCGCTGCAGGCGCGCGCCGATGACGACGTGATCGGGATGGCGGTTGGCGCTGGCGAGCAGGCGCGGAATGTCGCGCGCCAGATGCTGGCCGTCGCCGTCCATCGTCACGATGGCGCGGGCGCCCATTGCCAATGCCGCGGCGAAACCGTGGCGCAGGCTGGCGCCCTTGCCCCGGCGTTCGGCGTGGCGAAGCACCGTCACCGGCAGGTCGGCGATGCATTCGCCGGTGCCATCGTCGGAACCGTCGTCGATGACGATCACGCGCGGGCATTCGGCGAGCGCGCCGCTGACGACTTCGCGGATGCGCAGCGCCTCGTTGAGCGCGGGGATGACCACGACGAGGTCGTCGCGGGTCAGGCGGGCAGGGCGCGTGGGGATGTGCAGGTCGTCAGCCATGGGCGAACTCCGGCACGTGGTCCGCCACGGATGCGGTTTCCTGCAGCGCCGCCTCTGCGAATGCGACTTCGACCAGCAGGTCGTGGTCCGGGCCGGCGACTAGTCGCGCTTGGCCATGGCCGCGCGCGAGCACGTCGAAGAACGGCAGCATCGGTGCCATGGCATTGGCCGCTGCCAGCGTAGACAACGGGCCATCGCTGTCGCGATCACTATTGCGGGCCACCAGCTGCACGCTCAATCGTGCGCGACCCGGCGCTGCCGATTGCGACAGCACCAGCGCACCGCCGAGCAGGCCTTCGCTCGGCGCCATTCGCGCCAGCGGGCCGGCGGCCTGGCCGTCGTAGGCGACCAGCAGCACCGCCTCGTCACCGCAGGCCAGTTGCGCCAGCGCATCGAGCAGGCCCTGGGCGAAGCTCGCCTCGCGCGCGCTGATGGCGCTGGCCGGCGCCATCGCGCCGGCGCCGATGGTCCAGTAGCCGGCGGCGGCGTTGTGCACCGAGTTGTGGAAGCGCGTCGGCGACAGCGATTGCGGATCGCTGGCGAGCGTCGCGCACATGTAATCGGTGATGCCGAGGTCGCCGTGGGTCGAGGCGAACACCGACGGCAACGTGGCCGGATCTCGGCCGGCGTCGTGGCAGGCGGCCAGTGCGACTTCCAGCGCCACCGCCACCGTATCCGGCGCGCGCCGCCGTTCGTTGGCGGGCAACAGTTGCGGCGATGGACGTGCCGGCGCGTCGGCGACGATCGTGCCGCCGTGGGCGTAAGCGGTCGCGGCGGCCCAGGAGGGCAGCCCGCGCGTCCAGAACCCGATGCCTTCGATGCTGGCCGACAGGGGCTTCATGCGCGACCGAACACCAGCGAGCAGTTGTTGCCGCCGAAGCCGAAGGAGTTGTTCATGGCGTAGGCGATGTCGGCGCGCTGCGCCTGGAAACGGATCTGCGGGCCGCAGGCGGGATCGGGTTCGGCGCTGTTGAGCGTGCCGGGCAGTTCGCCGTGTTCCAGCGCGATCAATGCAATCACCGATTCGACGATGCCGGCCGCACCGAGCGTGTGCCCGGTCCAGCCCTTGGTCGAACTGGCATGCAGGCTGTCCGGGAACATCCCCGCGACCGCGGCCGCTTCGATCGAATCGTTGGCGGGCGTGGCGGTGCCATGCAGGTTGAGATAGCCGACATCGGCGGCGCCGATGCCCGCGCGCGCGAGCGCATCGCGCATCGCCAGCTGCGCGCCGAGGCCATCCGGGTGCGGCGAGGACATGTGGTGGGCGTCGCTGGACTCGCCATAACCGCGCAGCTGCAGGCCGGTGTCGCCGGGCTGCGCGCGCTCGAGCACGGCGAATCCGCCGGCTTCGCCGAGCGACAGGCCCGTGCGGCCGGCGTCGAACGGCTGGCATGGTTCGCTGGCGACCAGTTGCAGCGAGTTGAAACCGAACAGCACGCTGCCGCACAGCGTGTCGACGCCACCGACGAGTGCCGCATCGGCGAGGCCGGCGGCAATCAGGCGCGCGGCCTGTGCGAACACCTTCGCACTCGACGAGCAGGCAGTGGCCACGGTGATCGCTGGTCCGCGCAGGCCGGTGGCGTGCTGGACGAACTCGCCGAGCGAGTGCGGCGTGTGCACATCGGCGCGCGCGAGGTCGGCGGGGAACTCGCCGTCGTCGAGGTGGGCGTACGCATCCTCGGTCGCACCGATGCTGGACGTGGACGTGCCCACCACCACCGCGATGCGGTCGGCGCCATGGCGCGCTACCAGCGCGGCAATCGCTTCGGGGATGCCGTCCTGGTTCAGTGCCAGCCAGGCAAGCCGGTTGTTGCGCGACTCCCAGCGGCTGAACTGCGCTGGCAGCGGCATGTCCTCGAGTCCATCGACGCGCCCGATCCAGCAGTCCAGGGGCGCCGGCCCGAAGTCGTTGCGGCGCAGTCCTCCGCGCGATTCGCGCAGTGCGCCGGCCAGGGCATCGCGACCGCGGCCCACGGCGCTGGTCGCGGTGTAGGCGCGGATCGCCAGGGGCGGCATCGGCACCACAGCGGGACTGGCAGGGCTTGGAACTGACGGCACGCGGGACTCTCTTTCCAACAGTGCGCAGTATAGCCAGCGCCCCCGCGGCCGATCCTCCGCGTAAACTGAACAACCCTTGTTTCCCGTCCGTTCACGCGCCCGTTCCCAGTGACCAGCCGCAGCGCCCACCGACTGGCCCTTTTTGCTGACCAGGACGTCCTCCACGCCATGGCCGTGGCCGGCGCCGCCTGCGTTTTCAGCGCCGGGCTGGTCTATCTCGGCTACCTGGTCCATGTCCTGCGCGTGGCACGGCGGGCGCCCTGCCGCCCGCAGCATGGGCAGTGCGTGCTGCTTTTCGGCAAGCATTCGCCGCAAGGGCGCATCGACCGCGACTTCGAAGCGCGCCTGGACCGGGCCGTCTCGCTGTGGAAAAGCAGCCCGCCGGCGAGCCTGGTGCTGCTCGGCGGTGGCGAGCCGGGCGAGGCCACCGAGGCCGACATTGCCCGCGCGGGACTGCTGGCGCGCGGCATGGCCATGGATGCGCCGATGCTGCTGGAGTCGGATTCGCGCGACACCCTGCAGAACCTGCGCAACGCCAGGTCGCTGCTGGGCGAGCGGATGCGCTCGCGGGTCACCCTGCTGAGCAGCCGTTACCACCTGGCCCGTTGCGCGCTGTTCGCCCGCCAGCTCGGTTTCGACGTGGAGTTGTGTGCGGCCGAATCGCACCTGCGCCTGGACCGGCGCACCTGGCTGCGCCTGGTCGGCGAAGCCGGCTATGTCTGCATGACCGACGTTGGTGCGCGCTGGGCGCGCCTGATCGGGCACCAGCGAATGCTGGCGCGGGTCACCTAGGAGCTGCCCTCATCCGCCCTTCGGGCACCTTCTCCCGCGAGCGGGAGAAGGGATCAAAGCCCCTCTCCCGCTTGCGGGAGAGGGGTTGGGGTGAGGGCGCCTTACTTCTTCGCCTTCTGCGCCGGCACGAACACCTCGCGCACCGCCTTCGCCAGCAGGTCCGGCGGCAACAGCCCCTGGTCGAGCAGGAAGTTGTTGAACGCCAGTCGGTCGAACTTGTCGCCCAGCGCCACCTCGGTCTCCATGCGCAGCTCGAGGATGCGCGTGTAGCCGTAGAAGTAGCTGCCGGCCTGGCCCGGGGCGTTGAAGGTGTAGCGGTCCAGCTCCTGCTTGGTCATCGCTTCCGACAGGCCGACCTTCTCGCGCAGGATCTTGCCCGCGGCCTCGCGGTCGATCAGGCCCAGGTTGAGCATCGGGTCGAGCATCGCGCGTGCGGCGCGCATCAGGCGGAACTGCAGCGCGATCAGCTGGCCGTCGAGCGGCTCGTACGGAACCATTTCGGCTTCGGCATACAGCGCCCAGCCTTCGACGTTGACCGAGTTGAAGGCGAACATCGTGCGCGCCAGCGAGATGCCGCGCTCGACCATCGCGGTGAACTGCAGCTCATGGCCCGGACGGCCTTCGTGCGCCGACAGCGTCCAGCGCACTGCATCGAAGTTGAAGTCGTCGTACGACAGCGCCTTGCCGTCCGGCGTCGGCACCGACACCGGCAGCACGAACTGGCCCTGCTGGCCGGTGTTGCCGATCAGCGGTGCCGGCAGGAAGTGCGGCGCCGGCTGTGCGGCCGATTCGGCCTCGCTGCCCAGGCGCATCACCATCGGCCGCTGCGGCACGTCGACGATGCCTTCCTTGCGGATGATCGGGTCGATCGCGTCGATGACGGTGCGGTAGCGCGCCTCGAGCTGGTCGTTGGGCATGTTCTGCTGCTTGAGCGCGTTGATCACGCCGACGTAGTCGTGCGCGTCGTTGACCTTCAGGCCCTTGTCCTTGGCCACCAGCGGGGCGATCTGCGCCATCGCCGCGCGGGTTTCCATGAACTCGACCTGGGCGCGGCGGATCAGCAGCTGCGGGTCGATGTCGATGCCGTACTGCTTGAGCTGGTTGGCGTACAGCTCGGCCGGCAGGCGGGTGTCGGTGCGCGCTTCCGGCAGCACGGTGGTGCGCGCCCACTGGCCGTAGGCCTTGAGCTGGGTGTCCATCGCGGCGAGCGCTTCGTCGGCGCCGGCGACCTTGTACTTGGCGAACAGGTCCTTGATGCCGGCGACGTAGGTGTCGACGTTGCCCAGTGCCTGTTCGACTTCGAGTTTGGTCGGGCGCAGCAGTGCCTTGTCGCCGGTGCGCTCTTCGTAGCGGGCGCGTGCGAGTTCGGTGATCGGGGTGGTGCCCGGTGCCTGGCCGACGTAGGCCTTGAGGCGGTCGAGGGCGCGGGCGCGGCGCTCGGGCGGGGTCTGGTCGGAGAGCAGGCCCTGGATGCCGCTGAAGACGGTCTGCGGTGCATCGGTCCACGGCAGGGTCAGGCGTTCGTTGAGGGCGCTGGTTTCGATGTTCTCGTCGGCGGCCTTGATCATGATCGCCAGGTCCTGGCGGACGTTCGGGTCGCGCTCGGTGGCAAGCTTGGCCTGCAGTTCGGCCTTGGCCTTGGCGGTGGCGTCGCGGAAGCGCTTGGCGTTGTCGGGCTTGAGGTCAACGACGCGGTCGTCGTAGCCGGGCACGCCGAAGAACGACATCTGTTCGGGTGCGAATTCGGCCTGGGCCTTCAGCAGGATCTGGGCGTATTCGTTGCTCTTGGTCACCCAGGCCGGTGAGGGCTTGGTGGCGGCCGTCGCGCTCTTGGCGGCGGGGGTGGCGGCCTGGAGCAGGGCGGGGGTGCCTGCGGCGAGGGTCAGGGCGATGGCTAGGGTCAGCGGCTTGATCATGGGTTCGCGGGTCCGGGGACAGTGCGGCGAGCATGGGGGCTGCGGGGGCTGGAGGCTATACCCCGAAGGTCACGGGGCGGGCGTGCTGGTCTTTGGGGTGAGCCTTCCGAATGGCGTCGTCCGCCGGGCCGGGGATTGCTCCGCCCCTTAGTCGGACATCCTGTCCGATGCGGGGCGCGGGACATCCATGTCCCGCTGCGGATCAATCCCCGACCCGTCGGCCAACGCTCCAGCATTTCATTGCCCGGTCTTCGATGACGCCCATCAACCCGTCATTCCCGCGAAGGCGGGAATCCAAGGACGTTGCTCCTCACTGACAAACCGCGCAAAAGAAAACGGGCCGCATCGCGGCCCGTTCGCTTCACCCGACTGCGTCGAGTTACTTCAGGCAGCGCCCGAAGAACTCCTCGGTCAAACGCAGGCGGTGCAGGTTGTCCGCACCCTTGAGGCCGTGCTTCGCACCCGGGTAGGTCATCAGCTCGAACGGCTGGCCACGCTTCTGCAGCGCGCTCATCAGCGCGGTGGAGTTGGTGAACAGCACGTTGTCGTCGGCCATGCCGTGGATCAGCAGCAGCTTCGACTTGAGGCCGTCGATGTGCTGCAGCACGCGCGCTTCCTGGTAGCCGTCGACGTTGCCGGCCGGCAGGCCCATGTAGCGCTCGGTGTAGTGCGTGTCGTACAGGCCCCAGTCGGTGACCGGTGCGCCGGCGACGCCGCAGGTGTACTGGTCGGAGGCCTTGGCCAGCAGCATCAGCGTCATGTAGCCGCCGTTGGACCAGCCGTACACCCCGATGCGCTTGCCATCGACCCACGGCTGCTGCTTCAGCCATTCCACGCCCTTGAGCTGGTCGGCCACTTCCACCGTGCCCTGCTTGCCGTACAGCGCGCCACCGAAGGCGGCTCCGCGACGCGGCGTGCCGCGGTTGTCGACCGAGAACACCACGTAGCCGTGCTGCGCCAGGTACTGGTTGAAGTCCGGTGCCCAGGTGCGCTTGACCGTCTGCGAGGCCGGGCCGCCGTAGACCATCACCACCACCGGGTACTGCTTGCCGGCCTGGAAGCCGGCCGGCTTCATCACGCTGTAGTGCAGCGGCGTGCTGCCGTCGGCGGCGGTCAGCGTGCCGAACTCGATCGGCTGCTGGGCGGCGGCGAACTTCGCATACGGATGCTGCGGGTCGCTGAGCTTGTTCTCGATCAGCGCGGCGATGCGCGTGCCGTCGTTGCGGTACAGCTCCAGCTGCGGCGGCGTGGTCGGGTTGGACCAGTTGTCGACGAACACGCTGGCGTTGGCCGCGAAGCTGGCGGCGTGCTGGCCGTCGGCCTTCGACAGGCGCGCGATCGCGCCGCCGGCGAGCGGCACGCGGTAGACCTGTGCGTCGAGCGGCGAATCCTTGCCGGCGGCGAAGTACACCTGGCCGGCGGCTTCGTCGACCGCGAGCACGCCATCGACCGGCCAGTCACCGCTGGTCAGCGCGCGGGCGTTGCCGCCGTCGGCGTCGAGCACGTACAGGTGTTCGAAACCGCTGCGCTCGCTGTTCCACAGGATGCGACCGTCCTTGAGGAAGCGAAGGTCGTTGTGCAGCGGCACCCAGGTCTTGCTGGTCTCGGTGACCAGCACGCGCTGCTTGCCCGTCGCCAGCTCGCTCTCGATCAGCTCCAGCGTGTGCTGGTCGCGCGACTGGCGCTGGAAGGTCAGGTGCTTCGGGTCGCGCCAATCGACGCGGGCCAGGTAGATGTCCTGTTCCTTGCCCAGATCGACCCACTTCGGCGCGGCGCCGGCCTTCGGCGCGACCACGCCGAGCTTGATCAGCACGTTGTGGTCGCCGGCGGCCGGGTAGCGCTGCTCGACCACTTCGGTGCGATCGGGGTAAACCTCGTAGCGCTTCTGCACCGGCACCGGCGTTTCGTCGATGCGGGCGAAGGCGATCGCCGAGTCGTCCGGCGCCCACCAGTAACCGGTGTGCCGGTCCATTTCCTCGTCGGCGACGAATTCGGCGACGCCGTTGCCGATCGTTTCGCTGCCGTCGCGGGTCAGCTGCACCTGCTTGCCGCTGGCCAGGTCGATCACCCAAAGGTTGCGGTCGCGAACGAAGCTGACGAAGCCGCCCTTGGGCGAGAGCTTCGGATCGGTGGCGAACCCTTCGCCGCTGGTGAGCTTGCGCACCGCGGCCTTGCCCGACTTGCTGAGGTCATACACGTACAGTTCGCCGCCGAGCGGGAACAACAGTGCCTTGCTGTCCGGCGCCCACTGGTAATCGACGATGCCGCTCAGCGCGGCGATGCGCTGGCGTTCGCGGCGCGCCTTCTCGGCATCGCTGAGCACTTCGTCGCCGGGCAGGATGTCGTCGGCATCGACCAGCTTGACGGTCTGCCCGCTGGCGATGTCGTAGGCCCACAGGTCGAGGCGGTTCTTGTTGGTTTCCTTGCCGCGCAGGAAGGTCACGCGGCTGCCGTCCGGCGCGATCTTCGCCTTCATCAGGCTCGGACCCGACAGCGGCGCATCACCGGCCAGCGCTTCGAGCGTCAGCTTCTGCGGCGCGGCGGTGGGAGTGGATTTCTGTGCGAGGGCGGGGACGCTGGCGATCGACATGGCAAGCAGGCAGGCGGCGGCGCCGCGGGCTGTGAAGTTCTTCATTTAGTCTCAGGAGTTCCGAAGAGAATCTTGTGCATTTCCGGGGTCATTTCGCGCTTGGTGTAGCGGTCGGCGATCGCATACGCGCGCTGCACCGCCGGACGCGCGCCCACTGCCGCATGCCAGCGGCGCAGGTTCGCGAACGGTTCCAGGTCGAGCGGCGCCTTGGTGTAGGGGTTGATCCACGGGTGCGCGGCCATGTCGGCGATGCTGAAGTGGCCGGCGATGAACTCGCGGTCGGCCAGGCGCTTGTCGAGCACGCCGAGCAGGCGCAGCACTTCGCGCTTGTAGCGGTCCTTGGCGTACGGGATGTCTTCGGGCGCATAGACGTGGAAGTGGCCGTACTGGCCGGTCATCGGCCCCAGCCCGCCCATCTACCAGTGCAGCCACTGGTTGACCTCGACGCGGCCGCGCAGGTCGTCGGCGAAGAACTTGCCGGTCTTGTTGGCCAGGTACAGCAGGATCGCGCCGGACTCGAACACGCTGATCGGCTCACCGCCGTCGGCAGGCGCGCGGTCGACGATCGCCGGCATCTTGTTGTTCGGCGAGATCTTCAGGTACTCGGGCTTGAACTGGTCGCCGGCACCGATGTCGACCGGGTGGATCGTGTACTCCAGCCCTGCTTCTTCGAGGAACAGGGTGATCTTGTGGCCGTTGGGGGTCGGCCAATAATGCAGGTCGATCATCGCTTTACGCCGGACGATGGGAGGTCGGAGTGTAAAGCGGCCGGGGCGGTCCGGGAGCGTGCCGAACGGCCAAGAGAGGCAAGGTTGCGCAGGGTAGGCGATAGCGGTGCCAGCAGGCGGCCGTTACCCTAGCCGGCCCCAACAGCAACGGCCCCGCCGCATGACGCAGACGTCCGAACGCGCCCTCAACCCCCTTCCGGCCCTGATCTTCAGCTCGCGATGGATGCAGCTGCCGCTTTACCTGGGCCTGATCGTCGCCCAAGGCGTCTACGTCGTGCTGTTCATCAAGGAGCTGTGGCACCTGATGTCGCACGCGACCACGTTCAGCGAGCAGCTGATCATGCTCGCGGTACTGGGCCTGATCGACGTGGTGATGATTTCCAACCTGCTGGTGATGGTGATCGTCGGCGGTTATGAAACCTTCGTGTCGCGCCTGCGGCTGGAAGGGCACCCGGACCAGCCGGAGTGGCTGAGCCACGTCAACGCCAGCGTGCTCAAGGTCAAGCTAGCGATGGCGATCATCGGCATCTCCTCGATCCACCTGCTCAAGACCTTCATCGCCATCGGTTCGCTGGGTGTCGATCCGGCGGTCCAAGCCGCGGCCACCACCGCGGCGACCGATGTCGTGGCGAAGGGGGCGGTCTACACCGAAGCCGGCGTGATGTGGCAGACCATCATCCACTGCGTGTTCATCCTGTCGGCGATCGGCATTGCCTACACCGACAAGCTGATGGCGCAGGCCACCGCCAAGCCGCACAAGGCGGCGCACTGACCCGGCTTACGGTTTCGCGCGCGGCTGCATGATCGCCGCGCGCAGTTTCCGCGCATCGGCGCGGTCGGCGTACACCAGTCCGTCCGCGCCGCGTTCGATGCCCAGCGCCGCATAAGCCGCATCCAGCGACGGAAATTCGCGCGACTGCGCGTAACGCCGGTACGCCGGCAGGAAGACGTCCGCACCGGCAAGCTCGTCGAGCTTGGCCATGAACGCCTCCGGCGCGACCTCGCCGGTGCCGCGCAGGCAGCAGCTCGAATACTTCGACAGCACCTGGTCCAGGCTGCCGTGGTGCTCGCGCCGCAGTGCCAGGTCCGCCTCCAGCCAGAACGCCGCGCCGGCCCAGTACACCCGCATCGTGCCGCGGCGGCCGAGTCCGTCGAGCGGCATGCCGCTGTGCTCGCGCTGGCCGCGGGCGAACCCCGCGTCGAGCTCCCGCCACGCCGCCTCGGGCGTCAGCAGTCCGGCGCGGGCGCGCAGGACGTTCTGGTAGTAGCTGGCCAGGCCCTCCGCCAGCCAGCGACCCTCGCGGCCCAGGTACGGATGGAACAGGTGCGAGAGCTCGTGCACCGCGGTCCAGTCCTCGCGCAGCTCGGCCAGCTTGGCGTCGCGGCGGACGAACAGCAGCACCGACACGTCGTCGCCGCGCTGGGTCTGGCCCCACGGCACCGGACTGTCGTCGTCGCTGTCGATCTGGGTGATGCGCACCGTCGCGTCGGCCAGCGGGTAACGGCCGAACGCGGTCAGCGTCGCCCCGGCGGCTTCGGCCAGCCAGCGCTGCAGCTCGTCGATCCGGGCCGGGTCGGTGGTTTCGACCAGCTCGACGTGCAGGGTGTTGCCGCCGGCGGTGAGGACGCGTTCGTTGGTCACCGTCGTGCCGTCGTCGGCCAGGGCCGGGGCCGAGGCGAGCAATGCCAGCATCAGCAGGGACCTCGAGCTGCGTGGGCGCATGACGCGTCGCTTCCTTCAGGGGCAGGGGTGACGGCCCCGGTACAATACCCGGATGGATGTCTCCCACCTGCTCGACGCGCTGAATCCAGCGCAGCGCGAGGCCGTCAGCGCCCCGCCCGGTCACTATCTCGTTCTCGCCGGCGCTGGCTCCGGCAAGACCCGCGTGCTCACCCACCGCATCGCCTGGCTCAATGAAGTCCATGGCGTGCCCACCCACGGCATCCTGGCGGTGACCTTCACCAACAAGGCCGCCGGCGAGATGCGCGCGCGCGTCGACGGGCAGCTGCGCAACGGCGCCCGCGGCATGTGGATCGGCACCTTCCACGGCCTGGCCCACCGCCTGCTGCGCCTGCACTGGCAGGAGGCCAAGCTGCCGGAAGGCTTCCAGGTGCTCGACTCGGACGACCAGCTGCGCCTGGTCAAGCGCGTCGTGCAGGGCCTGGAGATCGACGAGGCGCGCTTCCCGCCGCGCCAGATCGCCTGGTGGATCAACGCGCAGAAGGACGAGGGCAAGCGCCCGCAGAACATCCAGCCGGCCGGCAACGACCCGTGGGCCGACGTGATGCTCAAGTCCTACGAGGCGTACCAGGAGCGCTGCGAACGCGCCGGCCTGGTCGACTTCGCCGAGCTGCTGCTGCGCGCACACGAACTGCTGCGCGACAACCCGGCGCTGCTCGCGCACTACCGCCACCGTTTCCGCGAGATCCTGGTCGACGAATTCCAGGACACCAACGCGATCCAGTACGCGTTCGTGCGCGTGCTTGCCGGTGACAGCGGCCACGTGTTCGTGGTCGGCGACGACGACCAGTCGATCTACGGCTGGCGCGGCGCCAAGGTCGAGAACATGCAGCGGTTCCTGAAAGACTTTCCGGGAACCCAGACCATCCGCCTGGAGCAGAACTACCGCTCCAGCGCCAACATCCTCGAAGCGGCCAACGCCGTCATCGCCCACAACCCCGACCGCCTCGGCAAGAACCTGTGGACCGACAGCGGCACCGGCGAGCCGATCGATCTGTACGCCGCGTACAACGAGATGGACGAGGCGCGCTTCGCCGTCGATCGCCTGCGCCAGTGGGTGCGCGACGGTGGCAGCTTCGGCGAAGTCGCGGTGCTCTATCGCAGCAACGCGCAGTCGCGCGCCTTCGAAGAAGCGTTGCTGTCGGAGCAGGTGCCGTACCGCGTCTATGGCGGCCAGCGCTTCTTCGAGCGCGCCGAAATCAAGGACACCCTGGCCTACCTGCGCCTGATCGCCTCGCGCCTGGACGACGCCGCGTTCGAACGCGCGGTCAACACGCCCACGCGCGGCATCGGCGAGCGCACGCTCGATGAGGTGCGTCGTCGCGCCCGCGCCGACGGCGTCGCCCTGTGGGAAGCGGCACGGCGCACGGTCGGCGAGAACGGCCTGGCCGCGCGTGCGCGCAATGCCATCGCCGGCTTCCTCGCCCTGATCGACGATCTCGACAACGAACTGCAGGCGATGACCCTGCCGGAAAAGATCGATCACGTGTTGATCCGCTCGGGCCTGCGCGACCACTACTTCAACGAATCGCGCGGCCAGCTCGACTCGCGCGTCGACAACCTCGACGAACTGGTGTCGGTGGCCTCGCGCTTCACCCGCACCGACGAGGAAGACGCCTCGGCGATGCCGGAACTGGTCGCCTTCCTCAGCTATGCCGCGCTCGAGGCCGGCGAAGGCCAGGCCCAGGCCGGTGAGGAAGGCGTGCAGCTGATGACGCTGCACAGCGCCAAGGGCCTGGAGTTCCCGCTGGTGTTCCTGGCGGGCATGGAAGAGGGCGTGTTCCCGAGTGGCCGCTCGACCGAGGAATCCGGGCGGCTCGAGGAAGAACGCCGCCTGGCCTACGTCGGCATCACCCGTGCGCGCCAGAAGCTGGTGCTGAGCTACGCCGAAACCCGCCGCATCCACGGCGCCGACATGTACGGCGTGCCGTCGCGGTTCCTGCGCGAGATTCCGCCGGCATTGCTGCACGAAGTGCGGCCGAAGGTGCAGGTGTCGCGGCCGATGTACAACGCGCAGCCGCGCCGCGACATGGGCCATGCCGCGATCGAGGCACCGCCGATCAAGCTCGGCGCGATGGTGCGCCATCCGAGTTTCGGCACCGGCATGGTGACCGACTACGAAGGTGCCGGCGCGCATGCACGCGTGCAGGTCAACTTCGACGACGCCGGCAGCAAGTGGCTGGTGCTGGCGTACGCGAACCTGCAGCCGGCGTGAGCCAGCCGCCGGCCTGGTGCCGGCGGCTCAATGTCGATTGGGCCCGTCGATGCGCTTGCCCCAGTCTTCCACTTCGCTGCGCAGCAGGCGCGTCTCGATGAGCTTCCGCCACGAGGGAACCAGTGGCAGTTCGAGGGCGGCGCGCAACTCGTCGGCGTCCAGGCTCCGCTCGAAGATCAGTGCACACAGGCGCCGCAGGTTCCACTGCGGAAACGGACGCGCATCCAGTTCCACCAGGTCGCCCAGGCGCACGTCGCCGGGCTGCAGCACGCGGTAGTACCAGCCGGTGCGGCCGCTGGCCTGCACCCGCCGCGCCATGTCGGCGACGCCGATCCGGTCGCTGAGCTTCCAGCACGGCTGCCTGCCCTGGCTGACCTCCACCACGGCGCCGCCGATGCGGAAACGGTCGCCGAGGCAGACATCGTCTTCGGTCAGGCCAGTGCTGCTCAGGTTCTCGCCGAACGCACCCGGCGCATCCAGCCGCTCCGGCGCGACAAGGCCGCCGAGTTCCTCGCGCCAGGCGGCGTAGTGATCGAACGGATAGTGGTGGACCGCCTTGTCGGGGCCACCGTGCACGCGCGGGTCGGCCTGCTCGTCGCCGACCAGGCCCAGGGTTTCGATGCGCACGCGATCGCCGGCCGGTCGCTTGTCGATTGCGCTGGTGCTGTCCGGGCGCGTGTAAGGGCGGACCTTGCCGGTCAGCAGGGCATCGATCCGTGGCGGTGGCGACGGGTCATGCATGGGCATGTGCATCGTCCGGTCGTGGGCTGGCCGGAACCGGGCAGGTTCCGTCGCTGCACGATACCGCTTCTGTCGCGCCGGTATCGCGCGTGGCGGTTGCGCCCGGCTCGAGCATCAGCGCGGCAATTTCCGCGCCAAGTCGCAGCGGATCGAACTCGCCGAAATGCTGCTGGCGCATACGACCTTCGCGGTCGATCAGCGTCCAGGTCGGCGTGCCGCGCATGCCGTAGACCTCCATCGTCAGCGGCAGCGGCTGCGAGCCCTCGTGGCGGTCGATGCCGATCGGGAACTGAAGCCGGTACTCGTGTGCGAATGCACGCAGCGCCACCGGCGTCATCGCCTCGTGGTGTTCGAACACCGTGTGCAGGCCAATCATCGCGACCTGATCGTGCGGAAACGTCGCGTGCACGCGCGAGGCCAGTGGTAGGGCCTGGGCGACGCAGCCCGGGCAAAGCATCTGGAACGACAGCATCACGATCACACGGCCGCGAAGCGACTGCAGCGATAGCGGTTGTGTCGTGTTGAGCCAGGAATCGACGCGCCATTCCGGCGCGAAGTTGGAATTGGCAAGCATGGCAATGGTCCTTGGGGGCGCGTTCCGCGCCAAGACGGTTGTTGCCGGCGCCATGTGCGGCACCGGCAACAGCCGCGTTCGTCAGCGCAGGTCGTCGAGTGCGGCGCCGAAGTTGACGTGCATCGGTGCACCGCCAATCACCAGAGCGGGCACGGACTTGACGCCGGCTTGTCCGGCTTCGTCGACGCGCTCCGGCGACTCGCCAAGGTGCACGATCTCGACTTCATAGCGTTGCGGATCGAGCGCGTGGGCGAGCTGCTGCTCGGCATCGACGCAGACCGGGCAACCGGCGTGATAGAAAACGGCCTTCTGCTTCATACTTGTGTTCCTTCTTTCGCTGTGACGCGGGGGGAGGGGGTTGCTGCTTGTGACCCGGACGGCGCCCGATTGCAGTCGGGTGCCGTCCTTCTTTCACCGGCCTACGAAGGCACGGCATCCCGGAAACGCTGCACGGCGAGCGCCAGCGCCTCCTCGGATTGGGGTTGCTGCTCGGCGCAGTCCACGCGCAATTGCGCGTCGCCGAACGGTGCGCCGAGATAGGCGCACAAATGCGGTTGCTTCGGATCGGACGAAGCGTAGGGACGGAAGAACGCGCAGCCCAGGCAGGTACGCAGGCCACTGGCCAGGCCGCGCTGTTGCGCCTCGCGCATCATCAGCTGGATCACCCGCAGGAACTGGCCAAGCTCGCGCTCCGGCAATGCCTGCAGCAGTGGCCCGAGGCCGGCGGCGGGATCCTGCAGGCGCCTGGCCAGCTTCTGGCCGGACGCGGTCAGCGACATGCGCCACGCACGGCCATCGTCCGGATCGGGTTTGCGCTGGACCCAGCCTTTCGCCTCCAGCGTGCGCAGCGAGTCGCTCACACTCGGCGCCGAAACGCCCAGTCGCGTGGCCAGTTCGCCGCTGCGCAGGCCCTTGCCGTGTCCGGACAGGGCGAGCACCAGCGAGCGCTGGGCCGGGTGCAGGGGCGGAGTGCCGTCTTCGCCCCAGGATTGCGCGCGCAGCAACGCGTTCAGGCGCTCGAGGCCAATGAGGGCTTGGTCGATCTGGTTACCGGGGCCATCCATGGCAATAACTTAGGAGTCCTAAGTTATAAATTCAAGACCGTTCGTCGGGCGAAGTGATGCCGCCCCGGGCTACTTCAGCGCGATCCCGAAATGGAAGGCCTCGATGCGCAGCCCTTCGCGCAGGTAGAAGGCGTGCGCATGCTGGCGGTGCGTGCCCGAATCGAGCTGCAGGCGCGCGCAACCCAGCCGTTTGGCCTCGGCCTTGAGCCAGTCGAGCATGGCCTTGCCGTGGCCGCGGCTGCGCACCGTGGTGTCCACGACCAGGTCGTCGACGTAGACATGCTTGCCGACCGCCAGCATCTCCATGACCCGCCAGCACGCGAACGCGCGCGGCGCGCCGCCGTCATCGAACAGCACCGTTGCCCGGCAGCCCTCGCCGATCTGGCGCTGCATCTGGGTGGCGAAGCGGTCCTCGTCGAACTCGGGGCGAAGCTGCTGGACCAGCGGCCAGATCGCGCGCAGGTCGGTGTCGGAAGTGAGCGTGCGGATGTCGTGTCCGCGGTCTTGCTGCATCGTCATCGTGCGCGGCTTACCAGCTGAAGAGTTTGTACTGCACCGGCGAGATCGGGCCCTCGCCCTTGCTGCTGTCGAGGATGCCGTCGCCGTTGCTGTCGGTCAGGTAATAGACCGGGCCGCGGGCCGGGGTGATCTTGACCACGCGCAGCTGGCCGGCAATGCGGTACTCCTCGATGAGGTCGCCGCCTTCGATCGTGCGCGAACGCACTTCGGCGCCCTGCAGGCCGGCGGTCGGGTCGTCGCCTGCGCCCATGGTCGCGCAGGCCGTCAGGGTGAGCGGCAGCAGCATGAGGGCGAGCAGGTGGTTGCGCATGGCGGTCTCCAGTCCGGTTGGGGGTCGCAGGGCACAGGATACGCGCTGGCGCTGAAGCGGCGGTGATGGCCACCCCGTAGAATCGGCCGAATGAACCAGCCCGCCCCCCGTCTCGTCCTGATCGATGGCTCCAGCTATCTGTACCGCGCCTTCCATGCGCTGCCGCCGCTGACCAACGACGCCGGTGAACCGACCGGCGCACTGTTCGGCGTGGTCAACATGCTGCGCGCGACGCTGAAGGAACAGCCGACCTATGTCGCCTTCGTCGTCGACGCGCCCGGCCCGACCTTCCGCGACGATCTCTACCCGCAGTACAAGGCCAACCGCCCGCCGATGCCCGACGACCTGCGCGCGCAGGTGCAGCCGATGTGCGACATCGTCGAGGCGCTCGGCATCACCATCCTGCGCATCCCCGGGGTCGAAGCCGACGACGTGATCGGCACGCTGGCGCTGCGCGCGGCCGAGCAGGGCATCGACGTCACCATCTCCACCGGCGACAAGGACTTCGCCCAGCTGGTGCGCCCGGGCATCGCCCTGGTCAACACCATGAGCGGCAGCCGCCTGGATTCGGAGGCGACCGTCATCGACAAGTTCGGCGTGCGCCCGGACCAGATCGTCGACCTGCTGGCGCTGATGGGCGACACCGTCGACAACATCCCCGGCGTCGACAAATGCGGCCCGAAGACGGCGGCCAAGTGGCTCGGCGAGTACGGCACGCTCGATGCGGTGATCGCAAACGCCGAGCAGATCAAGGGCAAGATCGGCGAGAACCTGCGCGCAGCCCTGCCGCGGCTGCCGCTGAACCGCACGCTGACCACGATCCGAACCGACCTGGAGCTCGAGCGCGCGCCGACCGAGTTGTCGCTGCGCGCGCCCCATGCCGACGACCTGCGCGTGATGTATGCGCGCTACGGCTTCAAGCAGGCGCTCAAGGAACTCGAAGGTGCCAGTGGCACCAGTGATGACGGCGACACCCGCGGCGCCGGCGTGCGCAACACCGCTGCCGGCTACGCGCGCTCGGCGACAGCGGCAGAAGCGCCGCATCCCGAACTGGGCGTGCCGGGCGAGTACGAAACGATCCTGACCAGCGACCAGCTCGACGCCTGGCTCACGCGACTGCGCGAGGCCGACGAGTTCGCCTTCGACACCGAGACCGACTCGCTCGACCCGATGCAGGCGCGCCTGATCGGCCTGAGCTTCGCCGTGGAGCCGGGCCGCGCCGCCTACCTGCCGCTGGGCCACGACTACCCGGGCGCGCCGGCGCAACTCGAGCGCACCGCGACGCTGGCCGCACTGGCGCCGCTGTTCGCCGATGCGGGCAAGAAGAAACTCGGCCAGCACGGCAAGTACGACCTGCACGTCCTGCGCCGCAACGGCATCGAGGTCGCCGGCTATGCCGACGACACCATGCTCGAAAGTTTCGTCTACAACGCCACGGCCACGCGCCACGACATGGATTCGCTGGCCAAGCGCTACCTGGGCTACGACACCATCAAGTACGAGCAGGTCGCGGGCAAGGGTGCGAAGGCGATTTCGTTCTCGCAGGTCGCGCTCGACGACGCCACGCGCTACGCCGCCGAGGATGCCGACGTGACGCTGCGCCTGCATCGCGCGCTGGCGCCGAAGCTGGTCGCCGAGCCGGGCCTGGAACGCGTCTATCGCGACATCGAAATGCCGCTGGTGCCGGTGCTGGCGCGGATCGAAGCCAATGGCGTCATGATCGACGGCGATGAACTGCGCCGGCAGTCGGCCGATCTCGGCCGGCGCATGCTGGCCGCGCAGCAGAAAGCCACCGAAATGGCCGGCCGCAGCTTCAACCTCGATTCGCCCAAGCAACTGGGCCAGCTGCTGTTCGACGAACTCAAGCTGCCGGCGCTGGTGAAGACGCCGTCGGGCGCGCCGTCGACGAATGAAGAAGCGCTGGAAGCGATCGCCGAGCAGCACGAACTGCCGCGCGTGATCCTCGAGTACCGCGGCCTGGCCAAGCTGCGCAGCACCTACACCGACAAGCTGCCGGAGATGGTCAACCGCGACACCGGTCGCGTGCATACCAGCTATCACCAGGCCGGCGCCGCGACCGGGCGACTCGCATCGAGCGACCCGAACCTGCAGAACATCCCGATCCGCACCGAAGACGGTCGGCGCATCCGCCAGGCCTTCGTCGCGCCGCCGGGTCGCCGCATCGTCGCCTGCGACTACTCGCAGATCGAACTGCGGATCATGGCGCACCTGTCGGAAGACGCCGGCCTGCTGCGCGCGTTCGAATCCGGCGCCGACATCCACCGCGCCACCGCCGCCGAAGTGTTCGGCAAGGCGATGGACGAGGTCAGCGGCAACGAACGCCGCGCCGCCAAGGCGATCAACTTCGGCCTGATGTACGGCATGGGCGCGTTTGGCCTGGCGCGCCAGTTGAGCATCGCTCGCGGCGAGGCGCAGGACTACATCGCGCTGTACTTCAGCCGCTACCCCGGCGTGCGCGACTTCATGGAGCGCACGCGCCAGCAGGCGCGCGAGCAGGGCTATGTCGAAACCGTGTTCGGCCGCCGCCTCTACCTGGAGAACATCCAGGCACGGAACCAGGGCCTGCGCGCCGGCGCCGAACGCGCCGCCATCAACGCGCCAATGCAGGGCACCGCCGCCGACATCATCAAGCGGGCGATGATCACCATCGATTCGTGGCTGGCCGGGCAGGGCGAGCGCGCACTGATGGTCCTGCAGGTCCACGACGAACTGGTGTTCGAGGTCGAAGAGGGTTTTGTCGACACGCTGCTGGCCGAGGTCGGTTCGCGGATGTCCGGCGCGGCCCAGCTGCGGGTGCCGCTGGTGGTCGACAGCGGCATCGGGGCCAACTGGGACGAGGCACACTAGGGCCGTCCGGGGCGCTACCTCCCGACGAACGGGGCGTCCGCGACCCCGTCCAGGACGGATCGGGGCTGCGGAGAGTTTCATGCCAGCCCATTCAGTGTTTTGCTGAACGGGAAAACCGCTGGGGTAACCGTTTTCCCAGAATGAATCCGTCCTGAATCCAACGGATTGTTAACCCCAATCTTCACGAACCATCCATGTACGGAATGGTCATATAGGTCGCGACAGGTGCAACGCCTGTCGTAGATCTCTCCCTCCCCTGGAGTGATCCCCCGGAGCGAAGACCCCTCCCCAGGTCCCGCTCCACCAGCCCCGCCGGCCCCCCCTGCCTGCGGGGCTTTTTATTGTCTACGACAATAAAAACCCAAAGTTTGCGGAGCAAACTTCGGGCCCCGCTATGTGCACCCGATCCCCAGCGGCTGCCGCCGCGCGCCCTTACCAAGGGCGCTGGTGCCTCCGGTTGGGTTGGCCGTCATCCCTCTCCTCACCGTCATCCCACTCCTCACCGTCATCCCGGCGAACGCCGGGACCCATCTTGATCTGCGTTGCTGCACAATCGCCGCGACCCTCGCCTGGAGCACTACATGTTCGAGATGTCGATGCCGTGGTGGGAGTTCGTCTTCCGCGCGGTCGTGGTCTATGTGGTGCTGCTGACGATGATCCGCATGTCGGGCAAGCGCACGATGGGGCAGTTCACCGCGTTCGACATGCTGTTGATCGTGCTGCTCGGCAACGCGGTGCAGAACGCGCTGCTCGGCAAGGACACGTCGATGACCGGCGGATTGCTGCTCGCCGCAACGCTGATCATCCTCAACTGGCTGGTCGGCTTCGTCACGTCGCGCAGCAAGACCGCCGAACGCATCCTCGAAGGGGCGCCGGTCGTGCTGGCGCGCAACGGCCACGTCTACCGCGACGTGCTCAAGCGCGAACTCGTCAGCCGCGACGATCTCGCCAAGGCCATGCGCGAAGCCGGATGCAGCGACATCGAGCGGGTGAAGCTGGCGCTGCTGGAAACCGACGGCCACATCACCATCATGACCAGCAACTCCGACAGCAACGCCTGACGTAGCCCGGGTAAGCGAAGCGCACCCGGGACCCATAAGCCCACCTACCGCACCAGCTCCTTCAACCAGTCCCGCGGCCGCAGGTAATCCGCCAGACGGGCCTCGGCACTGCCGTCCTCCGGCGAGAACCCGTACTCCCACCGCACCAGCGGCGGCAGGCTCATCAGGATCGACTCGGTGCGGCCACCGGACTGCAGGCCGAACAGCGTGCCGCGGTCGAACACCAGGTTGAACTCGACGTAGCGCCCGCGCCGGTAAAGCTGGAACTGGCGCTCGCGATCGCCATAGGGCGTGTGCTGGCGCCGTTCGATGATCGGCAGGTAAGCATCGAGGAAGCCATCCCCGACGGCGCGCATGTAGGCGAAGTCGTTGTCCGCATCTTCGTGCAGGTCGTCGAAGAACAATCCGCCGACACCGCGCGTCTCGTTGCGGTGCTTGAGGAAGAAGTACTCGTCGCACCACTGCTTGTGCTTGTCGTAGCGCGGCTGTCCGCCGAAGGGCTCGCACAGCTCACGCGCGGTGCGGTGCCAGTGCAGCACGTCGGCGTCGAACGGATAGAACGGGGTCAGGTCGAAACCGCCACCGAACCACCACGCCACGGTCTCGCCGTCGCGGATCGCGCGGAAGTGGCGGACGTTGGCGTGCGTGGTCGGCAGGTACGGATTGCGCGGGTGGAACACCAGTGACACGCCGACCGCGCGCCACGACGCGCCGGCCAGTTCCGGCCGCGCGGCGGTGGCCGACGGCGGCAGCTTCGTTCCCGACACGTCGGAGAAGCCGATGCCGGCCTGCTCGAACACGCCGCCGTCGCGAAGGATGCGGGTGCGGCCGCCGCCACCTTCGGCGCGCTGCCACAGGTCCTCGCTGAAGCGCGCGCTGCCGTCCACTGCTTCGATGGACGCGCAGATGCGGTCCTGCAGGCCGGTGAGGTAATCGCGGACGTCGTCGAAGCCGGGGGCGGGCTCAGTCATGTTCACAAGAAACTTGCAGGGGTGGTGCGCATGATAGCCGCCGCCTGAACCAGGGACCGGCCGGGATGGTCGCTGGTCGGCAAGCGCCACCCGCCGGCAGCGGGTTTCAAACGCCACAGCGTTGGGAGTCGTCCGTGCGCAACCATCGTCGAATTGGCCTTCTCATGGTCCTGTTGTCGGTAGCTGCATGTTCCGGCGACAAGACTCCCGCGCCCGCGGCCACCGCGCCGGCGCCCACGCCGGCCGCTCCGGCTGCCGCGCCGGCAACACCTGCCGCGACGCCGGCGAACGCGCCGGCCTCGACATCGTTCAGCAAGGAAGAGCTGGACCAGATGGTGGCGCCGATCGCGTTGTACCCGGATCCGTTGCTGGCGCAGGTGCTGATGGCTGCGACCTACCCGGGCAATGTCGCCGATGCCGCGGCCTGGTCGAAAGCGCACCCGAATGCCAAGGGCGACGACGCGGTCAAGCAGGTGGCCTCGCAACCGTGGGACCCGAGCGTGCAGGCGCTGGTGGCGTTCCCGCAGGCGCTCGACACCCTCGGCCAGGACCCGGCCTGGGTGCAGCGCCTGGGTGATGCGTTCCTCGCCCAGCCCAACGAAGTGATGGATGCCGTGCAGCGGTTGCGCCGCCAGGCCCAGGCCGCGGGCAACCTCTCGTCCAACCAGTACCAGAACGTCACCGTGCAGGCTGCGCCGACCGGTCCCGCGCCTGCAGCGGCGGCGCCGTCGGACGGTGGCGGCGGCGGTGGCACCACGGTCATCCAGGAACCACAGCCGCAACAGACCATCATCATCGAGCCCAGCAATCCGGAGGTCGTCTACGTCCCGTCGTACAACCCGACCACGGTCTACGGCAGCTGGGCGTACCCGTCGTATCCGCCGGCGTACTACCCGCCGTCGCCGGGCTACTACGCCGGCAGCGCGCTGATGGCAGGCCTGGCCTTCGGCACCGGCATCGCCGTCACCAACGCCTTGTGGGGCGACTGCGACTGGGGCGGCGGCTGGGGCGGTGGTGACGTCGACATCGACGTCAACCGCTACAACAACATCAACACCAACCGCCAGATCAACAACAGCAACTGGCAGCACAACTCGCTCAACCGCGATGGCGTGCCGTACCGCGACAGCGCCAACCGCGAGCGCTACGGCCGCCAGCTCGATGGCGCGCAGAACCGCAACCAGTTCCGCGGTGACGACCCGGGCCGCGCCGATGCGCGCAACCGCGCGCGCAGCCAGATGGAGAATCGTGGCATCGGTTCACCGGCCAGCAGCAACCGCGAGGCGCGTGATCGCGCACAGGCGGCGAATCGCGACCTGCGCAACAATCCGCAGGCGCGTGAACGCCTCGAAGGCGGAGGGGCACGTGACCGCGCGGGCGGTGCCCAGACGCGCGATGCGCAGCGCCAGCGTTCGCAGGCCGCCGCGCAGGACCTTGGCTCGCGCAACCGTTCCAAGCCGACCGACCTGGGTGGCAATCGCCCCAACGCGGCGCAGGATCTTGCATCGCGCGACCGTTCGCACAACGCCGATCGCGAGCGCGCCCGCCAGGCCGCCGGCGGTGGTGCCGGCAACCGCAGCCAGGCCGATCGCCAGCGTGCGCAGCAGACCGCGCAGAACCGCCAGGCCCAGAACCGTCAGCGTCCGCAGCAGAGCAACAACCAGGCCCGGCAGCAGGCGCGCTCGCAGCAGGCGTCACGGCAGGCGCCGCGCAACAACGCGATGTCCGGCGCGCGCAATCCGCAGCAGTCGCGCCAGCAGGCCAATCGCGGCCACTCCAGCCAGGCCTCGGCGCGGCAGTCACGCGGTGGCGGCGGTGGTGGTGGCCACCAGGTGCAACGTCAATCCCGTCCGCCGCAGCGCCAGGGTGGCGGCGGCCATCGTCGTTGAGAGGGAGACATCCATGAAATGCATCGTGCGCATGCTTCCCGTCGCAATGATGGCGATGCTGGCCTTGCCGGCATCGGCGCAGCAAGCCTTCCCGACCCCCGATGCGGCCGCCGAGGCGTTCGTCGCCGCGCTGGGCACGCAGCGCGCCGACGCGCAGAAGCTCGAGGCCCTGCTCGGCAAGGATTGGCGCGAATACATCCCGATCGAAGGCATCGAGCGCGCCGACGTCGAGGCCTTCCTCAAGGGCTATCGCGAAAAGCACAGCATCCAGACCGCAAAGGACGGCACCGCCCGTCTGGCGGTAGGCAAGGATGCATGGACCCTGCCGATCCCGCTGACCAAGGGCAAGGCCGGCTGGGCCTTCGACACGCATGCGGCGACCGACGAGATCCGCGCGCGCCGCATCGGTCGCAACGAAGACGACACGATCGAGTCGGAGCTGGCCTATCACGACGCGCAGACCGAGTACGCGGAAGTCGATCGCGACGGCGATGGCGTGCTCGAGTACGCGCAGAAGGTGCTCAGCACCGACGGCAAGCACGATGGCCTGTACTGGGCCGATGACGACAGCGGCCAGGTCAGCCCGCTCGGGCCGCTGTTTGCCGATGCAGAGCCGGGCAGCGACTGGCACGGCTACCACTTCAAGATCCTCACCGCGCAGGGGCCGTCGGCACCGGGCGGCGCGTACAACTACATGCTCGGCAACAACATGAGCCGCGGCTTCGCGCTGATCGGCTGGCCGTCGAAGTACGGCGACACCGGCGTGATGAGCTTCATGATCAGCCACGAAGGCGAGGTGTTCGAGAAGGATCTCGGACCCGACAGCGAGAAGCTGGCCAAGGCGATGACGAAGTTCGATCCGGACAGCAGCTGGAAGGAAGTGAAGCCGCCTGCTGCGACGGCTGCGGCGCGCTGAGGCGCGCCGTCCCCTGAACCGTCATCCCCGCGAAGGCGGGGATCCATGGACGTTGCTTCCGCTCAACACACAAAAGCCAACGTCCTTGGGTTCCCGCCTTCGCGGGAACGACGAGCGGATTACTTCAACGTCCGCTCAAACAACTCATAAATCCGGCGGTACTCGTCATACCAGCTGTCCGGATGCGTGAAGCTGTGGCGCTCCATCGGGTACGGCGCGATTTCCCACTTGTCCTTGCGCAGCTCGATCAGCTTCTGGCTGAGCACCACCGAGTCCTTGAAGAACACGTTGTCGTCGATCATGCCGTGGGCGATCAGCAGGTTGTCCTGCAGGCCGTCGGCGAACTCGATCGGTGACGACACCTTGTACGCCTGCGGGTCGAGCTCGGGCGTGTTGAGGATGTTGCTGGTGTACTCGTGGTTGTACTGCGACCAGTCGGCCACCGGCCGCAGCGCGGCGCCAGCCTTGAACGTGCCCGGCGAGCGGAACAGCGCCATGAACGTCATGAAGCCGCCGTAGCTGCCGCCGTAGATGCCGGCGTGGTCCTTGTCGCCGCCCTTGTTGGCGACCAGCCAGTCCAGGCCGTCCAGGTAATCCTCGAGTTCCGGATGGCCCATCTGGCGGTAGATCGCCGTGCGCCAGTCGCGGCCGTAGCCCTCGCTGGCGCGGTAGTCCAGGTCGAGCACGATGTAACCCTGCTGCACCAGCAGGTTGTGGAACATCTGCTCGCGGAAGTAGTTCGGGTAGCGGTCCGACACGTTCTGCAGGTAGCCGGCGCCGTGCACGAACATCACGATCGGGTACTTGCGCGACGGGTCCGGATTCTTCGGGCCGTAGTACTTGCCCCAGACCACGCCGGCGCCGTGCTTGCTCGGCACCTGCACGTACTCGGGCTTGATCCACTCGCGCGCCTTGAACTCGGGCTTGCGCGTGTCGGTCAGCTGCACCAGGCCGTCACCGCTGGTGTTGACGACGGCCAGCTGCGGCGGCGTGTAGCTGTCGGAGTGGCGAACCAGCACCTTCGAACCGTCGGGCGACAGCGAGAAATCCTCGACGCCGTCGAGCGAGGTCACTTCGCGCACGTCGCCGCCGTTGCGGTCTACCGCGCACACTTCGTAGTCGCCCGGCCACTTGCGGTTGCAGACGAAGTAGAAGCTGCGGCCGTCGTTGGACAGCTGCGGCGCCGACACTTCCCACTTGCCCGAGGTCAGCGCGCGCGACTTGCTGCCGCCGTCGTTGACGTACAGGTGCGAGTAACCGCTGCGCTCGGACAGGAACCAGAGCGCGCCGTCGTTGGTCCAGCCGAAGTCATTGAAGCCCCAGTTGATCCAGGCCGCATCGGTGAGGCGGTCGCGCACGGCGAGCTTGGCGTCCGGGCCCGGCGTGATCGAAGCAATCCAGCGGTCCTTGTTGTCGATCGCGCGGATCAGCACCGCGGCCTGGCGGCCGTCGTCGCTCCAGTGGATCGCCGGGCCGGTGCCGTCGCCGTCGGTCTCGATGCGCACGGCGCGATCTCCCTTGAGCGGATCCTTCTTCGCGGCCTTTCGCATCGCCGCGAGCGGGTCGTCCTTGATGCCGGGCAGGGCGTCGAACTTCAGCTCGGTCGCCTTGGCGGCGTTGACGTCCACCAGCCACAGCTTGTGCGCCACCGGTGCGTTGCGGCCGACGCGCACGCGCACGTCCTCGAATTCCTCGTAACCCGACTCGGTCACGTACTTGGGCATCTTGCCGGCCTTGCCTTCGTCGGCGTCCTTGGCCGAGGTCACCACCAGCAACCACTTCGCATCGGGCGACAGCGCGCTGTCGACGATCTTGACGTCGTCGCCCAGGTAGGTCGGCGCGGCGGCGCGGGTCGGATCGGCCTGGCGCCACTGCTCGCTCTGCGCGCGTGCGGCGTCCTTCTGTGCGCGGTCGTTCTTGAGCGTGCTGATCATGTCGAGCTGGCGCGTGCGCAGGTCGTCGGCCTTCGGTGCCGCGGCCGGATCCTTCTCGGCCTTGACGATCGCCGCCTGCGACGTGCCCTGGCCGGCGCGCCACTGGTACCAGTCGTTGCCGCTGCGGAACACGAGGTTGCCGTCGCTGCTCCACTGCGGCGTGGCTTCGTCGTCGTTGCTGCGCGTGACCTGGGTCAGCGCGCCGTTGCGCAGGTCGCGCACGAACACGTCGCCGTTGCGCACGAATGCCATGCGCGCGCGCTGGGCATCGAGCACCGGCTGGGCGGCGTCGAGGTCGGCGCGGGCGGCGCCGTCCAGGCGCGCGGCGGCCATGCCGCCGCCAATGCCCTGCTGCCAGGTGTCGCGGATCGTCGCGCCTTCGCGGCGCAACTGGTACTGCACGCGCTGGCCGTCCCAGGCCCACCAGGCCTGTTCGACCGGCGGCCCGATCCAGTCCGGATCGGCCATGGTCTGGGCCAGGGTCAGCGGGGCGGTCGGCGGGCTGGCAGGCGTCTGCGCGTGGGCGGCGGACAGCAGCAGCGTCGACAGGGTCAGGGCGGTGGCAAGCGGCGTGAGGCGCATCGGGTCGGGACCGGTCGGATGGACAAGGCAGGTGGGCAAAAAACTGCCGCAGCGTAACAGTCCGCGGGTTTGCCGGATCGGGTCATGCGTCATGGGAAACACTGACGTGACCCGGACGAGCGTGACAGCCCCGATGACGCGGCGCACAATCATGTGCAAGAAGTCACGGAGTAACGCCGTGGACGCACTGCTCTTGTCGCGCATCCAGTTCGGCTTTGTCATTTCGTTCCACATCCTGTTCCCGGCGTTCACCATCGGCCTGGCGAGCTGGCTGGCCTTCGTCGAGTGGCGCTGGCTGCGCACCCGCGACACGCTCTGGCGGGACCTGTTTTTCTTCTGGACCAAGATCTTCGCCCTGTCGTTCGGCATGGGCGTGGTGTCCGGCATCGTCATGAGTTTCCAGTTCGGCACCAACTGGGCCACGCTCAGCGAACAGGCCGGCAACATCCTCGGTCCGCTGCTCAGCTACGAAGTGCTGACGGCGTTCTTCCTGGAAGCGACCTTCCTCGGCGTGATGCTGTTCGGCTGGGGGCGCGTCAACGAGCGCATGCATTTCCTGGCGACCTGCATGGTCGCGCTGGGCACGCTGATCTCCACGTTCTGGATCATCTCGGCCAACAGCTGGATGCAGACGCCGACGGGTTATCGCATCGTCGACGGTGTGTTCGAGCCGGTCAGCTGGCTGAAGATCGTCTTCAATCCTTCATTCCCGCTTCGCCTGGCGCACATGGTGCTGGCGGCGTTCATCACCACCTGTTTCGTGATCGGCGGCGTCGGCGCGTCCTACCTGCTGCGCGGCGTCCACGTCGAAGCGGGCAAGCGCATGCTCAAGGCCGCGGTGATCTTCGCCGCGATCACGGTGCCGGCGCAGGTGATCGTCGGCGACCAGCATGGCCTGGTCGCATTGGAGCACCAGCCGATCAAGGTCGCGGCGATGGAAGGCCACTGGGACCACTATCCCAAGGGCGAGGGCGTGCCGCTGGTGCTGTTCGCCGTGCCCAACGAAAAGGCCGAGCGCAACGACTACGAAGTCGCGATCCCGAAGATCGGCAGCGTGATCCTGACCCACACGCTCGACGGCGAGATCCAGCCGCTGAAGTCGGTGCCGGCCAGCGAGCGTCCGCCGGTGAAGCCGGTGTTCTACGCGTTCCGGGTGATGGTGGGCCTGGGCACGCTGATGCTGCTGCTGGCGATGGCATCGCTGTGGATGCTGTGGCGCGGCCGACTGTACGAATCGCGGATCGTGCTGCTGGGCTGGAAGGCGATGATGCTGGCCGGCTTCGTCTGCATCCTCGCCGGCTGGTACGTGGTCGAAATCGGTCGCCAGCCCTACGTCGTGTATGGTCTGTTGCGCACGGCCGATGCGGTCAGCCCGATCCTCGCCGCGGCGAGCGTGATGACCTCGCTGATCGTGTATGCGCTGGTGTACGCCATCGTCTTCGGCGCCGGCATCTGGTACCTGCGCAAGCAGGTGCTCAAGGGCCCGCTGCCGCACGAACCGCCACAGCACACCGAAGGCGGCGACAAGACGCCGGCGCGGCCGCTGTCGGCGGCAGGCGACAACCTGGAGGAGGGTGCGTGATGGATCTTGCGACCGTGCTTCCTGTCGTGTGGTTCGGCGTGATTGGCTTCGGCGTGCTGATGTACGTCGTGCTCGACGGTTTCGTGCTCGGCCTGGGCATCCTCGCGCCGTTCGCCGAAGACGAGCACCAGCTCGACCACATGATGAACACCGCCGCTCCGATCTGGGACGGCAACGAAACCTGGCTGGTGCTCGGCGGCGCCGGCCTGCTGGCGGCATTCCCCAAGGCCTACGCGGTGGTGCTGTCGGCGCTGTACCTGCCGGTGCTGCTGATGCTGATCGCGCTGGTGTTCCGCGGCGTCGCCTTCGAGTTCCGCTTCAAGGCGCATCGCAGCAAGCCGGCCTGGGGCGCGGCGTTCGCACTGGGTTCGATGCTGGCCGCGTTCGCCCAGGGCGTGATCCTCGGCGCGCTCGTCGAAGGCATGCCGCTGCAGGGCGGCAAGTACCTGGGCGGCGTGTTCGGCTGGTTCAGCCCGTTCTCGATGCTGACCGGCGTGGCGGTGCTGTTCGGCTACGCGCTGTTGGGCTCGACCTGGCTGATCCTCAAGACCGAGGGGCGCATGCAGCTGGTCGCGCGCAACCTGACCCGGCCGCTGGTGCTGGTGGTGGTCGCCTTCATGGGGCTGGTCAGCGCGTGGCTGCCGTTCCTCGACTCGCGGATCATGGCGCGCTGGTTCGACGGCCCGAACTTCTGGTGGCTGGCGCCGGTGCCGCTGCTGGCCCTGCTCAACGCCTTCGCCCTGTGGCGCGCGGCCATGCGCCAGGGCCGCGACGCGGCGCCGTTCGTGCTGACCCTGTGCTTCTTCGCGCTCGGCTTCGCCGGGCTGGTGCTGGGCATCTGGCCCAACATCGTGCCGCCGGCCCTGACCATCTGGGATGCGGCCTCGCCGCCGTCTTCGCAGGGTTTCGTGCTGGTCGGGCTGATCGTGCTGCTGCCGGCGATCCTGGGCTACACCTACTGGTCGTACAGCGTGTTCAGGGGCAAGGTCGCGGCCGACGCCGGGTACCACTGAGGTTCGTGGCCCCGGGGGACCGCCGGCCCGGATGCTCAAAACCGGGCGGATGCAGGGCAAAAACATGAACCTGTCGTTGTGCGCGCGCGCCACAACGACAGGTATGCTGTGTCCAACATCACGTTGCGGCCGTATTTGCCGCTGCTTTCGTCCGGACCGATGCAAGCCTACGTCTACAAGAGCCTCCGCAAGGCCGACACCTACTTGTACCTCGCCAAGCGCGACGACTTCGCACGCCTGCCCGAACCGCTGCGCAGCCAACTGGGGTCGCTGCAGTTCGTCCTCGAAGTGGCGCTGACGCCCGAGCGCAAGCTCGCCCGCGAGGACGTGGCCGTGGTCCGCGAGAACCTGTCCGCGCGTGGTTTCCACCTCCAGTTCCCGCCCACCCTGGCAGATCCGATGACGGAGGACTGGGGTACCGATGCCTGAGCACGCGCCGCTGAAACTTCCGTCTTCGACTCTGTCATTGCGCCTGGGCGGCCTGCTCGCTGGCGCGGTCGCGCTGGGCCTGCTCGCCGGCCTCGGCGGCGTCATTGCAGTGATTTCCGGCGTGCTCGCGCAACCGCTCGCCGCACTGGCGGTGCGCGGCTGGCGTGACGGCGCACTGCCGACACGCCCCGAAGCCCTGCGCGAAGCCGGCGTGCTGGCGCTGCTGTGGGCCGCCACCGTGGCCGTGCTGGCGGCGGTCATCGCCTGGCCGCTGTCCTCACTGCTGCAGACCGGTTCGATCACCTCCGTGCTCGGCCTCAGCGCGATGGTTGGCGTGGCCCTGCTCGGCCTGTGGCGGCTATGGCCGCTGTGGCTCGGGATGGAACGCGAGGGCGGTCCGCTGGGCGAGCACTGGCAGTCGCTGGCCGAACTCGAGCTCAGCGCCTGGCGCGGTCTTGGCGTCGCCGCGATCGTGCTGGCGCTGTCGGCCGTGGTGCTGCTGCTGGCCTGGCCGGGCCTGCTGGCGAGTACGGGCGCGCGCTGGTCGATCGCCGTGGCATTCGCCCTGGCCGCACCAGCACTGCATTTCCTGTTGCAACAGATCGATCCGGCCGACCCGCTGCCCGGCTTCGCCTACGCCGATGACGACGAGGAAGAAGACGAACCGGTCGCGCTGGTCGATGGCGAACCGCTGGCGCCCGCGCTGTACGCCGCGGCCCGCAGTGGCCGCGTCGAACGCGCGCTGGAACTGATCGACCTCGGCGCCGACGTCACCGCGCCGCCGCCGTCCGACGAGCGCGACCAGCGCAGCCTGGCGGTGCTGGCCGCCGTGCTGCCGGACCTGCGCCTGCTGCGCACGCTGATCGCCCACGGCATCGACCTCAACGCCACCCATGCCGGCATGAACCCGCTGCTGGCCGCCACCCGCGACAGCTGGCACGGCCGACCCGATGCGGTCATGACCCTGCTCGCCAACGGCGCCGACCCGCGCCTGACCGACGCCGAAGGCAACACCCCGCTGCACCACGCCGCGCGCAGTTCCGACCCGGGCGTGGCGGCGCTGCTGCGCGATGCCGCGGCCGAACTCGATCCGCTCAACCACGACGGCCTGTCGCCGCTCGGCGTCGCCTGCGCCAGCGGCAACTGGCGCCTGGCCAAGTTCCTGCTCGAGCGCGGTGCGCGTCCCGAGCCGGCCGGTGGCCAGCCGGTGCTGCTCGCCGCCGCCGGTGGCGACGAGGACGACGTCGCCGGTGTCGGCCTGCTGCTCAAGCACAAGGCGCGCGTGGATGCGCGTGACCGCCGCGGCCGCAGCGCCCTGCACGAGGCCGCGTTCGCCGGCCATCTCGACATCACCGCGGCGCTGCTCGCGGCCGGTGGCGATGCCGATGCACGCGACCTCGAAGGCCGCAGCCCGTTGCTGGAGGCCGCCCGCGGCGCCCACCTCGAACTGCTCGAACGCCTATTGGCGCAGCTGCCACGCGGCGGCGCCGAGGCCGCGCTTGCCGTTGACGCCCGCGGTCGCAACGCGCTCGTACTGGCCTGCATGGCGGAATCGCCGTCGCCGGCACTGGTGCAACGACTGCTGGACCTCGGCGTGGATGCCGAACAGCGTGACGCCGACGGCAAGCGCGCCATCGATCGCGCCGCCGAAGCCGGGCGCTGGTCGCTGGTGGCCGCGCTGGACCGCGCTTACCCGATGCCGTCGGCGCTCAGCGAAGACGGCGACGACGATGCACCGCTGCCCGACCGCGCCCCGACCGTGCTGCTGCGCGATGGCCTGCGCGACGGCCGTTCCGGCGAACTCGGTGGCCTGGCGCAGCTGCTCAGCGCCAGCGAGCGCGGCGCACTGCTGCACGACGAAGAATCGGCGACCTCGGCGCAACGCGTGCACTGGCTGCTCGACCAGGGCGCCGATGCGGAAGCGCGCAATGCCGCCGGCGACACGCCCATGCACGCCTTGATGGCGCGCGGCCGCGATGCCGTGCCGTCGCTGCGGGTGCTGCTGCAACGCGCTGCGTCGCCTGCCGGCGCCGGTGGCCTGGCGCGCTTCCTCGCCGCCTGCCACGGCAACGATGGCGATGACGCAAGCCTCGAATCGCTGGCGCTGGAACTGATAGACCGCGGTGCCGACCCGTTCGCCCGCTCGCCTGCCGGCGACCCCGCGCTGGCCCTGGCCGTGCGCCTGGGCTGGACGCGCCTAGTCGAGCGCCTGCTCGCGATGGGCATCGACCTCAACGCCCGCGACAGCCATGGCATGAGCGCCTTGCACCTGGCCGCCGCACTGGGCCGCGACGACATGCTCAAGCGCCTGGTGGCGCAGGGCGCCGCCCCCGACCTTCTTGCGGCCGACGGACAGACTCCGCTCGGCGTCGCCCTGGCCTCGGGCCGCCGCGACCTCGCCGACTGGCTCGACTGGCGCGGCTGGCCGTTGCCGCGCCGTCCGCTGCAGCCGCAGGACGTACCCGCCGCCGCGATCATGGGCGATTCCGACGCAGTGCGTCGCCTGCTCGACCTCGGCCTGCCGGTCGATGCGGTCGACGCGCAGGGCTGCACCGCACTGCTGCGCGCCGCCGGTGGCGGTCATCGCGCCGTGGTCGACCTGCTGCTCGCGCGCGGCGCCGATCCCAAGGCCACGGCCAACTCCGGCGCGACGCCGCTGTCGGCCGCGGTGAGCATGCGCCACGCCGAAATCGTCGACCGCCTGATCGCGGCCGGCGCACCGCTGGAACAGCGACTGCCAGGCGAGCTGACCGTGTTGATGGTCGCCTGCGCGCTAGGCCTGACCGACCTGGCCGCGCGCCTGCTCGCCGCCGGCGCCGACGTCCAGGCCTGCGACGCGCAAGGCCGGCAGGCGCTGCATTGCGCGGCGATGTACGGCTTCAACGCACGTGAACGTTCGCGCCTGGTGGCGCTGTTCGACACGCTGCTGCTGGCCGGCGTCGATGCCGACCACCCGGCCGCCGGTGCGACGCCGCTGCTGTTGCTGCTGGGCGCGCGCGCCGAGCCGGGCACCGGTGCCGACGAAGACGTGCTGATCGCCGGCATGCAGCTGCTGATCGACCACGAAGCCGCGCTCGACGCCAAGGACCCGCGTGGCTTCGGCCCGCTGCACCTGGCGGCCCTGCACGGCCTGCTGCGCGTGGTGCAGTTCCTGATGCGCGCCGGTGCCGATCCCGACCTGCGCGACGCACTCAACCGCACCCCGCGCGAGATCGCGGTGATGCGCGGCTTCATCGACATCGCGGCCGAGTTCGCCCCGCCGGCTTCTGGCCAGAACGTGTCGATGGCGCGATTCCTCCGCGAGCCGCGCTGAAGCCGTCGTCCCGGCGAACGCCGGGACCCAGGCACTCACCCCATCCGCCCTATCACCGTCATCCCGGCGAAAGCCGGGACCCATCTTGATCCTGCAGTTGCCGCTCACGAACCAACGTCAAAGTGGATCCCGGCATGCGCCGGGATGACGGCAAGGTCCCACTCACTCCTCGTCCAGCACATTCTCTTCATTGCGCGTCGCATCGGCGATCTTGCCGAGCACGCCCTCGCCGAAGTCGGCGTTGAACAGTTCCTCCAGCTCGCGGCGCGCATCCTGCGTCGACTGCAGCAGCGCATCCTCGTCGTCGCGGATCAGGTACTGCGCACGCAGCAGCCGCTGGTCGTGCTCACGGAATCTTTCGGCATGATCGCGCGCCACGTCTTCGGGCAGGCCCAGCTCGACCAGCACTTTCTCGCCCATGCGCAGGCTGCTGTAGAACGTCTCGCGCAGCGCCCGAGCGCCCAGGTCCATCAACTCCCAGGCATGGCGACGATCGCGTGCCCGCGCGAACACCGTCGCCTCCGGGTACAGGCGGCGGATGGTGCTGACGGTGTGCAGGTTCTCCTCGACGCCGTCGATGGCCACCACGAACACCTTCACGTGGGCCGCACCCGCTGACCGCAACAGCTCGGCCTTGGCCGGATCGCCGTAGTACACCGGGTTGCCGAAGCGGCGCACGAAGTCGACCTGGTCCGCGCTGTGTTCGATGCCGATGAACGGAATCTTCTGCGCGACCAGCAGGCGCGCGACGATCTGCCCGAAGCGGCCGAAGCCGGCGATCAGCACCTGCGGCGCGCCGTCCTCGGGAAGGGTGTCGAACTTGCGTTCCTTGCGCCGTATCGGGTTGGACGCGAGCAGGCGCGAAATCGCGATCAGCAGCAGCGGCGTCAACGCCATCGACACACCGACCGCGGCGGCGAGCCGGTCGCGCATCGGGTCGTCGATCAGGCCCGACTTCACGCCTTCGTTGAACAGCACGAAGGCGAATTCGCCGCCCAGCGCCAGCACGCCGCCCAGTTGCAGCGCCGCGCGTGGATCGAGCCCGCCCGGGCGTCGCCCGATCAGGTAGAGGATGGCGAACTTCACCACCATCAGCACCACCACCAGCCCGGTGATCAACCACGGCTCGGACAACACCCGCTGCAGGTCGATGCTCATGCCGACGGCGATGAAGAACAGGCCCAGCAGCAAGCCCTTGAACGGATCGATCTGCGCTTCGAGTTCGTGGCGGAATTCCGAATCGGCCAGCAGCACGCCGGCGATGAAGGCGCCCAGGCCGGCCGAAAGACCGGCGATCTGCATGATCCAGGCGCTGCCCAGCACGGTCAGCAACGCCGCGCCGGTAAACACCTCCGGCATCTGCGCGCGCGCGACCACGCGGAACACGTGCCGCAGCACGAAGCGACCGCCGATTACCAACGCCAGCACCGCGCCCACGGCCTTGAGCACATCGTCCCAGCCGAACTCGGCGGCGCCGGCGCGACCGAGCAACGGAATGGCAGCCAGCAACGGGATCGCGGCAAGGTCCTGGAACAGCAGCACGCCGAACGCCACGCGGCCGTGGTCGGTGGTCAGCTCCTTGCGCTCGGACAACAACTGCAGCCCGACCGCGGTCGACGACAGCGTCAGGCCAAGGCCGATCAGCAGCGATGCCTGCCAGCTCAGTCCGGCCACCATCGCCAGGCCACCCAGGGCCAGGCCGCACAGCAGCACCTGCAGGCCACCAACCACGAAGACCGGCTTGCGCATCACCCGCAGGCGCGCCGCCGACAGCTCCAGGCCGATCACGAACAGCAGCATCACCACGCCGATCTCGGCGGCTGTGAGCACGCGCTCGGCCTCGGTGACGACACGCAGGCCGTAGGGACCGAGCACCACGCCGGCGGTCAGGTATCCCAGCACCGCGCCCAGGCCGAAGCGACGGAATATCGGGACCGCGATCACGGCCGCCAACAGGAATACCAGAGCCAGTTCCAGACCACCGCTGTGCATGAGCACCTCCTGGTCCGGAGTATAAGTGCCGGCCGTTGCCGGAGACCCGCGGCGCCTTCACTTGGACGTGGCCGGGAGGAGTCCGGCTAGCCAGAAGTGCTCTCGAATCCGCCAGGAAGGCCAATCGTCCTAATGAAACCGCTTCCGGTTGAGGCCACTCTTCAGGCGCAACTCCAGTGATGTGATCCTGGAAATCAGAAAAGCTGCCCGCATCGGCTCTGAGGAGGGGGCGTCGTTCTGCTCCCGTGCCGTCTGCTCGATCTTCAAACGCCGCAAACGGATGCGGGACATCTGCCGCCAGACCTTCGTCCCGAAGCTTAGCGAGCTCTCAGAAGTCGATCGCTCTCAAGAGTGTAGTGCCCCTCTTCAACGTAGCCGACCTGACCGCCGACATCGACCTCAATCAGGTAATCAGTCTTGTCCGGATAGACGATTCTGATGATTGGCATCGGATTGTCGGTTCGCGCGAGGGCACGCTTCGCACTCTCATCCGAATAGACGGAAATATGGTTTTTCGGGACAAGCGTCCGCTGCGGCATATCGGTGCGCCCTGAAACTAGTGCAGGTGCCAAAGCTGGCATCTCAACCCGCTTCAAGAATCGCATCTCACTTCTAGCATAACTACTGGATCGGTGAAGCAAATCACGTCCACTATTTCCTCGCCGATACGCACAATGAAATGTTGTGCATTGGCCATGTCTCTGGTTCCCAGCGCCTCAGCATCAAGCCAAGCAAGGAGTTCGCTGGCGGTGTCCTTCACAATAGACCCGACGATGCCTCCCAGAGCTTGCAATGAGCGTAGTCGCGTACCTTCCTCGGAAATACTCACAGAAAGTGGGTCCTCAAAACGTACTTCGGCAATCACAGAATCGTGTCTATCGCAGCCTGCAATTCGCAATGCGCCGTCGTCGTAGGTAATCCGCGAACTGCAGACTGCTTGAAATGGTGCATGGACAACTTGATATCTAGTTCCCATAACGAATCTTGATCCTTGTTCTGCCGCCATACTGGATCTCGATTGTTGGCCTGCCATCGCTGGAAGGCCGAAACAATTACGGTGCTGCCGCTGCTCGAAGCTGGTTCTGGCCAGATTCTACGCAGCTCTCTTGGGCAACTTTGCTACCAAGCTAAAGATGACGGCGACAACAAGTCCGATAAGGGCTCCAACCGGGATCGTGTGCGTAAGGGGCGGAGGGCGAATGCTCAACTGCCAGTAGCAGGCCCATACGGCAGAGCAAACAACCGTAGCACCGACGCAAACAAACACCCAAGTCAACCTGCCTCTTGAACGAAGCCAGAACAGGTACGGCAGACCAAGCAACAACATGGCACCGTAGGCAATGGGCAGTCCGAACAAGAAAATAAGCAGCATGGTCGCAGGCAAATCCCGAAGCCCCGATAGCCCGGAATTCGATACTGCCTCCCAAGTTGACGCAAGGGTAATTGAAAGCGGTACGCCAATTGGGGCGACAAGTGCCCCTTTCCAAATAGATGACCTGTCTACAGTCATGGCTGGCATGCTGGCGCGCTGCACCATTCCCATCCACCCATGTTGCCAATGACAGGGATATCGCCACCGAAGACGGGCAATGGCCCCCATCCATCCGTAGCGCCGCAGCTGCTAAAGACGGCGTTGTGAAATTCTGAAAGACTCTTAGCGCTCACTATCGCCGTATTCTCTAGCAGACCAATGGGGTCCAATTGCAATGGCGGCCGATAGCGGAATCGTAGTCGCGATGGCCGTTCTGCCAAGACCTGTCAATGTCGTCGCGCCGCGGTCCTCGAAGTTCGTGATTCAAGGTATTCCTCTTAGCCACTCGAAGACGCCGCCTCGTCGTTCATTGAATAGAATCGAACCCTGTCCGCTTCTATGTCGATTAGCTCTTCCACGACTATCGCCTCCTTTCGCATGGGTATACGTTCATGGGTATACGTTTATGCACGCCGCCGCCTGGAGTTTGGACATCCCAGTGCGGCCACCATGAGCGATGTTGCACGGTCCGCATTAGCCCAAACATCAATCCTAGCAGGCATGCTCTGGGTTGAAGCCGCTTCCCAGTCGCCGCTCAAGTAGTGTCACACCTAGATTGAGAATGTCGCCAATGAGTTGGAAATCAACAGGTTCCTCTGACTTGTCAAGCAACCAGCCCGCATTGGTTCTGGAAAAGAGGGCGTCGTACTGCTGTTTTGCCCCGGGCGCTTCGCGCGCGAATGGAAAAACCGGTTCTGCGGTCGACGCGTTTGACAGGTCGGTGAAGAGATTCCACAGCGTGATCAGTTCTTCGTAGTCTGCTGTGCCATTCTCCAAAGATCGCAAAAGCTCATCGACATCCAGTCGCAAGACTTCTTCTGTGGCTGAGACTGGTTTCCAGCCACCCATTCCAATCAGATAGTTCGACAAGCTCCGTTCAGAGTTCGTCCACACCAACGCTCCGTTGGCTTCAACGAACCTGTCGTGCCCGGTCGCATCTGAGTACCAAGCCAGCCAGTGCTCACTGAATCTCAGAGTGAGGCACACGGGATACGTTTCGGTCATATGGAGTCAGGCTCGGGGATTTCAAAGTAGAGTGGACCAAACGGGTCGCCGACTCCAATCATCGGCTTGCCATCAGGAGCAAAATGCGTCTCTGCGTACTTCTTCATCCTGCTGTGGTCAGAACCAGGACCGCGTTTTCCAGAAGGACAAACGCGGTCCGCGAAGTCTTTAGGGGTTTCTCCATTCTTCGGAGACTCCCCTCGGTACTGTGATGGGATGTCATTCTTTGGTTTGCCTCCTCGCGGAGCGATCCGTCGTTGGGGCAACTCATTCCACGGAGTTCTTCCAGCAGAACCGATCTCCGACGGCCCACGCAGCCTTGCTGGCGGCCGGGCGAAAACGCACGCGGGGCATAGACCTGACGGATCGGCAAAGCTGACTGGATTTCCCTCAACGTAGGCATATGTATTAATCCCCCCAACCAAACCGACGGGATCTGATTGCAGGTAGCGACCAATGTCGGAATCGTAGTCGCGATGTCCGTTCTGCCACAGCCCTGTCTCGGAGTCGTAATACTGACCCGGGAATCCGATGTTGAGGCCGCCGATGCTATTGGCGATGACCGTGCGGTTGTATGCGCCATTGTTGGCGCGCCATACCGCCTGCCTGACGCTATTGCTCACGACCTCGGGTCGTCCCAGGTGGTCGTTGTGTACGAACAGCATATTGCTGTCGGGCTTGACCAATCCGACCAGCTCATTGCCGAGCCAGACATAGTTGGTCCAGCCGCCCGGTCCGTGCTCGGCCATGAGCAGGTTCTGGCCGGTGTAAGTGAAACGCGTGGCTCCGCCCGAGCTGGACTTTGCTACGCGCTGATCCAACGCATCGACGGTGTAACTGGTCGCAACACCATTGACGGTTGCTTTGCGTAAACGGTTGAATCCATCGTAGTCATAAACGGCGGACACGTCCGGTGCCGATTCGCTGGTGCGGTTGCCCAATGCGTCGTAGCCGTAACTGCGCGTTCCGGAACGAAAGTTGACACTGATAACGCGATTGCTGAGCGGGTCGATCACGCTGGGCGACTGCCCGTCGGCATTCACTTGCCTAGTGATGTTGCCGTTGGCGTCGTAGTCCCATTGAATGCCGGAGGCTGTGTCGGCTACCAGCCGCCCCAGTGCGTCGTATCGGTAGTTGCGGTTCTGGCCTGCGTCTATGGCGTTGCTGATCGCAGTGATCTCATCGGCGTCGTTAAGGCCGTGCGTCAAACTCTGCACCAGCGTCTGGGCGGTGCCAGCGCTGGAGCTCAGGCCCGTGGTGCGTCCGTCGCGGTCGAAGTTGTACAGCCGCTCCAGGCCGTTGCCGTAGCTCCACCCTTCGATTGGGCCGGTCGGTCTATAGGTCAGGTTTGCCACCACCGTTTGGGTCTGGCCGTTGACCGTGGCGGTGACCAGCCGCAACGCACCATCGGCATATGCGTAGCCAACTCCCATTCCATTGGGGTACGCGATGCCGGTCAGCCTTCCCTGCCCATCGTAGGCATATGCGGTCGCATCGATGGCGCCCGCCTGGGCATTGCTGCGCTGGCTGAGCCAGCCCTGCGGTGTGTACGCGAAATCCGTTCGTACCAGGGTCTGACCGGCTTCGCTCACCTCGGCCTGGCACAGACGTCCCTTGCCACCGGCGCAACTGTCGTAACCAAAGCGGCGCACCGCCGAACCTGCGGTTACCGCGATTGGGCGACCGGCGTCGTCATAGGTGTAGGTTGTGTTGGCGCCATTGTTGCGGGTCATGGCGTTGGGCAGGCCGGCCGCATCGTACTGGAAGCGGGTGGTCCCCGTGTCCGGACTCACCTGCGACCACAACTGACCAAAACCATCATAGGTGTAGAGCGTGCGTAAGCCGCGTGGGTCTTTGACCTCTGTCACGCGGTCACCAGCATCATAAGCATAGGTGGTGGTCTGCTGTGCCGGATCCTTTGAGCTAACGATCCGGCCGAGTGCATCGTGAGTCACCTCGGTTCTGCGCCCGACTCCATCGGTGACACTGACGAGGTTGCCGATGGCGTCGTAGCTGTACGCCATGACGACCTGATTGCCAGAGTTGCGCTCGCGGATCACCCGACCCAGTTCGTCGTATTCGAAGCTGCGTTCGTAAGTGACATCGGCTTGGGCGGTCCCCGCCAAAGCTGCGAGGATGGCCAGCGTCAAAACTTTTGCTGCGGTCATGGTCCGGTCCTTCGGAGGAAGAGGGGCAGTCGCTATGTCAGGGCTCATGGCTCGGAGCAGTTCCTGCACCCCGGCGGTGGCTTCCATGCCGGAGGTTCCGGCGGCGGCTGGGTGGTCGGGTTGCCGCGCACATCGACCGTGGCCAGAGTCAGACCGTCCTTCTTCAGATGGAATCGATTTCCGGACGCCGCGATCCACGGCGCCGATGCCGAACCGTTCTGCGTGTTGCCATGGAATAGCTGCGCGCCATTGTTGTTGAGGTCGGTCACCCAGACCTCGGCGCCGGCATGGCTGGCACCCCAACTGATCGACACCGTGCAGGTGCTGCGGCCCCAAGGAATGGTGCAAGGGTTCGGTGATGAACTGATCCAGCCGTTCATCACCGTCACCTGGACGTACGGCGTCGTGTCGCCGAACCAGGTCACGCCCTCTTGCACCATTTGCCATTCGAAGTTGTGGATCCCCGGCTGATCTGGCGCACGCACCCAGAAGTGGAAGGCGCCGTCCTGTTGACTGCCCCAGTTTCCGGGAACACCTACGCGGCTCATGCCCCAGCGGGTGTTGTCATGCGGCCACCGCGAACCCAGGTTGAAGCCCGTGGTGGTGTTCCAGGTTGCGCCACCGGTATTGCGCATGCCAACCCAGGCTTCATACCACTGGCCTGCGACCATCCTGTTGGGCACCGATTGCCATAAGAAGCGTGACGCCCGCGACTCGAGTTGGCCCCGCACATCCACCGTCGCCAAGGTGAAGCCGCTGCGCTTGAGGTGAAAACGCTTGCCTTGAGCAGGGATCCATGGCGCCGAAGCACTGCCGTTCTGCGTGTTGCCATGGAACAATTGCAATCCTGAGCCGTCCAGGTTTGTGACCCAGACTTCGGCGCCGCCATGGCTGGTGCTCCAGTTCACTGTGCTCGTGCACGTGGAGCCGCCGCCGGGAATAGTACACGGGCTCGGGGAGGCGCTGATTGCACCGGACAGCGTGGTGACCGCGACGCTTGGCGTGGAATCACCAAACCAGATCACACCATCGCGCACCATTCGCCATTGGAACGCATGGCTGCCGGCTGCCGGGGCAACCACATTGAAGGTGAACGTGGCCGTATCACCAGGCGCAACTGTACCGTGCACCGCCACGCGGCCGATGCCCCAGCGATTGTTGTCGCCTGGATTCTGGGATCCAAGGCGATAACCTTTCGTGTCGGTCCAACTGACGTTGCCGGTGTTCTTGAGCTGCACGGACACCGCGTAACTCTGGCCTACCGCCATTGCCGACGGCACCGATTGTCCGACGAACTGCGCGCCGTAGCGGATCGGGTCGATCGTGACTGGCACGGACGTGGCGCTGCAGCCACCGTCGTTGCAGGCGCGCACGCGGTAGGCGTACGGCAGGGATGTGGTCTTGCTGGACAAAGTCGCGCTGGTTGCGGCCCCATCGTGCACTGACGTCCAGGCGCCGCCATTTGCGCTTTCCTCCAGGCGGTAGGTGGTCGCGGAGGTTGCGGCACTCCATTGCACCGTGTAGCTGCCTGTCTCGTTAACCGCCGGCAGGGACAGGCCCTGCGGCGTAGCGGGGATGGCTACAGGTGGCTTGACTGGCGGCGGTAGCTCTTCGACTTTGGTCGTGCGCTCGGTGACTATGCTGGTCACCTGAGAGTTGGCGTTATAGCTGTAGCGCGTCAGCGCGTGTGTGCCCCCTCCCTCGGGGCGCCACTGTCGCAACAGGCGCCCAGCCGCGTCATAGGCATAGGTGGTCGTCACGCCGTCCGGCTTGCGTTCGCTGATCAGTCGCCCGGCCTTGTCGTACACGAGGTTTGTTACGCTGGCGACGCCGTTGACGATCGTGGTGTACGTGGTGACACGTCCGCGGGCGTCGTAACCGTATTCGGTGATGTCGCCATTTGGCCCGGTGATCCGGCCTGGCAAGCCAAGGCCGTTGTGATTGCTGTAGACAGTGGTGTGGCCGAGGCCGTCCGTGACAGACAGCAGATTGCCGCTGGCGCTGTAGGAGGTGGTTGCCGTGTCTTTGCCCAAGGGGCCATCGACTGCAATCGTCGCCAGCACGCCGCTGGCATGCTTCGTGTAGGCATAGGTTGTACGACGTGTCTGTCCGATGGCTCCAGCACGGGAGAGGTTTCGGACCGTCTGCGTCGCAAGGCGATGGTCGGGCGTATAGGTGTACTCGATTTCATGGTCGCCAACCGTGGTCACCCGTGTCAGGCGGTTGTTCGCCTCGTCCCAGCCGTAGGTCGTGCTGCGCGCGACAGAGGTGCCGGCGCCGACGACCTTCTTCTGGAGATGGCCGTGCTCGTCGTAGTCGTAGTCAGTGACCACGCCGGCGAAATCGCGCACCTTGTCGTCGTGGCCGTGGACGTCGTAAGTCATCTCACTGATCGCGCCCCCACAGTTCGCGCTCGGGTGGCCGGTCGCGCGTAGAAGCTTGCCGGCAGCAAACTCGTAAGTGGTTTGACGTCCCAGCGGATTTGTCTCAACTACTGTGGATACCGCGCCTTGCTCGTCCAAGGTGTAGGCGAAGCTCGAACGCTCGACGCCGCCGGCATGCTCGCTGCGTACTGGCAGCGTCCAGCCATTGACTTTTCCGTAGGTAAAAGTTGAGTAGCGCACACCGTTGTACGACTTGCCGGCCAGCGCAGGGAGTTGGCCGGCAGGTGTTTCATAGTGGTACTGGACAGTGCCCCCATCGGGGTAGGAGACGGAGGCAAGCTGTCGGCTGGTGTCGCTGGAAAAGCTGTATCGATACACACCGCCGGCGGGGTCGGTTACCGTCAATACATTGCCGGTCCACTGAAACCCCATCCGCTTGCCCGACGAATGGGTCACAGAGGCAAGGCTCCCATCGCTGCGGTACGCGAACTGCCAAGCGATGCCTTGGCGATTACTGATGGACTTGATCCGGTTCTCTTGCCAGTGCCCGCGTGGCTCGAAGCGCTCGACCCAGCCGTTCTCCGTGTGGTGCGAAAGCACACCGTCGGCGCCCAGAGTCACATACGCCGGGCTGCTACCGTTGCGCCATACGCCATCGGAATCCTTTTGGTATGCCAGCTGGCGCCCGTCAGGCAGAAATAACTCGATGCGCCGATCGTTCGAATCGCGGAACAGGAAGTAGTCGATACTGCTATTCCAGTTCCAGCTGCCGTTGAGAATCGTGCCAGCGTTGGAGCCCGCGTTGCGGTTGTAGACCAGTGCGAAACTCAGGGGCATCTCGGCGTCCGCTGAGTAGAAGCCAAACTCGCGCTCTATCTTGTTCGCGTTGGAGATGATGATCGGGTTCGAACGCGCGTACTCGCATTTGGCCGTCGCGTCGGACTGGGATCCCGGCGATGGCCCGGTGCCTTCGGCGGCATAGAACACATCATCGACAGATTGCGAGTCGTTGGCTCGATAGATGCTGACGCCGCGGCGCGCGAATGCATTGAAACCGGGCTGCCGCGGGGCGAAGCTGATTGGTCCGAACTGCGGTCGGTCTGCAGCGTGAACTACCAGGCCATCGTCATCGCGCGTGGGTAGTTCGTAGGCGGTCACCGGGGCGGCTGCAGCCAGGACTGTCAGCATCGAGCCCAACGCGTACTTGAGTTGCGTCCTGCCGCGAGCGCTAAGCTCGCAGCCTATGTCCTTGGAAAACCCCATTACTGCTCCTTTTTGACGCGGGACTGAACGTGACTGGCCAGCGCGTTGGCCTCGGCAAGTAGCGAGGCAATCGAGAGTTGACCGGCGGGAACGGACCTGACCCAAGGGTCTTCACCGCTGAGCGTGATCCGATCCGTGAAGCCGCCGAGCTTGCGGTCCGACATGCCGAAGCGATCTTTTATGGTCGCCAAGGAGATCCGGCCTTCGGCGTAGATGTCGGCCAGGCACGCCTCAAAGGGCGCACTGGCCGGAGAGAGGCTTTTGAAGTGCCCGTTGATGCGGACAGCGGCCGCGTGCAGTCGCCTTTCGTGCAGCTGCATCCTCGTTTCGGTGGCGAACACCCGAGCGCCGTCAAGGTAGGTTTGGAGGCCGTGCAACCGCATCTTCGGCCAGACGTGTTCGCACAAGTGATCCCGCGCGCACTGCAGATACACCGATGCCAAGGCCGAGGATTCCCAATCCCCGGTGAGGGAACCCGAGGCCAGCGCCAACAGCCGGGACCAACGGCCGTTGCCGTCAAGGAACGGGTGCGTATGCGCGCCATAGAATCCAATCATGGCTGCGACCTCGAGGGGGTTCCGGTCGGCGTAAGCCGCCTGGGGAACCCTGTCGAGTTCCGCCATCAATTCTGGCAACGCCGCATGCGGTGGGAACAGATGCGCTGCGTCGCCGGCAGTTCGGCCGCCGGTGAAGACGTTCTCCTCGCGGAATCCAGTGATGCCTGGGACGATGGAGCCAACCAGTTGCAGGTGGTCTGTCGACGTCGCATAGCGCTGCTGGCGCAGTAGTCCCAACGCAAAGCGTCTCGCTTGCGCTTGATCGGCCAGCTCACCGCCGGCAACCCGCGCCAGCACCAAGTACCCCAGCACGTGCTCCCTGCTCGCTATGGGGGCTTCCATCCGCGGGCTACAGCGCCGGATCAGGTCGGTCAGCTGGGCCGGAATGAAGTACCGGAGCATTGCGCCTGTGAGAGTTGAGGGTACCGCCAGGTAACGCCCCGTTGGTTGCGCTTCCATTGCTATGCAGGTCAGGAGCAATGTCGCGGGTCCCGCTTAGTGCTACCCGATGCAGATCCCCGGCGCCGGTTTGCACCGCCACGACCCATGCTGTCCTTCACAGGCACTCCCCTTTCGTTCCGTCGCGTCCAGCCGCGGCCGAAGCTACCAGCGGCCCAATCCGGGAGCTATCAGAAATGTCTGAAAGGGAGGGTTGCCAGTGTCTTGCTGTAGCTGCACCACGTGGCAAGGGGCCTTGGCCATGTTGCCGTCTGTGACGAATGCCGAAGTTCCCTGACGCACACTCGTGGCCTTTAAGAATTACTATCGGCGCGGTGAATCTTGACCTTGCACAGGGACGCGCAATGAACGTCTTGAGATCAATCGCAGCACTGGCCCTGATGGCGTGCTTCGGCACGGCCGTCGCCGCAGGCCCCGCCGCAGTGCGCAAGCAGGTCGAGTCGACGCTGCTGGTGAAGGGCACGGTCGACATCGAACCCGATGGTCGCGTCAGCGGCTACGTGCTCGACCGCGCCGACGAGCTGCCGCCGGTGGTGACCAGCATTCTCGACAAGGCCGCTGCGACCTGGAAGTTCGAACCGATCCTGGTGGCAGGCAAGCCGGTGCCGGCACGCACCGCGATGAGTATCCGGCTGGCCGCAAAGCGCACCGAAGACGGCAAGGCATTCGAGGTCAGGATCGCCTCCGGCAACTTCGGCAAGCCCAATGCGGAAGGCGACCTCAGCAGCCGCTCGCTCAAGCCACCGCGCTATCCGATGGACGCCGCGCGCGCGGGCGTTGCCGGCACCGTTTTCGTCATGGTGCGCGTCGGCAGGGACGGCCTCGTGCAGGACGCCATCGCCGAACAGGTGAACCTGAAAGTGATCGACAGCGAGGCCGGCATGAACCGTTGGCGCCGCGCGCTCGGCGAGGCTGCAGTGCGCGGTGCCGCCGAGTGGTCGTTCAATCCGCCCAGCCGCGGCGAGGACGTCGACGAGCCGTTCTGGCTCGTGCGCGTACCGGTCGATTTTTTCCTGGACCCGGTCAAGCCCGTCAAGTACGGACAGTGGGACAGCTACGTGCCAGGCCCGCGCCAGAGCGCGCCCTGGCTGGGCGCGATCGACACGTCCCTGGGCGCCGACGCCGTGGCCGAAGGCACGATCCAGCCGCTCGGTACCGGACCGAAACTGCTGACGCCGATCGGCGGCTGATTCCTCCGCCGGCACCAACAAAAACGCCCCGCATTGCGGGGCGTTTTGGTTGCATCAGGCGTAAAACTCAGCGCTTCATCGAGCTGAAGAACTCGTCGTTCGACTTGCTGGTCTTCATCTTGTCCAGCAGGAACTCCATCGCGCCGATCTCGTCCATGCCGTGCAGCAGCTTGCGCAGGATCCAGATCTTCTGCAGCAGCTCCGGCTCGATCAGCAGGTCTTCGCGGCGGGTGCCCGAGCGGTTGATGTTGATCGCCGGGTAGACGCGCTTCTCGGCGATGCGACGGTCCAGGTGCACTTCCGAGTTGCCGGTGCCCTTGAACTCTTCGTAGATCACCTCGTCCATCTTGCTGCCGGTGTCGATCAGCGCGGTGGCGATGATGGTCAGCGAACCGCCTTCCTCGACGTTGCGCGCGGCACCGAAGAAACGCTTCGGGCGGTGCAGGGCGTTGGCGTCGACACCACCGGTCAGGACCTTGCCCGACGACGGCACGACGTTGTTGTACGCGCGGGCGAGGCGGGTGATCGAGTCGAGCAGGATGACCACGTCGCGCTTGTGTTCGACCAGGCGCTTGGCGCGCTCGATCACCATTTCGGCGACCTGCACGTGGCGCGCTGCCGGCTCGTCGAACGTCGAGGAGACCACTTCGCCGCGCACGGTGCGCTGCATTTCGGTCACTTCTTCCGGACGCTCGTCCACCAGCAGCACGATCAGGTGCACGTCCGGGTGGTTGTGCGTGATGGCCGTGGCCACCTGCTGCATCATCATCGTCTTGCCGGCCTTCGGCGGCGAGACGATCAGGGCGCGCTGGCCTTTGCCCTGCGGCGCCATCAGGTCGAGGATGCGGCCGGTGATGTCTTCCGTCGAACCGTCGCCACGCTCCAGGCGGAACTTGCGACGCGGGAACAGCGGCGTCAGGTTCTCGAACAGGACCTTGTTCTTGCTCGCTTCCAGCGGCTCGCCGTTGATCGTGTCGACCACGGCCAGGGCGAAGTAGCGCTCGCCGTCCTTCGGCCAGCGGATGCGGCCGGACAGATGGTCGCCGGTGCGCAGGTTGAAGCGGCGGATCTGGCTGGGCGAGATGTACGTGTCGTCCGGGCCGGCCAGGTAGCTGGCTTCATGCGAGCGCAGGAAGCCGAAGCCGTCGGGCAGGATCTCCAGCACGCCGTCGGCGGCGACGCCTTCGCCATGGCGGGTCAGGACCTTGAGCAGGGCGAAGATGACGTCCTGCTTGCGGGCACGGGCGACGCCTTCCTGGATCTGCAGCGTGTCGGCGAGGTCGAGCAGCTTGTTCGCCGGCATCCGCTTGAGGTCGCCCAGCGAGTACTGCGGGAAGCCCTCGGGCACCTGCGGGTGCGGACGCGGCACGAACTGCTCGCCGTTGCCGCCGTCGTCCTCCATGCCACCCTGGAAGCGGTCGCGCTGGCGGTCACGGCGGTTGCGGAAACGGTCGCGGCGGTTGTTGCGGCCGCCTTCGTCGCCACCCTGGCCCTGGCCTTGCTGCTGGCCTTGCTGGCCGCCGCCCTGGCCCTGGTTGCGGTTCTGGTTCTGGCCGCCCTGGCCCTGGCCCTGGTGCTGGCCACCCTGGCCACGCTGGCCTTGGCCGCCTTCGCCCTGCTGGGCGGGGGCGCCATCGGCGCGGGGTTCGGAGGGAGCGGCGGCCGGAGCGGGCGCGCTGGGGGCCGGGGCTGCCGGCGGCGGAGCTTCCGCACGCGGCGCCGGGGCGCTGGGCATTTCGAGTTGGGTCTGTGCGGCGGCGGCGTTGTCGGCGGCCTTGCTCACACGCGGCTTGCGCACGCGCTTTTCGGCGGTGTCGCCAGCGTCGGGGGTGTTATCGGACAAGCAGGGATTCCTCGCTAAGGCGAGCGCTCGCAGACGGCGAGCGGGACGTCAGGGACGATGGGTTATCAGAGGGGGTGCGGCGCCGCGACTGGTCACGCGACAGGTCTACATAACGCCGGGTGACACGAAACTAGCACTGCCAAAGCGTGGCGGCAAGCGTCCGGACAGGGGGCGTTCACATCGCCGGAGAGGCCGGCGGAGCTGCGCCCGGAGGGCGGGCGCAGCGGGGGGGCTCAACAGAAGGGGCGTTCGGGCCGGAGCCCGGCCTCAGAGCGCCTTGTCGATCATCTGGCTCAGCTGGGCCTTGCCCACCGCGCCGATCTGGGTGGCCTGGACCTGGCCGTTCTTGAACAGCAGCAGCATCGGGATCGAGCGCACGTGGTACTTCATCGCCGTGTTGCGGTTGTGGTCGACGTTGACCTTGGCGATCTTGACCTTGCCCTCATAGGCAGCGGCCAGCTCGTCCAGGGCCGGGGCGATCATCTTGCACGGGCCGCACCATTCCGCCCAGAAGTCCACCAGGACGGGCTCGGACGACTGCAGCACGGCGGCATCGAAATCGGCATCGCCGACGTGCAAAATTTTCTCGCTCACGGGGTTCTCCTGCGGGTTGGATCGACGGCCGGGCAGCGGCACGGGCCGCCGGCCCGGCTGGGGCCGGCCCGGGACCGGCGGTGCCGGATCGGGCGTTACGGTAAACTGGGGCGTTTCGCGGCGACTTCAAGCCCGCCGCCGACACCGAACCGAGCCGGCCCTAGTGGGAATGACCCTCTCAGGGACCGGCCCCGGCAGTCTGCGATGCGGACGCCACCCACGCAAGCGCACCGGTGCAAAACTGCAATCCGCAGATAGCACGGTCCCGCGGACAGACTGAAAGCTGATGAGCGACAAGCCCCTAACCGATATTTCCTTTTCCTCCTTCGACATACATCCGAGCCTGCTGGCCGGACTGGAAGCCGCTGGATTCACCCGCTGCACGCCGATCCAGGCACTGACGCTGCCGATCGCACTCACCGGCCGTGACGTCGCCGGCCAGGCGCAGACCGGCACCGGCAAGACGCTGGCGTTCCTGGTCGCGGTGATCAACCGCCTGCTGACGCGCCCGGCGCTGGCCGAGCGCAAGCCCGAGGACCCGCGCGCGCTGATCCTCGCGCCGACGCGCGAACTGGCGATCCAGATTCACAAGGACGCGGTCAAGTTCGGCAGCGACCTCGGCCTGAAGTTCGCCCTGGTCTATGGCGGCGTCGACTACGACAAGCAGCGCGAGCTGCTGCAGAAGGGCGCCGACGTCATCATCGCCACGCCCGGCCGCCTGATCGATTACGTCAAGCAGCACAAGGTCGTTTCGCTGCACGCCTGCGAAGTCTGCGTGCTCGACGAAGCCGACCGCATGTTCGACCTGGGCTTCATCAAGGACATCCGCTTCCTCCTGCGCCGCATGCCGATCCGCACCGAGCGGCAGACGCTGCTGTTCTCGGCCACGCTCAGCCACCGCGTGCTGGAGCTGGCGTACGAGCACATGAACGAGCCCGAGAAGGTGGTCGTCGAGACCGAGTTCATCACCGCCGCCAAGGTCCGCCAGAAGGTCTACTTCCCGGCCGACGAGGAAAAGATCCCGCTGCTGCTGGGCCTGCTGTCGCGCAGCGAGGGCGCGCGCACGATGGTGTTCGTCAATACCAAGGCGTTCGTCGAACGCGTTGCCCGTGCGCTCGAGCGCGGCGGCTACCGCGTCGGCGTGCTGTCGGGCGACGTGCCGCAGAAGAAGCGCGAGTCGCTGCTCAACAAGTTCCAGAAGGGCCAGCTCGAGATCCTCGTCGCCACCGACGTGGCCGCGCGCGGCCTGCACATCGACGGCGTCTCGCACGTCTACAACTACGACCTGCCGTTCGATGCCGAGGACTACGTCCACCGCATCGGCCGCACCGCCCGCCTGGGCGCGGAAGGTGACGCGATCAGCTTCGCCTGCGAGCGCTATGCGATGTCGCTGCCGGACATCGAGGCCTACATCGAGCAGAAGCTGCCGGTGGTGGCGGTCGAACCCGACCTGCTGGTCGCGCTGCCGCGTACCCCGCGCGAAGTGCCGGCCGGCGAGCCGGGCGAGGAAGAAGAAAGCATCGGCGCGATCTTCAAGGAAGCACGCGAACAGCGTGCGGCCGATGAAGAGCGTCGTGGTGGCGGCAAGGGTGGTCGCAGTGGCAGTGGTGCCGGCGGTCCGCGTCGCAGCAGCGGCGGTCGTAGCGAGGGTCGTCCTGGCGAGCGTCGTGAAGGCGGCGCACCGCGTGGCGAGCGCAAGCCGCGTGCCGCTGCAGCCGTGGCCGAGGCGGGTGCTTCGGTCGTGGCCGCTCCGGCCGCAGCCGCTGCCACCGCGCCGACGCCGGGCCTGGCCGATGCCGAGCGCGCGCCGCGCAAGCGTCGTCGTCGTCGTGGCGGCAAGCGCGTCGAGGGCAACGGTGAAGCCGCCGTCGCCGCCGCACCGGCACAGCAGGGCGGCAAGGCCACCCAGGTCCACGCGCAGAAGCCGCCGAAGGCCGCCGTGTCGGGCGAGAAGCCGGGCCTGCTCAACCGCATCGGCCGCAGCCTCAAGTCGCTGATCACGCGCGCACCGCGCAGCCAGCACTGACGCCACAAAGCCCCTCTCCCGCTTGCGGGAGAGGGGTTGGGGTGAGGGCTACCCTCATCCGCCCTCCGGGCACCTTCTCCCGCGAGCGGGAGAAGGGACTTTCACGATCTCTGTCGCGGTTTTATTTCCGCCGCTGGCCTTCCTCGCCCGCGCCACCGATACTTGGCGGCATGAGCCAGCACCGGTGAGCGATGAGCGTCCTGCGCTTCGACAATGTCAGCAAGCGGTACAGCGGCGGCCACGACGCGCTGAGCGAAGTCAGCTTTGAAGTGGCGCCGGGCGAAATGCTGTTCGTGACCGGCCATTCCGGTGCCGGCAAGAGCACCCTGCTCAAACTCATCCATCTGTCCGAGCGGCCCAGCCGCGGCGCCGTGCTGTTCGGCGATCGCAACCTGCTCAAGGTGCGCGGCCGTCGCATCGCCCTGCACCGTCGCGATGTCGGCGTGGTCTTCCAGGATCACCGCCTGCTCGCCGACCGCAGCGTTGCCGACAACGTCGCCCTGCCGCTGATCCTGCGCGGCCTGCGCCGCGGCGACATCGGCAAGCGCGTGCGCAGCGTGCTCGACAAGGTCGGCCTGGGCGCGCGCGCCGAAGCACTGCCGACGCAGTTGTCGGCCGGCGAACAGCAGCGCGTCGGCATCGCCCGCGCCATCGTCGGCGAACCGCGCCTGCTGGTCGCGGACGAGCCCACCGGCAATCTCGACCCGACCCTGTCGGCCGAAATCATGGCGCTGTTCGAGTCGCTGCCCGAGCGCGGCACCAGCGTGCTCGTCGCCAGCCACGACCTGGCGCTGGTCAAGCGCATGAAGAAGCGCGTGCTGGTGCTCAACCAGGGCCGCCTGGTCGACGACATCTCGCCGCAGGACCTGGCCCAGTGAGCGCGCCGTCGACGGAAGCGAGCAAGCCCGCGGCCAAGGCGCGCCCGCAGCCGCCGCGTTCGCGCCTGGGCACCTGGTTCGACCACCATCTCTACAGCCTGGTCGCCAGCCTCGGCCGCATGTTCCACAAGCCCTGGGCGACCGCGCTGACCATCGGCGTGATGGCGGTGGCGATCACGCTGCCGCTGGGCCTGTGGGCGGCGCTGGGCAACATCGAGCGGTTCACTGGCTCGGTGCAGCAGGCGCGCCAGATCAGTCTGTTCCTCAAGCCGGACGTTGCGCTCGACCGCGCCCGTGCGCTCGCCGACGAGCTGCGTGGCCGCGCCGACGTCGCCGCGCTCGAACTGCGCACGCCCGAGCAGGGCATGCAGGAGCTGCGCGAACGCAGCGGACTGGGCGAAGCCATCTCCGCCGTTGAAGGAAATCCCCTGCCGAGCGTCCTCATCGTCAGCCCGAAGGGCGACGAGGCCCTGCTCGCCACTTCGCTGGGCACGCTGCCCGAGGTCGACGTCGTCCAGCACGACGCCGGCTGGCGCCAGCGCCTGGACAGCTGGCTGCGCTTCGGCGTGCGCCTGGCCTGGGTGCTGGCCGCGCTGCTAGGCCTGGGCGCACTGCTGGTGGTCGGCAACACGGTGCGCCTGGACATCCAGTCGCGTCGCGAGGAGATCGCCGTGCTGCAGCAGCTCGGCGCCACCGACGGCTTCACTCGTCGCCCGTTCCTGTACCTGGGCCTGAGCTACGGCCTGGTCGCAGGCGCGATTGCGCTGGCGCTGCTGACCGCGGCCGACCAGGCACTGCGCGCTCCGCTGGCCGACCTCGCCCACAGCTATGGCAGCGGCTTCACCCTGCAAGGCTTCGACCTGCGCCAGGCGGCGGCGATTGTTTTCGGGTCCGGCCTGCTCGGCTGGATCGGCGCCGGTCTCGTGACCGGTCATTACCTGCGCCAGACCCGGCCCATTTCGTAAGCAGTGAACGCATGACCTCCCACGATCTTCGCCACCTCGCCAGCACCGCGCCGCGGATCATGGTGGTGGACGGTTCCAAGCTGGTGCGCAAGCTCATAGGCGACGTGCTGACGCGCGAACTTGCCGATGCGGTGGTGGTGCCCTGTGCCGGCATCGCCGAGGCACGCGCCGCGCTCGAAGCCGGCGCGGTTGACCTGGTCACCACCTCGCTGTCGCTGCCCGACGGCGACGGCATCGCCCTGGCACGCGCGGTTCGCGAGTCGGCTGGCCAGGCCTATGTGCCGGTGATCGTGGTGTCCGGTGATGCGCAGTCGCACCTGGAATCGCGCAGCTTCACCGAAGACGTGACCGACTATTTCGACAAGGCGCTGGGTCACACTGCGCTGGCGGCGTTCATCCGCGGCTACGTGCAACCGCAACCGATCCCGGGCGCGCGCGTGCTCTACGTCGAGGACAGCAAGGTGGTCGCGCTGGCGACCAAGCGCATGCTCGAACGCGCCGGCCTGAGCGTGCTGCACTTCATCGGTGTGGAGGAAGCGCTGGAATTCCTCGAGACGCGCCGCGGCCAGGACGACATCGGCGCCGACCTCGTGCTGACCGACGTCTATCTGAAGGGCGCGCTCAGCGGCAACGACCTGCTCGAGCGCCTGCGCCAGGACTTTGGCCACGGCAAGCGCCGCCTGCCAGTGCTGGTGATGACCGGCGACGCTAACGCCCACAACCAGAGCGCGCTGCTGCGTGCCGGCGCCAATGACCTGGTGCTCAAGCCGATCGAAGAGCGCCTGCTGATCACCAAGACGCTGTTCCAGCTGCGACTGTCGCGCCTGCCGGAGCAGGCGACACTGGACGCATGAACGACAGTGGTGAACGAGGGGGGCACAGGATCGCCCTGGAGCCCTCCTGGAAGGAGCGGGTAGGCGACTACCTGCAGCGCCCGGACATGCAAGCACTGTCGACCTTCCTGCGCGAGCGCAAGGCCGCCGGCGTCCATGTCTACCCGCCCGGCCCGAACATCTTTGCCGCCTTCGACGCCACGCCGTTCGACGCGGCCAAGGTCGTCATCCTCGGCCAGGACCCGTACCACGGCCACGGCCAGGCCCATGGCCTGTGCTTCTCGGTGCTGCCCGGCGTGCCGGTGCCGCCGTCGCTGCTCAACATCTACAAGGAAATCGAGCGCGACCTGGGCATCGCCCGGCCCGACCACGGTTGCCTGCTGCCGTGGGCGCAGCGCGGCGTGCTGCTGCTCAATGCCGTGCTGACGGTCGAGGAAGGCCGCGCCGGCGCCCACCAGGGCAAGGGCTGGGAGGGATTCACCGACCACGTCGTCGACACCCTCAACCGCGAACGCGAGGGTTTGGTGTTCCTGCTCTGGGGCAGCTACGCCCAGGCCAAGGGCAAGGTCATCGATACGCGCCGCCACCGGGTCCTGCGGGCGCCGCACCCCTCGCCGCTGTCGGCCCACCGCGGGTTCCTCGGCTGTGGCCATTTCTCGGCCGCCAACGAGTACCTGCAGCGGCGCGGGCAAGACGGAATCGACTGGTCGCTCCCGCCTAGGGCCGACCTGTCCATCTGACTACGCCTGCGGCTCGGTCCCGAACCTGAACAGTCCCATTGTTCTGTCACCGCAACAGTGCGGAACTTCCAGGCCCTTTAGCAGTCCTACAACCCGACTGCTAAGATGCCTGCCATGACCACGAACAGCCTTACCAATAGCGGCCTGTCCACTGCGCTGGTCGCCAACAACATCCCCGTACCGAGCGCGCTCGGTTCGCTGGACGCCTACGTCAACGCGGTGCACCGCATCCCGGTGCTGACCGTCGAGGACGAGCAGGCGCTGGCCCGTCGCTTCCGCGAAGAAGAAGACCTCGATGCCGCCCGTGAGCTGGTGCACTCGCACCTGCGATTCGTCGTGCACGTGGCCCGTGGCTACAACGGCTACGGCCTGCAGATCGGCGACCTCATCCAGGAAGGCAACATCGGCCTGATGAAGGCGGTGAAGCGTTTCGACCCCGACCAGGGCGTGCGCCTGGTGTCGTTCGCCGTGCACTGGATCCGTGCCGAGATGCACGAGTTCATCCTCAAGAACTGGCGCATCGTCAAGGTCGCCACGACCAAGGCGCAGCGCAAGCTGTTCTTCAACCTGCGCAAGTCCAAGACCCGCCTGGGCTGGATGAACGCCGAGGAAGTGCGCGCGGTCGCCAAGGACCTCAACGTCTCCGAGCGCGAAGTGCTGGAGATGGAATCGCGCCTGTCGGGCCGTGACATCGGCTTCGATGCGCCGGACGAAGACGACGATGGCGCACCGCCGTCGCCGGTCGCGTACCTGCGCGCCGACGGCGAGGATCCCTCGCAGACCTACGAGCGCGAAGACGAAGAAGACGGCCACCTGGCGCTGCTGCGCGAAGGCCTGTCGGAACTCGATGCGCGTTCGCGCGACATCATCAAGCGCCGCTGGCTCGACGACGAAAGCAAGATCACGCTGCAGGAGCTGGCCGACGAGTACGGCGTCAGCGCCGAGCGCATCCGCCAGATCGAGGCGAACGCGCTCAAGAAGATGCGCGCGCTGTTCGCGGCGTAAGCATCAGCGATGCGATCTGCGAAACGGCCCGGGAAACCGGGCCGTTTTGTTTTGCAGCCATCTTCACGCCGCCACCCCGTCACCGTCATCCCGGCGAAGGCCGGGATCCAGTGTCGGAGCATCAAGGTTGCGGAGTCACGGCCTCGTCGAAGGCTGAGGGCCTGGATCCCGGCGTTCGCCGGGATGACGATCAAGATGGATCCCGGCCTTCGCCGGGATGACCATCTGGCTTGTCCTGCCCCAGGATGATCCGCGCGTGCCGCTGGTAGCTCCAGTACGCCCATGCCCAGTTGATCAGCACGATGATCCGGTTGCGGAAGCCGATCAGGAAGAACACGTGCGCAGCCAGCCAGAACCACCACGCCAGCAGCCCTGACAGCTTGAACCCGTGCAGGTCGACCACCGCGGCCATGCGCCCGATCGTTGCCAGGTTGCCGAAGTCGCGATAGCGGAACTCCGGTGCCGCCTTGCCGGCCAGACGCGCGCGGATCGCCGTGGCCACGTGCGCTCCCATCTGCTTGGCCGCCGGTGCCACGCCGGGCACGGGCTTGCCGTCCTGCACGACGCTGGCGAGGTCGCCGGCGATGAAGATCTCCAGATGCCCGGGCACGCTCAGGTCAGGCGCCACCGGCACGCGTCCGGCGCGATCGCGTTCGACCCCCAGCAGGGCGCCCAGCGGCGAGGCGGCGACACCGGCGGCCCACAGCACGGTGCGCGCCGGCACGAACTGGTCGCCGAGGGTGAAGCCACGCGCATCGATCGCGCTGACCGGCGTGCCAGTCACGACTTCGACGCCAAGTTTCTCCAGCTGCCGCTGCGCCTTGGCCGACAACGACTCCGGGAACGACGCCAGCACGCGAGGACCTGCTTCGATCAGCCGCACGCGCGCCTGCGACGGATCGATGTTGCGGAACTCGCGCTTGAGCGTGTGCCGTGCGATCTCGGCCAGCGTGCCGGCCAGTTCGACGCCGGTCGGGCCGCCGCCGACGACGGCGAAGCTCAGCCATGCGGCGCGCTCGTCGGGATCGTCGCACGCCTCCGCGCGCTCGAATGCCAGCAGCAGCCGGCGGCGTATCGCCAGCGCATCGTCGAGCGTCTTCAGCCCGGGCGCGTCGCCACTCCATTCGTCGTGGCCGAAGTACGCGTGCGTGGCGCCGCTGGCGAGCAGCAGGTAGTCGTACGGAAGCTGCTCGCCATCTGCGAGCGAGACCGCGCGCGCCTGCGTGTCGATGCCCGTGACTTCGCCCAGGCGTACCTCGACATTGCGCTGGTTGCGCAGGATGTGGCGCAGCGGCGCGGCGATATCGGGCGAGGACAGGCCGGCGGTGGCGACCTGGTAGAGCAGCGGCTGGAACAGATGATGGTTGCGACGGTCGATCAGGGTGATGTCGACATCGTCACCGGACAATGCGCGCGTCGCCCAGAGGCCACCAAAGCCACCACCGACGACCACGATGCGCGGACGCGAACTCATGCCTTGGCTGCTCCTTGCTGGACATCGTCCTGGTCGCGGTCGATGCGCGAATGGTGCTTGGTGTCGCGCATGAACACATACACCGACAGCGACACCGCGACGCATGCCGTCACGTACCAGTAGAAATACGACTCATGACCGATCTTCTTGAACCACAGCGCCAGCAACTCGGCCGTGCCACCGAACACCGACACGGTCAGCGCATACGGCAGCCCGACGCCGAGCGCGCGGATGTGCGCCGGGAACAACTCGGCTTTCACCACCGCATTGATCGACGTGTAGCCGCTGACGATCACCAGCCCGGTCATCACCCAGGCGAACGCGCTCCAGACGCTGCTGGCCGCCGCGATGCCGCTGAGGATGGTGTAGGTGCACAACGTGCCGAGCACGCCGAAGGCGATCAGGATCGGGCGCCGGCCGATGCGGTCGGACAGCGCGCCAACCACCGGCTGCAGCAGCATGAACACCAGCAGCGACGCCGCCGAGATCAGGGTGGCATCGGCCTTGCTGAAACCGCCGGTGTTGACCAGGAACTTCTGCGGATAGGTGGTGAACGTATAAAACGAGAGCGTACCGCCCAGCGTCAGGCCGACCACGGTCAGCACTTCGCGCGGGTGTTGCAGCAGCACCCGCAGGCTGCCGCGACGCTTCACGTCATGGCTGCGCGCAGCGACGAACGACTCGGTCTCCTGCATCCCGCGCCGCAGGTACAACGCGGTGACCGCGCACAGCGCGCCGACCACGAACGGGATCCGCCAGCCCCAGTCGTGCAGTTGCTGCTCGGTCAACAGCAGCCGCTGCAGCAGCACCAGCAGCCCTAGCGCGAGCAACTGCCCCATCACCAGCGTCACGTACTGGAAGCTCGACCAGAAACCGCGTCGGCGAGCGTCGGCCATCTCGCTCAGGTAGGTCGCCGACGTGCCGTACTCGCCGCCGACGCTGAGACCCTGCAGCAGCCGCGCAAACACCAGCAAGGCCGGAGCCGCCAGGCCGATGCTGTCATGGCCGGGCGCCACGGCGATCAGCAGCGAGCCGGCGCACATCAGCAGCACCGACAGCATCAGTGCCGCCTTGCGGCCGTGGCGGTCGGCGTAGATTCCCATCAGCCAGCCGCCGACCGGACGCATCAGGAAGCCGACCGCGAACACCGCCGCGGTGTCGAGCAGCTGCGCGGTGCTGTCGCCCTTGGGGAAGAAATGCGGCGCGAAGTAGATCGCGAACGCGGAGTAGGCGTACCAGTCGTACCACTCCACCAGGTTGCCGACCGAACCGCTGAAGATGCTGCGCAGGCGGTGGGCGGGAGTGATCCGGGTCGTCGCATCCATGCGCACAGTTTGCCTCAAGCCGATGGGGGCGGCTTCAGCCGCGCCCATCCGAGGTTGGCACGTCGCGGCCGAAGCCGCGACGCCGGAGGGCGATCAGCGCAGCCGATCGGCCAGCAAAGCCTCGAGCTTGCGCTGGTCGGCGGCGAAGCGACGGATGCCGTCGGCAAGCTTGTCGTTGGCCATCGCATCCTCGTTGTGCTGCCAGCGGAAGGCGGCTTCGTCCAGCGCGGCCGGTGCCGGTGCGCGGTCACCCGTGTCATTCAATGCGCGTGGCACGCCACCTTCGCTGGCGGCCAGTTCGGCCAGCAGTTCCGGCGAGATGGTCAGGCGATCACAACCGGCCAGCGCCAGCACCTGCCCGGTGTTGCGGAAGCTCGCACCCATCACCACGGTGTTGAAGCCGTGGCGCTTGTAGTGGTGCCAGATGCGCGTGACCGACTGCACGCCCGGATCGTCCTGCGGCGTCGCCGGCTTCTCGCCGCCGTTGGCCAGGTGCCAGTCGAGGATGCGACCGACGAAGGGCGAGATCAGGAACACGCCGGCCTCGGCGCAGGCCACGGCCTGGGCGAACGAGAACAGCAGCGTCAGGTTGCAGTTGATGCCTTCGCGCTCGAGCTGCTCGGCGGCGCGGATGCCTTCCCAGGTCGAGGCGGTCTTGATCAGCAGGCGCTCGCGGCCGATGCCGGCCTTCTCGTACAGCGCGACCAGCTTGCGTGCCTTGGCCAGCGTGGCGTCGGTATCGAAGCTCAGGCGCGCATCGACCTCGGTCGAGACGCGGCCCGGGATCAGCTTGAGGATTTCGGTGCCGATGGTGACGGCCAGGACGTCGGACGCGTCGGCGACGCGCTCGGCCAGGTCGGAGCCGCGCGCCTGCGCCAGCGCCGAGTCGATCAGCGGCGAATAGGCCGGGATCGAGGCGGCTTTGAGCAGCAGCGAGGGATTGGTGGTGGCGTCGAGCGGATGGAAGCGGGCGATCGCCTCGATGTCGCCGGTGTCGGCGACGACGGCGGACAGGGTGCGCAGTTGTTCGAGCTGGCTGGTCATGGTGTCGGTGGCTTCGGTGTCGGGTCCATTGTCTCCGATTAGATCATGGTAGCGCTAACATTCGTGCGCCTGGCCAGGTCATGCCGTCGTTGCCGCCGTGGGGTAGGCTCGCCCAAACCTCCGAGCCTCCCGCCAGGAAGCGTGTCATGGCCGAACCCGAGCGCCGCATTGCCCTGCTGATCGACGCCGACAACGCACCGGCGGCCAAGATCGACGTGATCCTGGCCGAGGTGGCGCGCCATGGCGTGGCCAACGTCCGCCGCGCCTACGGCAACTGGAAGAGCCCGCACCTCAAGAGTTGGGAGGCGACGCTGCACGAGTACGCGATCCGGCCGATCCAGCAGTTCGCCTACAGCAGCGGCAAGAACGCCTCCGACATGGCGATGGTCATCGACGCGATGGACCTGCTGTACGCGCGCAACCTCGACGGCTTCGCGATTGTCTCCAGCGATGCCGACTTCACCCCTTTGGTGATGCGGCTGCTTACCGACGGCGTGAAGGTTTATGGCTTCGGCGAGAAGAAGACGCCGCTGCCGTTCGTCAACGCGTGCTCGAAGTTCACCTATCTGGAAGCACTGGTGCAGCCGAGCACCGAGGCCACGGCAGTCACCAACAAGCCACGCACGGCCAAGGAACTGCGCGACGACACCCGCCTGCTGCAGATGCTGCGCAGCGCGGTGGAGTCGGCCAGCGGCGATGACGGCTGGGCGCACCTGGGGCAGGTCGGCCACCAGATCAGCAACCAGGCCTCGTTCGATCCGCGCAATTACGGCTTCCGCAAACTCAGCGACCTGATCGAGGCGACGGGCCTGTTCGAGGTCAATCGCGAGAACCAGATCCTGTGGATCCGGCCCAGGCAGCGGGCCAAAACCAAGGCCGCCAAGAAGGGCTGAGGCCTTCACGCGTCCCTTGCCGAAAGGGTAACGCGGCAACTCCTAGACTCGCCGCCATGCAGGGCGGTGCCACCTTCGTCGGAATCGCGCGCATGGCCGTGCTGGTCGCGGCGCTGTGCGGCACGCCAGCGCACGCACGGCAGGGCGACGCGTACGCGCAGCCGCGGCGGGAGCTGATCGCCGAACTCGAAGTGCAGGCCCGTGCCGATGCCGGCACGACTGCGCGCATCGACCGCGACGTGCTCGATGTGCTCGCCCGCGTGCCACGCCACGACTACGTGCCGGCAAACGAACGCGACCACGCTTACGAGAACCGCCCGCTCGCGATCGGCCACGGCCAGACCATCTCGCAGCCGTACATCGTCGCCCTGATGACCACGCTGGCACGGCCGCGCGCGGGGCAGAAGATCCTCGAGATCGGCACCGGTTCGGGCTACCAGGCGGCGGTGCTGGCGGAGTTCGACGTGCAGGTGTACTCGATCGAGATCATCGCGCCTCTGGCGGAGCAGGCGGCGAAGCGGCTCAAGCGCCATCCCAACGTCACCACGCGCAAGGGCGACGGTTACTACGGCTGGAAGGAGCATGGGCCGTTCGACTCCATCGTCGTGACCGCGGCCGCGTCGTCGATACCACCGCCGCTGCTGGCACAGCTCAAGCCCGGCGGGCGCATGGTCATTCCGGTCGGCAGCAGCTTCTTCACCCAGACACTGATGCTGGTTGAGAAGGATGCGCAGGGGCGCGCACGGACACGGCAGGTGTTGCCGGTGCGGTTCGTGCCGCTGACCGGCGGGCACTGACCCACGTGGCCGGCCGCGTTGCCGTTCCCGATGAAGCCGGCCGGCGATTGCCATTCGCGATCGCGCTGATCTCCGCGGCCGCGCTCGCCTACCAGTTGCTGCTGATGCGCTGGCTCGCGATCGAACACTGGCATCCGTTCGCGGTGATGATCATCAGCCTTGCCCTGCTCGGCCACGGCGCGAGTGGCACCTGGCTTGCGGTGTGGTTGCGCGGGCGCGGCAGCGAGTACCTGGCGCCGCGATTCGAAGGCGTGTTCGTGGCCTGCTCGCTGCTGTTCGCGGTGACTGCGGCATTGGCACTGCTGGCCGCGCGCGCGATTCCGTTCAACGGCCTCGAACTGGTCTGGGATCCGCGCCAGTTGCTGTGGCTGGGTGCGCTCTACCTGGTGCTGGCGGTGCCCTTCTCCTTCGCGGCCAGCTGTTTCGGCCTGGCATTCGCGCGGCATGGCGCGCGCATACCGGCGCTGTACGGCGCCGACCTGATCGGCGCGGGCGTCGGCGCGCTGGTGGCGTTGGCGCTGGCGTGGCTGCCAACCGGGCGCGGCCTCGTGCTGGCGGCACTGGGCGGGGTCTGGGCGGCGTTCCTGGTCTCGCGGGTCAACTGGCGGCGGATCGTGGCGCTGCTGGTGGCGGTCCTTCTGGTGGCATTGATCCCCGCCAAAGTGCTGCTGCCGCAACCCAACCCGTACAAAGGACTGAGCAAGGCGCTGCTGCTGCCGCAGGCGCATGTGGCCGCGCAACGCTGGGGACCGTATGGCTGGATGGCGGTGCTCGACAGCCCGCAGGTGCCACTGCGCTATGCGCCCGGGATGAGCCTGGTCTTCGCGGGGGAGCCGCCGGCCCAGCGCGGTCTGTTCACCGATGGCGATGGCTTGTCGGTGATCACCCACCGCACCGGTGCGCCGCCGCGCGAATGGCTCGATTCGATGACGTCGGCCTTGCCGTACCACGCTCGACAGCCGCGGTCGGTGCTGGTGCTGGGCGCCGGCGGCGGCATGGACGTACTGCAGGCGCTGGCGTTGGGTGCCGGCCGCGTCGATGCGGTCGAGTTGTCCGCGCAACGGCTGGCAATGGTGCGGGACGACGAAGCCCACTACTCCGGACAGCTCTATCGCGATCCGCGCGTGCGAACCGTCGTGGCCGAACCGCGTGCCCATGTGCGCGCTGACCGGAGGCAACACGATCTCATCGTGCTGGCCGGCGGCGAATCGTTCGCCAGCGGCGGCGCAGGCGTGCAGTCGGCGAGCGAGCAGTACGCGCTGACCGTCGAAGCGATGGGCGACTACCTCGCGCGACTGTCGCCAACGGGAACGATCGTCATCACGCGCTGGAGCAAGCAGCCACCGCGCGATGAACTCAAGCTGGTGGCGACGATGGCCAGGGCGCTGCGTTTGCAGGGCGTCGCCATGCCGTCCCAGTACATCGCCGCGATCCGCAACTGGGATGCGAGCACCTGGCTGCTGTCGCGGCGACCTTTCACGCTGGCCGAAGTCGCGGCGATGGCGAAGTTCGCGGAGGCACGCGGATTCGATGCAGTGCAGCTCCCTGGCGTCCGGATCGATCCGGCGAACAATCTTCACGTCCTCGATCCACCGTACCTGTTCGATGGCACACATGCCTTGCTGTCGCCGCGCGCGGAGCAGTACATCGACGACTACAAGTTCATGATCGAGCCTGCCAGCGACGACCGCCCGTACTTCGGTCACTACTTCCGCTGGCGCAGCCTGCCGGAGCTGTGGAAGCTGCGCGGGGAGGGCAGTGCGGTGCTGCTCGATTCGGGCTATCTGCTGCTGGTGGCGGCGCTGCTGCAGGCACTGCCGTTGGCCTTGCTGCTGGTGCTGCTGCCGCTGCGGGTGCTGGCGCGTGGCGTCACCTCGCAACCCGTTGCACTCTCGCGCACCCGTGCCGCGGCCTACTTCACCGCGCTGGGCCTGGCATTCCTGCTGATCGAGATCGCGACGCTGTCGCGGTTGACGTTGCTGGTGGGGCATCCGTTGCTGGCGGCCACCGCGGGGCTCGCTGGCGTGCTGTTGTTCGCCGGAGCGGGCAGCCTGCAGGCGCAGCAATGGCTCGCGCGGCATGACGCGTCGCCGCAGGCCATCGCACTGCGCATACGCTGGGCGGTTCGCGCGATTGCCCTGGGGCTGCTGTGGCAGCTGGCGATGTTCGCCATCACCATGGAGTTCGCTGCGTCATGGCCGCCGGCGGCGCGCACGCTGCTCGGACTCGTCGGCATCGCGCCGATGGCGTTCGCGATGGGGATGCCGTTCCCGCTGGGGCTGGCGCGGCTGGCACGCTCGGCGCCCGGGTTCGTGCCGTGGGCCTGGGGGCTCAACGGTTGTGCTTCGGTATTGGCGGCGATCCTGGCGCTGTTGCTGGCAATGGCGTTCGGCCTGCGCGCGACGTTGCTGGTGGCGCTGGTGCTCTATGTGTTCGCGGCGTGGGTCTGGCCGGTGAAGGCGAGCGATCAGTAGAGATCGACCGGGTCGACGTCCAGCGACCAGCGCACCTTGCGTGCATCGGGCAATGCATGGATTGCCGGCATCGCGGCATCCAGCGCCGAATGCAGGGTGCGGCGATCCGCAGCCGACAGCAGCAACTGCGCGCGCTGGTAGCCGGCGCGACGCGGCATCGGCGCCGGCAGCGGACCGTGCAGGTCGAGTGCGGCGCCGGTGTCGTGCAGGATCGCGCGCGCTGCACGCAGGAAGGCTTCGCAGGCTTCGGTCTGCTTGGCTTCGGCGCGAATCATCGCCAGGTGCGCGAACGGCGGGAATCCGGCGGCCTCGCGCTGCGCCAGTTCTTCCTCGGCGAATGCGGAATAGCCACCGGTCAGCAGCGTCGCCAGCAACGGATGCCCGGGATGGTGCGTCTGCAGCAGCACTTCGCCGCGGCGTTCGGCGCGGCCGGCGCGGCCGGCGACCTGGATCAGCAACTGCGCGAGCTTTTCAGGTGCGCGGAAGTCGGCGGAGAACAACCCCTCGTCGATGCCGACCACGGCCACCAGCGTCAGCTGCGGCAGGTCATGGCCCTTGGCCAGCATCTGCGTCCCGACCAGGATGCCGCGCTGCGTGCCGAATCGCGCCAGGTGCTGTTCCAGCGCGTCGCGATGCTGGGTGGTGCCGCGATCGATGCGCAGCACAGGGACGTCCGGGAAACGCGCGGCCAAGGCTTCTTCGATGCGTTCGGTGCCTGCGCCCTGTGCCTGCAGCGCCAAGCCGCCACAGTCCGGGCAGGCATTGGGCACCGGCCGGCGTGCGCCGCAGTGATGGCACTGCAAACGCCGGCCGCCGGCGTGCACGGTCATGGGCGAATCACATCGCTGGCACTGCGCGCTCCAGCCGCAGTCGTGGCAGAGCAGCACGGGTGCATAGCCGCGGCGGTTCTTGAACACCAACACCTGGCCGTCGGCATCGAGCGCACGGCCGATCGTGTCCAGCAGTTCCTGCGACAGGCCTGCTTCCAGCGGGCGCTTGCGCACGTCGCACACGCGCACGCTGGGTGGCTGCGCATCGCCGGCGCGCTCGCGCAGGCGCAGGTGCGTGTAGCGACCGGTCTGGGCGTTGCGCAGGGTTTCCAGCGACGGCGTCGCGCTGCCCATCAACACCGGAATGCCGAGGGTCTTGCCGCGCACCAGGGCGAAATCGCGGGCGTGGTAACGGATGCCGTCGAGCTGCTTGAAGCTGCCGTCGTGTTCTTCGTCGATGACGATGAGGCCGGCGTCGGGCATCGGCAGGAACACCGCCGAGCGCGTGCCGACCACCACCCGCGCCTCGCCGCGGGCGAAGGCGGCCCAGGTGCGGGCGCGCTCGGCGTCGCCCAGCCCCGAGTGCAGGGCGTGCACCGGCACGCCGAGGCGGGCGCGGAACCGCGCCAGGGTCTGCGGCGTCAGGCCGATCTCGGGCACCAGCACCAGCGCCTGGCGCCCGCGCGCGAGGCAATCGGCGATGGCGTGCAGGTAGACCTCGGTCTTGCCGCTGCCGGTGACGCCGTCGAGCAGCAGGGCGGCGAATCCGTCGCGGCTGGCGAGCACGGCATCGACCGCTGCCTGCTGTTCGCCATTGAGCGTGGGGCCCGGCCGCGGCACCGGCGCCTTCGACGTCACCGGTATGGCGATGCGTTCGGCGAGCTCGCGCTTGGCGAGTGCCCGGGCGGCGCTGCGCCAGTCACCGAGCTCGTCGTCGAGGGTGTCTTCGTCGCAGGCACCGTCCTGCAGCCGGTCCGCCAGGCGTCGTGGCTTGCCGGCGCGCAGGCGCTCGCGCGCCGTCTGCCCGGCCTCGGTCAGCTGCCAGGCCCAGGCGTGGGTATCGGGCAACGCCTCGCCGCGACGCAGGGTGGCCGGCAACGCGGTCGCCAGTACCTCGCCCAGCGGGGCATGGGTGTAACGCGCCAGCCAGCGCAGCGATTCGAGCAGCTCGCCGTGGAACACCGGTTGTGGATCCAGGCGGGCCAGGGCGTGCTTGAGCTGCGGCGCGTCGTCGCCCGCGGCGCCGACGTCGGCAATGACGCCGACCAGCTCGCGGCTGCCGAACGGCACCCGCACCCGGCTGCCGACGTCGCCCGCGCCCGCCGCCTCGCCCGCGGGTGGCAGGTAGTCGAACAGGCGGGGCAGGGGCAGCGGCAGGGCCAGTCGCCAGACTGGCGAATCAGGCATCGGGGCATCGGGCATCGGCGCAGTCTACCGAGGGCGAGGGCGCCCATGGCAGGTCGGGAAAGTTGCGCGGCATTGCTCGCCGCTCTGTGACAAAAGTCACGCAAGTGATGGATGTAAAAGGCAATTGGGCCTTATCCACATCGCCTGTGGATAAATCTGTGCATGGTGTGTCGGCAGATTGGTCCGACTACACAAAAATAAGCCTTGCGGCCACGTTGGTGAAAAAAGTGCCAACGCGGTTATTCTGTTTTGAATCAATCGGTTAACTGTGAAACATCGCTGTCATGCGGTCCCGGGGCGGGGTCGGGCGTCCCGGCGTGACGATTCCATTACTGCTGTGCACAACCGCTTTTCGGGTGCAGGCCGCGTCCTGCTTCGCGGAGCACGTGTTAGCGCGTTGTCAAGCAGTTTTGTGGCATGTCGGCATCGCTATGATGCGGGGCATGGTGATGCAGTCCCGATGAGCGTTTCTTCCCCCTCCCACAACCCGTCTCCGCCCCCCGCACTGTCCGCGTTCCTGCGCGGCGTGGAGCGCCGTGGCGCGGTCCTGGCCGAACTCCAGGCCGGCGATGCCGGCCTCGGCGATGCCGCGCTGGCGGCGGCGATGCGCCAGTTCCGCGACGAGGCCGAGTCGCTGGCGATGCCGGCCTGGCCGACCCGGTTCTGGAGCCTGCTGCTGGCCCAGCCGCAGCTACGCAACCGCACCGCGGTGGCCTTGCCGATCGACGTCACCGATCGCCTCGGCGAGCTCGGCAGCGGCCCGCGTGCGGCGTTGCTGCTGCGGGTCGCCGCCGGGCTGTCGGAAGAGGAGGGCGCCGCCGTGCTGGGCGTGTCCCAGCCCAGCTTCCGCCTGGCGCTGCAGCGGGCCTTGCCGCACCACGAGGACGGCCGTGCCGACCCGGAGGCGTGGCAGCGGCTGCGCGAACAGATCCATCGCCGCATCAAGACCCTGCCGGCCGACCGCCTGGTGCGGCTCAGCGCTGCCCGCGACGCGGTGATGCGCGGCCCGGCATCGGCATCGGCCTCGTCGTCCGACGTGGCGGCTGCGGCGCGACCACGCCGGCGCTGGCTGATGGCCTCGCTCTGGGGCTTGCTGGCGGCGTGCGTGCTGGCCCTGGTGGCGAGCTTCATCTGGCCCGACCTGCTCACGCCCTGGCAGCGCGCGCTTGGCCTGGAGCCGGGCGTGAAACGCGTCCGCGTGGAACCCTTGCCGGAAGGCGACGAGCCCGCCGCGCGCTACTCCGCCGACACCGCCCTGATTGCCCACCGCGACTTCGACCTGCTGGCCGATCCCCAGGCGCAGGCCGATGCCCGCGATCTCGAGTTCCACAGCTGGTTCGCCGCGCAGCAGGCCGCCGGCGTGACCGTGCCGACGCCGCCCAGCGACGTGCCGCCGGCCGACTCGATTCCACCGACAGCGACCGCCGCCCCGCAGGCCGACAGCGAGACCGAGACGGAGTCGTCCGATGCGCCGTAATCGCGGTTTGATTTCCCTGGCGTCGCTATTGTTCGTGGCCTCGGCCGCGGCGACCCCGCCCGACCTGCGCGATGCCATGGCGAAGCTGCCACCGGCGGCGCACGCACAACTGCAGCGGCAATCGCAGCAATGGGAAGCGTGGTCGCCGCAGCAGCGGCAGGACTACGCCCGCCGCGTCGCGCAATGGGATGCGTTGCCGCGCAGTGAACGCGATGCGATCCGCGAGCGCTACCAGGCCTGGCGCGCGCTACCGGCGCAGGAGCAGGTCCGCATCCAGGCCGCCGCCACGCAGCTGGCGACGATGCCGGTCGAGCAGCAGCGGGCCTGGCGGGCGCAGTTCGACGCGCTCGATCGCAGCGAGCGCCGCGGCTGGTTGCTCGGGCCGACGATGGGCGGCGACTACGCGATGCTGCAGCCGCTGCTGGCGCAGGTGCCGGAGCAGGAACACGCAGCGCTGATGCAGGCGCTGCGGGCGATGACGGCACAGCAGCGCAAGGACCTGGGCGTGCTGGCCCAGCGCACCCCGCCGACCCGGCGCGACGCGCTGCGCCGCGGCCTGCTGGCCGCCGGTGCCGACGGACGCGGCGACTGGCTGTGGCAGCAGATGCAGCACTGAGGCATCAGTGCTGCACTGACGGCGTCGAACCTTACATCCGCACCAGGCTCGCCAGCGCGAGGAACGTCGCGGCGAAGGCGAGTAGCACGAAGTACAGGTTGCCAATCACCAGGTAGCGCAGCACGGTCACCGGCCAGCCGTTGCGGTACACGCGCTTCTGCATCAGCAGCAGGTAGACCGGCAGCCACATCCACAGCAGCGTGATGAGGATGCCGCTGATCCAGCCGTAGCCGTCCCAATGGGGCGAGATCGCATTGTCCAGCGCGATCAGGATGAAGAACGCCAGCATCGTCAGGCACATGTAGGCGTGGCTGTAGAGCGCGATGACCAGGTGTTCCAGGTACAGCCGGCCCGAGCCCAGGTAAGCGAGCTTGAGCAGCAACGCGAACACCGGCACCAGCAGGAACAGCGCCGACGGCACCGCGGCCAGCAGCGCGCGCACCCACAGCCCCGGATCCTTCTGCGCGCGCGAGACGTTCTCGCGGCCGTGCGCGATCTGGCGGTTGATCCAGTGGTTGAAGAACGCCGGCGCCCAGCTGAAGGTCAGTGGGTTGGTTTCCTCGTCCCAGGGTTCCTCGCTGCCAAACAGGGTCAGGCGGTCGTAGCAGTCGGGGTCGCCGTAGATGCGCGCGTCCTCGGATTCCTTGCGCACGCGGTCGCCTTCGGTGCTGGTCGCGTCGGCGATCTGCAGCTGCGCGGCGCGACAGCCGGCGGCGATGTTGATCTCGCGGATCTCGTTGAGCTCATGGCGACGCGCGGCCGCGGCCGAGGCCGGCAAGGACGCCAGCTTGACGTGGTGCGGCGCCAGGCGCTCGTCGCGCAGGCGCTGCAGTGTCGTCAGGTCGGCGGCCTTCTCGAGGGTCTGCTTGGCCGTTTCCATCGCGGCGGCGGCGCGTTGTGCGCCGTCGGCCTTGGCGGCGGCGATCTGTTCGCCGCTCATGCCCCTCTCGCGGCCGATGGCGTCGATGCGGCGGTCGGCGGCGCGGTTGACGTCCTCGGCGGCAACATCGATCGCCTTGCGCGCGTGCAGCAGCACCGCCGGGATCGCCTCGCGCGCCTCGGCCAGGTCGGCCAGGTTCTTGCGACGGATCTGTTCGACGTCGGCGATGCTGCCGGCCTTGGCGAAGGCTTTGGACTGCTTGGCGGCGTTCTTGTCGTTGCTCTGGACGCCGTCCTCGAGCTGCACCATCGGGTTGGCCTTGTCGTTGTTGTCGACATGGATGACCAGTTGCGCGAAGAAGAACGTCACCACGCTCAGCACCAGGAACAGGCGCAGCGGCGCGACGTAGCGCGCGCGTTGTCCGGCGAGGTAGTTGTTGGCGACGCGGCCGGGGAAGATCAGGTCGCGCAGCGTGCGGAAGATGCGGCCGTCGAGGTGCCAGAACGACTCGAACACTTCCTCCAGCGCATGCCCGGCATCGCGCACCGGATTGACCACCGACTGCCCGCAGTCATGGCAGTAATGGCCCTCGAGCTGCGCATTGCAGTTCTCGCAATGGCTGGGAATGTCGTGTCCTGTTGCGCTCATCAGATGCTTCCCTCTCCCCTGGGTGCCACGGCATGTGCAGGCCATGGCAACGAGCTGTTCAGATCAAGCCGCTAAGATAGCGGCCCGCCGCGACCCGGCGCCAGCGCCCGACATCGGATTCGGTCGCGCGGCCGCAGTCGTGCGTCTGGTTGTAACGATGTCCCCGCCTTCTTCCCTCGCCATTCCCGCCCGCAAGGGGCTGCTCGGCGAAGTCCGCACCACCGCCATCCTTGCCGCGCCGCTGGTGGGCGGGCACCTGTCGACGGGCCTGATCGCGTTTGTCGACAACGTCCTGGCCGGCCACCACGGCACCACCACGCTGGCCTCGGTCACGATTGGTACTGCTCTGTGGTGGCTGCCGATGATGGTGCCGATCGGCACGCTGCTGTCGGTGCCGCCGTCGGTGTCGCAGCTCGACGGTGCCGGCCAGCGCGAGCAGATCGGCGCGCTGTTCCGCCAGGCGCTGTGGCTGGCGCTCGGGCTGGGGCTGGTGCTGTTCGCGTTCCTGACCTTCATCCCGCACGCACTGGGGCCGATGGGCATCACCGCCGAGATCATCCCCGGCGCCACGGCCTTCCTGCATGGCATCCGCTGGGGCGTGGTGGCGCTGACGCTGTTCTTCTGCATGCGCTACCTCAGCGAAGGCCTGCACTGGACCTTGCCGACCCTGGTGCTCAGTGCCGGCGGCCTGCTGGTGCTGCTGCCGGTGGGCTATGTGCTCACCTTCGGCAAGTTCGGCTTCCCGGAGATGGGCGCGGGCGGCCTCGGCGTGGCGTCGGCGATGATGCTGTGGATGCAGGCGATTGGTTTCGCCATCGTGCTGTGGCGGTCGAAGCGTTTCGCCGACCTCAAGCTGTTCGAGCGCTTCGACCTGCCCGAGTGGTCGATCATCCGCGGCCTGCTCGCCACCGGCCTGCCGATTGGCGTGACGGTGCTGATGGAGGGTGGGCTGTTCATCGCCACCGCGCTGCTGATGGGACGCCTGGGCGAAGTTCCGGCGGCCGCGCACCAGATCGCGATCAACCTGGCGTCGTTGTGCTTCATGGTGCCGATGGGCCTGGCCGAGGCCACCACCGTGCGCGTCGGCCACGCGCTGGGCCGTGGCGATTTCGCCGGCGTGCGCCGTGCCGCCTACGCCGGCTACGCGATCGTGATCGGCACGCAGCTGTTCTCCGGCCTGGTGTTGCTGACCGGCAACGACCTGCTGGTCAGCTTCTATACCGCCGATGCGGCGGTGGCGACGCTGGCCGCCTCGCTGCTGCTGTACGCGGCGGCGTTCCAGTTCCCCGACGGCGTGCAGGTCCTGTCGGCCGGCGCATTGCGCGGGCTCAAGGACACGCGCGTGCCGATGCTGCTTGCGGCGATGGCCTACTGGGGCATCGGCATGCCGCTCGGCGCCGGCCTCGGGCTCGGACTGGGCTGGGGCCCGAAGGGCATGTGGATCGGCCTGATCGCTGGCCTGACCGTCGCCGCGCTGCTGCTGTGCAGCCGCTTCCTGCGCTCGAGCCAGCCCGACCGGCTGGTCATGCGCGGCCCGTGAACCCGCGGCGACCGGCCGCGGTCACGCCTCACCTACACCCGCATCACGCCGATGGCCGTCAGGGCGTGTTACGAATGGCGGGTGATTTCCATGCCACCCGCGTTTAGGCTGGAAACGTAAGCCAGGAGCCTTTGCAATGAACGATACGTCCCGTCGTGGCCCGATCGCCCGTTTCTTCGTCGGGTTGTGGGATGCGATGAATTTCACCCGCCGGTTGGTCCTCAACCTGGTGTTCTTCTTCCTGCTGTTCCTCTTCCTCGCGATCATGCTGTCGGGCCCGCGGGTCAAGCCGATGCTCGACCGCACCACGCTGGTCATCGCGCCGGAAGGCACCCTCGTCGAGCAGTACAGCAGCGATCCGCTGACGCGCGCGCTGGGCAAGGCGGTGGGCGAGCGCGGCGGTGAAGTGCAGCTGCGTGACCTGGTGCGCGCACTCGATGCCGCCCGCGAGGACAAGCGCATTGAGCGCGTCGTGCTCGACCTGGACAAGCTCGAGGCCGGCGGCTTCGCCTCGCTGCGCGAAGTCGCGCAGGCCGTGGCGCGGGTCAAGGCCAGTGGCAAGCAGGTCGTCGCGTTCGCCGAGATGATGGACCAGAAGCAGTACCTGCTGGCCGCGCAGGCCAACGAGGTCTACCTCGACCCGATGGGCGGGATGCTGCTGGAAGGCCTCGGCCGCTATCGCACCTATTACCGCCAGGGCCTGCAGGACAAGCTCGGCGTCGACGTGCACCTGTTCAAGGTCGGCGAGTACAAGTCGGCGGCGGAACCTTACGTGCTCGATGCGGCGTCGCCGGAGGCGAAGGAAGCCGACCTGTTCTGGATGAACGACGTATGGCAGCGCTACCTCGGCGACGTCGCCAAGGCGCGCAAGCTGGATGTCGCGCAGCTGTCGCAGGGCATCGAGCAGATGCCGGTCGGCATCGCCAGCGCCCAGGGCGACCTGGCCAAGTTCGCTTTGCAGACCAAGCTGGTCGACGGCCTGAAGACGCGCGAGGAGGTCGACGACCTGCTGGTGCAGCGTGGCGTTGCCGACGACGATGCCGAAGGCGGTTTCCGCCAGGCCTCGCTCGACGAATACCTGGTGCAGCTCGACAGCGGCCTGGGCGCGGTCGACCTGCGTCGCCCGCAGGTTGCCGTGATCGTCGCCGAAGGCGAGATCCAGGGTGGCGAGCAGCCGCCGGGCACCGTCGGCGGCGTGTCCACCGCGGCCCTGCTGCGCGAAGCACGCGACGACGACAACGTGAAGGCCGTGGTGCTGCGTGTCGACTCGCCGGGCGGTGAAGTGTTCGCCTCCGAGCAGATCCGCCGCGAAGTGGTCGGGCTGAAGAAGGCCGGCAAGCCGGTGTCGGTGTCGATGGGCGACCTGGCCGCTTCGGGCGGCTACTGGATCTCGATGGACGCCGACCGCATCTATGCCGATGCCTCGACGATCACTGGTTCGATCGGCATCTTCGGCCTGATCCCGACCATCCCGCGTGCACTCGACAAGATCGGCGTGCATTCCGACGGCGTCGGCACCACGCGCTTCGCCGGTGCCTTCGACATCACCCGTCCGCTGCAGCCGGAAGTCGGCGAAGTGATCCAGTCGGTGATCAACAAGGGTTACCGCGACTTCACCGGCCGCGTCGCCACGGCCCGCGGCAAGCCGGTCGAACAGGTCGACGCGATCGCCCGCGGTCGCGTCTGGAGCGGCGAGCAGGCCAAGGAACGCGGCCTGGTCGACGAGCTCGGCGGCCTGCAGCAGGCAATCGAGTTCGCCGCCAGCAAGGCCAAGCTCGAGAAGGACAGCTACCACGTGCGCTACATCGAGAAGGCGGCGACGCCGTTCGAGCGCTTCTTCACCGGCTTCATCGGCAGCCGTGCCGGCGCGGCGTGGGTGCGCGAGTCCGACCTCGCCCGCAGCCTGCTGGCCAAGGCTTCGCCGCAGACCGCGGCCGACCTGCGCTTCCTCGAGGGCGCGATCCAGCCGACGCGGGGCGTGCCGGTGAAGGCGCTGGCGTACTGCTTCTGCGGGTTGTAAGCAGGCCTGACGCAGAACGCCCGGCCGAAGCCGGGCGTTTCTGTTTCTGGAGTTCCCGGCGCTACGGTCAGTCGCCGTTGCCCGACTCTGCCGCGTCGATCGCCGCCCGCTGCTGATCGGCCGCCTTCCTGGCGTTTTCATCGGCCGCGCGTGCCTTGTCCAGCGGCGCCTGGATGGCGTCGCGCAACTGCGTCGCCTGCGGTTCCGGCGGGCGGTCCTTTTCCGGCGGCTTCGGCTTGGAGCACCCGGCCAGCAAGGCCAACGCCATCAACGCGCACAGCAGCGATCGCGACATCCGGGCACCCTCGATTGGTCTGGCGGCTATGCTACAGCGGCCGTCGCGCGCGGAGACGTGTCCAACCGCGACCACCTTCACGCAGTGCGATACCGGAGAGCGGCATGGACCCGAAGCGTTGGCGCCTGGACGGACAACTGGCCCTGGTCACCGGCGGCAGTGCCGGCATCGGCCGCGCGATCGCACGCGAGCTGCTCGGCTTCGGTGCCGACGTGCTGCTCGCCGCGCGTGACTCGACTGCGCTGGATGCCGCGCGCGCCGAGCTGGTCGAGGATTTCCCCGAGCGCGACATCCAGGCCTTCGTTGCCGACGTAGCCGACGAGGAGCAGCGCCGCGAGCTGCTCGACTGGGTCGAGGATTTCGGCGAAGGCCTGCACATCCTGGTCAACAACGCCGGTGGCAACGTCAGCAAGGTCGCCACCGACTACACCGAGGACGAGTGGCGGCAGGTGTTCGAGGTGAACGTGTTTTCCGCGTTCGAGCTGTCGCGCTATGCGCATCCCCTGCTGACGCGGCATGCCGCTTCGAGCATCGTCAACGTCGGCAGCGTCTCGGGCATGACCCACGTGCGCACCGGCGCGCCCTACGGCATGAGCAAGGCGGCGATGCACCAGATGACGCGCAACCTCGCGGTGGAGTGGGCCGAGGACGGCATCCGCGTCAACGCGGTGGCGCCGTGGTACATCCGCACCCGCCGCACCTCCGACAAGCTGGCCGATCCGGATTACCTCGACGAGGTGCTGCTGCGCACGCCTCTGGGGCGCATCGGCGAGCCGGAGGAAGTGGCGGCGGCGGTGGCGTTCCTGTGCCTGCCGGCCGCGGGGTATGTCACCGGCGAGTGCATCGCGGTGGACGGCGGATTCCTGCGCTACGGGTTCTGAGGCACGTCGTTCCCGCGCAGGCGGGAACCCATGGACGTTGCGGTCCGCACTGCCACGTCTGCCAAAGCAGATCTACGTCCTTGGATTCCCGCCTGCGCGGGAATGACGAGCAGCCGTTTGCCCTTCGGCTGGTTCGGCCCTTAGAATGCGAATCATTCCCATTCTTGCCGAGCGGGCTGTCCACCGGTTTTCCCGGTGGCCACCGCAACCCACATGCCCCTTCCCCGCGCCGCCGCCGTCTCCCGCCATGCCCTCGCGCTGGCCCTCGCAACCGCCATGGCCGCGCCCGTCGTTGCTGCCGCCCAGGCGGCTTCGCCGTCGGCGACCGATCTCGATTCGGTCGAGGTGCACGCGCCGCTGGCACGCAGCAGCGGCAGCGCGACCAAGACCGATACGCCCCTTCGCGAGATCCCGGCCTCGGTGTCGGTGATCACCGACCAGCAACTGCGCGACCGCGCGGTGCACGGTGCCGAGGAAGCGGTGTGGTTCACCGCCGGCGCCCAGGGCGGCGGCTACGGCCCGGACCCCCGAAGCGACTGGATGCTGGTGCGTGGCTTCACCCCGGCGCGCTACCTCGACGGTCTCGCCCTGGCCGGTGGATCCAACACCGGCATCACCCGCATCGAGCCGTTCGGCCTGGAGCGCATCGAAGTGCTGAAGGGGCCGGCCTCGGTCACCTACGGCGCAATGCCGCCCGGCGGCCTCATCAACTACGTCAGCAAGCGCCCGGTGACCGAGGCGCTGCACGAAGTCGAGCTGCAGGTTGGCAGCTACGACATGGTGCAGGCCGCGTTCGATTTCGGCGGCGCCCTCGGCGGCAGCGGCGAGTGGTCGTACCGGCTCACCGGCGTGGCGCGCAACAGCGATGATGTCGTCGACTACGTCCATGACGACCGCTACTACATCGCGCCGGCGCTGACCTGGAAGCCGGACGAAGCCAACGCGCTGACCCTGTTCGCGCGCTACCAGCGCAACGACACCGTGGCCGGTGGCGGCTTCCTGCCGTCGCAAGGCACGCTGCTGCCGAACCCGAACGGCAAGATCCCGATCAACCGCTACACCGGTGAGCCGGGCTACAACAACTACGACAAGACCATGCAGTCGCTGGGCTGGGAGTACAGCCACGACTTCGGTGGCGGCACCGTGTTCAAGCAGAACGTGCGCTACGGCACCACCGACATCGACCCGGCCGTCACCGTCGGCGCGTTCGGCCTGCTTGCCGACCAGCGCACGCTGTTCCGTTACCTGTGGGCGACCGAGGAAGAAGAGAAGAACACCGGCGTCGACAACCAGCTGACCTTCGCGTTCAACACCGGTCGCGCCCAGCACACGCTGCTCGCCGGCCTGGATTACCGCGATTCGCGCAACGAGTACGCGCAGGCGTTCGCGTTCACCGCGCCGACGCTGGACATCTTCAACCCGGTCTACGGCAGTCCGATCGTCAAGCCCGACTACACCTCGCGCACCGTGCAGGACCAGGACCAGACTGGCCTGTACGTTCAGGACCAGATCAAGCTCGATCGCTGGGTCGTCACCCTCGGCGGTCGCCAGGACTGGGTCGGCACCGACACGCGCGAACTGATCGGTGGCGCCCGCAGCCACCAGAGCGACGACGAGTTCTCCGGTCGCGTCGGCATCAACTACCTGTTCGACAACGGCTTCGCGCCGTACGTGGGCTATTCGCAATCGTTCCAGCCGACCGTCGGCACCGATTTCAACGGCGATGCCTTCGTGCCGACCACCGGCGAGCAGATCGAGGCCGGCGTGAAGTACCAGCCGGCGCACAACCGCGTCCTCGCCACGCTGGCGGTGTACCGCCTGGTGCAGGAGAACACGCTCACCGTCGATCCCAACCACACGCTGTTCTCGGTCCAGCAGGGCGAGACCGAGGTCAATGGCATAGAACTGGAAGGCCGCTGGAACGTCGGCAACGGTTTCAGCGTCTACGGCGCCTACACCTACACCGACTCGGAAGTGACCCGCTCCAACGACCCGCTGTCGCTGGGCAAGGAAATCGCATTGCAGCCCGAGCAGGTCGCATCGCTGGGCGCTGACTACACGATCACCGCCGGTGCCCTCTCGGGCCTGGGCTTCGGTGGCGGCGTGCGTTACACCGGCGAGCATTACGGCGACGCCTACAATCTGTGGCAGACGCCGTCGTACACGCTGTTCGACGCCGCCGTGCACTACGACATTGGCCAATGGCGCCTGCAGCTCAACGCCAACAACCTGACCGACAAGGAATACATCAGCGCCTGCAACAGCGCGGCCTGGTGCTACTACGGCTACCCGCGCACGGTCACCGCGACTGCGCGCTTCCACTGGTAAGGACGCATGGAGACGGGACTGGCATTGTCGGCACTGATCAGCACGCTGCTGTCGGCGCTGGCGCTGTATGCCGGTTCGCGCAACTGCCGCTGGACGCCGCGGCCGAAGCACCCGCATCGCTCCACGCGGATTGGCCTGGCGCTGGCGGTGGTCGGGCTGGTGCTGTGGATGCGCCTGCTGGGCGGCGGCGCCGGTCTGTGCGCGATGCTCGGCACGTGGATGCTGGGGCTGATGGCCTTGCCGTACCTTGCCCTGCGCTCGTCGCCGCAAACCAAAGGGCCGCGCTGATGTGGGGCCGCGCCACCGCCGCAGCGATTCCCGGTTTCCTGCTGTCGGCGGGCGTGACCGGCCTGGTCTGCTGGTTGCTGCCCGGTCCGTGGCAGTCGACGCTGGTGCCTGGCGTCGTCGCCTTCTTCGCGGTGTGGATGGCGGCGATGGCGGTGGCCTTCCAGTTCCGCAATGGCAAGCGTGCATGGGCGTGGTTCGGCGGCGGTGCTGTGGCCAGCCTCGGCGCGCTGTGGCTGTTGCAGACACTGCAGTGGGTGCGCTGACGTGATCAAGCTGAAATCCAGCACCCTGCGCACCTTCACCAGCGTGCACACCTGGGTCGGCCTGGTCGCCGGCTTCGGGCTGTTCGTGGCGTTCTATGCCGGCGCGATCACGGTGTTCCACCACGACCTGCAGGCCTGGCAGACGCCGCACACGCCGCTGTCGGCGGAGCAGGGCCTGGCCAATGCGCAGCAGCTGCTCGACGAAACGCTGGCCCGCCATCCCAAGGCGCGCGAGCACGTCGGCATGGTGTTCCCCGGCGGCGAGTATCCGCAGGCGGCCAGCTACTGGCAGGACGAGGGCGGCACCTGGCGCTACGCCACGCTCGACAACCTCGACGGCAGCGACAAGATGCCCGGCGGCGCGTTGTCCGAGCTGGTGAATGAGCTGCACTACACGCTGGGCATTCCGGTCGCCGGCCGCTACCTGATGGGCATCGTCAGCCTGCTGTACGGCCTGGCACTGATCTCCGGCGTGATCATCCACCTGCCCAGGCTGGCCGACGATCTGTTCGCGCTGCGCCCGGGCCGCAACCTCAAGCGCTTCTGGCAGGACGCACACAACGTCATCGGCGTGCTCAGCCTGCCGATGCACGTGATGTTCGCCGTCACCGGCGCGCTGCTGAGCCTGGCGATGCTGGTGATGGTGGCGCTCAACCCGCTGGTGTTCCGCGGCGAACTGATGGCCGCCCTGGGCCCGGCGATGGACACCGCGCCGGTGGCCACGGCCGCCGGACGCGAGCAGCCGATGGGTTCGCTGGCGATGCTGCATGCGCGCTCGGTTGAAGTCGCGCGCGCGCAGGGCCTGGCGTCGTTCGAGCCTGCCTACTTCAAGCTCGCCCATGCCGGCGATGCCAGCGCCACGATCGAGATTTCCGGCGAATCGCCCGGATCGCTCGGCCCGGTCGGCTCGGTAGCACTCAACGCCAATACCGGCGCGGTGCTCGCAACGCAGCTGCCGGGCAGTCGCGACGCCAACCACGCCACCCTGGCCTCGGCCTACGCGCTGCACTTCGGTGAGTACGGCAACACCTGGGTGCGCGTGCTGTATTTCGTGCTCGGTATCGGCGGTGCGTTCCTGTTCTATTCCGGCAACCTGCTGTGGGTGGAGTCGCGACGCAAGCGGCGCCAGGCCGAGCAGGGCAGGGCGCAGGCCGGCATGGCCCGCGCCACGGTGGGCGTGTGCATCGGCGTGTGCGTGGCGATCTCGGTGGCGTTCATCGCCACGCAGCTGGCGCAGTGGCCGGCGCTGCGCATCGCTGGCGATCACGAGTTGACGGTCCGGGTCGCGTGCTTCGTCACCTGGGCGTTGTGCGCGCTGTGGGCAGCACTGCGGCCGCCGGTGCGGGGTGCACGGGAGCTGTTGTGGGCCGCGGCGATCACCACGGCATTGGTGCCGATCGCGCACGGCGCAGTGACCGGTGCCTGGCCGTGGCTGACGGCGCTGCAGGGGCAATGGTCGCTGTTCTCCATCGATGCCGGCGCGCTGGCGATGGCCTTCGGCTTCGCCTGGCTGGCGCGCGCCACCGCACGGCGCGCGCGCGACGGAGAACCCAACAGTGTCTGGGCCGACCCGCGCGCGCGGGCGGCACAGGTGGCCTCGACGCTGGTGACCGACTAGGCGGCCGTGCATTCCGATAGCATCGGCGTCCGTACACTGCGATCGCCCAACGCCTGATGCCCACCGCCATCGAGGAAATCCCGTCGACTGCCCCACTGCCCACCGCCGACGATCTCGTCGCTGGCGGCCGGCCGGTGGTGCTGCGCGGCCTCTGCCGGGACTGGCCGCTGGTCGCGCTTGGGCGGGAATCGGACACCGCGTTCGCCCAGGCGCTGCTCGGCTACGACAACGGCACGCCCGTCGACGTGCTGGTAATGCCGCCGGACGCGGGCGGCATCGTCGGTTACACCGAGAAGCTCGACGGCTTCAACTACAAGCGCTTCCGCGTCACCCTCACCCAGGTGCTGCAGCGGCTCGCGTTGTACAGCCGGCTGGACGACCAGACGCCGGGCGTGGCGATGCAGAGCGCGCTGATCGCCGACAGCCTGCCCGGCTTCCTTGACCAGCACACGCTGCCGCTGCTGGACGCGAACGCGCGCCCGCGCCTGTGGATGGGCAACCGCGTCACCACGCCGGCGCATTTCGACAGCTCCCACAACCTGGCCGTCGTCGTCTGCGGCCGACGACGCTTCACGCTGTTTCCGCCGGAGCAGGTGCGCAACCTGTACGTGGGGCCGCTCGACTTCGCGCCGACGGCGGCGGCGATCAGCCTGCCGCGACTGCAGGACGCTGCCGACGCGCGCTATCCGCGCCTGCACGAAGCGCTGGACCACGCCCTGGTGGCCGAGCTCGAGCCCGGCGATGCGATCTACATCCCGCCGGTGTGGTGGCACCACGTCGAATCGCTGGAACAGCTCAACGCGCTGGTGAACTACTGGTGGCGCCCGGAGGCCTACCCGGGGCATGTCGCCGAACCGGGGCTGGATGCGCTGGCGCACTGCATCCTCGCATTCAAGTCGTTGCCGGCGGCCGAACGCGCCGCATGGAAGTCGCTGCTCGACCATTACGTGTTCGACGACGAAGACCCGGCTGCGCATATTCCTGAAGCGCGACGCGGGATCCTCGGGCCGTTGACGCCAGAGGTGGTGGCGAAACTGAAGCAGTTGATCGGCCGATGAAGATGCCCTCGCGTAAAGATCTGCTGGCCGCGCTGGTCCGGCTGGTGCTGTCACTGGCGGCCTTCTCGTTGTCGGTGCTGCTGTACCGGTCGCTGTTGCTCCCTGCGCTGACGGCGCTGCTGCATCTGGATGAGCCGGCAATCGCCGTGTTCAGGCGCAGCGGAATCCTGTTGTTCGCCGTACTCGGCTACTGGCTCTATGTCCGGTTGCATGAAAAGCGCGCGGCCACGGAGCTGCGCATCGTTCCGCTGGGCATGGCCCTGGGCGCGCTGTCAGGCGCGCTGCTGATCTCGATCACGACGCTGTCGCTGTTCGCGCTGGGCAACTACGAGGTGGTCGCCGTTCGCGGGTTCCAGGACGTGCCGGCGATCGCCGGCGCGATCCTCGTGGCGGCGATGCTGGAGGAGATCATGTTTCGCGGCATCGTGTTCCGCACGCTCGAAGGCGCGCTGGGGACGGTCCCGGCGCTGCTGCTGCAGTCGCTGGTGTTCGCGATCATGCACTCGTCCAATGCCGGTGCCGACCTGGTGATGGTGTTGGCGTTGACGCTGATCGGCGCGTTCTGGACGTGCATCTTCATTGCCTCGCGCAACCTGTGGGTGGTGGGCCTGCACCACGCTGCCTGGAACTTCGCGATCTTCGCCACCGGCATCCCGCTGTCGGGCATTGAAGACTGGCGGGCGAAGGCGCCGCTGGAAAGCGTGTACCACGGCCCGGTTTGGCTCACGGGCGGCGAGTTCGGGCCGGAGACCTCCATAATCACGGCACTGGTGGTCTTGGCCAGCATCGTGGCGCTGGTGCGGTGGACCCGGAAGCGGAGCGCACCATGACCATCATCATCACCGCCTTTGAACGCTCGCCCGATGGCGGCAAGGGACTGGCCCGCGACACGCGCGTGCGCTGGGCGCTGGAGGAAGCGGAGCAGCCGTATGGCGTGCGCCTGGTGTCGATGGCCGCCATGAAAGAACCCGCGCACCTGCGCCTGCACCCCTTCGGCCAGATCCCGACCTACGAGGAAGGCGACCTGGTGCTGTTCGAAACCGGCGCGATCGTCTTCCATATCGCGCAGCACCATGCGGGGTTGTTGCCTGACGATGCGAACGCGCGGGCGCGCGCGATCACCTGGATGTTCGCCGCGCTCAACTCCGTGGAGCCGCCGATCCTCGAACTGGTGATCGCGAAGATCCTGGAGGGCGACAAGCCCTGGGCGCAGGAACGGCTGCCGCTGGTCAAGGACCGCGTCCGCGAGCGGCTGACGCAACTGTCCGCCCGCCTGGGCGATGCCGAGTGGCTCGACGGTGCCTTCAGCGCGGGCGACCTGATGATGGTGTCGGTGCTGCTCAGGCTGCGGCCCTCAGGCCTGCTCGATGAGTTCCCGAGCCTGGCCGCCTACGTCGCCCGTGGCGAAGCGCGTCCCGCCTACCAGCGGGCGTTCGCCGCGCAACTGGCCATCAACGCGGCCTAGCTGTACTTCAACGCCAGTTCCGGCACCTTCGGCTGCAGGGCGTAGAACAGGTCCTGGAATTCTTCCTCGGTGAGTTCATCCGGGGCGTAGACCGCTACCGGCTCGGACTCGTGGTCGGTCGCCACCGGCATGCGCGGACCGGCGCGAAGCGAGAACGGCCGGCCTTTGTAGTCGACCAGGTCGGGCGCGTCTTCCCAGTGCTCGATGGCCCAGTCGTCTTTACCCAGCAGCAGGATGATCTCGATCATGTCGATGCGTCCTCAGGTTGGCACGGCGTCGCGCAGCGAGCGGAACACGCGCACGATCGCGGCGACGCTGCGGCTGGCGTCGTCTTCGGTGGTCGCCCAGTTCGACACCGAGATCCGCATCGCCGCCTGGCCGTGCCAGTTGGTGCCGCCCAGCCAGCAGGTGCCGTCGCGCTGCACGCCGCTGATGACCGCGCGGGTGATGTCGTCATCGTCGTCGAAGCGGACCAGCACCTGGTTGAGCGCGACCTCGTTGAGGATGCGCACGCCCGGCTCTTGCGCGAGCAGGTCGGCCATCTGCCGCGCACGCGCGCAGGAGCGATCGACCAGGTCGGCGATGCCGTCGCGCCCCAGCGCGCGCAGCGTGGCGTAGACGGGCACGCCGCGCGCACGTCGCGAGAACTCGGGCACCCAGTCGACGGCATCGCGTTCCTCGCCCTGGGTCTGGATCAGGTAGGCCGCGGCCGAGGTCATCGCGGCGCGATGGTCCTGGGCATGACGGACCATCGCCACGCCGCTGTCGTAGGGAACGTTCAACCACTTGTGCGCATCGGTGGCCCACGAATCGGCCAGTTCGATGCCGTCGGCAAGCGGGCGCAGCGACTCGCTCGCACGCGCCCATAGGCCGAACGCGCCATCGACATGCAGCCACGCGCCGGCCTCGTTGGCGATGCGGCCGATCTCGCGCAGCGGGTCGCAGGAGCCGGTGTTCACGTTGCCGGCCTGCGCGCAGATGATGGTCGGGCCGGTGAGCGAGGCCACCTTGTCGCGCAACGCATCGACGCGCATGCGCCCCTGCTCGTCGCTTTCCACGCGCTGCACGGCTCGCGTGCCCAGCCCCAGGTAGCGCATCGCCACGTCGATGGTGATGTGCGACTCGGCCGAGGCGATGACGTTGATGCGTGGCGCGCCGGCCAGGCCGTCGGCTTCGACATCCCAGCCGGCGCGCCGGAGCACGCCATGCCGGGCCGCGGCGAGGCAGGTGAAGTTGGCCATCTGGCAGCCGGTGACGAAGCCGACGCCGGAGTCGCGTGGCAGGTCGAACAGGTCCAGCAGCCACTGCGCGGCGACTTCCTCCACCACGGCCACCAGCGGCGAGATCGCATAGATGCCGGCGTTCTGGTCCCAGGTCGAGACCAGGCAGTCGGCGGCGAGGGCCACCGGGTAGGCGCCGCCGACCACGAAGCCGAAGTAGCGCGGCGAGTTGCAGGCCACCCCGCCGCGATCGACCTGGGATGCGAGCAGGTCGATGACGTCGCCGCCTTCGTCGCCACGGCGTGGCAATGGCACGCGCAGCGCCTGCAGCAGTTCATCGCGGGTGGCGCGCGCGCCGACGTGGCGGTCAGGCAGCTTGCGCAGGTACGACGACGCGTGCGCGACCGCCTTCTTCAGGTATTCGTCGAACACGGCGGACGCAAAGCGGTCGTTGGCCATGGCGCAGGATCCCTAGCGGAAACCGGGGGGACCGGCCAAGCATAAGGGCGGCTGGGCGGTCAGCGCGACAACGGGTTCGGGTGGTGGACGTGCGGCATCTCGACCGAGCCGTTGAGGTAGGCGTCGAGCCAGTCGCGGAAATGCGTGGGCGTCAGCCGCGCGCTGCCCGCGGGCGTGAGGGTGTCGTCATCCAGCAACGCGCCGTAGTAGCGCGCGGTCGGGTCGGCCAGCACCGGCCGGTCGTCCTGGTAGCTGTACATCACCCATTGCACGAGCTCGTTGAGCCGGTAGGTTTCGGGGCCGGCAATTTCAATCGTCGTGTTCGACGGCGGCTGCGCGACCAGGTCGGCCAGCTGCGCCGCTACGTCGCCGGCCGCCGCCGGCTGCACCAGCGCGGGCGGCAGGTGGACGATGTCCTTGCCGCCGCCGGGCGGAATGATGCTGGCCATGAACTCGAAGAACTGCGTCGCCTGCACCAACGTGTGCGGCAGCGACGAACGCTTCACCAGCCGCTCCTGCGCGTCCTTTGCGCGGAAGTCGCCGCTGCTCTGCAGGCGCTGCGTGCCGATCACCGAAAGCGCCAGGTGGTGGGCGACGCCGGCGCGCTCGCCGGCGGCGAGCAGTTGCTCGGTGGAGCGGGTGAAGAAGTCGGTGACCGCCGGCTCGTCGAACGAGGGCGCGTTGGTCACGTCGACGACGGTGTGTGCGCCGTCCAGCGCCGCTTGCAGGCCTTCACCGGTGACGGTGTTGACGCCGGTCCGGCGCGATGCGGCCACCACGTCGTGGCCGCGCTGCCTGAGCCGGGTCACCAGCCTGGATCCAACGAGGCCATGCCCGCCGGCAACAACTATCTTCATGGTCCGGACCCTCCGTGCGTGCTCGCATCACGGTAGGTCCGCGGTCACCTTCCCGGTAGACCTTGTCGCGGACACCCGGTGTTGTCGCGCGCGCAACAATCCGCTCGTGACCTATTGCTTGCCGCCTCCTGCGTGCTTGCCGCCCTCGCGCAACGTGCGATTGAACAGGACGAGCGTGCGCGCCCAGGCTTCCTTGGCCGCCAATTCGTCGTAGCGCGGCGTGGTGTCGTTGTTGAAGCCGTGCTGCGTGCCCGCTGGCTGGAACAGCGTGTAGCGGACGTTGGCCGCCTTCAGTGCCGCCTCGTAGGCCGGCCAGTTGGCGTTGATGCGCTCGTCGTTGGCGGCGAGCACCACCAGCAGCTCGGCCTTGATCTTCGGCACGTCTTCCAGCGGCGGCGGGGCGCCGTAGAACGGCGCGGCCGCAGCCAGATTGGGCAGGCGCGTGGCGAGGAAGTTGGCGATGCCGCCGCCGTAGCAGAAGCCGACCGCGCCGAGGCGGCCGTTGCCGCCCTCGATGCCGGCGAGCATGCCGGCGGCGGCGACGAAGTCCTCGCGGGTCTTGGCCTGGTCGAGCTGGCCGAACAGCGCGCGCGCCTTGTCCTCGTCGCCGGGATAACCGCCCAGCGGGAACAGTGCATCCGGTGCGAAGGCGATGAAGTCCGCCAGCGCCAGCCGCCGCGTGATGTCCTCGATGTGCGGGTTGAGGCCGCGGTTCTCGTGCGCCACCAGCACCACCGGCAGCGGGCCGTGCGCCTTGGCCGGTCGGGCCAGGTAGCCGCGCGCGGTGCCATAGCCCTGCGGCGACGCGAACTCGATGTACTTCGCCGACAGGCCCTTGTCGTCGGGCTTGACCTGCTGCGCGGCGGCGAACTGCGGACTCAGCGCGGCCAGCAACCCGGCTGCACCGGCGGCGCCCACCGCGAAGCGCGCCGCACCGGCAAGAAAACCGCGCCGATCGATCGCGCCGTGGACGTACTGGTCGAACAGGCGCAGCACCTCGGGATCGAAGTCACTGGCCTTCAAGCGTGGAGGACTGGGCATGGCGGTCTCCGCGGACGGTGGGCCGGCGGCGTCCACGCCACCAGCGCTTCGGGATGCCGAGCATACCGCCGCGTGGTTGCGTCGGCAGGACGGCTACGCCTGCGGCTCGGGCGTGGCCAGCACCGGCAACTCGAGGTAGGAGCCGGCATCGCCCCCGAGGTGGACGCGGTTGAGCGCCCGCGCCGGCACGGTCTCGTCGTAGTTGTTGCCGCCGGTGTTGAGGTTGCGTTCCAGGCGCGGGAAGCTGCTGCTGGTGATGTCGAGCCGCAGGCGATGGCCGCGCGGCACGAGGTAGGCGATCGAGCGCATGTCCACGGTCAGCTGGTAGGTCTGACCGGGCGTCATCCGGGTCGGGCAGAAGATGCCGTCGCGGTAGCGTGCGCGCAGTGCGCCTTCCTGGATGTTGGTGGCGCGTCCGTCCGGCCACACGTGCACCAGGCGGGCGACGAAGTCGGTGTCGGGCACCGAGGACGACACCGTCAGGTGCGCGCGCAGCGGTCCGACGATGCGCAGCGGCGCCTCCAGCGGCGCGGAGGTGTAGACCAGCACGTCGTCGCGGGTTTCGACATCGCGCTGGTCGACCGGTCCGGACAGCGCATGCGGATCGGCGCTGCAGCACAGCGGTCCGCCGCGCGAGGGCACCGGTTCGAGCGGGTCGTAAAGGTAACCGTCGGAATGCTCGCTGGCATCGGGTTGCGGGCCCAGCGTGCCGTCGCCGTCGCGGGTGTTGGCCTTGCCGCCGCTGCGCAGGTACCAGCGCTGGTGCCGCGCCTGCACCGGCGGCCAGGTGCTCGCCGTGAGCCAGCGCTGCTCGCCGACGACGTAGTAGAGGTACGGCGGCAGGTTCGCCAGGCCATCGCCCTTGCCGCGCAGCCAGTAGTCGAACCATTGCAGGTACCACTGCCGGTAGGGCTGGTCGGCATTGCGCACCGACAGCTCGCCGAAGTGGCCCATGCCGGCGATGGTTTCGTACTCGCAATGGTTGCCCGGGGCGATGACGACATGCTGGTGCGCCGCGGCCTGTGGCGATGCGCGGCGCATCGCCTCGCTGATTGCCAGCGTGCTTTCGATGGTGGGGTCGCCCCAGGTGTTGATCACCAGCGCCGGCGTGGTGATGCGGTCGGCATCGGTGACGTAGTCCAGGTCGTTCCAGCCGGCGTCACCGAGCGGCATCCCGATGAAGTCGTCGTAGGCGTTCGCGCCAGGCCGTGCGCGCCGCACCAGTTCCTGCACCGGCAGCTGCGACAGCACGCCGACCATGCCGGGAACGTCCGGCGACCCCGAGTGCGGCATCTTGCCGCCGTGCCGGGAGAACCAGCCCGCGGTGCCGGCCAGCTGCAGCACGCCGCCTTCGAATGCGCCGAAGTACTCGGCGTTGCCGGCGAGCAGCCCGGCCGCACCACCGGCGGCACCCGGGATCATCGCTGCGTGCGCGGGATGGTTGGCCCGCGCCAGCGAGTACTGCAGTTCACCGAGCGCGGAGCAACCGATCGTGCCGACCTTGCCGTTCGACCACGGCTGCTGCGTGATCCACTCCAGCGTCGCCACGCCGTCGCCGGTGGCATGGCGCCAGGGCACGAAGCCTTCGCCCTCGGATTCGAACTTGCCGCGCACGTCCTGCACCAGCACCGCATACCCGTTGCGCGCGAAGAACATCGCATCGCCCAGCGCCTCGCCGTAGCGCTTGCGGTTGTAGGGCAGGCGGATGAAGACGGTGGCCAGCGGGCCGCTGGCACCGCGCGGCCGGTACAGCGTGCCGGCGAGGCGGACGCCGTCGGGCATGGTGATCCAGACGCGGTCGTCGATGCGCACGTTGAACAGCAACGCCCGCGCCGGAACCTGCCAGTGCGCCGGGATGTAACCGCGCAGGGTGTAGACCAGGCCGGCGGCCACCGAAGCGACCATCAGGCTCGTGATGATCAGCAGCCACCAGAAGGAAGCGGGTCGCACCGCGGACAAATCCATCTCCAAGTCGGCGTTCCTTGCGGCGCGCGCATCAGCCGGACACGTTCAGTCGGGACTGTCGCCAGTCAGCGCGCGACGCTTCGGTAAACGCATGGAACCGTGCCTGACGGCCAGCCTGCCGGCCACTCAGGGGGCCGCGCAAGTGCTCCCGGCGATGATCGTGCGCAGGCGCTCGGCTTCGGCCTGGGCGTACGCGCGGTTGTCGCCGCCGCCCACCGACTGCGACTCGACATCGTTGAGCCGCTGCGTCCAGCCTTGGCACAGCAGGTTGTCGGGAACGGCCTGGCACTGGTCGTCGACCATCTGGCAGGCTGAGCCCGCGCCGGCGGTCGCATTGGTTCCGTCCAGGCCGGTCACCGCCAGCGGGATGCAGCGCGGCGGCGGCTGCGCCTCGTCGCCGAGGTAGCGGTGGCCTTCCCAGGTGCGGCACTCGAACAGCGGCGGCGGCGGTGTGCGCGCGCTGCGGTCAGGGGCCGGCGTCGCGGGTGTGTTTGGCGCGGGTGCGACTGCTGTCGGTGCGGGTGCGGCAGCCGGCGCTGCGGGCGAGGGTGCCGGCGGCGCGACGGGAGCGGTGCTGCCGGACAGGAACTGCTGGCGCGACTGCGCTGGCGCCGGCTCCACCACGCGCTTGACCTCCTTGCTGCCCTTCGGACACGGCGTGCCGTTCTGCAGCGTCACTGCGCCACTGGCATCCGTGCAGCGATAGATCGCCACCTGCGCCTGCGCGAGCGGCGCAACGGCCAGCAACAGCAGCAGAACCATCAGACGTCGACGCGCGACGCTCCCCCCGGTCAATCGCATCAGGCGCCACCGCAATCGTTGGCCAGGCGCGCATCGATGCCGCGCTGCTCCACGTCGATCTGCTGGCGTTCGCTCTGCAGGGCGCTGTTGTAGGAGCGCCCGAGGTCCCAGCGGCGATCGCGCAGGCGCGCGCAGACTTCCTGCTGCGGCAACTGCGTGCAGGTATCGCGAATCCAGCTGCCCGGGCCGTAGGGGTCATACACGAACTGCCCGCCCATCGGCGGCCCCGGCTGCGTGCCCGAAGGCCGTCCCGGTCGCCCGCCGATGTTGTCGCCGAGCGAGGTGCGCGAATCCACGACGGGGTAGCCCAGCGCCCACAGCGGCATCCAGCGCGGATTGCCCTCGCCGGTTTCGCTCATGTAGTTGGCGCCGTCGGGCGTGGTGCATTCGTACATCGGCTTGGGTGGGGTCATGACGATGTAGCGCGTCGTCGACACCGGCGCCGCGGCGGCGGCCGTTGCAGCGGTTCTTGACGCAGCGCGCGCGGTCGTCGCCTTGGCCTTGGCGCTCTTCGGCGGATCCTTCGGGCGTTGCATTTCCTTCGCCTGCTGGGTCTCGCCCTTGTGGCACGGGGTATCGCGCAGCGTCAGCTTGCCGTCGCCGCCGGTGCACCGGTAGATGGTGATGTCGCCGGCGCGAGCGGTCGCCGCCGCCATCAGCAGGGGCAACGAGGCGAGCAGCATGAGCTGGAGCGGCGACATGCGCGCAGCATGCGCCGTTGCCGCGCGCCGCGAAAGGCATGGATGTGAAAAGTGCGGATGTGAAAAGTCTGGATGCGCGTACATGGCCGCTGCTCCCGTTGCCGCCGTCACTTCTGCCGTGTGTAGTCGATCTGCATCGTCTTGGCTTCCTTGCCGTCACGGGTCTCGTACATCTCGAACACCTCGTGGTCGTTGTCGACGACGCGTACGACCTGGCGCACCGGGATCTTCGCGCCGTTCGACGCCGGGTCGGCCATCTCGCCCAGGTAGGTGTAGGTCTTCGTCGCCGGGTCGTAATCGCCGTGCGAGACGAAGATGCCGGTCGAGCCGCTGTCCATCCAGGTGCTGTAGTACTTGCCGATGACGTTGTCGTAGCCGATGTAGCCGACGCCTTCGAACGGCTGGCCCATCCACTTGCCGCGGAAGTCCTGGCGGATGTGACGGCCGCCGAGGACCAATGTGTTGGTCGCCGAACCGGTCTCGGTCATCGGCGGTGCGTTCGGATCCATCCACATCGTCTGCTTGGTGGTCCACTTGCCGACCATGGCGGCCAGCTGCTTGTGCTGCTCGCCCGGCTGCGCGGCTTTTCCCCACGCCTGCATCATGGCCTGCTGCTCGGGACTGAGTTGCGAGGGCTCGGTCTTCTGCTCCTGGGCCGCCAGCGGCAGTGCGGCGAACAACGCCAGCGCCAGCAGGGACATCTGCGCGATCTTCATGACGGCCTCCGGGGGTGGGCCTGGTCGGGGCGTTGCCGATCAACGCCCGGCGCCGGGACGCTACGACCTTGGCCGTTAAGCCGGCGTGCCGGCGGTGCTGGCTATGCGCGCAGCTGCGCGCCGCTGCGGGCGTCGCGGATGGTGGTGGGCGAGGCGAGGCCGCCGGTTTCGCCCTCGGTCACGCCGTCGAGTTGCACCAGCAAGCGCGGATCCAGCGCTTCGCGGGCGTGCACGGGCGGCTCGCCGCTGAGGTTGGCGCTGGTGGAGACCAGTGGGCCACCAAACGCAGCGCACAGGGCGATGACCGTGGGGTGGTCGCTGACGCGCACGGCGACGCCGTCGTGGGCGCCGGTGATCCAGCGCGGAACGCGCGCGGTGGTCGGCACGATCCAGGTGTTGGGGCCCGGCCAGGTCGCCAGCACGGCCTCGCGGCGCGGCGGCGGAAGCGACTCCCAGTCGAGCAGACCGTCGATCTGCCAGAGCGCGCCGACGATCAGGATGAGGCCTTTTTCGACCGGCCGTTGCTTGATCGCGAGCAGTCGCGTGACCGCGGCCTCGTCGAAAGGATCACACCCCAGGCCCCAGACGGCTTCGGTCGGGTAGGCGATGACGGCGCCACGGAGCAGGGCGTTGGCGGCTTCGGTGGGGGTCAGCTGCGGCATGGAGGAAGGATAACGGCAAGTGCTGCCCTCATCCGCCCTTCGGGCACCTTCTCCCGCAAGCGGGAGAAGTGAATCTGAGCCCCTCTCCCGCTTGCGGGAGAGGGGTTGGGGTGAGGGCTGCCCTCAGGCCTTGGCGACCTTCTTCACCGCTTTCTTCGCAGGCGCCTTCTTGGCCACGGCCTTCTTGGCAGGCGCCTTCTTTGCCGCCGTCTTCTTGGTGGCCTTCTTGGCAGCCTTCTTGGCCGGTGCCTTCTTCGCGACGGCCTTCTTCGCCACCGCCGTCTTGGCGACCTTCACTGCCGGTTCCTTCTTCGCCGCCGTCTTCTTCTTGCCGAAGCGGCCGCGCACCGGCTTGCCGGTATCGGCCAGCAGCTGGGTGACTTCCTCCAGCGTCAGCGATGCCGGCTCACGGTCCTTGGGAATCTTGCCGTTGAGCTTGCCGTCGCTGATGTACGGACCAAAGCGGCCGTTGAGGACCTGGATGTCGCTGTCGTCCCACTGCTTGATGATGCGGTTGCGGGCGATCTCTTCCTTCTCTTCGATCAGGAACACCGCGCGGTCGAAATCGATGGTGTGCGGGTCGTCTTCCTTCGGCAGCGAGGCGTACACGGTGCCGCGCTTGGCGAACGGACCGAAGCGGCCGATGCCGACGCTGACTTCATGGCCGTTGCTCTGGCCCAGCTTGCGCGGCAGCTTGAACAGCTCCAGCGCGTCGGCCAGCTCGATCGTGTGCATGCTCTGGCCCGGACGCAGCGAAGCGAATTCCGGCTTCTCCTCGTCCTCGACCGTGCCGATCTGCGCGTACGGCCCATAACGGCCCAGGCGCACGCTGACCGGCTTGCCGCTCTTGGGATCGGTGCCCAGCTCGCGCGCGCCAGTGGCTTCGCTGCGATCGACCGACTCGGTCTTGTCGAGCACCAGCTCCTTGAACGGCCCCCAGAACTTCTCCATCAGCGGCACCCATTCCTCTTCGCCACGCGACACCGCGTCGAGCTCGTCCTCGAGCTTGGCGGTGAAGTCGTAGTCGACGTACTGGGTGAAGTGGCTGGAGAGGAACTTGCTGACCGCACGACCGACATCGGACGGACGGAAGCTGCGGCCTTCCATCTCGACGTACTTGCGGAACAGCAGGGTCTGGATGATCGAGGCGTAGGTCGAGGGACGGCCGATGCCGTATTCCTCGAGCGCCTTCACCAGCGCCGCTTCGGTGAAGCGCGGCGGCGGCTGGGTGAAATGCTGGTCGGCGTGGATGCGTTCGAGCGGCACGCGATCGCCGATCTTCATCGCCGGCAGCTTGCGGCCTTCGTCCTCGTCCTCGCTGGTCTTGGTGTCCTTGCCTTCCTCGTAGACGGCGAGGAAGCCCGGGTCGACCACGGTGGTGCCCGAGGCGCGGAAGCTGTGTTCGCTGCCGGCAGCCAGGTCGACCGAAACGGTGTTGAGCGTGGCCGGGACCATCTGCGAAGCGACGGCGCGCTTCCAGATCAGTTCGTACAGGCGGCGCTCGTCGTCGCTGAGGAAGCGCGACACCTGCGCCGGCGTGCGCAGCGCCGAGGTCGGGCGAACCGCTTCGTGCGCTTCCTGAGCGTTCTTGGACTTGGTCTGGTAGGTGTTGGGCTTGTCCGGCAGCGCGCGCGTGCCGTAGTCGCGGGCGATCACGTCGCGGATCTCGCCCAGCGCTTCTTCCGACAGGCTCACCGAGTCGGTACGCATGTAGCTGATCAGGCCGACGGTGCCCTCGTCGCCGAGGGTCACGCCTTCGTACAGCTTCTGCGCGACCTGCATGGTCTTGCGCGTGGTGAAGCCGAGCTTGCGCGAGCCTTCCTGCTGCAGCGTGGAGGTGGTGAACGGCGGCGACGGGCGGCGCTTGCGCTCCTTGCTGGCGACGTCGGTGACGTGCAGGGCGCCATTGGCGGCCTTGACGATGCGCTGGCGCGCCGACTCGGCGGTGTCGCCGTCGGTGACGGTGAACTGCTCGAACTTCTTGCCGTCGAGCTTGTTGAGCTTGGCGGTGAAGGTCTGGGTCGGGTGCGCGCACTCGGCCTCGATCGACCAGTACTCGCGGGCGATGAAGGCTTCGATCTCTTCCTCGCGCTCGACGATCATGCGCAGTGCCGGCGACTGCACGCGGCCGGCGGACAGGCCGCGCTGCACCTTGCGCCACAGCACCGGCGACAGGTTGAAGCCGACCAGGTAGTCGAGCGCGCGGCGTGCCTGTTGCGCATCGACCAGGTCGGTGGCGATCTGCCGCGGCTGCGTCATCGCTTCCTTGATGGCGCGCGGGGTGATCTCGGTGAACACCACCCGCTGCAGGGTCTTGCCCTCGAGCAGGCCGCGCTCACGCAGGATCTCCGCGATGTGCCAGCTGATCGCCTCGCCCTCGCGGTCCGGGTCGGTCGCCAGGTAGAGCGCGTCGGCGCCCTTGGCGGCCTTGGCGATGGCGTCGACGTGCTTCTCGTTCTTCTCGATCAGGTCGTAGCGCATGGCGAAGCCGCGGTCGGGGTCGACTGCGCCTTCCTTCGGCACCAGGTCGCGGACGTGGCCATAGGAGGCCAGGACGGTGAAGTCCTTGCCTAGGTACTTGTTGATCGTCTTGGCCTTGGCAGGCGACTCGACGATTAGGAGATTCTTGGCCATGGGGGCTCCGCAGGACCTGTTCCGGCGCTGCTGGCGGTTGTAACGGTTGAGGTCTGAGGAAGGCTGGGCCGGCAATCAGGGCGGGCGCAGGGGGGCTTCCTTTTATTTATTGAGGGCATGCGCCTGCCACGGCTGTCAAGCGCGGCTGCGTGAAGTCGGGATCGCCAGCGCATGCGCGGCGGCTGCAGCGCGCCTGCATCGGGCGAGGAAGCGGTGGCGGTTTTTCCGCCGAAGGAGCGCGCGAGGCGCTCTGGCGAGGCCCCCGGGGAGGGGGCGGACGCTTGGACGATGGCGTGCCGGCTCAGTGCACCCGGCTCAGTGCACCGGCTCGGGCTCGTCCTCGAACATCTGGGTTTCCATCCAGGCGTAGGCCGCCTCGGAGCCGGGCTGGTTGAACAGGACCATCAGCACGACCCACTTCAGGTCGTCCAGGTCCAGTTCGTCCTGGTCCAGGGCCATGGCGCGGTCGAGCACCAGCTCGCGCTGGCCGGCATCGAGCACGCCGTGCTGCTCCAGGAACATCAGGAAGCCGCGGCATTCGACGTCGAGCCGGTCGAGCTCGGGGCCGAAGTAGATGCGGGTCGGGCCGTCGGCACGCGGGGCACTGGCACTGGGCCGTTGCTGGGCCAGCGCATCGAGCCACTCGAAGGCTTTGTTGATCTCGGCGGGGCTGAACCCGGCTTTGCCGAGCTCGTCGAAGAGAGGACCGCTGCGGAGCGAATCGTGGTCGCGGACGAGGTCCGCATCTTCAGTGAAGTAATGCTCGAACAGGTACAGCAGGACGTCCAGAATGCTCTCTTTCATTTCCCTCGGCCTGCGCCGCATGCGGCGCGGTGGGCAGAAACTTGCGGGTGACCCGCGGGTCGCTGACAAGACGCATTCAGCGATTGCGGAAGTACCGGCCGTGTTGTGCCTGAACACGACCATCAAGCTCCATGAGCAGCAGCATGGAGGACACTGCTGCGGCCGTCAATCCAGTCCGTGTGACAAGTTCATCCATAGTGGTGGGGTCGTGGCCCAAGGCCAGCCACAACTGCTGGTAGTCGGGGCCATCGGCGGCTGAATCACCCGCCCGGTGTCCAACGATTCCGTCACCGCGATGAATTGGGGCGTCCAGGCGCGTCCGCAAGTCCTGCGCCAGGGCCTGTGCCTGCGGCGCCAGGGCGGCGATGACCTCGTCCGGTTCCTCGACCAGGCCGGCGCCTTCGCGGATCAGCCGGTGGCAGCCGCGGGCGACCGGGTTGCGGATCGAGCCAGGCAATGCGAAGACATCGCGTCCGGCTTCGGCGGCGAGGCGGGCGGTGATCAGTGCGCCGGACTGCCAGGCAGCCTCGATCACCAGGGTCGCCAGCGACAGGCCGGCGATGATGCGGTTGCGGGTGGGGAAGTGGGATCTCAGTGCACCCGTGCCAGGCAGGTGCTCGCTGACCACCGCACCTTCGGCGGCGATGCGCGCGAGCAGGCGGGCATTGCTGCGCGGGTAGGCGACGTCAGGGCCGGTGCCGAGCACGGCGACGGTGACGCCGCCTGCGGCCAGCGCGGCTTCGTGCGCGGCCGTGTCGATGCCGGCGGCCAGCCCGCTGGTGACCCCCAGGCCCGATTGCGCCATCGCGCGGGCGAAGCTGGCGGCGTTGGCGGCGCCGGCCGGTGTCGGGCTGCGCGTGCCGACGATGGCGACCGAGGGATGCCAGAGCAGCGCCGGGTCGCCGGCGACGAACAGCGCCAGCGGCGGGTTTGGCCCGCGTCGAAGCAGTGCCGGATAGTCCGGGTGGCGACAGTCGATGAGATGGTGGCCGGGTTGCCGCAGCCACGCAGCGGCCTCGGCCAGGCGTGTCGCATCCGGCGTGCGCAGGCTGTGCACCTGGGCCGCCGTCAGGCCGCATTCGCGCCAGGACGCGGGCCCTGCCGCCAGTGCCTGTGCCGGGCTGGCTTGGCGTTCCAGCAGCCGTCGCCGCGGTTCGACCGCGCCGCCGGCGACCAGCAGCGTCAGGAGTGCGTGGGTGTCGTCATCGGCGGTGGCAGGCATCGCCCCAGCCTGGGCCGGAAACGACGACGGCGCCCTAGGGCGCCGTCGGCTTGGTTCGTAGGATCAGGCGGCGATCAGTTGGTCGCGTCCGGATGCTTCAGGCGATAGCCCAGGCGGGTCGGGCGGACGCCGTCCATGACCAGCGCGTAGCTGACCTTCTCGAAGGTGCGGAAGACCATCAGGTGGCTGGCGAACTCGTCGGGCAGCTTGACCTCGCCACCACGCGTGGTGGCGTCGTAGCTGCGATCGATGCCGGCCTTGACGCGGTCGATCTCGAGGCTGCCCTGGCGCCAGGCCGACAGCACGGTGCCGTTGTCGATGCCGTCGGCGGTGCCGACCGACAGTGCCACGACGTCACGATTGCCGCCGCTGGTGAGTGCGTCGGCAACGGCGATGACGCGGGCCTTGTCGAGCGGCAGCTCCTGGTTCGGGGCATGCGGCATGAACTGCAGGTCGTAGGCCTGCGCCTCGACCGGGATCAGGCGATCGCCGACGCGGACTTCGCGGCCGTTGCCGTCGATCACCAGCGTGGCGGCGTCACTGTCGCCGACGACGCCGCGGCTGATCGTGCCGGTGGTCTGCTTGGTCAGCTCGTAACCGAGGAACTCGCCGCCGCCGGCCGGCAGCTGGTAGTTCCACAGCGATTCCAGGCCGATGTTGCGCTTGCCGCGGAAGTCGAGGTCGGCGGCGCGGCGGCCGGAGTTGTCGCAGCAGCGATCCGGATCCATCGTCACGTAGCGGTGCGACGGACGGACGATGGCGTAGCGCTGGCCCGGCTGGGCGTCGGCCAGGCCCTTGATGTAGGCCACCTGGTCGAGGCTGCCGGCGAGGCGGTCTTCTTCCAGGCCGACCACGTAGGGCAGGCCCTCGAAGTCCTCGACCACGCGCATGTCCTTGAGGAAGGCCTCGACGTCGGACAGCGGGATGGCGTTGATCGGCGCCTCTTCACGCGGGCCTTCCTGCACCGCGACGCGGTCGAGGTAGGCCAGCGAGAGCACGTCGCCGGGGTAGATCAGGTGCGGATTCTTGACCTGCGGGTTGGCCTGCCAGATTTCCGGCCACAGCCAGGGCTTCTGCAGGAACTTGCCGGCGATGTCCCACAGGGTGTCGCCCTTCTTGACCACGTAGGTGTCAGGATGGTTGCCCGCGACCTCGGCGGCCACGCCGTAGGTGGCGACCGTCAGCAACGCAGCGGTCAGCACCGTGCGCAACGGTTTGAAAATGGTGACCATCTGGTTTTCCCCTAATGAGCCTGATCGACGGCCCCTTGACGTGCTGCCCCAAGGCAGCTTCCCCATCCGCCGGTAAAGGCGGGGCCCCGCGGCAATATAGCCCAGAAGAACCACACGGTTGCAAGCGTGGCAGCCCCCCAACGGGGTTACAATCGCACTACTTGTTGTGGTTGTGACACACGCCCCCATTTAGATCGCTGTCCGCAACGCGGTCCACCACGCCCTCCGAAATTGCCATGGCCCAGCTCCCGATTCTCGAATTCCCCGATCCGCGACTGCGCACCGTCGCCGTGCCGGTCGATCCTGCGCGCGTCACCAGCGCCGAGTTCCAGAAGCTGCTCGACGACATGTTCGAGACCATGTACGAGGCCCCGGGCATCGGCCTGGCGGCCAGCCAGGTCGACGTGCACCAGCGCTTCATGGTCATGGACATCAGCGAGGAGCACGACGAGCCGCGGGTGTTCATCAACCCGGAGATCACCGCCCGCGACGGCGAGCAGGTCTACCAGGAAGGCTGCCTGTCGGTCCCCGGCATCTTCGCCGACGTGACCCGCGCCGACCGCATCACCGTCAGCTTCCTCGACCGCGACGCCAAGCCGCAGACGATCGAGGCCGAAGGCCTGCTGGCGGTGTGCATCCAGCACGAGATGGACCACCTGGCCGGCAAGCTGTTCGTCGACTACCTCTCGCCGCTCAAGCGCGAAATGGTGCGCAAGAAGCTGGCCAAGCAGCGTCGCCAGGCCGCGGCCTGAGCCCTCCCTTCCCGCGGTGACAGGCAGGCCCCGGCCTGCCCGCCGGGATGACACCAACCCCCACTTGGCGCACATCCCCCGATGAGAATCGTCTTCGCCGGCACCCCCGACTTCGCCGTGCCGTGCCTGCGCGCGGCCTCGCAGCGCGGTGAGGTGGTCGCCGTCTACACCCAGCCCGATCGCCCGGCCGGGCGCGGCCGCGGGCTGACGCCGTCGCCGGTCAAGCGCGAGGCGCTGCTGCGCGGCATCGAGGTGTTCCAGCCGGAAAACTTCAAGTCGGCCGTGTCGAAGGACGCCCTGCGCGCGCTCAAGCCGGACCTGATGGTGGTGGTGGCCTACGGGCTGATCCTGCCGCAGTCGGTCCTCGACATCCCCACGTACGGCTGCTGGAACGTGCACGCATCGCTGCTGCCGCGCTGGCGCGGCGCGGCGCCGATCCAGCGTGCGATCGAAGCCGGCGACAGCGAGTCGGGCGTATGCCTGATGCAGATGGAGAAGGGCCTGGACACCGGCCCGGTGCTGCTCTCGCAATCGCTGCAGATCGGCGAGCAGGAAACCGGCGGCCAGCTGCACGATCGCCTGTCCGCGCTCGGCGCGCAGGTGCTGGCCGATGGCCTGGGCCTGCTGCGCGCCGACATCCGCCCGGTGCCGCAGCCGCAGCCAGAGGAAGGCGTCACCTACGCACACAAGCTCGACAAGGCCGAGGCCCGCCTCGACTGGTCGCAGCCGGCGACGGTGCTGGCCAACAAGGTGCGTGCGTTCAATCCGTGGCCGATGGCCGAAGCGGTCGTCGCCGGTGAACGCCTGCGCCTGCACGGCGCGGTTGCGCTGGACGAAGCCCACGGTGCCGAGCCGGGATTGCTGATTCGTGCCGGCCGCGATGGCCTCGATGTCGCCTGCGCCAGCGGCGTTTTGCGCATCCGCGTGCTGCAGCGCGAAGGCGGCAAGGCGATCACCGCGGCCGACTACCTCAACGGTCGCCCGGACCTGCGCTGAAGGCAGCCATGCCACGCCCTGACCAGACTTCCGGCACGAACCACAGCGGCGCCGCATCGCGCGCTGCCGCGGCGCGCGTGCTCGATGCGGTGCTCAATCACGGCCGTTCGCTGAAGGCCGAGCTGGCACTGGCCCTGCCGCGCATCGCCGATCCGCGCGATCGCGCGCTGGTCGAGGCCATCTGCTTTGCGGTGCTGCGCCATCCGGCGCGTTTCGAGTCGGCGCTGCAGGCCTGGGTGCCGCGGCCGCTTCCGAAACGCGACAGTGAACTCAAGGCGCTGCTGTTCGTCGGTTTCGCCCAGCTCGATCCGCTTGGCCTGCCGGCGCATGCCGCGGTGGCTGCCACGGTCGAAGCGGCGCGCACGCTCGGTCGCCGCCACCAGGCCGGACTGGTCAATGCGCTGCTGCGCCGCGCCCAGCGCGAAGGGCTGCCGGCAGGCGAACCGCACGCGCACTGGCCGAAGTGGCTGCGCGACCAGATCAATCGCGACTGGCCCGACGACGCCGAGGCCATCCTCGACGCCAGCGCCGCCGAACCGCCGATGTGGTTGCGCGTGAACCGTCGCCAGCAATCGCGTGATGACTACCGCGCACGGCTGCACGACGCCGGCATCGAAGCGCAGGTGGACGACCGCCTGCCAGACGCGCTGCGCCTGGATACGCCGGCCGCGGTCGCGGCACTGCCCGGCTTCGCCGAAGGCGCGGCATCGGTGCAGGACGCCTCCGCGCAGTTGGTGGTCGAGGCCTTGGCGGCGCTGCCGTCCGCGCGCGTGCTCGATGCCTGCGCCGCCCCTGGCGGCAAGACCGCGCACCTGCTCGAGCGTGATGCATCGCTGCAGCTCGTTGCGCTCGACATCGACGCACAACGCCTGGACCGCATGCGTTCGGGCTTCACCCGCCTGCGCCTGGGCGAACGCGTGCAGCTGCTCGCCGCCGATGCCGCCGACACGCAGGCATGGTGGGACGGCACGCCGTTCGACGCGGTGTTGCTGGATGCACCCTGTTCGGCCACCGGCATCATCCGCCGCCAGCCCGACGTGCTGCAGCACCGCCGCGCTTCCGACCTCACCGCGCTGGTGGCGACGCAGTCGCGCCTGCTCGATGCGCTATGGGCGACCGTCGTCCCGGGCGGCGTGCTGCTGTACGCGACGTGCTCGATCCTCAAGGCCGAGAACGAAGCGCAGGTCGATGCATTCCTGGCGCGCACGCCGGATGCCGTTGCCGAGCCGCTCGACGAGCGCTTTGGCCGCACCAGCGGCGCCGGCCGCCAGCGCCTGCCGGGCGAGCTGGGCTGCGACGGTTTCTTCTACGCACGTTTGCGCAGGAAGGGCTGAGGCCGCCCTCACTCCCGGCTCGTCCTTCACCGTCATCCCCGCGAAGGCGGGGATCCAAGGACGTTGATCCGGGCCGTCGCAATGAAGCCAGCGTCCATGGATCCCCGCCTGCGCGGGGATGACGGGGATGACGTTGTTCCGACATCGCGACGACGCCCGGCGGCTATCATCCGCGCCATGCTCAAGCCGATCGCCTCGCGCCCCAGCTGGCGCAACGACACCACGCTGTTCTGGATCATCGCCGTGCTCGTGCTCGGCGCTGGCCTGGGCCTTCGCGACCCCTGGCCGGCCGACGAGCCGCGCTTCACCCTCGTCGCCAAGCACATGATCGAAAGCGGCGACTGGCTGTTCCCGCATCGCGGCAGCGAGTTGTACTCCGACAAGCCGCCGTTGTTCATGTGGCTGCAGGCGATCGCATACACCGTGTTCGGCAACTGGCGCATCGCCTTCCTGCTGCCGTCGTTGCTGGCCGCGCTGGGCACGCTGTGGTGCGTGGTCGATCTCGGCCGCCGTCTGTGGACGCGTCGCGTCGGCCTCTATGCCGGTTACGCATTGCTGTTCGCGCTGCAGTTCACCTGGCAGGCGAAGAAGGCGCAGATCGATCCGCTGGTGGTGTTCTGGATCACGCTGGCCAATTACGGTTTGCTGCGGCATGTGCTGCAGGTCGCCAGGAACCAGGGACCGAACTGGCCGATGTGGATGCTCGGCTGGGCCGCGGCGGCGCTGGGCACGATCAGCAAGGGCGTGGGTTTCATCGCGCTGCTGATGCTGATTCCCGCCGGCATCGCCTCGTTGCGCGGCTGGAACGTCAAGGTGCACGCAGGTCGCGCGAAGTTCTGGCTCGGTCCGCTCGCGTTCGTGCTGGCCGCGTGCGTGTGGCTGGTGCCGATGCTGATCGCGGCGCTGGGCAATTCCGGTCCCGAGTACCGTGCCTACATCGACGACATCCTGATCCGGCAGACCGCCAAGCGTTACGGCGCGTCGTGGGACCACGGCCAGCCGGTCTGGTACTTCCTCGAAGTGATGGCGACGATGTGGTTGCCGACGGTGCTGGTGCTGCCGTGGGCGATCCCGGCGTGGTGGCGGCGGCTTCGCCGTCGTGATCCGCGCTACCTGTTGCCGCTGGCGTGGTGGGCACTGGTGCTGGTGTTCTTCACCCTGCCCAACGGCAAGCGCGACATGTACATCCTGCCGGCGCTGCCGATGATGGCGCTGGCGCTGGGGCCGTTGCTGCCCGGCCTGGTCCGGCGCAAGGGCGTGCGCCGGCTCGCGTTCGGCTTCAGCGTGGTGCTGGCTGTCGGCTTGCTGGTGGGTGGACTGGCGATGCTGCTGGGCGATCCGGGCTTCGAGCGCCGCTTCGTTGCCGAGCGATCGCTCGAGGACGTATCCACCGCACTCGCCGCCAGCATCACCGCACTGGGATTCTTCTGCGTTGGCTGCGTGCTGTGGTTCGGTCGCGCCCGCCCGATCGCGGCGATGCTGGCGACACTGACCGGCCTTTGGGTGTGTTTCGGCCTGGCGCTGGCACCGTTGCTCAACGACTCCTCTTCGGCACGCGGACTGATGACCGAAGTCGGCCGTCGCATTGGCCCGCAGGCCGAGCTGGGCCTGGTCGCCTGGCGTGAGCAGAACCTGCTGATGGCCGACCGCCGCGTCGCCGAGTTCGGCTTCAAGGTCGACTTCGACGAACAGATGCAGCGCGGCCTGGCCTGGCAGCGGCAGTCGCCGGCGACGCGCTGGCTGCTGGTGCAGGACGTGGCGCTGGCCGAGTGCATCGACAGTGGCAAGGCGCAGCACCTGGGCAACGCCAACCGGCGTGGATGGACGCTGGTGCCTGGCGCTGCCGCGGTGGGGTGCCGTTGACCCCGGGTGCGCTTCGCTTACCCGGGCTACGGTCGGGCCGCCGTCGGGCGTAGGGATCAACGGTCGGGCCGCCGTCGCGCGTAGCCCGGGTAAGGCCGCAGGCCGCACCCGGGGATCAACGATCGGGTCGGCGTCAGGCGTAGCCCGGGTAAGGCCGTAGGCCGCACCCGGGGATCAACGATCGAGCCGGCGTCGGGCGTAGCCCGGGTAAGGCCGCAGGCCGCACCCGGGGATCAGGCGACGGAATCCCGCAGATCGCGCAGGTCGGGCAGGGGATGGCTGGCGAACTCGGCAATGTGCCGGTCCAGGCCCTGCGGGCTGCGCACACGGCCGCTGGCGCGGGTTTCTGCGAGCAGACCGTCGTTGGGACTGGCGCCTTCCTCGTGCCGCTCCGGGTGGTACAGGTGCGTGGCCAGCCCGGCGAAGCGCAATGATCGACGCTCCAGCCCGGCGTGGAACGCGCGCACGGCGAGGTCCTTGTCCTCGCGACCCCAGCCCTCGAAACGCTCGTCGAAGCCGTTGAGCATCACCAGATCGTCGCGCCACCAGCCCTGGTTGCAGGTCTTGATGGCGCCTTCGCTCTGGCCGCGCGTGCTGCGCAGCGACAGCGCCGCCAGCGGCGGGATCCGCAGCGTGTGGCGGCGACGGGTGAGGCCGCGGTCGAAGAAACCCAGCGACGACACTTCGCGCTTGAGCAGGCGGTCACGGCCTTCCTCGTCGGTCAGCACGCGCATGCCCTGGACGAAGCTGCCGCGTTCGGCGGCGTGCAAGTGGTCGGCGACGAACATCGGGTGCGGCAGCATGTCGCCGTCGAGCAGCAGCACGTAATCGCCGCTGGTGGCGGCAATGGCGCGGTTGCGCGCGAGCGAGACGCGGAACCCGCGGTCCTCGATCCAGCTGTGCTTGAGCGGCACGGGAAAAGCAGGCGCCACGCGCTCCAGCATTGCGCGCGTGTCGTCGCGCGAGCCGTCGTCGGCGACCACGACTTCGTGCGGCAGCGTGTGCTGGTGCGCCAGCGCGTCCAGCGCCAGTTCCAGCGCCTGCGGCCAGTTGTAGGTGGTGATGACGACGCTGGCATTCATCGGTCTGGCCCGCTCACGCGCTGCCCGTTCTGCAGCATCCACAACATGATCGTCTTCTGGCGCACGTAGTTGGCGCGGACGTAGGCGTAGACCAGCCCGTGCCAGCCGTCGCGGAAACCGCCGCGCAGCAGGTAACCGCGCCAGAACCGCCACGCCGGCGACAGCACCAGGCCGGTCAGCGTTGCGCGCTTGCCGCGGGCGAAGTCGTGCTCGGCCATCATCCGTGCGTAGCGCTGGGTCTTGAGCAGCTGCTGCTCGAGTGAGCGGTAGGGGTAATGGATCAGGTCACCGGCAATGGTCCGCACCGGGCCGTCGACGCTGGCCGCCTCGTGCACCTCGCGCGTGCCGCGCCAGCCGCCACGACGACGATCGAACAGGCGCAGCACCCGGTCGGGGTAGGCGTTGCCGTGGCGCAGGAACTTGCCGAAGTACTCGCTGAGGCGCGCAAAGCGGAAGCCTGCGGCATCGCCGAACGAGGTCGCGCGTTCGGCCTCGATCGACGTGCGCAGGGCGTCGCTGACGCGCTCGTCGGCGTCCAGGCACAGCACCCAGTCGTGCGTGGCCTGCTCGATGGCGAACTGCTTCTGGCTGCGGAAACCCTCGAACGGGCGCTGGATCACGCGGGCGCCGAGGTCGCGGGCGATCTGCGCGGTGGCGTCGGTGGAATGCGAGTCGACCACGACGATCTCGTCGCAGAACGCCAGGGAGGCGATGCAGTCGCCGATGCGGTCGGCCTCGTTGAACGCGATAATGCAGGCTGACAGCGGGCAAGCCCGTGTCGTGCCCGTGGTGCCCTGCGTCGATGGCGTATTCGAGGAAGCGTTGATGGCCGATTACCTGTTGTTCGCGAGCGAACGCTATGCGCTGCCCATCCTGCAACCGCTGGCGCAGGCGCTGCAAGCAGCGGGGCACGGCGTGCACGCCTGGTTCGTCGACGGCGCCGCCGGCGCCGAACTGCCGGCGCCGGTGCGAATGATAGGCCTGCACGAGGCGGTCGCGCTGAAACCGCGCGCGGTGTTCAGTGCCGCCAACTGGGTGCCGCCCTTCGTGTCCGGCGCCAAGGTGCAGCTGTTCCATGGCTTCAACGTCGAGAAACGCTCGGACGAGCGTGGCCATTTCCGCGTGCGCGGGCTGTTCGACCTGTACTGCACGCAGGGCCCGGCGACTACGGCGCCATTCAAGGCATTGGCGGCGCAGGCCGGGCACTTCGCCGTGGTCGAGACCGGCTGGCCCAAGCTCGATCCGCTGTTTGGCGACGACGATGGCGCCTCGGCGGCCATGCGCGCGCCGGCCGGCTCGCGGCCCGTGGTGATGTTCGCCTCGACCTTCACCGAGCGCCTGAGCGCGGCACCGCACCTGTTCGATGCGATCGCCGCGGAAGTCGCCAAGGGCGACCGCTACTGGCTGCTGACACTGCACCCGAAGTGCCCGCCGGAACTGTTCATGCGCTATCGCTCGCTGGCTGGCGCCAACGCCGCGTTCTTCGAGACCGAACAGCTGGTCACCGCGCAGCGTGCGGCCGATGTGCTGCTCGCCGATACGACGTCGGTGGTGTCGGAGTTCGTCGTGCAGCGCAAGCCGGTGGTGACGTTCCGCAACCGCGCGCCGAAGCCGCACATGCTCGACTTCGACGATCCGGCGCAGTTGCCGCAGATGCTGGAGCGCGCGTTTGCGCCGGAGCCGGCACTCATCGCCGCGCTGTCGGCGTATGCCGACGCGATCCATCCCTACCGCGACGGACGCTCTTCCCAGCGCGTCATGGCCGCGACCGAATCGCTGCTGGCTGGCGAACTGGGCACGCTGCGACGCAAGCCGCTGTCGTCGCTATGGCGCGCGCTGCAGATCCGCCGCGAGCTGGGTTACTGGCGACCCTGAGAAATCACCAGCGCAACGGCCGCCGCGCGAGCGTGGCCGCCAGGCGCGCATACAGCGCCTGCGCGTCCGCCTCGGGCAGGAAGCGCACCCGCAGCGACGGTGCCATCGCGCCGGCGCCGCTGGTATCCAGCCACAGCGTGGCGGTGCCGCAACGGCGGTCGATCGGCGACCGGGTCAGCTGCAGTGCCTGCAGCTTGTCGATCTCGGCAAAGCGCCAGTGTCGCGTCCACCAGCCCTCGCGCACGGCGATCACTTCCTCGCCCACCGCATAAGCAGCCCGCTGCGCACGTCGCCGCGCCTTGAACGCCGACCACGGCAGCCACAGCAGCGCCAGCAGGCCCCAGGCGCCGAAGCGCGCGCACAGCACCACCGTCGCGATCAGCACGAACGGCAGCGACGGCACGAACAAGCGCCACCAGCTCGATGGCGGCAGCGGCTGCCATGCCAGCTGCGACCAGGTCGCGCGCGGCAGCAGGTGTTCGATCAGCGCATCGCAGGCGGCCGGCGTGGCGATCGGCGCCAGTTCGCGCAAGGCGCGCTGCTGGCGGCCGTCCTCGGCCACGGCGGTGTCGACTTCGAGGCTGCGCCGCTTCATCCAGCGGTGCAGCACGCCTTCGCGCAGCGTCCAGGCCTGGATGCGACGGCGCGAGGCACTGGTGCGCCAGCGCGCCAGCAGGCCGCGTTCGACGGTGAGGCGGCGGTCCTGCTCAGTCAGGGTGAAGCCGTAGTACTGCAGCAGCGCCAGCAGCATCGACAGCAGCCGCAACGCGCCGACGATCACGGCGAACACCGCCATGCCGGCGGCGGCGTACTCGACCGGGCCGAAGCCATGCTCGCCGGCGTAGCCGAACATGCGCATGCCGACGGCTTCGAACAGATTCGGGATGAGCTTCGGGCTGAACTGCGCCGAGCCGGCGAAGGCCGCGCCGACGACCAGCATGCCGCGATTGGAGACGATGCCCAGGCGCAGCACTTCGCCGAACGGCAGCGTCAGCAGGGTATCGGCCGCGGGCTCTTCGACCACCACGTCGGAAGCCGCGCCGCGACGGCGAACCAGTGCTTCCAGCGCGAGCGCATCATCGAGCTTGAGCACGCGCATCTGCGCTTCGGGCTTGGCACCACCGGCGGATTCCAGGCGCACTTCGGCCACGCCGAACAGGCGGTGCAGCAGCGACTGCTGCAAGGCGACGTTGTGGATGCGCGCAAACGGGATCACGCGCAGGCTGCGTTCCAGCAACCCGCTGCGCACCACCAGGTGGTCGCCGGCCACGCCGTAGCGGTAGGTGAAGTACTGCCACAGCGAGGTGATCACCAGCACGGCGACGCCGATCAGCGGCCACAGTTCGTTGCGGTCGCCACGACCGAAGAACAGCAGCACCGCCAACGGCACGATGAACTGCTTGAGCTGCTGCACCAGCACGAACAGCCACGACATCGGATGCAGCCGGCGCTCGGGCTCGATGGCGGTCACGGGTCCGTTCATCGCGTCAGCTCGCGCGAAAGACCACGGTTACTGGTCGTCATCGTGGTCGATCTGGCGGCCGAGGCGGTCGCGCAGGCGCTCGGCGTCGCCGGCATCCAGGTGCGGCACGGCCACCGAGCTGTGGCGGGTGCCGGCGGTGTGCACGACCAGCGTCGCCAGGTTGCGCCGGCGCTGCAGCGGTCCGCGCTTGAGGTCCAGGTGCTGCACGCGCGTGGCCGGGACCCGCGTCTCGCGCTGCCACATGCGGCCGCGGCGGATCGCCAGGCCGTCCTCGTCGAGGCGCCAGAAGGTGTAGCGGTACTGCTTCAGCCCGATCCAGAGGCCCAGCGCCAGACCGACGATGAGCCCCAGCGGCGCCAGCAACGGCGACAGGTCGAGGACGCGGGTGAAGATGAACCCGCCGAACGCGAACGGGATGGCCACCGGCGCCGTGCCCAGCAGGAACAGCGTGCGTGCACGGGCGGGCAGGGGTTGCCATTCGGCGGCGGAATCGACGCCCGTGGGCGGCGGAACTTGCGGCGCAGTGTTCGGCGAGTCGGGCGTGAGCATGGGCATCCGTCAGCTGTCAGGCGTCGGCCGCGCCAGCGATGCCCGTGTTTGACGGCGTCGCCCGGTCAGCGGTTCCAGTACGGATTCTCTTCCCCAGAACCCGGCGGTCGCAGCGTATAGCGTTTGTAGGTCCACTGGTATTGCGCCGGGTCACGGCGGGCGATGTGCTCGACCGCGGCGTTGAGCGCGGCCACGGCCACTTTCGGATCCGGATCGGACATCGCCGCCGGTGCCGCCTCGATGTGCAGGGCGAAACCGGGGTGGCCGGTATGCGTGTCCACGCGCTCGCACCAGGCGAACAGCACGGTGGCACCGGTGCGCGAAGCCAGGCGGCCGAGCAGGGTCATCGTCAATGCCTGCACGCCGAAGAACGGCGCGAACTCGCCATCGCCGGCCTTGGGTTGCTGGTCGGGCAGGATGCCGACCACGCCACCGTCGTTGAGGCGCTTGAACAGCTGGCGGATCGCCGGGCCTTCGGCGCGCACCTGGGTGACGCGCTCGCCTTCGCCGTTGTCGCCGTGGCCAGCGTCAGCGCGAACCAGGTTGAGGAACGCCTCCACCACTGCCGACTCCGGCGGCCGGTACAGGATCGCCAGCGGCGTGCGCCAGGCCAGCCACTGGTTGAGCAGCTCCCAGTTGCCATGGTGGGGCGCGGCGATGATCACGCCACGGCCGGCGGCGATCGCCGCATCCATAAGGTCGGTGCCGTGCTGCTCGCGCAGCAGGCCCAGGTTCTCGGCGTGCGGACGGGTCCACAGGCGCACGGTTTCCAGCACCTGGCGCGCCGTGGTGCGCAGGATCGCGCGGTGCAGTTCATCGCGCTGCGCCGGCAGCAGGTCCGGGTAGGCCAGCTCGAGGTTGATCCTTGCGACCCGGCTTTCGCGCACGTCGCGCCAGCGCCACCACGCCGCCAATGCATCGCCCAGGCCCAGCAGCCACGACCAGGGCAGGCGGCCGAGCAGGGCGGCGGAGGCGTAGAGCAGGCGGGCGGCGAAGCCGGTCATGGCAGGGTTCGGCGAGGAGGGGGGGAAGCGCGCCGGGGTTCCGCCCGGAGCGCGCATTAGGCTACAACAGCCCCCGAATCCTGCTTGGACCGACCAACCGCATGCTGGCCCTGATCCAACGCGTCACCGAAGCGGCCGTCCGGGTCGAAGGCGAAACCATCGGCGCCATCGGCCCCGGCCTGCTGGCCCTGGTGGGCGTTGAGCCGGGCGACGGCGAGGCCCAGGCGCAGCGGATGGCCGAACGGCTGCTCGGATACCGTGTATTTGCCGACGAGGCCGGCCGAATGAACCTCGGCCTGGCGGACACCGGCGGCGGGTTGCTGCTGGTCAGCCAGTTCACCCTGGCGGCCGATACCCGCAGCGGCATGCGTCCGGGCTTCAGTACCGCCGCCGCGCCCGAGCTGGCTGAACCTTTGTTCAGCAGGCTGGTCGAAATCTGCAGGCAAAAACACACAGGGGGGCTGGAAACGGGGCGCTTCGGTGCCCATATGGTGATCAGCCTGGTCAACGACGGCCCGGTCACCTTCCTTCTTCGTTCCTGAGTCCGGCCCCGACCCCTCCGGCCTGATATACTGGAACGTTCCCAACCCTCTCATAGCGCGGTGGCGCAGCACATGGCCAACGAACGTCAGCCCCCCTCCTCCGATATCAAGCAGTTGATCAGCAAGGGCCTGGAGCAGGGCTACCTGACCTATGCCGAGGTCAACGATCACCTGCCCGACGACCTCGTCGATGCCGAGCAGATCGAAGACATCATCGGCATGATCAACGGCATGGGTATCGAGGTCCACGAAGTGGCCCCCGATGCCGAAACCCTGCTGCTCGCAGACGGCGGCACGGGCAACCGTGAAGTCGACGACACCGCTGCCGAAGAAGCTGCCGCAGCGCTGACCGCGCTCGACGGCGAAGGCGGCCGCACCACCGACCCGGTGCGCATGTACATGCGCGAGATGGGCACGGTCGAGCTGCTGACCCGCGAAGGCGAAATCGCCATCGCCAAGCGCATCGAAGAAGGCCTGGGCCAGGTCCAGGCATCGCTGGGTATCTTCCCCGCGACCATCGCCTCGATCCTCGAAGACTACGAGCAGCACAAGGCGGGCAAGAAGCGCCTGGCTGAGATCATTGTTGGCTTCAACGATCACCTCGACGACGTGCCGGAACCGCCGGCGCCGGTCGTGGTGGCCGATGCCGATGCCGAAGTCGATGACGACGAGGAAGAAGCGCCGGTCGCCGAAGAAGCCGAAGAAGTCGTCAGCGGCCCCGATCCGGTCGAGGTCGCCACGCGCATGGAAGCGTTGGCCGACCACTACAACAAGTTCCTCAAGGCGCATGCCAAGCACGGTGCCGGCCACAAGACCGCGCTGAAGCTGCGCGAGGACATGGCCGCGGTGTTCGTCACCTTCAAGCTGCCGCTGCCGCTGACCGACGTGCTGGTGCGCAACCTGCGCGAGGTCGTCAACAAGATCAAGGACCACGAGCGCCGCATCCTCGACCTGTCCACGCGCGTCGCCAAGATGCCGCGCAAGGACTTCATCCGCGCCTGGGAAGGCAACCAGACCAACCTGGAGTGGGTGGACGAGCTGCTCAAGCGCAAGCAGAAGTGGTCGTCGGGCCTGCGTGACGTCAAGGACCAGATCATCTCCGAGCAGGAAGCCACGATCGCGGTCGAGACCGCATCGCTGCTGACCCTGGCCGACATCAAGGACATCTCCCGCCAGATGGCCTATGGCGAAGCCAAGGCGCGCAAGGCCAAGAAGGAAATGGTCGAGGCCAACCTGCGCCTGGTGATCTCGATCGCCAAGAAGTACACCAACCGTGGCCTGCAGTTCCTCGACCTGATCCAGGAAGGCAACATCGGCCTGATGAAGGCGGTCGACAAGTTCGAGTTCCGTCGCGGCTTCAAGTTCTCGACCTATGCGACCTGGTGGATCCGCCAGGCGATCACCCGTTCGATCGCCGACCAGGCGCGCACCATCCGTATCCCGGTGCACATGATCGAGACGATCAACAAGCTCAACCGCATCAGCCGCCAGATGCTGCAGCAGTACGGCCGCGAAGCGACTCCGGAAGAGCTGGCGAAAGAAATGGACATGCCGGAGGACAAGATCCGGAAGGTCATGAAGATCGCCAAGGAACCGATCTCGATGGAAACCCCGATCGGCGACGACGAGGATTCGCATCTGGGCGATTTCATCGAGGACACGAACATCGAGTCCCCGGTCGAGGCCACCACCAACATCAACCTGACCGAGACGGTCCGCGACGTGCTCGCCGGCCTGACCCCGAGGGAAGCCAAGGTGCTGCGCATGCGCTTCGGCATCGACATGAACACCGACCACACCCTCGAGGAAGTCGGCAAGCAGTTCGATGTGACGCGTGAGCGCATCCGCCAGATCGAGGCGAAGGCGCTGCGCAAGCTGCGTCACCCGAGCCGTTCGGAACAGCTGCGCAGCTTCCTCGATATCGATTGATTGGTTTTCGAGAGCTGTGACGAAAAAGCCCCGCATCCGCGGGGCTTTTTTGTGGCCCGTCATTCCCGCGAAGGCGTGGACCCAAGGGCGTTTTCGTTGCGCATATAGCAGCCATCTGTCCGTCAGCGCCGTTCGCGTTTACCCTGAACGCATGAAAGCCAAGCCAAACGCGCAGCCCAACCAGAGCCTGATCGACGGGATCGCCACGCTGCAGGCGCTGGCGTCCTCGCCCGAGCCCGTGGGCTGCCGGGAGTTGGCGCGCCAGCTCGATGCGAACCCGACCCGGGTCAATCGCCTGCTCAAGACGCTGGCCTACCTGGGCATTGCGCGCCAGACCGCCAACCGCAAGTACACCGCCGGTCCCGGCATGCATGTGCTGGCGGCGCAGAGCCTGTTCGCCTCCGGCCTGATCCGGCGCGCGCTGCCGGTGCTGGAAGAGCTGCGCCGGTTCGGCCACACCGTCGCCCTGGGCGTGCTGTGGAACCACAGCGTCAGCTACCTGTTCCATGCGCCGCCGGGCATCGAGGCCGCGCGTGGCCTGGGCCGCATCGGTCTGCTGCCGGCGACCACCAGCGGCATCGGCATCGTCCTGCTCGCGCAGATGACCGACGAGGAGGTCCGCGATCTTTATGCAGGTCACGAGATCCCGAACTTCCCCGAGGGCATCGATTCGCTGCTGGCCACGTTGCAGGTGACCCGCGCGCAGGGCTATGCCCGCATCCACGTGGCCGATGACCGCGACCACCACATCGTCGCCGTGCCCATGGGCGACCCGGTGCATGCGGGCATCGCCATGTCGGGCTGGATCCCCGAGTCGGCGACCGACGATCTGGTCGCTGCGCTGCGCGAGGCGGTCAAGGCAATCGGGTGATCAGGGACGGCTGGCGTGGTGCAGTGCGGATTGACGTGTTGCTAAATTAGCAATACCGTCCAGCGACACCTTGGGGAGCGGGCGGTAACTTCGTGAACTGGAAAGGATCGGCCCGCGTCCGCTGGGCACTGCTCGCCCTGCTGTTTGTTTCCACCGTAATCAACTATCTCGACCGCCAGGCGCTGTCGATCCTGGCGACGACCATCCAGCGCGACCTGGGCATGGACGATCCTGCCTATGCGCGAGTGGTGCAGCTGTTCCTTTTCGCCTACACCATCGCCTACCTGCTGGCCGGGCGCATCACCGACTGGCTCGGGTCGAAGGTGGCGCTGGCGCTGTTCGTCGGCTGGTGGTCGATCGCCAACCTGTTCACCGGACTGGTGCGCACCGCCGGCGAACTCGGCGCGGCCCGTTTCGCGCTCGGTCTCGGCGAGCCGGGCAACTACACGGTTGGTTCGAAGGTCGTCTCCGAGCATTTCCCGCCGCAGGAGCGCGGCCTGGCGCTGGGCATCTACACCGCCGGCGCGATGGTCGGGGCAACGATCGCGCCGCCATTGATCGGCGGCATCGCGGTGGTGTTCGGCTGGCGCTGGGCGTTCATCACCACCGGTGCGGTCGGCCTGCTCTGGATCATCGCGTGGTGGTGGATCTTTCCGTCGAAGCCGCGCGGCGAGACGGCCGCGGCGGTACCGGCAAGCGCCGATGCGGCGCCGATCAAGAGCGAGGGCTCGCTGTGGCGCAACCTGTTGCGCGACCGCACGATGTGGCTGCTGGTGCTGTCGCGCGCGGTGGCCGATCCGGTCTGGTACTTCTATCTGTTCTGGTTCCCCAAGTACCTCAACGACCAGCGCGGCATGACACTGGTGGCGGTCGCGTCGCTGGCATGGCTGGTGTACCTGGCAGCCGACGTCGGCAGCATCGGCGGCGGTGCGATTTCCAGTGGCCTGATCAAGCGTGGGATGACGCCGGTGCGCAGTCGCCTGGTGGCGATGACCGGCGCGGCGATTCTGGCGCCGTTGGGCTTGATCGCCGCGTTCCATCCGCCGCTGACCATCCTGTTCGCGATCGCCTCGCTGGTGGCATTTGCCCACCTGGTGTTCCAGATCAACATCAGCACGCTGGTGGTGGATCTGTACCCGAGCCGCTACATCGCCACCGTATTCGGTTTCATCGGTGCCGGCAGTGGCCTGGGCGGGATGCTGTCAACGCAGGTAGTGGGCAAGCTCGTCGCCGGGCACCAGTTCGACCGCACCTTCGTGCTGATGGCGATGCTGCATCCCATCGCGATGCTGCTGGCGTGGCTGGCCGTGCGTCAGGCGCGGCATTCGCGCCTGATCCAGTCACTCGATGGCAATGCCGTTCAGGCGACGCCTTCGGCGTAATTCCAGAAGCGCTGGCCCGGTGTCACGCCCAGGCCGGGTCCGCTCGGCAGGTGGTAATGGCGATCGGCGTAGTTCATGTCGGTGTCGAGCAGTTCCAGCGAGCGGGCGAACACCGAGTGCTGCCATTCGTGGCGCCACAGGCCGCTGACCACCGTTGATGCGTGCAGGCTGGCCGCGAGGAAGATGCCCGTGCCGATGGTCGCGTGCGGTGCGATCTCCACGCCGGCCGCCTGCGCCAGTCGTGAGATGCGCAGGAACTGGGTGATGCCGGTGTGGCCCATCTCAGGCTGGATGTAGCGCACCGCGTTGGCATCCAGTCGCAGCCGTGCCTCGTACTCGGTGTGCCATTCCTCACCGGCGGCGACGGCGATCGCGCCTTCGCGCGCGACACGCGCCAGGCCACTGACATCCTCCGGTTTCACCGGCGCCTCGATGAACTGCAGGCGGTACGGCGCCAGCTGGTCGATCAGTGCGAGGGCCTGGTCGGCGTCGAACTTCCAGTGCAGGTCGACCATCAGTTCGGCTTCGTCGCCCAGCGCCGCGCGCAGCGCGGCGGTCTCTTCGACGATCCCTTCGCTGCTGACCACGGCGTGGATCTTGAACGCATCGTGGCCCTGCTGCTGGAACTCGCGCGCCATCTGCACGCGGCCGGCGACGGTCGCGGCAGGCAGGCCCGACAGGTAGCCGGGCACCTGTTCGCGCTGGCGTTCGCCGAGCAACCGCCAGAGCGGACTGCCCAGGGCGCGTGCGCGAAGATCCCACAGGGCGATATCGAGCGCGGCGATGGCGTCGACATAGAAGCCGCCGAAGCTGCCGCGCACGCGCATCAGACCGTACAGGTCGTCCCAGATCTGCTCCACGTCTTCCGGCTCGCGGCCGATCAGTTCCGGCGCGAGCAGGTCGTTGACGATCTCGCACACCGCCCGTGGCGCGCAGATGCCATAGGTTTCACCCCAGCCGACTGCACCATCCTCGGTGGTGATCCGCACGACGACCGACCGGTCGACGGAGGGATAGATCGTGCCGTTGCCCTTGCGCACGACATAGCCACGCTCATTGACGCGCTCGCCGGGGCCGAGCGGGCCCAGGTAGGGCGTGTCGCGCGGCACGGTGACGATGAAGGTTTCGACGCGGTGGACCTTGCTCATGCCGATGCTGCTCCCGGCACGCGGTCGAGCGGGATCAGGTCGGAGATGCGTGCAAGCAGCGCGTCGACTTCACGCTGGTCGAACGCATCCAGTGCCGGACCCGGTGCACGCACGTGATCGCTGCCGATGATGCCGCGGCGCTTGAGCACCGCCTTGGTCAGGCGCCAGCGGAATACCGCCTGCACGCTGAGCAGCGGCAGGCTGCGTTCGAACAGGTCGCGCGCGCCTTCGATGTCGCCCTCGGCGAAACGCTTGAGCATGGCCACGTGGACCTCGGTGACTTCGCAAGCCGGCATCGTACCCTTGGCCCCGCGCACGAGCTCGTCGATCACGTAGCGCGCGCCGGCACCGCCGAACACGGCGTCGAGGGCGTCGCCCGCACGTTCGCTCAGCTGGGTGATGCGCTGGCCCGACGGTTGCGTCTCTTCCTTGACGTAGCGGATGCCCGGCACCTGTTCGGCGAGCCAGGCGACTTCGTCGACGGCCAGCCCCACGCCCATCGGCGCGGGAGCGTTCTGCAGCATCACCGGAATGCCGCTGGCGGCATGGATCGCCGAGAAGTAATCGGCCATCGCCTGCGGATCCTTGGCGTGGCGGTGCGGCGTGAGCACCATCGAGGCGACCGCGCCGGCATCGGCGCCTGCGCGCGCGAACTGCATCGCAAGTTCCGGATCCGGGCTGCTGGCGCCGATCACCAGCGGCACGCGTCCTGCGATCCATTCGCCCAGGCGCGCGGTCATCTGCAGGCGCTCGTCGCTGCTGAGCATGTCGTACTCGCTGGCCAGGCCGGGGAACACGATTCCGTCGGCGCCCGCGGCGAGGATGTACTCGAGAACGGCACGGGTGCCGGCGTAGTCGATTGCACCGCTGTCTTCAAAGATGGTCGGAAGGATCGGGAACACGCCTGTAAGTCCGGCACCTGCAAGTGCAGCTGCGCCCGTCGTTGCCTTCCCTGTGGATTCGCTCATGGCTTCCCCGTTTCGTAACGCCTGCGTGGTGTGGCTGGACGTTGCTACCACGGCAACAGGCCAACCGATTGAAATCTGGCATTTATTGCGCTGCAGCAACGATTTATCTGAAAAAACCCTTGCTTTGCGCAGAACATATATTGCTATATTAGCCACACAACGCAAGCAGTTCGTATCGCAACAGACCCAGCAATGACTTCGGGGGGAGGCCCGGTTCATGCGCAAGCTTCGTCGAACGATTCTGTCCACACTGATGACACCCGCGCTGTTGGCATCCATGGCCGCAGCCGCGCAGACCACCACCGCCGCAACCGAAGCGGCGACCCCGGCTCCCCAAAGCACCACCAGCGCCAGCGACGAACCGCGCACGCTCGACCAGGTCACGGTCGTCGGCATCCGCGGCAGCCTGGAAGCGGCCAAGGACATCAAGCGCGACTCGACCCAGATCGTCGACGCGATCGTCGCCGACGACATCGGCAAGCTGCCCGACACCAACGTCGCCGAATCGCTGGGCCGCGTCGCCGGCGTCCAGCTCGAGCGCGGCATGGGCGAGGGCAGCGACATCCTGGTGCGCGGCCTGCGCGAGAACGTGATCCTCTACAACGGCCGCCAGATCGTCGATGCGACCGGACGTGGCGGCAACGGCCTGGACCAGCTCAACACCTCGACCTACGGCCTGCTGACGCTGGTGCCGTCGGAACTCATCTCGCGCCTGTCAGTCACCAAGCTGGCCGGTTCCGACCAGATCGCCGGTGCACTGGGTGGCATCATCGACATCGAGACGCGCAAGCCGCTGGCCGGCGACGCGTCGCAGAACGTGGTCACGGCCGAAGCCGGCTACGACGAACTCGGTGGCAACGGCGGCGGCGGACTGTTCACGCTGCTGTCGGGTCGCAACAGCGACAACACCTTCGGTGGCCTGCTCTCGGCGACCTACAGCAAGTACGACGTGGTCCAGCAGGGCCTGGACACGTTCTCCGGCTACGCCCGCTTCAACGACACCACGGTGACGCCGGCGCGCACGCGCTTCGGCAGCACCGACATGCGCGCGCAGGACATCAACGACGATCGCGAGAAGTACGGCATCAGCGCGGTGCTGCAGTGGCGCCCGACCGATGGCGTCGAGCTGACCGCCGACACCTTCTATTCCAAGCAGGACGCCGAGCGCGACCGCTACTGGATCGCCTTCAACCCCAGCGCCGCACTGTCGAACGCGGTGTACTCGCCGCACGACATTCTGATCAAGGGCACCTCGGCCGGCCCGGTGCTGGTCAACACCGAGATCGCCGACATCGACGCCGAGGTCTGGTCGAGCGCACTGCGCGCGACGTTCCGCGGCGAGGGCCACCTGGGTGGTTCGGCGGAAGTGTCCTACGGCAGCTCCAGTGCCGAGTACCACCAGAACTACATGCGCCTGCAGCCGGTCGTCGGCCGCACCTCGCTGGTCGACTTCGACCTGACCAATGGCGATTTCGGCAGCTTCAACGTCCGCGGCGTCGACCTCACCGATCCCAACCAACTGCGCCTGTCGATCCTGTTCGACAACCGCTATCGCGCCGAGACCGACACCACCGCGGCGCGCACCGACTGGACCTGGGACTTCGACGATTCGGCGATCCGCGCACTCAACTTTGGTGCCCGTTACAGCTCGCTCGACACCACCCAGAACCCGTCGCGCGCCGACATCCGTCCAGCCGGCGGCATTCCCGCCAACCAGCTCGGCGACTTCCTCGAAGTCCACAGCAACAACGACTTCATGGACGGCGAGTTCGCCGGCCTGCCGCGCAGCTTCCTGGCCGCCACGCGCAACGCCTTCACCGGTTGCGCGGCGTTCACTGCGTTCCCGTCGATCTCGCAGAACCCGCAGTGCCTGGACGGAACCAACAACACGCTGGCCTACGCCGGCACGTTCAACATCGCCGAGGACTTCACCGAGGCCTACGCCAAGCTCGACCTCAATACCGCTGTCGGTGAAATGCAGCTGGCGGGCAACGTCGGCCTGCGCTACGTCGGTCGCGACATGGACTCCACCGGCAACCTGATCAATCCCAACGGCTCGCCGCAGCCGACGGTGTTCAGCCGCAATGACGACTACTGGCTGCCCTCGGGCATCGCCAAGCTCGACATCAATGACAGCCTGGTGCTGCGTGGCGGTGCGGCCCGCGTGGTCGCGTTCCCGAACACCGAAGACCTCAACAACGGCGTCTCGCTCAACAACAACGCGGTGTTCGACAACGGCGTGCAGATCACTCCCGGCACCGGCACCGGGGGTGCACCGGGCCTGGATCCGTTCGAGGCCGACCAGTACGACCTGTCGCTGGAGTGGTACTACAGCGACGAGGGCATGCTCTCGGCCGGCCTGTTCTACAAGGACGTGTCGACGTTCATCGTCCAGCGCCAGAGCGCGGAAACCTACGGCGGCGTCAACTTCCTGATCAACCGCAAGGTCAACGGCGACAGCGCCACCATCCAGGGCCTGGAGCTGCTGGCGCAGGTGCCGATCGCCGGCGGCTTCGGCATCGTCGCCACCTACACCTACATCGACTCCAAGACCCCGATCACCGACATCAACGGCAACGAGATGGCCTTCCCGGGTCTGTCGAAGAACAACGCCAACCTGATCGGCTACTACGAGCAGGGACCGTTCAGTGCACGCCTTGCCTACAACTGGCGCGACGAGTACCTGGTCGCGCTGTCGGCGGCGGCCACCGGCATCTACAACGACACCTACTCGGACCTGTCGGCCACGGTAAGCTACGACCTCAACGACCGCATCACCTTCCAGCTCGACGGCATCAACCTGCTCGACAGCCAGCAGAAGACCTTCGATGGGTATGACGAGGGCCTGCGCACCAACGTGGTGTTCGGTCGCGGTTACAAGGCGACGGTGACCTTCCGCTTCTGAGGCACCGGCAGGCGGAGAATCGCGGAATGAGCGAAGGCAGCATGGCGGGTCGGGTGGCCCTGGTGACCGGGGCCGCCGGCGGGATCGGCGCAGCCGTCACCCGCCGATTGCAGGAGGACGGGGCACGCGTCGCGGCGCTGGACCTGCATCGCGCACCGGCGGCCGACGCCTCGGCCGTCGCCGACCTGCGCTCGGCCCCAGCGATCGACGCGGCCGTGGCCGAACTGGAGGCGGCGCTTGGGCCGGCCGAGGTGCTGATCCACTGCGCCGCGATCTGTCCGCCCGGCACGCTGATGGACTCGGCCGACGAAGTGTTCGCCGACACCTACGCGGTCAACGTCATCGCCGCCGCGCGCCTGATGCGGCACTGCGCCGTGCGCATGCGCGAACGCGGCGGCGGTTCCATCGTGCTGCTGACTTCGATCAATGCCCGCTTCGCCACGCCCACGCTCGCCGCCTATGCCAGTTCCAAGGCGGCGCTGGAGGAACTGGCACGAACCGCGGCGCTGGAACTGGCACCGTGGCAGATCCGCGTCAACGCCATCGCGCCGGCCTCCATAGATACCGCGATGCTGCAGTCTTCGTTCGACCGTGAGCCCGATCCGGCGCAGGCGCGCGAACGCAACATCCAGCGCCATCCACTCGGACGCCTCGGCACGCCGCAGGACATTGCCGAGCTGGCGTGGTTCCTCGCCAGCGATCGCAGCGGCTGGATCACCGGCGGCGTCTTCCCCGTTGACGGCGGTGCCGGCGTGACCAGGCGCTGAGCATCGCCACCCCACCCACGCCAAGAAACAGATGAATCAAAAGCACACGCAAGGCTGCATCGTCGGCATCAACTGGGGTAGCTCGAATTTCCGCGCCTATCTGATCGATCCCGACGCACGGGTGGTGGACGCGATGGAGGCGCCGGCCGGCATCGCCGGCCTCGACCGCGACGGGATGATCCGACACATGGCCAGCGTGGCCGTGCGCTGGCCCGGCGTTTCCCATGTCTATGCCTGCGGCATGATCGGTTCGAACATCGGCTGGATCGACGCCGGTTATGTCGAATGCCCGGTCGCACCCGGCGGCCTGGCACAGGGACTGCGCGAGACGCGCATCGGCGAGGTCGAGGTGCGGATCGTGCCCGGCTTGGCCTGCCGCCGCACCCACGACAACGCCTCCGACATCATGCGCGGCGAGGAAACCGAACTGTTCGGCCTGCTCGTTTCGCGGCGCCTGCCGCAGTCGGGCATCGTCGCGCTGCCCGGCACGCACACCAAGTGGGTGCGGATGGACGGTGGCCGCGTGCGCGAATTCTCGACGGCGATGTCGGGCGAGATCTTCGACCGGCTCACCGCCGCCGGGCTGCTGGCATCGATCGTCGACGGACCGGCCCACGCCAGCCCGGCGTTCTTCGACGGCGTGCATGCCGGCGTGCGTCGCGACACGGGCCTGGGGACCTTGCTGTTCGGCGCGCGTGCCGCGGTGATTCGCGGTGACATCAAGCGCAGTGAAGGCGCCTCCTATCTGCGCGGCCTGCTGATCGGTTCGGAGATCGCCGATGCGCGCGCGCTGTTCCCCGAGCTTGCAGACGCCAGCATTCCGCTCGTCGGTTCCGCGCCGGTCTGCGCCTTGTACGCAGCCGCGCTGAGCCATCTCGGCATCGACAGCCACGCCGTGGACTCGCGCGAGGCAAGCGCGGAGGGTTTTGCGGCGATGCACCTGTTGCACCTTGGATCGCCGGCATGAAGACTGACCTCGCGGCGTTCACTGCGCAGTTCGACGAACGCCTGCGGCGCTCGCCGATCATCGCGATCCTGCGAGGGATCTCCACGCAGGAGTCGATCGCGGTGGTGAGTGCCTTGCTGGAGGCCGGCGTGACGCTGGCGGAGGTCCCGCTGAACTCGCCGGATCCTTTCACCACCATCGGCGTGCTGCGCAAGCACTTCGGTGATCGCATGGCCATAGGCGCCGGCACGGTGCTGACCGTGGCCGATGTCGAACGATTGGTCGATACCGGCTGCCAGTTCTGCGTCGCGCCAAACACCGATGCCGCCGTGATCCGCGCGAGCCTGGCGCACGGCATGCTGCCGCTGCCAGGCTTCGCCACCGCGAGCGAGGCGTTCGCGGCCATCGCCGCGGGCGCTCGCCATCTCAAGGCGTTCCCGGCCAATGCCGCCACGCTTTCCGCGATCAAGGCGGTGATGCCCGCGGGCGCGCAACTGATTGCTGTCGGTGGCGTCACGCCGGAAGCGGTGCCGTCGCTGGTCGCGGCCGGTGCGGTCGCGTTCGGCACCGGTTCGGATCTGTACAAGCCTGGTCGCAGCGCCGACGCCGTGGGCGCGCGTGCGCGCGAATGGGTGGCGGCAGTCGCACGAACCACGGCACCGCAGGTGACACTGGTCTGCAATCCGCAAGCCACGGTTGGGGAAGGCCCGGCGGTGCTGGGCGAGCGGATCGCATGGGTGGATCCGGTCGGCCGTCGGCTGCTCGTGTGCACGCCGGCGAATGGCGAGTGGTCGCAGGCCTCGATGCCCGAGCCGGTGTGGTCGCTGGGCGTGCTGCCCGACGGCGCTCTGGTGGGCAATGGTGAAGACGCGTTTTTGCGGATCGATGCGTCCAGCGGCGCGGTGCTCTCGCGCGGACCGGTGATCGACACCGGGGCCGGCTGCCGGCTCAATGACCTGATCGTCGACAGTCGCGGCGGCCTGTGGGCCAGCAGCATGCACCGTGGTGTGCTGGCCGGACGCGGCGGCGTGTTCCATGCCGCATCGCCGGATGCGCCGGTGCGCAAGGTCGCCGACGATCTCGGCGTTGCCAACGGCATGGCGTTCTCGGAAGACGAGCGCACGCTGTTCGTGGTCGACACGCTCGCCCGCACGCTGCTCGCTTACCCGGTCGATGTTGTGTCCGGGGTTCTCGACGAGCCCGTGATCGTCACCGACTTCCTCGGCCTGCCCGGCAAGCCTGACGGCATGGCGATCACGCCCGACGGCAGCTTCTGGGTGGCGATGTGGGGCGCAGGCGAAGTCGTGCGGATCGCTCCCAACGGAGCGTGCGTCCAGCGTGTTCGTGTGCCGGCGCCGCATGTCGGTAGCGTGTGCATCGGCGCCGATGGTGCGTTGTACGTCACCACGGCGCGTGCCCGGCTCAGCGACGAAACGCTGGCTGCCTCATCCGGGTCGGGCGGGCTCTTCAGGGTGCGGGCGCATCAAGCCGCGGGCGCCTCGACATCGTAGAAGAACTGCTCGTGCACGACCTTGCCGTCGCGCACCTGGTACACGCAGACCTCACTCATGGCGATGCGACCTGCGCCCTTGTAGGTCGCATCCACGCCCATGACGAGGCTGAACCATCCCCCGGCAACGACGGGATCGGTGCAGGTAACGCCGTGGAATGCTTCCACGCTTTCGTGGAACTGCTGGCTCTTCTTCTGGATCGCCGCCAGTCCCTTGACGTTGCCACCTGCGCCCTGCGGGGAGCCCTCCGGCTCGAGGCTCACCGCGTCGTCGGCATAAAGCTCTTGTTGGGCCTCTGCGAACTTGCCAGCCCTGCACAACTCGACCAGCCTTGCGGCCACCTGTTCGGTATTCATCGTTCGTCTCCGGGGGGGAAGGAGACGAAAGACTACGCCCGGCCACTGTCAGCGTTGTGTCAGCAACGTGAGGGCGGCTACTTCCAGGTCTTTCGCAGCGGATGCGCCTCGGTGTTCAGCACCACCTTGCCCGGGTCCAGCGTCTGCGCCGGCGCGAACAGCAGGTAGAAATACTTGAACGTCTCCGCCAGCACGAAGCTCTCCATGTCGTCCTCCTTCTCCTTGGTCACCACGCTCTTGAGCGTGGCGAAGCCGGAGTCGGTGCGCGTGTAGCGGACGAAGTCCTCGAACATCTCCTGGCCCATCGCCTGGTACTGCTTGTCGCCGGTCAGGCGGTGCAGGTACCACGACGATTCGATGATCTCCGGCCGCAGCGGGTAACCGGCATGCGTGACCTCGCCCTTGCGGTAGTCGTACTGCTCCGGCTCGATGCCGTGCACGCGCCACATCGCGAACGACGATGCCTGCAGGCGGCGCGCGCGGTCGACGTCACCCGAGTACGCCAGCAGGCCCGGGTAGAACGCGTCGAGCGCGCCGTACAGGCTGCCGGTGCGCTTGCCGGTGTTCATGTCGACGTGGCCGACCCACATCGCGCCGTTGACCTCTTCCGGGTAATAGCGGTTGGCCGCGGCGATGCTGGTCTTCCACATCGCCAGGCAGTCGCGGTCGCCGAACAGCTTCCAGCACTTCCACAGGTACTCGTAGTACGAGTCGATGCGGGCGCCGACGTGGCTGCGAGTCTGCGTCCACTTGCCGCTCTCGACATCGAAGCGCTCGCCGACCAGGCCGATCTTCGAGCGGCGCTCGTACGTGGCGACCAGCGCACGCTTGGCCTTCTGGTAGAACACCGGGTTGCCGGTGAGTTTGCTGAGCGTGCCGTACTCGAGCAGCAGCGTGCCGGCCTCGGCGGGATTGCTGTCGTTGCCGTGGGCCTTGCCGGTGCGCAGGTTGACGTAGACGTAGGGCAGGCCGGTCGGTGAATCGAACGCCGGCAGCATGCGCTTGCCGAGGTTTTCGGCCAGCTTGAGCAGGCGCTCGTCGCCGCTGAGCTGGTAGCCCGACAGCAAACCGCCGAGCAGGCGGATCGTGATCTCGAAGTGCTTGACGTCGATGTCGCGATCGAACGACAGCTGCGTGGCGATCAGTTCGCGCGCATCGCGGGCTTCGTCGTCCAGGCCCATCAGGATCATCGTGTCGAGCGCGTCGACCGGCGTCATCAGCAGCGACTGGCCGTACCAGTCGTGCGGCGCATTGCTCAGCGGCTTGAGGCCGTCATGGCCCCAGGCGTACTGGCGGTAGCCGCGCCAGGCGTGCAGGAACTCGGCCTTGACGCGCTCGGCGCTCTGCGCAGCCTGTTCCTGGGTAAGTACGGGCGGCGTCGCGGGTTTCTTCAGGGAGGGAGTTGCCGCGACGCCGACCGTGGGGAGCAACAGAACGCTCAAAAGCAAAGGACGAAGATTCATCAGGCAACAGGCTCCGGCGCATGCGCGCGCAAAAGGTGCAGGACGTCGTAGCACGCGCCCATGGTGTGGTAGTCGGTCTTGCCGGCCGGGCTCTTCTCGTCGCTGTACTTGCGGTTGTTGCGATCGAGGATGCGGTACCAGGCGCCGTGGTCGTGGTCGATGAAGAAGCGCCACGCGTATTCCCACAGGCGCTGGTACCAGTCCCAGTAGCGCTCGTCGCCAGTGGCCTGCGCCAGGCGCGCGGCCGCAGCCAGCGACTCGGCCTGCACCCAGAAATACTTGTCGTGGTCGCAGACCGGGTAGCCGGCTTCGGGCGAGAAGCCGTAGAACAGACCGCCCTGGCGCGTGTCCCAGGAGGCGTTGACCGCGGTGTCGAACAGATGCGCCGCGCGCTCGCTCAGCCACGCAACGACAACGCCGCGCTCGCGAAGGTGGCTATCAAGAACCAGCAGCAGCTTGCTCCACTCGGTCTGGTGACCCGGCTGGAATCCCCACGGGCGGAACAGGTGCTTGGGATCATCGCGGTGGTAGTCCCAGTCGATGTTCCAATCGCGGTCGTAGTGCTCCCAGACCAGGCCACCCGCGTGCGCGGCCTGGCGACGGGTCATGTGGTCGGCCAGCATCAGTGCGCGCTCGAGGTAGCGCGACTGGCCGCTGGCCTCGAACGCCGCGAGCATCGCTTCGCACATGTGCATGTTGGCGTTCTGGCCGCGGTAGCCGGAGAAGTTCCAGTCGGCGTCGGCCTCGTCGCGGTAAAGACCGTGCGCGGGCTCCCAGAAGCGTGCCTCCAGCAGGTCCCAGGTCTCGTCCATCCACGGCGCGGCCTCGCTGATGCCGGCCTTGAATGCGGTGGAGTACGCGAGCAGCACGAAGGCGACGCCGTAGCAATGGTTGGTGCGGTCCTCGGCGACGCCGTCGCGAATGGTCCAGGCGTAGCCGCCGCTGCGCGCGTCGCGATGGACCTCGCGCAGGTAGCGCAGGCCATGGCGCGCCACGTCCAGGTAGCCGGCATCGCCAAACTCGCGCGCGGCCATCGCGTAGTTGAAGACGAAGCGCGTGCTGCTCACCAGGTGCCGATGCGACGCGTCGTAGACGCTGCCGTCGTCGCGGAAGTAATGGAAGAAGCCGCCCTTCGGATCGATCGCACGCGGGTGGTAGAACGCCATCGTGTCGGCGATGTGCGCGCGCAGGAAGTCCTGGCTGCGGAAGTCGGGGAGGGCAGGGGGGATGCGGCTCATGGGTCCGTCCGTGAAATGGGGCGCAGCAGTTGATCGAGGTCGTCGCGGCCGGGCATGGCGGCGAAGGCACCATGTCGTGTGGTCGCCAGCGCGCCGCCAGCAGCGGCATGGCGGAGTGCATCGGTGAGCGCGACGCGGTCGTCGAGCAGCGTCACCAGCGAGTCGACGCCGGCGCCGCGTTCGACCAGCCGATGCAGCAGCGCGCCAACGAATGCATCGCCGGCCGCCGTGGTGTCGATCACGGTGACGGCGAACGTGGGCGCCACGCCCTCGGCATCGCGCGTGAACCAGCGCACCGGCTGGCCGCCGTCAGTGATGAGCACGCACTTGGCGTGGCCCTGCCACAGGCGGCGCAGCATCGCCTTCTCGTCTCCGGCGCGGCGGATCAGGAAGTCGGCCTCGCTGCGGCACAGCTTCACCAGGTCTGCCTCGGCGAGGGCGTCCCACAGGCGCGGTGCCGGGTCGATGCCTTCCGGCCACAGCGACGGGCGCAGGTTGAGGTCCATGCTTACCATCGCGCCGGCCTCGCGCGCCAGGCGCATGCCGGCGACCGTGGTGGCGGCGATGTCGTCCTCGGTGAGGCTGTTGGAGCAGACGTGCAGCACGGCGGCGTCGTCGAAGCAGGCCGGGTCGAAGTGCTCCTCGCGGAACAGCAGGTCGGCGGCCGGCGGGCGGTAGAAGCTGAAGCTGCGTTCGCCATCGGCATCGAGCGACACGAACGCCAGCGCCGTGCGCGCCGCCGACGTGTGCACGGTGAAGCGCGTGTCCACGCCCATCGCGCGCAGCTGCGACATCAGGAACTCGCCGAACATGTCGGCGCCGAGCATGCCGACGAAGCGCGCGTTGCCGCCGAGCTTTGCCACGGCTGCGGCAACGTTGGCGGGCGCGCCGCCGGCGTACTCGGCGAACTGGCGCGGCTGCCCGGCAACTGCCGGCACCGCGAGGAAATCGATCAGCGCTTCGCCGAAGCACGCGATCGCGGTGCGGCCTTGTGTGGTGCTCATGGCGTGGCCTCCGCCGTGGTGGTGCTGCTGGCGCGGACCTGCAACTGCACGGGTGCGACCACGGTGGCGACCGTCGCCGACGGGTCGCGCAAGCGCTGCAGGATGAGTTCGGCCGCCTGGCGACCGCGTGCACGCGGGTCGACGGCGATGGTGGTCAGCGGCGGCGCGCTGACGGCGGCTTCGGGGATGTCGTCGAAACCGGTGAGGGCGAAGTCCTGCCCGGCGCGACGGCCGCGGGTGGCCAGGCCGGCCATCAGGCCGAGCGCGACCGCGTCGTTGTAGCAGACCGCCGCGGTCGGCGCGGGATCGCGCACGAACAACGCGCCGGTCTGGCGTGCCGCCTCAAGACGCGTCGGCGCGCATTCCACCAGCCACTGCGGCTCGGGCGTGATGCCGGCGGCGATAAGCGCATCGCGATAGCCCTCGCGACGCTGGTGGCACGAGCTGGAATCCTGGTGCCCGCCGAAGAAGGCGATGCGGCGGTGGCCCTGCGCCAACAGGTGTTCCGTCGCCATGCGCGCACCGCGCACGTTGTCGAGCGAGAGGAAATCCCAATCGGTGCCGAGTTCGCGGTTGAACACCAGCGTAGGCGTGTGCACGCCGAGCAAGCCGCGCAGTCGCGCACCGTCGCTGCCCTCGGCGGGCGAGAGGATGATGCCGGCCGGGTCGTGCTCGAGCAGGGAGGCCAGCACCGTCTGCTGGCGTTCGGCCGATTCGCCGGTGCTGCCGAGCAGCGTGACGTAGCCGGCCGCACCGAGCGCCTCGTCGACACCCGCCGCGAACTCGGCGAAGAACGGGTTGGACAGGTCGTTGATCACCAGCGCTACGGTCGAGGACACGTTGCGGCGCAGGTTGGCGGCGCCGCGGTGATAGACGTAGCGCTGGCGCTTGAGCTCGGCCTCCACCCGCGCCCGCGTCTCGGCGTTGACCAGCGGGCTACCGCGCAGGACCAGCGAGATCGTCGCCCGCGACAGGTCGCAGGCACTGGCGATGTCGGCCAGGGTCACCCGGGCGCGGGCACGCACGGGTGGGGTCATCGCGGGAGTCCGTAGGGCATCGGGCAGGAATTTGGATCGTTCTAAATTATGCACATCCTGACCCCGGGGCCGGGGTAGCGCATTCTGCACCGCAACATGAACTTGGCGCCGGTCGCGTGCTAGGTTGCCGCGGTTTAGAACGATCCAAATCCAGGAGCGACCATGCCCCGCCTTGCCCGCCAGACCCCCCCATCACCTGCACCAGTTCGCCGCCTGATCCTGCTGTCGGCGCTGTGCACCTGGGCGATGGCCGGCATGGTCGTCGCCGCTCCCAAGCCCGATGCGGCCGCCGCCCGCGCCTATGCCTCGGTCGACCCCTTCATCGGCACCGGCGGCGAAGGCCACACCTTCCCGGGCGCGGTGGTGCCGTTCGGCATGGTCCAGCTCAGCCCGGACACCCAGATCAAGTCGCGCAAGGAAGGCTACGGCTGGGCCGCCGGCTACCGTTACGACGACACCACGATCACCGGCTTCTCGCACACGCACTTCTCCGGCACCGGCCACTCTGATCTTGGCGATGTGCTGGTGATGCCGATCGCCGGCGAGGTGAAGCTTGAGCGCGGCGACGTCGCCAAGCCCGGCAGCGGCTACATGTCGCGCTTCAGCCACGACGGCGAGATCGCACAGCCCGGTTACTACGCCGTGACGTTGCAGGACTACGGCATCCGCGCCGAACTCACCGCCAGCCCGCGCGTTGGCGTGCACCGCTATCAGTTCCCGAAGGGCAAGCCGGCACACGTGCTGGTCGACCTTCGCACCAGCATGTACGACTACCCGGGCAAGGTGCAGTGGTCGCGCATGCGTCTGCGCGCGGACGGCACCGTCACTGGCTTTCGCGAAACCCGCGGCTGGGCGCCGGGCCGGCAGCTGTACTTCGCCATGCGCTTCTCGCAGCCGGTCAGTGGCCACCAGTTCAACGACACCGAGCAGGACGTTCCCTACAAGGGCTTCCCGCCGCCGGGTGAGAAGGACCCGCGCCAGCGTGCGCAGATCGAAGGCCGCCAGCTGGTCGGCGCGTTCGACTTCGACGGCGCCGCTGGCAAGTCGATGGTGGTGAAGGTCGCGATCTCGCCGGTGAGCGAGGACAGCGCGATCGCCAACCTCGACGCCGAAGTGCCGGGCTTCGATTTCGACGGCGTGCGCAACGCCGCGAAAGCGCAGTGGATGCAGGCGCTCGGCGCGGTAGATGTCGACGCCCCCGAAGCCCAACGCCGCAGCTTCTACACCGCGCTGTACCACACGCTGATGGGCCCCAGCCTCTTCATGGACAGCGACGGCCGTTACCGCGGCCCCGACAATGCCGTCCACCAGGCCAAGGGCTTCACCAACTACTCGACGTTCTCGCTGTGGGACACCTACCGCGCGCTGCATCCGCTGCTGACGCTGGTGCAGCCCGAGCAACGCAACAACGACTTCATCAACTCGCTGCTGGCTTCGCACGAACACAGCCCGTACGGCGTGCTACCGGTGTGGGCGTTCCACGGCCAGGAGACGTGGTGCATGATCGGCTACCACGCCGTGCCGGTGATCGCCGATGCCTACATGAAGGGCATCCGTGGCTACGACACCGACAAGGCGCTCAAGGCCATGGTCGACAGCGCCAGCTACGGCCCCTACGACGGCATCGCCCAGTACATGCAGCTGGGTTACGTGCCGATCGACGAGGAAGGCGAAGCCGCCTCGAAGACGCTCGAGTACGCCTTCGACGACTGGACCATCGCGCGCATGGCCGAGTCGATGGGCAACAAGGACGTCGCGAACCAGTTCAGCAAGCGCGCCGCCAACTGGCGCCACGCCTTCGACGACAAGACCGGCTTCATGCGCGCACGCAAGCGCGACGGCAGTTTCCGCGAACCCTTCGACGCCACTGCCAGCGGCTACGGCAGCGACTACACCGAAGGCAACGCCTGGCAGTACTCGTGGTACGTCCCGCAGGACGTCGCCGGCCTGGCCGCCGCGCACGGCGGCGAGGACAAGCTGGTCGCGCGCCTGGATGCGGTGTTTGACGCCAAGGTCGACCCGAAGATCTTCGAGCACATGGAAGACATCACCGGCCTGATCGGCTGGTACGCGCACGGCAACGAACCCAGCCACCACGTCGCGTACCTGTATGCGTATGCCGGCCAGCCTTGGCGCACCCAGGAACGCCTGGGGCAGATCATGGCGACGCAGTACGCGGCGCGGCCGGATGGGCTGGCGGGCAATGACGACCTGGGGCAGATGTCGGCCTGGTATGTGTTCACCGCGCTGGGGTTCTACCCGGTGGCGCCGGGCAGCAACGAGTACATCATCGGCCGGCCGTTCCTGCCGCGCGCGAGCCTCAACCTGCCCAATGGCAAGCGCTTCACCGTGGTGGCCGAAGGGCTTGATGCGGCGCATCCGTATATCGGCCGGGCGATGCTCAATGGCAAGCCGCTGGAGCGGGCTTTCATCCGGCATGAGGAGATCATGGCGGGTGGGGAGCTGCACTTCACGATGCAGGCGGGGGCGGATAAGAAGTGGGCGACGGGGGCGGCGGAGCGGCCGTATTCGATGTCGGGTCTGGGCGCTGAGGCTGCGGTGGGCTCGTCCGACCGGTGAGCCGCCTGAAAGCGTGGGCTGGTAAGATGCGCGGCCCACGGGCCTATAGCTCAACGGTTAGAGCAGGGGACTCATAATCCCTTGGTTCCAGGTTCGAATCCTGGTGGGCCCACCAGATAGCTGCCGCCTACTCACAAGCAGACGGACACCAAAGCTCTGTGCGTTCAAGCTGAAAGGCAAGCTGTACCGGCTTGCTGATTCGAATAGAAGCCCATTGAGGCTAGCGCAGGGGTGGAGGGACTGGAGGACAGCCCAAGTCAGCGCGCTTCGCCAGTGTGACGGCCCCGAGCCTGGTGCGGCACACGCTCCTAGGGCTCTGGTATCTATCTCGCGGCTCTCGGATGCGCGTTACCTGTCATGGGCGTGGACTTGGCCGTTCATCAAAAGGGGGAGGAGCCAATCACGAAGCTGGGTAAGCGTGCGGTTCTCCACATCTAGGTCATTCGCCTTCCGCAGCAACGGTCTCAAAACGGTGGACCAATCGTCCACAAGCTTCTTGCCCGGGTAAGGAAGCTTGAAGGATTTCAGGACGGCGTGTCGAATGCCCTTGTGAATACTCCCCGCAGACGAGTTCTTAGTAAACGCTCTCATTTCTGAAGAAGAAAGCAACATCAACAGGTATTCCGATGAAATGGCATTCATGTTTGGCCGAATCGTGAATACGGATTCGTTGATGTTCCAGTTGGTAGGTTTCTCATGGATCAGGTAGGTGACGCCTACGGGTTCGATGCTCGTGAAAAGTACATCCCCCGCTTGCAACTGGGATCGGCGATCAATGACTGCCATTGACGCGTCATCAATCCGATCGCATTTGTCATCAAGGATGACACGCCCGTTTGTGACGTTCTTTATGGTTACGTAGTAATTGCTTCCCTTGCCGAGTACAAAGTTATCGCGCGGGTTTAGACCCGTACCGGTGCGAGATACCACTTCATCGAGAGTGCGCGCCGTCCACCCTTCGGGAATTTCCCGCTTTAGCGCGTCGTTCCAGACCATACTGCCGCCGCTGGATCGATAGGGGCGGCCCTTCGCATCTGGGAAGTCGAATTGCACAAACCAGTAGTCGTAGAGCGTCCTGGAAAGCGCATCCAGCTCGGAGCTGACGCGATTGTTGAGGTCAATCTTTGCGTCGAGCGACGCCAGCACGCCTGAGATTCTCTTCTGCGCGCTCTTGTCGCCAAGCAACGGAATTGCCAGCTTCCTAAGCAGCGGAATCCGCAAGTTGCTAACGGTTGATCCCGTATCATCACTCGCGCCTACTTGCTTTTGCACGAACTCTGATTGCATCGCATACAGAAGGTAGTGCTTGTCCACCTTTGTCGCGTCCGGCTTAATCAGTACGAGCCGTTGCCCCAGGCAGCAGGTCACCCCCTCGGGAATCATCCCGATCTCACCCATGGGCGCTTCGCGCGTGATGATGAGATCGCCAGGCTCCGGTTTGCTGCGCGAAATTCGCTCACGAAACGTCGCTTCGTCTGTAAATGAAGTGCTGTTAAGCGAGATCTTGCCGTTCTTGATGTTCTCGCTTCGAACAACAATCCACCCTTCATTCGTCCAATTTGGCGTGGAGTGATGGCAGTCGGAAATCGCCACGCACAGCGTATGCAACTCGGTCGAATCACCGTCAAACGTTCGCCTGGTGACTGCATTACTGGTGGTCATGAACTAAGCCCCGCCAGTACCGTCTTGATCTTTTTCTCCAGCCTCGACGACTCCGCGAACATGGCATCGAGTCTCGACTGGAAACCCTCAATCTTCCTTGCGAACTGTTTCGGCGTGATGGCCTCATATGCGATCTTCACATCGAAATACTGACCGGCGCTCAGCGAGTAGCTCTTAGCGGCAATCGCCGCGTAATCCACTACCGCGGAAAAGTCCTCAACTGTCTCGCGGGCATTGAATGTATCGACGATCCGCTGTTCCTCGGGGCGGCTGAGTAGAGTCTTCTGGCTCTTGCCTTCCTTGACTTTCTCTCCCAGTGCTGATGCATCAATCAGTACCACGCTGTCGTGCGCTTCCCGATCTAGGAACAGGATGGAGACGTTCGTACCGGTGGTGGCAAAGATATTGCTTGGCATCGACACGACACCGGCGATCATTCTCTCATCCACCAGCTTCTGGCGGATGCGAAGCTCTATGCCGCTAGCGGCGGTAATGAAACCGGTGGGTACGACGATTGCGGCTTTCCCCCCCGGTTTGAGGCTGGCAATAATGTGCTGGATGAACAGCAAGTAGATCGCCATCTTGTCCTTTGCCTTGCTCGGCACCTTGGGGATGCCGGCGAAGAAGCGAGTGGCGTTGGCGTCGCTGTCAAGATCGTCGCGGAAATCGCTGAAATCCATCTTGAACGGCGGATTGGAAACGATATAGTCGAACGTCTTCAGCGCCTTCCCATCTTTGTGTACCGGGTGCAGGATGGTGTTGCCCTGAGTGATATTGGGAATGGAGTGCACCAACCTGTTCAGCACCAGGTTCAGGCGCAGCAGGCTGGACGATTTCTGCGAGATGTCCTGTGACCAGATGCTGCATCGTCTCTCGCCGACGGCATGGGCCAACGACATCAGCAGCGTGCCGGAGCCGCTAGCCGGGTCATAGCAGGTGACGTTCTTCACCTTTCCACGCTGATCCTGAGGCACCAGGATATCGGCCATGATGGTGGCCACCGCGTGTGGAGTGTAGTACTCGGCGTACTTGCCGCCGTTGTCCTTGTTGTAGTCCTTGATCAGGTACTCGAACAGGGCAGCGTAGAAATCGTACTTTTGCTCGAACAGGCGCTCGAAGCTAACCCCGACCAACTTGTTGAACATCGCGCGGCAGAATTGGTCTCGCTTGTCGGCGCTGCCGGTGACGTACTCACTGAGGCGATCGAACAGTGGCACTTTCTCGCCGTCGTCCGTCTTCACCGCGAAGATGTCACTGTTAGCGGCGGCGATGGCGATCAAGGTGTCGTCGAACAGCTTGGCGAAACCGGGCTCGCCCTGGCGGTTAAACAGACTGGGAATCAGCTGCTCGGCGGTCAGGCGCGGCGTTTCCGCCGACAGTCCGTCTTCCAGATCCCGCTGCTTGCCCTTGGGCAGCTTCTTCCAGGCGGAGATCCAGTCGGCGGCGTCGGTGAGCTTCGAATCCAGGTTCTTCATCTCGTGCGCGAACTTGTCGCACAGCAGTTTGTACAGGAAGGTCTGGACAATGATCTTGTACTCGTTGCCATCGTTTCCGAGGCCGTTGCTCGCGCAGACCGCCTTGAGGCCGTCAATCAGATCGCGGGTCTGTTGCTGATAGCTTGTGTGCTTCATGGACTAATGACGCTCAGAAGGGCAGGTGGCCCTGGGATTCGTTGAGGTATTCGCCGACCAGCAACTGCTGGATCAGGCGGCGGGTGTCGGCATCCGGCTCGGGGGGGCTGTCGCGGAAGTGGCGCACTACCATCGGCATAACGCTACGCTCGAAGAAGGCCGGATTGCCCAGCAGCTCGCGGTTGCCGAGCACGGCGTCGTCCACGTCGTGCTTGATGCCGCTCAGTGCAGCGTGCAACCGAGTCTGGCTGTCGCCAATTCGGCGCGACTCGAACAGCCGCTTATGCACGCGCATCAGCTTCGTGTCACCGTCGTAGCGGGCGGCTAAGTTGGCGTTGGAATTGTTCAGCTCCCGCGTGCGCTGTTCGATCCCGCGCAGTGCGGTAATGTTGGTCAGCATTTCATGCTGGCTCACTTCGCTCAGCTTCTTGGCTTTGAAGAGGCGTTCCAGTTCTTCCTTGAGCACGATCCATGCCGGATCTCGCGGATCTTGCGTTGAAGCGAGCGCCTCGCGTGTACGGCGCAGGATATCCTTCAGCTCGTCGGCCAGCTTCAGTTCGGCTTCGCCGATCTTCTCGAACTTGAAGATCACGTCCTCCAGCGCTTGGTTGAGCAAGGTGGAGGTGTCGTGAGCGTCGTCAAGTTGCTGCTTGAGGTTGAGCGCGGCCAGCGCGTTCTGTGCTTCAATGTGCAGAACGCGCAGCTTGTGGAAATCCAGCAACTCGGCGAGTTCTGCATGGCCACCAAGGCGGATCAGGTTGTGCAGTTCGCGCGCCAGTCCAAGCGCCTTGACGATGGCGAGCAACTTGTCGCGGTCCTCAATGACGCCGACCTGCTGTGAGAATAGTTCGGCGTCATCCAGCGCATAGTCGAACAGCGCTTCCCGGATGGCCTCGATATCCGTGCGGATCTCGCTCTCGGCCTTGAACAGGCTGCTGTAGTGATGCATCTCGTCGCCGAGTTCGGCGGTGAGCTCGTCGTAGTAGTCACGGTTGGCTTGGTCGAACTCGTGCTGGATGTCGGCGAAGTCGACGACGTAGCCGTAGCGGAACTTGCGGTAGCGGCGGTTGACCCGGGTCAGCGCCTGCAGCAGGTTGTGGTCCTTGATGACGCGGCCGAAATAAAGCTTCTTGAGCCGCGGTGCGTCAAAGCCGGTGAGCAACATGTTGTAGACGAACAACAGATCGATCTCGCCCCGCTTGAATGCCTTAACCTCGTCCTCGCGGGATTTCTTGTCGCCTTCGTCGTGCAGGATCAGCGCAGCGTAGAGTGGCTTCCCGTAGCCTGGTCGCGCCTCAGCCACGCGCTTCTGCCGATACTCCTCGTCGTTGGCCGGTTCGGAGGCCGCCTCCGGCGCAGGTGGCGTCATCCGCTGCAGGAACTGACGATATAGCTCACGCGCCTGCTCGGCGCTGTCACAGATCACCATGCCGCCGATGCTTTCATCGCCAAAGGTGACGCGCGATTGCGTGAAGTCGTCGAGGATGTAGTCCAGCATCGCGCCGGCAAAACGCGGGTGCGCGTACAGGGCCTTCTTCTCGATGCCACCCTGCTGCACTTTGATGTCCGCCAGCGCCTGCTGCAGCTGCATCTTGTAGCGGGTGGCGATTTCCTCCCGGATCAGGCGAAGGGTGTAGCCGTCGGCGATGGAGGCGTTGTAGTAGTACTTGTGGAAATAGTCGCCGAACAGGGCCTTGGACTGTAGTTGCTCGCCGATCAGCGGCGTGCCGGTGAGGCCGATCTTGATGGCGTTGCGGTCGGACTGTTCGAGGTTGGCGAGGAAGCTGCCCTTGGGGTTGTAGCTGCGATGGACCTCGTCGAGGAAGTACACGCGCTGGACATTCAGGGCATAGTCCCCAGCAGCAGTGATCTCTGGGTCGTCCTTGAACTTCTGGATGTTGACTACGGTGATTTCCGGCTCGCCACGGTCGTTGTCCACCGCCACAGCCTTCTTGATGTCGCGGGCGAAGGCTTCCCGGCTTTCGATGACGTTGACACTGAGCCCACGCATGCGGAACTCATCGCGCGCCTGCCTCAGCAGGTCGAGTCGGTCGACGATGAAGTAGAAGCGCGCCACTTCGCCGCGCTGCTGGAACCAGTCGGTCAGAAAGCGCACGTTGTAGTAGGCAAGCGCGGTCTTGCCGCTGCCCTGGGTGTGCCAGATGATGCCCCTGCGAGCACCTGCTTCCAGGCGATCCGCGATGGCCCGGGTCGCGAATAGCTGCGGATAGCGCATGACGTGCTTTTCGATGCCATGCTCGGTTGTCAGCCAGGCAAAGGCATAGCGCAGGGCGAAGGCTAGACGCGGTCGGCAGAACAGTGAGGTTAGCAGGCAATTTGTCGGAGTGTCCGCCGACTTGTTGCGCTCGAACTCTAGCGTGTTCTTGATGGCGACAAGGTTGGTGTCGGTGAGGACGAAATTCTCGACGTCGCCGTCCGGCGCGCCAATTTCATCGGCCAGTTCGCTGGCGCGCTCCTCGCGAAAATAGTTGAAGTGCGCCTCGCCATAGGTGGAGGCGGCGTAGAACGCGCCTTGGATCGGCTCGAACTGCCCGCCGTCGTACTCCATGTTGTTGGAGAAAGCCATCAGCTGGACGAGATTGAAGAAGTGCCGAAACTTCAGATTGGCATGGCGACGATTCATCCGACTGCGTTCTTCCAGCACGCCGCCAGGGTTCATGCGCTTCTTCACTTCGACAAACGCGATTGGAAGGCCATTGACGAGCAGGGTGATGTCGGGGCGAAAGTTGTCCTCACCGTTCTCGAACGTCAGTTCGGTAACGACGTGCCAGCTGTTGTTGTCGAGGTTCTCGAGATCGATCAGGCGAACGCCTGCGCGGGCGGTCAGACGTTGATGGAAGCTGCGGCCAATATCGTCGCCCGCGAGCTTCAGGTGAAGCTCGTCAAGTAGGGCGGGAACATCCTCGTGACGCAACTCGGGATTGATGCGCAGGATGGCCTCCTCGAAAAGCTCGGGGAAGATGTTGTTGCGCGTATCCCATTTCGCTTGCTTCAAGGAGAGGTATGTATAGCCAAGCCGGGCCAGGTGCAGAATCGCCGGGACCTTGACGCGGGAGTCCTCGTTGAACGTGGTCACTTGGAGCTTTCCTGCCTGGCAGAGCGGAAGGTGGCAGGAAAGGTCGTGACCGACTCGCGGCAGTCCTCGATATGAACAGAGGTGGTTCTGCTGGCGCTCATACCGCCCCCTCGGTAGCAGTCGCATTCGCCTTGCCAATACGACCTGCTATCCAATGATTCAGATCGCTACGGCGGAAGCGCCACGAGCCCCCGACCTTGAACGCCGGAATGCCTTCGCAGGCAGCTAACCGATAAATCGTGCGCTCAGTTACCTGCAGGTACAGGGCGACCTGTCTTATGGTCAGGATCTCCGCCTCATCATTTGATGTCGATCGTGCCATCATGTCCCCCGCCCGGGCGGAAAGATAGTACAAAATTTTCAAAGGGATGTGGTCCCGGTCGGATCCGGTGTATCAGCCGTAACTCGGCGGAAGTCGTCGGATCAGGCGTGGCGAGGTTGGACGATGCCGCGTCTGCGATGTTGACTTGAAGGTCGGAATCGTTGAGGCGATTGAGAGGTATTTATGGCTTTCTACGAGGTCGAAAGCGGTCGATTGGCGCGTGTTTCGCGGATCAGTCTCGCGCGCGCGGAGGTTCGCGAACGACGCGATCTTCAGGCTCTTCTGCGGGAGCAGATCTCCGATCTCATTCCTGACCTCCTTGTGATTGCCGAAGAATTCGGAGATTGGGACGAGTCGAAGCGGCGAATCGACCTGCTGGCGCTGGATCGCAAGGCAAACTTGGTCGTCATTGAGCTGAAGCGCGGTGACACGGGAAGTCATATGGAGCTCCAAGCGATTCGCTACGCATCGATGGTTTCGACTATGACCTTCGATCAGGCGATTACCACGTTTGAAGGATTCCTCGGGTCAGAGGAAGCGCGATTTGCCCGCGAGCGAATCCTCGAGTTTCTCGGGTGGGCTGAGCCGAATGAAGACGATTTTGCGGCAGATGTAAGGGTCATCCTGTTCTCTGAAGACTACTCTAGGGAACTAACGTCATCGATCCTATGGCTGAATCAGAAGGGGCTCGATATCACCTGCTTCCGGATGGGTGCGTACAAGCTCGACGAGCGGCTACTCCTGGAGTTTCAACAGATTATTCCGCTGAAGGAAGCCGAGGAATACCAGGTCAAGGTTCGCAACAAGCAGCATGAAGTCCAGACTGCGCGGCGTGAGCGCGTGCCCTGGAATGGCGAGCTGTACGCGAACTATGGCGACAGCCAGCGATCTTGGGATGACGCGCAGAAGTACGGGTTCATCAGTGCGGGCGGCAGCGAGTGGTACAGCCGCACACTGCGCTTGCTTGTCCCCGGCCGACGGGTCTGGGTCAATCGCCCCGGCACTGGATATCTTGGCGTCGGAATCGTCACCGGCGAGCCTGTCATTGCCGCGGATTTCTTGGTTGAAACGCCGGACGGGCCGAAGAAGTACTTGGACGTTGGCAGTATTCACGCGGATATCCGGGCGGACGCGCACGATCCGGTTCGAGCTGACAGATTCGTACCGATCAAGTGGTTGGCGACAGTCCCGCTGACCAAGGCCATTCGTGAAGCCGGGCTATTCGGAAATCAGAACTCCGCCGCTCAGCCGACGACTCCTCTTTGGCCTGAGACCGTAAAGAGGCTGAAGGTGGCGTTCCGAATCGAAGACTAGGCTTCGCCTCCGACGGTACCTTGACGGGCCTGCATAGCACCGGCGACCGCCGCCTCACGCGCTCAGATCAACCCGTTGCGGCTCCAGATCACCAGCAACCCGATACCCACGATTACGTCGATCACCACGCACCACGGCACATACCAGCTCGGGATCCTCACCAGCGACAGGCGCGAGCGGTTGTGGTGGGCGAAGTCCCAGGCCGCGTGCGCGAAGTACGCGATCGCCACCAGCACTGGCCACAGCAACAGGCCCAGCAGCCCCGTGACCGCGAACAGGCCGGCGACGTTGAACTCCACCATCTGATCGCGGCTGGAGCCGTTCATGACGGCGAAGCCGAAGTAGATGCCGGCGATCAGGGCGATCAGGATGGCGGCGAAGCCGAGCGATGCCTGCGGTGTCAGGAACAGATGGGGCAACAGCGAGCCGACGCCGACAGCAACACCCGTTGCCAGCGGGCGCCGGGCGAAGACCGATGTGTTCGCTCGTTCGTGGGCATGCGGTGTCGTCGACATGGGGCCTCCACTCAGCGCAGCGTCGCGAACATCTCGACGATCCTTACCGCCGCCTCGCGATCGCGGGTATGCACTTGCCGCAGTCCCAGCAGCACCCGGCTTTCCAGTTCGTCGCGGGCGTAGTCCTGGGCGATCACCGCGGTGTCCAGCTCACCCGTGCTGGGATGGCTTTCGCCGCGGCCGGTGGCCAGCCATTCGAAGTGCACCTGCGTTTCGCAGGCGATCTGGGTGAGGTGCGACAGGCTGGGGTGGGTGCCGCTTTCGCGCTCCCACTGGGTGACCGCGCTGCGCTGCACGTTCAGGCGGCGCGCAAGCTCGGCCTGGGTCAGGCGGGCCGCGACCCGGGCCCGTCGTATTCGCGACGACATGGAGAACACAGCGGCTTTCCTCGGGGGATCCTTTCCTGTTCCAACGTAAGTTGCGCTAACGGGCAGCCATGCGCTTCGTGTCGCTTCATGGGCGAGGACGGTACGGAAGGCCTCCAGGGGCCTCGTGGCGGCGATCCGGACAGCCGGCCTGCCCGGGCAGCATGGCTGGCCCCATCTGGGACAGCCGCGCTAACCAGGTCCCGCTATCGTTGGCCGGCCCGCTGCCCGTGGCACCCTTGCAAGCGCAGCTAAGCGGTGGCCGCTGACCGCGGCGCCGGCGGTGGGCACGTTGCCCCTCACTCGCCTCGCGGAGAACGAGCATGGCCGATCCCAAGACCTTCCAGTTCAAGCTCTCCTCGGACCGCCCACCGTTCTTGCCGCTCGCCGAACGGCTCCATCCGGAATTCCACTGGCTCACCCGGAATCGCGCGCGCTCGCGCGGTCGCGACGTGTTCGAGGTCATCGACACGGTCGTGATTCATGCGACTGCCGGCTTCGCGACCGGGCACGCCATCGACACGTGGAAAAAGGTGAAGGCCAGCGCGCATTGGATCATTCCGGACGAAGCCGAAGCGGCGCATGGGCAATTCGCATGGGCCACCGTTGGCGAAGCGAAGGCCGCGTTCCATGTCCGCGATAACGTCAACGCATCCACGCACCTGGGCGCCGGGCCGAACGTCAACAATCGCAGCCTCGGCATCGAGATCGTCAATTCCCAGGGCATCCGTGGCCGCGACCCGTACTCGCCCTGGCAGTTGGAAGCCTGCGCGCGCATCGTGCTGTACGCGTGTGCGAAGTACCCGAACCTGAAGCATGTCATCTCCCACGCGCGACTCGATCCGGGACGCAGGACGGACCCGGGCGCCGAGTTCCCCTGGGATCGCTTCAAGGACATGGTGCTGACGCATTCAGCGCTTCCGCCGGGCACCATCGCGCTGCCGCCGACGCCGTCAACGCCGCGCTCGCCGCCCAACCCGCAACCGGGCAACTGCTGCGAACCGTGACCACGCTCCAGTCCGGTCCTTCACATGCGCCGCCTATAATCCCGGCTCTTCTTGTGGGGCGGTCTGTCGACGAACCCCCACACTCAAGGAGCGATGACCCCATGAAGAGCGGTGCGAAGGAAGCGAAGGAAGGATCGGTCTCCGAGCAGATCGATGCGCAGATCCGGGATCTCGGCGGCTGGCGCGGCGAAACGCTCGCCAAGGTGCGTGCCATCGTCAAGCAGGCCGATCCCGACGTGGTCGAAGAGCTGAAGTGGGGCGGTGTTCCGACCTGGTCGCACGACGGCATCATCTGCACCGGGGAGACGTACAAGAGCGCGGTCAAGATGACCTTCGCCAAGGGCGCGTCGCTGGACGATCCGACCGGGCTGTTCAACTCCAGCCTCGACGGCAACACCCGCCGCGCCATCGACATCCACGAAGGCGACGACATCGACGAGAAGGCGTTGAAAGCGCTCATCCGAGCCGCCGTGGCATTGAACAAGAGCAAGAAGAAGTGATCGTGGCCGGCTATCGCGAGCGCTTGATGGCGCGGTAGCCTGCCGCGATGGACTCCCTGATAGCCGCGGCCGGTCGCGCGCTGGTCGCCGGCGACGCGCTCGGCGCGCTCAAGCGCGTGGCCCTGCGCGACGACCCGCCGGCGCTCGCGCTGCGCGGCATCGCCATGGCCCAGCTGGGCGACTATCCACGCGCCCGCGAACTGCTGCGCCGCGCGGCGCGCGGCTTTGGTGTCCGCGAGGAACTGGCCCGGGCCCGATGCGTCGTCGCCGAGGCCGAGGTGGCGCTGGCCATGCGCGACCTGGGCGGATCGCCGCGCACGCTCGCCGAGGCGGCGACGGCCCTCGACGCACGCGATGATCGCGCCAACGCGCTGCAGGCCCGGCTGATCGCGGTGCGCAGGTTGCTGCTGCTCGGCCGTCTCGACGAAGCCGGTTCTGCGTTGAAGCAACTGGAAACCGACGGGCTGCCGCCATCGCTCGCGGCCGTGGCCAGTCTGGCGACGGCGGAGGTTGCGCTGCGTTCGCTGCGCACGGCAGAGGCGAAGGTGGCGCTCGATGATGCCAGCCGTGCCGCCGAACGCGCCCGCGTCCCCGCGTTGCTTGCCGAGGTGGCCGAAGCGCGGGCCGCACTTGAACGCAGTGCCGCGCGCAGCCTCCATGCCGGCCACGAGGAGCCGTTGCGCCTGGAGGACGTCGAAGCCCTGATCGCGTCTGGCGTGCTCGTCGTCGATGCCTGCCGGCGCGGGCTGCGTCACGGTGATGCCTGGCTGCCGCTGGCGCGACGGCCCATCCTGTTTGCCTTGTTGCGCGCGCTTGCCGAAGGCTGGCCCGGCGACGTCGATCGCAATGCCCTCATCGCTCGCGTGTTCCGCACGCGGCATCCGGACGAAACGCATCGCGCGCGCCTGCGCGTCGAGATCGGTCGCCTGCGCAAGCTGGTAGCGCCATGGCTCGACATCGAGGCCAGTGCGCGCGGCTTCGCATTGGCGCCCCGCGATGGCCGCGCCGTGGTCGTGCTGGTGCCGCCCATCGACGGCGAACAGGCGTCGCTGCTGGCACTGCTGGCCGACGGCGCCGCGTGGTCGACGTCGGCACTCGCGCTGGCACTGGGCGACAGCCAGCGCACCGTCCAGCGCGCACTGGCCGAACTGGAGTCCGCCGGGCAAGTGCGCTCGATCGGTCGTACACGCGCGCAACGCTGGCTGTCTCCGCCGCTGGTCGGTTTCACGACGACCTTGTTACTCCCTGCCGCGCTGCCCGCTGAGTAGATTGACCCTACGCGCCGGCAACGGCGCCAACAGGAGCCAGCAAATGCCCACGTTAGTCACCATCGACAAGACAGAAGAGAAGGTGCCGGCGCGCGCCGCGGAAATCGTGCGCGAGTTCGGCCCCTTCGAAGGCGCCGACAACATCGGCGGCGTCACCTACGACGGCAGTCGCGTGTGGGCCGCAGGCGGTTCGAAGATGCTTGCGATCGACCCCGCCAGCGGCCAGGTCGATCGCACGCTCGAACATGCCGCCCACGCCGGTACGGCCTTCGACGGCAAGCATCTGTACCAGATCGCCGAGGCCCGCATCGACAAGATCGATCCGGCTACCGGCAACGTGCTGGCGTCGATCCCCGCACCCGGTGCAGGCGGCGACTCGGGCCTGGCCTGGGCCGAAGGCAGCCTGTGGGTCGGCCAGTACCGCGACCGCAAGATCCACCAGATCGATCCGGACACCGGCGCGATCGTGCGCACCATCGAATCCAACCGCTTCGTCACGGGCGTGGCATGGGTCGATGGCGAGCTGTGGCACGGCGTCTGGGACGGCGACGAAAGCGAGCTGCGCCACATCGATGCCGACAGCGGCACCGTGCTGGAGCGCCTGGAGATGCCGCGCGGCGCGGGTGTCAGCGGTCTCGAGTCCGACGGCGCCGGGCTGTTCTATTGCGGTGGCGGCGGGAGCGGGAAGGTCCGCGTCGTACGCCGGCCCGGCAAGTAGCGCCAACACCGAAACCCGCCTTGCCAACCAACTCCGGTCACCCGGCCGGAGACGGGAGCGCCTTGCCCGCGAATCGCGGCACCGGCGCACTCGCCACTCATGCGGAGAACATCATGAACATCGCGATTGACCGTTTCACCGAGAACGACCATCCCGTCGTCAGCAGGGACCGCTGGCTCGCCCAGCGCCTGCAGTTGCTGGCACGCGAGAAGGAACTCACCCGCCTGCAGGACCAGATCGCCCGCGAACGCCGCGCGCTGCCGTGGGTGCGCGTCGACAAGGACTACGTCTTCGACACGCTGCACGGTCCGCGCCACCTGGCCGATCTGTTCGACGGCCGCAGCCAGTTGCTGGTGCAGCACTTCATGTTCGCGCCGGGTTGGGAGCAGGGCTGCAAGAGCTGTTCCTTCATGGCCGACCACAACGACGGCGCCAACCTCCACCTGGCGCAGCGCGATGTCACCTTGATCGCGGTATCGCGCGCGCCCCTGGCCGACATCGAGCGTTTCCGCCAGCGTATGGGCTGGAAGTTCGACTGGGTGTCCTCGCATGGCAGCGACTTCAACCATGACTTCGGCGTCAACTTCAGCCACGAAGAGCGCTCCAGCGGCAAGGTCGACTACAACTACGTCCGTCAGCCGTTCCCGCACGAGGAAGCGCCGGGCATCAGCGTGTTCGTCCGCGATGACTCCGGCGAGGTGTTCCACACCTACTCGCGCTACGGCCGCGGCGTCGAGGTGATGATGCACACCTACAACCTGATCGAACTGACGCCCAAGGGGCGCGACGAGGACGGCCTGGACTACCCGATGGCGTGGGTGCGGCACCACGACCGCTACGAGCCCGAAGCACCGGCCAAGTCAGCCGCTTCCTGCTGCGGATGATGGCAACCTGGTGGCCATGGCTGGGCGTCGCCGGGCTCGGTGCACTGCATGGACTGAGCCCGGCTGGTGGCTGGATGTTCGCGGCCGAACGCGGCGTGCGCTCGGGCGACGTCGCGCAGGCGCTGCGTGCGCTGCTGCCCATCGCGGTCGGCCACACCGCGTCAGTGGCGCTGGTCGTCTTCGCGGTCATGCAAGGCGTGCTGATCGATCGCGTGCTGGTCCAGCTCGTGGCAGGCGCGTCACTGATCACGGTGGCATTGCATCGCTGGCTGGGTGACGCGCGGCACCGCAGCAACAGCCGGCAGGGCAGCGACGCCGGCATGGCACTGTGGTCCTGCGCGATGGCCACCGTCCACGGCGCCGGCCTGATGCTGGTGCCGGCGCTGGTGCCGTTGTGCATGAGCAACACGCCGGCGCGCGAGATCACGGCTTCGGGTTCGCTGGCCCTGGCCATGGCGGCGGTGGTCCTGCACCTGACGGCCATGCTTGCCACCACCGCTGCGATGGCCGCCGGCGTGTGCCGTGGCATCGCCCTGGTGCCCGTCCTGGTGCCGCGTACCGTGTTGCGTCACGCCTGGACTGCATCGCTGGCGATGACGGGTGCCGCGCTGTTGGTCCTTCGCTAGGCCCGGTTGCCAAATTGACCACGCCTGCACGCATGCGGGGCCATCGTCTGCGCACCAGCGAGGCCCCGCCATGCCCAAGTCGTCCAGCACATCCTGGTACACCCGTTTCGCCAAGTCGGCCGCCCACTTCTCCGGTCGGCCACGCGTGTTCGCTGCCGCCGCGCTGCTGATCCTGGTGTGGATCGTCACCGGGCCGCTGTTCGGCTTCAGCGATACCTGGCAGCTGGTGATCAACACCGGGACCACCATCATCACCTTCCTGATGGTGTTCCTGATCCAGAACACCCAGAACCGCGACACCGAGGCCATCCAGCTCAAGCTGGACGAGCTGATCCGCGCGACCAAGGGCGCGCACAACGCGCTGCTGGACCTGGAGGAGCTGGAGGAGATGACGCTCGACGAGTTCAAGGCCAGGTACCAGGCGCTCGCCACGGATGCGCGCAAGGAGCTTGGCCAGGGCGGGAAGGACACCGGCACGCCGGAGCCGTGACCTCGCTTACAGGTGGTACTTGAGCATCACGCTCACGGCATTCTGGTTGGTGTCGAAGAAGGGCGAGTTGACGATCTGGTACTTGTTCCACCACAGGTCGACTTCGACGCCGATGAACAGTTTCCCGGGCGTGTTCCAGATCTTCGCGCCCGCATCCCAGGAGATCTGCGGGTTGAGGTGGTAGCTCCAGTCCTCGGAGCCCAGCCCCATCACCCAGTCGAAGTAGCCATCGACCAGGAACGCCGAGTTGCCGATCTGGAACGGGTAGCTGGCGGCCAGCGTCATCTGCGCATCGTGGAAACCATGGCGGGCACCTTCGATCAGCTCCGATCGGCCATAGACGTTCAACTGCACGTAGTTGAACTTGCCCAGTCCGCCGAGCGGCCCGGCCTTGCGGACTTCGAGGTTCGATCCCAGCCCGACCAGCGCGGCCTCGGCGAGGTCGGGGTCCTCGCCGCGTTCGTACTGCATCGCCAGCAGGACGTCCTTGATCTCGAAAAGGCTGTGCTTGAACAGCGTGCGCGAGAGATCCTTGTCGAGCATCTTGCCGAAGCTCAGGCGCGGCCCGAACTCGCCGTACCAGGTGGAGTCCGTAGCTGGCTCGCCGTGGAAATCGGTGAAGTCGATGAACATGAAGAAGTCACCGATCTTCGACTCGTGCGCATGTTCGATGGTGAACGTCGACTGCTCATCGGGATCGACCGCGAAACCCTTGCCGTAAGCGAGCAGCGTGAAGCTCGTGTCGGTCCACAGGAAGAACGACGAGTCCTCAGCGGGCGCTGGCGCCTCCTGGGCGATCGCCGGGAACGCCGCCAGCGCCAGTCCACCCAGCAGCAGCCCGATGAGGACGCGCGCCGGCACGGCACGAGACCGCTACAACTTGCCTTCCGATCCGGTGTAGCTGACGTTCCAGACCTTGCCCTTCTGGTCGGTCATGCACGCCCAGGGCGCGTCCGCGCCGGGCACCTTCACCGAAACGGAAATGCCGGCCTCGCTGAACTCGGATGAGATCACCGAGAGCTTGCTGCTGGCCACGCTGGTCGATTTCGACACGGCGGCCAGGCAGGCCTTCTCCGACGCCGGGTTCGAGCTGCGCGGCGCCGCGGCCGGGGCAGCAGCGGCTGCGGGAGCGGCCGTGGTATCGCTGGCAATCCTGCACACGCCATTCGCGCGGTTCTTGCCGGTGTAAGACATGTCGGGCGAGCCGTCGGGATTGATCGAGATGGAGATCGTCGTGCCGGTCGCTGCGTCCTTGGCTTCGTAATAGTTGTCGTTGACGACCTTGAGCTTGGCTTCCTTGCCGTTGACGTAGACCGGCCCGCCCTGGTCGACGTGCACGTCGAGTTTGCCGGGGCAGGTGGCGTTGATCAGCGGCAACTTCGCATGGGCGCTGAAGGTGCACAGGCAGGCGGCGATCGCGAAGGGGATCAGGATCGATTTCATGACGGGTCACGCGGCTGGGGGACGGTGCTCATTACAGACTCCAGCGGTGATGCCTGCGTGATGGAATTGAAACACTGTGTCGCGGCCCGGACGGCGTGCGCACGGCATAAGATGTGGGCCTGATCGCACCGGAGCCCCTCCATGCCGCAGCTCGCGAACGTGAACCGTCGCATCGTCCTCGCCTCGCGCCCGAAGGGTGCGCCGACGCCGCAGGACTTCCGCCTCGAACAGACCGACGTGCCCACGCCCGGCGAGGGCGAGGTGCTGCTGCGAACGCTGTACCTGTCGCTCGATCCCTACATGCGCGGCCGCATGAGCGAAGCGCCGTCGTATGCGCCGCCTACCGCGATCGATGACGTGATGGTCGGCGGCACCGTCTGCCGCGTCGTCGCGTCGCGCCATCCGAAGTTCGCCGAAGGCGATCTCGTCCTCGGCGGATCCGGCTGGCAGGACTACGCGCTGTCGAACGGGCGCGACCTGATGCCGCTCGGCAAGACCGACCATCCTTCGCTGGCGCTGAGCGCGCTCGGCATGCCGGGATTCACCGCATACCACGGCCTGTTGAACATCGGCGAGCCCAAGCCCGGCGAGACCGTGGTCGTGGCCGCAGCCAGCGGCGCGGTCGGCGCGGTGGTCGGCCAGATCGCCCGGATCAAGGGCGCGCGCGTGGTCGGCGTTGCCGGTGGCGCCGACAAATGCCGCTACGTGCTCGACGAGCTCGGCTTCGACGCCTGCATCGACCGCAACGACCCGCAGTTCGCGCAGCAGTTGGCGGAGGCATGCAAGGATGGCATCGATGTCTACTTCGAGAACGTCGGCGGGGCGGTGCTCGACGCGGTGCTGCCGCTGCTCAACGATGGCGCGCGCGTGCCGGTGTGCGGACTGATCGCGCACTACAACGACGAGAAGCTGCCCGCCGGACCCGATCGCCTGCCGCTGCTGATGGGCCTGGTGCTGCGCAAGCGCATCCGCCTGCAGGGCTTCATCATCATGGATCACTACGCCGATGGCTTTGCGCCGTTCTACCGCGACATGAGCGGCTGGGTCGCAGCCGGCAAGGTGAAGCTGCGCGAGGACATCGTCGACGGCCTGGAGAACGCCCCCGACGCTTTCATCGGCCTGCTCGAGGGCAGGAACTTCGGCAAGCTGGTGATCCACGTCGCGGACTGACTTCACGACCGCCTAATGGCGGCTCGCCAAAACTGCTTGCCCGGGCGCCGGCACCTGGCGCGGTGGAGCGATGAGCATGGGCTTCGCAGTGCAGGTTGCGCTGTTCTCGGCTGGCCTGTTCGCGGGGATCGTGCTGTTCATCGAACTCGGGCGACGGCTGGGTGTCTCCCACCTCGCGCGTGAGAGCCGCGGGCTGACCAAGGGCGCCGATGCCGCTGAAGGCGCGGTGTTCGGCCTGCTCGCGCTGCTGATCGCCTTCACCTTCTTCGGCGCGGCCTCGCGCTTCGATGACCGTCGCCATCTGGTGGCCGAGGAGGCCAACGCCATCGGCACGGCCTACCAGCGGCTCGACCTGCTGCCGGACGAAGCGCAACCGGAACTGCGGGCGTTGTTCCGGCGCTACCTGGAAGTTCGCCTGGCAACCTACCGCGACGCCGAGAACCGCGAGTACACGAAAGCGGAGCTGGACCAGGGTTCGGCGCTGCAGGACGAGATCTGGCGCAACGCCGTGCGTGCGACCCGACGCCCGGATGCGTCGGCACCGGCGACGTTGCTGGTGATCAACGCGTTGAACGAGATGTTCGACATCACCGACACCCGCGTCGCGGCGACCCGCAGCCATCCGCCGCGCATCGTCTACTGGCTGCTGGCCGGCCTGTGCCTGGTCGCCGGGCTGCTGGTCGGCTATGCCACGTCGGTCAACCCCGACCGCAGCTGGCTGCACCGGTTCGTCTTCGCCGCGATCCTGACCTTGACGGTGTACGTGACGATCGAGATCGAGTACCCGCGGATGGGCCTGATCCGCGTGGATTCGGCCGACCAGGCCCTGGTGGACCTGCGCGAGCGGCTGCACTGAGCCGGCACGGCACTTCCGGCGGAAAGTTGACGTCCAAAGGCAAGTAATCGGGGTCCGGCCCCGCTCCAATTGCGGGATAATCGGCGGACTTCGTTTCCGCACCCGGTCAAGACCACAGCAGCCGCCATGAACAGCCAATACCGCAAGCCGCTCCCGGGCACCGCGCTCGACTACTTCGATGCACGCGCCGCGATCGAGGCGATCTCGCCCGGCGCCTACGACCGCTTGCCGTACACCTCGCGCGTGCATGCCGAGAACCTGGTGCGCCGCGCCGAGCCGGGCATGCTCGACGCTTACCTGACGCAGCTGATCGAGCGCCGTCGCGACCTCGACTTCCCCTGGTTCCCGGCGCGCGTGGTCTGCCACGACATCCTCGGCCAGACCGCGCTGGTCGACCTGGCCGGCCTGCGCGATGCGATCGCCGAGCGTGGCGGTGATCCGTCGCAGATCAATCCGGTGGTGCCGACGCAGCTGATCGTCGACCACTCGCTGGCAGTGGAGTACGGCGGCTTCGACAAGGACGCGTTCGCCAAGAACCGCGCCGTCGAGGACCGTCGCAACGAAGACCGCTTCCACTTCATCAACTGGACGAAGAAGGCGTTCCGCAACGTCGACGTGATTCCGCCGGGCAACGGCATCATGCACCAGATCAACCTGGAGCGGATGTCGCCGGTGGTGCATGCGCGCGATGGCGTCGCCTTCCCGGACACGCTGGTCGGCACCGACAGCCACACGCCGCACGTCGATGCACTCGGCGTGATCGCAATTGGCGTAGGCGGCCTGGAAGCCGAGAGCGTGATGCTCGGTCGCGCCTCGTGGATGCGCCTGCCCGACATCATCGGCGTCAACCTCACCGGCAAGCCGCAGCCCGGCATCACCGCCACCGACATCGTGCTGGCGCTGACCGAGTTCCTGCGCCAGTCGAAGGTGGTCGGCGCGTACCTGGAATTCCACGGCGAAGGCGCTTCGGCGCTGACCCTGGGCGACCGCGCCACGATCTCCAACATGGCGCCCGAGTACGGCGCGACCGCGGCGATGTTCTTCATCGACGACAAGACCATCGACTACCTGCGCCTGACCGGTCGCGAGGATGCGCAGGTCAAGCTGGTCGAAACCTATGCGAAGCAGGCGGGCCTGTGGGGCGATGCGCTCGAGACCGCCGAATACGAACGCGAACTCACCTTCGACCTGTCGTCGGTCGTGCGCAACATGGCCGGCCCGTCGAACCCGCACAAGCGCCTGCCGACCTCCGACCTGGCCGCGCGCGGCATCGCCGGTGCATGGGAAGACGTGCCGGGGCAGATGCCCGACGGCGCGGTGATCATCGCCGCCATCACCAGCTGCACCAACACCAGCAACCCGCGCAACGTGATTGCCGCCGGCCTGATCGCGCGCAACGCCAACGCGCGCGGACTCGTTCGCCGGCCGTGGGTGAAGTCGTCGCTGGCACCGGGCTCCAAGGCCGTGCAGCTGTACCTGGAAGAAGCCGGCCTGCTGTCGGAATTGGAAAAGCTCGGCTTCGGCATCGTCGCCTTCGCCTGCACCACCTGCAACGGCATGAGCGGTGCGCTCGATCCGGCGATCCAGCAGGAAGTGATCGATCGCGACCTGTACGCAACCGCGGTGCTGTCGGGCAACCGCAACTTCGACGGCCGCATCCACCCGTACGCCAAGCAGGCCTTCCTGGCCTCGCCGCCGCTGGTGGTCGCCTATGCCATCGCCGGCACCGTGCGCTTCGACATCGAGCGCGATGCGCTCGGCCATGACGCCGATGGCAACGCCATCACGCTCAAGGACATCTGGCCGAGCGACGAGGAGATCGACGCGATCGTCGCCAGCAGCGTCAAGCCGGACCACTTCCGCCAGGTCTACGAGCCGATGTTCCACATCAGCGAAAAGCACGGCGAGAAGGTCGGCCCCCTGTACGACTGGCGCCCGCAGAGCACCTACATCCGCCGCCCGCCGTACTGGGAGGGCGCGCTGGCCGGTGAACGCACGCTCAGCGGCATGCGCCCGCTGGCGGTGCTCGGCGACAACATCACCACCGACCACCTGTCGCCGTCGAACGCGATCATGGCGTCGAGCGCGGCCGGTGAGTACCTGGCGAAGATGGGCCTGCCGGAGGAAGACTTCAATTCGTACGCGACCCACCGCGGCGACCACCTCACCGCACAGCGCGCCACGTTCGCAAACCCGAAGCTGCTCAACGAAATGGTCCGCGACGAGGCCGGCAACGTGAAGCAGGGTTCGCTGGCGCGGATCGAGCCGGAAGGGCAGGTCACGCGCATGTGGGAGGCGATCGAAACCTACATGGAGCGTCGCCAGCCGCTGATCATCATTGCCGGCGCCGACTACGGCCAGGGCTCGTCGCGCGACTGGGCGGCCAAGGGCGTGCGTCTTGCCGGTGTCGAGGCGATCGCGGCCGAGGGCTTCGAACGCATCCACCGCACCAACCTGATCGGCATGGGCGTGCTGCCGCTGGAGTTCCTGCCGGGCACCAACCGCACCACGCTGGCCATCGACGGCACCGAGACCTATGACGTCATCGGCGAGCGCACGCCGCGCGCGCAGCTGACGCTGGTCATCCATCGCCGCAACGGCGAGCGCGTCGAAGTGCCGGTGACCTGCCGCCTCGACACCGCCGAGGAAGTGTCGATATACGACGCCGGCGGCGTGCTGCAGCGTTTCGCCAATGACTTCCTGGAGTCCGCGCAGGCGGCCTGAGGCCGCCGGCACGCTTTCAATAACTGCACGCCGTACCCGAACGGAACCGCTTGCCCATGTCCCATCTCCCCCAGATCCGCATCCCCGCCACCTACATGCGTGGCGGCACCAGCAAGGGCGTGTTCTTCCGCCTGCAGGACCTGCCCGACGTGGCGCAGGTCCCCGGCGCGAAGCGCGATGCCCTGCTGATGCGCGTGATCGGCTCGCCAGATCCCTATGGCAAGCACACCGATGGCATGGGCGGTGCGACGTCGAGCACCAGCAAGTGCGTGATCATCTCGAAGGCCTCGGTGCCGGACCATGACGTCGACTACCTCTACGGCCAGGTCTCGATCGACAAGGCGTTCGTCGACTGGAGCGGCAACTGCGGCAACCTCAGCTCGGCGGTTGGCCCGTTCGCGATCAGCGCCGGCCTCGTCGATGCCAGCCGCGTGCCCGCCGACGGCATCGCCGTGGTGCGCATCTGGCAGGCGAACATCGGCAAGACCATCATCGCGCACGTGCCGATGAGCAACGGCCAGGTGCAGGAAACCGGCGATTTCGAACTCGACGGCGTGACCTTCCCGGCGGCCGAGATCGCGCTGGAGTTCCTCGACCCGGCCGACGACAGCGACGGCGGTGCGATGTTCCCGACCGGCAACCTGGTCGACGACCTCGACGTGCCGGGTGTCGGCACGCTGAAGGTGACCATGATCACCGCCGGCATCCCGACGATCTTCGTCAACGCCTCCGAGCTGGGTTACAACGGCACCGAATTGCAGCCGGTGTTCAACGAAGATCCCAAGGCGCTGGCGCGTTTCGAGGCGATCCGCGCGCACGGTGCATTGCGCATGGGGCTGATCCAGAGCCTCGACCAGGCCGCCACCCGCCAGCACTCGCCGAAGGTGGCGATCGTCGCGCCGGCGCAGGATTACGTTTCCTCGAGCGGCAAGCACATCGCCGCCTCCGAGATCGACCTGCACGTGCGCGCGATGTCGATGGGCAAGCTGCACCACGCGATGATGGGCACGGCCGCGGTTGCGATCGGCACCGCTGCGTCCATCCCCGGCACCCTGGTCAACCAGGCCGCCGGCGGTGGCGAGCACGGTGCAGTCCGCTTCGGTCATCCGTCGGGCACGTTGCGCGTGGGTGCGCAGGCGCGCCAGGTCGATGGCGAGTGGACCGTCACCAAGGCCGTGATGAGCCGCAGTGCGCGCGTGCTGATGGAAGGCGCGGTGCGGGTTCCGGCGGGTTCGTTCTGATCGATCGGCCCGGGCGTCAAGCGCCCGGGCCTGGATGCGGATCAGAAGCTGGCGCGAACGCCCAGCGTGTACTGCGAGTAGCCGCTTCCCCCTTCGACCTCACCGGTGACGCCCCAGGTCGGACCGAACCGGACCTGCAGGCCGACGCTGGCGCTGAGCTCGGAGTCGTAGAACTCACTGGTGGTGTAGTTGCCCTTGCCCCAGATCTCGACCGTATCGGTCAGCGCCGAGCGCACACCGGCCGACAAGCGGGCACCGAAGCCGCTCGGGAAGTTGTCGTCGTCTGCGCTTTCGTCTTCGATGTCCAGGTCGGTATCGATCGCCGAGACTTCGGCCAGCAGGTCGGTGCGATCCGACAGGCCGTGGTGCAAGCCCACGCCAAGGTTGAGCCGCGTCATGGTGACGTCGGCGTCGTACGTCGATGAAACGACTCCCCTGAACGTGTCATGGACCTGCACTTCCACGGTGTCGGTGCCTCGATGGACGCTGCCGAAGCCGTAGAGCGATTCGCCCATCGCCACCGAGGCGGCGCCGAAGAATCCGCCGCTCTTCACTTCCCCCGGCTGCCCGTAGACGAACCGGAACATGTTGAAGCTGGGGACTTCGTCCTGGGCCATGTGGGCGTAGCCGCCCTCGACATACGTGTAGTTCAGCGAGCCGGCGAAGGCGCTGAACGGTGCTGCCGCCAGCAATGCTGCCAGTGCGAGTTCCTTCTTCATTGTTTCCCCTGTTATTGAGTCCATGCCTGCGGCCATTGCGCGCGCAGCGACGCAAGTATGCCCCGCCCGTTACAGGCAATGCTTCGCGACGCGTGACAGCCGTCACGCACCGCTGCAGTGGGAACCTGCGACAAAGTCTCATGGCCTGCACGATCCGGATATTGCGCGATCCGGAAAGCAGCGAGGCTGAGCGTCCCGCCTGCCGGACGCGACGCCGATGAAAACCCAGTTGCTGGTCGTCGCGTTCGTCGCGCTGGTGCACGTCTCGCCCGCGCGCGCCGACTGCACGCTGGCCTTCGCACCGCCTGCGCTGCGGCAGGCGGCCAGGGAGCACTACTACCGTTCGCACAAACGCGATGCGACGCCGCCCGGCCAGCTTCCGCCGGCGGGTGAAGCGGCCTCGGCCGCCCCTTTTCACGCTGCCGAAACGGCTGCCAGTGCATCAAGCGATGGCGCCGTCATGTGCGACCTGGAGGGAGTGGGCCATGAACCGTATCGCCTGGATGTCGTGTCTTGTTGCCCTGGCATTCGTGCCCAGCGCCTGCAAGCGTTCCACGCCGGAAGCGACGCCAACCGCGTCGACGCCGCCAACCCAGGCGCCTGCAGAAAGTAAGGCCGCCTACTCCGACCAGGACATCAGCGACGCCTGGATCTACCTGCTCGGCCGGCTGCTCGTGCTGCGCCAGCAGAAGGCCGACCTCGCCGAAGGCTTCAAGTGGAATGAAATGATCCATCGCAAGCCAGGCGCGGTCGAATGGCCGAATCCGAACCTCGATGTCGCGTACTCCGAAGCCTGGGTCGCCGTCGACGAGGACAGCTGCACGATCGTGACCGTGCCCAAGGTCAGCAAGCGCTACTACACGGTGCAGTTCCTCAATGGCTGGGGCGAAACGGTGGCCAACATCAACGAGCGCACGCAGGCCAAGCGACCCGCGGGCGACTTCGCCGTATGCCTGCAGGGCGCGAACGTGACATTGCCCGCAAACACGACACGCATCGACGTGCCGGTGAAGTACATGCGCGTGCTGGCACGCGTGGAGCTGGGCGATAACTGGGACCAGGCCGTCGCCCTGCAGCACAAGTTCTCGATGCACGCCACGGGCGAAACGACGCCGCCAAGCCTACCGGCGATCCCGGATTTCGACGTCCAGCACCTGCCGGGCGTGGAAGCCTTCGAGAATGCGCCCGCCGTGCTCGACAGCGAGAAGGACATCAACGCCGGCATGGACGCCGTCGCCGCGAAGGTGCGCGCGATAGCGGCCGGGATCCAGGACCCCGCCGAGCGTGCGCGCGTTGACAAGGTCATCCACGAGAAGGCGCAGGTCGACCTAGGCAAGGCCTCGGCCACGATTGGCCATGGCAGGGTCCAGAACAACTGGGTGCGCCCGGCCGTAGTGGGCACGTACAACGATGACTGGCTCGGTCGCACCCTGGTCAACCTTGGCGGCATCTGGGCGAACCGGATGGACGAGGTCGTCTACTACAAGGGCAACCTCGACGGCGACGGTGTGCAGCTCAACGGCAGCCACACGTACACGATGACCTTCCCGAAGGATGACCTGCCGCCGAAGTACGCGGACTACTTCTGGTCGGTGATCGCGGTCGACCCGGTGTTCGCGCGCGTGCTGCCCAATCCGAAGAACCGCTTCCTGCTGAACCGCGAGTCGGGACTGAAATACAACGCCGACGGTTCGCTGACGCTGTACTTCGCCCCGGAGAAGCCGGCCGACGCGCCCGATCCGAACTGGCTGCCGACGCCGGCGGGCAAGGACTATCGCCTGACGTTCCGCTTCTACGGACCGAAGGGCGGCGTCGCCGACGGCAGCTACTTCCCGCCGCCGCTGGTCAAGAAATCCTGAGGGAGATCCTGCATGCCACTCGTCAAGCCGATCACCCCGCACCTGTGGTTCGACAAAGAGGCGAAGGAGGCCGCCGAGTTCTATTGCTCGGTGTTCCCGGACTCGCAGATCGACTACGTCACCCGGCTGCGCAACACGCCGTCGGGAGACTGCGACGTGGTGGCGTTCACCGTGCAAGGGCAACCCTTCATGGCGATCAGCGCCGGGCCGCTGTTCAAGTTCAATCCGTCGGTGTCGTTCTTCGTCAATTTCGATCCGTCGCGCGATCCGGATGCGCGCGCGAAGCTCGACAAGCTCTGGGCAGCGCTGGGCGAGGGCGGCCAGGCGCTGATGCCGCTGGACAGCTACCCCTTCAGTGAGCGCTACGGTTGGCTGCAGGACCGCTATGGCGTGTCGTGGCAGCTGTTCCTGAAGCCGTCGGGCAGCGAACCCAGGCCGGCCATCGTGCCGGCGCTGATGTTCACCGGCGACGCCTATGGCAAGGCCGAGGCCGCGGGTGCCTTCTACCGTTCGGTCTTCGACGACTCGCAGGCCGGGCAGCTGGTGAAGTACCCCGCCGGCATGCCGCAGGACCGGGAAGGCACGGTGATGTTCTCCGACTTCCGCCTGGGCGAGACGTGGTTCGTGGCGATGGACAGCGGGCACCCGCACGGCTTCGGCTTCAACGAAGCGATCTCGTTCATGGTCACCTGCCGCGACCAGGCCGAGATCGACCGCTACTGGGCACAGCTGTCCAGCGTGCCGGAGGCCGAGCAGTGCGGGTGGTGCAAGGACCGGTTCGGGCTGTCGTGGCAGGTCACGCCGCAGCTGATGGACGAGATCATGGAAGCCGGTGACCAGGCCACCATCGACCGCGTGACCCAGGCGTTCCTGCCCATGCACAAGCTGGAGCTGGCAACGATCAGGGCGGCGGCGTCGGAGGACGTATAGTTGACCGATGCTGGCCGGTCGCCGACAGCTGCCATTCAATCGGTTGTTGTTAGCGTCAACGCCTGCAACGCGCGTTCAGCACACCCTGGAGACCCGCCATGAAGAAGGCAAAAGCATTCAGTCTCCTGAGCCTGTGTGGCGCGTTGGCCTTCGTGCCGGCGATGGCACAGGACGATGCGTCCGCCGCGTCCGCACTGGACCTGAGCGTGCCGGCGACGCCGATCGAATTCACCAACACCGCCGATTACCAGAAGCTTCCGCCGGGTGCCTCACCAGGCGATCCGGTCTGGCGCCCGTTCGCCAACCGGCGCATCAATCCCGATGCCGGCACCAGCAGCGACTGGCAGGTGCACGGCGGCCTGGGCGCGGGTGTGGGCTGGTCGAAGCAGGGCGGCAACAGCAACTGGCAGACCGCCGACATCAGTATGAACAAGACCTACGTCACCGATGACGGCGACACGGGCCATGTCGGCATGAACATCAGCATCGGCCAGTACGACGGCCCGCTGTATGGGCCGGGTTATGGCGCGCCCTACCCGGGTGCGTACTACGGGCCCGGACCGGGTCCGATGTCCGGGCCGATGCCCATGCCCATGCCGGTGGCGCCGTTGGGCCAGGGGCAGATGCGCCGCTGATTGGCGTCAGTTGATGCTGCACGACGACGCGTCGTAGTCGGCAAGGCGCGCGCCGTCGACCTCGACGAGGCGGTCAAGGCGCAGGATCTCTCCATTGCCCATCGACAGGAATTCCTCGCCGCTGCGGGCGAACACATCGGTGATGACGGCCTCGCGCTGCTGGATGGCGTCGTCGTCGTCGCGGAAGCTGATGCGCGCGGGCTTGCGCAGGGTCGCGAGGTCCTCGAGGCGATCATGGAACTCGCAGCTGATGGGCTGGTAGGCGGTACGCAGGTGGCTCATGGCGGTTTACTCGGATGTCCGGCCCGGTCGGCCTGCAGGGTGCAGGCCGACCGTCGGAAGCAATGCTTTACGAAGTGGTGACGTTGACGGCGACGTCGATGTTTCCCTTCACGGCCTTCGAGTAGGGGCAGATCTCGTGGGCGGCGCGGGCAAGCTTCTCGGCGACGTCCTGCGGCAGGCCCGGGATGCGGACCTCGAAGCGGGCAGCCAGCAGCCAGGCGGCACCGCTCTGGCCCAGGTCGACCTCGATGTCGACCGACGTGTCGGCCGGCAGCGTCACGCGCTTCTGCGAGGCAATCAGGCCGATCGCAGTGATGTAGCAGGCCGACCACGCGCCGGCGAACAGCTGCTCCGCGGTGGGGTGCGCTGCAACGGCGGTGAACTGCTGGTCGAGGTCGGCGTGGCCGGGGGCGGACAGCGCCAGGTTGACGTTGCCGTGGTCGGCAGCGGTCGGGACGCGGCCATAGGTGGTGTGGGTCTTGCCGGTGAAGAGAACTTTGTCGATGGTGGTCATGGTGGCTTGCTCTGGTGGGGAAGGTTTTGTCATCGCGTCCGATTACATCGTATGCGATGGATGCGCACTGTAGGGAGGTCGGTGGGAGCAGTCAATCGGTGGGGAGGGGGTGGTTCAGACTTTGTTTATCGCATCCGACTGAAGCGCATGCGATGTAAATATGCTCGCGCAAACTGCCGGGCATGTCAAAGCCATTGCCACCATTTCCGACAGGCGGTCATTCGCTGCGCGCATGGCCTGCGCGAGCCGCGCCATAACCCATTCAGATCGACGGGCACGCCATTGAGCAGCGGTCGCTGAGGGCTGGTGCATGAAGCGCACCAGATCTGTCCGTACTCGAAGGCCGTGAAGGGCAACATCGACGTGGCGGTAAACGTCACCGTCTGACACCGTGCATGCGATTGAACCGGCGGCACCACGGGAGCTGTCGCCGGCGTGCTGCTCGCGCGCACGCACACCGTCCGGTAACCTGCGCAACCAGTTCAAGCCGAAGCCGCTCCGCGGCCGGCCAACCAGGGGGAACTGAGTGACGCAATCTTCTCGTCGTTTCGCCATGCTCGCCATCGCGCTGGGCATGACACTCCACGGCACCGGATGCACCGTTGCACAGCCCGACCCGGGCGACGTCGCCGTCTACCAGGACCGCCCGTACCTGTTCGGCCACGAAGGCATCCGGCCCGAGGTGCTGGCGGAAGGCCGCGACGTGACCTGGATGTCGACCAACGTCATCTACGTCACCACCGCGCCGCAGACCCTGCACATCCCGTTCCAGGACCTCTCGTCCATGGACAACATCCTGCTCGACTTCGACACCAGCGTGCAGCTGCGCGTGATCGATGCGGCCGACACGCTCAAGCGCTTCGGCCCGCAGTGGTGGGCCAACAACGTGCTGTCGCCGTACAACTCGATCGTCCGCCGGGCGGTCAAGTCCGAGAAGATGGCGCAGATGATGTCCGACCCCGTGGCGGCGGAGAAGGTCGACCAGGAGGTCACCGAGCAGCTGCGCGCGCTGGTGAAGGCATCCGGCATCCGCGTGGAAGTGATGGCGGTCAACCTCGGCAAGGCCAAGCCGAACGAGAACGTGCTGACGCAGATGAACAACACCGCGGCCGAACAGCAGCGCAACCTGACGCTGGTCGCCGCCACCATCGCCGAGCAGCAGCGCAAGCTGGAGCAGGAAGCCAAGGCCGACGCGGACAACGCCTATCGCAACAAGATGGGCCTGTCGCCCGAGCAGTACCTGGCCCGCCAGCTGGCCGAGATCCAGGCCGAGGCCTGCAAGACCGCCACCGCGTGCTACCTCGTGCCGCAGGGCACCAGCATCGTCTCCAAGTGAGGCGCTGGCGGCTTCCTTCGGGAAGCCGCTTTGGTTAGCGGTCGCTTTCGAACGGCCGCACCATGGCCTTGAGCAGGCTCTGCTCGTCGTCGTCGCCGGTGAGTTCCCACATGAAGACGCCGCGCAGCCCGCGGTCCTTCGCCAGTCCGGCGCGCAGGCCAATCGACTTCGGGTCTTCGTAGCTGACGAAGATGCGCTCCGCCGGATTGAACAGCCACGGCGACTGCGCCGTGTCGTGCCAGTGCTGCTGCCACTTCGGATCGCTCAGCAGGCGCGCCTTGATGTCGCGCCAGTCGCCCGCCTGGAACGGGGCGCTGTAAGGCTGGTACAGGCCATCGCCGGTGTCGCTGGTGACGCGATAGCCACGGCCGTAGAACGGCACGCCCAGCACCAGCTTGTCCGCGGGAACGCCGTGCTGGAGGTAGTAGTCGACGCCGCCCTCGACATTGTTCCAGCGCCGCAGGTCCGGTTGCAGCGGATCGGCCGGGTCGGCGCGCAGGGGCGCGTTGAACGCGGCCACCGGCGAGAACGTCGTGCCCATGTCGTAGGTCATCAGGTTGATGAAATCCAGCGTCTCCGCCAGCTCGGCCAGTTCGAAGCTGCGCGCGGGATCGTACGGGCCGGCCGATTGCATGCGACCCACCGGCAGCGCGGCGGTCAGCAGGAACTTCTGCTTGCGCGCTTTGGCGGTGGCGTCGAGCTGGCTGCGGAACTCGCGCGCCAGCAGGGTCATGTTGCGCTGGTCGTCTGGCCGCGCGGCGAGGTGGGTGGGCCCGCCGTAAACCGGGAACTCCCAATCGATGTCGACCCCGTCGAACTCGCCGCGGTGCCGGTCGAAGAACAACGCCATGCACGACGCCACGAAGCGCTTGCGGCTGGCCGCCGTCAGCGCGGCATCGGAGAACCCGCCCGCTTCCCAGCCGCCGATCGAGATGAGGGTGCGCAAAGAAGGATGCTTGCGCTTCAGGTCAGCGAGCGCGTTGAAATGTGCGGCGGCCTCGGGCGCGACCGCGCAGCGTCCGTCCTCGATTCGCGCGAACGCGTAGAACACGTGCGTCAGCTTGTCGGCCGGAATCTGCGCGACCGGATAGCGCGACGCCGAGCCACCCGGGTAGTAGGCGCCGATGACATGGCTCGCAGGCGCGTCGCCTGCCTGTGCGGGCGCGAACGCGATGGTGGTCGCGGGGATCGCGAGGAGGAGGGTGGCGAGGGTCCGCAGGAAACGTCGGAGCATCGAGGGTTGCCTAACTGGAAGTACGCCGGCCGGAAGATGCCTGAAAAGAGAACGGCGGGGCAAGCCCCGCCGTTCCGATGGTCGATCCGACTGCGTTACTGCTTGGTCGGAACATTGACCTTGTCGATGCCATGGATGACGCCATTGCTCGAGCCGATGTCGGCCGAGGTGACGTTCGCGCCGTCAATGCTGACCTGGTCATCGGTCATCCTGATCGGAGCGGACTGGCCGTTGACGGTCTTGGCGGATTCCCACTTGCCGATATCGGCAACCATCTTGCGACCACTGACGACGTGATAGTTCAACAGGGATACGAGCTCTTGCTTGTTCTCGGGCTTGAACAGGTTTTCCAGGCGACCTGCCGGGAGCTTTTCGAACGCTGCGTCGGTCGGCGCGAAGATGGTGAACGGCCCGACGCCGCGCAGGGTGTCGCTCATTCCCGCGCGATCGATGGCTTGCCCGAACGTCTTGAACGAGCCATTGGCGGCGGCAGTATCGACGAGGTTCTTGCTGTTCGGGGTGTTGTTGACGGTATTCATGGAATTGGTGCCTTTTGTGCGATCCGTATTGCACGGAATCGAGGGCGGCCGAAGCCAGGCCCCTGCCAGTGGCGGGGCGATAGGGCTCAGTGCGGGTGGGGGATGGGACGTGCTGCGCGGCTGAGTGGCCGTTACGACTTTGCGTCGTAGTGCCAGCGGAGCTTGCGCCGCGAGCCGTTAGGTAATGGTGATCTGACGACCTGATCGCGATCATGTTCATCGCGCAGTGTGCAATTCGATTCAAGACCAATTTCGCTGGCCTGGCTGCGCCGGCAGCGGTATAACGCGGCTTCGGGCCTGTGGTGGTGGGGCGTCATGACAGATCGCATCGCTTCATGCAGTTGCGGAAAGCTCAGCGTTCGCACGCGGGGCGAGCCGATACGCATCTCGATCTGCCATTGCCTGGCATGCCAGCGGCGGACCGGTGGGGTGTTCAGTACGCAGGCCAGGTTCCCGCTCGACGCGGCGACGATCGACGGACCGAGCAGGGAGTTCGTGCGCGTCGGCGATGAGGGCACCTCGGCCCGGTTCCACTTCTGCCCGGAGTGCGGCTGCACCGTGTACTACCTGATGGACGCGTTTCCCGATGCGATCGCCATCCCGGTCGGTGCCTTCGCCGATCCGGAGTTCCCGCCGCCGCGCGTGTCGGTCTACGGGGTGCGCAAGCACGCCTGGGTTCGCCTTCCGGACAGCATCGAGCACTTCGACTGAACCGTCACGCGCCATCGCTGATTGATCAGCTGCGCAGGGCGCGCGCCGGCCTCGTGCGTACCTATGTGCTGCACGTCGTCTGGTTCACGGCCATGTGCTGCTTCGTCGGCTTCCAATGGGACCAGCGAGGCCTCACGACCTCGGTGATGCTGGCACTCGTCACCGTTCCGCCGGTGCTCTTCTATACCGTCCGCGTGCACAGGATCTGCCGCGCCATCGATCCCAGGGCCCGCACTGTCGGGCTGGTGCCGGTGCTGGTGACCACGATCGTGTTGAGCCCGTTCGAGTCCGGCCTCATCCTTCCGGCCAAGAACCTGTTTGTGGCAAGCCGCATTCTCAAGGCGCACGCAGTCGCCTTGCCCACGGCGCAGGAGGCGCCGCTCGAACCCGCATGAAGATAATTGCTGCCACCTACGGCACCGAGGGCGATACCCGTCCGCTGGCCGCGCTTTGCCATGTGCTGCGCAACGCCGGCCACGATGCGCGCCTGCTCGCAGACGCCGGGACGCTCGGCAGCGCGCATGCGCTCGGTGTGCCGACTACCGCGCTTGCAGGCGACATCCGCGGCGCGCTCGAGCCGGGGCAGGGCATCGGCACGGTCGTCGGCGGCAGCAGCGACCTCAATGCCACGGCCAAGGCGCTGGCCGCGATCGCCAACACCCATGCGTCGGCCTGGTTGCGGACGATCCTCGATGAAGCCCGCGACGCCGATCTGCTGCTGGTGTCCGGGATTGCCGCGTTCGTCGGGCTGGCCGCGGGCGATTGCCTGCGCATCCCGGTGATCGGCACGGGCATGATCCCGCTGTCGCCGACGCGAGCGTTCCCGTCGCCGTTCCTGCCGCCTTCGCTGGTGCCGCGCGTGCTCAACCGCGCCAGTCACCAGCTCGTCGCCTCGATGATGTGGCGCGCATTCCGCGCATCGACCAACACCGCGCTCACCCAGGTCGGCGGCCTGCCCGCGCGCAAGCGCATGTGGGAAGGCCATCCGATGCTCTACGGCGTGTCGCCTTCGCTGCTGGTCGCGCCGGACGACTGGCCGGCCAATACACTCGCGTGCGGGCAATGGATGCTGCCATCTCCGAACTGGACGCCACCGGCGGAGCTGGAGGCATTCCTGGCAGCAGGCGAGCCGCCGATCTACATCGGCTTCGGCAGCATGACCGGCTTCGATACTCAGCGGCTGAAACAGGCGATGGTCGCCGCGTTGCGCGGTCGCCGCGCGCTGTTCCACGCCGGCTGGAGTGGCGTCGACACGAGCGATCTACCGGCCAACGTGCTGGCCATCGGCGAGACCGCACACGACTGGCTGCTGCCGCGCACTGCGCTGGCGATCCACCACGGCGGGTCGGGTACGTCGCATTCGGCATGTCGCGCCGGAGTGCCGTCGGTCGTGGTGCCGTTCGCCGGCGACCAGTTCTTCTGGGCGGCGCAGATGCACAGGCGTGGCGTCGCCCCGCCTGCGGTCAAGGGCCGCGACATCAGCGGCGACGTTCTCGCGCAGCGCATCGACCAGGCGCTGGCGGCGCCCGTGGGCGAGCGTGCCCGCGAACTGGGCGCACGCATGCGCGAAGAAAACGGTCTGGCGACCGCGCTTGCGGCGATCGAACGACTCAGCGCACGCAACTGACCGATGCGACGGGCCGTCGTTACTCCTCGCGCCCGGTGGCATCCAGCACGCTGTTGCGCAGCGTGACGATTTCCTTCTGCAGCCGGGCGAAATCCTTCGCGGTCAGGCCCGTTGCATCGCCGAGGTCGATATCGACCCGGTCGCGCAGGCGCTGTCCGGCGCGCGTCACCCGCACGCGCACCTGGCGCTCGTCGGCAGGATCGCGCGCACGCTCGACATACCCCATCGCCTCGAGCTTCTTGAGGATGGGGGTGAGGGTGTTGGACTCCAGGAACAGCTTCTCACCGAGCCCGCCGACGGTCTGGTCGTCCTGCTCCCACAGCGCCACCAGCGTGACGTACTGGGTGTAGGTGAGGCCGAGCTCGTCGAGGATGGGCCGGTAGATCTTTCCGAAGGCGAGGTTGGCCGAGTAGACGGCAAAGCACAGGAACTCGGACAGCTTCCGGTCCGGGCCCCGTTCATTCGTTTTGGCTTTCATGGATGCCTCCGATGGAGCGCGATATGACGCCCGGACTCTAGCACGTATGCGATGCAATCGCTAGCGTGATATATTCCGTCCCGCCATTGAAATCGACCTGGCGGGCTCCATCTTCTGCATCGCGTCCGTTCCACACGCATGCGATTAACAAAGATTGAACAATTGGAGAGCATCGATATGACCACCGAGACTGCCATCCTGGCCGGCGGCTGCTTCTGGGGCATGCAGGACCTGCTGCGCCGCTACCCCGGCATCGTGTCCACGCGCGTGGGTTACAGCGGCGGCGATGTCGCCAATGCCACCTACCGCAACCACGGCACCCACGCCGAGGCCATCGAGCTGGTGTTCGACCCGTCGGTGATCAGCTATCGCAAGATCCTGGAGCTGTTCTTCCAGATCCACGACCCGACCACGAAGAACCGCCAGGGCAACGATGTCGGCCTGAGCTACCGCTCGGCCATCTTCTATACGAACGACGAGCAGAGGAAGACGGCGGAGAACACCATCGCCGACGTCGACGCGTCCGGACTGTGGCCGGGCAAGGCCGTCACCGAAGTCGCACCCGCCGGTCCGTTCTGGGAAGCCGAGCCCGAACATCAGGATTACCTGGAGCGCTACCCCGAGGGCTACACCTGCCATTTCATCCGGCCGGAGTGGAAACTGCCGGAACGCGCGTGATACCAGGCCAGTGACAGGTGCGCGCGGGCAACGATCACACAATGGTTGCCCGCGCGCGGTCCTGCACTTAGGCTTGGCATCGTCCTGCGCATGTGGAATACGGCGGGACCGGGCGGTGGGGACCGCCTGGCACGCTCGAACCAAGCTGGTTCGGACCACATCAATCAGGGGACGAAAGGATCATGCGGAAGCACTTGTTTTCCGTGCTGGCGGCGACTGCGCTCGTGCTGGCACACGGGCTCATGCCTGCGATGGCGCAGGACGCGGGCGGCGGTGAAGCGGATATCTCCAGCCTGCCGTGGCAGGTCGGCCCGGCCAAGGGCGTGATCGCCGACAAGGCCGTGATCGACGTGCCCAAGGGCTATGCCTTCCTCGGCGCGGCCGGCACGCGCAAGCTCAACGAAATGATGCACAACCCGTCCGGCGAAGGCGACGAGTACACGCTGGCGCCGAAGGACCTGAGCTGGTTCTCGTTCTTCAGCTTCGACGACGTCGGCTACGTGAAGGACGACGAGAAGCTCGAAGCCGACGACATCCTGGCCTCGATCAAGGAAGGCACCGACGCCTCCAATGAAGAGCGTCGCCAGCGCGGCTGGGAAACGATGCACATCCAGGGCTGGAGCTTCAAGCCGCAGTACGACAAGAACCTGCAGCTGCTGGAATGGGCGGTGCTTGCCGAAGTGCATCCGTCGAACCACAAGGTGGTCAACTACAACACCCGCCTGCTCGGCCGCCACGGCGTGATGGAAGTGGTGCTGGTCGCCAATCCGGAAGACCTCGACGCCGCCATTGCCGACTTCAAGGGCCTGGTGCCCGGCTACACTTTCAATGCCGGCGAGAAGTACGCCGAATACCAGGCGGGCGACCACGTCGCCGAGTACGGCCTGGCCGCGCTGATCACCGGCGGTGCCGCGGCAGTGGCGTCGAAGAAGGGTTTCTTCGCTGCGATCGCGGTGTTCCTGGCCAAGGCGTGGAAGCTGGTGCTGGTGGGCCTGGCCGGTGGCTGGGCGGCACTGCGCAAGATGCTGGGCAAGAAGGACGGCGCCTCGGAATGAACCTGCCGATGGAGTTGCTGCTGGTGTTCGGCGTGTTCGCGCTTTACCTGCAGGACTCCATGCTGCTCCTGCACTACGACGAGGTAGTGCTGGAGCGGTCCGGGTGGCGCTGGCGGGCTTCGACCGGATCCGGCTTCGAGCTGGCCGGTCGGCGCCTGTACCTGCCCGATCCGTGGCGTCCGACGACCGCGATGTTCCGCCTGACCTGGCTCGGCGAAGGCGACCTGTCGCCGCCGCCGCACTGGTCCGGTCTGAATCATTTCATTGCCGCGCTGGACGCACTGAAGGGCGGCTGCCGGTTGCTGTGGCTGCTCATGCTGCTGGTGCTGCCGCTTCTGCTGTGGCGCTACCCGCATCCGCTGGTGCTGCTGGCATTGCTGGCAACCGTGTATGCCACCTGTGGCTGGCTGGTGCTGCAGCTGTGGCGGTACCGGCGCGTGTTCGGGCTGAGCACGCGCGAGGTCGGTTCGATCGGCTTCGAAGCCGTGTGCTGCCCGCCGCATGCGATCAACCTGGTCCGGCGCCTGACACTGCGACGCGGACTGCGTGGCAATGCCATCGACGTGGCCAACCGCGTGCTGGACCGCGAAGATGCCACGCGGATCGGCCGCGCGATCGGTGAACGCATGGCGCTGGCGCTGGACTTCGCCGAAGGCGACGAACAGCTGCTGCAGGCAAGGCAGCGACTGGAGATTCTGCAATGACGACGACCGAACTGATGGTGATCGTGGGCGGTGGCGCGCTGGGCTACTGGCTGGTCGCGGTGATGTTGCCGAGCCTGCGCCAGGGCAAGGCCTCCGCGCCGCCGCCGCTGCCGCAGGCACAGGCGCCAGGCCAGATGTGGCACGAAGTGCTGGGCATCAGCGCCGATGCCACCCGCGAGCAGATCGAGGCGGCGTACCGGGCGAAGAAGGCCGAGTACGATCCGGCGCGGGTCGCGAGCATGGCGCCCGAGGTCGGCGAATTCATCCGGCATCGCAACGAGGAGCTGGACCTGGCCTTCGATGCCGCGCTTCGCGACCTGGAATGGCTGCGCCCGCGCGGACGGGAGTTCTAAGGGCTACTTGTAGGCGATCGCCGCACTGGCCGGTCCGCCCAGCGGCAGCACTTCGGTGCGCTCGAATCCGGCCTCCCTGCACCAGCCGTCGAAGTCGCGCGCGGTGAAGTCGAACGCATCGCCGAACTCGATCAGCATGTTCAGCGACATCATCAGGCCGAAGGCATTCTCGCGCCGGTCGTCGTCGATGAGGTTCTCGATGATGACGAACGCGCCGCCCTTGCGCAGCGAATCGTATGCAGCGCGGACGAGGTGGCGTTTCCCCTCCAGGTTCCAGTCGTGGAGGATCAAGCCCATCGTGATGATGTCGGCACTGGGCAATGGCTGGGTGAGGAAATCCAGCGACTGCGCGCGCACCTGGTCCGACAACCCCGCCTTCGCGATCTCGCGTTCGGCGATGGGCGTGACCACCGGCAGGTCGGCGCTGATGCAGCGCATGTGCGGGTGGCGCCTGGCCACGGCCATCGACAGCTGACCGGTGGCGCCACCGACATCGCACAGCGTGGTGTAGCGCGAGAAGTCGAACGCCTCGGCGAAGGCCTTGAAGTTGCCGGCCGAGATGCCCGCCATCGCCCACATGAACTGTTCCAGCCGGGCCGGATCGCGGTACAGCTCGTCGAACATCGATGCGCCGGTGCGCTTGATCTCGTTCTGCGGCTCGCCGCTGCGCAGCGCTTCGCTCAGGTCGCTCCAGAACGGGTACAGGCGATCGTTGGCCATCGACAGGAAGCCGCCGATGTAGCCCTTGCTGGCGCGGTCGAGGAACAGCGCGGTCTCGGCGGTATTGCGGTACAGCGCCTGCGGCCCGTCGCCGTCGCGCTCCAGGAAGCCCAGCGCCAGCAGCGTGTCGAAGAAGTCGGGGTTGGCGCGCGGGCTCAGCCCCAGCGAGGCCTGCAACTCGGCGCCGGTCATCGCACCGGCGGCCCCCAGCCGCGAGAACACGTCGAGGTCGACGGCCGACAGCAGCGTCTTGGCGGGCCAGAAGCCCATGCCGACCTCGATGATCCGCGCAGGGGACAAGTCGTTCATGGCGCACCTCGGCAGACCGGGATCTGCAGAACAACGCACCCCGGCCCCCTCCACGGCCACCCCAACTCACCGTAGCCCGGGTAAGCGAAGCGCACCCGGGAGCCGGCGCATCACCTCACCTCACCTCACCGATGAGCCGCCTCATCCCCATGCAGCGTCATCAACGACTGCATCAGCTGCTCGTCACTGCTCGAGCACACGCCCAGCAGCACCACCTCCTCGCACCCCTCCGCGGCCACATAGGCATGCCCCATGTTGGAGTCGATATACACCGACTCCCCAGCCTCCAGCACGATCGGGTCGTAGAACTCGGTGTGCACTTCCGCGCGCCCTTCGAGCACGTAGATGTACTCCTCGCCCGAATGCCGGACCAGGTCTCCGAACTCGCGGATGCTCTTGGCGCGCACGCGCGTGACCACCGGAATCATGCGTTTGCGGCGCAATTCCGGGCACAGGTAGTAGTAGTCGTAGTTGGTCGTGTTGACGCGGATCGAGTCGTCGAGGCGGCCGATGCTGCGGCGCGCGGTCACCGCCGGCTCGGAGGCTTCGTCGGTCTCGGCGAACAGCTCGGACATGCGCATGTTCAGCCGCTGGCTCAGCTGCAGCAGCTTGTCGTAGCTCAACGTCAGCCGGTCGTGCTCGATCTTGGACAGCGTCGACAGCGGGATGCCGCATTTCTCGCTCATCTCCTTGAGCGTCCAGCCGTTACGCGCGCGCAGCGAGCGCAGCAGGCTGCCAATCGTGGGGTGTTGCGAATTCATGGACGTGGGGGCTCCTGCCGGGCGGGTCCCGGGGTGTGCCTGGCGGCGGACCGGGGGACTGGTGGCCATGATCCCGCCTTTTGCCGACCTTGGCCAGAACGGGTTGACAATTCTCCGATTAGGATCATTAATGCCGAAACAGGTCGATAGTCGGCCTGAGTGCGCCCGGATTTCCCGGTTGCGCCAGCGGGATCCGCCCTTCGGGCATGAACTTGGGGAGTACGTGTCGATGCGTCTGACTGCAGTCTCGTGCCTGATCGGGATGATCCTGGCCGGTTCGCCGGCCTGGGCCCAGCAAGGGCAGGAAATCAAACCGCCGGTGTCGGTGCCCGACGCCCCGGCTGCGGTCGTGCCGCAGACGCCGGCCGTGGCCACCGATGTCCCGGTGCCGGGCGAGTCCGCGCTCAACCGCGCCGACGTCGAAGCCTGGCTGGACGGCTTCATGCCCTACGCGCTCAAGCGCGGCGACATCGCCGGCTCGGTGGTGGTGGTGGTGAAGGACGGCCAGGTGCTGCTGCAGAAGGGCTACGGCTACGCCGATGTCGCTTCGCGCAAGCCGGTCGATCCCGACAAGACCCTGTTCCGCCCCGGCTCGGTGTCCAAGCTGCTGACCTGGACCGCGGTGATGCAGCTGGTCGAGCAGGGCAAGCTCAACCTCGACGAGGACATCAACAAGTACCTCGACTTCACCGTGCCGGCACGCGACGGTAAGCCGGTGACGCTGCGCCAGGCCATGACCCACACCACGGGCATGGAAGAAACCGCGCGCGCACTGATCGCCAACGACCAGAAGGGCTTCCTCGACCTCGAGACCTACCTCAAGCACTGGGTGCCCACGCGCATCTACGACCCGGGCACCACGCCGTCGTACTCCAACTACGCCACCGCACTGGCCGGCTACGTGGTCCAGCGCGTGTCGGGCCAGTCGTTCGACGACTACATCGACCAGCACATCTTCAAGCCGCTGGACATGCAGCACTCGAGCTTCCGCCAGCCGTTGCCGAAGAACCTGCAGGCGCTGATGTCGAGCGGCTATTCGCAGGCGTCGGAAGGCAAGGCCAAGTCGTACGAGATCGTCAACCCGGCCCCGGCCGGCAGCCTGGCCTCGACCGGCGCGGACATGGCCAAGTTCATGATCGCGCACCTCAACAACGGCGCCTACGGCGACGCGCGCATCCTGTCGGAAGCCACCGCGCGGCAGATGCACGACACCACGCTGACGATCCTGCCGCCGCTCAACCGCATGGCGCTGGGCTTCTACGAGGCCAACATCAACGGCCACCGCTCGGTCGCCCATGCCGGCGACACGCAGTGGTTCCACACCGACCTGCACCTGTTCCCGGATGACGGCGTCGGCCTCTACATCTCGGTCAACTCCGGTGGCAAGGAAGGCGCGGCCCACGTGGTCCGCAACGAGCTGTTCCACGAGTTCGCCGACCGCTACCTGCCCGGCCCGAACGCCGAAGGCAAGGTCGACGAGGCCACCGCCAAGCAGCACGCCGCGCAGATCGCCGGCCGCTACGACAACAGCCGCCGTTCCGAAGATGGCTTCGTCGCCATCGCCTACCTGCTCGGACAGACCACCGTCGTCGCCAACGAGGACGGCACGATCACCGTGCCCGACCTGCTCGGCGCCAACGGTGCGCCGAAGAAGTGGCGCGAAGTCGCCCCGTATGTCTGGCGCGACCTCGACAGCTCCGACCGCATCGCCGCCAAGCTCGTCGACGGCAAGGTCGTGCGCTTCAGCACCGATCCGATCTCGCCCTTCATGGTCTTCGACCGCACGCCCTGGTACCGCTCGGGCGGCCTGTTCCTGCCGATCCTCGCCATTGGCCTGGGCGCGCTGCTGCTGACCGTGCTGGCCTGGCCGATCTCGGCCCTCGTGCGCCGCCACTACAAGGTTGCATACAAGCTCACCGGCGCCGACGCCACCTGGCACAAGCGCATCCGCCTCGCCTCGCTGGCCGTGGTGGTCGCACTGGGCGGCGCAGTGGCCATGGCCATCGCGATGCTGAGCAGCCTCGACATGCTGTCGCCGGCCAACGACAAGTGGGTGCACCTGCTGCGCCTGCTGAACCTGGTGGTGCTGCCGCTGGCGGCGGTGGTCGGACTGGCCAATGCATGGCACGTGCTGCGCAGCGGTCGCCGCTGGCCGGCCAAGCTGTGGAGCGTCGTGCTCGCGCTGTCGATGCTGGGGCTGCTGTGGTTCGGCATCGCCCAGAACATCGTCGGCTACGGCGCCAACTACTGACGACGGCAGGAATACATCAGTGGCTACTGCCGTCAGTGTCGAACTCCGCAATGAACTGCTTCGCCTTGCCAAGCCGTTCCGCATCTCCGGTCACGTCTTCCGCGATTCGCCGGTGACGGTGGTGACCCTGCGCCATGGCCCGCACACGGGCCGTGGCGAAGGGGCAGGGGTCTATTACCTGCGCGACGAGCCCGCCGACATGCTGGCGACGCTGGAGTCGCACCGCGACGTGATCGAAGCCGGCATCAGCCGCGAGGAACTGCGCGCGCTGCTGCCGCCCGGCGGCGCCCGCAACGCGCTCGACTGCGCGCTGTGGGAGCTGGAAGCCAGCCGCGCCGGCGTGCCGGTGTGGAAGCTGGCCGGGCTTGAAACGGCACGACCGCTGCTCACCACCTACACGCTGGGTGCGGACGAGCCGCAGGTGATGGGCGCCGGTGCAGTGGCCTACTCGCATGCCCGCGCGATCAAGATGAAGCTCACCGGCGAAGTCGACATCGACATCGACCGCGTGCGCGCAGTACGCGCCGCGCGTCCGGACGTCTGGCTCGGCGTCGACGCCAACCAGGGTTATGTCGCCGCCACACTGCAGCGCCTGATTCCGGTGCTGGTCGACGAGAAGGTCTCGCTGCTGGAACAGCCGTGCGCGCGCGGTGACGAATCCTGCCTCGATGGCCTGAGCTGCCCGGTCGACATCGCCGCCGACGAAAGCGTGCAGGGCCTGGACGAGATCGAGCCGCTGCTGGGCCGCTTCGACGTGGTCAACATCAAGCTCGACAAATGCGGCGGCCTCACCGAAGGCCTGCTGATGGCCGAGCGTGCACGCGCGCTGGGCCTGCAGGTGATGGTCGGCAACATGATCGGCACCAGCTGGGCGATGGGCGCCGGCTTCGTGCTCGGCCAGCATTGCGACATCGTTGACCTCGACGGTGCGCTGTTCCTGGCGCAGGACCGCAGCCCGGGGGTGATCTACGCCAACGGCCAGGTCGACTGCCCCGGCAACGTCTGGGGCGGTTGCTGACGATGGCGGCCAACGTGCGCAGCAGCCGGGACCTGTTCGGCCAGCCACGTGGCCTCACGGTGTTGTTCCTCACGCAGATGTGGGAGATCTTCTCCTACTACGGCATGCGTTCGCTGCTGGTCTATTACATGACCAAGCAGCTGTTGCTGGGGCAGCAGCAGGCGTCGCTGGTGTACGGCGTCTACACCGCGACCGTCTACTTCACGCCGATCATCGGCGGCGTCATCTCCGACCGCTGGCTCGGCCGTCGCCGCGCCGTGATCATCGGCGCTTCGGTGATGGCATTCGGCCATTTCCTGATGGCCTCCGAGAGCCTGTTCTACTTCGCGCTGGCGGCGATCGCGCTCGGCAACGGCCTGTTCCTGCCGAGCCTGCCCAGCCAGATCGACAAGCTCTACGCCAAGGACGATCCCCGCCGCGGCTCGGCCTACAACGTGTACTACGTCGGCATCAACGTCGGCGGCCTGCTGGCGCCGCTGGTCTGCGGCACCCTGGGTGAACTCTACGGCTGGCACTACGGTTTTGGCGCGGCCGGCATCGGCATGCTCGCCGGCCTGGTGATCTACGTGCTGGGGGCACGCCACCTGCCGGACGAGGGCCCGCGACGCCATGATGCGCCGGCAGCGCAGAAAGCCGCGCTGCAGCGCCACGAACTGTGGGCCCGCGTGCGCGTGCTGGCGGCGATCGCATTGACCGTGATGCTGTTCCGCGGCGCCTACGAGCAGCTGGGCAACACCATCGCGCTGTGGGCGGACACCGGCGTGAACCGCGTGCTCGGCGGCTTCACCATCCCGATGACCTGGTTCCAGTCGCTCAATCCGCTGCTGGTGATCGTGCTGACGCCGTTGTTCGTCGCGCACTGGACGCGGCAGGCGCGCAACGGTCGCGAACCGGCACCGGCACGCAAGATGGCAATGGGTGCGCTCGGCGTCGCCTGCGCCTACCTGATGCTGGCCGCGGTCAGCGCGATGACGCCGGCCGGGCAGGCGAGCTGGGTCTGGCTGGCGCTGTTCTTCCTCATCCTGACTTCCGGCGAACTCTTCATCCTGCCGATCGGCCTGGGCCTGTTCGCGCGCCTGGCGCCGGCGGGGCACGGCGCCACCACCATCGCCGCGTGGTTCTTCACCACCTTCGGCGGCAGCCTGCTCGCCGGCGTGCTCGGTACCTACTGGAGCGTGCTCGGTCCTTCTTCCTTCTTTGTACTCATGGGCGCGGTCGGCATCGCCGCCGGCGTCCTGCTGTTGCTGCTCGACCGTCCCACCCGCCGGGTGGAAGCGGTCGCGCAGTCGCCCGCGGCGGCCACGACCGTGGCCGCGGCAACACCTTAGTCCGCACAACCAGTCCACCAGCTTCCAGTTCACCAGGGGAACGAAGACATGTACGACGTTGACGCAAGCAGCAACAAAGCCAACACGAAGCGCACGTCGATGCGTACGCTGCGCCGCAGCCCGCTGGCGATGGTCATCACCGGCACGCTGGCGATGGCGGTGGCAGGCTCGGCCTTCGCCCAGGACGCCGCCTCGGCCGGCGGCCACAGCGCGACCGAGCTGGACAAGGTGGTCGTCACGGCCAACAAGCGCTCGGAGAACATCCGCGAGGTGCCGTCCTCGATCAGCGTGATCACCGAAGAGAGCATCGAGAACGCGCACGCCACCCAGCTCAGCGACTTCCAGGCCACGGTGCCGGGCCTGTACATCAGCACCAATGGTTCGCCTGGCAAGACCCAGGTCTCGCTGCGCGGCGTGTCGCCGCTGTCGTCCAGCGCCACGGTCGGCACCTACCTGGACGAAACCCCGCTGGGCTCCAGCGGCATCTACCAGGCCGCCAACTTCTTCGCACTCGACCTGCTGCCCTACGACATCGGCCGCATCGAAGTGCTGCGTGGCCCGCAGGGCACGCTGTACGGCGCCAGTTCGATGGGCGGCCTGGTCAAGTACGTGTCGGTCGCGCCTGACCTGACCACCACCGAGTTCCGCGTCGGCGGCGGCCTGTCCAGCGTCGAGGATTCCGGCGACGTGGGCTGGAACGCGCGCTTCGGCGCCAACCTGCCGATCGTCGACGACCGCCTCGGCCTGCGCGTGAGCTATGCGCAGAACGAACTGCCGGGCTACATCGACAACGCCGTCACCGGCGAGGAAGACATCAACTCGGGCAAGCAGACCAGTGCGCGCGTGGCGATGCGCTGGCAGGGCGAGACCGCAACGCTCGACCTCACAGCGATGCGCCAGACCGTCGACAGCGACAACAACGCCCAGGTCGCGCTCGACCCGGACACGCTGAAGCCGCTGTTCGGCGACCTCACCAACAACGTCTTCGTCGACGAGCCCTTCTACAAGGACGTCGACTTCTACTCGGCCACGGTCAACTGGAACCTGGGCTGGGCCGACTTCGTCTCCGCCACCGGCTATTCGGAGTCGCGCAGCAACCAGCGCCAGGATTCGACCATCCAGTTCGGCGGCGTCGCCGACCTGCTGCTGGGCCTGCCCGAGCCGGGCAGCTCGTCGTTCGACATCGGCCTGGACCTGGACAAGTTCACCCAGGAGTTCCGCCTGGTCTCGAAGGAGAACGGTCCGTTCGAATGGATGGCCGGCGTGTTCTACACCAAGGAAGACGCCCTGCAGACGCAGGTCGCCAAGTTGAACCAGCTCGACGGTTCGCCGCTGCCGGCGCCGTACGACAGCATCGCCGGCACCCTGGCGGTGATGGCGATCCCGAGCACGTATGAAGAAACCGCGTTCTTCGCCAACGGCGCCTACAACTTCACCGACGACTTCAAGATCGGCGCCGGCGTGCGCTGGGCGCGCAACGAACAGGACTTCTCGCAGAACGTCACCGAGGGCATCCTGCTGCCGATCGCCAACACGCCCAACAGTTCTTCCGAGGACGTGTTCACCTGGAGCCTGAGCCCGCAGCTGCAGCTCAGCGACGACGCGATGATCTACGCACGCGTCGCCACCGGCTACCAGCCGGGCGGCCCGAACGTGCTGGTGGAAGGGCTGCCGTCGCAGGTCGATTCCTCGACGCTGACCAACTACGAGCTGGGCCTGAAGTCGCTGTGGCTCGACAACCGCTTCCAGTTCGACCTGACCGGCTTCCACATCGCCTGGGAAGACATCCAGGTGGCCTCGGTGGTCAACGGCGTGTCGGGCCTGGTCAACGCCGGCAAGGCCAGCAGCACCGGCATGGAGCTGTCGACGGTGTTCCATGTCACCGAGAACTTCCAGGTCGGCGTCAACGGTGCCTACACCGATGCCAAGCTCGACGAGGACTTCCCGGTGATCCGCGCAGCGTCGCCGCCGTACCTGGTGGAGATCACCAGCGGCGCCAAGGGTGATGCCCTGCCGTACGTGCCGGAGTGGGCGTGGAATGCGACGGCCGATTACTACATGACGCTGTCCAACGGCTGGACCGCGCACTTCGGCGGCGCCCTGCGTTACGCCAGCGAGCGTCGCAACGGCACCACCACGCGCCAGGACATCCTCGACGGCACGACCACGCCGCCGGCGCTGCTGATGAGCGATGTCACGCCGCCGCTGGAACTGGACGCCTACACCGCGGTCGACCTCAATGCCTACATCAGCAACGAGAACTGGACGTTCCGCGCGTACGTGAAGAACGTCAGCGACGAGCGCGCCTACCAGTCGATCGGCGACGTCACCAGCGAGCTGACCGACGTCACCGAGAAGCTGGTCGCCTCGCCGATCCAGCCTCGCACGTTCGGCATCGAGGTCGACTACAGGTTCTGACCGAAGATGCAAGCCGCCCGCTCGTTGCACGAACCCGTGTCGCCCGCATTGCCCGCGCCGTACCTGCTGTTCCTGGGGGACACGGTGGAGCCCGGTTACGCCAAGACCGCCTTCGGTCTGCGTGACTGGGCACCGGAGCGGTGTGTCGGCGAGTACTTGTTACCCGGCGCCCGTGTCAGCACGGGCCTGCCGGCCATGTCACCGTCGCAGGCGCACGCGTTGGGGGCGCGTGCGCTTGTGATTGGTGTTGCCAATGCCGGTGGCGTCATTCCCGAACATTGGGAGGCGGCGCTGGTCGCGGCCGTCGAAGCCGGGCTGGACATCATCAGCGGCATGCACATGCGCCTGGCGGATCTGCCTTCACTGCAGCGCGCCGCCACGCGCCATGGTCGCCGATTGATCGACGTGCGGCGGCCGCCGGACAAGTTGCCGATTGCCAGCGGCCGCAAGCGCAGCGGCAATCGCCTGCTGACGGTGGGGACCGATTGCGCGCTGGGCAAGAAGTACACGGCGCTGGCACTTGCTCGCGGCTTCACCGCACGCGGGCTGGATGCGGACTTCCGCGCCACCGGCCAGACCGGGATCCTGATCGCCGGTGGTGGCATCCCGATGGATGCGGTCATCGCCGACTTCGCCGCCGGTGCGGCCGAGTTGCTCACGCCGGATGCCGCGGCGTCGCACTGGGACGTGATCGAAGGGCAGGGCTCGTTGTTCCACCCGGCCTACGCCGGCGTGTCGCTGGCGTTGCTGCACGGCAGCCAGCCGGACGTGGTGGTGGTCTGCCACCAGCCCGGTCGTGATCGCGTGCTGGGCCATGCGCACTACGCGGTGCCGAGCATCGAAGACACGATTGCACTGAACCTGCAGCTGGGCCGTCGCACCAATCCGCAGATCCGTTGCGGCGGCGTCAGCCTCAACACCGCCCACCTCGACGAGGACGCCGCGCGTCGCCTGCTGGCGGCGGAAAGCGACCGCCTCGGTTGCGCCGTCGCCGACCCGATCCGCGGCGGCGCCGAGTTCGAAGCACTGATCAACCAATGCCTGGGATGAACATGTCCGGTACGAAGCAACGAACCCTGCTCAAGATCGTACCGGCAGTCGCCGGCCTCGCCTTCAGCTTTGCCGCATGGGCGGCGCCGCCGGCCGACCTCGACGCGCACGTCAACGCGGTGATCCGCGAACAGGGCGTGCCCGGCATGGCCGTCACCATCGTCGAGCAGGGCAAGGTGGTGCACGCCAAGGGTTACGGTGTGCGCAAGCTCGGTTCGCCCGAACCGGTCGACGCCGACACGATCTTCCCGACCGGATCGACCGGCAAGGCGATCACCACGGCCGCGCTGGCCGTGCTGGTGGACGAAGGCAAGATCGGCTGGGACGACAAGGTCATCGACCACATCCCCGGCTTCCAGATGTACGACGCCTGGGTCACGCGCGAGATGACCATCCGCGACCTGCTCGTGCACCGCAGCGGCCTGGGCCTGGGCGCGGGCGACCTGATGTTCGTGCCGCGCTCGTCGCTGAGCCGCGCCGAAACCGTGCGCCGGCTGCGCTACATCAAGCCGGCGACCAGCTTCCGCAGCGGCTATGCCTACGACAACCTGCTGTACGCCGTTGCCGGCCAGCTGATCGAGGAGGTCAGCGGCCAGGACTGGGAAACCTTCGTGCGCGAGCGCGTGCTCAAGCCGGCCGGCATGCGCACCTCGACCACGCGCGACGTCGACCGCTGGGCCACCGCCAACCGCGTGCAGCCGCATGCGCGCATGGACGGCGGCTTCCGCGGCGTCGGCAAGCAGGAAGTGCTCGACGAGCGCCAGAGCCTGGGCGCAAATGCGTCGCCGGCCGGCGGCGTGTCGTCGAGCGCGAACGACTTCGGCCATTGGCTGCAGATCCAGCTCGCCCATGGCGCGTTGCCGGATGGCAAGGGCCGTCTCTTCAGCGAGGAGGCGTCGCGCCAGATGTGGACGCCGCAGGTGCTGATGCCGATCGACGCCTATCCGGCGCCGATTGCCGAGGCCACGCCGCAGTTCTCGGCGTACGCGCTGGGTTGGGACGTGCGCGACTACCGCGGCGTGAAGATTCTCGAGCACGGCGGCGCGGTGTTCGGCGTGCAGACGCTGGTGGTGCTGATCCCGGACAAGCAGGTCGGCTTCTCGTTGCAGATCAACTCCGAGGACGGCGTGGTCCTGCGCGGGCTCGGCTACGAACTGCTCGACCACTACCTTGGCGCGCCGCACCGCGACTGGGTGGGCGACTTCGTTGCGTACAAGAAGGGCCGCGTGCAGGGTGCGCTGGATTACCTGGCCAAGAGCAAGGCCGAGAAGAAGCCGTCACGTCCGTCGCTGCCGCTGGACGGCTACGCCGGCAAGTTCGCGGACCCGTGGTACGGCCCGATCGAGATCGCCCAGGAGAAAGGCCGCCTCCGCCTGAACTTCAAGCAGACGCCGAACATGGTCGGCACCCTGGAGCACTGGCAGTACGACACGTTCAAGGTCAGCTGGGACGATCGCACGGCCGAACCGGCTTACGTGAGCTTCGCGATCGATGCCGACGGCAAGGTCGACCGCATCACGATGAAGCCCGTGTCGCCGCTGGCGGATTTCAGCTGGGACTACCAGGACCTGCTATTCACGCCGCAAGGGGGCGGCTGAAGAACGTGCGGCGCCGGACTCTCTCCCGGCGCCGCACTGCAGGTTCGTGATGCTTACTGCGCCTGTGCGACCGGCGCGCCCGGCGGGAACGTCGCGAACATCTTGTCGACGCTGGCGAGCATGTTGGTGGTCTGCTGCTGCGGATTCGACGGCACCGTGCCCTGCGCGATGCCGCGCCAGATCGCGCGCTTGCTCTGCGCGTCGAACATGTCCAGCACCAGCGTGCCGTAGGTGTAGGCGCGGGTCGTGGTCGAGCCGTAGCTGGCACCCCAGCCCCAACCGCCGCAGCAACCCCAGCCGCCCCAACCGCCGCCCCAGCCCCAGCCGCCCCATGCCGGGCCGCTGTAGAAACTGTCGAGGCTGTAGCGCGTCTCGGTGGCGACGTTGGCGACGATGTCGATCTGCGCTTCGGTGGACTGTGTCCAGCCGCGCTCGCGCAGCTTGGCGTCGACCGCGGCGACCAGGCGCTGCTGCTCGAGCGGCGAATAGCCTTCCGGCTTCTGCGCCCAGCGGTAGGTCCGGTACTGGCCGAAGCTCACGCCCGGGTCGTAGTCGGTAAACACGGCCGGCGTGGTGACGCAGCCAGAGATCATCGCGATGCCCATCGCGACGACGAAAATGAGTGTGCGTTTCATGGCCGGCTCCCAAGTGGCGGCAACATCAGCATACGCCTGCGGCTGTCAGGCAAGCGAGAGGGGGCGAGGGGCTTTCTGAAGCATTCAGTCACGCTTCGACGGCCGTCACGATGGCGCCACGCGCCGCACCGCACTCGATCCGGGCTGGCTGTAATCTCCGCTGCTGCGCCCGGGGGTTCGGGGCGATCGTGTGACGGGGGCATTCACGATGAAAGCGACGTTGGCCGGGGTCACCCTGGCTGCAGCCATGTTCCTGCCGGGGGCGCAGGCGTTCCGCGATTCGCCGGTCAGCGCGCCGGCCATCGGCGCCTGCACGGCCGAGCAGCTGCTTGGCGCGGTGCCGGAACCAGACGAGGTCGAGGCACACCGCGGCGCGCCGCTGCCGGTGATCAGCTACCCATTCGGAACCGAACAGGACCTCTGGGGCATGGAGTTGACGTTGCGCGTCGACGAGGGCGGGCGCGTGGTTTGCCACGGCCAGCTGGGCGCGTTCGGCCAGCCACTGAACATCACCCCGCCGCGCCGGGAAGCGCTCAACGCCATCTGGTACGCGCCATTCGTACGCAACGGCCGGGCCGTTCCGGCGATCGTCAAGGAACGGGTCGCAGAGCAGGAACTGGCGGAAACGCATGTGTCGTTGCCGTCGGCTCCGCAGGACCAGATCCGCATTTCGCTGGAGCGAACCGGCTGCTACGGCAGCTGTCCGCAGTACCGGGTGCAGGTGCAGGGTGACGGCCTGGTCACCTACCAGGGCGGCGAGTTCGTCGATGTTGCCGGGCGCCATCAGTTCCGGGTTCCCCGCGGAGAGGTCACCGCGCTGATCGACAGCCTCAGGGCCAAGGACCTCTGGTCGCTCCGGTCCGGCTATCGCAGTGGCATCACCGACCACCCGACCTACGTGCTGACCTTCGAGATCGGCGGGCAGGTGAAGCAGATCGAAGACTACGTCGGCCAGATGGCGGGTATGCCGCCGCTGGTGACCGCGTTCGAGAACGAGGTCGACAAGGTCGCGCGTACGGACAAGTGGATAAGGATCTCCACCGAGTCAGTGGATGCCCTGGCGGCCGAAGGTTTCAGGTTCGATTCCGCTGACGGCGCGGAGATGCTGGCGCGAGCGGTGGCCAACGACGAAGGCAAGGACGACCTGGCGATGGCCAGGCTGATCGAACTGGGCGCTCCGATCAGCGGCGCCGAACCTTCCAGGTATCTGCTGGGGAGCCACGGCCCGTCGGTGCTGGGCGATGCGCTGCGCGCCCAGCGCGTGGCAGTCGTACAGGCCCTGATTGCAGAGGGCGCGCTGGCAACCAACGGCAAGCCCGACCAGGCCAAAATCGACGCCGCTTTCCGCGACGCCATCGCCGGCGGAAGCTTGGCGCTGGTCAGGATGATCTGGGACGTGCCTGGCGCAGGAGTGCATCCGGCACTGACTTTCGACGACAAACCTGAGGATGGCAGGCCGGACGACGGCAAGCTGGCGCAAGGCAAGCGCTCGGCGGTATCGCTGCTGCTGACGCACCCGGGCTGGAGCAAGACGGAGCGCTGGGAGGGGCTCGAGATCGCCCGATGGCTGGAGCTCCAGGGCGTGGACATCCACGCGTCACGCGCCGACGGCGACACGCTGCTGCACATCGCCGCCGAAGCGGACGATGCGCGCTTCGTGCGCTACCTGCTCGACCGCGGCCTCTCCGCTTCGGCGCCGGGCACTTACGGCTTGCCGCCGCTCGGGTCGGTGGGTGACGAGGAAGTCGCCCTGCTGCTGCTCGAGGCGGGGACGGACATGTCGCAAATGGGCGACTTCGCCGGATACGCCCGCGACCAGCATTGGCAGCGGGTCGTCGCCTGGCTGAAGGACCACCCGGCGGCACGGCCTCCGCGGCGCGGAAGCGCTGACCTTGGCGCTGACCGTTCGTCGGAACCCGCCCCAGAGCCGCTTGCGGATGTTTCATGTAAGTCATAGGCTCGATTACATGAAAGCTCCGCGTCCCAAGTCGTCGACTGAGTACGTCCGCGAATTCCGCGAGCGGATGCGGGGCGAGGGCTATGTAAAAAAGGACGTCTGGATCCTGCCCGAGCACGCCCAGGAGCTGGCCGCCGTCGAGCGCCGCCTGCGCAAGACGCCGGAGGCGATGGGGGTCCGCAGCGACAGCGGCGAAACCAGCGGCTGGACCGTGCGCTCGCTGCATACGGCCCTGGCCGAGACCGCCCCGGTGCAGTCGGGCAGCGTCGGCCTGGAAGTCGTGGAGGGCACCGAGCCCAGCCTGCACCTGGTGATGCACGACCACGGCGACCTGCCGGTGTTCATCGCCGTCAGCGGCGAGCAGATCATCGTCGAGTCGCTGATGTGGCCGGTCGAGGACGTCATCGACCCGGCCACCTTCAACCTGCACGTACTGCGCACGCACAAGGTGCTGCCGCTGTCGACGATGGGCATCGAAGTCATCGGCGGCGTCGCCTGCTACATCATGTTCGGCCTGCTCGACACGCATTCGAGCCTGGCCAACGTGCTGTTCGAGATCGAGACGCTGGCCGAGAACGTGCTCAGCGCCGCCGAGGCTTACCGGCCGTACCTGCGCCCGTCCGCATTCGCCGCGCAGGTGCCTCGATGAAGGCGTTCACGCGCATCTTCGGCCAGGTCCGCGAGCAACTGGCCGAGCTTGGCGAGACCATCGCCGGCCACCAGGCCCAGCGCGACCTCGACGAGGAGATCCGCGACACCGACGCGCACCTGCACGAGTGGCGCGCCAACCTCGCCGGCTTCCAGGCCAAGCGCCTGACCGCGCAGGAGCGCATCGACAGCACCACGCTCGCGATCACCCAGCGCGAAGCACAGGCACTGGCCGCGTTGCAGGCGGGCAAGGTCGCACTGGCCCGCGAAGTCGCGGCGGCCGTCGTGCAACTGGAAGAAGCGCGCGACGAAGAGCACGCCTTCGTCGCCCGGCTGGACGAGTGGATGGCGCAGATGCGCCACCTGATCGACCAGGGCGAAAGCAGCCTGCGACGCCTGCAGCACCAGCTCGATGCATTGCGCGCGGCCGAAACCCTGCAGCGCGCACAGGAAACCGTGGCCGGACGCCAGGCCGGTGCCACGACGCTGCCCCAGACGGCGATCGAATCGCTGCTGCGTGCCCGCCACCAGGGCGCAGGCGCGGCGGCGCAGGACGGCGGGCGCAACGAAGCGGTCGCCGCCAATCCGGAACTGGACGCCAAGCTTGAAGCGGCCGGCATCAACGAGCGCGATGCACGAACGCAGCTCGTGCTCGACCGCATCGGCCAACGCCTGTCGGAGCCCGGAATGGCCGGGCCTGCACCTCCCACGCGCAGCGGCGGTCGACGTGGCCGCGGCGCCGACGACACCACCAAGGGCAAGCGATGAATGCCTTCCTGCAGACCTGCCTGACCTTCCCGACGCTGGTGTACAGCATCGTCCTCGCCGTGTGCGTGGCGTACTGGGCGCTGGCCGCCACGGGGCTGGTCGATGCCGACGGACCCGACGCCCTGCTGGGCGGCGATGGCGATGGCGACGGCGACGGCGAAGCGGCCGGAGTCGCCGCGATGCTGGCCAAGCTCGGCCTGGCCGGCGTACCGGTGATGCTGGTGGCCACCGTGCTCAGCTTCATCGGCTGGCTCGGCACTTATTTCGTGCAGCTGCTGTTGCTGCAGCACTTGCCAGGGGCATTGCGGATCGTGGTCGGCATCGCCGTGGCGGTGGCCATGCTGGTGCCCGGCCTGTTCGCGACCTCGCTGCTGCTGCGCCCACTGAGCCGGCTGCTGCTGAAGCTGCGGCCGCCGGCCGACCCTTCGATCCTCGGCCGCACCGCGACCGTCAGCACGCCCTCCGTCGACGCCGGCTATGGCCAGGCGACGGTCGACGACGGCGGCGCCGGGCTGGTGCTGCAGGTCCGCCATCACGAATCCGGCCGTTTCAAGCGCGGTGACCGGGTCGTGCTCATCGAGTACCTCGATGCGCAACATGCCTATCGCGTGATTTCCGAACAACAGTTCAACACCCTGTAGAGATACGGATCCAACAAGGAGAAGTTGCAAATGAGCGTGTCCCTGGTCCTCCCGTTCCTGGTCGGGGCTGGCATCTTGCTGGTCGTGATGCTTGGCATCTTCGGCCTCTTCAAGGCCTTCTACATCAAGGTCGACCAGGGCACCGCCCTGATCGTCAACGACATGAGCTCGATGCCCAAGGTGCGCTTCACCGGCGGCCTGATCATCCCGGTGCTGTACCGCGCCGAGTACATGCGCATCAGCCTGATCACCCTGCAGATCGACCGCCGCGGCAAGGAAGGCCTGATCTGCCGCGACAACATGCGTGCCGACATCACCGTGGCCTTCTACCTGCGCGTCAACGAGACCCAGGCCGACGTGCTGCGCGTGGCCAAGGCGATCGGCGCCGACCGCGCCTCGGACAAGAACGCCGTCGATGAACTGTTCAACGCCAAGTTCTCCGAGGCGCTGAAGACGGTGGGCAAGAAGTTCCAGTTCACCGAGCTGTTCGAGCAGCGCCAGGAGTTCCGCGACGAGATCATCAAGATCATCGGCAACGACCTCAATGGCTACGTGCTCGAGGACGTGGCGATCGACTACCTCGAGCAGACGCCGAAGAACCTGCTCGACCAGAACAACATCCTCGACGCCGAGGGCATCCGCAAGATCACCGAGCTGACCGCGACGCAGAACGTGATCACCAACGAGCTCGAGCAGAACGAGAAGCTCGCCATCACCAAGAAGAATGTGGAAGCGCGCGAAGCCACCCTGGCGCTGGAGCGCCAGCAGGCCGAGGCCGAGGCCCGCCAGCAGCGCGAGGTCGAGACGATCCGCGCCCGCGAGGAAGCCGAGACGCTGCGCGTGAAGGAAGAGCAGCGCCTGATCTCCGAGCAGGCCCGCCTGCAGTCGGACGAGCAGATCCAGATCCGCGACCAGAACCGCCAGCGCGAAGTCGAAGTGGCCGAGCAGAACCGCCAGCGCGCCGTCGCCATCGAGGCCGAGCGCGTCGAGCGCGCGCGCAAGCTCGAGCAGGTCACCACCGATCGCGAAGTGCAGTTGCAGGGCGTGGAGCGCGACAAGGTCGTCGAGACCGGCAAGATGGACGTCGCCAACATCACCCGTGAGCGCATCGCCATCGACAAGACCGTGGCGCAGGAAGAAGAGCGCATCAAGGAAGTGCGCGTGGTCTCGCTGGCCGAGCGCGACCGCCAGGCCAAGGTGATCGCTGCCGAAGCCGAGGCGCAGGAAAACCTGGTGCGCACCGTCAAGGAAGCCGAGGCCTCCGAGACCGCGGCCAAGCACAAGGCCGTGGAGATCACGACCCTGGCGCAGGCCGAGCTGGAAGCCGCGTCGAAGGATGCAGAGGCCAAGAAGCTGATCGCCGAAGGCGTGAAGGCGGAGACCGCCGCGCCGGGCCTGGCCGAGAACCAGGTGCGCGAAGCCACCGCGGTGGCCATCGAGAAGGTCGGCATCGCCGAGGCACGCGTGATCGAGGCCAAGGCCGAAGCCAGCTACAAGCAGGGCAGCAGCGACGCCCGCGTCCTGGCCGAAAACCTGGCCGCGCAGGCCGACGGCGAGGAGAAGATGGGCCGCGCCAAAGCGACGGCGGTGGAATCGGTCGGCATTGCCAAAGCCAACGTCACGGTCAAGAAGCTCACCGCAGAGGCCGAAGGCCTGACCGCGAAGTTCGAGGCGATCGACTCGCTCAGCGACACCGCGCGCAGCCACGAAGAGTTCCGCATGACCCTGGAAACCCACCTCGAACAGGCCATGGCCGCGATCGAGGCCGGGCGCGAGGTGTCGAAGGAGAACGCGGAAGTCATCGCTTCGGCACTGCGCAACGCCAACATCGACCTGGTCGGTGGCGACGGCGGATTGTTCGAGAGCTTCTCCAAGGCGCTGTCGCTGGGCAAGTCGATCGAAGGCTTCGCCGGCAAGAGCCCGATCGTGCAGGACCTGATGGAGCGCTTTCTCGGCGTGGCCAGGCCCGACCCGCGCGAGCGCGTGATCGACTCGGCCGCCGCGGTCGTGCCGATCAACGCAGCCGACAAGAACAAGCACGAGCCGGTCGGCGCCTGACGCCGGCCGCAGCCTGACACACCACCCTTACCGAACGAGACCCGAGACATGAGCAAAGAAAACCGCGACTTCCTCGAGATGGCCTTCCAGTCCGTGCAGTGCTTCGGCAACGACGGCCGCCTGGATGCGACCGAGCTGGCCAAGATCATCGCCATCGCCGAGCGCGACGGCGTGACCGATCCCAACGAACTGCGCGTGCTGGGCAACATCATTGCCCGCATCCGTCCGGACGAGATCGATGCCGCGATGAAGGCGCAGCTGGCCGGAATCGCCAGCAAGTACGGCATCAAGATGCCCGAAACGGCCTGATCGCCTGCAACGGCCGGCGCCTGCGCATGCAGGTGTCCGGCCGGAGCGGCGGTGCGGTTTGAGTCACGCGTTGAACCCACGCAGTCACCCTCCAGGCGCCCCGGATCGGGCGAGGTAGAACGATGTCGCAGGCCATCACAGCCAATCAGGAAGGCACCGCCGGCGAAGCCGGCCAGGTCGACGCGGCCGTCGCCCAGGGTGGCGCCTACGAGGTGCTCAGCCGCCGCCTCGCCGAACAGGGCGAACGCCTGCGGCAGACCGCCGACGGACTCAACCGCCGTCGCCTGCAGGAGTTCGGCGACAGCGCGCTGGAAGTGATCGGCCGCCTGCGCATCCGCACCGAGAACAACTGCATCGGCCGCGACATCGTGCCGGTCGGCGACCAGCTGCTGTTCGGTTACAACGTCTTCATCGGCCTCAAGACCACGACCCGGGTCGAGGACGTGTTCGGGCTGTACCGGCTGGTCGAGGGCGCGGACGGCTTCGATGTCGTCGCGGTCGAGCACGCCAGCAGCTTCCTCGGCGATGCCGCGTTCGTGCGCGACTTCAACGAGCTCTACGCCTATTACAAGAATGCGCGCCTGCTGCAGCTGGACGTGGCAGGCAGCAAGCTGCTGGCCTCGTTCCAGATCGGCGAGCGCAGCACCGACGTGCGCGTGTTCCGCTGGGCGATCTCCAACCAGGGCGAGCTGACCTACATCGACGCGCGTGGCGAGCGCGACCTGGTGCTGCCGCCGCCGTTCGACTTCGAGTGGACCCGCGCCACGCGCGAACACACGGTCAACGGCCGCTTCGTTCACCTCAACATCCTCGACACGCTCTTCGTCGAGACCACCGGCGGCGACCTCACGCTCAAGGTCGAGAACAACACCGAGACCGGGCAGGGGATCTATTCCGAGCCGGTCGACGACAAGACCCAGTCGCTCGACGACGCCACGTTCGATTTCGCACGGGTCGGCTCGCTGATCCTGCTCAAGGTGCTGCCGTACCGAGAGACCACCTGGCGCGGCCTGGTCTACAACACCCTCACCGGCAAGGTCATCCGCAACGACGCCATCGTCCAGGCCTGCGTCCAGCTGCCCGAGGACCACGGAATCATCTTCCCGGGCGGCTACTACCTGCAGAGCGGCGAGCACAAGTCGTTCGACGCCAGCATGGACGGCATGCAGTTCCAGCGCGCCATCCGTTCGCCCAACGGCGAAGACGTGATGTACGCGTTCTACGAGCACGAACAGGGTCGCTCGGCGCTGTTCGTCTACAACATGATCCTGCGCAAGCTGCAGAACCCGCTGTTCGGCCACGGCCACGCCGTGCTGCCCGATGGCAGGATGGTGCTGTTCAACGCCGAGGGTGACGGTGCCACCCGCATCCACCCGATGCAGGTCTGGCGCACGCCCTTCTTCAGCGAGGAGTTCGCCGCGCAGCGACCGCCGGGCACCAGCTTCATGGGCCGGATCGGCAATGCCGAGCTCGTCCGCGGCATCTCCAGCCTATTCCACCTCGGCCGTGAAATCGAAAGCCAGGAAGTGTCGGTGCAGCGCTACCAGCTGCTGACCCACAACGCCCGACGCCTGTTCGACGCCCACCACTGGCTCGACGACGGCAACTGCGACGGCGTGGCCAGCCTGCTGCGCGAGATCACCGCCACCGGCGAATCGGTGCTCGGCGAGTTCGAGAAGGTCGAGAGCATCCGTCGCCAGTCCGATGCAGCGATGGCCAAGGCGCGCGCCGAGCACAAGACGTTGCTCGCGCGGCTGTTGCCCGAGAACTGGACGCAGGTGCAGGAGTTCGTCGATGCACTCGGCGAAATCGGCCGCCTGCGCGGTCACCTGCTGACCATCCGCGAGAATCGCTACATCGACACCGTCGCCATCGACGCGATGGGCGTGGAGCTGCAGGCCGCGCACGAACGCATCGGTGCCGCGACCGGCAGCTTCCTCGGCAGCGACAAGTCGCTGCAGCCTTATGCGGCGCGCGTGGCCGAGCTCGATGCGGCCGCGCAGAAGTCCGCCACCGCGCGGGAGCTGGCGACGCAGTTGCAGGCGCTGCAGGCGATCTCCGCCGACCTGGACATGCTGTCGGAGCTGATGGCGGGCCTGAAGGTCGACGACGCCAGCCAGCGCACGCGCGTCGTCGAGTCGATCTCGACCATCTACGCGCGCCTCAACCAGGCCCGCGCGCGCACAGAGCAGCGCCGCAAGACGCTCGGCTCGGCCGAGGCGGTGGCCCAGTTCGGCGCGCAGTTCACCTTGTTCGGCCAGTCGATCACCAGTGCCCTGGGCCTGGCCGGCGACCCGGAGAAGGCCGACGAGCAGCTATCGCGCCTGATGGTCCAGCTCGAGGAACTGGAGAGCCAGTTCGGCGAGCACGAGCAGTTCCTCGGCGACATCCTCGCCAAGCGCGAGGAACTGCTGGAAACCTTCGAGGCGCACAAGCAGGCGCTGCTCGACGACCGCCAGCGCAAGGCGCAGTCGGTGCTCGATGCGGCCAACCGCATCCTCGAAGGCCTGGGCCGGCGCGCGGAGAAGTTCACCAGCGCAGACCAGCTCAATGCCTTCTTCGCCGGCGATCCGCTGATCCTCAAGATTCGCGAACTGGCTGACCGCCTGCGCGGCTACAAGGACAGCGTCAAGGCCGACGACGTCGAAGCGCGCCTGAAGGCCGCGCGCGACCAGGCCGTGCGCGCGCTGCGCGACCGCAGCGACCTGTTCGAGGAGGGCGGCAATGTCATCAAGCTCGGCCGCCACCGCTTCAGCGTCAACAGCCAGTCGCTCGACCTGACCCTGCTGCCGCGCGGCGACGAACTTGCGCTGCACCTGACCGGCACCGACTTCATCGAGCCGTTGCGCAGCGAGGAACTGAACTCGTTCCGCGAATTCTGGAACACCGGCCTGGAGTCGGAGTCGACCGAGCTGTACCGCGGCGAGTATCTCGCCGGACAGGTGCTCGAGGCCGCCGACGCCGGTCGCGAAGGCCTGTCGCTCGAATCGCTCCAGCGTCAGCCTGGCGACATCGAAGCGCTCACGCGGACCGTGCGCGACTTCGCCGCGCCGCGCTACCGCGATGGTTACGAGCGCGGCATCCACGACCACGACGCCGCGCTGATCCTGCGGATGATGCTCACCCAGCGCGCCGCTGCCGGCACGCTTGTGCATGCGCCGCTGCCGCGCGCGCTGGCGGCGATGTTCTGGGCTGCACACGGCAAGGACGCAGCCCCGGGTGAGTGGCCGCAGCGCATTGCCAGCGCCCAGGCAATCGCCGCCATGTTCGGCACCCGCACCGGGCTGGATGCGCTGCAGGCGGAGATCGCCGGCGAGATCGCCGCGTACCTCCAGCAGACAGCGCTGGCGATCGATGCCGCGCGCGTGCCCGAAGCCGCCGGTTACCTGATGGACGAACTGGCCGGCGCCGACACCGGGCTGGTGCTGTCGCGCCATGGCCGCGAGTTGCTGGTGGCGCTGGAAGGCCGCATCAAGGCGGCCGGCACGCAGGACGCCTTCAAGCGTTCGATGGCCCAGCTCAAGGACCGCCCGCCCGTGCGCTGGCTGCACGCGATGCATTGGCTGGAAGGCCTGTGCACCGATCCCGCCTTCGCGCCGCTGGCCGGCTATGCCGCCGAAGCCGCGGCGTTCCTCGCCACCGAAGGTCAGCTGCAACGACGCGACAGCGATGCCGTGCTGCACGCGACGGTCGAGGGCCTGCTCGGCGAGCACGCCCGCATTGCCGGTGGCCGCATGACGCTGGCCATCGACGACCTGATGGCGCGCCTGCGCGGACACCATCGCGACGTGCTGCCGCGTTTCCGCCGCTACCAGGCGCTGCGCCAGGAGATCGTGGCGCGCGAACGCGAGGCGCTGCGGCTGGGCGAGTTCCAGCCACGCCCGCTGACCTCGTTCGTGCGCAACCGGCTCATCAACGACGTCTACCTGCCCGTCATCGGCGACAACCTTGCCAAGCAGATGGGCACCGTCGGCGAGAACAAGCGCAGCGACCTGATGGGCCTGCTGATGATGATCTCGCCGCCGGGCTACGGTAAGACGACGTTGATGGAGTATGTCGCCCACCGCCTCGGCCTGATCTTCATGAAGATCAACGGCCCGGCGCTCGGCCACGAGGTGCGCAGCATCGACCCGGCGCAGGCACCGGACGCGACCTCGCGCCAGGAACTCGAGAAGCTCAACCTCGCGCTGGAGATGGGCAACAACGTGATGCTGTATGTCGATGACATCCAGCACACGCATCCGGAGTTCCTGCAGAAGTTCATCTCGCTGTGCGACGGCACGCGCCGCATCGAGGGCGTGTGGAAGGGCCAGGCCAAGACCTACGACCTGCGTGGCAAGAAGTTCTGCGTGGTCATGGCCGGCAACCCGTACACGGAGTCCGGCGAGGTGTTCAAGATCCCGGACATGCTGGCCAACCGCGCCGACATCTACAACCTCGGCGACGTCCTGGGCGGCATGGAGGACTCGTTCACGCTGAGCTATATCGAGAACAGCCTGACCTCCAACCCGGTGCTGGCGCCGCTGGCGACGCGCGAGATGGCCGATCTTTACCTGCTGGCCGATAAGGCGCGCGGCAAGGAGGTCTCGCTCAATGGCCTGTCGCATGCCTACAGCGGCGCGGAGGTCAACGAGATCGTCGGCACGTTGCAGCGGCTGATGCAGGTCCGCGACGTGGTGTATCGCGTCAACCAGCAGTACATCGCCAGCGCCGCGCAGGCCGACAAGTACCGCACCGAGCCGCCGTTCAAGCTGCAGGGCAGCTATCGCAACATGAACAAGCTGGCCGAGAAGATCTCGCCGGTGATGAACGAAGCCGAGGTGCAACAACTCATCGGCGACCACTACCTGGGCGAAGCGCAGTTGCTGACCACCGGTGCGGAGGAGAACCTGCTGCGCCTGGCGGAGCTGCGTGGTGCGATGAGCGCCGACGACAGCGCACGCTGGGCGCAGATCAAGCGCGACTTCCTGCGCAACAAGGCGATGGGGGCCGACGACGCCGACGTCGGTGGCCGCGTGGTCGCGCAGCTGGCCGACATTGCCGGTGGCCTGCAGGAGATGGGGCAGGCGATGGAGCATGCAACGTCCAGCGCGGTCGCGCCGTTGCCGGCGCCGGCAGCCGAGCCGGCACCGTGGCACGAAGTGCTCGCATTGCTGCAGCGCGTGGCCGAGCAGCGCCGGGAACCGGCTGTCCAGCCGCAGCCGACGTCGCTGCCCGACGCACTGCCGTCGGCGATGCACGAGGCGATCGCGCCGTTGCTGGAGGCGATCCGCGCCAGCCACGACCAGCAGGAGAAGATCAACGCCGCGGTGCTGCACCTGGCAAATGCTTTCCGCGAAGACATCGTGACGCGGACGAAGCCGGCCACGGCCAGTCGCAGGCAGCATCGGCCGACGCCGGTCGAGAAGCCGCTCGACGAAGCGCTGCAGAACCTCGGCGACAACGGCAAGGACATCTGGCCGCCGCGATGACGTTACCCCGGCCCGACAGTGATGCCAGCCAGGGTGCTTCCGGCCCGGGCGTGCGCGAGACCGCCGATGGCGGCCTTGGCGCCGCACTCGTCGCGCAGGCGGACCTCGACGCGATCACCGCCTTGATCCAGGGCCTGCCAACCGTGCCCCTGCTGGAGCAGCTCGATGCCGCCGTGGCGGCACTGGACAGCTCCGATCCGGTCCGTGCGCGGCGGCGCGTCGGCTGGTTCGGGCGCCTGATGGGTCGCGATATCGTCGCCCAGGCGCAGGTCGATCCGGTCGAGCAGCGGGTGCGGGTTGCACTGTCGTCCGCAAAGTCGCTTGCAGACGAGCTGTCTGCACAACTGGTGAAACTGCAGGCCGCGGCCGACGGCCTGCAGCGCCAGCTCGGACTGCTGGATGCGACCGTCAGCGATACCCGAGCTTCCGGGCCCTCGGATGACGTGTCGGCGCGCCGGCTGGTTCATCTGGACCTGATCGCCGCCTCGTGGACGGCAACGCTCGCACACGTCGCGATGGTCCGCGGCCACGCCCGCCGCCTGATGGAGCGCCACGAGCAGGTGCGCGACGTGCTAGTGCCGCTTTGGCGGCAGCACGCGGCAGCCAACGCGACCGGCAAGCAGCTGCGCACCGACATTCGGCCCGATCGTTTCAGCCAGTTGCAGCGCGAACTGCGCATCGGGCTGGCATCACTGCACGACTCCACCGCCGTTCTTCCGTCGCCGCAAACCAAAGTCAACGCCTCACCCAAGGAGCCTTTGCCATGAACACGTCCGCCACGGATGTCGTGACCTCCGAGACCATGCCCGACGAGGCCGCGCTGCTGGCCCTGGGCCTGACATCGGCCGACCATGGCCGCATCGCCGAGATCGGCAAGTCGTTGCAGAACGTCGCGCCGGCCGACCTGCAGGGCTTCGGTCGCGAGGCGGCGACGCGGACCACGCAGTTCTCCAGCCAGTTGCTCGATCAGGTCCGCAACCGCGACCTCGACGCGACCGGCAGCAAGCTCGGCGAAGTGGTGCGCATCGCCCGCACGTTGAACCTGCAGAAGCTGGGCCGGCGCTCGAAGCTGCCCTTCGTCGGCCCGCTGATCGATCGCCTGCGCTCGTCCAAGGGCGAGCTGGTGCAGAAGTTCAGCAACACCAACCAGCAGATCGAACAGCTGATGGGCGATGTCTCGCGCCAGCAGGACGACCTTGCCGCGCGGGTCCGCGACTTCGACCGCATGCACGAGATCGTCCGCGAAGAGCGCCATGAACTGGCCCTGCACGTGGCCGCCGGCAAGCTGCGACTGGCCGAACTGGAACGGGAGCGCCGTGGCCTGGAAGGCGCCGAGGACCCGCAGTCGCGCACGCGCCGCGCCGAGCTCGATACCGCCACCCGCCTGCTCGACAAGCGCGTCGGCGACCTCGGCCTGCTGCAGCACTCGGCCGACCAGACGTTGCCGATGATCCGCATCATCCAGGCCAACGCCATCCAGCTGATCGAGAAGTTCACCGCGGTCCGCGACATCACCATCCCGGCCTGGAAGCGCAGCTTCGCCATCCAGCTGTCGCTGCAGGAACAGAAGGGCGCGGTCGAGCTGGCCACCGCCATCGACGACGCCACCAACGAGATGCTGCGCAGCAACGCCGACCTGCTGCACCAGAACTCGGTGGCGACGGCCAAGGCCAACCAGCGTGGCGTGATCGACGTGGAGACGCTGCAGTTCGTCCATGACCGCCTGATCCAGACCGTCGAGGACGTGCGCGCCATCCACCGCGAGGGCATCGAGAAGCGGCGCCAGGCCGAAGTCGAGCTGGCCAGGATGCGCGACGACGTGCACAAGCGCCTGGCTGCGCCGACCGTCGAAACGCGCTGACGGGACCGCCATGGACTTCACACAGCTCGACCGGACCCTGCGCGACTACGCGACTGATCTCAACCTGGACAACGAGGAGCGCTTCGAACTGCGCGAGCTGGGCGCGCGCATCGACGCCGAGCGCATCCGCTACCTGCGCAACCGCGCCTTCGACATGGCGCGCGAGATGATGCAGGCCGACCCGGCCAAGGTGCTCGACACGCTGCGCTGGCTGGAACAGGTCGTCAAGACACTGGACCTGTCCTTCGTCGCCGCGGCCGCCGGTACCACCGCGTTCTTCACACCGGGCGACAGCTGCCTGCGCAAGTTGCGCGAGCTGTGCCGGGGCAGCAGGCGCGCGATCGACGTGTGCGTCTACACCATTGCCGACGACCGCCTCACCGACGAACTGCTCGATGCCCACCGTCGCGGCGTGAAGGTGCGGATCATCAGCGACAACGACAAGCGCTTCGACACCGGCAGCGACGTACCGCAGCTGGCCGCCGCCGGCATCGAGGTACGCATCGACGACACGCCGTTCCACATGCACCACAAGTTCGCGCTGTTTGACGGCGAGCAGCTGGCCAACGGCAGCTTCAACTGGACGCGGAGCGCGAGCTCGTCGAACCAGGAGAACCTGGTGGTGAGTCGTGACGGTTATCTGGTGCGGTGCTTCGGCGGGCAGTTCGAGGAGCTGTGGGGCCGTTTCGGAACACTGTAAGCACCCGCGAGGCCTTCCTCGCGGGCTGGCGCGAGGCACCACGCAGCGTTCACCCGCATTGCGTTACCACTTCGGCCTGCTCGCGTCCCGTGGACGCGCCGACGCCGGCAACCAGGAAAGTTTTCGTCAGCCGGTGTCCACGCATAAAGGAGCGTGGCAATGTTGGGTCCGAGCCGGCACGATCCGAACGGCGCACGTGGCAGGCCCTGCCTGCGTCGACTCCCGCTTGCCCTCGGCATCGCCTCGGCGCTGCTGTCGCCAGTCCATGCGCAGACCTGCCCTACACCGGTCGTGGTCGCCGGCACCACCTGCGTGGTCGTCGGCGGCACCACCATCACGGTCGCCACGGCGAACAGCACCGGCGTAAGTGCCAGCGGCCCGACGGGCCAGGTCACGGCCGACGACGTCAACGTGCGCCTGGGCGCGGCGGGGACCACGGCGATCTTCTCGCAGCTGGGCGCCGACATTTTTTTCCGCCGCAGCACGGTGGCCACGACGTCGGTCGGCGCCGCCGCCAATGGACAGTTTGGCCTGCGCGCAACCGGCGCCGGCGGCCTCATCGAAGCCGCGAGTTCGGACATATCGCTGGCACCGGCATCGGGCACGACCACCAACCTGCGCGGTGTCAGCGCCGAAGCCGGCAGCGTCATCGCATTGGGCACCACCCGCGTGACCGTGCGCGGCGGCGCCAACGGCACCGGCAACTACGGCGTGCAGGCGCTCGGCCCGGGCAGCCTGGTCTCGGTCTCCGGCGGCAGCATCGACACGTCGTCGCGCGGTGCATTCGCCGTGCTGGCGCAGGACGGTGGCAAGGTCGACCTCAGCCACGGGACGCAGATCACCTCCGCAGGCGCGCAGGTGGTCGCGTCCAGTACCGGCAGCCATGCCCTGGTGGCCATCGGCAGCGGCAGCCAGGTCAATACCAACCAGGTCACGGCCAGCACGTCGGGAACGCTTGCCAATGCCGCCAGGGCGGAAGCCGGTGGCACCCTCACGCTCATCGGCAGCCAGCTGTCCAGCACCGGTGCGGGCAGCGCGCTTGTATCGTCGTCCGGCATCCGCGTGCTGACCGGCGGCACCTTGAACATGAGCGGCACCGGCAGCTCGGTGACCGCGACCGGGCTGTGGGGCAACGGCCTGCAGGTCGAAGACGCCGGGTCGACCGCGACCGTGTCCGACACCGCCATCCGCGTGGAAGCCGGGCGCGCGATGGGCGTGCTCATCAAGAACGGCGGCGCGGCCACCATCAGCAACAGCAGTGTGGTCAATGCGGGCCTTACCACTGGGCCGTGGGCGCCGGCGGTGCAGGTGGAAGGTGCCGGCTCCAGGCTGGTGATGACCGGCAGCCAGGTCAACACCGCGCAGCAGACGTCGTACGGCATCCGCGCGCTGACCGGTGCCGACATCGACGTGTCCAGTACTTCGATCACTACCGCCGGCGCATACTCGGCGGCGCTCCAGGCCGGAAGCTCGACGATCACCGGCACCGACCTCACCATCGTCACCACCGGCGACAACAACGCGATGGGGGCCCTGTCGGACGGCAACAGCGTGGTGACGCTGATCCGCGGCACGATCGATACCAGCGGCAACTCAGTGGCGCAGGCGGCCTACCCGCACGCGATGGGGGCACGCAATCCAGGCGCCGTGCTCAATGCCGACGGCACGATCGCCCACACCCGCGGTTTCATCGCCATTGGCGCCTGGGCCGACGACGGCGGCACCACCAGCATCGCCAACGTGCGCATCACCACGGAAGGGGAGCGCGGCATCGGTGCGATCTCCATCGTCGAACAGCAGGGCAGCCAGTTCGTCGCCAGCCTGACCGGCGACAACACGACGATCGAGACCTTCGGCGTCAACGGCCACGGTGCAGTGGCGCAGGCGCGCAACGACCTGCCTGGCCCTGTCGCCACCGTCACGCTCAACGACTCGGCGATCACCACCCACGGCACGGGCGCGCAGGGCCTGCGCGCGTTGCTGGCCAACTACGGCTCGACGCCGACCGGCCGCGGCGAGGCGGTCGTCGTCGCCAATCGCAGCACCGTCGTCACCGAAGGCGAGTCCGCGCATGGCGCGCTGTCGAAGGACGCGCCGACATCGGTGACGATGAACCAGACCTCGGTCCGCACCAGTGGCACGGCGGCGCACGGCGCAGTCGCGGCGATCGGCGGACGCATCATCGGTACCGATGCGGACGTGGCCGCCGCGGGCGCCGCGTCCATGTCACTGTTCGTCCTGGGCGAGCCGGATGCTGTCTCCAACGCGACTTTCACCAACAGCACTCTGGCCAACGTCAACGGGCCGAATGTCGGTGTCGCCGGAAACGGTGTCATCGCGCTCACCGACTCCACCGTCGACGGATCGGACGAATGGCTTCGCGTTGGCACCATCGACGACTTCCCTCCACCCGTCACGTCGGATCCGCCCGTGTCGGGCCCGGGCGACTTTCCCGACGACGAAGGCAACCCGCCCGTCGCCGGGCAGCCGCCATTGGACGCACCGCCGTACGCCGTCACGCCCGGGCTGGCAAACATCACGGCGACCCGATCGACCATGACCGGTTCGGCCTTCACCGCGGCGGGCAGCGTGTCCAACCTCACCCTGGTCGACGCGACCTGGAACATGACCGGCAGTTCCAATCTCACCAACCTGGTCAACGATCCGAGCCTGATCGATTTTTCCGCGCCGGTCGGCGGGGCGTTCAAGACCCTCACCGTGGTCAACTACAGCGGCGACGGCACCATTGCGTTGAACACCGTGCTCGGCGACGACAGTTCACCGTCGGACCTGCTGGTCGTCGATGGCGGCAGTGCATCCGGTTCCAGCCATCTGCAGATCAAGCAGGCCGGTGGCGCCGGCGCGGTCACAGTCGCCAACGGCATCCTCGTGGTCGATGCGATCAACGGCGCGTCGACCACGCCGACGGCATTCGCGCTGGCGGCCCCGGTGTTCGCCGGGCCGTACGAATACACACTGCAGCGCAGCAGCCGCGATGCCAGTGGGCCGCAAAGCTGGTTCCTGCGGTCGACGATCGACTGCTCCGCGGCGAATGCGCCATCGCCGCCGTGCCCGGCACCGCCGCCGCCGCCTCCTCCTCCTCCGCCCCCGCCCCCGCCCCCGCCTCCGCCTCCGCCCCCGGTTCCGCCTCCGGATCCCCCGCCGACGCCGCCAACACCTCCGATCCCCAACATCCGCGCCGAGGTATCCCTGTATGCCGCGCTAGCACCGACGGCATTGAATTACGGCCGCGCGCTGCTCGACACGCTGCACGAACGCGTCGGCGAACAGGAACTGCTGTGGGCCCGGAGCGACCTCGACGAGGACCGCAGCACCGCCGATGGCATGTGGGGCCGGTTGATCTACGTCAACGGCGACCGTGACGGCGCCGCCAATGGCATCTTCGGCCGTGGCCCGAGCTATGACTTCGTCACCGGCGCCGTGCAGATCGGCTACGACCTGTACCGCCACGAGGAACCCGACGAGCACCGCGACCACGCCGGTCTCTACGGTGCAGTGGGCTACGCCGAAACCGAGGTCGAGCATTTCGACGGCCGCCGTGCCGGCGACGAACGTGTCGATGGCTACACGCTGGGTGGCTACTGGACGCGCTATGGGCGCAAGCAGTGGTACGTCGACTCGGTGCTGCAGGCGACGTGGTACGAAGCGTCGGCCAATCCGCAGCCCGGGCGCATCTTCAAGCGCATGCGCACCGATGGCCTGGGGCTGGCGGCCTCGATCGAAGGCGGCTACCCATTCCGCAACAAGCACGACTGGGTGCTCGAGCCGCAGGGCCAGCTGATCTACCAGTGGATCGATCTGAACGACACCTCCGACCTTGCGGCGGATGTCAGGTTCGACGATGTCGACTCGCTGGTCGGCCGCCTGAGTGCGCGGCTGTCGCGCGACTGGTCGCACGACGAAACGACCGCACCCTTGTTCAGTACTGGCTGGGGCCGGGTGAGCGTGTGGCACGAATTCCGCGGTGACCCGATCACCAGCTTCTCGTCACAGGCCGGGTTCGTCCCCTTCCACGCCGACCTCGGTGGCAGCTGGTGGGAGGTCGAGCTGGGCCTGACCCGCGAGATCGACCGCAACGTCTTCTTCTACGGCAACGCCGGTTATTCCCAGGGCTTCGATGACGATCGCCACTCCTGGGAGGGCAAGGTCGGACTGCGCGCGAACTGGTAAGGGGCGCGCAATCGACAAGCTCCCGATCAGGCGCCGTCACAACAGATGGCGCAGCGTCGGCAGGTACTTCTCGCTGGAGCCGGTGTTGACCGCGACCACGCGCTCGCCGCGCCGGACCAGGCCGCGGTCGAGCAGTTGCGGCAGGGCCGCGAGGCAGGCTGCGCCCTCCGGCGAGATCCAGTCGTGCGTGCGGCGCCACTCCGCTGCGAGTTCGGTTTCAATCCCGGCTTCGTCAACCGCGACCGCCGCGCCACCGCTCGCCCGGATGATGTCCAGCACGCGGAAATGACCGACGCCGCCGGGCACGTTAAGACCCACGGCGAGGGTCTGGCCCGCCTCGACCACGGTCGTGTCCGCCGCGCCGTCGTCGAACGCACGCACGAGCGGGGCAGTTCGTGCGCTCTGCACGCACAGCATGCGCGGGCGGCGCGAACCGATCATGCCGAGTGCCTCGAGCTCGTCCCATGCCTTCCACATGCCCAGCACGCCGGTGCCGCCGCCGGTGGGATAGATCACCGCATCGGGCAACGACCAGCGTGTTTCGCCGGGTGCCGGCTCAGCGAGTTCGAGGCCGAGCGACTTCTTCCCCTCGATCCGCCACCCCGGCTCCTGGAACGTCGCGACGGAAAACCAGCCATTCGGGATGTAGCGCTCCTTGAGGAACGCGCCCGCCTCGCGGATGGTCGGGCCGACCAGCTCGAGGATCACCCGATCGGGATGGCGCTTGGCGGCCGCGGCGACGCCGCCGAGGATGGGCATCGGCGTGTCGTCCGGCATTGCGACAACGACGTTCAGTCCGCCTTCGAGCGCGTAACGCACGAGCGAATCGCCGGCGTTGCCCTGCGTCGGCACCGCGAGCCTGGTCAGGCCCAGGCGTCGCGCCTGGGCGGCGACCATCGCCATGCCGCGGTCCTTGAAGCTCTGTGTCGGGTTCGCGCCGTGGCCGGGATGCGCCTTGCCTTCGTCCTTGAGCTGGAGCGCAAGGCCGGCCTTTGCCGCGACCGGATGGGCCGAGTAGTCGAGCAGTGGCGTCGCCCCTTCGCCGAGCGGGACGAGATGTGCGGCGTCGACCGGATCGTCGGCATCGAGCGCCATCAACGCGCCGAAACGCCACAGGTCGCGACGCTGCGGGCGATACCACGCCGCATCCGGTTTCTCGCGCGCCAGTCGCTCGAGGTCGAGCACCATCTCGACCGGCCGGCCGTCTACCGGATCGAGGTTCATCGGTACATCGGCGGAATACTCGACACCGGAGGCGATACCGCGAACGCAGCGGACGTAGGACATGGGCGGACCCGATCGGAGATTCGTCGTTGTCGCAGCCTCGAGGCCGGATTGCAACCACGCGCGGTGCCGACCCTTCGATCTTCAAAGAAGCGCTTTATCGCCCAATGCCTGCTCTCGCACTTCCCGTAGCGACACGACGCTTTGATGAAACGACCGCTAATGGCCGATAGCAGGCATCCCCGAGATGCAATCCCGGGATTCTCTAAACCCTGGTGAGTTTCAGCCGGTCGATCACCGCTTCGAGGTAGTTCGGTCCGACTGGCACGTTGGCGCCGTCGCGCAGGGTGAGCGTCGTGCTGCCGTTGGCGTGCCGCTGGACGCCGGTGACGAGGCTGGGGCGGACAAAGGCGGAACGGTGGACGCGTATCAGCCCGGCGGGATCGAGGGTGCGCTGGAGTGCACTCATCGTCGTGCGGTGGATGTGGCTGCGGGTGGAGGTATGCAGCATGACGTAGTCGCGTGCGGCCTCGATCCAGTCGATCGTCTCGATGGGTACCCGCCGCGATCCGTTCCTCACCTGCACCCAGATCGCGTCGTCATAGGCGCCCGCGCTGCTGGTCGCGGTCGTAGCCGCTGCTTCGCGAAGTGCGCGGCGGCGCTTGGCACGTTCGACGGCTTGGCGTAACCGGTCAAAGCGCACCGGCTTGAGGAGGTAGTCCGTCGCATCGACCTCGAAGGCGTCCGGTGCAAACTGCTCGAAGGCGGTGACGAACACGATCTCCGGTCGCTCCTCCATTGCCATGTCGGCGGCCACGGCAAGCCCACTCTTCTCCGGCATCTGGACGTCGAGCATCACCAGGTCGGGCCGGAGTGTCGCGATCGCCTCGGCTGCCTCCTTCCCGTCGCCCGCGGTGCCGACGACCTCGACGTCCGGAAGCTGGCGAAACAGGGCGACCAACCGGTCGAGCGCCAGTGGTTCGTCGTCCACGAGGAGTACGCGCAACCGGCTCATCCTGCCTCCGCTGTCAGGGCTTCCGCGGGCGCGAGCGGGAAACGCACACTGGCACGGAACCCATGCGGCAGCGGCTCCGCTCGCAGCGTGCCGCGCCCACCGTAGAGTACGTCCAGGCGCTGACGCACGTTGGCGAGGCCAACGCCGGTCCCCTTGCGCACATCCGTGACCTTGGCCGGGTCGCCATCGTCCTCGACGGTGACGACGAGATCGTCACCGTCCTGCGCCACGGCGATGCGCAGCGTCACGGCGTACCGGGTCGGCGCCACCGCATACTTCACTGCGTTCTCTACCAGCGGCTGCAGGAGGAAGCTTGGCACAAGCGAATCCTCGAGCTCGGGCGGACAGTCGAGTACGACGCGCAGTCGTTCGCCAAAACGGACCGCCTCGACGTCGAGATAGGTCTCGACGGTGGTGAGCTCCTGCCCGATCGTCACCGTGCTCTGCGGATCGGTGACGAGCGTGCTGCGCAGAAACGCGGACAGCTTCGCGAGCAGCGCTTCGGCCTGTTCGTTGCGGTGGTTGACGACCAGCGAAGAGGCGGCGTTCAGTGCGTTGAAGAGCAGATGCGGATTGAGCTGGTATGTGAGTGCCGCCAGCCGCGCGGCGCTCGCCGCGGCCTCGGCCTTCGCCGCGAGCGCTCGAGCTTCGATCTCGGCTGCACGCGCATCGGCGAGTTCGCGCTCGCGTTCGCGCACCGTCCGGTTGACCTGGATGACGACGAGGATGGCCGCGATCAGCCCGTAGAGCCAGAAATACCCTACGACGTTGTTGAGCGTCCTGGCGATCGTCGCGAACGGGTCATCCCGCGCGGCCAGGCGAAGCCACCACGTGGCCACGAAATCCGCGACGCCGAGAAGAATCGCAGCGACGGCTACGGCGACGAACATCGTGATCAGCTTGGTCGCGATCGAGCGATCCCGGACACGCACGGCGGCGAGATGTATCAGCGTGGTGAGCGCGATCCCGACGACGTAGAGCGCGCTGACGTGTTCGAGTACCCGTGCCGGCAACTCGCCCGCGCCGAAGTACGTCGGCAGCACGAACAGCCCGCATGACACCGTCCAGACACTGAAGCCCAACCATGCAGCTTGTCGCGTGTCCGCGCTGAACCTTTCCATCACTGCCCCTCGTTTCCCAACGGTTGGACCTTAGCGAAACGGCGTCGACGGGGCCCGGTTTTCGTCTCGCCATTCCGGACTTTCGTCGACGCGCCCGGGCTTTGTCGACAGGCTGCGTGTTCCCGTCGAAGCGCGCTCGCGAGGTCCTGCGATGGCTCCTAGCATCCTCTCATCGACACAGCGGTGTCGCCATCCGATTCGCCCGAGGACCCACCGATGATGCGCAAACTGCTCCTGGCCGCCGCGGCGGCCCTCATGGCCCAGGCCGCCTGCGCGGCCCCGCCCAACGATGCCGACCGGGTCGCGCTGGAGAAACTCGCCGCCGACCTGGATGCCGTCTGGGACAGCGGCGACCCCGCGGCGGTGTCCGCGCTCTACGCCGCTGACGGCAGCCTGCGCATGGGCAGCCTTCCGGTCGTCGAGGGGCGTGACGCCGTGCAGCGCTACTTCGTGGAAACGCTTGGCCGGCGGCCCGCCGGCGCGCGGCATGTCACGCGGGTCGAGAACATCGACATGCTCACGCCGGACCTTGCGCTGGTCGATACGCGCGCGAGCATCGAAAGGGACGGTGCGCAGGGAAGCCGGGAAGTGCTGGCCGAGTTCCACAACCAGACCCTGGCCTTGCGCCAGGCCGATGCTTGGCGGTTCCGCGCAGTGCGCGCACAACGGATGGCGGAGCCGGGCCGGGCTGCCGCACCCGTCCAGCAGGGGGGCAAGCGATGAACGCAAAGACGCTTGCCGCCGGCCTGGTCGGCGCGATCACCCTTGGCACCGTGGGCGCGGCCTTCGCCGACGCAATGTTCCTGCCCGGGCTGTACGAGGTGCGGGTGAGCTACCCGGGCGACGGCTCGGGCGTCGAGACGACGCGCGAATGCCTCACGTTGGCCGAGGCGAAGGAGGAATCACTCGAGCGGCAGCTGGGCGAAGTCCTCAACGATGCGAGTTGCCAGTTCACTCAACGGAACATCGGCGCAGGGCGATTCGCAATCTCAGGCACCTGCAACAACGGGGGATTCAGGTCGAATCTCAAGCAGTCCGGCACGTACTCGCCCACCGCCATGACGATGGACATGAGCATGACTCTGGCGCCCGTGCCCGGCGCCGGGCCGGTGAGCATGCAGATGACCATGTCCAGCCGCCGCATCGCTGCGAACTGCCCGGCAGGTAGCGATAACGATTGAGCCGGCGCAGCCCGCTCAGTCCGGCATTCACCAACCAGGAGCACCCGACAATGCACCGCCTGACGATCGGTATCCTCGCGCTCGCCACCGCGCTCTCGCTTGCCGGTTGCACCCAGGTGGAGCTTGCGCGCCTCTATCTCGCGAACAACGGCACGGCGGCCGAAATGACGAAGCCGCTGCCCCTCACCTTGCCCTACAAGGACGTCGACGGCTGGGTGCTGTTACCGGCGCGCGTCAATGGCCGCGCTTCCATCGACTTCGTGCTCGACACCGGCGCCTCGGTCGTGGCGCTCATCGCGGACCAGCGCACGACGCATCTCGATCTCGATATGCGGGGGGTGCGCCGCCTGGGCGCGCCCGACGACCTGGCTGCACCCGTCGGCGCCAGGCAGGACGGGCTGGCCATCGATTTTGGCGGCGTGGTGCTGGAGAACCAGACAGCGCTTGCCATCCCGGCCGAGAGCCTCGACTGCAAGGGCGAACAGCGGAGAGTGGCGCCGTTCAACGGTGTCATCGGCCACGACCTGTTCCGCCGCTTCACGGTGGAGGTCAACCGCGACAACGGAACCGTCACGCTTCACGATCCGGACTCCTATCACTACCGCGGCAGCGGCCGGATCGTGCCCGCGGAGATCGCCGGCCGCCAGCCTTTCATCGACGCCAGGGTTGCTCCGTCAACGGGCGCTCCGTATCGAGCCCGCCTGCATGTCGACAGTGGCGCGGGCATCGATATGACGCTGTTCCCGGGGTCGAGCCCGGCCATCAAAGCGCCGCCCGGCGGGCGCGGGCGAGAGGCGTGCTTCGTGGGCGGCCGCGCCACCTACACGGTCGGTGCACCCGTTCACCTCGGTCTGGCCGGCGGCGTCATCACCACGCCGGTCGAATACGCCACCGGCCGGGAGGTAATCGCCGCCGGACAGAACGGCCGCCTCGGCGCCCGTTTCCTGGCGCGATTCAACGTGGTTTTCGACTACGCGCGCGAACGCATCATCCTCGAGCCTCGGCGCCGGCCCGTGGTCGTCGCGCATGCTCCCGGGCACTGAATCGGAATGACGATCCTGAGTCGGTACTCCGACGCCGACGCAGTGCTAGGGGCCTTTCGCCTTGCCGGCCGCTTTGACTCCAATGAGGCTGTCGCAAGGCTTAAGCTTGTGTCCGCAGGTCTCCCGGGTGGCGAGGCCTAACAGTTCATTCAAGCCGAAGCCGCTCCGCGGCTCGGCTTAATTCAGGCCTCGGCGAATGGCCGCTTATGGCCGATAGCGGACATTCGGACGGCGTGGCCGCTTCCGCGATGCAATGCCCGCCTGCGACCCGGAGCGGAGACAAGGAATGTCCGACAGGAAGGTTCTCGGGCGGCTGGTCGTCGCAGGGTTAGCGTCGTTGTTCGTCTCCCTTGTGACGCTGCTCGGTCTGGTCCCGGCGATGCGCTTGAACTCTCTCCGGGCGCTTCTGCTGGCGCCTTTGGCGCTCCCTGCGATAGTCATCCTCGTGGCGATCCTCGGTCGCACTCCTCACGTCGCGGAAACTGCGGTGACTCCGGGTCATACATGGGTATGGATCCATACCTAGGTGTTATCGCCCCCAGCGCCGTGCGCTGATTACATGGCGACGACCGCCCCGATTGCGTCGCGACACGTCGGTCCGCCGACCGAACATTTCGATACGAAGGGCGGCCTGTCCGGACACACGCCGGATACACGGCCCCACCAGGCTGTACGCACACGGCGCTGCCTGGCGCCGGAGAGCCGCGGATCCTCGCGCAGTGCGGCGGGCTGGCGCCATTCAACGACACGGAGATCACAATGGACCATCACGAAACCCAGTCGTTCGATCCGCTGCGCCGCAAGATGCTGGCTACCGCCGCCCTTGGCGTGGCGGTGGCCCCGCTCGCCATGGTGCGCAGCGCGCACGCCGCCGCGGCACCGTCCACCGCCGTCCCGCTGGCCCGTCGCGCGCAGGCGATTTCGTTCGCGACGTTGAAGCGGATCCGCGCAGGGCTGCTGGACGTCGAGTACGCCGAGGCCGGACCTGGCAACGGGCCGCCGGTGATCCTGCTGCACGGCTGGCCCTACGACATCTACAGCTACGTCGAAGTGGCGCCGCTGCTGGCGAAGCACGGATACCGCGTGATCGTGCCGTTCCTGCGGGGCTACGGCGGCACGCAATTCGTATCGGGTGACACGCTGCGCAACGGGCAGCCCTCGGCGCTGGCCGAGGACGTCGTGCAGTTCATGGATGCGTTGCGCATCCGCACGGCGGTGCTTGGCGGTTTCGACTGGGGTGCGCGCTCGGCCGACATTGTCGCCGCACTCTGGCCGGAGCGCGTCAAGGCGCTGGTGTCCGTCAGTGGCTATCTGATTGGCAGCCAGGCCGCTGGGCAGGTTCCGCTGTCACCGGAGGCAGAGCTGCAATGGTGGTACCAGTTCTACTTCGCCACCGAGCGCGGCCGCGCCGGCTACGAGAAGAACCGTCACGATTTCGCGAAGCTCATCTGGAAGCTCGCCTCGCCGAAATGGAACTTCGACGACGCGACCTTCGATCGCAGTGCGGCGTCGTTCGCCAACGCGGACCATGTCGATATCGTCGTCCACAACTACCGCTGGCGACTGGGCCTAGCCCAGGGCGAGGCGAAGTACGACGCCCTGGAAAGCCGCCTCGCGCAGTCGCCATCCATCCGCGTGCCCACCATCACGATGGAAGGCGACGCGAACGGCGCGCCGCACCCTCAGCCCGACGCGTACGCCAAGCGCTTCACGGGCAAGTACGAGCACCGCCTGGTCACCGGCGGCATCGGCCACAACCTTCCGCAGGAGGATCCGCACGCGTTCGCGCAGGCGATCATCGATGCGGACCGCCTCTGAGCGACGGGGGAGATCGACATGAGAACCCGATGGGTAGCGATTCCTGTCGCGCTGATCGTGTTTTGGCTGATCGCACTCACGGCCGCCGATGATGCGAAAGCCGGCAATCCGGCGTCGCCGATCTACGGCGTCACCGTGCCCGATGGCTACCGTTCCTGGGAGCTCATCGCACCTGCACGCGAGGCCGCGCCGTTCGACGAACTGCGTGTGGTGCTGGGCAACGACATTGCGGTGCGCGCGTACCGCAATGGCACGTTGCCATTCCCCGACGGCAGCGTGCTGGTGAAGCTGGCCTGGAAGGAGGTGCAGTCGCCGGATTTCGCGTCGGCGTCGATTCCGGGCGCGGCCACGACCGTGCAGGTCATGGTGAAGGATTCGAAGAAGTATGCATCCAGCGGTGGCTGGGGCTTCGGCCGCTTCATCGACGGCGTGCCCGCCGACGAAGTCCAGCACCGCACCTGCTTCGCCTGCCACGAAGCACGCGTGAAGAATCGCGATTACGTGTTCACGCGCCTGGCGCCGTGAATCCTGCATCGACTGATGGAGCGCAATGACATGACGCAACGATGGCTGATCACCGGCAGTTCCCGCGGCCTGGGCCGCGCACTCACGCTTTCCGCACTGCAAGCGGGGCATCGCGTGGTGGCGACGGCGCGCGACCCCTCGCAATTGCGGGACCTGGTCGAACGGCATGGCGACGCCGTGCGCGCGGTGGCCGTGGACGTCACCGATCCTGCTGCGGCGGAGGCCGCGGTGCAGGCGGCTTTCGAAGCCTTCGGTGGTCTTGACGTGCTGGTGAACAACGCCGGCTACGGCAACGTCAATTCCGTCGAGGACACCTCGCTCGACGATTTCCGCCGCCAGATCGAAACGAACCTGTTCGGCACCATCATCATGACGAAGGCGGCGGTTCCGCTCATGCGGGAACAAGGCAGCGGCCACATCATCCAGTTCTCCTCCGTCGGCGGCCGCCTGGGCGCGCCAGGGCGGGCGCCGTACTCGGCGGCGAAGTGGGGCGTGGAGGGATTCTCCGAGGTGCTCGCGCAGGAAATGGCCCTGATCGGCGTGCGCGTCACCATCATCGAGCCGGGCGGGTTCCGCACCGACTTCGCGGGCGCTTCGACATCCCTCGTCGAAGGCCGCCCGGAGTATGACGCCGTTGTCGGCAACGCCGCGCGCATGCAGCGCGAGTACGACGGTCGGCAGCCGGGCGACCCGGCGCGCGCGGCCCGCGCGATCCTCGCCATCGCCGCGATGCCCGAGCCTCCGCTGCGGCTTGCGCTCGGCAGCGATGCCGTGGCCGCGATCGAACACGTCGAGCGTGCGCGCCTGGACGAACTCGCGCGCTGGCGCGAGCTGAGTGTTTCCACCGATTTTCCCCGCTGAACCTGCACCCCACGAAAGGAGATCGACATGAATAACCTGCTGGCCGCGATGGCCATGGCCGCCGCCTCGCTCACCGCCACGGCCGTGTCCGCACAAACTGCCAGGCCCACGGTCGTCCTGGTGCACGGCGCCTTCGCCGACGCATCCAGCTGGAACGGCGTCATCCGCATCCTCGAGAAGGACGGCTATCCGGTCGTCGCCGCCGCCAATCCGCTGCGCGGTGTCGCTAGCGATGGTAAGTCCGTGGGCGATATCGTGAGCAGCCTCGGCAAACCGGTGGTGCTGGTCGGCCATTCGTACGGTGGCAGCGTGATCACCGAGGCCGCGCGCGGCAAACCCAACGTGAAGGCGCTGGTATACGTCAGCGCATTTGCGCCGGACGCCGGCGAAACGGCGGCTGGCCTGTCCGGCAAGTTTCCCGGAAGCACGCTCGGGCCAGCCATAGCGCCGCCGGTGAAGCTGTCATCAGGCGACAACGACCTGTACATCCTGCAGGACAAGTTCCACCGGCAGTTCGCAGCGGACGTGCCGGCGGCGGACGCCGCGCTGATGGCCGCCACGCAGCGTCCCATCACCGAAACCGCGCTCAATGAGAAGTCGGGGGCGCCGACGTGGACGGGCATCCCGTCGTGGTTCGTCTATGGCGACAAGGACCTCAACATCCCGCCGAAGGCGTTGGCTTTCATGGCCGAACGTGCGAAGTCGCGCAAGACCGAAGTCGTCGCCGGCGCCTCGCACGTGGTGATGGTGTCGCACCCGGAGGTCGTTGCCCGGTTGATCGAGCGCGCTGCGGAAGCGAAGTAACCCCCCTCACTCTTCGCTCCCCGCGTTGCCCCGGGCCTTGTGCCCGGGGCATTTTTTCTGTTCCTGGAAGAAGAAACGGCAGCCAGTCATGGCTACCGCTTCCGTGTTCCCGGTGGTGCTGCGATCGATCAGCCGCGGATGAAGGCCAGCAGATCGGCGTTGATGACGTCCGCGTGCGTGGTGCACATCCCGTGCGGATAGCCGGGATAGACCTTCAGCGTCCCGTGCCGCAGCAGCTTCACCGACAGCAGCGCCGAATCGGCAATCGGCACGACCTGGTCGTCGTCGCCATGCAGCACCAGCGTCGGCACGTCGATGGCCTGCAGGTCCTGGGTGAAGTCGGTTTCGGAGAAGGCCTTGATGCCGTCGTAGTGAGCCTTCGCGCCGCCGATCATGCCCTGGCGCCACCAGTTGTCGATCACGCCTTCGTCCACTTTGGCACCTGCGCGGTTGAAGCCGTAGAACGGACCGGACGGGAAATCGCGAAAGAACTGCGCGCGGTTGGCGGCGAGCGCGGTGCGGATGCCGTCAAACGTTTCGATCGGCAGTCCGCCGGGGTTGGCGTCGCTCTTCAACATGATAGGCGGCACCGCGCCGATCAGCACTGCCTTCGCGACGCGTCCAGCGCCGTGGCGTGCGACGTAGCGGGCGACTTCGCCGCCGCCGGTGGAATGGCCGATGTGCACGGCGTTGCGCAGGTCCAGATGCTGCACTACAGCGGCTGCATCGGCGGCGTAGTGGTCCATGTCGTGGCCGTCGCTGGCCTGGCTCGAACGCCCGTGGCCGCGGCGATCGTGCGCGACGACGCGATAACCCTTCACGAGGAAGAACAGCATCTGGGTGTCCCAGTCGTCGCTCGACAGCGGCCAGCCGTGGTGGAAGACGATGGGTTGCGCGGTCTTCGGGCCCCAGTCTTTGTAGAAGATGCTGGCACCGTCTGCGGTGGTAACGAAGCTCATTGCAGGTTTCTCCGTGAGGTTGGACACTCGGAAGAAACTACGTCGCGCCCTGCGGCGCGGGAATCAGACCAATGTATAGGGATCGGCTTCAGGAGAGCCGCCATCCAGTGCAGCGGCAATGCAACGCGTGACGGTCGGACCGTCCATCGGCTTGACCAAGTAGGCGAGAGCGCCTGCGGCGAGGACGCGTTCGCGCACCGCGTCGGACGGAAATGCGGTCATCACGATCACCGGGAATCTCCTTGCGTTCACAACCAATGCGTCCAGCAGTTGCGCGCCGGTCATGCCCGGCATCTGCATGTCGGTGATGAGGCAATCGGGATCGCCTGCATCGACATCCGCGAGGAACTGTGTCGCCGACGAATAGGTACGCACGTCGTGGCCGAGCGATCGCACCAGGCTGGAAAGCGATGTCCTGACGCCTTCGTCATCATCGAGAATCGCAATCATGGGTGCGCGCTTCATCAGGGTCCTTCGCGCCGCGCTGCGTACGAAAGGTGCATTGGACCGCGGCACGTACACGTTAACCGCGCACGCGGCACCACGAAATCATACGCAGGTATGGCCACGCGCTCACTTCGCCGCCGCAAGCCCCAGGGCTTCGGCCTGGCGAACCAGGTCGGCGAGCGTGCGCACACCCATCTTCCGCATGAGGTTGCCGCGGTGGATCTTCACGGTGATCTCGCTCAGTCCGATCAGGCCGGCCACCTGTTTGTTCATCAGGCCTGCGGTGACGTGCGCCATCACCTCGCGCTCGCGCGGCGTCAGCGTCGCGTAGTGCGCGCGCACGTCGTCCAGCGCCGCATTGTCGGCGCGGCGTTGCGCGTCGCGTTCGATCGCACCGGCCACGGCATCGAGCATGTCCTGGTCGCGGAACGGCTTGGGCAGGAAGTCGACCGCGCCTGCCTTCATAGCGCGCACCGACATGGGAATGTCGCCGTGCCCGCTCATGAACACGATGGGCAGCGCGATGCCGTTGCGCGCGAGCTGTTCCTGCAGGTCCAAGCCGCTGATGCCGGGCAGCCGCACGTCGAGGATCAGGCAGCCCGGCGAATCGGGCACCGTCGCCTGCAGCAGTTCGGCGGGCGAGGTGAATAGCAGCGTCTGCAGGCCGATCGAACGGAACAGGCTGTCCAATGCTTCGCGGACCGGCGCCTCGTCGTCGACGATCACGACCAGTGGGGCGGGGGCTGCGACACCACCGGAACTCGTGGGCGTGTTCATGCGGCAAGGTCCGTGGGCGTAGTGGAAAGCGAAAGGCGGAACGTCGCGCCGTGGCCGGGCTCGCTTTCGACGGTGAGTCGGCCGCCGTGCGCTTCGGCGATGGTCCGGCAGATCGCCAGGCCCATGCCCATTCCCTGGGGGCGCGTGGTGAAGAAGGGGTCGAACAGGCACTCCAGGTGTTCGGACGCAATTCCGGCTCCGGTGTCGGCCACCGATATCTCGATGCGCGTTTCGTCCGTGCAACCGACGGAGACGACGAGACGACGATGGCCCGCCTGCCCGGACATTGCCTGGCTTGCGTTCATCATCAGGTTGACCAGCACCTGCTGCAGCTGGATCCGATCGCCACGGACGACCGGCAGCTGGGGTTCCAGTTCGAGGTGCAGCTCGACGTTGCCCCGCACCAGTTCGTGCTGGACCAAGCGCGCGGCGTCCTCGACGGTGGCGGCGATATCGAGTGCTCCGTGGCGGGCCGGCGCCTTGCCGAGAAACGCGCGGATCCGCGCCACGATCTCGCCGGCGCGACGACCTTCCGAAACGATCCGCGTGATCGCCGTATCGACTTCGTGCAGGTCGGGCGGGTCGCGACGAAGCCATCGCATGCCGGCCTCGCCATAGGTGACCACGCTCATCAACGGCTGGTTGACTTCGTGCGCGATGGAGGCCGTCAGTTCGCCCAGCGTCGAAACACGCGACGCGTGCGCAAGTTCGGTCTGCGCCAGTAGCAGGGCGTCCTGGGTGCGCTGGCGCTCGGTGTTGTCGACCACGAACACCAGCACGCTCGCATCGCTGTCTTCCGCCGACGGGAAGGTGATGGTGAACAGCACTGGCGCACGCGCGCCGTCGCGTCGAACGATCTCCGTTTCGCCTTCATGGAACGCATCGCCGCGCGCGAATGCGAGCAATGCGGCGGCGAAGGTTCGGTCGGCATCGCCGATGACGTCCTGCACCGATGCCGGTGCCGACATCGGATCGCCAGCGCCGAACATCGCGGCAAATGCCGGGTTGACTTCGTCGATGCGCGCGATCCGGCGCATCTGTCCGACCAGCTCCGGATGTTCGAGGAGGTGTACCGCCAGCGCATCGGCATCGCAGAGTCCACGCGCGTCAAGTTCCGCGCGGACCGCGCTCCAGTCCTGCTGGAGTACGCCGATGCGGCTTTCGTCGAACATGCGGCGGAAGCGACGTTCGCTGCGCACGAGGGCCGCGTACGCCGCCTTCCGTTCGGTGATGTCGGTGTGCGTCTCCAGGACGCCGGTCGCGCGTCCCTTGTCGTCGCGCTGCAACACCCACCGGCTGTCCAGCACGAGCGTGTGGCCGTGGCGGGTGACCTGCTCCAGAACGCCTTCCCATCGTCCGGTGGCCAGCAACGACTGTTCGATGTGCTCGCGATGGTCGGGGTAACGCGTGCCCAGCAGGTCGTCCGCGTTCCGGCCAAGCGCCTGCGCCTGCGACCAGCCGTACACGCTCTCGGCGGTGGCATTCCAGAACGTGATGCCGCCCCCGATGTCGCGCACGAAGATCATGTCGTGCGATACATCCAGCAGCGTGGCCTGTGCCGACAGGGTGCGTACCGCGCTCTGGTTCTGCAGCGCCAGCAGCGCGGCGATGCCGATGGCCGACAGGCTGACGAACGCGCGCACGGTCTGCGAGCCGACGTGTTCGAGTCCATGCGAGTCTGCATAGGCAACGACGGTCAGCAGCACCGCGCCGGAAGCGGCCATGAGGATGTCGCCACGCCGCTGCGTGCCGGCCACTAGCAGCACCGCGACCACGTACAGAACCGCGACCGCACCCTCGAGCGTGGTGAAGGTGTCGAGCAGGAAGATGCCAAGCATCAGCAACACGGCCGACGTGCGAAGCAACCCGGGGCTTGCGCTTCCACGCGCCGCCACGCCTGCGTGGCGCGGGAGCGACGGATGCGGACGTACGTTCGGATGCAGGCGGGGCGGGGCGGACACGGGCGGCTCCATTGCGGTGGTCGCGCGAAACATTATCACCGCACGCACCCTCGCCGGACCGGAACGGCACGGATCGAAACCAAAGTATGAGTCGGCGAAACGATGATCCGATTCAGGCTGTCGGTACGCACGCCTACGCTCGACGACATCGGCCCACGGTCGATTCCGACGCCACGCGTCGGACCATGCCTCAAGCAAAGGATTCGTCCATGAACGCGTTTCCCGTCAAATCGCGGCAGGGAGCACCGTTGCACGCCCGCACGGACCTGCGCGCGCAGGCCGGTATCGACATCGCCGCGGCGCTTACCACGCTGCTGGCGGACATGCTGGCCCTTTACCTGAAGACCAAGAACTTCCACTGGCACATGTCCGGTCCGCACTTCCGCGATTACCACCTCATGCTGGACGAGCAGGCCGAGGAGATCTTCGCCACCACCGACACCATTGCCGAACGCGCGCGCAAGGTCGGCGGTACGACACTGCGCTCCATCGGCCACATCCAGCGCCTGCAGCGGTTGCTCGACAACGATGCCGAGTACGTCACGCCCCAGGACATGCTGGCCGAGCTCGCTGACGACAACCGACGGCTGGTGTCGTTCCTGCGCGCCACCCACGCGGTGTGCGAGCCCTACGGCGACGTGGCGACGACCAGCCTGATCGAGAACTGGATCGACGAGGCCGAGCGCCGCAGCTGGTTCCTGTTCGAGACCACACGCACGCCGCGCTGAGACAAGGAGTATCTACATGCAGTCCAACGACACGAACGCCCCAGTCGACGACGAGCGCCGCCGTTTCCTCGGCACCGCCGCCATGACGATGGCCGCAGCCGGTGCCTTCAGCCTGTTTCGGGGTGAGGCCATGGCGGCGCCTGGCAAAGCAGACGTCCGTCCCTTCCGCGCGCACATCCCGGAAGCGGACGTGCTCGAGATGCGCCGGCGTGCAGGCTCGACCCGATGGCCAGATCGCGAAACCGTCGGCGACGAGTCGCAGGGGCTGCAGCTGGATCGCCTGAAGGCACTGGTGGCGTATTGGGCGAACGGTTACGACTGGCGCAAGGTCGAGCGCGAACTCAATGCGCTTCCACAATTCGTGACCACGCTGGATGGACTCGATGTCCACTTCATCCATGTGCGTTCGCCACATTCTGGCGCGATGCCGCTCATCCTCACGCATGGCTGGCCGGGTTCGGTGCTGGAGTTCCTCAAGGTCATCGGTCCGCTCACCGATCCGGTTGCCCATGGCGGAAAGGCGGAAGATGCCTTCCATCTCGTGATTCCGTCGATTCCGGGATACGGGTTCTCCGAACGCCCGCGGGAGGCAGGTTGGGGCCCCGATCGCATCGGGCGCGCGTGGGACGTGCTCATGAAGCGCCTGGGCTACGCACGCTACGTGTCGCAGGGCGGCGATCATGGCTCGGTGATCTCCGACACGATGGCGCGACAGATGCCGGCGGGCCTGCTTGGCATCCATCTTACGATGCCGGCCACCGTGCCGACCGGGGTCATCCGCGCCATCAACGCGGGCGATCCGGCGCCGTCCGGTCTCAGCGTACCGGAACGGGCGGCGTTCGACGCGCTGAATGCATTCTTCTCGAAGAACGCCGCGTACGGCGCGATGATGGTGACGCGTCCGCAGACCGTCGGCTACGCGCTGAACGACTCGCCGGCCGGCCTCGCGGGCTGGATGTACGACAAGTTCGTCCAGTGGACCGACAGCAACGGCCAGCCCGAACGCGTGCTCACGCGCGATGAGATGCTGGATGACATCAGCCTCTACTGGTTGACCGGAACGGTGGTGTCGGCCGCGCGCTTCTACTGGGAGAACCACAACAACAACTTCAGCGCCATCGCCCAGAAGACCGAGGACATCCGCATCCCGGTAGCGATCAGCGTGTTCCCCGGCGAGATCTACCGTGCGCCGCGCAGCTGGGCTGCGCAGGCGTACCGCACGCTCTACTACTTCAACGAAGTGGGGAAAGGCGGCCACTTCGCCGCGTGGGAGCAGCCGCGCTTGTTCGCCGACGAGTTGCGCTCAGCTTTCAGGCCATTGCGGTCCTCCCTGTGAGGAGCAAGAAAGCCCCCCGGCATCGCCGCCAGATTTGCGACTTTCCCAGCGGACACAGGACCATGACGCCCAATCCCGACAGTATTCTCGAAACACCGTTGCTCCCCCGGCGTGACGGCCAACGCCATGACGCACGAACCTGGTTCATTACCGGCGCATCGAGCGGGCTCGGCAGCGCCCTCGCGGAATGCGCGCTGCTGCAAGGAGATTGCGTTGTGCTGGCAGCCAGAAGCATCGATGCCCTGCGCTCCCTCGCGTCAAGCTTTCCGGGGCGCGCACTCGCCGTCGCGATGGATGTGACAGATCGCCATCAGCGTGCTGCGGCGATCGAACACGCCTTGGCCCATTTCGGCGGGATCGATGTGCTGGTGAACAACGCAGGCATCGATTTCCTCGGGGCGATAGAGGAGCAGCGAGAAGCGGACTATCGCGCCCAGTTCGAGGTCAACTTCTTCGGTCCGGTGGAAATGATCCGTCTCGTGCTGCCAGGAATGCGCGATCGGGGTACGGGAACGATCGTGAACATCTCATCGATGGACGGTCTATCCAGCCTGCCGGCCAATGGCTACTACTCATCGAGCAAGTTCGCACTCGAAGGCCTGACCGAAGCGCTGTGGCAGGAAATCCAGCCGCTCGGCCTGCGTGCGCTTCTCGTCGAGCCTGGTTCGTTCCGCACTGGCATCGAGCATCGGACAAGGTTTTCCGGCGCCCCCATCGCCGCCTATGAGGCAACCTCCGGTGCTTTCCGGAATCTCATGGGCACCCTCACCCCGGACATGTTCCCAGGCGACCCGGCAAGAGCGGCGGCCGCCGTCTTCGAAGTCGTCACCGCCCAGCCGGAACGGCACTGGGTCGTTCTCGGCAGCGATGCGCAACGACGGATCAGGGCAAAGCTCGAGCTGCTGCAAGCCGAGTTGGAGATCGGCGAGCCGATGGCCATGAGCACCGACTTCCCCGGCAGCGGCCGGGCCGTACTGTGACAGGGCAGCGATGTTGATGTCCGCTTCCGACCCAAAGCTGACAGACTGCCGACTATTCCGTAGCACCAATGAGGGGCGGGCATGATGTTTGGATTGGCATTGGCCGCCGTGCTTGGCCTCTGGGCGCCTGGCCTTGCGCTCGTTGGGGAGGCGCTTGCTGGATCGACGCAGGACGCTCCCGCTAGCGGGCCGCTGCTCACTCGGGAGGAAGGCCTAGCTATTGCGAGGAAAGCAGCCGAAGCTCACGGATACGATCTCGCGCGCTACAAGTTGGACACTTTCCCTCTGTCGCTTTCCGAGGATGGAAGCGAGTGGACCGTAGAACGGGCGCCACGCGGGTTTTCCGGGGCGAATAAGCTTATGACCGGTCCTGGCCGATAGCGGTCATAGGGCCGGGCGCTGCGGTCGGACCAGTGCTAACGTCCGCTTCCTACCCAAAGCGGACACCCCAGAAGGGGAGGGAATGATCTGGATCGATTTCAGCATCTTCTATGCCGACAGCTCCTACGGCCACGCGAATGGCACTGTCGACCTCCCCGTTCCATGCGGGACGGGGGCGATCATCAACTTGCTTGATATTGCCGCGCAGCCTCCGCCGACCTCTTTTTCTGGTCAGTTGGTGGTGGATCATATCCTTGAGGCTGAGGGCGGCTGCGGGCAATCGTATGGCTGCGGAGATATTTGGGTGGCATCCGAGGCGGAGGCCCTGGCGCTAGGCCGTTGGCTGGACAAACTGCCGGGTTTAGCCGTGTGGCCAAACGACTCGAATGATCCCGCTTTACGGTGAGGCGTGAGTTGCTGGCGTCTGGTTCAGACTCGTTGACGAAGTTGTGCTTCGCATGTCCGCTTCCGACCCGAAGCGGACATCTTTCGAACACTCGTACGGGGGTATGAATGAAAATTGCATTCCCGCTCGCCTTGGCTGCGTTGGGCGCGTTGTCAGGCACTCAGCATGAGCTGGTCATCGGTGGAATCACGCTTGGTCAATCGGAATCATCTGTGATCGGTACCCTCGGGAAGCCGGCAAGCCGGAGCGTCAGTGAAACCACCGATTACCTGCCCGTTACCCTCACGTACCCCGGCTTCACGATTGGTCTTGACGAGCAGGGCGTTGGACGCTTGCTCTCGTCCAGTAGTCGTTATTGCACTCCCGTGGGCGCATGCCCGGGCATGCGCCTTGTCGACGTCCAACGCATCTACGGGCCCGAGATGAGGGTGGAGCAAGTCGACGGGGCGCCGAAGGGGTATGTCTTCGATGAGGGTTGCTGGCTCGCATTCGCCGTGAAGTCCGGAAACATCGACACCATTGAGGTCACTTGCATGCCTTGAGGGGCGTTGCGAGAAATGGCCGCTTCTGGCCGTTAGCGGTCATAGGGCCGGGCGGAGCGGTCGGACCAGTGCTAACGTCCGCTTCCGACCCATTGCGGACGTTCGGACAGTGGTAGTGGTCCCGAGCGTCGACTTGTCACGGGTGGCCCGGCTGCCTACGCTGAGGTCGGGGAGTTCGCAGACAGGGGCAGGTATGGATTATCTAAAGGCGGGCGGCGCATTACTGTGTTTGGTGAGCTTCTCGGCCAATGCTGCACCGGATCAATCTTTACTCGGGTGCTGGCGATCCGTTGCTGCGACTAGTTACCTCGCAGACGGCTCTGCTCAAGAGAGCAAGGCGAATTGCACGTTGGTTTTCGACGAAGCGACGATCCGATCCGATTGCATTGGCACGCGCGGACCGTTCAATATTTCGTACGTCTACCGGATAGTCTCGCCTGGGAAGTATCAGGCCACGATGGTGGCGCACGATTCCCTTTCAACGGCTGTCGGCTCCGCTCGGGAGTACGACTACAAGGTCGACGGCGATACTCTGCGCATCGAGACCTATTCACAGTCGACGACGCCTGCCCCGCTCAATATGGCAGTGAGAGTGGTTTCTACGTCTATCAGGGATGGAGCGGCTTGCGGGGCGGCAAACGTGCGCGTCGGTCACAAGAGGTGACTGGCTCCGCGAATGACCGCTTTTGGCCGAAAGCAGTCATAGCGCCTGCAAGGGCGGGCAGAGCAGTGCTAATGTCCGCTTCCGACCCATAGCGGTCATTGGCTATAACCGGACCCCCGGGTCCCATCTATTAGGTAGCTAGGCCGCATGAACAGTCCGCAGGCAAACGGTAGCGCTATGAACATCTGGCTTGCTGCAGTAGCTGCTGTCTTGGTGCAGCCGCTGGTCTTCGTGGGACGCTTGGCACCTGACTACATCGTGTCCCCGGGCCCGCTATACGGCATCGGGTTCGCCCTTGTAGCAGTCGTGGTCGTCGCGGCCGCAGCGGTCTTGCTCTTGGGGGTCCCGACTTTCCTTGTGCTTAGGCGGTTCCATCGGCTGAGTTGGGTTTCGCTGGCCATCGCCGGGGTTATGCTCGGTGCCTTGCCCGCTGTCTTTTCCTGGCCGCGAGTGCTCGAGGGGTACTCGGCCGGGCAGAGCTGGCATGGCCGATACGTAGACACATACATCAACGGTCTTCCGTCCCGGTATGCGTGGCTGATCTACGGGGAGGGCGTCGCCTTTTTTGCGCTGCACGGTCTAGTTGGCGCACTCGTGTTCTACGTGGTGTGGCGTGCTCGCGTGCGACCTTACAGTTCATTCAAGCCGAAGCCGCTTCGCGACTCGGCCTAGTTCACGCGTTGGCGAACGCCCGCTTCTCGCCGATAGCGGACATTGGGCCAAGCTCGGAGCAGGTCCCCGGGCAGTCATCGCGAGCGTGTGAGATTGAGGCAGAGTTGCTGCTGTGGCGGTGAGTCGATATCTGGGCGGGGGTACGAAGAGCATGATCGAGAAGGAAACGTTGAGGCTGCACCTCGAGCGGTCGCTGGGTCGAGATGAGCTAAGGAAGTTCCTTCTCTGCCTCCACTCAGCCTCCTTGCAACAGGCCCGCCTCACGTACTGGCAAGAACTGAAGATTGAGTCCATCAGCCGAGGACTCGGCATAGCCACGCTGTCCTTCGAAGAGGTGGCGAGTCTTTTCAACTACTGCTACCTACACAAGGATGAGCTGAGAGAAGACGACGTGCCCATTGTCTATGGGACCAGGGCGCCGGAGGCCGCCGAGGCCGTCGCTCACGCGCTGAATACTTACCCGTACGCGAACGTTGAGATGTTCGGTCCTTGCTGGGTGGAAGGCAAAACGCATTCCAAAGTCTTGTTTTGCCCGAGTTGCAGAGAAGCGTGGTTTCGGAGCCCGGAAGCACGGCGGCAGGCGGAGCATCGCGCGGAGTGCCTGGCTGATCAGGCTTCCCGACGGCAACAGCAGATCGAGTTGTCGCACAGAGTAGGTAGGCGCCAGATTGCACTGTGCGTCACTACAGGAATGGGCCTGGGCGCAATTGCAGCGCACTTCAGCGCCGTCGGTTTGGTCCTGGGTGCAGCCTGTGGCGGGTTGGGAGGGTTCGCTATTGGACTAGCCGCCGCGAGTCATGCAATGAAGCGGACATTGGAGCCATAGGAAGTGCCCCTGGCGCTACGCAAGTAGAGCTGGCCAGATCAGTTCTGTTCTACCTGCCGGTCGCACCGGACGCCGTCTACAGATGAATCGATAATCGCGGCTCGGACATTCCGCCAGCCAGAGACGTCCGCTTCTGGCCGATAGCGGGCGTCGACAAGCCGCCGCGCCTACCAAAACGAGCGCGCAGTGGCGCCGCTACCGACCCTTCACCTGCTTCCGATACGCCACGATGATCACCAGATCCTCCTTGCCGCGCTGGGCCAGCGCATGCGTGCTGCCATCGCGGGTAAGGATCGCGTCACCGGGGCCGACTTCGCGGCGCTGCCCGTCGAGCAGCAGTTCACCGCGTCCGGACAGGACGTAGTAGATCTCGTCCTTGTCGTTGCGGTGCTCGCCAATCGTCGCGCCCGGGTGCAGGGCGCGCTGGCGGAATACGAGATCGAAGTCGGCCGCATCAGCGAAGAACGGATAGGCCGTCGTGGTCCCCTGGCCCTCGTGCGGGCCGGGCTGTTGCACGGCGATATCGCTTGCCTGCTCAACGTAGGAGTCGCGGCGCGGTTCACCGGCGACAGCGTCGCCGCCGGCGAGCATGGCGACGAGGGTGATCACGGTGAAAGTGTATGCACGCATCGTCGCCTCCTTCTTACCCGTAGTGTCAGCGCGCCAGCCAGCCGCCGTCGACCGGGATGATCGCGCCGTTGACGTAGTCCGACGCACGCGACGCCAGGAACACCGCCGCGCCGCCCAGGTCCGACGGTTCACCCCAGCGCCCGGCCGGGATGCGGCCGAGGATCTGCGCATTGCGGTCCTCGTCGGCACGCAGCTGCGCGGTGTTGTTGGTGACCATGTAGCCCGGCGCGATCGCGTTGACGTTCAGGCCCTTGCTGGCCCATTCGTTGGCGAGCAGTCGGGTGATGCCGGCGATGCCACTCTTGCTGGCCGCGTACGACGGCACGCGGATGCCGCCCTGGAACGACAGCATCGAGGCGATGTTGATGATCTTGCCGCTCCCCTGGCCGATCATGTGGCGGCCTGCGGCCTGGGCGAGGAAGAACGCCGACTTGAGGTTGACGTTCATCACGTCGTCCCAGTCCTGCTCACTGAAGTCCACCGCATCGGCGCGGCGGATCATGCCGGCGTTGTTGACCAGGATGTCGAGGCCGCCGAGGCCGTCGATGGCCTCGCCGACGATGCGGTCGACCGGCTCCAGGCTCGACAGGTTGGCTTCGATCGCAATGAAGCGACGGCCGAGCGCACGCACCTTCTCGCCCGTTTCGGTCGGTGCCGAGGTGCCGGCTGCGGCGATGTCGGCGCCGGCCTGCGCCAGCGCCAGCGCGATGCCCTGTCCCAGGCCGGTGTTGGCACCGGTGACGACGGCGACCTTGCCCTGCAGGTTGAAGATGTCCGTGCCCATGCGTCCCCTTACTTCAGCTGGCAGATGTCGAGCTGGTTCATGTCGGTGTAGTCGAGGTTCTCGCCACCCATCGCCCAGATGAAGCAGTAGTTCTTGGTGCCCGAGCCCATGTGGATCGACCACGGCGGCGACACCACGGCCTCGTCGTTGGCGATGACGATGTGGCGCATGTCGGCCGGCTCGCCCATGAAGTGCATGACGCGCTCGCTGCCGAGGTCGAAGTAGAAATAGACCTCCGAGCGACGGTCGTGCAGGTGCGGCGGCATGGTGTTCCAGACGCTGCCGGTCTTGAGGATGGTCAGGCCGAGCAGCAGCTGGCACGACTTGACCGTCGCCGGGACGATGTACTGGTAGATCGTGCGCTCGTTGGACGTTTCCAGCGAACCGCGCTCGAGCGGAACCGCCTGCGAGATCGAGATGTGCTTGGCCTCGTAGCGCGTGTGCGCCGGCGTCGAAGCGAGGTAGAACTTGGCCGGGTTGGCGGCATCGTTCGACGCGAACTCGACCTTGTCGCTGCCCATCGGCACGTACAGGCCGTCCTTGGGTTCGAGCGTGTAGGCGGTGCCGTCGACGGTGACCGTGCCGGTGCCGCCACCGACGTTGACCACGCCCAGCTCGCGACGCTGCAGGAACGGCTGGCCGGCGGCCGAAGCCGGTTCGGTCTGCGCGGGCAGGGCGACCGGCGCGTTGGTCGGGGCAGCGCCGCCGATCACGAAGCGCTCGTTGTGCGAGTAGTTCAGGACGACCTGGCCGGCAACGAACAGGCCCTGGATCAGGTAGCGATCGCGCAGCTGGTCGTTGCTGGCGCCGACCATCATGTCGGGGTGGGTGGCGTGGTAGGTCTTGCAGAACATCGGGCCTCCGAAACGTACTTTTGCCGGGTGCCAACGGGGCGCACGGCGGGATGATGGGTCGATGATAACGGGGTTTTGGTAACCGGTGTCAAAAGCGCAATGCCCCCTCCCTTTCGCGAAGCGAAGGGGAGGGTTGGGGAGGGGTGCTCTTGCGCGTGAAGGGCGACTCGGCCTTCGGCCTCGACCCCCTCCCGGCCTCCCCCTGCCGGCAGGGGGAGGAGCACTTGTCAGGCCTTGGGCCGCTGGCTCGAATCGCGCACGACCAACTGCGGCGTCACCGTGCGCGGCACGGCCGGCGCGGCGGCCTCGTTGGCCAGCAGCATCTGCGCGGCCTGGCGGCCGAGGTCGCGGATCGGCGAGTGGATCGTGGTCAGCGCCGGCCACAGCTGCGAGGCCAGCGGGCTGTCGTCGTAGCCGACGACCGACAGGTCGCCGGGAATCGACAGGCCACGGCGCATCGCCGCCTTGTACACGCCGGCCGCCATTTCGTCGTTGCAGGCGAAGATCGCGGTCGGCCTTGGCGACTTGGCCAACAGGTACTCGGCGCCGGCGACGCCGGATTCGAAGGTGTAACCGCCTTCGAACATGTAGTCCGGCGGCAGCTCGATGTCGCGCTCGGCCAGGCCGGCGAGGAATCCGCCGCCACGCTCGATCGTCGACCGGTAACGGCGCGGGCCGGTGATCAGGCCGATCGTGCGATGGCCGAGCGATTCCAGGTAATTGGCCGCTTCGGTGCCGGCGCGGCGGTCGTGGGTAACCACCATGTTGCTGGCCTGGTCGAGCGGGATCGAGGCGATGCGCACGTAGCGCACGCCGATCTCGCGCAGGGCGGTCGCCAGCTGCTCGTCCTCGGACACGCGCGGGATCAGGATCACGCCGTGCAGCTTCTGCTGCTGGGCGAACCGGCGCACACCGTCGATGTAGTCCTCTTTCGAGCTGTCGCACGGGTGCACGACCAGCTCGTAGCCGGAGTCGCGCAAGGCATCCAGCGCGCCGTACTGCATGTTGACGATGAACTGCGCGGTCGGGTTGTCGTAGACCAGGCCGATCAGGAACGAGCGCCGGAACGCCAGCCCACGCGCCTGCGGGTCGGGCGAGTAGCCCAGCTGCTTCATCAGCGCCAGGACCTTCTCGCGGGTCTCCGGGTGCACCAGCGGCGAATCGTTGATCACCCGCGACACGGTCTTCTTCGACACGCCGGTGAGGCGGGCGATGTCGTTGATCGTCGCCTTGCCCGCCAGCGTCACCGGATCCGACGGCGCCGCCGTGGCGGTGGCCGAAGTGGTGCGGACGCGGCGGCGGGGTCGGGAAGAGGTGTCGGTCATGGGCAGCCCGTGGGTTGGCCCATTCTAGCCCTCACTTCATCATCGCCGGCAGCCACAGCGACAGCTGCGGCACGAAGGTCACCACCAGCAGCACCGCGAAGGCCGCCAGCCAGAACGGCCAGATCGTCTTCAGGGTCTCGCCGATGCTGATCTTGCCAATGGCCGTACCGACGAACAGCACCGAGCCCAATGGCGGCGAGATCAGGCTGATGCCGCCCTTGAGGATCAGGATCACGCCGAAGTGCACCGGGTCCACGCCAATGGCCTTGGCCAGCGGCAGGAAGATCGGCGTGCAGATGATGATCATCGGCGCCAGGTCCATGAAGGTGCCCAGCACCAGCAGGATCAGGATCATCAGCAACAGCAGCAGGTTCTTGTCGGTGGTGATGCTGGTCAGCCCGTCGACCGCGGCCGACGGCACCTGCAGGTAGGCGAGCAGCCAGCCGAACGACGCCGCCGAAGCGATCACGAACAGGATCATGCCGGTGGTGCGGGCGGCGCCGGTGACAGTCTCGAGGAAATCGCGCCAGCGCAGGTTGCGATAGACCAGCGCGGTGACCAGCAGGGCATAGACCACCGCGATCGCGGCGCTCTCCACTGCGGTGAAGATGCCGGCACGGATGCCGATGAAGATGATCGCGACCAGCAACAGGCCAGGCGCCGCGGCGACCAGGCGCCGCAGCACCACGCCGAAGCCGGGGAACGCCTCGATGGCGTAACCGCGGCGGCGGGCGATGATCCAGCAGGTGACCATCAGCGTGGCCGTCATCAGCAGCGCCGGGATGATGCCGGCGGCGAACAGGTCGGCGATGGAGATGCTGCCGCCAGCCGAGGCCGAGTACAGGATCAGGTTGTGCGAGGGCGGCACCAGCAGCGCGACCATGGCCGCGGTCATGGTGACGTTGACGGCGAAGTCGCGGTCGAAGCCGCGCCGCACCATCTGCGGGATCATCGCGCTGCCGATGGCCGACACGTCGGCGATGGCCGATCCCGACACGCCGCCGAAGAACAGCGACGACAGCACGCTGACCTGGCCGAGGCCACCACGCAGGTGGCCGACCAGCGACGACGCCAGGCCGATCAGGCGTTCGGAGATGCCGCCGCGCAGCATGATCTCGCCGGCGAAGATGAAGAGCGGAATGGCGATCAGCGAGGCCGAACCGGCACCGGCGGCGGTCTGCTGCACCATCACGATCGGCGGCAGGCCGATGTAGAGCAGCGTCGCCAGCGCGGCGGAAGCAAGCGAGAACGCGACTGGCACGCCAATGATGAGCAGCACGCCGAACACGACGAACAGGACGGTGACTTCCATCATTTACTCCGCATCGAAGCAGCGGGCGCGGTGACCACCGCGACCAGGCGCTGCAAAGCAAACAGGACCATCAGCGCCCCGGCGACGGACATCGGCGCGTACACCGCGCTCTGCGGCATCGGCGCACCCGCCATCGGGATGTCGATGCCGTCGAGCAGCAGCTCGCCGCCCCACAGCGCCAGCACGAAGCCGATGCCGGCGATCACCAGGTTGGTGATCGACAGCAGCACCTTGCGCACCGTCGGCGGCGCCCAGTGCACGAGGATGAAGAAGCCGAAGTGCGAGCCGCGGTGCACGCCGGCGGCCGCGCCGAAACTCATCGCGGTATTGAGCAGCAGCAGGGCGACAGGTTCGGTCCAGCCCGGTGAATCGTTGAGCACGTAGCGCGCGAACACCTGCAGTGCCTGCACGGCGACCATGCCGACCAGCGCGACGCCGGCGACGCCGGTGGCAATACTGGCGACGCGATCGAGCCAGGTGCGCGGGCCTTCTTCCGCCTGGCTGCCGGAATGTTCGGCATCGACGTCAGGCGCAATTGCAATGGGAGCTTCTGCCATCGTGATGCCTCAGGCCAGTGAACGGATTTCGCGGTACAGCGCTTCAATCGCCGGATCGCGGTGGTAGTCGGCCAGCAGCGGCGCGACGGCCTGGCGGAACGCGCCCAGGTCGCAGTCGTTCATGCGGACCTTGGCGGCGATCAGTTCCTGGCGTGCGGTGGCTTCGGACTCGTCCCACAGCTTGCGCATCACCGCCACGGACGCGCGCGCGATGTCGACCAGCAGGGCGCCGTCGCGCTTGCCCAGCGAATCCAGGCTGCGGCGCGAGATCAGCAGCACGTCCGGCGAATAGGAATGCTCGGTCTGCGACCAGTAGTGCGCGGCCTCGAACTGGCGGCTGGAATGGAAGCTGCGCAGGTTGTTCTCGGCGCCGTCGATCAGGTGCGTCTGCAGGGCCGAGAACACTTCGCCATAGGCCAGCGGCGTCGGATTGCCGCCGAGCAGGCGGATCATCCGCATGAAGATGTCCGAGGCCGGCACGCGGAACTTGAGGCCGTGCATGTCGGCCGGCTCGTGGATCGGGCGGCGCACGTTGTAGAAGCAGCGCGCACCGCTGTCGTAGATTGCCAGGCCGACCAGGTCGCGCTTCTCGAAGCCCTGCAGCACGGTCGCACCGACCTTGCCGTCGAGTGCGGCGCGCAGGTGCGGCACCGAATCGAAGACATAGGGCAGCGACAACGCCTGGGTCAACGGAAACGCGTTGTTGAGTGCACCGGAGTAGACGCGGGTGATGTCGATCGCGCCGAACCGGGCCATGTCGATGGCCTCCGACTCGCGGCCGAGCTGGCCGGAGTGGTACACGCGCAGGCGCAGGCGGCCACCGGTTTCCTGTTCGAGCTGCTTGCCGATCCACTGCACGGCGGCAACGGTCGGGTAGTCCTTCACGTGGACGTCGGTGGCGGTGAGGATGCGGACGTTGGCGTCGTCACGGCCGGCGCCGAGCGCAGGCAGTACCGAGGCGCCGCAGGCGGCGGCCATGCCGGCAAGGAAGCGGCGTCTTTCGATCATGCGCTTCCCTCGTTGCTGCGCTCAGCGGTGGCGATGGTGGTGCGGCACGTCAGCTCGCCCCAGCTGCCGAAGCTGATGCGCGAGTGCTGTCCGGCGATGATGTCGTGGATACCGGTGGCCGCGCCCGTGGTGACCAGCATGCCGGCCTTGAGCGGGTAGCCGCGGCTGGCGCAGCGCGAGAGTGCGAACGAAAGTGCGGCGAGCAGGCCCCCCGGAATCGAATCTGCGCCGCCGGTGCCAACCGACGCACCGTCGATGAAGGTTTCGCAGCGCAGTTGCGCGCTGTCGACGGACTGCCAGTCCGGCACTTCCGCACCGAGGATCAGACCGGTGTTGTTGCCGTAATCGGAGACCACGATCGGCGGACCCAGCACGTTGATCATCGGCAGCGGGCTGCCGGCCAGTTCGACGCCGACCAGCAGCGCATCGACGAGTGCAGCGGCTTCGGCTTCGCTGTAGCGGGTCTTGTCGGCGGGCGCATCGGCGCGCAGGCGGAACACGTACTCGGCCTCCACCGCGGCGAAGCCGCCGGTGATCACCGCGAACTCGCCCATGCCGTCGGCAGGAACCTGCACCGCACCTTCGAAGATCGGACCGACCAGGCGCTCTTCGCCCAGGCGCGCTTCCCAGTCGGCCGGGATGCGACCGACCTTCCAGCCCACGACCGGCTGGCCCCACAGCGCGATGGCGTGGTCCTGGATCGCATAGCCCTGGTCGAGCGTCGCCGGCAGGGCGCCGGGGTAGTCCGGCAACGCCACGGCCTGGCGCCGTGCCGTGACCAGCCGTTGCGCGATTGCTGCGCTGTCGGCGCTGTCCCCATCCGGCGCGAGTCTGTCCATGCGGTGCGATTTCCCCTGGTGATGTCTCTTCGATGGAGTTGTATAGGAAACCGGTGTCATTGACAATCGGGGCCTACACTCGGATCACGACTCGGGGAGAGGCACGGATGGGGACGATGGGGAAGTGGCACGTTTTTCAGGGGCTTGGGCGTGGATTTGCGGTCACCGCACTGGCCCTGGCCATCGCCGGCCCCGGCTTGGCCGCCGAGCCTGCCACGGCCCCGGCCGTGTCCCAAAGGACAGACGCGGCAACGGGCGCACTGGCTTTCCCGGGCGCGCAGGGCTGGGCCGCGCACACGCCGGGCGGCCGCGGCGGCCGGATCATCCGCGTGACCACCCTGGAGGCCTCCGGCCCGGGCTCGTTTGCCGAAGCGCTGGCGGCGAGCGGGCCGCGCATCGTCGTGTTCGAGGTCGGCGGCGTGATCGACCTGGGCATGAAGGAGCTGCGCATCACCGAGCCGTTCCTCACCATCGCCGGCCAGACCGCGCCGCAGCCCGGCATCACCTTCATCAAGGGCGGCCTGACCATCGCCACGCATGACGTGGTCGTGCGCCACATCCGCATGCGCCCGGGCGATGGCAACAAGCCCAAGTGGTCGGGCGACATCGACGCGATCACCACCGTGCGCGGCGCGCATGACGTGATCGTCGACCACTGCTCGCTGACCTGGGCCACCGACGAGAACCTGTCGGCATCGAGCACGCGCTTCTTCGGCGAGAGCGAGAAGGACTGGATGGAGGCGGCCTCGCGCCGCATCACGTACAGCAACAACATCATCGCCGAAGGCCTGGCCAACGCCACCCACGCCAAGGGCGAGCACTCCAAGGGCTCGCTGATCCACGACCACGTCAACGACGTGCTGATCATCGGCAACCTCTACGCGCACAACTACGAGCGCAATCCGCTGTTCAAGGGCGGCGCGCGCGGGCAGGTGATCAACAACCTGATCTACGACCCGGGCCAGCGCGGCGTGCACTACAACCTGATCGCCGAGGAATGGCTCGGGCATCCGTACTCGCGCGGGCAGGTGATCGCGCGCGGCAACGTCATGCGCGCGGGCATCTCGACCGAGGAGGTGGCGTTCTTCAGCGTCGGCGGTTCTGGCGATCTGGATGTCTATCTGGATGACAACCTCGCCGTCGATCGTCTTGGTGCGCCGCTGCCGCAGCAGGGGCGCTACACGACCACGCCGATCAAGGTCGATGCGCTCAAGCGGCCGCCGGCATTGCCGTTCGGCGTGACGGTGCTGCCTTCGGCGCAGGTGCAGGATGCGGTGATCGCCACCGCGGGTGCGCGGCCGTGGGATCGCGATGACGTCGATCGCCGGATCCTTGCCGACACGATCGAAGGACGCGGGCGGATCATCGACAGCCAGGAGCAGGTGGGCGGCTATCCGAAGCAGCAGGCGACGACGCAGGCGTTCGTGCCGGCGGACTGGGACCTGGACACGATGGAGCCGTTGAAGCCGCTGCCGCGGCGCGCTCCGTTGAAATGACCGTCATCCCGGCCCCCGGAACGTCATCCCGGCGAACGCCGGGATCCAGGCCTGCAAGCCCGACGTTCGTGGTGCTCTGATGCCGTGACGCTTCGAGACTGGATCCCGGCGTTCGCCGGGATGACGGTGTCGTGCGGATGACGGTGTCCGCGCGTCGACGGTGTCAGTGCATCACTTCAGCAGCAGCGCCAGCGGCAGCCCCGTCTGCCGCAGCGCAAACGCGAACTCTTCCGCCATCCGCTCCGCACCGGCCGGTGAGAAGTGCGTGTTGTCCTCGACGCCCTTGGGATAGTTCGCGCTCTCGCCAACCGCCACCCACAGGAACAACCGCTTCGACGGCTCCACGCCGGATTCCTGCAGCACCGCCGCGCTGCGTCGCTCCATGTCGATCAGTGCCACCTGCCCACTCGCCGCCAGCGCGCGCACCAGGTCCGGGTACTCACCGTGGCTGTCGAGCACGTGCCCGGCCTCGTCGAAGCGCCGGCGTGCCACCGGCGTCAGCAGCACCGGCGTGGCCTGGCGTGCGCGCACGTCGGCGACGAAGCGGGCAAGGTTGCGCGCATAGTCCGCCGGCGGCGTGTAGCGGTCCTTCTTCTCCACCGACTGGTCGTTGTGGCCGAACTGGATCAGCACCACGTCCCCCGGCCGGGTCGCATCCAGCAGTTCCTGCCAGCGACCTTCTTCGATGAAGGTGCGCGTGCTGCGGCCATTCTTCGCACGGTTGTCGACCTGCACCGTCCCCGGTTTGAACTGCGAGGCCAGGAACTCGCCCCAGCCGGTCTCCGGGCGTTTCTCCGGCAGCTTTTCGGCCATCGTCGAATCGCCGGCAAGATGGATCGTCACGGTGTCGGCCGCGTGCGCAGGCGCGATCAGCAGCATCGAAAGGCACAGCGCCAGCCCCAGCTTCAACATTGCATTCCTTCAGTCAGAGATCGGGGTGCCAGCCGGACAGCACGCGGTCGCGCGAGTAGAGCGACAGCTGGCCTGCATCGAGCTGGCGACGCGCTGGCGACTCGTGTGCGCCCGGCCCCCGGCTGTCGTGTTCGAACAGCCGCGCCAGCTCCGGCTCCAGCATCATGCGCTGGCCGTCGCGCGCGGTGTAACCCATCGCGTCCCAGCCCTTGGCGTCGATGTGCGCGTCCATCCAGCACGACAGGTACACCGCAGCGCCCAACGCATCGGGGTCGCCGTATTTGCCGTCGGCGAAGGTGCGCCCCGGTCGCCATGCGCGGCCGAGCGCAACGCTGCCGTCCGGAATCTGCGCATCGCGGCTCAGCCGGCAGCGCAGGAACGTCAGTCCGTAAGCTTGCGAAGCCTTCGTGGATGGCACCGCGACGTAGCCCTGCCGGTCCTTGCCGGGACGAAAGCGCGAATGCAGCTCGCAGTCCTCGAACAGCGCGTTGCCGCCGCCGAAGACGAAATCGACGCTGCCGCTGATGCGGCAATTGCGGAACAGGCTGCGGCCGGCATCGGCGAACAGCGTGTCCTGGTGGCCGATGAGGTCGACGTCCTCGAACAGGCTGCGATCGGCACCGGCATCGAGCATCAGCGCCACCGCCTGCGCGCCATTGGGGCCGATCGGCTCGAACTTCGGTGCAGCGAGATTGCCGACGTAGTCGAATGCATTCTCGATCGCCAGCCGCTGCACGCGGAAATCCGGGGCCCGCACGATAACGCTGGCGCAGCCCCACGTGCCCCAAGGCTCGCCGTCCGGGCGCTTCATGCCAGCGGCCGCGTCGAAAGTGAGGACGCTGGCGCTGCGGTCCTCGCCGACGAGATGGATCCACGGCCGGTCGATCACCAGTTTCTCGTGCCAGCGCCCGCGCGTGACCAGGATGCGGAACGGCGAGCGCCCGTCTACCGGCGCCGCGGCGACCGCCTCGCCGACGCTGGCGAACGTGCGCACGCCCGGGCGGGGCGTGCGCGCGACGACGGCATCGAACGGTGGCGCGGTGGCCGCGGCGCGAAGCGGCGAAATGGTTGCCATCGAGGCAGCCAGCGACGCCTGCAGCAGGCGTCGCCGTTGCATCCACACGTCATCGTTCCTGCGGTCATCGCTCATGAAGCCCCGCCCCCCGGCGGTTGACGCTCACTTGAATGGACCTGCCCCCAGGATCACCGTCAACGGCACCGACCAGGTCGGATCGATGCGTCGATACAGCGTCGGCGTCCATGTCACGGTCGGCTGCAGCGGCGTGGCGCTGGTCGCGTTGAAGGCGGCGACCACGTCGACTTCGCTGTGGCGCGTGAGTCCGTTCAGCAGGGTTCCCTGTGCCTGCAGCGCGGTGCCGTTGAAGCGTCCCACGAACAGGTCCGGCGTAACCGCGACGGGCATCAGGAAATGGTTGTTCTGGGCGAAGATCTGCCCCTCGATGCCGGCGCCCCAGCTGTAGCCGTAGGTCTGGGCACCGTCGGGGGTCAGGCTGTACTGGTTGTTGTAGACGTGGACCTGGCCGTAGCGCACCCGCGGCACGCGCTGGCCGAGGTCGTGGAACAGGTTGTGGTGCAGCGTCACGCGCAGCTTGCCGCGGTCGGCCACGGCGCTGTCGGACGAGCCGAACAGCATCGCTTTGTCGTGGTTGGCCAGCAGGTTCCACGACACCGTCACCAGGTCCGATTCGTTGGTCACGTCGACCAGACCGTCATGCACCTGGTAGAGCCGGCCGAAGTAACTGGGCTGCGTGCTGTCGGCGGTGTCGATGTCCAGGAAGGCGTTGTGGTCGATCCAGACATGGGTGGCGTTGCGGACCGAGATCGCGTCGTACAGCGAGTTCCAGTTGCCTTCGGCGCCATCGGTCGGCGCCCACTGCGGGAAGCAGTCATGGGTGTCGACCAGACTGAGGTTGCGCACGATCACGTTCATCGGCTGGTTGCCGCTGGTGCTGCTGGGGCGGATGTCGATCCACGCCCCGCGAAGGCCGGCGCCGCGACCCACACCGACGATGGTCGTGTTGGCCGGCACGCGGATGCGAACGCGCGCCTGTTGCGCCGCGGCCGAGGCCACGCGTGCGCGTTCGAGCGGCCCGCTGGGATTCACGCGTCCCCACACCGCCGGATCGTAGGTGGCGAGGAAGGCGTCGAGCGAGTAGGGCGTCGCGGTCTGCGGATCCGGGCGCGCGTAATCGGCGCAGGTCAGCGGGTTGCCGGCGTCGTCGACATTGGCGTCGATCATGCCGGTGATGCGGATGATCTTCGGCGTCGGATCGGGAAAGGCGAGGGCGGCGACCAGCGCATTGCGGTCGCTGACGTCGTGGACGCGGGTGATATCGGCGGCCGAACCACCGGTCGTGCCCTGCGGCAATGCCGCGGTGGGCAGCGCTGCCCAGCCGTCGTTGGCGGACAGGGTCTGGCGTTCAAGGGGTATCGGCGGGGCTGCGATCGCTGCGGGGGCGGACAGGGCCAGCAACAGTGCGGACAGCAGGACGGACTTGCGAGTGCTCATCGGTACCGCTCCTTCGTGGTGTGGACGGAGCGGACGTCGGCAGCGGAGGCGGCACGGCGTCCGCTGGTGGGACACGACATGCGACTGCGGCAAACAAAAACACCCCTCTCCCGCTAGCGGGAGAGGGGCTCAGAGCAAACAACCATCAGAACTTGTAGCGGGCGCCCAGGAAGTACTGGCGACCGGTGTGGTGGTAGACCGAGGCGCGATCGCCGACCGAATCCACCCACTGGTCCTGGAACTCGTCGGTGAGGTTCAGGCCTTCCAGCGTCAGCTCGAAGTGATCGTTGATCTTGTACGACGCCGACATGTCGAAGGTCAGCGTTTCGGCCGTGCCTTCCACGTCGTTGCCGTTGCGGCCCGGCACCGTGGTCAGGTAGTCGTCGCGGTAAGCGGCCGAGACGCGTGCGCTGAACTTGTCGCCTTCGTAGTAGAGCGTGGCGTTGTAGGCGTTCTTCGACAGGCCGGTCAGGTCGGTGCGCAGCGACGGCGCGCCGGTCGAGGTCACGTACTGGATCTTGGAATCGACGTAGGTGTAGTTGAGCTGCACACCGAAATCGCTCCAGAAGCCCGGCAGGAACACGAACGGCTGCTGGTAGGTGAACTCCAGGCCCTTGAGCGGACCGCCCTTGCTGTTGATCGGGACGTTGAACTGGAAGTCGTCGCTGGCCGTGGCGCCGGTGCCGATCAGCAGGCTCTCCGGCAGGCCGGAGGTCGAGTACGGGCGGGTCTCGCGCGAGGTCAGGACGAAGCTGTCGATGTCCTTGTAGAACAGGCCCAGCGCCAGCAGCGATTCCTCGGCGAAGTACCACTCGAAGCTCATGTCGACGGTGGTGGCGCGGAACGGATCCAGCATCGGGTTGCCGCCGGTGACCACGCGATTGCCGCCGCTGACGTTGACCGTGACGCCCGGCGTGAGGTTGCCCAGGCCCGGGCGTGCCATCACCTTCGCCGCCGCCAGGCGGACCAGGAAGTCCGGCGTGACGTCGGCGACCAGGTTGAACGAAGGCAGCGTGTCGCTGTAGCTGCGCGACACGGTGATCTGCTGCGCCGGGCCGCTGGCCGGCGTGGAGAAGCCGGTCGAGCTCTGGCGCGTTTCGACCTGGCGCAGGCCGACGTTGCCGCTCAGCGGCAGGCTGCCGAGCTGCGTGTTGAAGTCGCCCTGGATGAAGAAGCCCTGGTCGCGCTCCTCGACGCTGCGGTTGTTGCCGAGCACCGCCGCCACGCGGTCGCTGGTGGCGAAGATGCCCTGGTCGCTGTAGATGTTGAAGACGCGGTTTAAGGCGTCGATGTCCGGGATCAGCCAGGTGTTGTCGCCAACGCCGCTGATGCCTTCCAGTCCGATCTGCTTGGTCAGGTTGGCCAGCGTAGTGCCGGCCGGCAGCGCCGGAACGATCAGTTCGGAGACACGACGCTCTTCGCGCGTATCGAACGTGTATTCCTTGAACTGGCCACCGGCCTTCAGGCTGAAGCCGTCGCTCAGCTGCCAGGTGAAGCCGAGCTGCGCGTTGTCGATGGTGTTGTCGGCGAACTGCGGACGCAGGCGGATTTCCGAGCCCGGCACCGCGGTGGTGCCGTTGACGAAGGACCACTGCGACGGGTCGTTGACGTCGAAGCCATTGGTGATCACCGGCAGGCGGTTGTCGCCGCGGTAGTCGTAGACGTAGCCCTGCGCGTTGAGCTTGTCGATGGTGATGGTGGTCTGGATCGGATTCTCGAACTCGGACTTGGCGTGCCCGGCCTCGAAGTTCAGGCTGAAGTCGTCGGTGAGCTCGTGGTCGGCGTAGAAGTTGAACTGGGTGAACTTGGTTTCCAGTTCGTCGTAACGCGCTTCCGAACGCACGTCGACGTTGTTGAACTTGCCGTAGACCAGGTTGCCGCGGCTGTCGATGGCGCTGTCCACCACCACGGTCTGCGGCTTGCCGGCGGCGCCGGCGCGGCTGAACGACAGGCCGTTGAGGAAGTTCTCGGTGCGCGTGGCATCGAGGTCGGCGTACATCACGTCCAGGCCCATCGAGGTCTTGTCGGTCGGGTCGAACTGCAGCGACGCCGTCACGCCCAGGCGCTCCTGCTCATGCTCGAGCACGCCGTAACGCGGGATGCGCGGGTGGAACACGGTGGCGCTTTCGGCCGCCGGCGTGCCCGAGAAGCCGCCGTTGGCGTTGCCCGGATCCCAGCGCACCGTGCTGTGGCCTTCTTCGACCAGGCGGCGCTTGGTGTAGGCGACCGAGACCAGCGCGCCGAACTTGTTGTCGAACCAGGTGTTGCTCATCAGCATCGTGGCGCGCGGATCGAGATCCCCGGCCAGGTCGTTGTAGCCCAGCTGCGCACCGGTGACGAAGGTGAAGCCGTCGTAGTCGAACGGGCGCGCGGTCTGCAGGTCGACGGTGGCACCGAGCGCGCCTTCCTCGATGTCGGCCGAGGCGGTCTTGCGCACGGTGATGCTGTTGAACAGCTCGGAGGCGAACACGTTGAAGTCGAAGCCGCGGCCGCGGTTGGCACCGCCGGAACTGTCGGTGCCACCGGTGGTGGTCAACGCTTCCATGCCGTTGATGCGCACGCGGGTGAACTGGCTGTCGAGGCCACGCACCGAAATCTGGCGGCCTTCGCCGGCATCGCGCGCGATCGACACGCCCGGAATGCGCTGCAACGATTCGGCGAGGTTGAGGTCCGGGAAGTCGGCGATGTCTTCGGCGACGATCGCGTCGACCACGCCTACTTCGCTGCGCTTCTTGTCGAGGGCCTTTTCCAGGCTGCCGCGGAAGCCGGTGACGACGACCGCATCCAGATCGGTCGCGTCCTGGCGCTGCGGTGCGGCAGTATTGGCGACCGCCTCATTGGCAACCGCTTGAGCCGGTGCGGTGGTCTCATTGGTCGTGGACGCATCCTGGGCAAGCGCGCTGAGCGCCGCCATCTGGAGCGCCAGGCCTATCGAGGCCGCCAATAAGGTAACCGGTGTCTTTTTGGTGGCACGCTGAAATTGCATAGGTTCCCCTCCCTAATGACTGACAGCTTGTAAGGTGCTTGCTTGTAAGGTGCTTGTTGACTGGTCTGCGACGCTTGCTATCGTGGATTCAGTGGTGTTCGGCAGTGCTCGGCGCTGCAAATGACACCGATGGTCAAAACCCTAACAAAAGGGACAGCGGTTCGCATGCTGCGGTGCGCCATAACCGGCCAGCCGGCATGGCAGGCGCTATCTATAGGGACAACTTTCCTTCCTCCGGGAGCAGGGCGTGAGTCAACGGATCGTGTGTTTTGGGGAACTGCTGCTGCGCCTGTCGGCGCCGGGGCGCGAGCGACTGCTGCAGTCACCGGGCCTGGCGGTCCACATCGGCGGGGCCGAGGCCAACGTCGCCGTGTCGCTGGCGCGCTTCGGCCATGACGCGGCCGTGGTGAGCACGGTGGCCGACAACGCGCTGGGCGAAGCGGCGGTCGGCGAACTGCGCCGGCATGGCGTCGACACGCGACATGTGCGCACAGCGCACGGACGCATGGGCCTGTACTTCCTTTCTCACGGCGCGATGCATCGGCCGAGCGAGGTGCTGTACGACCGCGCCGATTCGGCATTCACCCGCATGACCGATTACGACTGGGATGCGCTGCTCGATGGCGCGGACTGGCTGCACCTGTCCGGCGTGAGCCCGGCGCTGGGCGCCGCCACCGCGGAAGCCACCGTCGCTGCGGCCCAGGCCGCGCGCCGGCGCGGGGCCAGGGTGTCGTTCGACGGCAATTTCCGCGGCAAGCTCTGGCAGGCGTGGAACGGTGACGCCGCCGCGATCCTGCGCCGCATCTTCGCCGAGGCCGACCTGGTCTTCGCCGACCACCGCGACATAGAAGTGGTGCTGGGCAAGCGCAGCACCGCCGAGGGCGAGGACGCCGTGGCCGAAGCCGCCGCCCATGCCTTCGCCGCGTTCGGACACCTGCAGTGGCTGGCGTGCACCCTGCGCAGCCAGCACAGCGTCGACCACCACACGCTGTCGGCGGTGATGGTCGGCCGTGATGGCGCGCGTCATCGCGCACCCGGCTACGAGCTGGAGGCGATCGTCGACCGCATCGGCACCGGCGATGCCTTTGCCGCCGGCGTGCTGCACGGGCTGATGACCGGCATGGCGCCTGCCGATCTGCTGCATTTCGGCCTCGGCGCGGCCTGCCTGAAGCACTCGCTGCCGGGCGATTTCAACCTGGTGTCGCGCGAGGATGTCGAGGCGTTCACCGCACAGGCCGGCTTCCATGTCCGTCGTTGACGCCCAGGCGCTGTTGCGCGGCAGCCGCATCATTCCGGTCTACACCCCCGGCAGCGTCGACGAAGCCGTGGCCGTGGCGCAGGCGCTGCTGCGCGGTGGCATCGATGCGATCGAGGTGACGCTGCGCACGCCGGTGGCGCTGGACGCGATTGCCGCCGTCGCTGCGCAGGTGCCGGGAATGAAGGTCGGCGCCGGCACCGTGCTCGATGCGGCGCAGATGCGCCAGGTGCAGCGCGCAGGTGCGTCGTTCGCGGTGTCGCCGGGGTCTTCGCCACAACTGCTGGCCGCCGCGCGCGAGGAATCGATCGCCTACCTGCCCGGCGTTGCCACCGGCAGCGAGGTGATGGCGGCGATGGCCGCCGGCTTCGATCTGCTCAAGCTGTTCCCGGCGCAGGCGATCAATGCACTGGCATTGCTGGCGGCCTGGCGCGGGCCGTTTGCACACGTGAGATTTTGTCCCACGGGCGGAATCGACGCCGCACGTGCGCCTGAGTACCTGCGCCAGCCCAACGTCGCGTGCCTGGGCGGCTCGTGGCTGACACCCGCCGATGCACTGGCAAACGGCGACTGGGATCGCATCGAAACGCTGGCGCGCGAGGCGTCCGCACTGTCGTCCAATTGACCGGTGAATTGACCGACGGACGGCCAAAACGGGTCGCCTTGGCGGTCAATGGCGAAGAAAGTAGCGAATTCCAGCGTTTTTTTGCCTCTTACCACTTGGCGCCGCCTTTTCCTTGCCCTACATTCCGCTTGCCTAGCGGGGAAATCCGGGCACCCATCAACTAATCGAGTATTACGAGACACATATGGCGAAGACGAAGAAAGTGGCAAAGAAGGCCGCGCCGAAGAAGGCCGCCGCCGCCAAGCCGGCTGCACCGAAGCCGATCAAGGAAGCGCTGACCAAGTCGGGCCTGGTCGCGCACATCGCCGAGGCCGCTGGCGTTGCTGCCAAGGACGTGCGCGCTGTGCTGGCTGCGCTGGAAGGCGCAGTGCACGGCTCGATCAGCAAGAAGGGCGCCGGTGCGTTCACCCTGCCGGGCCTGCTGAAGATCACCGCCGTCAGCGTTGCAGCCAAGCCGAAGCGCAAGGGCATCAACCCGTTCACCAAGGAAGAAGTCTGGTTTGCAGCCAAGCCGGCTTCGGTCAAGGTCAAGGTCCGTCCGCTGAAGAAGCTGAAGGACGCTGCGGCCTAAGCCGTAGTGATCTGCCGGGATGCGGTGAGCGCAAGCCACCGCATCCTCTCCCGGGCCGTCGCACTCGCCGGCCATGGGATGCGTATCCCGCCGATCCGCGCTCAGCGATCGAGCAGCCCCAACGCCAACGCCGCCGTGACGTCATCCTCGTGATCGATGTCCAGCCGCAATTCCGGCGCGTCCATCCGCCACACCGCATCCGCCATCGACGTCAGCCGTGCGCCCAGGCCACGGTCGCCCTGCAGCTGCGTGCTGGCCTGCATCAGCGCCATCGTGACCAGCGCCGGGATGCCGGCGGCATCGCCGTGCACGGTTGCCGCGCAACCCGACGATGCCGTGCCGGCGCCGCGCAACAACGCCTGCAGGTGATGCGCATCGAGCGCTGGCTGGTCGCAGCCGAGCAGCAGCACCGCACCGTCGAAGCCTGACAGCGCCGCTGCCGCGCGCTGCAGGCTGCTGGCCAGTCCTTGCGCCCAGTCGGGATTGTGGAGGACTTCTGCGCCGAGCCCGGCGGCCGCATCGGCGATCGCCTGCGACTCCGCGCCCGTCACCAGCAACAGCCGTTGCGGCCGGGTGGAAGCGGCCAGGCGCACCATCCGATGCACCAGCGTTTCCCCATCGCGGCGCAGCAGCTGCTTGGCGTGCCCGAGGCGTTGGCTGCCGCCTGCGGCGAGCACCACCGCGGCATGCGTCGCATCGCTCACGCACGGCCGCCGTGCAGGTGATTGTGCAGCTGCGCGGCGATGCTCAAGGCGATCGCTTCCGGCCCGCTGCCGCCCAATGCCAGCCCGACCGGCGAATGCAGGCGCGGCATCAATGCCTCGCGCACCGACGCCGGCAACACGCGGAACAGGTCTTCGCGACGCCGTACCGGTCCGAGCAGGCCGATGAAGCGGATGCTGCTGTCCGCCAGCGCCGCCAACGATTCGCGATCGAGTTCGAAATGGTGGTGCATCACCAGCGCCGCATCGAACTGGCCATCGGCCGCAGGCAGCACCTGCGCCGGTGCCAGTGCCAGGGCAACGTCGGCCGCGGTGGCGGCGGATTGCCAGCGCGGGCGACGCTCGACCAGCGTGGTGATGGCGCCGAGCAGGCGCAGCATCGGCAGCAGCAACACCGTCTCCGGCCCGGCGCCGAGCAGCAGCACCGACGGCGGGCGCGCGATGCTGAGCGTCCACGCTGGCGGCACATCCGGCCACGGCACGCTGGCGGCCTTGAAGCGATGCTGGCCCTGCTGCGAACCGACGCTCGCCGCCACCGCGCCGGAGCCATCGAGGATCACTTCGAACGGACCTTGCCGCGAGCGCCAGGCGGTGATCAGCGCCGGCCACGGCGCCAGGGTCGCAAGCGGCAGCAGCGCAATGCGCAGGCGACCACGGCAGCCGACGGCGGACCCGGAGAGCAGGTCTTCGTCGTTGCGCGTGTCGATCTCCAGCCACTGGATCGTCTGCGTGCGCACCGCTTCTTCGGCGCGCAGCGCGATCTCCGGCTCCAGGCATCCGCCGCTGAGCCAGCCGACCTGGCGGCCTTCGCCGCCGAACAGCGCCACTGCCCCGGCGTGGACGTAGGTCGACCCGGAGGTCTCCAGGACCAGGGCAAGTGCCGCCGGCTCGCCGTGGGCGATCGCGTCGGCGGCGGCTTCGAGCACGCCACGGGTGGCGCCGGGCAGGAAGGTGTCCATGGCGCGAGTCTAGAGCCAGTCCGGGCGTGCTTGCCGTGAGTGCCTGCACGCCGCAGCAGCGGGCGCGGTGCTAGGCTGCCGCGATCCCCAGCCGCCGCAAGGGAGTCGCCATGAAGTTGCTCGTCAACGGCAGCGAACACGAAGTCACCGCACCGGCCGACATGCCGCTGCTGTGGGTGCTGCGCGATCTGCTCCACCTCACCGGCACCAAGTTCGGCTGCGGCATCGCCCAGTGCGGCGCCTGCACCGTGCACGTCGACGGCGCACCGCGCCGCGCCTGCGTGACCCCGGTCGCCAGCGTCGAAGGCAAACAGATCACCACCATCGAAGGCCTGTCCAAGGACGGCACGCACCCGGTGCAGCGTGCCTGGGCCGAGCTCGACGTGGTCCAGTGCGGCTACTGCCAGTCCGGCCAGATCATGTCGGCCGCGGCGCTGCTGGCGAAGGTGCCGGCGCCCACCGATACCGACATCGACCAGGCGCTGTCGGGAAACATCTGCCGCTGCGGCACCTACCAGCGCATCCGCGCGGCGGTGCACCGCGCCGCCGACCTCGACAAGGCCTGACTGCCATGAACGCCGCGATGCAAGCCTCCCGTCGTCGTTTCCTGAAGGCCGGCGCCGCAGCGGGCGCGGGCCTGGTCGTCGCCTTCGTCATCCCCGCCGCCAGTCGCTACGCCATGGCCGGGCCCGATGCGGCCGCCGTGCCGGTGTTCGCGCCCAATGCCTTCCTGCGCGTCGGCACCGACGACACGGTGACCGTGCTGATCTCCCATTCGGAAATGGGGCAGGGCATCTGGACCGGCCTGGCGATGCTGATCGCCGAGGAACTAGATGCCGACTGGAGCAAGGTCAGGGTCGAGCACGCACCGGCCGCACCGGCCTACGCGCACACCGCTTTCGGCATGCAGATGACCGGCGGCTCGACGTCGACCTGGTCCGAGTTCGATCGCTACCGGCAGGCCGGCGCCACGGCGCGCGCGCTGCTGGTCGCCGCAGCGGCGCAGCGCTTCGGCGTACCGGTCGACCAGGTACGCACGGAGAATGGCGTCGCCATCGCCGGTGACCAGCGCGCCCGCTACGGCGAGCTTGCGCAGGCCGCCACGCAACTGCAGGTGCCGGCCGCGGTGGCCTTGAAGGACGCCAAGGACTGGAAGCTGATCGGCCAGCCGACCAAGCGCCTGGACACACCGGAGAAGATCACCGGCCGCGCGCAGTTCGGCATGGACGTGCAGTTCGACGGCCTTCTGACCGCCGTGGTCGCGCGTGCGCCGGTGTTCGGCGGCACGGTGAAGTCGTTCGACGCCACTGCGGCGAAGGCCGTGCCGGGCGTGCGCAACGTCGTGCAGGTGCCCAGCGGCGTGGCCGTCGTTGCCGACCACTTCTGGGCGGCCAAGCTGGGCCGCGATGCGCTGCAGGTCGATTGGAACCCCGGCCCGAATGCCGCGCTGGACACCGCCGCGCTGCGCGAACAGTTCCGCTCGCTGGCGGGCAGCGACGGCACCGTCGCCAGCACCGCAGGCGACGCCAAGGGCGGGATCGCGAAAGCCGCGCGCACGCTCGAGGCCGAGTACCACGTGCCGTACCTCGCGCATGCGCCGATGGAACCGCTCAACTGCACCGTCAAGATCGCCACTGACAGCTGTGAGATCTGGACCGGCACGCAGTTCCAGACGCTTGATCAGCAGATCGCGGCGAAGATCACCGGGCTCAAGCCGGAGCAGGTGCAGATCCACACCACCTTCCTCGGTGGCGGCTTCGGCCGGCGCGCGACGCCGACGTCGGATTTCGTCAGCGAGGCCGTGGAAGTGGCCAAGGCCGCCGGCACCGCGGTCAAGACCGTGTGGACGCGCGAAGACGACGTGCGCGGCGGTTACTACCGTCCCATGTACGTGCAGCACGCGCGCATCGGCCTCGATGCGCAGGGCCTGCCGGTCGCCTGGCACCACGTGCTGGTCGGCCAGTCGATCCTCGCAGGAACGCCGTTCGAGGCGATGATGGTCAAGGACGGCATCGACGCGACCTCGGTCGAGGGCGTCGCCGATTCGCCCTACCTCAAGGACATCGCCGACCACCGCGTCGAACTGCACTCGCCGCGCACCGGGATTCCCGTGCTGTGGTGGCGTTCGGTCGGGCACAGCTACAACGCCTTCGTGATGGAAAGCCTGGTCGACGAACTGGCGCACGCCACCGGCAAGGACCCGGTGGACTACCGCCGCACGTTGCTCAAGAACCATCCACGCCATTTGGCCGCATTGAACCTGGCTGCGGAGAAATCCGGCTGGGGCACGCCGCTGCCCGAGGGGCGCGGCCGTGGCGTCGCCGTGCACGAGTCGTTCGGCAGCTTCCTGGCCCAGGTCGCCGAGGTGTCGGTGGAGAACGGCGCGATCCGCGTGCATCGGGTCGTGTGCGCGATCGACTGCGGCCTGGCGGTCAATCCCGAGGGCGTGCGCGCGCAGATGGAATCGGGCATCGCCTTCGGACTGGGCGCGGCCCTGCACAGCGCGCTGACCTTCAAGGATGGCCAGGTGCAGCAGTCCAACTACCACGACTACCAGGTGCTGCGGCTGAGCGAGATGCCGAAGATCGAAGCGCACATCGTCGCCAGCACCGAAAAGATGGGCGGCGCCGGCGAACCGGGTACTGCACCGATCGCACCGGCGGTGGCCAACGCCGTCTTCGCCCTGACCGGCCAGCGCCTGCGCGAACTGCCGCTGCGCCTGTCCACCCCGCCCGCAGCGACCGCCTGAGGAGACGACCATGCGTGTTGCCATCGCATCGCTGTTCGCCTCGGCGCTGATCCTGGCGGCGACGGCCTGTACGCAGAAGGTGAGCCCGGAGCAGCAGGCCAAGGGCGTGGAGGCGTTCGCCACCATCGAGAAAGTGTTCCAGCACCCGCGCTGCAGCAACTGCCACATCCCCGGCGACCAGCCGTTGCAGTTCGATGCGCAGACGCCGCACATGATGAACGTCGTGCGTGGCCCCGACGGCAAGGGCGCAGCGGGGCTGCCATGCGCAAGCTGCCACGGCGACGCCAACCTGCCGGCCAGCTACGGGCCGAACGCACCGCCGGGCGCACCGCACTGGGCGTTGCCGCCGCCGGACCACAAGATGGCCTGGATCGGCGTGCCGGCCGCGCAGCTGTGCGAGATGATCAAGGACCGCAAGCGCAACGGCGATCGCGACTTCAACGCGCTGTTCAAGCACGTCGCCGAGGACAAGCTGGTGCTGTGGGGCTGGGCGCCCGGCGGCAATCGCGCGCCGGTGCCGGTGCCGCACGACCAGTTCGTGCTGGCCTTCAAGACCTGGATGGATGCAGGCGGGCCATGCCCAGCCGGCGCAAAGGGGTAGCGAGTCGATGGTTGCGGGAGCCAGCGTGCTGGCCCCCGCAACTGCATGCCTTAAGCGCGGTCGTTCCGGTGCAGCCAGCGATACAGCACCGGCAGCACCAGCAGGGTCAGCAGCGTCGACGACACGATGCCGCCGATCACCACCGTGGCCAGCGGCCGTTGCACCTCGGCGCCGGCGCCCTGGTTGAATGCCATCGGCACGAAGCCCAGCGACGCCACCAGCGCGGTCATCAGCACCGGCCGCAACCGCCCGAGCGCGCCTTCGACGATCGCCGTTTCCAGCGCGTTGCCCTGTTCGCGCAGCTTGCTGATGAAGGCGATCATCACCAGGCCGTTGAGCACCGCCACGCCCGACAGCGCGATGAAGCCGACGCCGGCGGAAATGGACAGCGAGATGCCGCGCAAGGCCAGCGCCACCACGCCGCCGGTCAACGCCAGCGGCACGCCACTGAACACGATCGTGGCATCGCGCACCGAACCCAGTGACCAGAACAGCAGGGCGAAGATGATCGCCAGCGTCACCGGCACCACCACCGACAGCCGCTGGCTGGCCGAGATCAACTGTTCGAACGTGCCGCCGTAGTCGATCCAGTAGCCGCTGGGCACCTCGACCTGGGTGCCGACGCGTTCGCGCAGCTCGGTGACGAAGCTGCCCAGGTCGCGACCGCGCACGTTGGCCGTCACCACCACGCGGCGCTTGCCGTTCTCGCGGTTGATCTGGTTGGGGCCGAGCTGGGTTTCGATCCTCGCCACTTCGCGCAGCGGCACGGTGCGCGGCGTGCCAGCGCTCCAGCTGCCGGCGAGGCTCGACTCGTCGGCGTCCGTCGAATCGCGCTTGAGCGGAATCGGCAGGTCGGCCAATGCGGCCGGGTCCTGACGCAGGCGCTCGGGCAGGCGCACGACGATGTCGAAGCGGCGGTCGCCTTCGAACAGCTGTCCGGCCACCTCGCCACCGACCGCCGTCGCCAGCGTGGCCTGCACATCACCGGGGTTGAGGCCGTAACGCACCAGCGCCTGGCGATCGGGAACCACGGTCAGCAGCGGCAGGCCGGTGGCCTGTTCGAGCTTGACGTCGGCCGCGCCCGGCACCGCCTTGGCCACTGCCTCGATCCGCCGGCCGACCTCGACCAGCGTGTCGAGGTCGTCGCCGTAGACCTTCACCGCGACATCGGCGCGCACGCCCGAGATCAGCTCGTTCATGCGCATCTGGATGGGTTGGGTGAACTCGTAGTTGTTGCCGGGCAGGCTGCGCGCCGCCGCCTCGAACTCGGCCAGCAGCGCCGCCCTGGGCTTGCCCGGATCGGGCCAGTCCTTGCGCGGCTTGAGCATCACGAAGGTGTCGGTCACCGACGGCGGCATCGGGTCGTTTGCTATTTCGGCCGTGCCGATCTTGCTGAAGACGCGCTCGACCTCGGGCAGCGTGGCCAGCGTGCGCTCCAGCGTCGCCTGCATCGCCAACGCCTGCGTGAGGCTCGCGCCGGGAATGCGCAGCGCGTGGATGGTCAGGTCGCCTTCGTCGAGGTTGGGGATGAACTCGCTGCCCAGCCGCGTGGCCAGCAGGCCGCAGCCCACCACCAGCGTCACCGCGGTGCCGAACACCCAGGCGCGACGGCGCAGCGCCCACGCCAGCAGTGGCGCATAGCGGCGACTGCACCACTGCATCACTCGGTTCTCTTTTTCCTCGACGCGACCGCCAAGGAACAGCGCGACCGCCGCCGGCACGAAGGTCAGCGACAGCAGCATCGCGCCGCTCAGCGCCAGCACCACCGTGATGGCCATCGGGTGGAACATCTTTCCCTCGATACCGGTGAGGGCAAAGATCGGCAGGTACACGGCGGTGATGATGCCGACGCCGAACAGGCTCGGCCGGATCACCTCGGCAGTCGCCTTGGCGGTCAGCTCGAAGCGCTCCTCTTTTTCCAGCGTGCGGCCCAGCGCGTGCTGCATTTCGCCAAAGCGGCGCAGGCAGTTCTCGATGATGATCACCGCGCCGTCGACGATCAGGCCGAAGTCGAGCGCGCCCAGGCTCATCAGGTTGCCAGACACGCCGCCGCGGACCATGCCCCAGACGGTGAACAGCATCGCCAGCGGGATCACGGCTGCAGTGATCAGTGCCGCGCGGAAGTTGCCGAGCAGCACGAACAACACCACGACCACCAGCAGCGCACCTTCGGCGAGGTTCTTCGCCACCGTGGCGATGGTGCGGTCGACCAGCGCGGTGCGGTCGTACACCGCCGTGGCGACCACGCCCGGCGGCAGGCTGGCGTTGACCTGCTTCAGCCGCGCGGCGCTGGCCTGGGCGACGTCGCGGCTGTTGGCGCCGACCAGCATGAAGACCGTCCCCAACACGACTTCGCGGCCGTCCTGGGTGGCGGCGCCGTTGCGCAGTTCGGGTCCTTCGCCGACGCTGGCGACGTCGCGCACGCGGATCGGCACGCCATCGCGGCGGTCGAGCACGATCTCGCCGATCGCGGCGATGTCGGCCACCTGGCCCGGCACCCGCACCAGGAACTGCTGGCCATTGCGCTCGATGTACCCGGCGCCGATGTTCTGGTTGTTGGCGGCGATGGCGGCCACGAGGTCGCGCAGGCTGAAACCCAGCGCCACCATCCGCGCCGGCTCCGGCGTGATGTGGATCTGCCGCGCATAGCCGCCGATCGTGTTGACCTCGGTCACGCCCGGCGTGTTGCGCAGCTGCGGCCGCACCACCCAGTCCTGCAGCGTGCGCAAGTCGGTCGCGCTCCACGGCTTGCCATCGGGCTTGCGCACCTCCGGATTCGCCTCGACCGTGTACATGAAGATCTCGCCCAGGCCGGTGGCAATCGGGCCCATCTCGGGCTCGATCCCCGCCGGCAATTGCGAGCGTGCCTGCTGCAGTCGCTCGGCGACCTGCTGGCGGGCGAAGTAGAGGTCGGTGCCGTCCTTGAACACCACCGTGACCTGCGACAGCCCGTAACGCGACAGCGAACGGGTGTAGTCGAGCCCGGGCAGGCCGGCCATCGCCGTCTCGATCGGGAAGGTGATGCGCTGTTCCGATTCCAGCGGCGAATAGCCGGTGGCTTCGGAATTGACCTGCACCTGGACGTTGGTGATGTCCGGCGTGGCGTCGATGGGAAGTTGCCGGAAGCTCCAGGTCCCCAGCGCGACCAGCGCAAGGGTGAGCACGAGCATCAGCCAGCGATGGCCGATGGCGAAGCGGATGATTTTCTCGAGCATGTCGGCGTCCTCAGTGGTCGTGCGAGGCGCCGGACTTTTCGATGTCCGCCTTGATGAGGTAACTCTGCTCGACCACGACCTGGTCGCCAGGTTCGAGTCCGGACAGCACTTCCACCCGTTGCCCGTCGCGCTTGCCCAGCTCCAGCGGGCGCACCTCGTAGGTGTCGCCGACGCGGATGAACACCACGTCCCAGTCGCGGAAGGTCTGCAACGCCGACAGCGGCACCACCAGCGCCGCCGGTTGCTGGGCGACGGTGATGCGCGCCTGCACGGCCGACCCCGGTCGCCACAGGCCGTCGATGTTGTCGAGGGTGGCGCGGGCGACCGTGCTCTGGCTGGCGGTGGCGGTGTTGGGCAACACGCGCTCGAGCTGCGTGTCGATGCTCACGCCATCGCTCAGCCGCGTGACCCGCACCGGCACGCCCGGCCGGATGTGCTGGGCATCGGCACCGAAGATGTGCAGGTCCACCCACAGCTTCGACAGGTCGGCGATCTCGAACAGCGACGCGCCCTCGGATGCGACGTCACCGACTGCGGCGTTGCGCGCCAGCACGACGCCGTCGATGGGCGAGGTGACGGTGTACGTGCTCAGGCTGAGGTTGCTTTCAATCGTCGCCAGCGCCTGGCCGGCGCGCACGCGATCGCCGAGGTTGGCGCGCAGCGAGCGCACCGGGCCGGGGAAGCGCGCGGCCACTTTCGCCTCGCGGCCCTCGACCGGCGTGAGCAGGCCCTGCACCTCATGCTCGTCGGCGATCATGCCGGCCGCTGCGGGCGCAACCCGGATACCGGACGACTGCGCGGTCGCCGCGGCAATGCGCGTGCGGCCCTCGTAGCTCGGGTAACTCCAGCGCAGCGACTTGCCCTCGACGCTGGCGAGCACTTCGACGTCGAACGAATGCGGCTCGGCGACGACCGTGGTGGCGACCAGGCTGCCGTCCGGCCGTGGCGTGAGCGTGTGGCGCTCGCTGGTGCCACCAAGCCGCCGCAATCGCACTTCGACCGTGCCGGCCGTGGCCGGCAGCGGCTTGTCGTCGCGGTACAGCCAGGCCTGGTAGCGGGGCGGCATGCCGGCTTCGGCAATGGCCAGTTCGACGCGGTAACCGGATTGCTCGAGCAGTCGACCGCCATGGGCGCCCTTGCTCACGGCCTCGGCCTCGTCGTGGGTGTCGCCGGCTTCGTGTGCGTGTCCGGCGTCGGTGGAGCGCTCACCACCGCAGGCGGCCAGCAGAAGCACCATCGCGAGCAGTGCGGTCTTCTTGAAGGTGTTCATGGGGTCTGGCCTCGGGTGGCGGCAACGACGAGTGGCTCGGCGGTAAGCCGCTGGATTTCGATCAGCGCGCGCTGTGCCGACAGCGCGGCATCGAGTTGCTGGCGGCGCGCCGCGGTGGCTTCGGACTGCAGCTGCGCAAGTTCGAGGTAGCTGATGGCGCCGGCGTTGAAGGCACGCTCGGCCGCGGCCTGGGCGCGCGCCAGCTTGGGCAGCACGTCGTCGCGCAGGCGCAGCACTTCCAGTTGCGCCACGCGGTAGCGGCCGTGCGCTTCGACCAGGGTCGAGTACAGCGCCAGCCCTTGCGCTTCGCGTTCGACTTCGTTGACGGCCAGTTCGGCTTCGGCGGCGCGAATCTGCGGCTGCGCCCGCCGGCCACTGGCCAACGGCAGCGAGAGGCCACCGATCAGGGCGACGTCGTTGTCCTCCTTGAAGCCACGCAGACCGGCCTGCCATTGCAGGTCCGGTGCGGCCTGCGCGCGGGCCAGTTGCAGGCGTGCTTCGCCGATGCGGCGCTGGTCGGCGAAGCGGGCCAGCTCTGGCGTGTCCTGCAGCAGCTGCGCGAGCGTGGCGAAGTCGGCGATCTCGGGCAGCGCCAGCAGGTCGGCGCCGGCGACCTCGAAATCGGGTTCGCGTTCGCCCCACAGCGCGGCCAGATGCTGGCGCGCGGCGTCCTGTTCCTGGGTGGTGCGGCGACGGTCGAGTTCGGCGCGTGCGAGTGCGGCCTGTGCGGTCAGCACCACCGACTCCGGCGAGGCGCCGGCCTGCAGTCGCCGTTGCGCGGCGGCGACGGTGCGGCCGCGTTGTGCGATGTCGTCGTTGGCGATCTGCAGTTGCGGGCCGCTGGCGACGACGGCGAGATAACGCCGCGCCGTTTCCGCCAGCAGGTCCAGCCGGGTGGCCTCGCGTTCCACGCCGAGCGCATCGATGCGGCTCTGCGCGAGTGCACGGCGCGCATCGCGCTTGCCGCCGCGCTCCAGCACCGAGGCCAGCGTCAGTGTCAGCTCGGCACGGTCGAGGCCGCGGTAACCGTTGCTGCCGAGCACGTTCTCGAGTTCGGCACCGGCCACCAGGGCCGGTCGTTGCGCCGCGACGTCAAGTTCCGCGGCAAGGATGTCGCCGCGGGCGCTGCCGAGGCGAAGGTCGGGATGCGGGGGCAGTGATGCAGTGCCCAGGACGCGCGCGAACGCATCGTCCAGGGTCAGGCGATCGCCGGCCTGTGCGGGCAGGGCCGCAGCAAGCACGACGACCAACGCGGCACGGGCCGCGAGTCGCGAATACATGGGGAACGCTCCGATGAAAGGGTGGGACGGAAATCCGGCACAGGGCCGGGCCGGTCACACCGCGATCGGAGGACGGAACGGAGCCACCAGGCGCGTCGGCGCGAAGGCGACCGACAGCGTTGCCATCGGCGAAGCCGTCGCCGCGGCGGGAAGATCGAACTGCATGCGCGGCAACACCGCCGCCTGCTGGCCGCAGCAGTGCGTCAGGTGCCAGTGGTCGTCATCGTGGCCGGCCTTGCCGTCGTCGGGCGCGCCGTCGTCGCCATCGACGGCATGCTCGCCAAAAGCATGGTCATGGCCGTGGCTGTCAGCCGCCGCATGCGCGGTCAGCTCGTGCACTTCCTCGGCGAACGCCAATGCCGGCTTCAGCACGAAGCCGGCCAGCAGCACGCCGAGCAGCAGCAGGCGCAGGGCGGCGACGAGGGCGGAGGGCACGGGCATGGCGGCAAGCCTACGCGCCGGGGCCGGCGATACACAATTTCGTCGCTGGCCACGCTGGCATGCCGGGTTTGCCCGAAACGGTGCCCATGTTGGCTGCAGAGGTTGTCCGGAGGCCGCAGCCCGCCCGCAAGGGCATGGCAGGGCAAGGCGGCAGCGGCGACAATGCCGCCATGGATGCCAATGTCGCCCTGCTCGAAACCGTCGAGCACGAAACCGCCCCTTCGCCGACCTGGACCGTGCTGTGGCTGCACGGGCTGGGTGCCGACGGCCATGACTTCGCCCCGATCGTGCCCGAGCTGGTGCGCCGCGACTGGCCGGCACTGCGCTTCGTCTTTCCGCATGCGCCGGTGCGTCCGGTCACCATCAACAACGGCATGCGCATGCGTGCCTGGTACGACATCGTCAGCTTCGACTTCGACGCGCTGGCCGCCGGCAAGCGTGCCGACGAAGCAGGCGTCAACGAGTCGGTGGCCCAGGTCGAAGCCCTGATCGCACGCGAAACCGCGCGCGGCATCCCGCCCGAACGCATCGTGCTGATCGGCTTCTCCCAGGGCGGCGCGATCGCCCTGGCCTCGGCGCTGGGCCGCGAGCAGCCCCTGGCCGGCATCGTCGGACTCTCCACTTATTTGCCGCTCGGGCAGCAGCAGGCGACGGCGAGACTCAAGCCTGCGGCCTTGTCGCAGCCGGTGTTCATGGCCCACGGCCAGTTCGATCCGGTGGTGCCGGCGGTGGTCGGACAGATGGGCGCGGCGACCATGAAGGACCTGGGCTTCGCCCTGGAGTGGCACGACTACCCCATGGCCCACCAGGTCTGCGCCGAGGAGATCCACGCCCTGGGCGACTGGTTGAGCACGCTTTTTGCGGGCTGAGTCGCATCCTCGCTGATCCGGTTGCCGGCCCGATTGGTAGCGGGCGCTGGCGGGGGCTACCATCAGTCCCGAGGCAGTGCCCACCGGGTAGAGGCGCCAATGAGGATAGTGATCGCCGACGACGAGCCGCTGGCGCGCGAGCGCCTGCGGGGACTATTGGCCGAACAGCGCGGCGTTGAAGTCGTCGCCGAAGCGGCCGATGGCCAGCATGCATTGCATGCCTGCGCCGAACACCATCCCGACCTGGTGCTGCTCGATATCGCGATGCCCGGCATCGACGGCCTCGAAACCGCGCGCCACCTGGCCGCGTTCGAGCCACGGCCGGCGGTGGTGTTCTGCACCGCCTACGACGCTCACGCCTTGTCCGCATTCGAAGCCGAGGCGATCGACTACCTGGTCAAGCCGGTGCGCGCCGAGCGCCTGGCGGCGGCACTGGAGCGCGTGCGCACCTTCGCCGCCGGGCGCGACCGCAACGCGCCCGCCGCCGGTGCCGGCGGCGCCGGCCAGCGCCGCAGCCACCTGTGCGCGCGCCTGCGCGGCAGCCTGCGCCTGATCCCGATCGAGGACGTGCACTACCTGCAGGCCGAAGAGAAGTACGTGGTCGTGCACCACGCCCGCGGCGAGGACCTGATCGAAGAATCGTTGAAGTCGCTCGAGGACGAGTTCGGCGAGCGCTTCGTCCGCATCCATCGCAACTGCCTGGTCGCACGCCACGAAATCGTCGAGCTGCGTCGCGCCGCTGATGGCCACGTGCAGGCGGTGCTGCGCCACGGCAAGCAGCCGCTGGAAGTCAGCCGCCGCTGCGTGGCGGGGCTGAAGGAAACGCTCAAGCACCTGTGACCCTCCCGGCGCAAGCCGGGAAGACGCGCGCCGCGAGGGTGGGATCGCTGCGATAATGCCGCCATGACCACGCTCCGCATCGCCACCCGCAAAAGCCCGCTCGCCCTTTGGCAGAGCGAGCACGTCGCAGAGCGCCTTCGCGCCGTCCACCCCGGCCTGACCGTGACCCTGGTGCCGATGAGCACCCGCGGCGACGAAGTGCTCGACCGCTCGCTGGCGGCGATCGGCGGCAAGGGGCTTTTCCTGAAGGAGCTGGAGCTGGCGATGCTGCGCGGCGAAGCCGACTGCGCCGTGCACTCGCTCAAGGACGTGCCGATGGAGCTGGAACCGGGCTTCGCCCTGCCGGCGATCCTGGCCCGCGCCGACTACGCCGACGCCTTCGTCAGCAACCACTTCGCCGACATCGCAGCGCTGCCGCAGGGCGCGCGGGTCGGCACGTCATCGTTGCGGCGCCAAGCGCAGCTGCGCGCGCTGCGTCCCGACCTGCAACTGCTCGACCTGCGCGGCAACGTCAACACGCGCCTGGCCAAGCTCGACGGCGGCGAATACGACGCCATCGTGCTGGCCTGCGCCGGCCTGCAGCGACTGGGCTTCGACGACCGCATCCGTGCACGCCTGCTGGCCCCGGACTGGCTGCCCGCACCGGCCCAGGGCGCGGTGGCGATCGAGTGCCGCGACGACGACATCGCCACCCGCGAACTGTGCGCGCAGCTGGACGACAGCATCACGCGCACCTGCGCCGAAGCCGAGCGGGCGATGAACCGCGCGCTGCATGGCAGCTGCCACGTGCCGGTGGCGGCGTATGCGCAACTGCATGGCGAACACCTGCACCTGGCCGGCCTGGTGGGTTCGGCGGCCGACGGGCGTGTCGTGCGCGCGCAGGGTGAAGGCCGCGGCGATGCGCCGGAATGCCTCGGACTGGAAGTCGCGCAGATGTTGCTGGCGCAGGGCGCCGGCGAGTTCATCGCGGCCAGCTGAGTCCGAACCCCGTACCCAAGAACCACCGACACCCGTTCGTCCTGAGCGTAGCGCCGCAGGCGCGAAGTCGAAGGAGCTGGGCGCGTGTGCCCTCCTGGAGGTCCTTCGACTTCGCTTCGCTACGCTCAGGACGAACGGGGTCCGGGTGCGGCGCGGCGAGTGACTTAGAACCGGCGCCGCAACTCCAGCTTGCTCTCGGCGGTTTCGCTGCCGCCGCCGTTCTGCGTGTCGTGGCGGATCGCGAAGTCGCTTTCCAGCGACCAGTTCGGCCACAGCTCCACGTCCAGGCTCAGCGACTGCTTGACGAAGGCCTCGCCGCGCCCACTCTCGAACTGCACGCGCTGCGTCCACTGCGCGCGCTCGCCGATCTTCTGGCCGAAATTCAGTTCGCCGCGCAGCACCGGGCCGGCCTGGTTGATGCCGTCGTCGTACAGCGGTGCGAGGCGGTAGCCGGCACCGAGGACCAGGCCGAGCTGCGTCGGACCATCGCGCATCGCCTGCACGCCGTACCGCGTGCCGATGCGGAAATCATTGGAGTAGTTGCCGCGACTTTCGCGCGGCGTGGCCGGTGCGCTGAGTTGCGCATAGCGCTGGCTGCCGGGAAGGCGGACCGACTTCGCGCGCGCCGTGGTCGCGGGCACGGTCGTGGCCGAGGTGGTCGCCAGTTGCCATTCCTCGTCGCCACAGCGGGTGGAAAAGCAGTACAGCCGCATCTGCGCCGGATCACTCGCAATGGCGATCAGCGTCGGGTCGCCATTCAACGCTGGCGAGGGCAGGGTGAGGAGGGCGCCACCCAGCAGGGCGGTCCCGAGCGCACCAAGCATGGTCCGAAGCGGTTGTGGTGGAGGGTCAGAATGATGCAGTGAAACCGGTTACAGGTCCACCCGGAAGCACGCAAACTGCTGAATTCGTTCAGTAATAGAGCGTGACCAGGTGCCGCGCCTGGGCAAAAAACAGCCAGCGCTCGACGAAGGCGCCGAGCAGCGCGGCCAGCGCCGCCAGCGGCATCGCCACCGCGGCGGACCCGGGGAGTGCCCACACCAGCACTGCCGCGAGCACCGGAATCAGTCCGAACAGGATCAGCGCGATGGTGCGCAGCTTGTGCGCATGCTTGCGCGCCACGACGAAGCCCATCTCGCGGGTCAGGTAGTTCTGCTCGCTGTGCGGCCGCTCGAACACGCTGACCTCGCGCCCCGGCAGTCCGACCGCATCGCCACGTGTCGCCGGCAGCGCCTGGACGTCGATGTCGCGCCAGTAGCGGATCTTGATTGCCACCAGGACGATGCTCACCGCTGCAAGCGCGATCGCCAACGGCGCCAGAAGTCCGGCGCCCGGCAACAGCGCCATCAACGACCCGACGATGGCCAGGCCGCCCTGCACCGCAAACCCCAGGTACGCAGGGACGACGAGCGTGTGCTGCCAGGCCGGAATCGTCGCGAGCGAGGCATAGATCATCGCCGTGCAGCCCACCGTGACCAGCGCCAGCACGGTCGTGACGATGCCCAGCGTCGCCACCGACGTCGCGAACGTGTCGGCTGCGACTCCGCCGCCGGCCCACGCCGCCAGCGCCAAGGCGACCAGCGCCACCGCCGGTACATAAGTCGCCAGCGCAAGCACGCCTTCACGCGACAGCCACGAGGTGCGCCACTGCGAAAACGCGCGCCAGGCGCGCATCGGCTTGCCCAGGTGGAAGGTGGAACTGAGCAGGCCGACCGTGACCAGGGCCAGTGCCAGCAGCAGCACGCACGCGAGCGGCAGCAGCATCGATGCCGCAGGTTCGTTGTCGCGCGCGAGCAGGTGCGCGCGAGGGCTGGCAAGCATCACGCCGATCAGCGCGAGCACGCCGTAGCCGGCGCCGGACAGCGTGGTGAAGAAAATGACGGACAGGGCGGGATGCATGCTTCAGTTCACTTTCATCGCGACAGCACCCGGTCTACCCACCGCAGCAGCGGCGACAGCGCCGCCGTGTCGAGCGCTTCGACCGGTGCCTGCGGCGCCGCCGGTGCTGCTTCGCCGGCACGGCGCGGGCGCGGCGGCAGGTATTTGTTGACAGGCTGGTAGCCCAGCTGCGGCAGCAGGTCCACGCCGCCACGCTCGGCCACCAGCTTGGACACCTTCGACTCCGGATCGCCGAGGTCGCCGAAATGGCGCGCGCGGGTCGGGCAGGCCTGCACGCACGCCGGCTGGCGTTCGGCTTCTTCGAGGTTCTCGTTGTAGATGCGGTCGATGCACAGCGTGCATTTCTTCATCACGCCTTCGACTTCGCTGTACTCGCGCGCGCCGTACGGGCACGCCCACGAGCACAGCTTGCAGCCGATGCACTTGTCCTCGTCGACCAGGACGATGCCGTCCTCGGCGCGCTTGAAGCTGGCGCCGGTGGGGCAGACCGTCACGCAGGCCGGCTGCTCGCAATGCAGGCACGAACGCGGGAAGTGGAGGGTCATGGCCGGCAGTGCCGCGGCGCTGCCGCACGAACCCGGCTCGGTCGCCGCCACTTCATAGCTGTGCACGCGGTTGAACCAGACTCCGGTCGGGTCCTTGCCATACGGCTGCTCGTCGGTCAGCGGCGCGGCGAAGCCGCCGGCATTCCATTCCTTGCAGCTCACCGCGCAGGCATGGCAGCCGACACAGGTGTCGAGGTCGATCACCAGGCCCATCTTCTTCTTCGATGGCGGTGGCAGGGCGGTCATCGGCGGTGGTCCTTGAGCAGCAACCACACGCCGACGGCAAACAACGCGATCGAGAACGTCGTGCTCGGCAGCAGGCCCATCAGCGTGGGCAGCATCGAGGTGGATCCGGTCGGCGTCACGAATGGCAATTCGAAAGCGCCGAAGCCGAGCAGCACCACCAGCACGAAGCTGAGCAGGATGCAGGTCCAGCCGGCGAGATAACGCACTGCTTTCATCGGGAGGATTTCCTGCGGAATTGCGCGCCGTAGCGCAACGGTTTGTCGTCGGCCTGTCCGAGTTCAAGCGGCGCGAACTGCGGTTCGCTCACCGTCGCCTCGCTGTCGGCCGCCTTGGCGATGCGCACGCGCAGGTCGAACCAGGCCGCCTGCCCGGTCACCGGGTCGGCATTGGCGTAATCGCCGCGCGGGGTGATGTCGGAAATCAGATGGTTGAGCAGGAAGCCCTGCCTGCCTTCCGGCGCGTCCTTGCCAAGTCGCCACGCGCCGCGGCGCTTGCCGATGGCGTTCCATGTCCAGACCGTATCGGGCTGAACGTTGGCGGCGAACTTGGCCTGCACCGTGATCGTGCCGTTGTGCGAGGTCACGTCGATCCAGTCCTCGTCGCCGATGCCGTGGCGCGCACCGGTGTCGGGATGCATGTACAGCCAGTTGCGCGCGGCGATCTGGCGCAGCCACGCGTTCTGCGAACCCCAGGCGTGGTACATGAACATCGGACGCTGCGTGACAGCACTGAGTGGAAACTCGTCCTGAGACGTCTGCGCCCCTTCAAAGGGCTCGAACCACATCGGCAACGGATCGAAGTACGCCGCCACCCGCTTGCGATGCTCCTCCGGCGGCTGCGAAGGCCCGTGCCCCTGCGCCGCCAGCCGGAACTTCTGCAGCGTCTCCGAGTACAACTGCAGCACGATCGGCTCGGCATGGCCGATGAAACCCATCCGCTGCGCCCAGTCCAGATAGCCGCGATTGGCCATCTTGAAGTAGCGCGCGTCCTCGGGCACTTCGCTGCGCCAGAAGCCGCCGTTGTCGATGTAGCGCTGCAACTGGTCCGGGTTCGGCGGTCCCTTGGCTTCTAGTTCACCATCGGCGCCACGCCAGCCGGCGAGCAGGCCCACGCCCGGCGCGCGCTCGTGGCGGGTGATGTAGTCGGCGTAATCGCGGTACTTCGCCGAGCCGTCCTCGTTGACCAGGCCCGGCAGGCCGATGCGCGCGCCCAGTTCGATCAGCACCGACTGGAAGCCGCGCACGTCGCGCCCGGGGCTCTGCTCGGCGGCGTCCAGGACCGGATGGCGGATCGCATCGGCGGCGCCGTCGGCATCGGAGATCGGCCGGTCAAGCAGGCTGATCGCGTCGAAGCGCTCCAGGTAGGTCGTGTCGGGCAGCACCAGGTCGGCGTAGGCGACCATCTCCGATGCATAGGCATCGGCGTAGATGATGCGCGGGATGCGGTACTCGCCCGACTCGTCCTTGTCGGTGAGCCACTGCATGGTCTGCGCGGTGTTCATCGCCGAGTTCCAGCTCATGTTGGCCATGAACATCATCAGCGTGTCGATCTTGTACGGGTCGCCTGCCCAGGCGTTGCGGATGACGGTATGCATCATGCCGTGCGCGGACAGCGGGTAGGCCCAGGAGAACGCATGGTCGATGCGGCGCGGTTGCCCGGCGGCGTCTACGACGAGGTCTTCGGGCGAGTGCACGAAGCCCAGCGGTGCCGCGTCGAGCACGCCATTCTCCTGGCGACGCTTGCCGGGCCGGTTCGGCGGCGGAATCGGCTTGGGGAATGGCGGCTGGTAGCGGAACGAGCCCGGCGTATCCACCGCGCCCAGCAGCAGCTGCAGCAGGTGCAGCGCGCGGCAGGTGTGGAAACCGTTGCTGTGCGCGCTGATGCCGCGCATCGCATGCATAGCCACCGGCCGGCCGCGCATGGTCTTGTGCTCGCGCCCCCAGGCATCGGTCCAGGCGATCGGCAGTTCGATGGCGTGGTCGAACGCTGCTTCGGCCAGCTCGCGGGCGATGCGGCGGATGGTGTCGGCGGGAATGCCGCAGCGTTCGCTGACCGCGTCGGGCGAATACTGCGGATCGAGGTAGCGTTCTGCAATCAGATGGAATGCCGGAACCGCGCGACGGCCGTCGGCGAGCACGACCTCGCCGACCACGGCGGGCGAGACGCCGATGTCGTTGGCATTTGCTTCCGCGCCCGCCTGGCGATCCCAGCACAGCGCATCGCCGTCGCCATTGCGCGCGAACAGGCCGTCATCGGAACCGCCCGGGTTGCGCACGACCAGCCAGTGCGCATTGGTGTAGCGCACCAGGTAATCGAGGTCGATGCGATCGGCCTTGAGCAGTTCGTGGGCGAGCGCGAACGCGAACAGGCCATCGGTGCCCGGACGGATGCCGATCCACTCGTCGGCAATCGCGCCGTAGCCCGAACGCACCGGATTGACCGCGACGATCTTGGCGCCGCGCCCCTTGAGCTGGCCCAGACCGAGCTTGATCGGATTGGAATCGTGGTCTTCGGCCACGCCCCACATCATCAGATAGCGCGTGTGCTCCCAGTCCGGCTCGCCGAACTCCCAGAAGCTGCCGCCGAGCGTGTACAGACCGCCGGCAGCCATGTTCACCGAGCAGAATCCGCCGTGCGCGGCATAGTTGACCGTGCCGAACTGCTGCGCCCACCAGCCGGTCAGCGCCTGCGACTGGTCGCGGCCAGTGAAGAACGCCAGTTCGTCGGGATTGCGCGCGCGGATCGGTGCCAGCCAACCGCTGGCGATCTCAAGCGCCTCGTCCCACTCGATTTCGCGGAACTCGCCGCTGCCGCGCTCGCCCACGCGCAGCAGCGGCTTGTCCAGCCGCGCCGGCGAGTAGTGCTGCATGATCCCGGCCGAGCCCTTCGCGCACAGCACGCCGCGGTTGACCGGATGTTCGGGGTTGCCCTGGATGTAACGGATCTGTCCGTCGCGCAGCCACACCTTGATGCCGCACCGGCACGCGCACATGTAGCACGTGGTGGTCCGGACCTCGTCGGCGGTCCGGGGTGACAGATCGATGGCTGGCTCAACGGGCGCGCGCATCCGGGCATTGTGCCTGCGACGCCAGGCGAATGGACGTCACCCGCTCAAGGTCGGCACAAGCGCTTCTCGAATTCGAGTTGTTGCTGCAGTGCCGCACTGTCGCCGGCGGCGGCGAGTTCGCCGATGTTCCTGCGGTTCTCGCGGCACGGCGCACCCGCATCCTCCGCGCCGAACAGCTTGCCGACAGTGGCGACCACGCCGGCAACGCCAGCCGGCGGTGGCTTCATGCGGAAGCGGCCGGCACCCGCGCCGGGCAAGGTGGCAGCGCGATCGGCGAGCGGGTCGGCGGCCTGGACGGGAACCGCACCGAGCTGATCGCGCGCCTGTGTGAGGTACACCGCCGACATCGGCCGGGTCGACTGCGGCACTTCCACGGCAACGACTGCAGCCGGCTGCGCCGACGGCGCAGGCGTGCGGCGCATGCTCGCCGGGCTATCGAACACGTTGGGTTTCGCTGGGCGCTCGTTCGGCGCGACGGCGACCGGCTGCGCCTTGTGGCGCGGCAACCAGACGATCTGCAGTGGTTTGTCGACTGGCGCTGGGAGCGGCGGGCGCATGGCCCGTGACAGGGCCCAGACCAAAGCCGCATGCACGATTACCGTAACGATCAATGCCAGCGCGGCTTCCAGCCGCAATCCCCGGGTCGAATCCATTCTGCCCCCTGTCGCTCCGGCGGCAGTATGGTCAGCAGGCAGTTAAGCAACAGTTATCCATGTAAACCGGCAGCCGCGCCCCTGGCGGACGCCGTTGGGCTCGGCCCGACCTTGATGGCAGACCCGATTGTCGCGGTCCGCGCTGGCGGCGGATGTGCCGGCAGTGCGATCCTTGCACCTGTTTCCCTGCCGCCACGCCCATGGAACGCATCGAACGCATCCACTCCCTGCACCGAATCCTCAGCGCTTCGCGCTACCCGGTCACGGTGCAGCGCCTGCAGGAGGACCTGGAGTGTTCGCGTGCCACGGTCTACCGAGACCTGGCCTACCTGCGCGATTACCTGATGGCACCGGTGGTGGGCAACGGCGAAGCCGGCTTCCGCTATGACCACAGCGAGGGCGAGCGTTTCGAACTGCCGGGCCTGTGGCTCAGCTCGGAGGAACTGCACTCGCTGCTGGCCGCGCAGCAACTATTGATCCGCAGCGGCGGCGGCGTGCTTTCGAATGCGCTGGCGCCGTTGCAGCACCGCATCGAGAAGCTGCTCGACGAACACGCCGGCGGCCGCCGCGTGCCGGTCGAGCGCGTGCGGGTGATCCCGCATCGCACCCGCAAGCTCGATGAAACCTCGTTCCGTATCGTCGCCACCGCGGTGCTCGACCGCAAGCAGCTGAGCTTCGAGTACCGCGCACGCTCCACCGACGAGCAGACCCGGCGCCTGGTGTCGCCGCAGCGCCTTACGCATTACCGCGAGAACTGGTACCTCGATGCCTGGGACCACAACCGCGAAGCGTTGCGCAGCTTTGCCGTCGACCGCATCAGCGCGGCCAAGCTGGGCGAGCAGGCGGCGCAGGACGTCGCGGACGACCAGCTCGACAGCCATCTGGCCTCCAGCTACGGCATTTTCTCGGGCACGCCCAAGGGCTGGGCAACGATCCTCTTCAGCCCCAAGGCCGCGCGCTGGGTGGCCGACGAGCATTGGCATTCGCAGCAGCAGGGCCGCTACCTGCCCGATGGCCGCTACGAGCTCAAGGTGCCCTATAGCGCCGGGCGCGAGTTGCTGATGGACGTGATGCACTACGGCAGCGATGCGGAGATCGTCGAACCGCCGGTGCTGCGAGAGCAGGCGCGCGCATTGCTGCAGCTGGCGCTGTCGAACTACGACCGCTGAAGATCGTCGTTCCCGCGAAGGCGGGAACCCATGGACGTTGCGTCCGGTCTTGCCGCGGTCTGATCCGTCGAGGGCCTGGATCCCGGCGTTCGCCGGGATGACGACGGACCGGGATGACGGCGGATCGGGATGACGACGGACCGGGATAGCGGCCGATACCGTCGCAACCCCTGAGACCCCGCCCCAGCACGCTCGCTCCATCCATCCAGGAGCCAGCGCCATGAACCTGCACCGCAACGACGCCACCCACCCGGACGCCGACCCGATCCAGCTGGACGACCTGTTGCGCCATGCCGTCGCCATCGGCGCGGTACTGGTGTTGCTGCTCCCGGCCGCGCGCGGTTTCAGCGACACCTTCGGCTGGATGCCGCTGTGGCTGCTGGCGATGCCGCTGTGCGCCTGGTGGGCGCTGCACCGTTTCCGCCTGCCGGCCAAGGAGAACGCGCCTGACGCCCAGCCGCGCATGCGTCGCCGCAGCGGCGAACAGGCCCGCCGCCGGCGCCCGGCCAGCCTGCGCCGGAAGCACTCGCAAGCCGCCTGAGCGGGCAAGAAGGACAGGGCGGGGCGGTCCTCCCGGCTCCTTTCGGCACGGTGTCCGCCGCGGACGCTGTGCTAGCGTTTGGCCCAGCATCTCCAGCTGCAGGTTCGTCGCAGCGCCCCCGGCGCCGACGACACGCCATCCCGCCAAACCACGGACCGCCCATGCCGACGCTGACGCAGGCCTGTCATACGTTGTTGATCACCGCAGGACTTGCCGCCTCGTCGGCCGTGGGCGCCGCCCCCAAGGAATCCCCCAACGTGTCCGAAGACCCCTATGCCTGGCTCGAGGATGTCCAGGGCGAGCGCGCGCTGACCTGGGTCAAGCAGCACAACGCCCAGTCCGAGGCCGAGCTGACGACCACGCCACAGTTCAGGCAGCTCGAGTCCGACATCCGCGCCATCCTCGACTCCGACGCCAAGATCCCCGGCGTGGAGAAGATCGGCGACCACTACTACAACTTCTGGAAGGACAAGCAGCACGAGCGCGGCCTGTGGCGCCGCACCACGCTGGCCGAGTACCGCAAGGACAAGCCGGCGTGGGAAACCATCATCGACCTCGACGCGCTCAACAAAGCGGAAGGCGAGAACTGGGTCTGGCACGGGGCTGACTGCCTCAAGCCCAAGCTCCAAGGCGAGGTGCCCGCGCGCTGCCTAATCGCGCTCTCGCGCGGCGGCGCCGACGCCGACGTCACCCGCGAGTTCGACCTCACCACGAAGACCTGGGTCGAAGGCGGTTTCTTCCGCCCCGAGGCCAAGGGCGGCCTGCAGTGGATCGACCGCGACACGGTGTACGTATTCACCGATTTCGGTGCCGGCTCCATGACCAGCTCCGGCTACCCGCGCATCGTCAAGGAATGGAAGCGCGGCACGCCGCTGGACCAGGCACGCGTGGTCTACGAAGGCGAAGCGACCGATCTGTACATCGCCGCCAGCCACGACCACACGCCGGGCTTCCCGCGCGACTTCGTCAGCCGCACGCTGGCCTTCTACAACGACGAGCTCTACCTGCGCGATGCCGACGGCAAGCTGCGCAAGGTCGACGCGCCGAACTCAGCCAACAAGTCGGTCCACCGCGAATGGCTGCTGCTGGAGCTGCGTGATCCCTACAGCGCAGGCGGCCAGACGTATGTTGCGGGCAGCCTGATCGCCACGCGCTTCGACGATTTCATGGCCGGCAAGCGCGACTTCACCGTCCTGTTCGCGCCGAGCGAGAGCACCTCGCTGGCCGGCTTCAGCTGGACCCGCCACCACCTCGTGCTCAACGTCCTCGACGACGTCAAGAACCGCCTCAGCGTGCTCACGCCCGACGACAAGACCTGGAAGCACGGCGAGTTCACCGGCGCGCCGGGCTTCGGCACGCTCGCCGTGTCGGCCGTCGACGAGGACGACAGCGATGCCGTCTGGCTGACCGCCACCGACTACCTCACCCCGACCACGCTGTCGCTGGCGCAGGTCGGTGAGCGGCCTGAAGTGCTCAAGACCATGCCGGTGTTCTTCGACGGCAGCAACAACCTGATCGAGCAGCACTTCGCCACGTCCAAGGACGGCACCCGCGTGCCGTACTTCCTGGTGCGCCCGAAGGACCTCAAGCTCGACGGCAAGGCGCCGACCCTGCTGTACGGCTACGGCGGCTTCGAGATCTCGCTGACCCCGGGGTATTCCGGCAGCGTCGGCAAGGGCTGGCTGGAGAAGGGCGGCGTGTACGCCGTGGCCAACATCCGCGGCGGCGGCGAGTACGGCCCGCGCTGGCACCAGGCCGCGCTCAAGGCCAATCGCCACAAGGCCTACGAGGACTTCGCCGCGGTCGCGCAGGACCTGGTCGCGCGCAGGATCACCTCGAAGGAACACCTGGGCATCCAGGGCGGCAGCAACGGCGGCCTGCTCACCGGCAACATGCTCACCCAGTACCCCGAGCTGTTCGGCGCGGTCGTGGTGCAGGTGCCGCTGCTCGACATGAAGCGCTACAGCCACCTGCTGGCCGGCGCGTCGTGGATGGCCGAGTACGGCGATCCGGACACCGCCGACTGGGACTACATCCGCACCTTCTCGCCGTACCACCTGTTCGACGCGAAACGCGAGTACCCGCCGGTGATCTTCATGACCTCCACCCGCGACGACCGCGTCCATCCGGGCCATGCCCGCAAAATGGCGGCGAAGATGCTGGAGGCGAACAAGGACGTGCGCTACTACGAGAACATCGAAGGGGGCCACGGCGGGTCGGCCAACAATGCCCAGGCCGCGCACATGAGCGCCCTGGCCTTCACGTTCCTGTGGAAAGAATTGAGCCAGGAATAATTGGCCCAGCGGCCAACCCATTGTGTCGTCCCCTTCCGGACCCCATCCATGAACCCGACTTCCCTCCTGCTTTCGGCTGTCCTGACCATGACCCTCTCCACCCCCACCGTCGCCGCGACGGCCGCCACCCCGCCCGACGCCGCCAAGAAGCCGCACGTGGTCAAGGCGCCGCACGGCGCGCAGCGCAACGACGAGTACTACTGGCTGCGCGACGACAAGCGCACGAACCCGGAGATGCTGGCGTACCTCAATGCCGAGAACGCCTACACCGACGCGCTGATGGCGCCGCTCAAGCCGCTGGAGAACAAGCTGTACGAGGAAATCGTCAGCCGCATCAAGCAGGACGACAGCTCGGTGCCGTACCGCGAGCGCGGCTATTACTACTACAGCCGCTTCGAGACCGGCCAGGACTACCCGATCCATGCCCGCCGCAGCGGCAACATGGACGCGCCCGAGCAGGTGCTGCTCGATGTCAACGCCATGGCCAAGGGCAAGGACTACTTCAGTGTCGGCGACTTCGAAGTCAGCCAGGACAACCAGATCCTGGCCTGGGCCGATGATGCCGTCGGCCGCCGGCAGTACATCATCCGCTTCAAGAACCTCGCCACCGGCGAGGTCTACGCCGACGAGATCCCCGGCGTGTCGCCCAACATCGTCTGGGCCGACGACAACCGCACCCTGTTCTACGTCGAGAACGATCCGGAAACCCTGCTCACCGTGCGCGTGAAGAAGCACGTGCTCGGCACGCCGGCGTCGAAGGACGTGCTGGTGTACGAGGAGAAGGACGACAGCTTCTACATGAGCATCGACCGCTCGCGCGACGACAAGTACATCTGCATCGGCGTGGAGAGCACGGTGTCGAGCGAGATGCGCTGTGCACCGGCCGCCAACCCGGACAAGTTCGTGGTGCTGGCGCCGCGCGAGCGCGACGTCGAGTACCAGGCCGACCACCTCGATGGCCGCTGGGTGATCCGCACCAACGCTGATGGCGCCGCCAATTTCAAGCTCGTCACCGCGCCCAGCGATGCGACTTCGCGCAAGCAGTGGAAGGACTGGGTGCCGCACCGCGAGGATGTCTTCGTCGAAGGCTTCGAGCTGTTCGACGGCTTCACCGCCGTGGCCGAGCGTTCCGACGGCCTCGAGCGCCTCCGCCTGATGAAGAAGGACGGCAAGGAAGAGTTCGTCAAGGCCGACGAGCCGGCTTACGCCATGGGCCTGTCGGTCAACTCCGAGCACGACACGCCGTGGCTGCGCTACAGCTACACCTCGCTGACCACGCCGGGCACCACCTACGAGGTCAATGTCGACACCGGCGAGCGCAAGCTGCTCAAGCGCGACCCGGTGCTGGGCTACGACCCCGAGAAGTACGTCACCGAGCGCGTCTGGGCGACCGCCCGCGACGGCGTCAAGGTGCCGGTGTCGCTGGTCTACAAGAAGGGCTTCGAGAAGAACGGCAAGGCGGCGATGCTGCAGTACGCCTACGGCAGCTACGGCAGCTCGACCGATCCGCGCTTCAACGGCCCGGTGGTGAGCCTGCTCGACCGCGGCATGGTCTACGCCATCGCGCACATCCGCGGCGGCCAGGAAATGGGCCGCAAGTGGTACGACGACGGCAAGCTGTTCCACAAGAAGAACACCTTCACCGACTTCATCGACGTCACCGACGACCTGGTCAAGCAGGGTTACGCCGCCAAGGATCGCGTCGCGGCCTACGGCGGCAGCGCCGGCGGCCTGCTGATGGGCGCGATCGCCAACATGGCGCCGGACCACTACCGCGTGATCCTGTCGCAGGTGCCGTTCGTGGACGTGGTCACGACGATGCTCGACCCGAGCATCCCGCTGACCACCAACGAGTACGACGAGTGGGGCAACCCGGAAAAGAAGGACTACTACGACTACATGCTGTCGTACTCGCCCTACGACAACCTGTCGAAGCAGGCCTATCCGGCGATGTTCGTCGGCACCGGCCTGTGGGACTCGCAGGTGCAGTACTGGGAGCCGGCCAAGTACATCGCGCGCCTGCGCGACCTCGACGCCGGCGCGCAGCCGGTCGTGTTCCGCACCAACATGGATGCCGGCCACGGCGGCAAGTCGGGACGTTTCCGCCGCTACCGCGAACTGTCGGAGATGTACGCGTTCATGCTCGACCAGCTCGGTCTGGCCGGCGCCGGCGCGACGGCCACCGCCGGCAAGTGATGCCGACGCCAGGCCGCTGGCGCTGGGCCTGGTGGCTGCTGGCCTACGCCAGCCTGGGCCTGGGGGTGATCGGCATCGTGATCCCCGGGCTGCCGACGGTGCCCTTCGTGCTGCTGTCGGCCTTTGCCGCTGCGCGTGGTTCGCAGCGGCTGCATGGCTGGCTGCTGGCGCACCGGCAATTCGGGCCGATGATCCGCGACTGGCAGGCACACGGCGCGGTCAGCCGCCGCGCCAAGTGGCTGGCGGTGTCGATGATGTCGGCCTGCGCGGTGATCATGTTCCTGACCGCTCCACGCTGGTGGATGGCGGCCACCGGCACCGCGATCATGACCGTGGTCGCGGTCTGGCTGTGGGCGCGACCGGAGCCGCCGCGGCCGCCGCGCTGACCGGCGGCAGGGCAGCGTCGAATCGTTCATCGCCGCGGGCTACACTGCGGCCATGAACGCTACTCCCGCCCCACGACAGATCCTCATGGCGCTGTCCCTGGTCGCGCTGCCGCTGGTCCTGGCCAGCTGCGGCAACAAGGGCCCGCTGATCCTGGCGCCGAAGTCGATCCCGGTCGACCCGTCGACGCTGCCGCCGATGACGCCGCCGGCCCAGCCGGCGCCCACCAGCGACGACCAGAAGACCGACGAGCCGGCCACGACCGTACCGGCCAGCGATGCCGAAGACGTCGACGGCAAGAAGAAGGGCACCGCCGAGCCGACCACGGTTCCGGGCACGCCTCCCGCCACGCCTCCCAAGCAGGCCGACGAAACCGATGGCTGAGTCCGTGCACGCGCGCAAGCCCGTACGGTTCAGCAAGATGCACGGCGCCGGCAACGACTTCGTCGTGCTGGATCTGCGTGGCGCCGCCGCCGCACCTTCGGCGGAGCTGTGCCGGGCGCTGGCCGATCGCCACGCCGGTGTCGGCTGCGACCAGATCCTGACCGTCGAGGATCCCGAGGGCAGCGACGCCATCGCCCGCTACCGCATCTGGAATGCCGACGGCTCGTCATCGCAGCAATGCGGCAACGGCGCGCGCTGCATCGCCGCGTGGCTGGTGCGCGACGCCCAGGCCAGCGGTCGCGCGCTGGCCACCGATTTCCTGCTCGACAGCCCGGTCCGCACCCACGCGGTGACGCAGCTCGGCGAGGGCCGCTACCGCATCGTCATGGGCACGCCCCGCTTCGCCCCGGCCAGCATCCCGCTGCACGGCTTCACCGGTGCGCAGGACGAATATGTGGTCGAGCATAACGATTCGGTGTTCACCTTCGGCGCCGTGTCGATGGGAAACCCGCACGCGGTGATCGAAGTCGAGGACGTCGACGCCGCGCCGGTCGAGACCGTCGCACCGATGCTGCAGTCGCATGCCGCATTCCCGGAGTCGGTGAACGTCGGCTTCGCCCAGGTGCAGTCGCGCCAGCGCATCCGCCTGCGCGTGTACGAGCGCGGCGTCGGCGAAACGCTGGCGTGCGGCAGCGGTGCCTGCGCCGCCGCCGCGGTGCTGATGCGGCGTGGCCGCGTCGACCGCGACGTCACCGTGTCCTTGCACGGTGGCGACCTGCAGATTTCCTGGCCGGCCGACGACGCGCTGTTGACGATGTCCGGGCCGACCGCATTCGTGTTCGAAGGGGAGTGGAACCAATGAACGAGACCCAGGAAAAGCTTGGCGCGCACGAAGTCGCGGCCTGGCTGCGCCGGCACCCGCGGTTCCTGCAGCAGTTCCCCGACCTGGCCGTCACCCTGGTGGTGCCGCGCGAGGAAGGCTCGGCGGCGTCGCTGGCCAGCTACCAGCTGGAAGTGCTGCGCGACAAGAACCGCGAGCTGTCGCGGCGCCTGCAGGAGCTGTTCGGCAACGCCCAGGAGAACGAACGCCTGTCCGTTCGCACGCACCAGCTCACGCTGGCGCTGATGCGCCAGGACAGCGCGGCCGACACGCTGCGCGCGATGGCGGCCAGCCTGGCCGAGGATTTCAACGGCGACCTGGTGCGGCTGGTGCTGTTCAAGCCGGTCGAAGGCCTGGGCGACGTCGACTGGATGCAGGTCGTGGCGCAGGACGACGCGCGCCTGCAGGCGTTCCGCGACTGCCTCGGCGATGGCGAGCCGCTGTGCGGCCGCCTGCAACCGGAGAAGCATGCACTGCTGTACGGCATGCGCGCCGAGGAAGTGCAGTCGACCGCGCTGCTGCCGCTGCCGGGCGTGGGCATGGTCGCCGTCGGCAGCCGCGATGCGAACCGCTTCTTCCCCGGCATGGGCACGCTGTTCCTGCGCATGATGGGCGAGTCGCTGGTGACGGCGCTGAAGCGGTTCGACGGCTGAGTCGATGAAGGCGAAGCGCGCGCGCGTGCAAGACGAAGCGGGCGCCGCCGGCCCTGAGCCGTCCGACCCGACCGTCGAGCAATACCTCGCCCACCTGCAGGTCGAGCGACGCATGTCGGCGCACACGCTCGATGCGTATCGCCGCGACCTGCTGGCGCTGGTGCAGTGGGCGCGCGTGCAGCCTGCCGACGTTACCGCGTTGCACGCCGAACAGGTGCGCGCGTTCGTCGCATCCGAACACCGCCGCGGCCTCTCGCCCAAGAGCCTGCAGCGCCGCCTGTCGGCCTGTCGCAGTTTCTACGCCTGGCTGGTTCGCCAGGGCCGCTTGAGCGCGAGTCCGGCTGCGGCGATCCGTTCGCCGAAGGCGCCGCGCAAGTTGCCGCAGGTGCTGGACCCGGACGAAGCCAAGGCATTGGTCGAAGTGCCGACCGATGCACCGCTGGGACTGCGCGATCGCGCGCTGCTGGAGCTGTTCTATTCGTCCGGCCTGCGTTTGTCGGAGTTGTGCGGCCTGCGCTGGCGCGACATCGACCTGGCCGACGCGCTGGTGAACGTACTCGGCAAGGGCAGCAAGCAGCGCAGCGTGCCGGTGGGCCGGCATGCGCGCGCCGCGCTGCAGGAATGGCGCGCGTCGACGGGCGCCGCCAATGACGCGGCAGTGTTCCCGGGACGCGGTGGTGGAACGATCACGCCGCGCGCGGTGCAGATGCGGCTACGCCAGCTCGCGCAGCGCCAGGGCTTGTTCAAGCGCGTGCACCCGCACCTGCTGCGACATTCGTTCGCCAGCCACATCCTGGAATCGTCCGGCGACCTGCGCGGCGTGCAGGAACTGCTCGGCCACGCCGACATCGCCACGACGCAGATCTACACCCACCTGGACTACCAGCACCTGGCGAAGGTGTATGACGCGGCGCATCCGCGGGCGAAGCGCAAAGGCTGACTTGCGACTGAACGTTTTCCGTTCTCGAGGATCGCTTTGGGCGTCCGCGGACGCCAGCGTCCTTGCCGATTGATCTGCGTCAATGCCGCGCCACGCGACTGTCCTAGAATTCCGGACAACAGGAGGTGGCCAGCGATGGCGAAGCCGTTCCCATTGAAGCCCAGGCACCCCGAGCGCATCTGCTGGGGTTGCGACCGCTACTGCCCGGCGGACTCGCTGGCGTGCGGCAACGGTTCGGGGCGCACGCAGCATCCGGCCGAGCTGCAGGGCGAGGACTGGTACATCGATTGGGGAATCGAGCCGGCCCCCGACAGCCCGAGTCACGCCCTGCTGTGCCCGCGGGAAGAGCGATAGGTTCTGGCGCCTGAAGGGCCTGGCGCTTGAACCGCCCGGGCGACGCCCCCACCCAAGGAGGCATCCCCCGGAGGTCACATGGACCCGAGCCAGAACCCCAACGTCTTCCACGCCACCACCATCGTGTCGGTGCGCCGCGACGGCCGCGTCGCCGTCGCCGGCGATGGCCAGGTCACCCTTGGCCACACCGTGATGAAAGCCAACGCCCGCAAGGTCCGTCGCCTCGGCCGCGACGGCCAGGTGCTGGCCGGCTTCGCCGGCGCTGCCGCCGATGCCTTCACCCTGTTCGAACTGTTCGAAGCCAAGCTCGAGAAGCACGGGCAGCTTGCCCGCGCCGCCGTCGAACTGGCCAAGGATTGGCGCACCGAGCGCCGCCTCGGCAAGCTCGAAGCGCTGCTCGCGGTCGCCGACCGCGACACCTCGCTCATCATCAGCGGCACCGGCGATGTGATCGAGCCGGAGGACGGCATCATCGCCATTGGTTCGGGCGGCATGTACGCGCTGTCGGCCGCGCGCGCGCTGATCGCGCACACCCAGCTCGACGCCCGCACCATCGCCACCGAGGCCATCAACATCGCCGGCGACGTGTGCATCTACACGAACCGCAACGTCGTCATCGAAGAGCTCTGATCCCCCATGCCCATCAAGCCTGACACCAGCCACGCCACCATGACTCCGCGCGAGATCGTGCAGGAGCTCGACCGCCACATCGTCGGCCAGCACGCGGCCAAGCGCGCGGTCGCGATCGCGCTGCGCAACCGCTGGCGCCGCATGCAGCTCGACGACGATCTGCGCAATGAAGTGATGCCGAAGAACATCCTGATGATCGGCCCCACCGGCGTCGGCAAGACCGAGATCGCGCGCCGCCTGGCGACGCTCGCCAACGCGCCGTTCGTGAAGGTCGAGGCCACGCGCTTCACCGAGGTCGGCTACGTCGGCAAGGATGTCGAGCAGATCGTCCGCGACCTCGCCGACACCGCGGTCAAGCTCTACCGCGAGCAGGCCAAGCAGAAGGTACGCACCCAGGCCGAGGAACGCGCCGAGGAGCGCATCCTCGACGCGCTGCTGCCGCGCCGTGCCGGCGCCACCAGCACCGTGTTCGGCTTCAACGCCACCGAAGCCGCCAGGGACGAGCCCTCGGCGCAGGACAACGAGACCCGCGCCAAGCTGCGCAAGCAGTTGCGCAGCGGCGCGCTCGACGACCGCGAGATCGAGATCGAGACCGCGGTCAACGTCGGCGTCGACATCATGGCCCCGCCCGGCATGGAAGAGATGGGCCAGCAGCTGCGGCAGATGTTCTCGCAGGTCGCCGGTGCCAAGACCCACAAGAAGTCGATGGCGATCCGCGCCGCCCGCTCGCAGCTGACCGAGGACGAGGCCGGCAAGCTGGTCAACGAGGACGACGTGCGCGAGGCCGCGATCGAAGCCTGCGAGCAGCACGGCATCGTCTTCATCGACGAGATCGACAAGGTCGCCAAGCGCGGCGAAAACGTCGGCGGCGGCGATGTCAGCCGCGAAGGCGTGCAGCGCGACCTGCTGCCGCTGGTGGAAGGTTCGACCGTGAGCACCAAGTACGGCCCGGTCAAGACCGACCACATCCTGTTCATCGCCTCGGGCGCGTTCCACCTGGCCAAGCCCAGCGACCTGATCCCGGAGCTGCAGGGCCGCTTTCCGATCCGCGTCGAACTGACCGCGCTGAGCAAGGACGATTTCGTCCGCATCCTGACCGAGCCGAAGGCGGCACTGGTCACGCAGTACATCGAGCTGCTCAAGACCGAAGGCGTCGCCGTGCAGTTCGGTGCCGACGCCGTGGAGCGCCTGGCCGAGATCGCCGCGCAGGTGAACGAGCGCCAGGAGAACATCGGCGCACGCCGACTGCACACGGTGCTCGAGCGGCTGCTCGATACGCTGAGCTATGAAGCGCCGGATCGTGGCGGGCAGGCGATCACCATCGACCGTGCTTACGTGGAATCGCACCTGGGCGAGCTGGTGAAGGATCCGGATCTGAGCCGGTACATCCTGTAGTTGCCTTGAGCCCCTCTCCCGCACGCGGGAGAGGGGTTGGGGTGAGGGCAGCGCCTCAGCGCGCCTCCACGGTCACCTGCGTCTTCACCGAATTGGCAATGAAGCAGTTCCGGTGCGCCGACTCGTGCAGTCTGGTCAGCGCCTCCGCATCCGGCCCCTTGCCCTCGGCGAACTTGATCCGCGGCCGCAACACCACCTTCGTCACCGCCAGTCGCCCGTCGCTGTTCTTCTCCAGCGTGCCGACCGCCTCGTCCTGGTAGTCGTCGACCACCCAGCCCTTCTTCGCCGCAATCGCCAGCAGCGTCAGCATGTGGCACGACGACAGCGCAGCGACCAGGGCTTCCTCCGGATCAACGCCCGCCACGTTGCCGAGATACTCCGGCGCCGCGGAGCCGGTAATGCGCTGGCCACCGTCGAACGCCCATTCGTGGTCGCGCGAATAACCGTCGGAATCGAACTGGCCGCCATTGCGCAGCCAGTGGATTGAAGCGCGATGCTCGGACATGGGCGGCTCCTGCTTGGGGGAGCCGCCACGATGCCACAGCCGCGTTTACTTCGCGTCTGCGGTGCCAGGCGCCTTGGCCTTGCGCTCGCGCGTATCCGCCAGCAGCTGGTCGCGCGCGGCCGCCTGCAGCTCGTCGATGCTGACCGCGTCCGGTGACTTGCCCAGGCGCCGGGTCAGGTCAGCGACCACGCGCTTGTTGGCATAGGTGTGCGGCGAGTTCATGTCGTCGCTCTGCGCAGTCAACATGTAGTCCAGCCGCTTGGCACTGACTTCGCGGCCCTGCGCCAGCTCGACCAGCTTGGCGCGGTACTCCAGTTCCCACGACGCCATGCCCGGAAACGCGTTCTGGTCGGCGAAGTGCTGCGTCTCGTGGCCGAGGAACACGACCCGGAACTCCTCGCTGTCGAGACCCTGGGTGTATCTGCCGACGACGGCATACAAGGCCTTGTCCGTTGCCCAGCCACCGGCGGAGCCGCGATCGCAACGACCGTAGGCCATCCAGCCGCGGCTGACGAAGTCGTCGAGCAGTTCGACGCGGACCGAGTACGGGCCCTCCGGCAGCTGCACGTCGTACATGCGCGTGTCCTGCTTGCGCCACACCATCAATTCGCGGAGCGGCGGGGTGCGGCCGAGCTGGGCGTGGTAGCCGTGCTGTTCCAGCTGCGTCTGCAGCACCGGTTCGATCTCGTCCATGTTTGTCGCCTTGACCGCGCTCGCGCCCAGGCGCTTGTGCAGTTTCGCCAGCAGCGCAGCTTCCTGTTTGTCGCGCTGCGCGGGTGCCGCCAGCGAGCGCCACCAGTAGTCCTGGTAATCGTCGAGCACGCCGCGCAGGAACGGGTCCTCGATCGAGGAGGTGGTCAGCACCGGCTTGCGGGCGTGGTAGCGCTCGAGCATGCAGGCGCGATAGTCGGCGTCCTTGCCCAGGAACTCGGTGGCCGGAGTCGCTTCCAGTGCGGCCAGGGCGCGGGCGCTGTCGCCCTGCAGGATGGCGCTGGTGGATTCGGCGATGGCAGCTATCGCGGTCTTGCTGCTGGTCGGTTCGTCGGCGGCGGTCGCGGCGAACGCCGCGCACAGCAGGGCAGACGACAGGAACACGGTGGCCTTGGACTTCATCTGGATTCCATTCGGGGTGGCGGTCGGGGTGCCGCCTTCGCCCCTATTGCAGTCGAAGGGCGGCCGACCGGTCTTGAACGCATTTGATCTGGTGGCGCAATTGCCGCGGCGTCGCCCCGGTGGCCAGCCGCAGCGTCCGGTTCAGGTGGCTCTGGTCGCTGAAGCCGCTGGCCGCCGCGACCTCGGCCAGGGCCGCGTCGCCGCCGAGCATCGCCAGCGCCTGCCGGCAACGCAGCTCGCGCCGCAGCAGCTGCGGCGGCATGCCGTGCGAACGCAGGAAGCTGCGCGAGGCATGGGCCAGGGAGACCCCGGCGCGGCGCGCCAGCACCGACACCGGCAGGTCGCCGTGCTGCAGTTCGTGCAGGAACGCGGGCTGCCAGTCGTGCAGGGCGGGGGCATCGGCACGCACGCAGGCCCGCAGCAGGTCATCGAGATGATGATGCGCGCGTGCGAACACGGCGCCTGCATCGGCCAGGTTCGCCACCCGCAGGACCCGCAACGCCAGGCCTCCGGCGCCCACCGGAAACACCTCGCCCAGGTCGAGGTTGATCACCTTGGCGCCGTTGCGCCCGAAGCGGTTGCCGTGGGCGTGCCAGCGCGGGTGCAGCACCAGCGTGCCCGGGGTGCACTCGACCGGGCCGTCGGCGCTGGCTTCCACGTAGCTGCCGTCCAGCACCAGCGCCGCATAGGCGCCGTCGTGGCGGTGCGTGCGCAGCGTGTCGCCAGCGTCGTGGCGGGTCTCGTACTCGTGGGCGGGCATGGCGGCATCCTGCGCGACGGCGGCGGTGGAGGGCATCGGGCGGAAGTCACGATCGTCTCGTTCATCCGCGCACCGGGGTTGGATGCCGCGACCGCGGCAACCGTTGAAGCTGCCCTCAATCCTCGCCGATGTCCTCGTTCCACACGTCCGGGTGCGCGGCGATGTAGTCGCCCAGCATGTCGATGCACTCGCCGTCGTTGAGGTCGATGACCTCGACGCCGTTCTCGCGCAGCCAGTCGATGCCGCCGCGGAAGTTGACCGATTCGCCCACGACCACGGTGCCGATGTTGAACTGCCGCACCAGCCCGCTGCAGTACCAGCAGGGCGCCAGCGTGGTGACCATGATGGTGTCGCGGTAGCGGCGCTGGCGGCCGGCCTTGCGGAAGGCATCGGTTTCGCCGTGCACCGACGGATCGCCTTCCTGGATGCGGCGGTTGTGGCCGCAGCCGAGCAGGTTGCCGTCGCGGTGGTACAGCGCCGCGCCGATCGGGATGCCGCCTTCGGCCAGGCCCTGGCGGGCTTCGGCGACGGCGGTGGCGAGCAGTGCGCGGTAGTCGGGCGTGGCGATCATGGAGGCACCTGTGCTTTTGCGCTGAGTCTAGCGGGGAGCGCGGCGGAGCATGTCGATGTGCGGCACGCCGTCGTCCAGATAAGGCTCCGATGACGGCACGAAGCCGTGCTTGCCGTAATAAGCCTGCAGGTGCTCCTGCGCGCCGATCTGGATATCGGCGCCGGGCCAGCGCGCTTCGATCTGTTCGAGTGCGGCATGCAGCATCGGGTCGCCGAGGCCGCGGCCACGGTAGGCCGGTGCGGTCAGCACGCGGCCGAAGCTCACCTGCGGGTAGCTCAGTCCTGGCGGCAGGACGCGAAGGTAAGCGGCCAGGTCGCCGTCGCCGGCATAACCGATCAGGTGGATGGTGTCCGGGTGCCGGTCCTTGCCGTCCGGGTCGAGGTAGACGCAGTTCTGCTCGACCACGAACACTTCAGAGCGCAGCTTCAGCAGCGCATACAGCGTGTCGATGTCGAGTTCGCGGAAGTGCCGCGCCTGCCAGCGGATCGATGGGGTCTCGCTCATGCCGACATGATGCCAGCGACGGCCGGCAATCTCAGTCGCCTTCAGCGGACGTGTCGATCTCCATCACCACCGACATGCCCGGACGCAGACGCGACGCGGCCTCCTGGCCGCCATCGATCGACACCTTCACCGGGATGCGCTGGGCGATCTTGACGAAGTTGCCGGTGGCGTTGTCGGCCGGCAGCACGCTGAACTCGGAGCCGGCGGCGGGCGAGATCTCCTGCACGCGGCCGTTCAATCGCTTGCCGCCCAGCGCATCGACGGAGAAGCGTGCCGGCTGGCCGATGCGCATGTTTTCCATCTGCGTTTCCTTGTAGTTCGCCACCACCCACAAGGTGCCCGGCACGAGCGCCATCAACTGCGTGCCGTTGGTGACATACGCGCCCTCGCGCACCGTGACCTGGCCGAGCTGGCCGTCGCGCGGCGCCTCGATGCGGGTGTGATCCAGATTGATCCGCGCCAGCTTGACCGCGGCCTCGGCACCGGCCACCGCCGCCTGCAGTGCATCGCGATTGACGCTGACGCTGCGCACGCTCTGTTCGGCCGCCTCGACCGCCGCGCGCGACTGGCTGAGCCCGGCCACCGCCTGTGCGTTGGCGGCATAGGCGTTGTCGAGGTCCTGCGCCGACAACAACTGCTGGCCGGCCAGGCTGTCGGTGCGTTTCAACGTCGCTGCCGTGCGCACGTGCAGGGCGCTGTTACTGGCCACGGCGGCACGGGTCTGCGCCACGTTGGCCTGGGCGCTGCGCAGCTGCTGGGTCCAGTTGGACAGATTGGCGCGTGCCGCCTGCAGCTGCGCACTGGCCTGGTCGACCTGCTGCCGGTACAGGCGGTCGTCGATCTGCACGAGCAGTTGTCCCTTGCGCACGTGCTGGAAATCGCGCACCGGCACCTGGGTGACATAGCCGCTGACCTGCGGGCTGATCACCGTGACCTGGCCGCGGACGTAGGCGTTCTCGGTGCTCTGGACCGGCGTGCGGAACGGCGGCAGGTGCCAGGCATACAGCACCACCAGTGCGCCGCCGATGGCCACTGCGGCGAAGATCGCAATCTGCCAGACCGGTCGCGGCGGCGGCATCGGCGGTGCGGCAGCGGCCGGCTGCGGTGGTGCTGTCGGCGGTCCAGGCGGGGTCGGGGTCGGCGTGCTCATGGCGTCGAGGCTGTGGCTGGTGCCGTGGCTGCATGCGCTGCCATCCGGCGTTCGCGCCGGGCCTGCAGGCGTGCCCGGGTGGCGACGATGGTGAGCCAGATCATGGTCATCACGGCGATGGCGGCGATGGCGAAGTACACATCGTTATAGGCAAGCACATTGGCTTCGCGTGAAGCCGTGGCGCCCAGTTGCCGCAGGCCCTGCGCGTTGCGCAGGACCGGGTCGGTGACCGCCTGCCCGTAGACGCTGGCGCCGGACTGGACGCGCGCCGCCACCAGCGGGTCGAGCAGGGTCAGGTGCTCGACCAGCTGGCTGGAGTGGAACTTCTCGCGGATCACCTGGAAGGTGCCCAGGAACGCCGAGCCGAACAGCGCGCCGACGTTCTGGGTGATGGAGAACATCACGAAGAAGGTGATCAGGTTGCGCGGCTGCGCGATCACGCTGCCGACGCCGGCGATCAGCGCCGGGGCGAGGAAGAAGGTGCTGCCGAAGCCGATCAGGAACTGGCTGACCATCAATTGCGGCGGCCGCGTCAGGTTGTTGGAATAGGCGTCCATCAGCGCGCCGGCGAGGATGCAGCCCAGCGCGATCAGTGCCGGCACGCGCGTCAGCACCGGCCTCACCGTCATCGCACTGGTGGCGATGCCGAGGATGCAGCCCAGCAGCACCACCGCGAACAGGCCGCGCATCTGCTCGTTGGTCAGGCCCATCGCCTGCAGGAACCCCACCGCGCCGACACTCTGCTCCGACAGCGCCATCCGCAGCAGGATGATCGCGATGCCCAGGCGCAGCATCAGCCCGCTGCTGAGCCAGCGCGTGTTGATCAGCGGATTGGCGCGGAAGTGTTCCACCGCCACGCCCGCGACCACCAGCACGATGGAGCTGGCCAGGCACCAGCCAATCCACGGCGCCTCCCGCCACCAGACAGTCCGCCCCAGCGACAGCACCGCGCACAGCAGCGCCATGCCGACCGATAGCAGCGTGATCGAAAGCGCATCGAGCTTTTCGAACACCTTGTAGCGATCGCCCGGCGGCAGCCGCAGCAACAGCACGGCGCCCAGCGACAGCAGCGCCAGCCCCAGCTCGAACAGGTACAGGCCGCGCCACTCGCCGAACTCGAGCAGGTCGGGGGAGATCACCCGCGCGATCGGTGCGCCGATCTGGCTCAGGCCGATGCCGACGGCCAGGGCGCGCAGGCGGTGCTGGGCCGGCAGCGCCTGGATCATGTAGAAGATGCCGAGCGTGGTCAGCGCCGCGCCGACGATGCCGTGGGCGGCGCGCACGGCGATCGCCGACCCCAGTCCGTGCACGAACAGGTGCCCGAACGTCACCAGCGCATACAGCACCAGGCTGATCTCGGTGAACAGGCGCAGGCCGAACTGCTGGCGGAACTTGATCAGGATCAGGTTGGCCGAGACGTTGGTCATCACATACGCGGCCGGCAGCCAGGCGGCTTCCACCGCGGTCACGCCCAGTGAACCCTGCAGCTGCAGCAGGTTGGTGGTGACCATGGCGTTGCCCAGGCTGCCGGTGATGGCGACCAGCACCCCGGTCAACCCGAACGCCCAGCGCAGCCAGGTCGGGTGCAGCGGGGTCGAGGGCGAGCCCGGGAACATCGGCCGCTCGTGCGGCAGCCATGCACGGGGCGCCACCTGGCTCATTGCGGTTCCTCCCGGCGCGGCCGGCCCTGGGGCCGGCCCTGAAATTGCACGTTGATGCGATAATCGCCAGATGAGCCATTCAAGCCCAGAAAAGCCCGGCGACAAGACCGGCACCACGCACTTCGGCTTCCGCGACGTTCCCACCGGCGAGAAGCAGAAACTGGTCGGCCAGGTGTTCTCCTCGGTCGCCGGCAAGTACGACCTGATGAACGACCTTATGTCGTTGGGCGTGCACCGGGTGTGGAAGCGCTATTTCGTCGGCACTGCCCAGGTCAAGCGCGGCGACCGCGTCCTCGACCTGGCCGGCGGCACCGGCGACATCGCCCTGCTGCTGCGCGACCGTGTGGGCGACGCCGGCAGCATAGTTTTAGGCGACATCAACGGCGAGATGCTGCGCGTCGGCCGCGACCGCATGACCGACATGGGCAAGGTCGCCGGCTTCGAATACGTGCAGATGAACGCCGAGAAGCTGCCCTTCCCGGATGGCAGCTTCGACCTGGTCACCATTGCCTTCGGCCTGCGCAACGTCACCGACAAGGACGCGGCGCTGCGCGAGATGCACCGCGTGCTGAAGGTCGGCGGCCAGGCGCGCGTGCTTGAGTTCTCGGAAGTGAAGGCCGACTGGTTCAAGCCGATCTACGACTTCCATTCCTTCAAGGTGCTGCCGCAGCTGGGCAAGTTGTTTGCCAACGACTCCGACAGCTACCAGTACCTGGCCGAAAGCATCCGCAAGCACCCGCCGCAGGACGAGTTGAAGGCGATGATGCAGGAGGCAGGCTTCGCCCGTTGCGACTACCGCAACCTGTCCGGCGGCATCGTCGCGATCCACACCGGCTACAAGGTCTAGCCCGTCGTCCCGGCGAACGCCGGGACCCAGACCCCCCCCAGCCTCCTCACCGTCATCCCGGCGAACGCCGGGACCCATCTTGACTGTGCTCCAGTTCACGCTGGAGGCCCCGCCGCGCCCGATGCCCACTGCCCGGCGAGGCGCTAAACTCGACCGCTCACCCTGTCCGTCGTGGGCCCACATGCGTTATTCGATCCTGTCCCTCTGCCTCGCCGCCGCCCTTGCCGCCGGTTGCTCGCGCGATGCCGCGCCCCCGGCCGCCACCGCTTCCCAGGAGGCCGCCGCCGTGGCCGCATCCGACCAGAAGTCGACTGCCATCGTCGACGAGTTCTCGTACGCCGAACCGTCCAAGGTCCGCATCAACGACCTCGCCCTGATGCTCAACGTCGACTTCGACAAGAAGCAGCTCAGTGGCAGCGCGACCTACACCCTGGACTGGACCGACCCGAAGGCGACGCAGCTGGTGCTGGACACGCGCGACATCACCGTCGAGAAAGTCGTCGGCGAGCGGGCCGACGGCAAGTGGGACGACCTGACCTGGAAGGTCGGCGACAAGGTCAAGACTCTCGGCAACAAGTTCGTGATCGATGCGCCGGCGCGCAACAAGCGCATCCGCGTCACCTACCACACCTCGCCCGATGCATCGGGCCTGCAGTGGCTGACGCCGGCGATGACCGAGGGCAAGAAGACGCCCTTCATGTTCAGCCAGTCGCAGCAGATCCACGCACGCTCGTGGGTGCCGCTGCAGGACACGCCGCAGGTGCGCTTCACCTACACCGCGCACGTGACCTCGCCCAAGGACGCGATGGTGCTCATGAGTGCGGACAACGATCCCAAGGCCGTGCGTGACGGCGACTACACCTTCACCATGCCGCAGAAGATCCCGTCGTACCTGCTGGCGATCGCCGCCGGCGACCTGGTGTTCCAGCCGATCAGCGGCCGCGCCGGCGTCTGGGCGGAACCGGCGATGGTGAAGAAGGCGGCGAAGGAATTCGACGACACCGAGAAGATGATGCAGACGGCCGAGCGCCTGTACGGCCCGTACCGCTGGGAGCGTTACGACATCCTCGTGCTGCCGCCGTCGTTCCCGTACGGCGGCATGGAAAACCCGCGCATGACCTTTGCCACGCCGACGGTGATCGTCGGCGACAAGTCGCTGGTGTCGCTGGTCGCGCACGAGCTGGCGCACAGCTGGTCGGGCAACCTGGTGACGTTCTCCACGCCCAAGGACAGCTGGCTCAACGAAGGCTTCACCAGCTACGTCGAGAACCGCATCGTCGAAGACCTGTACGGCAAGGAAGCGGCCGACATGGAGAAGGTGATCTCGCGCAACGAGCTCGCCGCCGAGTACAAGGAGATTGATCCGAAGCTGCAGGTGCTGGCACAGCGCCCGGGCACGGTGAGCGACCCCGATGATTCCAGCAGCTCGACCGTCTACACCAAGGGCGCCTGGTTCCTGCAGTTCCTCGAGGAGCGCTACGGCCGCGACGTGTTCGATCCGTTCCTGAAGGGCTACTTCGACCACTTCGCGTTCCAGAGCATCCCGACCACCACGTTCATCGAGTACGCCAAGGCCAACCTGCTCGCCAAGAACCCGGGCAAGGTCAGCGAGGCCGAACTCGACGAATGGATCTACCAGCCGGGCGTCCCGGCCGATGCGCCCAAGACGGTCTCGCCGCGTTTCGATGCGGTCGATGCCGCGCGCAAGGCATGGCTCGACGCGGGCACGATGCCGGCCAAGGACGCGACCGCGAAGTGGAGCACGCAGGAATGGGTGCACTTCATCGACGGCATGCCGGAAACGCTGAAGCCAGAACAGCTGGCCGCCCTGGATGCCGCGTACCACTTCACCGGCACGCCCAACGGCGAGATCGCCCAGCGCTGGTATCCGCTCGCCGTGCGCAGCGGCTACACGCAGGCCAATGACGCGATCGCCGCGTTCCTCGAGCGCATCGGTCGTCGCAAGCTGATCATGCCGACCTACAACGAGCTGGTGAAAACGCCGGCCGGCCTGAAGCTGGCGCAGGACACCTTCGCCAAGGCGCGACCGGGTTACCACCCGATCACCACCGAGTCGGTGGAAGCCGCGCTCGCCAAGGCGCAGCAGGCGACCGCCAAGCAGTAATCGCTCCGCGCCCTCCCTTTCGCGCCGCGAAGGGGGGGCAGGGCGGCATCGCTTACCGAACGCACACCAGGGGATCCACCCGTGACGCAGCGCAGCCTCAGGCTCCTGGCGATCGTCATTCCACTGTTGCTCGTGCTGGTCGTCGCCATCGTCCTGTGGCGCGATCCCTACAGCGTCGTCCGTGCCGACTTCACCCGCCAGCGCATCGCCGCGGGCCTGTCGCGCGACAGCGCCGTCATCGATGATCATCGCTGGGTCTACGCCTACAGCGACGATGCGCCGAAGGACGCGCCCACGGTGGTGATGCTGCACGGCTTCACCGGCAGCAAGGAGAACTGGTATCCGGTCGCGAAGCTGCTGCGCGGCAAGTACCGGCTGCTGATCCCGGACCTGCCGGGTTGGGGCGAAAGCCAGCGCGTCGACGGCGCCGACTACGGCTTCCTCGCCCAGAGCGAGCGCGTCGACCATTTCATCGGGAAGTTCGCGGCCGATCCGCGCGGCGTGGTGCTGCTCGGGCACTCGATGGGCGGTGGCATCGCCGCGGTCGTCGCCGCGCGCTATCCGCAGCAGGTCGCGCGCGTCGGCCTGATCGACGCTGCCGGCGTACGTTTCGCCGACAACCGCTTCGGTGAGCAGGTGCTGGCCGGCAAGAATCCGTTCGCGGTCGAAGACGAGGCATCGCTCAAGCGCTATCTCGAGACCGTTTTCCACGATGCCAGGGCACGACCATGGGCGCCGTGGCCGGCCAGCAGCATCTACATCAACCGCCGTCGCAGCGATGCGAAGTTCGAGCAGCAGGTGCTCGCGCGCATCGGCCGCAGCGACGAGAGCTTCCTGCCCGGCAAGGCCGCGGCCGCTATCTACCAGCCAACGCTGCTGCTCTGGTGCCGGCAGGATGCGGTGATCGATTTCAGCGCGATGGAGCTGTACGCACAGCGCATCCCTCACGCCAACCGCGTGCTGCTCGATGGCTGCGGGCACATGTCGCTGGTTGAACAACCCCAGATGGTCGCGCAGGCGATCGAGATGCTGATCGAACGAGGACAGACGCAATGATCGAACGCAGCATGGGCTCATTGACGGCAGCGGCGATGCTCGCCGCGACCCTGGCGTTGGCGGCGTGCGGGCCGGCACAGGATCCGAAGGCTGCCGAGGCGCAACAAGCGGCCGCACGCGAACAGGAGGCCGATGCGATGGCCGACGCGTTCGAAGCCGAGTACGGCAAGCAGAACTGGGAACTGGCGCGTGCGCACGGCGACGTGCTGATGGCCAAGTACCCGTCCAGTGCCGCCGCCGCGCGCATCGAGGAGCGCCACAAGGAAGTGAAGGACAAGGCCGCGAAGGCGCGCGAGCAGCGCCGGGTGGCGGCACTGTGGACCTACCAGACGCAGCCGGTGAAGGGCGGCGATCAGCTGTCGGCATCGATCTACGCCAAGGAGTACGTCGACACCGACGGCAGCGGCGCGCGTCCGGTGCAGCTGATCTTCCGCGATCATCCCGACTGGGGCCGCAGCAGCTACCTGGTGCTGGAAGCCGGCGACTTCAATTGCTACGGCGGCTGCAAGGTCAAGCTGACCGTCGACGCCGCCGCGCCCAGGGCCGTGGCCGCGAGCCGGCCGAAGACCGACCAGGCGATCGCGATGTTCATCGAGGACGAGCGCGCGCTGTGGAAGACGGTGAAGTCGGCGAAGACGATCGCCATCGAGTTCCCGGTCAAGGCCGGCGGAACGCGCACGGCGGTGTTCGAAGTCGGCGGCCTGGATCCGACGAAGCTGCCGAAGTGGAACTGACCTTGCGCCGTTACACATAATGGGTATCTAATTACCCGGAATGGGTACCAAGATCCCCGCCAGTTCCGCTTCGCGCCGCGGTCATCGCGCCACGCATCTCGACGATCCGGCGCGCGTGAGTGTCGCCGATGCGCTGTTCACCGCCACGCAGCAACGCGTGCTCGCGCTGCTGTTCGGTCAACCGGAGCGCAGCTTCTTTACCAAGGAATTGATCGGGCTTGCCGGTGGCGGTTCGGGTGCTGTGCAGCGCGAGCTTAGCCGTCTTCAGCACAGCGGCCTGATCACGCAGACCCTGGTAGGCAATCAGAAACACTATCAGGCCAACGCCAGCGCCCCGATCTACAGCGAGTTGCTCGGCATCGTCAGCAAGATGCTCGGACCGGCCGAAGTGTTAAGGGAAGCCTTGGCGCCGCTGGCCGATGAGATACAACTCTCGCTGCTCTATGGATCCGTCGCGGCACGACGCGATACCGCGTTGAGCGATATCGATGTGCTGCTGGTTTCCGACAGCCTGACGCTGGAGCAGGTGTTCTTCGTCCTGGCATCCGCCGAGAAGCGCCTCGGCAGGCCAATCAATCCGACGCTATATACGCCAGCGGAGTTTCGCCGCAGGCAAGTGCGAGGCAGTGCCTTCCTGCTAAAACTGCTGGCAGGGGACACCGTGGCACTGGTCGGGAACAGGGATGAGTTCGTCGCCGCTGGATAACCTGTTGCGCATCGGCCAGCTCAAGGCCGAGCCACCCGCAAACCTCGAGTTCCAAGGCCTGGTCCGTTCTGGGCGTGTTCGCCTTGCTGATGCCAGCAACACAACGCTCAGCCTGGAAAGTCGTTTCGACCTCGCCTACAACGCCGCGCACGCGCTGTCCCTGGCGGCGTTGCGCTGGCACGGCTACCGGTCGGAGAGCCGCTACTTGGTGTTCCAGACACTCCAGCACACGTTGTCACTGGAAAATGTCCAATGGCGAGTTCTTGACCAGGCTCATCGCAAACGCAACCTGGCTGAATACGAGGGCGACATCGAGGTCGACGAGGCGCTGGTTGACGCCTTGATCCGCGTGGCCCAACTCGTTGCCGACCGCGTCGCCGCGCTGGCAGGCGACGATGCTTACGTGGTCATTACACGCCAGGAGTAAAGTCCGGGGTGTGGCGGGACCGACGGTCCTGCCGCTGCGGCGCCCGCCCGGATGCGCGCGCCGGTCCATCCCCAGCGGCACGGCCGTGACTGGAGCGCAGCCGAGCCAGGCGGAGGCCGCCATGCTCTCACCACGCCTGCACAACCTGCTCGACCAGGGGCACGCGCCCTACACCACGCTCAACCACCCGCGCACGATCACCGCGCACGACACCGCGTCGATCGCACACATCGAGCCGGTGCATTTCGCCAAGACGGTGATGATCAAGGCCGACGGCCGGCTGGCGATGGTGGTGATGCCGTCGACGTACCGCGCCGATCTGTATCGACTGGGTCTGGCCCTGGGCGGTGCGACGGTCGAGCTGGCCGAGGAGACCGAGTTCCGCGGCGCGTTCCCCGACTGCGAACCCGGTGCGATGCCGCCGTTCGGGCATCTCTACGGCATGCCGGTGTATGTCGACTCGCGCCTGGCGCACCAGGACGAGATCGCGTTCAACGCCGGCAACCACACCGAGGTGGTGCGGATGCCCTACAAGGAGTTCGAACGCCTCGCGGCGCCCGAACTGCTGTGGCTGGCGCACATGATGTGACGCTACCCCCTCCCGGCCTCCCCCTGCGCGCAGGGGGAGGAGCAACAATTACAGCGAGTAGCCGAACTGCTGCTTGAACTGTTCGTTGAACTCGTCGTAGTCGAAGCGCTGGTTCTGCGTGCCCGGGTGTTCGACCTTGAGCGCGCCCATCAGGTTGCCCATGCGGCCGATGGTCAGCCAGTCGTAGCCCTTCTCGATGCCGAAGATCAGGCCGGCGCGGAATGCATCGCCGCAGCCGGTCGGATCGGTCACGCGGCGCTCGTGCGCCGGCGGGATGTCATAGGTCTTTTCCGGCGTGTGGATCTGCGAGCCGTGCGGGCCGCGCGTGGTGATGTACGCCTTCACCCGCTTGACGATGTCGTTCTCGCTCCAGCCGGTGCGTTCCTGCAGCAGGTTCGACTCGTAGTCGTTGACGGTGACGTAGTCGGCCTGCTCGATGAAGTGGCGCAGCTCTTCGCCGTTGAACAGCGGCATCGCCTGGCCCGGATCGAAGATGAAGGGAATGCCCAGCTCGGCGAACTCGGTGGCGTTCTGCAGCATGCCTTCGCGACCGTCGGGGCTGACGATGCCGAAGCTCACGCCCTTCACGTCGCGCACGTGGTTCTCGTAGCTGCGCATCATCGCGCCCGGATGGAACGCGGTGATCTGGTTGTTGTCGTGGTCGGTGGTGATGAAGGCCTGCGGCGTGAACAGCTCCTCGATCTCCTTCACCTGCGACAGGTTGATGCCCTGCTGCTCGAAGTGCTCGCGGTACGGGCCGAAGTCCTGGCCGACGGTGGCCATCGGAATCGGGTCGCCGCCCAGCAGCTTGAGGTTGTAGGCGATGTTGCCGGCGCAGCCGCCGAACTCGCGGCGCATACGCGGCACCAGGAACGAGACGTTCAGGATGTGAACCTTGTCCGGCAGGATGTGGTTCTTGAACTGGTCCGGAAACACCATGATCGTGTCGTAGGCCAGAGAGCCGCAGATCAGCGCAGACATCGGTCGTACCCCAAAGAAAAAAAGCGGCCGGAGCGCCGCGCGGGCGCTAGGGTAGCCGCTGCGGACCCGTACGGCCAGCAGCCCGGTCGGGCACCTGCGTTTGGCGCGTTTGACCCTGTCCCGGCTCCCCATTGCCGCCGGTTCCGTGACCGCGACCCCCGGGGTGACCACCGGCGGCACGAAGTGCCGGGAAATGCAGGTTTTTTCCTTGCTCGCAAGGGGGGCGGTTGCTAGGCTAGCGAACCCCTCGCGCCCCCATTTGACGGCCTATCCCTCGATGTTCAAGAAGTTTCGCGGCATGTTTTCCAACGACCTGTCCATCGACCTGGGCACGGCCAACACTCTCATCTACGTCCGCGGCCAGGGCATCGTCCTGAACGAACCATCGGTGGTAGCAGTCCGCCAGGACCGCCTGATCGGCGGCAACCGCACGGTCGCGGCGGTCGGCAGCGAGGCCAAGATGATGCTCGGGCGCACCCCGGGGCACATCACCACGATCCGCCCGATGAAGGACGGCGTCATCGCCGACTTCACCTACACCGAGGAAATGCTCAAGCATTTCATCCGCAAGGTGCACAAGTCGCGCTTCCTGCGCCCGAGCCCGCGCGTGCTGGTGTGCGTGCCCTGCGGCTCGACCCAGGTCGAGCGCCGCGCCATCAAGGAATCGGCCGAAGAGGCCGGCGCCCGTGAGGTTTACCTGATCGAAGAGCCCATGGCGGCCGCGATCGGCGCCGGCATGCCGGTCACCGAGGCACGCGGCTCGATGGTCGTCGACATCGGCGGCGGCACCACCGAAGTCGCAGTCATCGCCCTGAACGGCATCGTCTACTCGGCCTCGGTCCGCATCGGCGGCGACCGTTTCGACGAGTCGATCATCAGCTACGTGCGCCGCACCTACGGCACGCTGATCGGCGAAGCCACCTCCGAGCGCATCAAGATCGAGATCGGCTGCGCCTACCCGCAGACCAAGGCGGCCTCGATCGAGGTCTCCGGCCGCAACCTCGCCGAGGGCGTGCCGAAGATGATCACGATCAACTCCAACGAGGTCCTCGAGGCCCTGCGCGAGCCGCTGGCCGGCATCGTCTCGGCGATCAAGCTGGCGCTGGAGCAGACTCCGCCGGAACTGTGCGCCGACGTCGCCGAGCGCGGCATCGTGCTGACCGGTGGCGGCGCCCTGCTGCGCGACCTGGACCGCCTGATCAGCGAGGAGACGGGCCTGCACGTGCAGGTCGCCGACGATCCGCTGACCTGCGTCGCCCGCGGTGGCGGCCGTGCGCTGGAGCTGGTCGACATGCACGGCAACGAGTTCTTCGCGCCCGAGTAAGTGCGGTGCGAGTGGGGATATAAACGAGGCCGGATGGCTGCGGTTGCCGCGGCATCCGGCCCTCGCGTAACAGGCTCGCAAATCCGTTTCCTTGACCGATTCTCGCCCAGGGGCATGCGGGAAACGGGTAAAACAGTGCTCCACCCTCCCACTTCTGTCGACCCAGCCCTCCTGTGCCTTCCTACGCCGGTCCTCCCACCGCTGCCCGCACGGGTGATGTCGCCGGTACGTTGAAGTTGCTGGCCTACCTGGCCCTGGCGGTGATCCTGATCATGCTCGACCACCGCGGTGGCTGGCTGAACCAGGTGCGGCGCCAGGCCACGCTGCTGGTGCAGCCGCTGTGGATGGTCGCCGGCTGGCCCGGGCAGATGGTCGAACGCATCAGCGACGATGCCGGCACGCTGACCCAGCTGACCGCAGAAAACCGCCGCCTGCGCAACGACCTGATGCTGAACCAGGCGCGGATGGCCCGTTTGCAGACGCTTGCGGCCGACAACGCCCGCCTGCGCGGCCTGCTCGACGCCGCCGACCGCGGCAAGCTCGACGTGGTGCTGTCGCCGGTGCTCGACATCGACCTCGACCCGACCCGCCAGCGCCTGGTGCTCGATGCCGGCACGCGCGACGGCGTGCAGGTTGGACAGAGCGTGATCGACGCAGGCGGCCTGCTCGGGCAGATCATTGCGGTCACGCCGATGTACGCCAACGTGCTGCTGTTGACCGACCCTTCGCATGCCGTCCCGGTGGCGGTGGCACGCAACGGCGTGCGCCTGGTGGTCTACGGCGAGGGCCGCAGCGACCTGCTGCGCGTGCCGAGCGTGCCGCTGTCGAGCGACATCAAGGTCGGCGACGTGCTGGTGACCTCGGGCCTGGGCGGGCGTTTCGCCCCCGGTTTCCCGGTCGGCACCATCGCCTCGCTGCGTCCCGACGACAGTCGCGCCTTCCTGATCGGCGAAGTCACGCCCGCCGCCCAGCTCGACCGCGGCCGCGAAGTGCTGGTGCTGCTGAGCCAGCCGAGCCCGCTGCCGGGCGCGACCGCGTTCAACGCCACGACCGCGCCGGCCGGTGCCGCCATCGCGATCGGGCAGGGCACCGCCGCGGTCCCGGCGGCCGCGCCGGCGCAGAAGCCTGCGGCTGCCGCTCCGGCGCCCGCGCAGGAGCCCGCCGCTGCAGCGCCAACGCCCGCAAAACAACCGCAACCCGCAACGACGGAGCCGCGCCGATGACCCGCGTCCGTCCGCAATGGGTGTTGCCGCTGAGCCTGGTCGTGGCGCTGTTCCTCGGCCTGTTGCCGTTGCCGCCGACGCTTGCGCCGTTGCGCCCGTACTGGCTGGCGCTGGTGCTGGCCTACTGGGTGATCGAAGACCCCGACCACATCGGCCTGGGCGTCGCCTTCCTCATCGGCCTGGCCGGTGACCTGGTCTACGGCAGCCTGTTCGGCGAGCAGGCACTGCGGCTGGTGGTGATGGCCTACATCCTGCAGCGCTTCCGCGCGCGCCTGCGCTTCTTCCCGATGTCGCAGCAGGCGCTGGCCATCGGCGGCCTGCTGCTAAACGATCGCATCGTCACCGCCGCGATCCACATCGCAGTGGGTGAACCCACGCTGCCGGCCTCGTTCTGGCTGGCGCCGCTGACGGGCATGCTGCTGTGGCCGCTGCTGTTCGTGGGCCTGGATTCGCTGCGACTGGGCCGCTGGCGGGGGCGTTGACGATGGGTCCGCGTCGTCGCGTCCTCAAGAACGCCGCAGCCGAAGCCAACCAGTTCCGTCTGCGCTCCGCGATCGCCTTCACCTGCGTGTTGCTGGCGCTGGCCGGGCTCGGGCTGTGGTATTTCCGCCTGCAGGTCTGGCAGCACGCCGACTACGCCACGCGCTCGGAAGCCAACCGCATCAAGCTGCGGCCGGTGGTGCCGGGGCGCGGGCTGATCCTCGACCGCAAGGGCCGGGTGCTGGCCGACAACGTGCCGGCGTACCGCATCGAAGTGACGCCGTTCGAAGCCGGCAAGACCGAAACCTGGCTGCCGGAGCTGGCCAAGGTCATCGCGCTGACGCCCGAAGACATTGCCCGCTTCGAGGACGAGCGCCGCGCCACCCGCGGATTCAAGCCGATCACCCTGAAGCTGCGCGTCAGCGAGGAAGAGGCCGCGCACTTCGCCGTCGACCGCTGGCGCTATCCGGGCGTCGACCTGGTGTCCTACCTCAATCGCCGCTATCCCTATGGCGACCTGTTCTCGCACGTGATCGGCTACGTCGCGCGCATCGACGCCGACGACCTCAAGTCGCTCGGCGAAGGCGGCGCGGCGCTGACCCACATCGGCAAGACCGGGCTGGAGCGCTATTACGAAGAAGCGCTGCGCGGCAAGGTCGGTTACGAGCAGATCGAGACCAACGTCGACGGCCGGCCGATGCGCCAGGTCGGCCACGTGCCCGCCACGCCGGGCGCCGACCTGCGCCTGAGCATCGACATGGACCTGCAGCAGGCCATGGTCACCGCGTTCGGCGACATGGACGGTTCGGCCGTCGCGCTCGATCCGCGCACCGGCGAAGTGCTGGGCATGGTCAGCCTGCCGGGCTACGACCCCAACCTGTTCGTCAACGGCATCTCCAACGTCGATTACCGCACGCTGATGGACAACCCGTCGCGGCCGATGTTCAACCGCAACGTGCTCGGTGGCGGCCCGCCGGGCTCGACGGTGAAGCCGCTGATCGGCCTGGCCGGCCTCGACAGCGGCCTGCGCCGTCCCGAGGACAAGTTCTTCTCGACCGGCACGTTCTACATCCCCGGGCAGCGCCGCGGCTGGCGCGACGCCCACGGCGGCGCCGGCTGGACCGACCTGCGCAAGTCGATCTCGGCGTCGGTGAACTTCTATTACTACAAGCTCGCCTACGACATGGGCATCGAGCGCTTCGACCAGTACATGCGCAAGTACGGGTTCGGCGAACCCACCGGCATCGACCTGCTCGGCGAGAAGCCCGGCGTGGTGCCGTCGCCGGAGTGGAAGCGCAAGCGCAGCAAGGAGCCGTGGTACGCCGGCGAGACCGTCAATGCGGGCATCGGCCAGGGGTACTGGGTCGCCACCGTGCTGCAGCTGGCGCGTGGCACGGCCGCGATTGCCAATGGCGGCAACCTGGTGCGTCCGCACATCGTTGCCGACCGCCGCGATGGCTATCTCGCACCGTGGACGCCGCTGCAGCAGCCGGCGCCGACGCGCATCACCGACAACCCCGACAACCTGCGCGCGGTGCAGGAAGGCATGATCGGCACGATCCACGGCCCTGGCGGTACCGGTCGTGCGATGGCGATCGGCGCGCCGTACATGATGGCCGGCAAGACCGGCACCGCGCAGAAGATCAGCCGCAAGGGCAACATCAGCTTCGACCCGCATTCGCTGCCGTACAACCTGCGCCACCAGGCGCTGTTTGTCGGCTATGCACCTGCCGACAACCCGACCATCGTGGTCGCCATCTCGGTCGAGCACGGCGGCTTCGGCGGCAGCACCGCCGCGCCGATCGCGCGCAAGATCTTCGATGCGTGGTTGCTGGGCAAGATGCCTGAGCCGGTGCCGAGCGATCCGAAGTACGTGCGCCCGCCGCTGCCGGTGGCCGTGCTGCCGCCGGATGTCGTGGGCGCAGCGGCAGCAACGCCCGCGGCGACCGCACCCGCAGGCGCGGCGCAGGCTCCCGTGCCGCCAACTTCTCCGCCGGCCAGCGCCCGGAACAACCAGGACGCAGGCCAGACCCGATGAGACAAATCCTGCGCTGGCTGTTCGACCTGCTCGTGCGCTTCATGCGCACGCTCGACCTGCCGTTGCTCGGCGCCATCCTCGCCCTGATGGTGATCGGCATGGCCGTGCTCTACAGCGCCGCCGACCACGCTATCGGCCTGGTCGTGCGCCAGGGCGCCTTCTTCGTCGCGGGCCTGGGATTGATGTGGGCGCTGTCGCGCATTCCGCCCAACCAGCTGCGCAACTGGACGCCGCTCGTTTTCGGGCTGTCGCTTGTCCCGCTGGTGCTGGTGCTGCTGATCGGCACCGGCAAGCACGGCCGCCACTGGATCAACCTGGGCGTGGTCTACGTGCAGCCGGCGGAACTGCTCAAGCTGAGCTTGCCGATGATGGTGGCCTGGTACCTCGACCGGCAGTCGCTGCCGCCGCGGTTCCGCACCGTGCTGGTCGCCGGCGTGCTGATCGCGGTGCCGACCGGGCTGATCCTGCTGCAGCCGGACTTCGGCACGGCGATGCTGGTCGCCGTCAGCGGCGCCTTCGCGCTGTACCTGGCGGGGCTGCCGTGGTGGTGGTTCGGCATGGCCTTCGGCGCGGTCGCGGCAATCGCGCCGGTGGCCTGGTTCTGGCTGCTGCGGCCCTACCAGCAGGACCGCATCCTGACCTTCCTCAATCCCGAGTCCGACCCGCTCGGCACCGGCTGGAACATCATCCAGTCGAAGATCGCGATTGGTGCCGGCGGCCTCACCGGCAAGGGCTGGGGGCAGGGCTCGCAGTCGCACCTCAACTACCTGCCCGAGCACACCACCGACTTCATCTTCGCCGTGCTCAGCGAGGAGTTCGGCTGGGTCGGCGTGGCGACGGTGCTGGCCTTGTACCTGTTCGTGATCGGCCGCTGCCTGTGGATCGCCGCGGAAGCGCGCGACGGCTATTCGCGCCTGATCGCCGGTGCGCTGGGCCTGGCGTTCTGCGTGTACGTGATCGTCAACGGCGGCATGATCTCGGGCCTGCTGCCGGTGGTGGGCGTGCCGATGCCGCTGCTGAGCTATGGCGGCACCTCGGCGGTGTCGCTGCTGGCGGGCCTGGGCGTGGTGATGGCGGTGCGAGCGCACCGGCCGGTGTACGCGCGCTAGCTCCCTCTCCCTGGCGCTGCGCGCCTGTCCCTCTCCCACAAGGGGAGAGGGCAACGCGGATTCTCCGATGGGCTGCTGCAACCTTTACCCCTCTCCCCTTGTGGGAGAGGGACAGGCCACGAACGTGGCCAGGGAGAGGGGATGCTTCACCCTTTCCCATTCAGGTAGCCGAACCTGACTCCCGGTTCAGTCATCCCTGAACACACGGTTTTGACCTTCTTAACCGCGTGCTACCCTCGCGGCGATGACCCGACGCCACACTCTCCGTAGCGCCGCGATCAGCGCGCTCCTGTTCGCGTTGGCCGGCTGCGCCACCCAAGCTTCGGCGCCAGCCCCCCAACAAACTCCCGCCAAACCCGCTGCCCCGGCCACTTCGGTCCCGGGTACGCCGGCGCTGCCCGAGCCGCACGAGCGCAAGGCGCTGCCGGAAGCGCGGGCCGCCTTCGTGCGCGACACCGCCGCCCAGTACGGCATCGACCCGGCCTACATCGAGTCCGTGCTGGACCGCGCCGAGATCCGCGACAGCATCATCGCGGCGATGTCGAAACCGGCCGAGGCCAAGCCCTGGCGCGACTATCGACCGATCTTCATTACCCAGTCCCGCATCGACGGCGGCCGCGCCTTCCTTGCCGAGCACCGCGCCGAGCTTGATCGCGCCCAGGCGAAGTACGGCATTCCGGCGGAAGTGATCGTTTCGATCATTGGCGTGGAAACCAACTTCGGCAAGAACACCGGCAGCTATCCGGTGCTCGATGCCCTGTACACCCTGGCGTTCGCTTATCCGCGCACCGGCGACCCGGCCAAGGCCGATCGCGAGAACCGTCGCGAGGCGTTCTTCCGCGGCGAACTGGGCCAGCTGTTCGCGCTGGGCAAGGAAACCGGCCTGGACATCACCACCCTCACCGGCAGCTACGCCGGCGCGATGGGCTGGGGCCAGTTCATGCCGTCGAGCTACCGCGAGTACGCGGTCGACGGCAACGGCGACGGCAAGCGCGACCTGTTCAACAACCTCGACGACGTCTTCGCCTCGATCGCCAACTACTTCGCCAAGAAGGGCGGCTGGGTGCGCGGCGGGCCGGTCACGGTGCGCGCCAACGCCACCGTCGACGCCAAGCCGATCGATCCGGAAAACCTCGATCCGGTCTACTCGATGGCCGACCTCGCGCAGCGCGGCTTCCGCCCGCTGACCACGGTGCCGCCGGGCCAGACCGCCACGGTGGTCAAGCTCGATGGCGTCGAAGGGCCGGAATACTGGTTCGGCTTCCGCAACTACTACGCGATCACCCGTTACAACATCTCCAAGCACTACGCGATGGCGGTGTACCAGCTGAGCGAACTCATCGCCGGTCGCGCCAACGAACCCGTCGCCGCCACTGCCGCTGTCGTCGTCCCGCCCTCGCCATGAGGTCCACGGCCATGCATCGCAGCCTTGTCCGCTCAACGCTCATCGCCACGATGGCGGTGGGCCTGGTCGCCTGCGCCAGTGCGCCGAAGAAGTCCGTTTCCCAGCCTGCTGGCATCCCCGACAAGGGCGGCGTGCATCACAGCCAGCTGCCGGACGGAAAGGGAAAGAAGAAATCGCCGTACGCGCCGGCGCAGGAAGATCCGCGCACGCGTGGCAATTACACCGCCGGCGGCCTGTACAAGCCGGGCGTGTCCGACAGCACGCCTGACCATGTGCCCGATGTCGACGCGATCCCCGAGCCGGAAGTGACCAACGAACCGCGCTCGCCGATCGGCAACCGCGCGACGTACTCGGTGCTGGGCAAGCAATACAAGGTGCTCGACAACACCAAGGGTTATGTCGAGAAGGGCACCGCCTCCTACTACGGCCAGAAATTCCACGGCCGTCGCACGTCCAACATGGAGGTGTACGACATGTACGCCTTCACCGCCGCGCACAAGACGCTGCCGCTGCCGAGCTTCGCCCGCGTGACCAACCTCGACAACGGCAAGTCGGTGGTGGTGCGGGTGAACGATCGAGGCCCGTTCCACGACGGTCGCGTCATCGACCTGAGCTACGCCGCTGCGGTCAAGCTGGGCATCACCGCGCGCGGCACCGGCCGCGTCGAAGTGCGCGCGCTGCAGCCGGGTGACGACGATCGACCGGTGTACGCGTCGGAACCGGCCAAGCCTGCCGCGCCACCGGCTGCGCCGACCCCCATTGACCGCCTGATCGCCGCGATGCCGGTCGCCAGCGCCCGCGCCGGCGAATTGCCGCCAGGCGTGCGCATCGCCACCGGCAAGCCGACCTCGATGGCGGCCAGCGCCGCGACCGCGGTTGCGAGCGTGGCCACCACGCCGCTGCCAGCGGCGCCCACACCTGCCACTCCCGCCGCCAGGGCCAGCGACGGCGTGGTCCTGCAGGTGGCCAGCTTCACCGCCCGTGCCAATGCCGACCGCGCGCTGACGACGCTGCGCCAGGCCGGCATCGACACCGCCCAGATCAGCGATGCCAGCGCCAACGGCCAGACCATCTGGCGCCTGCGCGTGGGCCCGCTGCAGGCCGCACAGGCCCCGGAACTTGCAGCCCGTATCGCCGGTCTTGGTTTTGGCCAGCCGCAACGCGTGCGCGACTAGCGTGCGCGACTAGAATTCCACCCCTCAGAAAACTGGCCGGCACGCCGCCGGCCTCCGGAGCAGTTGAGACAATGAAAGTACCCGCTCTTGCCAGAGCCGCCGCCCTGGCCGCGGTCACCACGCTGGTGACTGGCCTTGCCATCGCCCAGGCGCCGACGCCGCAGCACGCCGCGCCCGCGCTGCCGGCCGCCAGCGATTCGCTGCCGGTCCCGCCGCCGCCGCAGATCACCGCCGCCGCGTGGGTGCTGATGGATGCCGCCAGCGGCAACATCCTGGCCGGCGAGAACTACGACCAGCGCGTCGAGCCGGCCAGCATCACCAAGGTGATGACCAGCTATGTCATCGCCGCCGAACTGGCTGCCGGCAAGGTCAAGGACACCGACCAGGTGATGATGACCGAGAACGCCTGGCGCACCGGCGGCGCCGGTACCGACGGCAGCTACTCCGGTTTCGAGGTCAACAAGACCGCGCCGCTGGTCCAGATGGAAAAGGGCATGGTGGTGCAGTCCGGCAACGATGCCGCGATCGCCCTGGCCGAACACGTCGCCGGCTCGACCGATGCCTTCGCCGCGCTGATGAACCAGTACGCCGCGCGCATCGGCATGAAGGGCTCGCACTTCGTCAATCCGCACGGCCTGTCGGCGGAAGGCCATTACTCGACCGCGCACGACCTGGCGCTGCTCGGCCGCGCCCTGATCCACGACTACCCGGTCGCGTACTCGTACAACAAGATCAAGGAATTCACGGTCGGCCCGATCACCCAGCCCAACCGCAACCTGCTGCTGTGGCGTGATCCGTCGGTCGATGGCATCAAGACCGGCCACCACTCCGGCGCCGGCTACTGCCTGATGGCTTCGGCCATGCGCGGCGACCAGCGTTTGATCTCGGTGGTGATGGGTTCGAGCAGCGAGAACCAGCGCGCGGTCGATTCGCAGGCGCTGCTGAACTGGGGCTTCCGCTTCTTCGAGACGCACAAGCTGTACGACGTCGGCAAGCAGATCGCCAAGCAGAAGGTGTGGAAGGGTGCTTCCGACGAAGTCCAGCTCGGCGTTGCCGAGCCGCTGCTGGTGACCGTGCCGCGCGGCAAGTACAACCAGCTCAAGCCGATGATGGACGTCCCGAAGACCCTGGTCGCACCGATCGCCAAGGGCCAGAAGATCGGCACCGTGAAGGTGATGCTGGACGGCAAGGTGATCTCGCAGCGTCCGCTGGTGGCGATCAACGCCGTCGAGCAGGGCGGCTTCTTCAAGCGCCTGTGGGACGAGCTGTGGATGTGGTGGGAGTCGGAGTGATCCGCACCTGACTGCAGCATCGAGAAGCCGGCGAAAGCCGGCTTCTTCGTTTCAGAACGTCATCCCGGCGAACGCCGGGACCCATCTTGACGTTGCTTTCGCTCCGGAGCGGCGTCGTCCGCAGGGGCGGGGAGTGCTACGTCCCGCGGACGACATCCTGTCTTTACGCGGGACGCGGGACATCCATGTCCCGCTGCTCCGCACTCCCCGCCCCTGCGGACAACGCTCCGGCAACTCATTGCGTGGTCTTCGGAGGCCACAAACCACCACCGCCCGGCTCAGACTTGGGTTCCCCCACCCTCGGACCCATAATCGCCCTCATGGAAATCAAATCCGACAACCCCGACCACGGCTTCCAATTCCCCGGCACCTTCGAGCTCAGCGCCATGGGCGCGGCCGAGAAGGACCTGGAGACGGTGCTGCCGACGTTGTTGCTGGACGCCGGGATCGAAGTCGTCAACGAATCGGTCAGCTGGAAGCACTCCAGCAACGGCCGCTACGTGTCGGTGCGCATCAGCTTCCGCGCCGAGAGCCGGGAGCAGTACGACCTGGCGCATGCGGTGCTGCGGGAGCATCCGGAAGTGAAGTGGACGCTCTGAGCGACGTGGACGTTCCGGCGGCTGGAACCCATCCCCTCCCCGGCCCTCCCCTTGAAGGGGAGGGGGCTCTGCCTTCGGCTGTTTTGAGGGATCTGGGGCGGCGCGCCTATGAGCCGGTCTGGCGGGCCATGCAGGCTTTCACCGACGAGCGCACTGCCGACACCCCCGACGAGTTGTGGCTGGTCGAGCACGACCCGGTGTTCACCCTGGGCCAGGCCGGCAAGGACGAGCACGTGCTGTTCCCCGGCGACATCCCGGTGCTGCACGTCGATCGCGGCGGCCAGGTGACCTACCACGGCCCCGGCCAGATCGTCCTGTACCCGCTGCTGGACCTGAAGCGGCTCAAGGTCGGCGTCAAGGAATACGTCCACCGGATCGAGCAGGCGATGATCGACACCCTGGCCGACTGGAACATCCACGCCGAGCGCCGCGAAGGCGCGCCGGGGGTGTACGTGAACGGGGCCAAGATCGGCGCCCTCGGCATCCGCGTGCGCCGCGGCTGCACCTTCCACGGCCTGGCCTTCAACATCGCCATGGACCTGGAACCCTTCGCCCGCATCAACCCGTGCGGCTACCAGGGGCTGAAAGTGACCTCGATGCTAGACTTGGGCGGCCCTTCGGGGCTGGACGCAGTCAAGCCGGTGCTGATCGGCCACGTCGCCCGCCAGTTCGGCCTGCAGGTCGAGCCCGCCGCTCCATCACCGTGATTTGCCCGCCCCCATGACCGACTCCACCGCCAAGTCCATCCCGCTCGCCATGGTCGGCGGCACTGCCGTGCCCGAGACCCTGCAACCGGGGGTGAAGCAGGTGGCCGGCGACAAGATCGCGCGCTCGCCGGTGCAGTTCGCCGATGCGCCGGTGCTGCGCAAGCCGTCGTGGATCCGCGTGCGCATCCCGTCGGGCAACTCGGTGCAGCAGCTCAAGGCCAAGCTGCGCGAGAACCGCCTGGTCACGGTGTGCGAGGAAGCCAGCTGCCCGAACATCCACGAGTGCTTCAGCCACGGCACCGCGACCTTCATGATCCTCGGCGAGGTCTGCACCCGCCGCTGCAGCTTCTGCGACGTCGCCCACGGCCGGCCCAAGCCGCCCGATGCCGGCGAGCCGCTGAGCCTGGCCACCACCGTCGCCGACATGGGCCTGAAGTACGTGGTGGTCACCAGTGTCGACCGCGATGACCTGCGCGACGGCGGTGCCCAGCATTTCGTCGACTGCATCGCGGCCATCCGCGAACACAGCCCCAAGACCCGCATCGAGGTCCTCACGCCCGACTTCCGCGGCAAGGGCCGCATGGAGCGCGCGCTGGAGATCCTGGCCACGAATCCGCCGGATGTGTTCAACCACAACGTCGAGACCGTGCCGGACCTGTACCGCAACGTCCGCCCGGGCGCCGACTACCAGTGGTCGCTGACCCTGCTGCAGAAGTTCAAGGCGCAGCACCCGAACGTGGCCACCAAGAGCGGCATCATGCTCGGCCTGGGCGAGACCATGGAGCAGGTGCAGGCCACCCTGCGCGACCTGCGCGCGCACGACGTCGACATGATCACCATCGGCCAGTACCTGCAGCCCAGTGCCCACCACCATCCGGTGCTGCGCTACTGGACGCCGGAAGAGTTCAAGGAGCTCGAGGTCTACGGCATGGCGCTGGGCTTCACCCACGTCGCCTCCGGCCCGCTGGTGCGCTCGTCCTACCACGCCGACCGTTCGGCGATAGAGGCCGGCGTCGTCGCCGCCAACTGAGCCCTGCGCTGCCACGGCGGCGTCACCTCTCGTTGACCGCCAAACCTGCAGCGTGACTGGGTGCCAGCTCGCCTAACGCCCGCGTAACGCCAGCCGTCGCCCAGCTGAACGCTTTTGGGTGAACGGGCGTTTGTGCACGCCATGGCACGGTTTTTCCCACCGGTGGTGGGGTGACAGCCGCTGCAACTTTAGGCACTGTGAGGCTGTCGAACACCGGTCCATGCTGTCGGTTCATGCTGTCGTTGGTTCTGTGTCCGACACCCCCCGCACCAAAGATCAGGCCGCCTGCGGCCGCGAGCCCCGCGATGAATGCCAAGACCACGTTATTCGCTTTCCTGCTGACCACGCCGCTGGCATTGCTCGCGCAGTCCTCCGATAGCGTCGACAAGAAGACCACCCAGGTCGAATTGCCGCAGCACGAGAAGCCGAACCTGATCAAGTCGATGGAACCGTCGCCGCTGCCGCGCGCGCCGACCGCCGACCAGACCACGGCTGCCAAGCTGGTGTACGGGCTGCTCTCCGACAGCCGCTACGCCTATCGCCCGGTGGCGCTCGACGACACGCTGTCGGCCGACATCTACAAGCGCTACCTGGAGTCGCTCGACGGCGGCAAGCAGTTCCTGACCGCGCAGGACGTCGCCAAGTTCGACGCCTACAAGCTCAAGTTCGACGATGCCATCAAGAGTGGCGACCTCGATCCGGCCTACGCGATCTTCGCCACCTACAAGCAGCGCGTGGACCAGCGCGTGACCTTCGCGCGCAACCTGCTCAAGCAGGACATCTTCGATTTCACCGGCAGCGATCGCTACGAGTACGACCGCGAAGACGCGCCGTGGGCCACCGATGCCGCCGCACTCGACACGTTGTGGAAGCAGTCGGTGCGCAACGACTGGCTGCGCCTGAAGCTGGCCGGCAAGAAGCCCGACGACATCCGCAAGACGCTCGACAAACGCTACGCCAACATGGGCAAGTCGATCGCCGAGCTGAAGGGCGAGGACGTCTTCCAGACCTTCCTCAACAGCTACGCCAACTCGGTCGATCCGCACACCGATTACTTCACCCCGAAGACCGCCGACAACTTCAACGTGTCGATGTCGCTGTCGCTCGAGGGCATCGGCGCGGTGCTGCAGAAGCAGGACGACGTGGTCGCGATCCGCGAGATCGTGCCCGGCGGCCCGGCCGGCAAGTCCAACAAGCTCAAGCCCGGTGACCGCGTCGTCGGCGTCGGCCAGGGCGACAGCGGCGCGATGGAAGACGTGATCGGCTGGCGCATCGACGATGTCGTCGCCAAGATCCGCGGCGCCAAGGGCACCAAGGTGCGCCTGGACGTGATCCCGGCCGAGGCCACGCTCGACAGCCAGCCGCAGCGCATCGTGCTGGTGCGCGACAAGGTGCGCCTGGAAGACCAGGCCGCCAAGTCCAAGGTCATCACCATTCCGGCAGTCAACGGCGCGCCGCAGCAGCGCATCGGCGTGATCGAGCTGCCCGGCTTCTACCAGGACTTCGAAGGCCGTCGCAAGAACAACGCCGATTACGCCTCGGCCACGCGCGACGTCGCCAAGCTGCTGACCAAGCTGCGCGAGGAGAAGGTCGACGGCGTCGTCCTCGACCTGCGCAACAACGGCGGCGGTTCGCTCAATGAAGCGATCGAACTGACCGGTCTGTTCATCGACCGCGGCCCGGTCGTGCAGGTGCGCGAATCCGGCGGCCGCGTCAGCGTCGAAGGCGACAGTGACAGCGGCATCGCCTGGGAAGGCCCGCTCGCCGTGCTGATCAACCGCGGCTCGGCCTCGGCGTCGGAGATCTTCGCCGGCGCGATCCAGGACTACGGTCGCGGCCTCGTCATCGGCGAAACCAGCTTCGGCAAGGGCACGGTGCAGAACCTCGTCGACCTCGACCGCTGGCCGGCCAACGAGGAAGCACGCTTTGGCCAGGTCAAGCTGACCATCGCCCAGTTCTTCCGCGTCAGCGGCGGTTCGACGCAGAACAAGGGCGTGGTGCCGGACCTGTCGTTCCCGGTCTCGGTCGACGCCAGCGAGTACGGCGAAAGCACCTACGACAACGCGCTGCCGTGGACCCGCATCGCGGCGGTGCCGCACACCGCGTACGGCAACTTCGCGCCGCTCCTGCCCAAGCTGGAGACGCTGCACACCGCCCGCATCGCCAAGGACAAGGAATTCCAGTGGTGGTCGGACGACGTGGCGCAGTTCCGCGAGGAGCGTGCCAAGAAGTGGGTGAGCCTCAACGAGGCAGAGCGCCGCAGCGAGCGTGACCGCGACGACAGCAAGCGCAAGCAGCGCCAGGACGAGCGCAAGGCGCTGGGCCTGGACCTGGATCCGCTGGCCGACGACTACAACGACGACGGCCTGGCCGCCAACGAGCGCGACATCGCCAAGGATGCCGAGCGCGAGAAGCTGGCCGAGAACCGTCCGGACCCGCTGCTGCGCGAATCGGCGGCGATCCTGTCCGACGCAGTGCGCCTGCTCACCAACGACCGCCAACTGTCCGCACAGGTGCTGCCGACGGCGACGACGGCAGGCCACTGGGCGGACTAAGCCCTTGAGCCCTCCCCTTCAAGGGGAGGGTTGGGTGGGGATGGTCGCGGCAGACCCACCCCCACCCCGGCCCTCCCCCTGAAGGGGAGGGAGCACAAGAATCGGATAGCGGGCGCCTGAGGGCGCCCGTTACGCTTTGAGCCATGAACACCGCCCGCCAGCTCCGCGACAAGCTCGACCACGCCCGGCAACTGCTCGACGCCGGCGAACCGACGCTGACCGACCTCGCCACCACGGTCGGCCTGAGCGCCTCGCACCTGCAGCGCCAGTTCGGCGCGCGCTTCGGCCTGAGCCCGGCCGAGTACCTCGCGCAGCGCAAACTCGGCACGCTCAAGGTCGCATTGCGCGAAGGCAACGATGTCAGCGCCGCGCTGTACGACGCCGGCTACGGATCACCCTCGCGCGTGTACGAAGGCGGCGCCGCCAAGCTGGGCATGACCCCGGCGCGCTATCGCGCCGGCGGTGCCGGCGAGCAGATCCGCTGGAGCATCGCGTCGACCGCGCTGGGGCAAGCGCTGGTGGCGACGACCGAACGCGGCGTGTGCATGATCGAGCTCGGCGAGGATGCAGAGGCCCTGGAAGCCAGGCTGCACGAAGAGTTTCCGCAGGCGCAGCTGGAGCGTGTCGATGCCGGCCGCGACGAGTTCCTCGCGCCGCGACTGCATGCGGTCGCCGATGCACTGGCCGGCAAGCAGGCGCAGGTGCCCATCGACCTCATAGGCACCGCGTTCCAGAAGAAGGTATGGGACGCGTTGATGAAGATCCCGCGCGGCGAGACCCGCAGCTACGCCGAGGTCGCAATGTCGATTGGTCAGCCCCGTTCCACGCGCGCTGTCGCCAGCGCCTGCGCCGGCAACCATCTCGCAATCGTCGTGCCGTGCCACCGCGTCATCCGCGGCGATGGATCCCTCGGCGGGTATCGCTGGGGCCTGCCGATGAAGCAGAAGGTGCTGGCGCGCGAGCGCGCCGCGTAGCAGCCCTCACCCCAACCCCTCTCCCGCAAGCGGGCGGGCGAGGGGCTCAAGCATGCCCTCTCCCGCAAGCGGGAGAGGGGCTCAAGCATGCCTTCTCCCGCTTGCGGGAGAAGGTGCCCGAAGGGCGGATGAGGGCAGCTCTTGACCTACTTCCGTCGCCGCACCGGCGCACGCGTCGGCACATGCAAGCCCGCCTTCACCACGTCGAACACCATCCGCGTTTCATAGCGCTTGATGTTGCCTTCGTCCATGAACAACCGGTCCGCCACTTCGCGGCAATGCGCCACGCCGGTGGTCGACAGGATCACCAGATAGTCCCATTCGCCGGCCAGCGTGTAGCACTGCTGCACTTCCGGCGCGGCACGCATGCGCGCATGGAAGGCGGCGTGCAGCTTGGCCGACTCGCGCTCCATCGCCACCAGCACCGTCGCCAGCGTGGTGCCCAGTTGCCGCGGGTCGAGCACCGCGATCTGCCGCAGCAGCCCGCTCTTGCGATAGCGGGTGAGCCGACGCTGCACGGCGCTGGCCGACAGCCCCACCGCCTCGCCGAGGGCGGTCAGCGTCACCGAGGCATCACGCTGCAGCAGCTCCAGCAAGCGATGGTCGAATTCGTCCAACATGTGCGCCTCGCAAAATTTTTGCGTTTCTGCGCACGATATATCAATCGGATGGCGGCCGCTGCCGTTACGATTCCAGCTATCCGAACGTTCCCAGCACCGGTGGTGCGGCGTCCCGGCCGTCGATGACGGCACGCGAGCGCCGCCTGCGCGGTGCCGGTGGCGTCGGGCAGCAGCACGTCAAGCACGCCTCACTCCCCACCCCACGTGGAATCCGCATGAGCACCGCTGCACCCACTGCCGACCGCGCCGCTCCCGGCGGGCTGGCCGTCGCCTTTGCCCTGGCCTCGGTCTACATCCTCTGGGGCTCGACCTACCTCGCGATTCGCTTCGCGCTGGAAAGCTATCCGCCGTTCCTGCTCGGCGCCGGGCGCATGTTCCTGGCCGGCGCGATCATGTTCGCCGTGCTGCGCTGGCGCGGCGTGCCCAAGCCGACCGGCAAGCAGTGGCGCACGCTGTGGGTGCTGTCGATCTGGATGGTGCTGCTGTCCAACGGCCTGGTGAACCTGGCCGAGACCGAAGTCGGCTCCGGCCTCGCAGCCATCGCCGTCGCCTCGATGCCGCTGTTCGCCGGCGTGTTCGCGATGCTGCGCGGTCGCCATCCGTCGAAGATCGAATGGGTCGGCCTGGTCATCGGCTTCCTCGGCGTCCTCTGGCTCAATGCAGGCGGTGAGCTGTCGTCGTCGATGCTCGGCCTGGTGTGCCTGGTGATCGCACCGATCGCCTGGGCCTGGGGCTCGATCTGGAGCCGCGACCAGGACCTGCCGCAACCGTTCATGTCGGCGGCCGGGCAGATGCTCACCGGCAGCGTGTGGATGCTGATCGCCGCCGTGCTGCATGGCGAACGCATGACCACGATGCCGAGCGTCAGCGCGACCATGGCGATGTTCTACCTGGTGGTCGCCGGCTCGATCTTCGGCTTCACCGCCTACATCTGGCTGCTGCACCACGTGCGGCCGGCTTTGGCCACGAGCTACGCCTACGTCAATCCGCCGATCGCGGTGCTGTTCGGCGCGCTGATCGCCGGCGAGCACTTCACCGCGCACGACCTGGGCGCGATGGCGGTGATCCTGGTCGGCGTGGTGATCATCACGCTGGCCAAGGCGCGCGCCGGCAAGCAGGTGCCGGCGCCCGCAACGGCTTCTTCCGGGCCCGCGGCATGAACGACCACGCTTCCGTGCGCGGCGGCCTCTGGGTCGCCGCGGCGTCCTTCGTGCTCTGGGGCCTGATGCCGCTGTACTGGCACCTGCTCAAGATCGTGCCGTCGCTGCAGATCGTCATGCACCGCATCGTCTGGAGCGCGCTGCTGGTGGCGGCGTGGCTGGTCTGGAAGCAGGGCCGCAGCTGGCTGCGCGCGACCCTGGCGCGGCCGCGCGCAGCGTGGATGCTCGCACTCAGCGGCACGCTGATCGCGTTCAACTGGGGCCTGTACGTGTGGGCGGTGAATGCCGGCCACGTCGTCGAGAGCAGCCTGGGCTACTTCATCAATCCGCTGGTGAGCGTGCTGTTCGGCGTGGTGTTCCTGCACGAGCGGCTCAACCGCGTGCAATGGCTGTCGGTGGCGCTGGCGGCCACTGGCGTGGCATGGCTCACGTGGCAGTACGGCCAACCGCCGTGGATCGCGATTGGCCTGGCGCTGTCCTTCGCGCTGTACGGCCTGATCCGCAAGCTGGTGGCCGTCGATTCGGTCAGTGGCCTGGGCGTGGAGAGCATCTACCTGTTCCTGCCCGCGCTGGCGGTGCTGCTGTGGACCGAAACGCACGGCACGGGCCACTTCGCCAGCGGCTGGGGCCTGGGCGTCGATGCGCTGCTGGTGTTCTGCGGCGTGCTGACCGCGCTGCCGCTGATCGGCTTCGCCTACGCCGTGCGACGCGTGCCGCTGTCGGTGGTCGGACTCATGCAGTACATCGCCCCGACCATCCAGTTCCTGCTCGGCGTGCTGGTGTTCGGCGAAGCATTCGACCGCGACCGCGCCACCGGATTCATCTTCATCTGGGTGGCGCTGGCGATATTCGCGATCGACGGGATGTTGCGCGCGCGGCGCGCGACCGTGGCGGCAGCTGCTGCCTGAAGCAACGTCCATGGGTTCCCGCCTTCGCGGGAATGACGGGCAACAAAAGAACAAGGGCGCCGAAGCGCCCCTGTTCTCACCCAGGCAAGCGCAACTTACGCCGCGCGCAATGCCTCGGTCACCGGCAACCGCGCCGCGCGCAGTGCCGGGAACAGGCCACCGACCAGGCCAATGCCGAGCGCCCACTTCAGGCCGTTCCACAGCAGCTCCGGCGAGACCTTGAACTGGAACACCACCTGGCTGAAGTTCTGCCCCAGCGTGCTGACGCTGTAACCGTTGAACACCAGCCACGCCAGCCCGGCACCGATCAGCCCGCCCAGCAGCGCCAGCAGCATCGTCTCCAGCATCACCGCCACCACCACCGGCACGCCGCGGAAACCGATCGCGCGCATCGTCGCGATCTCGCGTGCGCGCCCGGCGACCGCGGCGAACATGGTGTTGAGCGCGCCGAACACCGCACCGATCGCCATGATCGTGCCGATGACCTTGCCGAGGATGTTGATCAGCTTGGTCAGGCCTTCGGACTGCTTGGCGTAGTAATCGTGCGTGGTCTGCACGTCCAGCTTCAGGCGCGGATCGCCGGCGAGGGCGGCCTTGAGGCGGTTGAACCCGTCCTTGCCATCGAGCTTCACCGTCACCGACTGGAACGCCTGGCGCTGGTAGGCCGGTCCGAGCACGTCGACGTCGGCCCACAGCTCGGAGTCGTGCGAGTCGCCCGACGAGAACGCGCCGACCACCGTCCACATCTGGTTGGCGAGCTTGAGCTGCTTGCCCACCTCCAGGCCGACGAACTGCTTCTGCGCGCCGCGCCCGACCACCAGCTCACGCATGCCCGGATTGAACTTGCGGCCTTCGACGATCTTCAGCTTCGGCCGCAGCGTCCACGCCATCGGGCCGACGCCGCGGAACTGCACGTTGGCGTCGGTGCCGTCGGCCTTGCTGACCAGGTTGACCACCTGCGACAGCTCCGGCGAGATCACCGGCTGGCCGTCGGCACCGCGCGCGATGCCGGCCAGCGACGAGATCAGCGGCACCTGGTCGCGGGTGATGACCGAGTTGGTCTCGGCCTGCGAACCGGCGCGCAGGATGATCGCCGAACTGTCGCTGCCGGTCTGGTTGAGCGTGGCCTTGAAGCCTTCGCCCATCGCCAGCATCGCCACCAGCACGCCGACCACGCCGGCGATGCCGACCACGATCACCGACGAGGCACCCCAGCGCTGCGGCAGGCTGGCCAGGCCGATCTTCGCCGCTTCCCACGCCAGACGCCCGGAGCGGGTCAGCAGCAGCCACAGCACGAACAATGCCACCACGACCAGCACCAGGTACCAGGGCAGGAACGCCCAGGCGACCAGTCCGAGGATGAGCAGCAAGGCGATGCCGAGGTTGATCATGAACTTCTTCATCTGGATCTCCTTGGCTCAGCGGCCGGCGAGGGCATCGACGATGTTCAGGCGCATGCCACGCAATGCCGGCAGCAGTCCCACGATCACACCGATGGCCAGCATCAGCGCCAGTCCCACCGCCCAGGTCTGTCCCAGCACCGTCGGCAGCTGGATCATGCCGCCGCTGGCCTTGCTCACGCCCGGCATCAGCAGCGAGGCGATGGCCATGCCGATCACGCCACCCAGCACCACCAGCAGCACCGACTCGGACAGCACCAGCCACAGCACGCTGCGGTTGGAGAAGCCAATCGTCTTGAGAACCGCCAGCTCCGGAATGCGCTCACGCACGGCCTGCGCCATGGTGTTGCCGGTCAGCAGTAGCAGGGTGAAGAACACCGCGCCCATGATGCCGGTGACGATCAGGCCGATGTCGGCGAACTGCTTGGCGAACGCCTGGTTGAAGGCTGCTTCGGTCTGCGCCTTGGTCTCGTGGTCGGAGTTGGCCGAGAGCGAATCGATCGCCTTGGCCACACCGTCGGAACCGGCGCCGTCGGCGACCTTGACGATGTACCAGCCGACGCGACCCTTGACGTAGTCATTGGCCTCGTCGAAGTACTTCCAGTGGAAGAACAGCACGTTCTCCTGGGCCTTCATCTTCTCGTCGTCGATGCGGAAGATGCCATCGAGACGGAACGACCAGTTGTTGCTGCCCTGGGTCGGGAAGATGGTGGCCTGCAGCGGGATGGTGTCGCCGATCTTCCAGCCGTGGCGCTTGGCCAGCGACTCGCCGACGATGGCGCCGGTGCGGTTGCTCTCCCACGCCTTGCGCTGCGCGGCCGGCAGCTTGAACTCCGGGTACAGGTCCAGGTAGCCCGGCCCCACCGAGAAGTTGGCGAAGAAGTTCTTCGGATCCTGGTAGATGCCGCCGAACCAGGCCGCGTACGCGGACTTCTGCACGCCCGGGATCGCCTTGATCTGCGTGTCCAGGCTGTACGGCAACATCTGCGTGATCGACAGGCGTGAAGCCACGACGAGGCGGTTGGCGCCGGTGACGCTGCCGCCGGAGTTGAATGCCACGCGCACCGAGTCGAGCATCCCGAACAGCAGGAATGCGGTCACCACCGACAACAACGTCAAGAACGTGCGGGTCTTGCTGCGGAACAGCGCGGCCCAGATCAGGTGCAGGTATTTCATGATGCCTCCCGAACTTGGGTGTCAGTGCTCCACTGCCAGCTCACGCTCGACCAGGGTGCCCTTGTCGAGATGGATCGTGCGCTGGGCGTGATCGGCGGCCTTGGGATCGTGCGTGACCATGATGATGGTCTTGCCGTGGTCGCGATTGAGCGACTGCAGCAGTGCCAGGATCTCTTCGGCGGACTGGCGATCGAGGTCGCCGGTGGGTTCGTCGCAGATCAGCAGGGTCGGGTCGGACACGATCGCGCGGGCGATCGCGACGCGCTGCTGCTGGCCGCCGGACAGTTCGTTCGGGCGGTGCTTGCCGCGCTCGGCCAGGCCGACCAGCTGCAGGGCGATCTCGGCGTTGCGCTTGCGCTGCGCCGACGACAGCTTGGTCAGCAGCAGCGGCAGCTCGACGTTCTTCTGCGCATTGAGCGTCGGCATCAGGTTGTAGAACTGGAACACGAAGCCGACATTGTGGCTGCGCCACTGCGACAGCTGGCCGGCACCGAGCGTGTCGATGCGCTGGCCGTCGACCTGGATTTCGCCGCCGGTGGGCGAATCGAGGCCGCCGATGAGGTTGAGCAGGGTGGTCTTGCCCGAGCCCGACGGTCCCATCAGCGCGACGAAGTCACCCTTGGGGATGTCCAGGTCGATGCTGTGCAGCACCTCCACCTTTTCCGGACCGCGTTGATAGGTCTTCCTGAGATTGCGGATCGAAACCAGCGTAGACATTGCGACGTCCTCAAAACGGTAGAAGGAGGAACTGCGTTGATGCTGAGTTGGGGTGCGTGCTTATTCGCTTGCCGAATCGCTCTCGGATTCGCTGCCGGCGACGGCGACCTTGACCTTGTCGCCATCGGCGAGACCGGCGGGAGGGTCGAGCACGACCGTCTCACCGCCTGAGAGCCCTTGGGTGACTTCGCGGTCGTCGCCGAGGCTGCGGCCGACAGTCACCTCATGCTGCTGCACCTTCTCGTCGACGACGACGAAAGTCAGCTGCTTGCCGTCGCGGGTGGTGATCGCCGCAGCGGGCACCAGCACGCCCGGCTTCTGCTTCGGCGCTTCCGGCTTGGCTGCTTCCAGGAAGCTCACGCGCACGCCCATGTCCGGGACGATGCGCGGGTCCTTGGTCTTCAGCGCAACGCGCACCTTGACGGTGGCCTTGCCGCGGTCGGCGGCGGGGATGATCGCGATCACCTCGGCCGGGATCTTCCAGTCCTGATAGGCATTGAGCGTCGCCTCGACCGGCATCTTCGGCTGCACGCGGCCGATGAAGGCTTCGCCGACCTCGACCTCGATCTCCAGCGAATCCATGTCGACGATGGTGCCGATGCCGGTGCGGGTGAAACCGCCGGTTGCCAGCGGCGAAACGATCTCGCCCGGTTGCGCGGCCTTGGCCGTGACCACGCCGGCGAACGGCGCGCGCACGATGGTGTTGTCCACGCCCAGGTCGGCGATGTGCAGGCGGTCGCCGGCGACCTTGGCGTTGCGTTCGGCGGTGGTCAGCTCGGCGCGCAGCGAATCGCGCGCGGCGATGGCCTCGTCGTACTGCGCCTTCGACACCAGCTGCTGGTTGACCAGCGTCGACAGGCGACGGGCGTTGGCGTCGGCCTCGGCCACGCGTGCGCGCACGCTCTCGACCTGGCTGCGCGAAGCGCCGACCTGGGCGTTGGCAAGCGTGCGTTCGGCATCGGCGTCGATCGGATCGAGCGTGGCCATGACCTGGCCTTCCTCGACCTTCTGGCCTTCCTCGATCATCACCTCGCGCACCTTGCCGGTGATCTTCGCCGACACCGTCGCCATGCGGCGGGCGACGACATAACCGGTGGCATCGAGCACGGAGGCACTGCCGCCGTTGCCGATGGCCGTGGCGGTGGCGGTCTTCACTTCGACGCCGTGTTCGCGGCCCAGCACGGCCCACGCCGCAAGTGCCAATACGAGTACTACCGCAGCGACAGCGAGCGCGATCCACAAGCCGCGGCGAGAAGCCGGCGGTGGTGGCGCGCTACGGTCTATGCGCAATTCCTTGAGCAGGTCGGACGAGGCAGTCATATGCACACCAGACGCAAGACGGCGCCTAGTGTGCCGTCAGACGCCCGATTGCGCCAACCCGTTATCGCTACCACGCCCGTAGCCCGGGTAAGCGCAGCGCACCCGGGGAGAGCCTCGATCAAGTCGAGGACAGCTTCCTGAGCAGCCCATACGCCCCGCGCAGCCCTTGCGCTTCACCACCGGCCGGACGGCCCGGACGGTCGCTGTCGTTCCAGCTGTAAACGTCCAGGTGCGCCCACTTCTGCGCGGCCGGGACGAAGCGCTCCAGGTAGATCGCGGCAGTGATGCTGCCCGCCATCTTCGACGGGCCACCGTTGGCGATGTCGGCCACGGTGCTGGTCAGGTAGCGCAGATACGGCCGCCACAGCGGCATGCGCCACAGCGGATCGCGCTGCTCGATGCCGGACTCCAGCCACAGGCGCGCGACGTCCTCGTCGTTGCAGTAGAGCGCCGGCAGGTCCGGACCCAACGCGATGCGCGCCGCGCCGGTGAGCGTGGCGAAGTCGAGCAGCAGCGCCGGCTTCATCTCGCCGGCATAGGTGAGGGCATCGCACAGGATCACGCGGCCCTCGGCATCGGTGTTGTCGATTTCCACCGACATGCCCTGGCGCGTGGCGAGCACTTCGCCCGGGCGGAACGCATTGGGGCCGACCGCGTTCTCGACCGCCGGCACCAGCAGGGTCATGCGCAGCGGCAGCTTGCGCGTCATCACCAGCTCGGCCAGCGCGATGGCATGGGCGGCGCCGCCCATGTCCTTCTTCATGTTGCGCATGCCGTCGGCCGGCTTGAGGTCGAGGCCGCCGGTGTCGAAGCACACGCCCTTGCCGACGATGGCCACGTGCGGGTGGCTTTCATCACCCCAGCGCAGCGAGATCAGCCGCGGCGCACGGTGGCTGGCGCGGCCGACCGCATGGATCGCCGGGAAATTGCGCGTGAGCAGATCCTCGCCGCTGATGACTTCGATCTGCGCGCCGAAGCGCTCGGCCAGTTCGCAGGCGACCTGCTCGAGCTGGTCCGGGCCCATGTCCTCGGTCGGCGTGTTGACCAGGTCGCGCACGCGGATGCAGGCGGCGAGCTGGGCGAAGGCTTCGTCGTCGCCGCCGGTCTGCAACTGCGCCGGCTGCCGCAGCGGCTGCTTGTAGCGGTTGAAGCGGTAGCTGCCCAGGCCCCAGCCCAGGTGCAGGGCCGAGCGCGCCTCGGCCGCCAGGTCGGTCGCCAGCGACCAGGCGCGCAGCGGCAGCGCGTAGGGGGCGTGGCCGTACGAGTAGGGATCGAGCAGGTCGGCAACACCTATGACCGCGGCGGCGATGCCACCGTCGGCGGCGGGCAGGGTGATCGCGGTCCATGGCGACCCGTCGAACGCCTGCGCATCGAGCCAGGCCAGCACCGAAGCCTCCTGCGTCGCGCGCCACTGGCCGATCGTGTCGCGGCTGACCACGTGCAGCGGCAGGCTGTCGATGCTCGCGTCGGCGAAACCGTGCGGGATGCTCATGCGGTGAGGAGTTCCGGTTGTTGTGCCAGGTCCAGCCAGTCGGCCAGTGCGGCGAGTGTGGTGAATTCGAGGTCGGGGCGGAGGTCGGCGTGCGGCCAGCGTGCGCCTTCGCGATTGATCCAGCAGCTGCGCAGGCCGGCGCGATGGGCGCCGACGACGTCCATCTCGATGTCGTCGCCAACGTGCAGCACCTCACTTGGTGCCAGCGCGAGCTGGCGGCACGCGGCGTGGAAGATGCTCGCCGCCGGCTTGGGCGTGCCGTGTTCGCGCGCGCCGAGCTGGAACACGAAGTGCGCCGAGACGCCGACGCGTGCGAGGTCGGCATTGCCGTTGCTGATCGCCGCCAGCGGCACGCGCGCGGCCAGGCGTTCGAGCGCGGCCAGCGAGTCGGGATAGAACTCCACGCGGTTGCGCTCGGCGTAGAAGGTTTCGAACGCGGCGTCGGCGTGGAGCGGATCGTCGCCGCTGAGTTCCATCGCCCGCACCAGGCTCAGCTTGCGCAGTTGGCTGAAGTCGTGGGCGAGGTCTGGTCGCTCGATGAAAACGCGCTCGCGCAGTTCGCGCATGGCGGCGATCGGGAAACGCTGCGCGGTGCCGGGGCAGTGTTGCAGCAGCCACTCATGCAGCACCTGCTCGACCCGCGCCCCGATCGGCGCGAACGGCCACAGGGTGTCATCGAGGTCGAGGGTGATGGCGCGGACGGGGAAATGCATGGCGATATTTTAGCCTGTTATCTCACCGTCATCCCGGCGAAAGCCGGGATCCATCTGCTTTCGCGCCCAGACCGGCAGAAGGCAAGGTCAAAATGGGTCCCGGCTTTCGCCGGGACGACGGTGACCGGTCACTCCAGCAGCCGCGCCCAGCCTCCCAGCCCTTCGATCCGGTCCAGCACCAGCTTCACGCATACCAGCAGCGGCACCGCCAGCAGCAGGCCGACGATGCCCCACAGCCAGCCGAACACCATCAGCGCCAGGATCAGCACCAGCGGCGACAGCCGCATGCGCCGGCCGAGGATGATCGGGGTGACGAGTTGCCCTTCGATGGTGTGCAGCACCAGGTAGATGCCCGCCGGCAACAGCGACGGCAGCAGCTTGTCGAACGCTACGAAGCCCATCAGCAGCATGATCACGATGCCGATCAGCGGGCCCACGTACGGCGCGAAGTTGAGGATCGCCGCCATCGTGCCCCACAGCAGCGCCTCCTGCAGCGGCACGCCGAGCCAGTACAGCGCGCCGGCCAGGGCCAGGCCCACGGCGATGTTGATCAGGGTGATGGTGAGCACGTAGCGCGAGATCGCGCGCTCGATCGAATGCAGGATGTCGACCGTGAGCTTCTTCTGCTGGCGCGTGGGCAGCAGCGCGATCGCGTTGCGCTGCAGGCTGTCGCCGTAGACCATGAAGAAGAACGTCAGCAGCACCACCGCCAGCACCGACGCCACGCGTCGCGGTGTCGCGGTCAGCGCCTTGTAGGGTTCGTTGAGTTCGGTGCGGATCACCTGCACCGGCTTGCCGGTGCTTTCGCCGCCGGCGGCGCGGGCGATGTTCTGCGCGGCCTTGTTGGCGTCGAGCATCGGCTTGGTCAGGTCGCGCAGCTTGGGCGCGATCGACTTCATTTCGCGCGGCACCTGCCGTACCCATTCGCCGGCCGGTTCGATCAGCTGGTTGCCGAGCGCGCCGGCCGCCGCCAGGCCACCGACCAGCACCAGCACTGCGCCGAGGAAGCGCGGGATGAAGAGCTTCTGCAGTGTGCGGATGATCGGGTTGCCGACCAGCGCGAAGAACATCGCCAGCAGCACCGGCAGGATCAGCTCCTGCGCCGCCCACAGTGTGTAGCCGATCGCGAGCGTGGCCAGCACCATCGCGGCACTGGACGAGCGCGGTCTCTGCTGCGCCGGGCTCGGCGCAACCTCGCCGTCGTCGGACAGTACCGGCTCGGCAGGAATCTCGGGTGCTGGGATGCTCAAGGTTCGACCGGATCGACGACGGCGACGCGTGCAGCTTGCACAGTTGCCTCGGCGCGCGCCAGCGTCGCGGCGTCCTCGTCTTCGGTGGTCAGCGTTGCAGTGGCCGGGCCGGATGTGCCCGCTACGGCTTCGGCGCTGGCTGCCGCCTGCTCGGCGCCCTCGGCCGCCACCTGGGCACTGCCGCCGGCGAACAGGCCCGACACCATCGTGATCAACTGCATCAACCCGCCGCCCTTGGCGACGGTCCGCAGCGGTTCGGCGCGGCCGACGACAAATCCGGCGACGAGTCCGGCGATGACGATCCGCCCAGGCGTCCACGCCTCGCGCCAGGTATCGCGCAGCCCGCCCAGTTGCGCGGCGACGCGACGCTCGCTCGCCTCGAGCACGTCCTCGGCCTGGTCGACCTTCTGGATCAGCTGTTCAAAGCGCATGGCGATCCTGTGGACGGTGGTCAGTCATGGCGGCGCGACATCGATGCCTTGCCGGTCTTTCTTCGGCTCGCCCGACGGCGTCTGCGCGTGACGCTTGTGGACCTCGCGCGCCGACTCGCTGGAGCCCGGGCTGGGCATGAGGTCGGACAGCTCGCCGATTCCCAGTCGCGCCAGTTGCCGGCGCGTGGCCTGCAGCCGCGTGTGGTCGAAGTAATGCATCGCGCGCCAGCAGGCATAGCCGGTCACGGCGAGGCTGAGCAGTGCGGCGATGAGCATTGCCAACAACCACGACAAGCCCAGCGCGGTGAGGAAGGCGATCAGGCTGCCCATCAGGAACAACCACGCCGAGGCACCGAACACGATCGCCATGCCGGTGAAGGCCAGGGCGCGACCGAGTGCGCTGCGCGCCAGCGACAGATCGGCCGCGACGAGGCTGCGCAGCGCCTTGGCCGATTCGCCCGCGGCGCCAAGGCTGGCGCGCGCGGATGCGCCCAGCCCGCCCAGCACCTCGCCCAGGTCCGGCGGCCCACCCGGTATTTCGACCCGAGGTCCGTCAGGCTCGCGCTCGTCCCCGGCTTGGCTCACGACGTGTGCTTACTTGTCGCCGCTGCGGGCGAGCTTGGCGATGATCCAGCCGGCGGCGAATGCCACGCCGAAGGACGCCAGCGGACGCTCGCGGATCAGTTCGGCGGCGCTGTCGATCAGGTCGCGTCCCTTGTCCATCAATGCATCCACCTGCTCGCGGGCGACGCCACCGGCCTGTTCGGCCGCAGCGATTCCCGACAGGGCGGAGTCAGCCAGGTCGGCTTTCACGTTGGCCTTGCCGACACGCAGTTCATCGCCGGCCGCAGTCGCCGCGCCGCGCAATGCTTCGCCAGCATCGCTGGCTGCCTGCTTCAGATGGCCGCCGGCTTCGCCGAGGTGTGCCTTCATGCCATCGCTGGGTGTGGAATTCATCAGGTGCTCCTCCGTAAGGGTGCAGGTCGGTCCTGCCCAACATGACCTCGGATCAGGGTGACCCAACGTCACTGCATCGGCAAGTTGCCCTGCCGGCCGCCGCCGCGTACGACGCGCAGGATCAACTGTGCAGGAGCCTGCGTGAAGCTGGCGCGGAAACCTGAAAGATCTTCGAACGAACCGGACGTAGCGGCGGTGATGATGTCGTCCTTCTGCAGGCCGTTCTGCGCGGCGCGGCTGCCGCGCGCGACCGATTCGACCAGCACGCCCGAATAACCCGACTGGCGCAGGCGTTCGGGCAATTCGGCGAACACTGCGCCAGCGAGGCGCGGATCGATCTCCGCACCCTGCGACGACTTGGGTTGTTCGCGCAGCGAAGTGTTCAGCTGGATCACCTTGCCGTCACGACGCACGTCGAGCGCAACGCGGCTGCCGACGGCCTGCAGGCCTTCGAAGTTGCGCAGCGCGTCGGGGTCGTCGATGCGCTCGCCGTTGGCGGCGACGATCACGTCGCCCGGCTTGACGCCAGCCGCGGCCGCGCCGCCACCGGCGTAGACCTGCGTCACCAGCGCGCCACGCGCTTCGTCCAGGCCCAGGCCTTGTGCGAGTCGCGCATCGACGGTTTGGGACTCCAATCCCAGCGTGCCGCGGATGACCACGCCGTTGTTGGCGATCAGCTGGCCCATGATGTTCCGCGCCAGGCTGGTGGGGATGGCGAAGCCCAGGCCGATGTTGCCGGCCATCGAACCGCGCGGGTTGAAGCTGGCGGTGTTGATGCCGACCAGTTCGCCGTTGAGGTTGACCAGCGCGCCGCCGGAGTTGCCGGGATTGATCGACGCATCGGTCTGGATGAAGTTCTGGAAGCCCAGGCCGCGCAGGCCGGTGCGGCCGACCGCGGAGACGATGCCGGACGTCACCGTCTGGCCGATGCCGAACGGGTTGCCGACCGCGACCACGAAGTCGCCCACGCGCAGCGCATCGGAGTTGGCCAGCGGCAGCGCCACCAGGTTGGGCGCGTTGATGCGCATCAGCGCCACGTCCGTGTCGGGATCCGATCCCAGGAACTCGGCCTTGAGCGTGCGGCCGTCGGCGAGCGTCACCGAGACCTCGTCGGCGCCTTCGATCACATGGTGGTTGGTCAGCACGTAGCCGCGCTGGGCGTCGACGATCACGCCCGAGCCAAGCGACTCGTTGATCCGTTCCTGGGTCAGCTCCGGGAACATGCGCCGGAACATCGGGTCGCCGCCGAACGGGCTGACCTTGACCCGCTGCTTGGTGTGGACGCTGACCACGGCCGGGGTGACCTTGGCCAGCATCGGCGCCAGCGACGGCAGCGGCTGGCCGCTGACCACCGCGGGCAGCGCGGCAACGGCCGGCACCGCCGTGGCGGCGGCGGGCGCGGCCTGGGCCGGGGTTTCCAGGCCGTCGCGGATAGCAGTAGCGGCGAAACCACCGAAGGCGGCGGCCAGGGACAGGGTAAGCAGGGTCGGCAGAGGGCGCATGGGCGTCGTTCTGGCTGGAGGGGAGGGGGCGTCGGCCGCAATGCGGCTGAATGGCGCCAGTGTCTGGCAAGACCACTAAATAGGCCATGAAGTTTCCGCCATTCGCGCCGGTGCCGCAGCCCCCCGTAGCGCGCATCGCCGATGGACGGGTGTTGCAAGTGCACCTGCCGCAGTGCATCGCTGACGCCCGTCACGCATTGTGACTGCGATCAAAAAAGCGTTGACTAAATCCAACACCGGGTTTAGCTTGAACCCTCGCCTCTGCCACTACATGTAGTGGTTTGCAGGCGACGGGAGCCCAAAGTCAGGGTTTTCCGGCTTAGAGTTGCAGTACTGTGAGCGTCCTCGGGGGATGGCGCGGAACGGGAGCAAGATGAGCCCTTATTCGAACCAAAACCAATGCTTCGCGGACGTGCAAGACCGGTCGCGGGCATCGCCGTCGGCGGCTGTTGAGCCGTCGTTGGCAGAGCGGCAACCAATATAAGAATCCACCGGCAGCGGTCCCGATCCGCTGCCAGAACGAGGAGAAAGGACAGGCATGAGCACAGTGCGCCTCGAGGCGGTCAAGACGGCCGCGGTTGCAGGGGGGGACCTCGAGAGGGAGATCCCGATGCAGCCCGCTTCCCAGGACATCTGGGACAAGAAGTACCGGCTGAAGACCAAGACGGGGAAGGCAGTCGACGCCGACATCGACGCCACCTACCAGCGCGTCGCCAAGGCCCTGGCCGAAGCCGAGCCCTCTGCCGAGAAGCAGCAGTACTGGAACGAGCGTTTCGTGTGGGCGCTGCGCCGCGGGGCCATTCCCGCCGGCCGCATCACGTCCAACGCCGGCGCGCTCGAGCACAAGCCGGCCACCTCGACGATCAACTGCACCGTCTCGGGCACCATCGAGGACTCGATGGACGGCATCCTCGAGAAGGTCCACGAAGCGGGCCTGACCCTGAAGGCCGGCTGCGGCATCGGTTATGAATTCTCGACGCTGCGTCCGCGCGGCGCGTTCGTCGCCGGCGCCGGCGCCTACACCTCCGGCCCGATGTCCTTCATGGATATCTACGACAAGATGTGCTTCACCGTGTCCTCGGCCGGTGGCCGTCGCGGCGCGCAGATGGGCACGTTCGACGTCTCCCATCCGGACGTGAAGGACTTCATCCGCGCCAAGCGCGAAGACGGCCGCCTGCGCCAGTTCAACCTGTCGCTGCTGATCACCGATGGCTTCATGGAGGCCGTCGACACCGACGCCGACTGGCCGCTGGTGTTCCCGGTCAACATGAAGGAAAAGGGCGACATCAACCTCGACGACGCGACCCAGGTCGTGTGGCGCGAGTGGCCGACCCACCGCAACTACATCGTCCGCGACGACGGCCTGGTGGCCTGCAAGATCTACGGCCACATCCGTGCCCGCCACCTGTGGGACATGATCATGGTCTCGACGTATGACTATGCCGAGCCGGGCTTCATCCTCATCGACCGCGTCAACGAGATGAACAACAACTGGTGGTGCGAGAACATCCGCGCGACCAACCCCTGCGGCGAGCAGCCGCTGCCGGCCTACGGCGCCTGCCTGCTGGGCTCGGTCAACCTGACCAAGTTCGTGCGCGACCCGTTCACCGACCAGGCCTCCTTCGACTGGGAGGAATACAAGGAAGTCGTGCGCGTGTTCACCCGCATGCTCGACAACGTGGTCGAGGTCAACGGCCTGCCGCTGGAGCAGCAGCGCAACGAGATCATGCGCAAGCGCCGCCACGGCATGGGCTTCCTCGGCCTGGGCAGCACCGTGACCATGCTGCGCATGAAGTACGGCAGCAAGGAGTCGTGCGAGTTCACCGAGCGCATCTCCCGCGAGATGGCCGTGGCCGGCTGGGAAATGGGCCTGGCACTGGCGAAGGAAAAGGGCGCCGCGCCGATCATGGACGAGCTGTTCGCCGTCGATGCCGAGATGCTGCGCAAGCGTCCGGAGATGGTGAAGGACGGCTGGAAGATCGGTCAGGACATCCCCGGCCGCGTCCTGCACGCCCGCTACAGCCGTTACATGCAGCGCGTCGCCACCGTGGCGCCGGAGCTGGTGGACGAGCTGGCCGAGACCGGCGCGCGCTTCACCCACCACAGCTCGATCGCGCCGACCGGCACGATCTCGCTGAGCCTGGCCAACAACGCCTCCAACGGCATCGAGCCGTCGTTCGCGCACCACTACAGCCGCAACGTCATCCGCGAAGGCAAGAAGTCGAAGGAAAAGGTCGACGTCTACTCCTACGAGCTGCTGGCCTACCGCGAGCTGGTCAACGCCAAGGCGATGCCGTTCTCCGAAGAGGACCACGCCAGGCTGCCGGAGTACTTCATCTCCGCCGACGACATCTCCCCCAAGGAGCACGTCGACGTGCAGGCCGCGGCGCAGAAGTGGGTGGACAGCTCGATCTCCAAGACCGCCAACGTCCCGACCGACTACCCGTACGAGCAGTTCAAGGACATCTACCGTTACGCCCACCAGCAGGGCCTGAAGGGCTGCACCACGTTCCGCTTCAACCCGGCCGCCTTCCAGGGCGTGCTGGTCAAGGAAGCTGACCTTGAGAACACGACCTACCGTTTCGAGCTGGAAGACGGGAGCGTGCTGGAGGTCAAGGGCAACGAACAGATCGAGTACGACGGCGAGATGCACACCGCCGCCAACCTGTTCGACGCCTTGAAGGAAGGGTATTACGGCAAGTTCTAAGCGCTGGCATCGAGCGCTGCGAGGGGCCTGCTTTCAGGCGTCAAGGAAACATGGCACCCGGGGGAAGCAGGTTCCCCTCGCACTTCGAGTCGACAGTAGCGGAAGTAGCAGCGGCAACAGGCAGGGGGCGGCGTCGACGCCTCCACGCGGAAACCGGGCCGGTTCCGCGTTCATGTACGCGGCCCATATGCGCGACGCATTCATCGTGCCGTGCAGCTGCAGCAGGTATAGCATCGCCTTGCAACACCCCGATTACCGCACCAGGCCAACCAGTTTTGACGCCCGTCAGGAGGGCACATGAGCAATGGCAACGGAGTGACGGCAAGCCTGTCGCAGGCCGCCGATAACGTGAAAGAAACTGCATCGAACATTTCCAGCGCGGTGATGCACCGTGCCGAGGAAGCGGTGGCGTCGGTCAAGACCACCGCCAAGAAGGCACGCAAGGCCGCCAAGAAGGCGGTAGGCACCGCCAAGAAGAAGCTCGCCGCTGCCAGCGCCAAGGCCAAGAAGGAAGCTTCGACGTTGAGGGCGAAGGCCGGCAAGAAGACCGCCAAGAAGGCCACGAAGAAGGCCGCCACCAAGAAGACCGCGAAGAAGGCGGTGAAGAAGGCTGCGGCGAAGAAGACGGCGAAGAAGGCAACGAAGAAGGTTGCCAAGAAGGCCGTGAAGAAGGCCGCCAAGAAGGCCACGAAGAAGACTGCGACGAAGAAGGTCGCGAAGAAATCAGCCGCCAAGAAAGCTGTGAAGAAGGCACCGGCCAAGAAGGCCGTTGCCAAGAAGGCGGCGAAAAAGGCAGCCAAGCGACCCGCCAAGAAGGTTGCGAAGAAAGCTGCCAGGAAGTAAGTGCCCCGATTGGTCGCCGCGTCCCAGCGGCGCGGCGACCGCCTTAAGCGTCACACATAACTAGATCAGCGTTACCGCACCAGGAGCGGGTTCATGGCCGTCAAGATCGACAAGAAAATCAAGGGCTACAGCGTCGTCACCCCGGAAGACAAGGCGAAAGAGGCTGCGCGTCCCGCGCCGGTCGCCGCGATCGAGTCGCTGCCGACGGCCGACGTCATCCAGATGCACGAGCGCATCGAGCGCCCCGAAATCCTGATCGGCTCCACCTACAAGATCAAATCGCCGCTGTTCGAGCACGCGCTGTACGTGACGATCAACGACATCGTCCTCAACGCCGGCACCGAGCACGAGCTGCGCCGTCCCTTCGAGATCTTCATCAACTCGAAGAACATGGACCACTTCCAGTGGATCGTCGCGCTGACGCGCATCATGTCCGCCGTGTTCCGCAAGGGCGGCGACGTGACGTTCCTGGTCGACGAGATGAAGGCCGTGTTCGACCCGAAGGGCGGCTACTTCAAGGCTGGCGGCGTCTACATGCCGTCGCTGGTGGCCGAGCTGGGCAGCATCGTCGAGGACCACCTCAAGTCGATCGGCCTGATGCACGACCCGGAGATGAGCGACGCCCAGCGCGCCCTGATCGCCGAGAAGCGCGCTGCGTACAACCAGCTGTCAAAAAAAAACTCTGACGTAACCGGCGGCCTGTTCCCCGAACCGCGCACCAGCGACACCCCGCGCAGCGAGGACGTCGAAGTGACCGGCGAGGGCGCCAGCTTCCCGCCCAGCGCGACGATGTGCCACAAGTGCAACACCAAGGCGGTCGTCATCATGGATGGCTGCGCGACGTGCTTGAACTGCGGGTACAGCAAGTGTTCCGGCTGATTCAAACTGGATACTTGGTTGTTTGGTGTTGTGTGGGGGCACATAGAAGGCGCTAGTTTGGAAGGCGGAATGGGCTAGTGAACACGCAGTACAGGCTAATGAGTTCGCGCCACCCACTAAGTTGCCAGAGAAATGGAAGGGAAGTGCCGAGGCGGTGGGGCAGGGACCGTGGCCCAGGTGAAGGCACTTTTCACAGCAGATTTGTAGCCACGCGCGCCTTGGTTCGCTTTCACTAGGCGCTAGAGATCAGGGAAGAGGGCCAGGTGACGGACCAGCCGTATGAGCGGGGGGCGGTGTGGCGGCAGTGGGATCTGCACATCCATACGCCAGCTTCTTTCCAGTGGCGAGGGGCGAAATTCGATCCAGACCCAGCATCCCCTGCGAAGAAGGCGCTAGTGGACCAGATGATTCATGCCCTCAATGCCGCCAAGCCTGCGGTGTTTGCATTGATGGATTACTGGACTTTTGATGGCTGGTTCGCGCTGCAGCGTCGTCTGCGGGACGCCGATGCGCCAACACTGACCAAGACGATTTTCCCGGGCATTGAGCTGCGGCTGGCGGCGCCAATGAAAGGGCGTCTAAATGCGCATGTCCTGTTCTCGGATCAAGTCCAGGACGAGGTGCTGCGGGGCTTCCTGTCGAACCTAACGCTCAAACTCGCAAATCGCCCGCTTTCCGATGCCGCCCTGATTGACCTTGCGCGCAATCACGTCGGCGAGGCCAAGTTAGTGCACCATGGTTTCAAGAAAGCCGAGGTTCACGCCGACGACGCGAAGGCGTTCTTGGTCGGGGCCGGGATCGCGGGGTTGAACTGTGAGAGCTACAGGGACGCGATCGCCAAAGTGCCTGATGAGCAGGCCATCGGGTAGATGCCCATGACACTAATGATGGCCTGAGCGAGGCCAAATGGCGGGAGCACTACGCCTACTTCCTTGGCCTAGTACGAAGCTCACCAATTTTCGAGTCGCGCAATTTTGATATTTGCGGCGCGTTTACAAATGAACCCACTCCCGGTAACGGAAAGTATATCAAGGACTTTCAGCAGGGCTTGCGGGGCGTTCCCCGCTTGGTCGTCGCCGGCAGTGATGCCCATTGCTTCGTAGGCGTCGAGGGTGACAACGATCGTCGCGGCTACGGCGACTTTCCATCCGGCAAGGCCACCTGGATCAAGGTGTCTGCCAAAAATAGAGTTCTATCTTGGACAATAGAATTCTATTTCAGGCAATAGAGTTTGCTCCTGTGCAAAACTTTACTGAAGGCAATCGGCGCGCGTTCTCGATCGAGACATCGACGACCGTCTGGCATCTATGTTGTTGACCTTCACCAGCAATGCCGTAGCGTGGCTGCCGCTCCTTGACCATCGGGATCGAGGCGGCGGATCCCACGCTGTCTGGAACATTTTAGCGACCCCATAGGGTCGCACTGGGGCGGCGATGGTTCACCACGTGCTAAAGGGCTTTAGTCGAATGGACTAAGCATGAGAAGCTTAGGTAAAGGCGCGGGCCAACCACTGCAGCGCACGTAGTGCCTGCCTGTGTTTGCTCAGATCCGAAAGCGGCAGATGAGGCGCTACGAGGTTTCCTGCCGATGACCGATCAGGTACCGCCAGAGAGCTTTCAAGCGTAGGCCGCACCAGTCAAGAGCAAGCTGCAAATATCCGGCTTGGATTCGCTGACTGCTTGTGCGGCGACCACATAGCGAGTGGGCTCTGCGTGGGGAATCGCTACGCCGTACTGCGCACCCAGGTCTTGTGGCCGCATCTCAAAGCAAGCTAGTCCCGCTCCGAGAGTAATTAGCTTGCTGCCAAACGGAGTCACGACAAGCCGACAGCCCCCCAGAATGGCCATGCTCTCTCGGTACCGCTTCATCGCTCCCAGCAACTGGCGGTAGGCTTCGAACGGCTGGGCTTCATGCACATATAGGACATTGCTGGTGGGAGTACGCCGTGACTCAAACAGTACTTCCTTGTACTCGACCAGCAAGCGGTCTGCCCGACGTGGATCACGGGAGGGATGCGGCACGACCGGGCACACTTCAGCCTCTCCCGGGATGTCGCTGCCTTTGACGATCTGCTGCAACTGGTTGAGGCGATGCTCGCCCAGGATCGGAAACCAGACCAATGGCCAGTCTTGGACGCTTTCGGCTTGCATGGCGCTGGAGAAGCCGGGTACCCAGACAATCTCACTGCTGGGATCCTCGGCCATGATCTGCCCGTCCAAGGCGGCGTCTTCGGCCACGAGCACCTGAAAGTTGACCCCGCCGGCAGCCAAGGCGTTGTCCGCCTCCTTGTCGGGGATTAAGTGGTGAAGAATGCTCGTCAGCAGCGCTAGGTAGATGACCCTGGGCAGCGAGCTTGCATCAAGAATGATGTCCGTCTGATCGGCCACCATTTGCAGGATCGCATCCCTACCTGCGCGCAGGGCGCTGCTGGAGCTTAGCTCTTCTCCCTCCTCTGAGAGCCCGAATCGAACGTGCTCGACATTGCCAATCGTCGAGAATATGTCTGCCAGCTTTTGGCCGTTCTCTACGGTCAGCTGCTCCAGTTCCTCGTCTAGGCTGTAGTTGGAGAAGTTGATTAGCGCCAGACTGGCAGATTCGACCGTTGCGCTCGATTCGAGAATGCTACCAACGCATTCACGCATGACGACTTGCGCCCTGACGTCGAAGCCGCTTCCGCCTATGTACAGCAATCGCACAGGGCGATTGTCGAACATGTGTTCCCAGAGCTCATTGGCCTCTGACCCGCGCCGGAAAACGTACTGATCCCACAGCATTCCTAGCTCCCTATCGCAAGTCGCTGCCGCGGCTTCCAGCCCCGCAGCATCCAGTCAATCAAATCCAGGCAGGTGACGTCTTGCCATCCTCCCAGCTGCAGGGGCAGGCCGAAGTTGGCGCACAGCGTGCGGTTGAGATAAAAGATGGAACCTGCATCTCGCCCAGTACTCGCCGCGCTGGGACGCAGCACAAGCAAATTCTCCGCCACGCACTCGGAAAGGACTCGCTTCAACAATGTGCCGTGCTCCCCCAGTACCTTGCTCTGCAGCTTCTCCATCTCCGTCTGCGACAGTCTCACTCCGGTCACGCCTGGCGCGTAGGGCGCGTTGGGCAAGAAGGTCCGTTCGCGGCAGTAGCCACCGATCGAAATGATGAGCTTTTGCGCGCGCGTCCCCTCCATATGCTGCTTGGGCACGAATTTGAGGCGCCGCGCTGCGGCATCGCTCAGGATCCTCTCCTGGTCGGCAGGGGACAGTTCCGGGCTACGCTTTCGCAGGACCTGGCTGGCCACAATGCCATCGTAGAGCGCGGCCGCCATCGACAGCAGCTCTTCCACGTTACAAGTCGCCATGGTGCATAGGCGTTCAAGGCCGTAGTAATACGGCAGCTTGAGCTCTTCATGACATTGGATCTCGGCCGCCCCACGCAAGGCGGAACTATCCTTGTCATCGATCTCCTCTGCCGGCAGGGCCATATCGAAGCTCATTTGCTTCTTGCCGGCATCACGGGCCATCAGAATTCGCGTGACAAACAGCTCCAGCAGTGTGTCGACCGTCTGGTCCGCCGACTTCCTCTCAGCCCGGGCGATCCACTCACTGTAGCGCGCAGTCTTTTCATATGGCAGGGTCGCGGCTCGGAAGGCGTCGATTCCGGGCCGGATGAACTTCCGTATTTCCTCGGGCTCGAGTTGCTCTCTTAGGCGTTGCGAGAAGTTGCCCGTCACCGCCACTTGGCGATTCATACGGCGGTCCAAGACATTCAGCGCGAAGGGCACGAACTGATGGCCGCCTTTAAGCCCGCCCCAAAGCTCTTCAAGCGAGTACTCCTGGATGTCCCTGCCAGTTCGTGCGCCTTGCGAAAGAAGCGATTCCTCCAGCACTACCGTTCGCATGGCCAACCACACGGGGATCTGCGGGCGTTGTATGGTCAGTTCGTCGATCAACAACTCGCGTTGCTTTCGGCGAAGTCGGTGCAGGTCATCGATCATCAACAGACGATTGCCGCCGACCGCCACGCCGTCGCGAATGAATCTGACGGATTGGAGCCAGAGCACACTCTCGAACCGACCGCTCGAAGGCAACGCCTGGGTGTTTCGACCCGAGAACGCGTCCAGTTCAGCGTAGATGCGCTTTTCTTGCGTCTCGGCCCATTCTGCCAACGCGCCGGCCGAGGTGAGTTTTGGAATGCCTTGGAGATCCTGAGCAACCTGGTCGTACTCAAGCCCAATGGTGTCTAGCGACTCATCGGCCCCCAGTCCGAGAAACGCGCCCAGGCTTCGAAGGGTCCGCAGGACCACACGGCAATCCAGCAGGGCGCGGAACGGCCCCTCGTCAATGGCTGCCCCTGGAGGAAGATCGGCGTACCCCGAAGCGCAAGAGATGAGCACTCCAAGCAGTTGCGGGCCCTCCAACTCATCCAGAACGCCTTTCTCGACAAACAGGGGAAAGCTTTCCTTCAGCTCGTTGGCGCCCTTGCCGCGCCAGAAGCTGCGCAGAACGCTGGGAGTGAAGGCGCGAAGAATCGTGGTCTTGCCACCGCCGGGCGCACTACGGAAGACGTGCACGCCGCCCTTAAAAGCTTCGCCGGAGAGTTTCTCGAGAATCTTCGGTGAGAAGACCAGCGCAAATTCCTGATCCGAGGTCGTACGCTCCGACCTGCGTTCCAAGAAGGGATTGACGTTGTATGCCATCAGAAATCTCTATGCCTGGCCACGCGGGGGAACAAGCCCGGATACTTCAGGTGCTCAGGTCCCCACAGCAGATAGATCGAATTGTTCGGCGTGTTGTGGGATAGCACAACTGGCAAGGCACAGCTGGCAAAGCCCATCCGGCCGTCGGATCCACCCACCTTCATGTGCTCATCATCGACTTCCGGATCAAAGTACTTGTCCTTGGCCAATAGGGCGGCCAGCGTCGCCGACGGCGCTTGGGTCAGGGCAAGGTTGCGCTCCAAGGGACAGAGCACACGCAGTTGCAGCGGCTTGAATCCCCGTTCGGAGGTAAAACGCTCACTCCAGTACTCGATGTGATCGATGGCTTGTCGGGTGGCCACGTACAGCACCAGGAACACTTCGTAGTGGGTCGGATCGATTAGCCCACCCCGGTGAAGTTGGTCGTATATTTTCTGTAGCTTGCCGCCGAAACTTTTCTCCTCGCTGTCGTAGCGGATGTAGGTGTTGCCGCTGCCAGAAAAGTCGTCGAGCAACCAGATGAGATTGAAATGGGGCTGCTCTTCCTCAAAACCGGCCTTTCCCAATTCAGTCTTGAGAGCCTTGCGCATGGAGGCGGACTTCTGCTCGCCCAATTCGTACGCCTGCCAGATCTGCTCGTTACCGATCTGATGGTTGCTAGCCCTGCGCAATTCGTTGGTGCGGGCGCCATCGCTCAGTCCCAGGTAGAGCGATTTCAGCCTCAATTCCTTAAAGCGCGGATGTCTGCTCAGCCTGCCAACCTCATGAGTCGGTATATCGTGCTCTTCGGCCACCAGCCGCAGCCGTTCCTGGACGATGAGATCGGGGTAGACCATCTCTACCAAGTGGGATATTTCGCGGTCCGAGAAGAAGACCAGTTTGTCTTTTACCAACGCAAGGGCCGCCTGCCGGTCCTCCACATCGAGGCGCTTGAGCCACAGCGCCAGACTTTCGATGAACCGGCGGCCGGGCCCAAACCTCTGATACTGGTCGTATTTGAAGAAGGCGAGCAGCTGCAATTCAGGCACATATTCTTGGACGGGCTCTTGATCCTGCCATCCCATCACCCGTGCCAACAGCTCTGCTGCATTGAGATCCTGCATGGCTACTCATCGGTTGCTTGCTTGTGGGAAAGCTTGACCTTGAACCATCCCGTGTCATCCGTCAGGAATCGGTCCAGGTACCAAATCGTTGCATCGACATCGCGTTTGTGGCCCGGGGCAAGCTTCCATCCCCGATCCAATCGACGCGATGGCATGTCCACACTAAGCGAGAAGCGATGCTCGAGCAGTGAGACATCGTTGCCAGGCCAGGCCCCTTGATCGCCCATCGTCAGAATCTGATGGGGGTCGATCTTCTCCTGCTGGATCATGTGCGCGATGAGACCTGATTTGCTTACTCCCGGGGTCAGCACATCGACCGAATGCTTGCTGCGATACAGCGTGCCGGTCGTCAGGCCCGCTTGGCGCAGTGCATCGGCGACAACGAACCACATTTGGTCTGTGGGCAGTCCATCCCTGAAACGAATGCTGACCTGATACGGATGGGTGGGCTTAATGCGTTCGATCGGAACGCCGAGGGACTTCAACTTCCGGGCAATGCGAGTGACGTGGCTTAGAAATTCCACCGTGCCGGCCGGGATACTCATGGCGGTCGCCGCCGTGCCTATCCATCCGCCGTTGTAGAGTCCCAAATACAGCTTTTCCAGGATTTCGGCCGAGAGTACCTTGGCCAGCTCCTCTTGAATGGAGTCCCCGCGACCTGACGCGATACCAACCAAGACCCCCGCCTCTACGAGGCGCTTGAGGTGGTCGGCCAATGGGGTTGAGGGTGGCGCAGTCTTGCGCTGCGAAGCAGTTAGGGTTCCATCGTAGTCGAAGACCACAGCGCGGAAGTCCTGTTGCTCCAAGGAGTCAACGAACGAATTACGGGCGCGTGCCATTCCACTCAATCGCCGCTGCGAAGGCCAGCGCGCACCAAGGGCGTCGTACTTGGATTGCTCTGCCGCCGACACTCGCTCGCCGGGCGGAGGAATGACCTTTGGCAAGTCGATGTAGTAGATGTCGCGGCCAAATTGGGGAACGTCCGGTCGTCCCGGGTCCTTGCCTAGCTTTTCAGCAATAGCCTGCACCAGGTGCATTTGCCCGACGAGCCCGGCGATGAGATCGCGGGGGGATGCGCCTTGCAGCGGCATGGCGTACATCGGCACGTCCTTAGGGAACAACGCGCTCATCTTCGTCCAGAGCCCGCCCAGGGACGGTTCTATCAAGGCCAAGATGGCTATGTCTCCGGGGCGCTCCGCCAACCACAGATGCCGTCCATGCGCGAAGGAGCGCAGATCGGCCAGCTGGCAATGCAGGAGCGCGCCTTCGGAAAGCTTCGATTCCAGATCAGCGGCGATGGGGTGCAGCAAGGGCGAATAGGTCACCACCACTGCGCCGCGCTGCGTGAGCGCCTCTACGAAGTGGGCTGCCGATTGGACCCATTCTGAGATGGTCTGGTTGCCCAACCGAAGCTCGTCGAGGCTAGCAGGTAGGGCATCTGTGCTGCCGTCAAGCTCACTGTAGGCGCGTGCCACCAGGACCGCATCGAGCAGAAGACTATTGGTGGCGAGATAGCCATCCTTTTCTTGCAATTCAAAAGTATGCGGGCTGACATCGAACAGTTGTAACACCGCGTCCATCAGCGGGCTTGCGCTACGGTTGGTCAGGACGTGGACTTGCCGGGCGCTGTGATGCCTGGCGCGTTCCAGCGCTTCGGTAATATCCGGGTTATTGCCTTCCGCGGAGATCAGGAACACCGGACTTGACGAGGCAAGCGTCGGATTGCATATGATCTCAAGCGGCGTGGAGGGGCGCGAAACGCGGCCGGTGTAAGTCTCGTGCAAACTGCACAGCAGCGATGCAACGGTGAAGGAACCGCCCGAACCCACCCCGATGATACTCGACTCACTCGCGCCGGCGATGGCCTCTTTAAGAGGAGTTACATCCGCCGCCATGGCCGCGGCGTAGGTGGCCGCAAGCTGATCAAGTTCGGTCTGGTAACGACTGGTCGGCATCGCCGTGACTAGGCCACCTGGCGCAGGGAATCGCGAGTGCGAGTAGATGGTTTGCTTTTCTTGCTGGCGGCTTTGATCGGCAACTCAGCGTGGCCACGAAGCTCCTCACGCACCTCCATCAATAGAACTCCCAGCATGTTCTGTCCCTTCCCGTTGACCTCACCCCAGGTTCGATTGACGAGGTTATCCGTGCGACCGGCTTCCACGAGTCGCGCCTCTCCCGTGGCAAGCAGCAGCGTCTTCAGATCCTCGTGTTGGGTGAATTTCGCCCTCAGCACGTCACGCATCCTATCGAACTTTGTTTTCGACCAGTTCGGATTGATGTCCCAGGTGTAGAGACCATGTGCCGCCATCGCCACCAGGGAGGGCGAGGGTGCGCTGAGGATCCATTCGCGCACCGACTCTTTCCTCGCCTTGCCGGCCTGGTAGGCGTGCTCTGCGGTAGGGAATTCGCGCCCCTCAAAGGTCATCGAACGCCGAAACAGATTGCTAAATGCTCCGTAGGGTTTCTCGTTTGATCGGTAGAAGGGAATTTCAGCCTGCTTACTGGCGGCCTTCTTCGGCTTCTGCGATGCCGCAGTTCGGGTCATGGGCTGGTCTCCTTCGTTGAGTCGTTAACGGGAATGTTCTGGTTCTTACAGTGGTTGAGGATCAGGACCTCGATCAGGCCAGTGAGGCTGCGATGGTCCAAATTCGCCGCCTGTTCGGCAGCGGCCTTCAGCCCCGGGCTCACCCGAAGCGTCATTGTCGTGGTCTTGGTTTTGGGGCGTCCCCTTGGCATGGACCAAATGTACTGATTTTGTGAGTACGAAGACAGTATTTTGTACTGCTTTATTTCTCAAGGTCCGAGACTGAACATGTGGGCATGAATCAGTCTCAAAGAGCGCGTCGCGACGGCTCCAACTGGCTGGCTGCACCGCGTTGACATGAGTCCCAATTGGGACTAATGTGCGTATCAAGTCCTTATTGAGACTTCCCATGTCCCAAGGCACCACCGCCGCCTCCACCGTGCGCCGCGATATCGCCGGGCCGGCGCTTCGCGCCTTCTTCAGGATCAGTGAACGCTGGGGCCTGAGTACGGATCAGGAGCGATTGCTCTTGGGCAGCCCGGGGCGCTCGACCTTTTTCCGCTGGAAGCGCGATCTAGCAGGCCAAATACCGCAGGATGTGCTCGAGCGAATCAGCTATGTGCTGGGCATCTACAAGGCGCTGCATCTGATCTTTTCGAATGATCGTCAAGCCGACGACTGGGTAAGTCGACCGAACCTGACGCCCTTGCTCGGAGGTCGCTCCGCACTGGATCGAATGTTGGGCGGCCAGGTGGCCGACTTATTCGTCGTTCGGCAGTACCTGGATGCACAACGGGGTTGGAGTTGATGCCAGCCTCGCTGGCCCACGTAGTTTTCCAGCCGGCCTACCGCCTTGTGTCGAGCCGATTTCCACCCGTCGGCGTTTTCGACGGGATTGCCGACGCTGCCGACCTCGAAGCGCTGTACGAATTGGAGTCAATGACTAATCCCCGCTTGCGCGAGGAATTGGGTGCGATCGAGTCGATTCCCGCACCGCGCCGTATCGCAGGGCCCGGCACTACGCCCATCATGGCCGCCTTTACCCATCGCAACCCGGAAGGGTCGCGTTTCACACCAGGCTGGTTTGGCATTTACTACTGCGCCAAGGAGCAAGGCACGGCGATCGCCGAGACGGTCTATCACAAGGCGCGTTTTTTGAAACAGACGAACGAGCCCGCCTGCGTCTTGGACATGCGGTCCTATGTCGGCGAGGTCGACCGGCCTTTCCACGATATCCGCGGTGCCTATCCCGACCTTCACGATCCGGATAGTTACACGGCCAGCCAACGCTTCGCAGTGGAACTACGCCAGCAAGGCAGCGACGGCGTCGTTTACAACAGCGTACGCTCGCCCGGGGGCACTTGCCTGGCGGCGTTCTATCCCGATGTGATTCAGCCGGTACGCCAAGGACCGCATTTTCAGTACCACTGGGATGGAGAACGTATTTTGCGCGTAACCGAAGCGAGGGATGTGCCCTACTGATAACGCGCAGGGTCCAAGATAACAGCAGATCAGGCCGGCACTCCTGAAGAGGCCGGCCCTCTCCGCCCGACAAGCCATGCAAGGTTGCCGAGCGACCACCGCTAAGCAGCTTGGCTCAGGTCCGCGATTCGGAGTTCTATAAGATCCAGGTCTCGGCTGCGGAACAACTGAAGATCCTCGCAGGCGGATCCGCTGCGGAACAGATGCGCAATATCGTGAGCGGTCACTAGGAGAGCAAATGCGGCAAGTCGAACAAGCCCTCCACCTGATCTCCAAGACACTATCGGGCGACTTGCAGAAAACCCGATGCGGTGATTCCTTTACAAACAAGCTTCCAAGCATTTCTAGCTAATTGATGCACCGCGCCCCAAATGGAACCAAACCCTCGTCGGCAACCGTTGACAGCTTGGAGATGCTGATGCGTGAGAAAGACGTTCGTGCCTAGTTGCTGGAGGTGAAGTAAGCCGTGGGCGGACAAGCTCCGCCACCGACGGCGCAGCCTTGGCGGGTCTACCTCGACCAAAACAAGTGGATCGAGCTTGCACGCACATTCTACGGCAATGGCACGAGCGCGGATTCGTGGGCCCTTCTGGATCGTATGCAGGCCGCCGTTGCCGCCGGGCGCTGGGTACTGCCGCTGAGCGCGGTGCACTACGTGGAGCTGTCGCGCATCTCGAATCCGGAGCGCCGCCATCGCTTGGGCGCGGTGATGTATGCGCTGTCAGGTGCCGTGACACTGGCACCGACGCGGGAGGTCATAGAGCACGAAATTGAAGTGGCGCTCGCCCGGCGGTGGCCCACCGTCCACGTCGCCCCCTTCGCGTTGCTAGGGCGGGAGTGGGCATGCGTTTGGTGTCGGCCTGCCCGTGAGCCTGCATGGCCTGGCACCGGAGCGGCTCGAACGCGCAGTCCTGGCAGGGGATGCCGACTTGGGCGTGGCTTCCCCGACCTTTCACAACACCGAACATCGTGAACGCTTCCAACGGCACCTGCAGGAGTTGAAGGACATCCGCGACCGGCTGCCGCCCACATCATGGGAGGATGCCCTGCACGCCATCAGCATGGTGGACATCTTGGATCCGCTGAATCGTGTCTTCGCCCGTCATGGCTTCGACAAGACGGCGCTGACCTCACTGGATAAGTCCGAACTGACGCGTTGGCTGCAGTCCATGCCCAGCCGTCGGGTCGATCTGCATCTGCATCGTCAGGTGCTGAAGGACCTCCACTACCGCTCGAAGGTGACTGATCTTGAGGACTGGGCCGCCCTGGGCATCGCCAGCGTCGATTGCGACGTGCTGGTGTGTGAAAAACACATGGCGGCGATGCTCCAGCGAGATCACTTTCAGGCGCGGGCGCGCATCGAAACGCGCCTTGCCGCTGCGGTGCAGGCGGCAGAATCGCTCGACGCGGCAGTGCGCCTGGATGGCTGACCCGCGCCTGCGTCCCCATGCGTGTGCTCGACTCGCAGGAGTCGTGACTTCCGGCAATTCGAATCCCAACGCCTCAACGACCAGTTTGGAGAACAATGTGGGTGGAGTAAACATTCCTCGCGAGGTGCGGGATGCGCTGAAAGCGATCGAATCCGACGCCCTGGTTAAGCGCATTGACCAATGTTTGGATGAGAAATGCCTCAGTGCCTTGCGCAGTCTCAGACTCGAAAGTTGCGGTCCGTACGTAGCCTCGAACATTCGAAAATTCGAGACTGCGCTGGCCGAGTACGGATCGGCAAAAGCGGCCAAGAAGCTGGCTGAGACGGAAACCCGCGCCCGTCGCGCGGGCGACAACCTTGCACGCGCGGTCCAAGAGATGAAATACCGAGCGGAAACGGAAGAGACGGAAGACCAACTCTTCCACGTCGAAGATCGTATCACTCCGCCGCACATGTTCAGCGAGCATCTGACGGTGCGCGTGAGCTATCGCTGGCGCCCAACGATCGAGGACGAATGGGGCTGCGGCAGCATCATCTTTAGTCACAACGCCGAGATGCAGCCCGACTACACCGTGCTCGCGCCAAAGCGCAAGCCAAGCGTCGTCCAACAAGCGGGGGATCGCCAAGACGCGCTGTATCGCGAATGGGAGCACCTGATGCGCTTGGCGCTCTATTCGGTCAAGGAGTACTTCCGGGATGGCGGCAGCGCCTTGGCGATCCCAACAACATTCCGGGCGAAAGTGGATGCCCATACCCGAAGACTCAACAATTTCAGTGCCCGATTCTGGCCTGTGCCGTCATCAGTCACCGATGTGTGAACCAGGAGCTGGGGCGCGTAGACCGGCCCGCGCGGGCTTCGAATCGCGAGACGGAAGGGCGCGCAGGCAAGTCCGGGGCGTAATCGCCTTCCCCCACCCCACAAGCAACCCAAGCATCCGTTTCCGGAGGCTGTCAGAGCATCGGGCGGAGGTGGTCGGACAGAGAACGACCGCTTTCGACGCACAGGAGCCATTGAAGATCGTCGGTGCTTTCGCCAGTCAACGCCAGCTTGCCTGCCCCGGAAACGGCGAACAGCGAGTGCCTCTCCAGCGCCGGCATCGATTGCGGCCAGCTAGAATTCCAGCGCGATTGGCGCGAGGGCGACTTCGCCGGGGGGCTCGTAGCAGACCTGACCATTTCATCGATGAGGCACTGTCATGGCGTCAGTTGCAGAACAAATCCAGAGTGCAAACACGGCAATCTGCCAGAACATCGACGCGCTCGGCGAGCAGCGCCCGCTGCTGTCTCAGAACGTGCTCGCGCAGCTTCGCAACCTGGTCGAGGGCGTGCTGGTGCGCCTGCACCTCGGTACGGGCGGCGCCGAGTTCAGCTACGACGCCGTAAATCCGGCGCTGGCGTATGTGCGGAGCCAGGGGAAGCTGAACTTCCTCGGTCGTTTCCATGGCTTGCTTCAAGCCAGCAGCTCGCACTACACCCTCGATGGCGATGCCTCCGAGCGGCTGATGCTCAAATACTATGAATACATGCACCGCCTGCGCAGTTTGGTCCGGACGGCGTGCGCCATGGACGTATTGAGCAACCTGGAATCGTTCCCGGTCGACCTGGATCCGTCGCTGCGCGAGTATCACCTGAAAATCGCCCAGCGGATCGAGGCGGTGCGCGGTGCGAAGCTGGATCGGGAAGCCGGCACGCGCTACTACATTCACAAGATCCGGCCCTTCTTCGTAAAGGGGCGAATCTATTATGAGGTGACGTTCAATCGTGCCGTGAACCGGGCGAGTAAGTTCGATCGCGCCATCGCCTTCACGGATATTGACATGACCGACAAGTACTCGGCCTACCTGGTCCTGCAGCGCGATGCGATCCGCGTGCTCGACCAGAAGATGCCCATCACGCTCATCCGTGCATGGGACGTATCGATACGGCCGTGCGAACTGGACAATTTCGCGCGACTGCTCGGCATCGGGACCAAGGTCCGGAGCGGTTCGGCCGAGTACCGCTATCTGATGCAAGGATTGACGGCGACCTCAGGAAGCCTGCTCGATCTGGTGGACATGGATGAGGAGGAATATCGGTCAGCCCGATTTGCTCCCAAGGTCGGTGACGCCGGTCTGGTCATTTTCCCGATCGTAGACGAAGCGCGCCGGATCATCCGCTCACGGGCACCGGGCCACAACCTCATCCGTTACTTGATGCTCCGCATGCACAACCAGGTGCTCAAGCCACAGTATGCCGCCAATCCGTGCTGGCGGCTGTCTAACCTCCACTTGCAGATGGGCTGCATCCCGTTCGAGACGATGCCGTTTTGTACCTCACCTCGCGACCACAACCCGCGCTCTGCGGACCTCGTCGAGGCGCTTGACGCCGGCGAACGACGGCACGAATTACTTGCGAGACGGCTACAGATCAATGTCGAGCAACACGGCATGCTTTACACGCCGGTGAAGAACCTGGAGGCATTCGGCGACCTTGGCGCGTTAATCGACACATTCAACGGGAATATCTACTACAAGCACGGGCACAGGAAGCTTGCGCAGGACAAGGGTCACGCATTCATCTGCGGCTACGAGGACGAGACGGCTGACATCGTCTCGATATTGCAAGCGGCGGCGGCTAACGGAATCGCTGGCTATACGCAAGCGGTGGCGCGCTGGTTAGAGCAGACGCCTCGAGAGATCGACGACTCGGCGAAAAAGGATGCCCTTGAGCGACTTTTCAGCGACTCCAAGGTCGCCTTGATTTATGGTGCCGCTGGCACAGGCAAGTCGACTATGGTCGATCATATTGCCGCCTACTTCAACGACAAGTCCAAGCTCTTCCTGGCGCACACCAATCCCGCCCTCGACAATCTCAAGCGTAAGGTCAATGTCAAGAATGCCACGTTTCGAACCATCAGCAGCCATATACATCGGGCTGGCGACCCGGAGTACGACCTGCTGGTCATCGATGAGTGCAGTACGGTCAGCAACGCAGACCTGCTCAAGGTACTAAAGAGAACCTCGTTCAAGCTGCTGGTACTAGTTGGTGACGAGTATCAGATCGAGTCCATCCAGTTCGGCAACTGGTTCTCCATCATCCGCGCGTTCCTGGCCGACAGCGCGATCTTCGAGCTGACAACGCCCTTCCGAACAAAGAGCCAGGCGCTACTGCGGTTCTGGAACAAGGTTCGGAACATTGATGACGATATCGACGAAGTGATCGCGAAGAATGGCTATTCCGGCATTCTGGACAAGACTCTCTTTGAGCGCTTCGGCAACGACGAGATCATCCTGTGCCTGAACTACGACGGCCTGTATGGCATCAACAACGTCAACCGCTTCCTTCAGAGCAACAACCCAAATCCCGCGGTCGTATGGCGGGAGGCGACCTATAAGGTGGGTGACCCAATCCTGTTTAACGAGTCCGAGCGTTTTCGCTCGGTCCTGTACAACAATCTTAAAGGTCGCATCGTGGCCATCGAGCAGGGGCTGGACTATTTGCGTTTCGAGGTCGATGTCGAGGTCGATCGCCCGCTCAGTGGTTTCGACGTCCTTGGTACCGAGTTGGAGTGGGTGGCCGACTCGACGGTGCGGTTTACCGTCTTCGATCAGGACACCAGCGATGAGGACGATGACGCGTTGCACACCTTGGTGCCCTTCCAGGTCGCCTATGCGGTCTCCATCCATAAGGCGCAAGGCTTGGAGTACGATTCGGTAAGGATCGTCGTGACCAACGCTAACGAGGAAGATCTGACACACAGCATCTTCTACACGGCGGTCACGCGGGCGCGACGGCACCTGCGGATCTTCTGGACGCCGGAAACCCAGCGAAAGGTGCTGACGAACCTGCGCCGCACTGTCAATCCAAAAGACGTCGCGCTACTTGCAGCCCGTCGTGGACTCATACCCGTGCGCTAGTCTCTTGGGCAGCAAAGTGACGGTCAGAATCGAGTTTCCTGAGTTTCCGTCTCAATGTCCGCTTTTGGCCGAAAGCGGCCGCTGGTTAGTGAGACAAGTCTGTGATCGGCATCGCCTCGTTGCTGCGGAGGACAAGACGGCCGAAGAGATCTACGACTTGCTGTCCGGCATGTCGTATCTGGAGCCTGGCTATTCACTATTGTTCCAGGACGCCCAGATCGAGCAGCTATCGCCGGGCCAGCGCGGCGGGTTGTTGTTGATCTTCTATCTGCTGGTCGACGAGGGAAGGAACCCAATAATTCTGGATCAGCCAGAGGAGAATCTCGACAACGAAACCGTGGTGAGCCTGTTGGTCCCCGTGCTTACGGAAGCCAAAAAACGTAGGCAGATCATCATGGTGACCCACAACCCCAATCTAGCCGTCGTTTGCGATGCGGAGCAGATCGTTTGGTCGCATTTCGACCGCAAGAATCGCTCAAAGATCGCGTACACCGCCGGGGCCACTGAGAATCCCCGCATCAATAAGCCAGTGGTCGATGTGCTGGAGGGTACAAAACCTGCGTTTGACAACCGCCGCATCAAGTATCACTGACTGCCTTTTCTATCAGCAGGTAATCAGCGCAATCGACGCTCAGACTGTGCGCAATGCTATGACGGAGGCAGTGCCCACCTGCCCCGAGGAACGGGTCTTTGTCCGATTGAGCGGCACACCACAACAGATTGCGCCCGCCTTGGCCTTGCTTGGTAGTACATCGATCTAACCTTGGCCGGCTTTTGTCTTCTACAGAACGGATTGTCGGTCGGGACGAACCCGATCGAGTTGAACGGACGCTTAGGGCGGCTTTGCGGCTGCCGACTTACCAGTTCTCCCGCCGGTGACCTTTGCGCCGAGCGTGTTCCTTGCTCGCTGTCGTCCGCTTCTCTTCCTCAGTCCGGGAGGCTCGCAGCAACAGATGGTCAAAGGCCCCGAAGCCATCTTGGGTCTGGCCGGACTTGGATAGGGCGATATCGTCCTCGTCTTGTTGAACGGCATGCGTATGCCGGTGTTCTCTGGAACGGTGAGCCGGCACACGCGTGAAGCGCTACATATTTTCCGCACTTCGCCATGAGCCTTCGACAGCCGAATCCAAGTCGAGGCATGACAGTTGCGAGGGGCGGGACGCAATATGCGTGCAAGCACCGGTCATCACCGTCACGAGCAGCGCCAAAACAAGGCCAGCAATGCGGGGCAGAATCGCGGTCATGGGGCAATGTAGCTCTCGACCTGCAGCGTGAAGAGGCGATGGCACGTGCCATTGAGCTCCATCAGCGCTTCATGAGAGCCCTGCTCGATGATGGCTCCACGCCTTAGCACCAGAATTTCCGATGCAGATCGAACAGTAGAGAGCCGGTGGGAGATGAACAACACCATGCGACCCAACGACAACTCGGCCATCCGGTCGAACACTTCGCGTTCAGCTTGAGCGTCGAGAGCAGAGCTGGGCTCATCCAGGATGAGCAGATGACGCTACGGATCTCCGACCATGAGTTCCAGGGCCACGCGAATCTAGACCCGGGCGGCTAATGGCCGATCGATCACGCCGAGCTGGCGCCGTACTACGGCATCGTCGAGCGCTTCATGCGCGTGCGTGACGACCTGCCGCAGCTGCCGGACAGCTGCTTTGTCGAACAGGAAGCGATGACCAATTGGGAAGCCCGCTTCAAGGCGGCAGTGGAAGGCCAATGGCCGACGCGGCGCGTTGTCGGCGGTCGGGGGATTCATCGCGAGCCTTCGCACCGATCGGCTCTGGTCAGCGGTTGGTCACCGCACACCACGCTGCACGCGCTCCTGTCGACGCGATGTCCAGCGGATACGTCACGCTCAGAACAGATTGCGTGGTGTCGCATCTGATGACCGATGTCGAAGATAGCCGTGTTCGTGCCGTTGCCTGCATAGACCGCGCGTGACGCAGCAGCCCTCCGAAACAAATAGCGGTCGCGCGACTCTGCTCTGGGCGTCCACTCTTGAATAGGTGCGCATCCTGCGGAACTCGCCGATGCGCAGGGGAGGGAGGGTCATCGCCGATCGTCACGGCCTAGTAGGCAAGTACCTGCTGGATCACGCCTCCACATCGCTGCGCGGTATCGTCCCGGAAACAGGTCAATGTGGCTCCGTGGAACAAGGGGCACGGTATCGTCGTACCCCGCTTCCGGCACTTCGGGGATGCATCCGTGGGGCCCGGAGGGTGCGGGATGACCGGCGCGATCCAGCGCGGCCTGGCGGGAAGTGAAGGACCGGCCCAATGGGCCCTGAGCTCGCTGGTCGAGGTATTGCCACGCAAGGAAAACGTGGCCGCGCTGGACGGCGGTCACGACGCTTGGGGCGTTGGTACCTTGCGGATTGACCTCCGTTACAGCGAAGCTGAGCACGCGCTGGTGAACGATGCACGCGAGCGGATGGTCGAGATGATCACTCACGCTGGCTTGGAGGTGACGGGAGGTGGGGAAACTAGTCGGGGTGAGTAACTGCACGAATTGGGCTGGGCACGTATGGGCCGCGATCCGTCAACGTCGCCGAGCTCGGGCGTCTGCCGGTTCTAAGTCGTCGATCAAACAATCGGGTGTTGGATACCGACAACCTCCTCGTGCTGGATGGCGCACGCTTTCCGACATCCGGCTGCAGAATCCGTCCCTGACCAATATGGCTCTTGCTGTACGTGCAACGTAACGCGTAGCGCAACGTTTGTGGCAGAGGGGGCTGTAGTTCGAGCAGTGGTTGGAGAACGACGATGCTTGGGAACTCGAGGATGGGGCCGTCCCGAGCACTTCGCTCAACGGACGCGCGCACAATTACCTGCTCCGTTTCGACGAAGCGGGGTGGTTGCTAGAAGAAAGGGCCGGCCTGCTCACCGTCGTGTCGATGCCTGTGGCCGCGTCGCGGTTTATGGAAGCCTTGCAGGCCTTCATCGAGTTCAGCCCGCCGGCGCTGGGCGCGAGGATGCGCGGCGGGAGCTGATAGGTTCGTGCATCCGAGCTGCCCATCCAGACCATCAACGACCTACGGGTCGTGCAGGTTCTGGCCAGTCTCGCTCGCCGCCAGCGCGATGACTGCTGCGTGGCCTGACCTTGTGGGCAATGCCAGTGCCGTCGGACATGCCCCAATGAGCGTCCGCGAATACTGCTTGTCGGCAATGTGGACCATTGTGCCATTCTGCCGTCCTTGGTGATCGGGCTCCGATGCGGTCGGCGCTGGCAAGGCCTCACATTTGGGGGAGAAGCGCGTTCCGGTCCTGAGTCGTCAGGTCTGCGTCGCAGGATGCTTCGCCCTGCTGACAGGACTTTCAGCCGGCGACGCCCGCAGATCAAAGGCGTCCCTACTTTGATTTAGGGGCGTGAAGGACTAGCCTGACAGCGCGTTGAGCGGTAAGCCCCAGTGCTGAAGTGAGCTGAAAGAATTCGATAATGTCCAGCCGACGGGCGCCCGCCTCAACGGCCGATAGCCTCTGTTGGGGCCACCCCAGCGCTCGAGCGATTTCGCTCTGGGACAAACCCAGTTCCTCGCGGCGATCACGGAGCCGCTTGATCAGCTCTCGGTAATCAACACGATAGATGGTTTTGGGAGCCATGGTCGCCGTCAGTTCGGGGCGACTTGGAATCTATGACCCACCTACCGATTACATGAAAAATGTGTAGCCTATGGCTCGTATGGCTGGTAGGCTTCGCCAATCCGCTTTACGAGAAGGTGCGAGTGGCATGTGCCGGCACCCAACCGACCCTGCTACCCACCGACAGCGACTTGGCGCACTATGCGCGGTCGCTTGGTTTGGTGCGTCTTGCGGCGTGGTACGCGCTTGAGCGCTCGACGGCCGTCCAAGCCCCCCTCAGCACGAGTACTGCGCTGACGCAGCAACTGTTCCGCTCGCTTGAGGATGTCGGACTTTTGCATGCTCCCCAAAGTGGGAGCACTAGGGTTCGCCGCTCGCTCTACGAACCATTGACTTGGTGCTACCTGGTTGACTGGGGCAATCCCACTCGGCTACATGCCGTCCTGCTGATCGCGCTACAGGAGTTGTCGGCCCATGGGGGCTCCGCTCACGCAAAGTCTGAATTGTGGGGGTCTTTGGCCGACGCCGAGGTTGAAACATACTTGGCCCACCTGTTGCGGCGTCACACGCTTGATCCAGCGGATGCCGAGCGGATTGTTCATACGATGGCTGAGGAATGGGCCGAGCACAGCTTGGCTCGCAGGCGCTACCTCGTGTGGGCCGGAACTCGCGGGGCGGCATCGGCGTTGCTCCGGACTGGGATGGACCATGACGCGGCACGGGTTGCATTGCTGGACGAGATGCGCCGCCGGAGTCGTTGGTTAGCCGCAAGAGAGGCCGCCAACGTCCTCCCCAAGCACGAATATTGCTTCCTGCCGGGCCCGCAGTGGCGGCGCCCCATCCTGCTGGATGTCTTGCTGACAGTCGTACTTCAAGAGGAGCAGGTTTACTGGGTCGGCCTTCCTCAAGACCATTGCGCTGCCTAACACGGAGGGCACATGCCATGATCCGAATCAGTCACAGTCATCCCTTGCGGATCGCCGAATTGCCGGTGGGCACAAGCGGTGGAGCCATCGGTGTGACGTTTGCACCTGGTAAGCATCAGGCCAATGCCATGACCGGTCAGTGGGCGCGGGATCTCGATGTCGATCTCGTTGCAATCCGTGACTGGGGCGCGACCAGCCTGATCAGCTTGATCGAGCCTTGGGAGTTCGCCGAGCTGTCCATCACTGCTCTACCAGTGCGTGCTAGCGCGCACGGCCTGCGATGGCATGGGCTCCCGATCACTGACGGGGCTGCGCCCGATGAGCGGTTGCTGGAGGCCTGGCCTTCGCTAAGCCCGGTGTTGGTAAGAGAATTGTTGTCGGGCAAACGAGTGGTGGTGCATTGCAAAGGTGGGCTCGGCCGCGCCGGTACGGTGGCGTGCATGCTGCTGCTGGATTGCGGGGCAGCGGACAGCGCCGAAGAGGCGATGTATTGGGTCCGCACGGCGAGACCTGGAGCGGTCGAGACCGCGGCTCAAGAACACTTCCTGCGCGACTGGTCCCAGAACAGATCACTGTCGAGGTAGTTCGTGAACGCAACCTCTGAGAACGGCGCCACGTCCGATCGGCGCACACGCGGTCGCGGATCGCAGGACGCAGGCGGTGCAGCCGATGCTGAAAAGCGATACATCGCGTTCTGTGACTACTTCGCCACCGGTGAAGGGCGAACGGTGATGGTGGCGGTTGGATGCAGTCCATTCCACGCGGAACAGGTTTTCAAGCAAAGCGCGCACTCGTACTTCCATGCGGGCATGGTGGTGGCGGAGCTGGGCTCGCCGGAGCCCGAGACTCGGCGAATGGCAATGATGATTCCTGACCCTGTGCTGCGCACATTCCAGCGAAAGCCCAGTGGCACGCCGCAGTTCTACTGCGAACTTCATTTCAACATGGCATGAGGCACGCAAGGTCGGATGGACGCGCGGTAGCACGATCGCCCACCGTCCGTAACATCCCGCGTGCTCGATAACAGCGCCGCTGTTATCGAGCAAAATCTCTGTTATGTACTTGCTTCCCTTAGATTTCTCGCGGGATGGCTTCGCACGCCCGCGTGACCACATAGCCTAGAGCAGAGCGGCGACGCCGGCCGACACCGGCACGACCTTGCGTCCCGTGCGTGCGCATTCGGCACGTCAACCCTTGGCTGACTACCTACGCCCAGGCTCACCTCCGGATGGAAACGCGCTCGTCCAGGCTCAAGAGCGGTGGACAATGGCCTGACGAACGTTCGCCTCGACTTCAAGATGAATCCTATATCTCTTCTGTTCGACCGTCGCTAGCTTCGACTCCGGCTGAGCGCTGTTCAGCCGATGCGCACTTGGCCACGGACGACGGAAGGGGATTTACCTGTGAAGCGCAGCATGGGAAGCGACGTCGCAAGCCTTCGTTGGGGTTTTGCATTGACCCGCAGAAGGGAGCGGCGATTACGGGCATTGCTCATTCGGATCTTCTGCCTCTGTGGTTTAAGTTTGGTGGCGTTGTTGGCCTCGCAAGCCGCATCAGCTAACCCCGGTTTCAGCGTCAACCCCGGCGCTGTGGAACAGCCGACTGGCGACGAGAGCAAGCGCGGTGGCGGCGTCGTGCGCGGCGACGGCATCGTCGTTGCAACAGGCAACAAGACCTCGACCGAGCAGGATTTTGCCGTCGATGAGGCGATGGGGCTGTACCTGCAGCGCACCTACAATCATCACTGGAACGGCATCGGGCTGTTCGGCAAACACTGGCTGAGCAACTTCGACTACTCGCTCGCCTTCTCCAATGGCGCGGCTTGGGCGCAGCGCCCCGATGGCCGCCGCATCAAGTTTCTCAGTGCCGGCGCAGGCCGCTGGAACGAGGACAAGGCGCAACCGGTGGCCTATCTGGTCCAGAACGCCGACGGTAGCTACACGCTATACAACGAAGAGCGCGGCACCGAGACCTACAGCGCCGCCGGTTACCTCATCCAGCGCCGTGACGAGCAGGGTGTCACCTGGACATTCAGTTACAACGGCACCTACCTGCAGCGGGTGACGCACTCGTCCGGCCGCAGCGTGCAGTTCGCCTGGGCAAACGGCCAGGTAACGCAGGTCACCGACCCGGCCGGCAGCGTGTACCAGTACGCCTACACCCCTGACGTGTTTGGCACGGGACGCGGACGGCTGGCGGGCGCGACGTTGCCCGGCGCGCCTGCAACGACCGTGGACTACCACTACGAGGACGGCCGCTTTGCCGGCGCCCTGACCGGCACCTCGGTCAATGGCGTGCGCACCTCCACGTTTGCTTATGACGATCAGGCACGTGCGATCCGCAGCGAAGGTCCGGGCGGCGTGGAGCGCTACACCTTCAATTATGTGGTGGAGGACAGCACGCCGGTGCCGTTACCGCCACCGCCACCACCGCCCGGTGGCTTCCAGCGGGACCAGAACGGCGAAGACGAGCGCGCCGGCTGCGTGTACTGGACCGGCGGCGGCAAGATCTGTTATCAGGTCGCCGCGATTGGCGTCGCTCCCATGTATGGCATGGCATCCCTTGCGGTCGCCGCGGTCGCCGCGGTTGCCTCGATCTCGTCTACGCAGGTCAATCCCACGCGGATGCGTGTGACCGAGACCAGTCCACTGGAGCGCCGGACCGTCTACGGCTTCGAGAACGGCCGCCTGGTATCGATCGAGAGCGGCAGCAAGGTTGGCGCACGCACTTACGACGCCAATGGCTACCTCAATCTGGTTCACGACTTCGAAGACGGCATCACCGACTTTGACTACGACGAACACGGGCACCTGACCCGCAAGGTCGAGGCGGTCGGCGCCTCCGCCGCGCGAACCACGACCTTTGTCTGGGATGAAGCTAAGAACCGTTTGCTCCAGGAAACCGTCGTCGGACAGAGCGAAACCACCTACACCTACACATCCGACGGCCGCGTAGCGACGGCCAGTGCCAAGAACCTGTCCACGCACGGCGCCGCCGGGCAGGTGCAACGCACCGCGTATGCCTACAACGCCCAGCCCAATGGCCTTCTTATCTCGCAGGTCGTGGATGGACCGGTGAGCGGTTCGGTCGATGCAGTTACCTATGCCTACGATGCCGCCCACTTCCTGGCTAGTGTCAGGAACGGTGCGGGCCAGAGCACAACGTTCGCCAGCTACAACGGCCTCGGCCAGCCGGGCCGGATCACCGGCCCCAACGGCGCGGTGACCGAATACACCTACGACGCCCGCGGTCGAATCACCTTGGCTCAGGCCATCGTCAATGGCGTCGCGCAACCCACGACCTATGCCTATGATGGGTTCGGGCGCCTAGCCAGCATGCGTACTCCAGACGGCGTCACCATCACGCAGGTCTACGATGCCGCCGGTCGCGTGCTGCGCCAGTTCCGCTCCGACGGCAAAGGCGCCTTCGAGCAAGTCCGATACAGCCACAACGCCGCCTCGCAGGTCACTGCAGCAGTGACGGAAAGTGCTGCGCAGGTCGACATGCCGGCAACGCTTCCCGGCGTGCCGCAGGGATTGTCCGCACCCGGAGTGAATGAGACGGGTAGCTACACCGTGCAGTGGAGTGTCGTCAGCGGCGCCACGGCGTATCGGCTGGAGGAAAGCGTCAACGGTGGTGCTTGGAAATTGGCCCAGGACGCGGCATCGACGAGCCTTGCGTTGACCGGAAAGAGCGCGGCCACGACGTTCGCCTACCGCGTGCGCGCGTGCAATGCCGCCGGTTGCGGCGGCACCGCGAGCCCGATCACGGTGCAGCCGCCCGTCTACGGCGCCCAGTTCATCGGCCAGTCTGTCCCGGCGTCCATGGCGGTCGGCAAGACCTACGCCGTCACGGTGCAAATGAAGAACACCGGCAATGTGGCCTGGACCGGGGTGAACGGCTATCGGCTCGGGTCCCAGAACCCCGGCGACAACACCCGTTGGGGCACGAGCCGGGTCGCGGTGCCAGGCACCGTGGCGCCCGGAGCGGTCGCGTCGTTCACGTTCAACGTAGTCGCGCCCGCCACTGGTGCGAACGCCTTCCAATGGCAGATGGCGCGCGACGGGGGTGGCACTTGGTTCGGCGATCTCACCCCGATCGTGGCCGTGACAACACTGTCGGGCTGGATCAGCGCCTCGCCTAACCCGTGCGCAATCCCCGGTGGTGGCAGCACGTGCACCTCGACTATCAGCTGGGGTGCCAGTGTCGGTGGCGCCGAGGTCTGGGTTACCGACCTCAATAACAGCGGTTCGCAACTGTTCTACGGCAACACCCAGAACGCCAGTGCCCCGGCCTCTTGGATTACCGCCAGCGGCAATCGATTCCACCTCAAGAAGGACGGCCTGACGTTGGCCACTGTCGACGTGCGTGGTCAGCTGACCGCGCACGCGGCGCAGTTTGTCAGCCACAGCGTGCCGACGGTAATGCTGGTCGGGCAGCCGTATCCGGCCAATGTGACGGTCAAAAACACCGGCGCGGCGACCTGGACCAATGCGTCGGGCTTCCACCTAGGCTCGCAGAACCCACTGAGCAACACCAACTGGGGCGCCTCGCGCGTAGCGGTCGCGGGTCAGGTGGCGACTAATCAGAATGCCACCTTCAACTTCACCGCGCGCGCACCGACCACCGCTGGGAACTACAACTTCCAGTGGCAGATGGTGCACGACGGCGTGACCTGGTTCGGTCCGACCACCCCGAACGTGCCGGTGACGGTGCTGTCCGGCTGGATCAACGCCGGTCCGAACCCGTGCACGATCGCCGCTGGCGCCAGTACCTGCTCGGCCACGATCAGCTGGGGCGCGAGCCACGCTGGCGCGGAGGTATGGGTGACGAATCTGGATGGGTCGATGCCGCAGCTGTTCGTCGGCAACACCCAGAGCGGCAGTGCCGCTGCGTCGTGGATCCCGACCGAGGGCAAGCGCTTTCACCTCAAGCGCAGCGGTCTGACCCTGGCCACCGTGGATGTGCGCGGCCAGCTGACGCCGCACGGCGCGCAGTTCCTGTGGCAGTCGGTGCCGAGTTCGATGGTCGCCGGCCAGTGGTATCAGGTGCAGGTCGCCCTGCGGAACACCGGCGCCCTGACCTGGAACAGCTGGGCCGGATTCCACCTAGGCTCGCGCTGGCCGTACGACAACACCCGTTGGGGTATGAGTCGCGTGCCCGTCCCCGGCGACTGGAGCACAAATCAGGACCGGGCCATTACGTTCTCGGTGCGGGCGCCGGACCAGCCCGGCACGCACAACTTCGAGTGGCAGATGGTGCAGGACGGGGTGACCTGGTTCGGCGACACCACGCCGTACGTCCCGGTCACGGTCATGAACGGCTGGATCAGCGCGTCGCCAAACCCGTGCACGATCCCCTATGGCGGCAGCACGTGTACCGCGTCGATCAGTTGGGGCGCCAGTCACGGCGGCGCCGAGATCTGGGTCACCGACCTCAACAACAATGGCGCGCAGCTGTTCTACGGCAACACGCAAAGCGGCTCGGCCTCCGCGTCGTGGATCGGCGCGTCTGGCAACCGCTTCCACCTGAAGAAGAACGGCCTGACCCTGGCCACGGTGGACGTGCGCGGCAACCCGACGACCCAGCCGCCACCGGATCCGCCGAAGTGGACGCCGCCGACGAACTGCCCGACCAGGAACTGCTACGAGCCCTGACCGGCGGCCCCAACGGATTTGGAGGCAAGAACATGATGATCAATAGAAGCACGCTCGCCGTCGGCATCGCGTTGTCGTTGGCAGGGCCGGTTCCGGCTATGGCTGGCGTCACGCATGAGATCCGGTACCAGTACGATGATCTGGGTCGGCTGGTCGCCCAGCACGGCAACGCCGGCCAGGTCACCCGCTACACCTACGACAACGAGGACCGCGTCACCGCAGTCACCGATGCACTCAACCGCACGACGCGGATGAGTTACGACGCACTGGGTCGTGTGGTTCGATCCATCGATCCGTCCGGCGTGGCGAGTGCATTCGCCTACGACGCCAACAACCAACTGGTGTCCGTGACCGATCCGCGCGGCCAGGTCACAGCATACGAGAAGGATGGCTTTGGCCAGACCTGGAAACAGGTGAGCCCGGACACCGGCGTCACAACGGTGGAGTACAACGCGGCAGGGCTGCCAACGCGGATGACGCGTAACAATGGTGGAGTGACCACCTACGCCCACGACGGTCTCGGGCGGTTGACTCAGGCCCGCGCCGGCTCGGCCGAGCGCAATTTCGGCTATGACTCCTGTACGGGTGGACAAGGGCGGTTGTGCGTGGCCGAAGTGCGCGAGACCGGCGCGGTCAAGAACACCGTGACACAGGCATACAGCCCCCAAGGGTGGCTGACACGGCGGCGCGTGAGCGGTGTGGATGAAGCCGGCCAGAGTTACGACGGCACGACCGCGTACGCTTTCGATGGACTGGGCCGGGTGAGCGGCATCAGTTACCCGAGTGGCGTTAGTGTCGGCTACGGCTACCACAGCGGTCGGCTTGCGACGATGACCGCGACGATCAACGGCATCTCACAGACGGTTGCCAGCAACCTCACCTATCAACCGTTCGGGCCGGCCAACGGCTGGAGCTACGGCAACGGCTTGGAGCGGCTGGTAAACTTCGACACCGACGGGAGGGTGTTTGGTATCAGCGCCGGGGATGGCAATGCGTTAGTGCAGAGCCTGACCTACGACCACAACGCTGCCGACGAGATAATCGCGATCACCAACGGACTGGACGCCGGTCAGACTCGCAATTACCAGTACGACGTGCTGGGCCGGCTGGCGAAGGAGACGGCGAAGGGCGCGGAGTGGTCCTACGATGCCAACGGCAACCGCACCCACGGGCTCGAGGCTGGCGTGCTGACCACCTACGATGTCGATCCAGCCAGCAACCGTCTCTTTGGCTATAACAACCCGAGCGGCACGCACAGCTACAGTTACGACGCGCTGGGCAACCGTACAGGCGAAACCGCGCCTGGGCTGACCGCCACCTACACGTATGACGGGTTCAACCGGATGCGCGTCGCGACCATCAACGGCGCAAGCAGTAACTACACCGTCAATGCATTGGGCCAGCGAATTGGCAAGAGCACGGCCGCGGGTCGGACCCGGTTCGTCTACGCCGGCCAGAATCAGTTGTTGGCCGAGCATGGCGGCGCTGGCTGGACCAGCTACCTTTGGCTGGGCAATCAAGTGGTCGGGCTGGTGAAACCGGACCAGCAGTTACGCTTCGTGCATACCGACCACGTGGGCCGACCGGAGGCAGTTACCAACAATGCGAAGCAGGTCGTATGGCGTGCTGGCAACGAGGCATGGGCGCGCGCGACCAAGTCCGATGCAATCGGTGGGCTCAACCTGGGCTTCCCGGGGCAGTACCACGATGCCGAGAGTGGCTTGTGGAGCAATGGCTTCCGTGACGGCTACGACGCGAGCCTGGGTGCCTATACCCAGCCTGACCCTATCGGGTTGGCAGGTGTGAGTTTCTCAACCTACGCATACGCGAATGGCAACCCAGTGCAGCGCATTGACCCGCTCGGCCTTCAGGATACCTTCGTCTACGGCGAGATCGATTTTGTTCCTGTGATCGGTGCTGAGATCAGTGGGGGGTTGGTTATTGACTGGGACACACCGATGGACTCAGGATTATTCGTCTCACCCGCTCTTGCAGGGGGAGTCAACTTCGGCGCCGCGCTTGGCGCAGGCCATGTAACTGGCGATATCGAGGGAGACGGCGAAAGCCTCGACTCCAATATCGTGGAGTACTCGCCGACCGTTCTGATCGACGACAAAGGTGAAATTCAGGGCGGCGCAATCAGCATTGGCCCTGGAATTGGCGCGTCGTACAGCCGTGGCAAGACCTATACGTTGTCTCCTAATGCAATTCTGCGCGCTTTAGGCTTTAGGAGACCGGCGATCAAAAACCCTCTGGTAGCCACGGTATGCACCGATGGGGATTGCGTAACCCAGGAAATCCCCAGGGAGGAAAAGCCCAGCCCACCTAACCCTGCAGGACCAAACGGCGGCGGCCGCGAGGGTGGCGGCGGCAACTATGGTGGGGGAGGAGGATTCATGGGGGGGGGCGGGTGCTATGGAAATTGCGGTGGCGGTGGTGGCCGAGGTCCTGGTCAGGTAAATGTGGGGCCAGATGTGCCAGTCAAAGACAAATAACTATGTTGGTGAAGTTCTTCCTGAAAGGTGCGCGCGCACTGTTGCCTCCCGAAAGGAGGGTTCCGCGCCGGATCCTGCGGAAACTGCAGCGGACGGAGTCCCCCAACGGTCAACGCGTGTCCATGGAAGCCAGTTCAGATGAGTTTTGAAATCGGCAAGATGATGCTTGCTCTCTCTCTCTCTCTCTCTGGTTGGGCTTGGCATGACGTTCCTTCAAATATGGATGGGCAACAATGTCTTTACATCGCGACGTACTGCAGACCATCTTTCTGACCCTCTTCGTCGTACTTTGGGGCGTGGGGGGGAATCTCATCCTTCACTTTCACTATAAGAGAACAGGACGGAAGATGAAGCTGTTCCCATGGGCAGATTTCAACTGGCGCGAATGGCTCATGCTAAGTGTCTTAGCTGCCGCAGCCATGGCATCAGCCTTGGTGGCGGCGAACCTCAACTGAGGTTCGCGCTGGTGGGGAAGCAACGAATGCGCTGGACCGGCACGTCGGCAAGCGCACCGCTACTGGCGTTCTCTGACTCGTCTATGCCGCGCAGAACCGCGCTGGCCGAACACGTTTCCGCGGCTGGACCAACTACTTGTGGCTGGCAATCAACTGGCTGGCCTGTTCAAAGTGTAGTGGCTCGTCTCGATGGTGCGGAAGGGCGGGTCCTTTCGGCTTTTCTCAATTCAAACAATGTGTAGGAAGTGAGCATGGAATGGTTCAAGCATCGATGGTTGGGCGTTGCCCTGATGATGTGGGCCCTATCGGCCACGGCTTCGAGTCGAGACGAAGTGCGTAAACAGGCTGAAATCAGTATGTTGGTAGCCGGTTCCATCAACATTGAGGCGGATGGTTCGGTGAGCGCGCATCGCCTCGATCAGAAGGGCGAACTACCGGATGGTGTCGTGAGGCTGATTGATGCAGCCATAGTAGGTTGGCGCTTCGAGCCGATCGTGGAGAACGGTCGAACGGTGGCTGCGCGTGCACCAATGAGTTTGCGCCTCGTGGCCCGAGGAGTTGGAGCCGATGATTACGCAGTGCGAATCGCCAGCGCGCGCTTTGGCGAGGAGCGCGAAGGCGAGTTTGTGACCACCAACGGCAAGTTGGCGGCTCCCAAGTACCCGGAGGAGGCCGTGCGCTACGGTGTCGGCGGTACGGTTTACCTGGTGCTACAGATCGGGCGCAACGGTAAGCCAATACAGGTGATCGCTGAGCAAGTTAATCTCACCGCTGTTGACGACGAACGCGGCATGCGTAGGTGGCGTGAGATGCTTGGGCGAACGGCTGTGCAGACGGCTCGTCGTTGGCAGTTCGATTTACCCACTTCCGGGCCTGAGGTCGATGCCCCGTACTGGTCGCTCCGCGTGCCGGTCGATTTCGTTCCTCCGGACCAGGAAGGGCCGAAGCACGGTGAATGGCGAGCCTATATTCCCGGATCGAAGGAGCAGATCCCTTGGAAGCTGCGGACGGACGATAACGCCATTGGTGCGGATGCATTTGTAACCAACGGAATCTATCCAATTGGCAAAGGCCCTCGGCTGCTGACGCCGCTGGAAAGCAGCTGATGGCTGCATGCCCGTAGCGGGCGTCTTGGCTTGTAGGCGGCCCAGTTCCGATCACGGCCGGATGCTGAGAGGCTGAGGATAAGACTCTCCAGGTTGCTCGACCAGCTAAGCAGAAGCGTTCTCCCGGCAAGTCAAAGAGTCTAGCCCTAGGGGACGAAATGGCGCAACCAAGTCCGCCTTTGGCCGTAGCCATCCGAATCTGACCGGGGCTAGCCCCTCGCCATTCGCCGTGGGAAGCCCCGACAGAAATGGCTAAACCCGTAGGTACTGGAGTGGTTGCCAGTCGAGTGGACCATCGGCATCCGGCTCCGGCAGGCCCCAGATCCGTGCGTACCTACCCGCGTACTCGGTCCTCGCAGTACCAGAAAGGCTTGAGGCCGACAGGCCCGTTTCCGTGGCAAACCTCGAGTGGCAACTTGCTCAGGGGCCTGCCAGACCAACATTAAATTGCTCCCCAGAACCAGCTGCCGACCTCTGGCGACATCACCGTCGACGGCAGCGCAACGTTCGAAGTCGTCTACCTGTAAGCGCTATCCGGTGGCGGCCTGAGCTGCATTCTGGCCCATGTGGCAAGGGAGCTGCCCCCCCCCGCAGTCCGGTATTGTCGCAATGAATGAGACAAAGGCGAGGGAGAATGAAGACATGGATATCCATCCTGCGGACTACTTTCGCTTGGCATACGCACCACTCGACCTTGAGAAGCTTGCTCCATCAATCAGATGTTATCTGCTTCGAGAGATTCAATCTTCGCGCGAAGGTCCATCAGCTCGCTATCGCGCCGGGGAATCTCAAGCTGGTACATGGATTGAGATGGTGGAAGGAGTAGTCGAACATGCTTGCGTAGCGGGGCTGATGTCGGCTGCTCGATACGGCCATCTTGGTGCTCGGTTGTGAGAACCGCTCTAGCCAAGAGTGAATGTTCTAGCGTACCGCGATGGGTGGAGCCTTGCATGGTAACTGGGTGGAGGCCAGCGCGCCCACACACATCAGCCATGGACAGGCGACCGGAACTTCGAGGGTAGATGCCTTGGTTCTCCACGATCCCCTTTTCGATCGTGGCCATCGCGTCGCAATCAACGGAGGCAATCCGTCCTGTCCGCACCTCGGCCGACTTCTCCACGGGCTCCTAAGCGCTCGCGTCACAGCTGGCGCAATATCAGAACCATCGCGTTGACAGTCCGGCCAATTGATTGCCGCACTCGGGATCTCCGCTCCATGAGCCCACTGACGGAGCCAGCTTCCAGACTTGAAGTAGCGAAGTAGGGGCCGCACGCCGAGCCTGGGGTTCACAAGGAGCGTTCTACGCCAAGCGAAACTCCGTAGCGCGAGTAGAACTCGCCTTGTTCGGACGCCGTTACAGTCCAGTTGAGCCGCCAACTTTCCGCTAGCTTGTGTCGCCCGAACACGGAGCAGGATCGGACGTCACTTGTTACCGGCCCAGTCTCCGTCAATGTAGCTTCCCGACCAAACACAAACTGCACCCCAGCCTCGCTTTGCTTGCCGTAGGGCCTGGCGACCCGAATGTCGTAGCCCAGGGAGTCGACTCCGCCCAAGCGCGTTACATTCACGATGTATGAGGAGCGCCATCGCTCGCCGTACCGATCAGCCTCTATGGCGAATCGATCGACCCTTGCATCAGGATAGTTGCTGGAGCGCATGCTTGCTCTCGCGAGCCAGATTCTGGAGATGGTACGCTGGACACTCATGTCCACATAGTAGTGAGGCAGAAAATCCGCCTCGGAAGCCACGCCAAACTCCGGCTGAAGCTCCCAGTCATTGCCCAGTGGCAATATCAAGCTGACCGCTACGCCATAGTCTACTTCGCCGAAGCGCTGGTCGATGCCTAAGTAGCCGAAACCGCCGATGTGGCCTCGTGCGGTATTCGAGAACGCGACGCGCAACCCGCGCCACGGGTCGTAGCTTCCGGTGAGGGCGTCATACGTGGCCGAGAGACCTGCCGCCTTCTGTCGCACACTGGTAACGCCCACATCGTCGCCCACGGCCAGGGCCGGCTCAACTGTTCTGGACCCGTTACCTGGCCTGCTTACTGCCAGTCGCTCTCGTGCCTGCTCCAAGGCAGCTTCGACGTCTCTGTACATTGGTGCAATATGGTGGGCATGCGACAACACTCTTTCGGCCTCTTCATACCTGCCCGTTGCCAAGAGCGCCTGGCCAAGCCCGAGTAGATAATCGCTATTCTCCGGCCGGGCCTCGGCAAGACGGACGAACAGGGTGAGTGCTTCCTGATGCCGCCCTCCCCAGAGCAGCGCGCGCGCCAGAAGATACCTCGCTTCGAGATCGTTCGGATTCTTGTTGAGGGACTCTTCTAGCAGGTCGATGGCGCCCATGTAGTTGCCAACTTGGAGAAGCGCTTTCGCTTTCTCGTGTGCATCCTGCGCAAAAGCAGCTCCGCCAGAGACTAGCAACGTGAGGGCAATACACAGCCTACAAGTGTTGAGACCGAACGACTCGGCCTGTGATCTATAAGCCATTGCTCGCACCGCGGGCCTCCTCCGTACCGCCCTGGTGGGCGTATGATAGCCCCGGCGGTGCGCTGTCGCATGAGTAGTCGCGGGTTCATTGCGCCGCGAGACTTCCGCTCCGCGCCGTATCTCGTCTCCGCGTATTTCCTGCCTTAGCCTGGTGACACGCCTCCAGCCTGCAGACATGGCAAGCGATGCAATTACCATTGCCGAGTATGTATTCATCGCCTACTACGCGGTGTTCAACTTGTGCTACATAATTCTTGTGATCATGTCGATGTTGGAGCTCCGAGACTACGTCAAGCGTCGTACTCATGAACTCCCGACCGACGAAAATTGCCCGTCGGTTGCCATAGTAGTGCCGTGCTACAACGAGGAACGCGTAGTTCTGAGTTCGGTAACGGCGATGCTTCGTCTGGATTATCCGGATCACACGGTCATCGTCGTGAATGACGGATCCTGCGACAGAACTCTCCAGGTCTTGATGGAGCGGTTCGAACTGACGCTTTGCGCGCAAAAGGTGCCTAACGAAGTGCCCCATCAGGCAATCAGAGGAGTGTATCGATGCCGCAGTGAACCGAAACTCATTGTGATCGATAAAGAGAGGGGCGGTAAGGCAGACGCGCTTAATGCAGGCCTCGACATTATAACGGCAGGCCTGTTTTGTAGTGTGGACGGAGATACGTTCTTGCGGCCAGATAGCTTGCGGCGGCTAGTGCGGCCCTTTGTCCAGGACGCTGAAACCGTCGCTGTTGGGGCTACCATCCGCATAGCGAATGGCGTCAAGATCCGCGGCGGCATGATCAGTCGGATCGACTTACCCAACAGTCTGCTGATCAAGATGCAGATCGTCGAGTATTCGCGCGCCTTCATCTTCGGCCGCCTCGGTTGGTCCAAGCTAGGGGCCACGATGATCATCTCCGGAGCGCTCGGCCTTTTTGACGTAACCAGCGTCAAACGGGTTGGCGGCTATCGCGTAGACACCGTGGGTGAAGACATGGAGCTCGTCGTTCGGCTGCATCGTTGGTTCCGATCGCAAGACACGCATTATCGGATCCTCTCTTTACCGGATCCGATTGCATGGACCGAGGCTCCCAGTGACATCAGCACGCTGGCTCGACAGCGGGTTCGATGGCAGCGCGGTTTGGGCGAAAGCTTGATTCTTCACCCGCCTTGGTGCTTTGGCTGGAAGGGTGGAACGGTCGCCTTTATCGCGTGGCCCTACTGGTTCGCCTTCGAGTTGATTGGACCATTTGTGCAGATCGCTGCGATAGCCTTCACGCTGATCGCCCTGTCGTCGGGCTGGGTGTCGCCCTTGTTTGTGGTCGCGATGCTGGCACTCTCGATTGGGATGGGGGCGATCTTCACCGTGATGGCTCTGGTCATCGACAAAGTGGCGCTCCGCCCTCCAGTTACTGGAGCGCAGATGGCTGTGCTAATCCTCTTTGCGGTCTTTGAGAACGTGGGCTTTGCTCAATTGAACTGCATGTGGCAGTGCAAGGGCACCGCACAATGGTTTTTGGGTCGCAAGCACGGGTGGGGAGCAATGAAGCGCAGCGGCGAATGGACCGGGGCCGCTGAGTCGCCCTCTGCCTCCGAAAGGCACTCCCAGCACTGAACGAACTACTCGAGGGATCCTTCCAGCCTTCTGAACGGTTCCTCCGCAGCAGGACATCCGCGCGATCGAGACCAGGTATTCGAATGTAGGAATCGCTGACAGTGAAGGGGGCATTCAATCAGACAGCAGTTGAATGATCTCAGGAGTTGCCAGGAAGGCTTCAATTTGGACACGGGCTGGCGTGCGCAAGTCGGGGAACGCAGCGTTTAGATAGTCGATGGCCTGCTTGCCCGATAGCGGGCCAAGGAACTCGGCCGCCGATGCATCACGTAGCAAGCTGGCGGGGAACGCGTACGAGCGCTTTGACAGCAAGACCCCGGCCGGCGTGAAGAACAAGTACAGCGAGAGTTCGTTGGCCGGGGAATGCATAGAGAAGTCCGAAAGTGGTTCGCCCATACGACCGCTCGGGGGCGATATTCCGTCAACGCGCAACAGCGAACTTGAGACGTCAAGAGGTCCAATCATGGAGCTCCGGCGGCCATCAAGGCTTTCGCGACTACCACGATCAGTGTGCGGTTGCCGCTCGATCCCGAACGGTCGTACGTGCGCATGGGCCATCGACACGATTGGGTCGACTAGTGCCGGCATGGCGGGCGAATTAAACCCCGCGCGACCATGACGTTGACATTCAATGATGACTTGGTTGATTCAGTCGACCTGGAACTCACCGCGACAGCCCTGATTGACCCAGACACCATCCCGGTCCCAGCCCCAACTGGTTCCTTCGATACAGGGTGCCTTGGATGACTGGTGGGTCATTCGCGCGTCTCGACGCACCGTCACGTTGCAACGCCGCGGCCTGTTATCGTCTGATCCGCAGTAGAGTGTTTGTGCCCGCGGAAACATAGAGCGCTCGTAGCCGCTTCGACCATCATCGCGGTCGTCGTCCCATCGCGAGCGTCTGCCAGGCCGACCTAGGCCAAACTCACCGCGACAGCCTTCATCAACCCAAATTCCATGACGATCATAGTCCCAGCTCCTGCCTCGTATGCACGCACTCTTCGAGAATTGGTCCAGCAGATAGGCGCCATCGCGTGTGTTGGCGCGGCAGTGTCGATAGCCACCACCTTGCGACTCGCAGACGACCGAGGAATCCGTTGCATCTGGAAATCCGAACTCAAACGGAATTCCGGCAGGCTCGTAGATTCTAGGTGATTGTGCGCTCGCCGCCGGAACGACGGCGAGAGCGAAGGCAAGGAGTAGACCGGAACTCCTGTTTTGCTGGCGCGCTACTGTTGTGAGCATGACCATCCAGATTCAAGTCGCAGATCGGACACAGGTCTTCCACGCTAGCGGGGCAGCCACCCTGCTTCTAGGCGATGGATCTGAGATTCCCCGGAGAAGATTCGGTCATTCCTTCCTGGGCCTTAATGCGACGAGTCGCGACTCCAGAAAGTAGCTGATGCAGAGCTCTAGGGAGGGCATTCTCAGCGCCTCACAACTGCTGGGCTGGCTTTCCAACCAGGCCGCCACAATTGGCTGTGCCTCAAGAGGGCGTCTGAACCGAAATACCACATTGGATGAGTGGTCGCGGTCCGCAGGACTATCCACGTCCGGGTCACATTTCCGGGCATCCCACGTTGGGACGGGTGGATCTCGGGATGTTCGCCCGGGCATTCCTGTTGGTTCGGTCAATTACACGCGGGACCATGCGAATCTGGTTCTGGCCTGATATCGGCGAGCGACGTGCGGTGAAGTTTGGCCTGAGCGATTAAGCGATGAGTAAGATCTGCGCAGTTCCAAAAATCGCTCTCCCAGGCGGCGCCTCGGCCCTTCACGCCGGTCATGCAGTTGGACGACCGGAGCGCGCCTCTCATCGATGAAAGCAGGGGCGGAGTGCGCAACCGGCCGTGCCATTGGCCCTTCGACGCGCGGCACGGACGAGGCCATTCATCGAGGGCATGCAGGCACTTCCGGTCGCAGGTGGTTCACCGGCTCTTCGCTGGAGGGGCGGTGCACGCGATGCGTACTGGCGACGCGCGCACGGGACCCGCGATGGAATACGAGATTCGTCACCGTTCGCCTGCAGTTGGCTGAATTGGAGTGCATGGATTGGCAGCCAGGAGTCTGCGAGCGCACTCCGTGCTTCATCATAGAGTCGTAGGGAGCAACGCTTCCTCGGGGGCGCACCCTGTGGCGTTCGGTACTGGTTCGAGAGCTGGATCGCCCTGCCAACCTAGACCTATGCATGCTGCCGGTTCGGGTCCCAAGGAGCCAAAAGTTTGCGGATCATTACTGGTTCGATATGGAGGCCGCTCAGTCATAACGATGTCTATGATTGAGTGCGCGCATGTAACGCTTCGCCGCCCGGCGACCATTCGCCGCTCGGATCTCTCGATAATCCACTTCGAGCATGACGGCGCGCGTGTCGTGTCCCTGCACTAAGTGTTGACGGATGCATTGTAGGGACAGCGCCGGTACGCGCTCGTGCACATCTCGCACGGTAAGGAGTTCCCCTTCGAACCAGTATCGAGTGCCCCTCACGGCCTGGTTGCCTGGAACTTGATCCTTTTCCATGAGTTGATTGTGATCGCGGCAGAGTGGCGGACAATGTCCGATGTTGCTGAGGCTGAATCGGCGCCTTGTCTACTTATTCCGCGGATTTCTCGAATCTTCGCGGAGTGTCGGACGTCAGGGGCATTGCCGAGCTAAAGAAACATTTTGGTCGCAGCGGCCTTCTTTTGCTAGACAAGAACCGCAGCGTTCAGCCGGGTGCCGCAGGGCGGTTGTCATTCAACAAAGTGTTCGCGAGCGGCTGTGCACCTGCTATTCACAGCCAATTCCGTCGCCATCTCGATCCAGGTGCCTACCGTAGCCTGGTTCGCCTTGCATGACCGGCGCGGCGCCAGCATTCCTTGCGGCGGCGCAGTTCTTGTAATAGATCGGACCTATAGTACGAGGCTTGCTACTCGCATTTGACGGCACTGATCCCGAGCGATGGCAATGGTAGCCGCCGTGCTTCTTTTCGTTATGGCAGCCTTCGGCGTTAAGCCGGCCACCGTGGGCCAATGCTGCCGGGGCATGGGTCAAGCAAAGCACGACTGTTAGCAGTGCGAAGCTGTTGAAGAGAGCCCTGTGACGAGCTCGATTGACGCATTCCTGATGGGTCATTTCGTAGTGTCTCCAAATGACCTTAAAGGATGCGGGCGAGATCCGCTGCTTCAGAAGGCCGATTAGTCTCGGAGTGCTCGCGATTGGTCTTTGCTGCTTGACAGGGCCTCGCTCTGGACGGCACAAGTGATCTGAGATGCCGCATTCTGCGAAGGGTCGGCAGCGTATTGGGCCGGGCTCCTGCGCAGGATGGTGCAGGAGCCCGGTTGGTATGCATCCGACCGGCGCGACCATGATGGTCGGGGGCGCCGCCGCCACGCTGACTGTCGCGGTTGTGGACTCACTTCATGCAGGTGTCGTCGAGTACCGCGGCATTGACCGACCTGAGAGCCCTGGAACTGCAGTACTTAGCAAGGCTCGGTCCGACTCGCGCGACTGTGCTAGGCCCTACCAGGGGAGCCGGGCGAATGGAGCAGTCATCGGCGGCTTCGGTGCCTTGATGACGAGTATGACTGTGGGGTTCTTGCCGGTACGCCGATGGCGGCCGGGCTGGCGGCGCTGTAGGTCGCCGTGCAAGCGGTGTCTAACGCCTTCTGTGCCAGTAACACACTTGAAGCGATTGCCATGGGGGTGGGGGCGGTCAACCGACAGGGCTAACGCCGCATGATACGGGCCAATTGTTGATTGGACTGCATCTCGTGCCTCACGGTGGAGCGTCTAGTACTGCAGCGGATGCATTCGCTCTGGCCATGGGTGCACTGATGGGGGAGTCCGCGTTGTATTCCTGCTCAGATTATCGTTCTTGCCAGATCGCCAGATCGCCTGATGGATCTCACGGATGATCCCACCTGGCGACGGATGCCGGCCCCGGCTAGAATCAACAGGCGGTGAGGGCACTTCATCGGCGACAGTACGATGGCGTGAACACCAACGGTATGGGTTCATCGAGAGCAGGTTCACTTTCGGTTACACAGTTACCAGTTGTATTTCACCCCGAGCTGACCGTTTACGCGCTCGTACTGCGCACTGTCCCATTCGCCGCCGAAGCGACCCCATATCACCCAGCCTTCGCCAGTGCGTGCTTGCAGGCCAACGTTGAACTGATAGCGGTTGGTGGGTACGGAATCACTAACAGGGATCCCGTTGAAGGTGATGGTATCGGTGCCACCGCCATTCCACCAATTCGCCTCAATAAACGGGCGCACTTGGTAGCTGGATGTCAGCTGCGGATACACGCGAACGCCTAGCCGCCCGATGGTGCCACTGCCATTGAGCGGTCGCACGCGGGTGCCGGTGCTGTCGGTAAGACTGTCGGCCTGATAGTCGTTGTAGATCATCTGAATCTGCGGCTCGACCACCCAGTCCTTTCCCGTCGCAAAGCCGTAGCCGTACTCGACGGAGGCGGCCCAGTTGGTGGAGTCGTAATGGACATCCGGCAGCATGCTGCTACGTACTTGGTTGTTGAACCAACCCGCTTGCAGCCACATGTCCACGTACGCGCCCAGTCGCTGATCGTTGTTGGCAAACCATGTGGCGTAGGCACCGGCAAAGTAGCCATCCGTATGACCCCTAGCCTGCGCCGGATCGAATTGCGCGGTGACGTCCGCGCGGCCGTCGGCATAACCGGCCATCCATCCCACGTGCAGACGATCAGTCTCGCTGAACGCGGTCCAGCTGCCGAAATCGCCCCCGAGCTGGATTAGCGACTGCCGCCCCTCGGTAGCGAGCAAGCGATCGGCGGCTTGGCTACGCGTGTTGCCACCCTGCACGCGCAACCAGACTTTGCCCAAGGTGCTCGCCGCGTCGGTGGCGCCTTCCCTACTGTACTGCGGATCCCCTTGGCGATCGTGCAGCGTCTGCCTCATGGCATCGGCGGCGCTTTGACGATTGGCGAGATACGCCCCAACTTCGGGTCGGAAGATCGGCTCCGGCTCCGGCAACGGTGGCAGGGGCGTTGGCGTGCTCGGCGGTTCAGGCTGCGCCTGCGATCGCAAATACCACTGACCGTCAGTGGGGTTGGCCACGCCGCCTTGGAACAGCACATACTCGTACGGACCCGCCACCGCCCGCCCGGCCAGCACAAAGGCGCCGGCGGCGGACAAGGGGGCGTCGAGCACATTGACCAGCGCAATGCCATCCCCCGACGTTACCGCACCGGTGCCGCCCAGATTGTGCACCACGATGCGGGTCGGGCTGCCGGCCAGGCTGACTGTGTTGGCGACCAGGCGATCAGATTGCCCTGCCTGGCCCCCTTCGTTCAACACGGCCTCCGTCTCCAGCTGTCCACCGCTAGAGACATAGTTGCCCGATACGATCAGCTGATCAACGGCGGCGCCGTTGACCATCGTGATGGAGCCCATATTCACCAACGGGCCGACGATGGTGAACTGCGCATCAAGATCGTTGGCCAAGGCGGGCAGCGCATTGCCGACACCGAGCGTGCCGGCGTTGTTGACACGACCCACCACTTGGCCATAGCCGCCCAAGAAAGCGCCCGCGGCAACGTTAACGCCCCCATTGCCCGCCAGTTGCGCGCTGGGATGTGCACTGTCACCGACCACCAGCGTACCGGCGGCGACCTCTATCGGGCCGGTGGCATTGGCCACGGTGTTGACAATCAAGGCGCCGCTACCACGCTTTATAAACGCGCCGGTGCCATCGATATGGCCGGTGAGCTCGTTGCGGTCGGTCACATCGATGGTGCCGCCGGCGGTATCGATCAACAGATTACGGTCACTACTAAAGCTCGCCGCAAGCTGTAGCGTGCCGCCGTTCAAGCTCACCGCACTGGACGGGTCGCCAAGATGCTGGTCCGCACTGACGCTGAGCGTGCCCGCGCTGATGAAGGTGCCACCGGTATAACTGCTGGCGCCCGACAGCACCGTGGTTCCCGGCCCCCGTTGGCGTACCCAGCCACTGCCACTGATGGCGCCGGCGTAACCGAGGCTGCCGCTGCGATTGAAGGTGAGGCCACCGTCGTTCACGGTATTGCCAACGAGGGCGCCGGTGCTTCCGCCATCGCCGACCTGCAGCACGCCGCCGGTGATGGTCGTGGTGCCGGTATAGCTGTTGTTGCCCCTCAGTGTCAGCGTGTTGGTGCCCAGCTTGGTCATCGTGCCCACGCCACTGATGACCCCTGCAAAACCGACGTCGTCTGAACGGTCAAATAGCACGGCGCCGTCGTTGAGGACGTTGCCTGCCACGCTGCCGCTCGTGCCGCCGTCACCCAACTGCAACGTGCTGGCGACCATCGTGGTGCCGCCCGTGTAAGTGCTGTCGCCACCCAGCACCAACGTACCGCCGCCCATCACACTGAGCATGCCACTGCCGCTGACGATACCGGCATAGGAGGCCGTGTCGCTGCGGTTGAACACCAGGGCGCCGTTGTCAAGGATGTTACCGACGACGCTCCCGCTCGTGCCGCCATTGCCCAGTTGCACGGTACCGGCTGCAATGGTGGTGCTGCCGCTGAATGTGTTGTCCGCCACCAGTATCAGTGTGCCCGCGCCGAGCTTGGTCAGTGCACCGGCACCATGGATCGATTGCGCAAGCGTGGACGTAAAGCCCTGCGTGTCGATGCTGCCCCCCAGAGCACCGAGCGTCACATCGCGAGTGGCCGCCGGGTCAAAGCCCCCCTCTAAACGCAGGGTGCCACCGTTGAAATCCATGGCGCCTGATGCGGCGCCGAGGTTGGCATCAGCCAGCACTGCCAGGGTGCCGCCTTGAAGGAAGGTGCCGCCGCCATAGCTGTTGCCGCCGCCCAGCGCCAGCGTGCCCGCATCAACTTTGGTGAGCGATCCGGCGCCGCCAATGGGACCGCTCAAGCTCAACGTGGTCCCGGCCACCGGGGCAAACGTGCCACCGGTCGTATCCAGCGTAATGGTACGCGCCGAGGCAAAACTGGCGGTTGTGGCGAGGGTGCCATCATCGAGGCTAAGCCCTCCGCTGGCCGCTCCCAGGTTGGCGTCTTCGCTCGCCTGCAGCGTTCCGCCCCGCAGGGCGGTGCCACCGGTGTACGCGTTGGCGCCCCCGAGTACGAGCGTGCCCGCATCGGTCTTCGTCAGCTGCGCCGCGCCGCCGGCCCCATCGACGATGGTGGCATTGATCGTCGCTGTCGCACCGGGATCAACCCGAATGACCATGCTTGGTCCCGCGGCAGGCAGCGGCGGCACCACGGGCAGCATTGCGGGCAACGTCACCGATAACGGCACACTCACGTTCAACCGCAGCGATGCGGTGACCTACGCGGGCCTGGTGACCGGAACGGGCGCGCTGATCCAGCTTGGCGGGGGCACGCTAACGCTCACCGGCAATAATAGCTATACCGGCGGCACCGCCATTGGTGCCGCCGGCACGTTACAGCTGGGCGATGGTGGTACGACCGGCAGCATCGTCGGCAACGTTACCGACAATGGCACACTGGTGTTCAACCGCAGCGATGTGGTGACCTATGCCGGCGTGGTGGCTGGAACCGGCTCGGTAATCCAAGCCGGTAGCGGCACAACGATTTTGACGGGCAACAATACCTACCTGGGCGGCTCCAACCCTCCAGGGACCCCTAGATCTCGTGTATTGGCGACGGGTTGCAAGCTCCCAGGGACACCGGCAATGCAAGCATCGCGTTCGGCGAGTTGATATCAAACGCCCCGGCGGGCGGAAACGTCGTACTCAAGCAGGCAGGCCGGCCACTTCAAACGTTGCGATTCCCAGCGTTCGGACCTTGCTGTGGTCGCGTATGGCACGGCGTAGCTAACGGCCAATGCGCCACCATGGGATTGGCAATGCACAACCCGCGGTGCTCGTGGTGTCAGGCGGGATCCTTGCCAAACCGAGGCGGCTACGAGCGCCAACGCAGGGATGTACGTCTCGCTCGGAACGAATCGTTCGAGTGGAAGCGACGCGAGTATCACGGACACTGGCGCACCAAATTCCCAACGTCATCCCGAAGCACTCCAGCTACAAGTCGAGCTGCAGGCAAGACGCGGTTCTTGCTCGCGCCACGAGGAGTTGTCGTGCAGGTCCTTGAAGGCCGCTGCAGGCTAACGGTGTTGGGGCTTCAATTGGCCTGCCAACATCCACCATCCGTTGGATCGATTGAGGTTCAGCCATCGGCCCAATCCCCGAAGGTTGGCGGCGCCCCAGTGGCCGGGCTCCGATGGGCCACTCATCGTCATTCCAGTGGGAGCCGCCGATGACCGTGACGGCCTCGCTTTCCGCCCCTCGCCGCAGTCGCAGAACCACAGGCCGCCACAATGGCGACAGTTGCCCTCGCCACTGTCTTTGTCTGGCTGCCTTCTCACGTATGTGGGCGTTGGGCCGCTGACATGGCGGACTTGGCGAACCTCGCACGGCGATTGGCTGCTTCGCCCTAACTGGACTAGCGGCTTCTCGGGGCGGCACTTCGACTCTGGGCATAGACGTTCGCCCCCGGATCGCTGTGCGTGACTCTCCTGCTCCTGCTCCTGCTCCTGCTCCCTGTTCACGTTCTCGGCACTCTTGGTATTGAAAACCGGGCGCATCTCTCGGAGAGAGGATCAACCGACGAGCGGCTACACCAGCAGCCCGAAGCGCGTCCTAATCTTCACGCAACGGAGCGCGCCGCGCTTTCCCATGAGTGCCGTTTACCTCAACCACGCCGATCAACTCACTCCGACGCCACAACGAGGTGCAGGCCATGGGCTCAGCCAAGATTGCAAAACTTCAGCTAACTTCGCGCGAGCAATGGATGGACATTTTTATAAAGCACGCTTCGCAGAAGTACGGAATGGACCGCAACACCGCGACGTATGAAGCAGAGTTCGCCGCTGACGATCAAGAAGAACTGAACGGTGACGAAGTTGGCCAATGGCCTTATCCAACGGAAATCGCGGAGAAGGTTGCGCTCTTCTGGAACGAAGGGTTGTCTTCGGTCGTCGATGACGACGCTAGCGACGATTCACTCGATTCGGCATTCGACTTTTCGCCCCGGTACGGCATTGACCGATGAGCGCATGACAGCCCTGCTCCAGCCGGCAGCGCGCAGGGGGCGATTCGGCAACCGAGACTGTCCCCTCCGCGCCCACTCAACGCGTCGGGCAAGCTGTCCCCCAGGCGGCGGTGCGGCGGACTTCACCGCGGCTCGCCGCACCGCTGGCTATTTCTTGTCCAGAATGTCCGAGCGTGGGACGAGACTTTGTCGGGCGCAGCCAGGATTGCATTGACTAGGTTGAGGCCCGCTATGGACCTAGCCTCCATCGAAGGTAGCGGGAGGCCTCATTTTGGCCAGGCCCGGATGTTCCGGCCATCTCATCCAGCCCACCGGAGCCAACAAGCCCGTGAACGACCGTAGCGGTCGAACAACGCGTCGCCGCATAGCTAGGGCGGTTACGGCCACTACCGTCGCTGTCGTACTGGTTCTGTCCGCTTACTTGCATGGATTGGCATTGCGAAGGGGCTTGGCTGACGTGGCGTTCGTGGTGACCGCGCTGGGATGCCTTACTTTGGCCGGGCTGGCCATAGTTACGGCATCGCTCCGTCTTTGGGCGTGGACATTCGGCCTCACTTGGCTCTGTATTTCCCTGGTGCTCTTGTCCTCGTCCACGGCGTTCTTCCACTGAAGGTCACCTGGGGCCACAAAGGCGAGACGTAGATCCGCTGCGCCGCGCCACTACGCGCCCATTCGCGATCGTGTACCGGATCGGCACCGTCTTCCCCGGCGCAGGTCAGGTGGTCGTTGATGGTTAGTATCGTCCCTCGCGAGACCAGGAGTGTCGCGCCACCGGCGAAGACCCAAGTAAATCGGCGACGGCAATCTGACGCGAATGGTAGCCAGGCTGGCCGCAACGCCAGTGCGTCGAGAGTGTGGCTCTCACAAGGAGGCTTGCCGCTATGCTACTTGCATGCGATTCCGTCGCCGTCATCATCCAGATGGCGCGCGTAGGCTGCATCTCCCTTCCTGATCGTTAGAATCCCAGCCTTCTTGGCGGCGTCACAGTTCTTGAATTTCCTTGCCCCTGGCACTGTTTCACTAACCGAATCGGGGGCAGGCTCAGAAGGATGGCAGTGGTATCCCAAGCTCTTGTTCCAGTTGCATCCGAAAGCATCCCGTACACCGCCGTCATGCGCAGCCGCGGGATCTACGACGGTGACTTGCAATGCGGCACATGCGGCCATCAAGAGGATCAGTTTCAGGAAGTGCTGCTGGACCATTATTCTTAGTCTCCGTTCAGTAGAACGGAGACTAAGATCTAGGCATGAGAGGCGAACAGAGGTTGCATCTCAAATTGGCCAAGAAGCATCTGTGAGCGCCGCGTGCTTGCGTCCGCCATTCAAGCGATACAGCTCCTATTAGTGACAGCATCGAGGCCGGTACTCGAAAGTCGACGACGGGGCTGCGACTTAGTCGGATGACGCCGGGCCCTGCAATCGTGCATTGGCACTGTTTTGTCATTGCCCACCGCAAGCAACACCGCCGTAACCGCCAAGCTGCTTGCATTGGCGAGTGGCGCCGCCAAATGCCTGGGCGCCAGCGTAGCTCCAAGTCTCGCAGCGCTGTTTCGCCAACGTCATTGCCTCCTGGTAATCGAGCAGTGCTATCTCAAACTGCCCAACCTCATATGAGGGTTGCACGACCCTGTCCGAACTGCTGCCACCAATCGCAACCCAGTCTTAAGGCGTTGTGGTTACGCAGCCAGTAAGAAAGATTGCTGTGGCTCCAAAGATTGCCAAACGCTGCATTATGCTCTCCACAATCGTGCACCTGCGTCCAAAGAAGCGGGGGAGGGGCGCTAAGGGTTTGAAGCGATCAGATCCGCCTCAAGCCTTCAGTGCAAAACCCCGTTGGCATCATCCGATGCCTCATCGTCAAGGTTGCCGTCAGTCCGGTGCCGCGACCACCAGAATTCTCCCGGCGTTGGTTAGATGCTTCACCAGCAAATCGAGAGCGCCAGTGCCCCGCCAATCCAGTTCCTACCCTCAGGCTCGTGCAGCGGGCGCTTCTAGCTTGTCTTTCAGTGACCAGTTGCCACGCGCTGGAGGTCCGCCCATTCAAGCCCCGGAGGGGGCATAGCAATCGACACGCTCGAATTGTCCGATTGGCGCTGATTGCCGGGTTGTTCTACCCCTCGATCCACCCCAGAGGCAGTCGATGCGGATCCTTCCAAGTGAATCCGGGAATCGTCCCATTGACCACGTGGGCAAGCAGCGCAAATCTGCCGGCCTCTCAACGAAGACCATGTCTATGAAACGAGCGCACTGGGCGGATCGGCGGCAGATGAAGCATTCAGTTGTTTCGCAGGCGACCTGGGCTACATGCTTGGGGATATCGCGCATGGGAAGCCTCGAAGTACTGAGTGGAGAGCTATCAATCTGGGTTCAGATGCGCGGATGCTCATGGATTGAATCAAAGGAAGGAAAGTTTCTTCTTCGGGCCGGCGGGTGGATCGTGTTTGCCAGGGATTCAATGCCGACTGTCCAAGCTGACGGGCGTGGCATCTGCGTAGGACTCACTGTCTCCGAAAGAGCACTGGAGGCGATGGGCCAGTTCTCGGATTACTACTTGCATGTTGGACAAGGCCAGATGACTGCGAACGAAGTTCGTGAGATATCACGGCTTTGGTACCGGACGAACCATTACCTTCTCGACGACGGCAGCAGCAGGATGCAGGCTTCACTTAGAGCAATTCTCGGGTACCTTGAGCACATCCAAAGCAGGTACCACCATCAGGTTCGCCTTTGTCCTGGCGCGTCGATAGCTCGAAAGCGTCACGTGTTCGATCGAATGCAACGTGCGCGCCAGTACATGGCTGGGCATTGCAATCGAGTAGTGCGGGTCGGCGAGATGGCCGAGCAGACCCAGTTCTCCCCGTGGTACTTCTCAAAGGTCTTCCATCGTCTTTACGGGGATGCGCCGCAGAAGGCCGCAGCAATGATGCGGTTGGAGCACGCTGCAAGTTTACTGGCATCAACGTCTGTAGCGATCGGCGATGTCGGCGTCGCCAGCGGGTTCGACAACAACTGCAGTTTCGCCAGGAGCTTTCGTGCCAAGTACGGGATGACTGCCACGTCATACCGAGAAGTCCACCAGTCCCGTGGCCACGAGATGTGCGTGCGGAGACCCATCTACGCAAACCGCATCGCCACGCGTCGCGAGCTAGCGCAGCCAGCTATGGAAACCGGTATTCCTCGCTCCGGTATAGCTTTTGCGAGCGCTTAACGCGCTCATAACGCTACATGGAGAAGAGATGAAGCAAGTTGATTTTTGCACCAAGGTGCGCGTGGGCCTCCTGCCAGCAGGCATCGCAATCGCATTGGCGCCTACCATCGCAGCTGCCCAAGAGGCGGGCGGAGACGCGACGACCCTCGATCGAATCGAAGTGACCGGGTCGCGCATCAAGCGCGCTGATATCGAAACCTCGCAGCCGATCGTTTCGCTGAGCCGAGACGACATCAGCGCACATGGGCTGACGTCCATTGGTGATGTGATCCAGCGAATCAGCGCTGGCGGCTCGACCCTCAACTCTAGTTACAACAACGGCGGCAACGGCGAAACGCGTGTCAGTCTGCGCAACCTCGGTTCCCAGCGCACCCTGGTGCTGGTGAACGGAAAGCGCTGGGTAGGTGGCACTGGCCTAGGCGGCGCGGTCGATCTCAACACTATCCCGACCGCGGCAGTGGAGCGGATCGAAGTCCTCAAGGACGGTGCATCGACGATCTACGGTTCCGACGCCATTGCGGGCGTCGTCAACGTGATCCTGCGCAAGAATTTCGACGGTGCCGAAGCCAACGCCTATCTCGGCCAATACGACAAGGGGGACGGCGGGCGCCAAGCGTACGACTTTACCCTCGGTTCCATGGGCGACCGCTGGAGTGCGACGCTCGGTGTCGGCTACGTCAAGGAAGAGCCGGTCTTCGCCGGGGATCGCGAGATCTCCGCGGTGCCGTTCTTCGGGGCCTCACCGGGCACGGGTAACAGCTCGACGTCACCCGCCGGCCGCTTCGGCATCCTTGGGTTCAGCGACGGAGAGCCGACAGCTGTGCGTCCCGACGGGGCGCCTGGATATCTGGTGGCGACGGGGACCGAGGCGGACGACTGGCGGCCTTACGGGGTGTCGGACTCGTACAACTTCGCTCCGGAGAACTACCTGCGCACTCCACAGGAGCGCACGTCGCTGTTCGCCAGCGGCTCTCTCGATCTAACCGATAGCGTACGTTTCAAGGTGGCGACGACCTACAACGAGCGCGAATCCAGCCAGCTCCTCGCTGCTGGCCCCCTCGTTCTCGGTCGCAGTAACCCGGGTTCGCTGTCTGAAAACATCGTCATTAGCTTAAACAACATCTACAACCCGTACGGCAGCGATCTGAGCTACATCCAGCGACGCGCGACCGAGACTAACGGTCGTCTCTTCCGCCAAGATGTGGACACGTTTGCATTCAACGGCAACCTGGAAGGCGAGTTCGAGGCTGGCAAGAACCTGTTCTCTTGGGAGGCAGGCTACCTCTACGGCGAGAACAACCAGAAGGACACCGAAACCGGCCTGTTTGATGTTCGCGCGCTCCGCAATGGCCTGGGCCCCTCGTTCCGTGATGGGAACGGCGTGGCTCACTGCGGCACGCCTGGCGCTGAAATCGCCGGTTGCGTTCCCCTGAATTTCCTTGGTGCGAATACGCTCACGAAGGAGATGCTGGAGTACGCAAGCTTCACTGGCATCAACAGCTTTGGCTACGAGCTGAAGAACTACTACGCCAACGTTGGCGGTGAGCTGTTTCCGCTTCAGGGCGGAAAGGCCGCGTTCTCCTTCGGAGCCGAGCATCGCAGCGAGACCGGATTCGACCAGCCCGATCCGATCACCGCATCAAGCAACAGCACGGGCAACAACCGAACCGCCACGGCGGGCGGCTATAGCGTGGATGAAGCCTACCTGGAACTGAGCCTGCCTTTGCTGGCTGATCTTCCGGGCGCGAAATTGTTGGAGCTGAACGCTGCAACGCGCTATTCCGACTACAACACGTTTGGCAACACGCTCAACAGCAAGTTCGGGTTCAAGTGGAAGCCCTTTGATGACTTGCTCGTTCGCGGCAACTACAGCGAGGGGTTTCGTGCGCCATCGATTCAGGAGCTTTACTCAGGCGTCAGTGACACCTTTGAGCAGGTTGCCGACCCTTGTGCCGGCATTGTGGGTGGTACCGCACAGCGGCCGCCGGCGTCCTGCGCGGGTGTCCCCGCTTACGATCAGGCCAACAGCCAGATCCGGACGACGGTAGGCGGAAACGCCGATCTGGGTCCGGAGACTTCGACAAGCAAGACGCTTGGGTTCGTATATAGCCCAAGTTCCGTTGAGGGCCTCGGCCTAGCCCTGGACTGGTGGAATGTCAAAATCGACAACGCGATCTTCTCCCAGACTGCACAGGAAGTACTGGACCGCTGCTACCGCGCCAATGACGCGACAGCGTGCGCACGACAAACGCGTGCGAGCGACGGCCAGATCTCCAACTTGCTCGTGACGTCATTGAACGTTGGTACGTATGAAGTCGAGGGCTTCGACTTCAATGTTGCCTACCAGCTGCCCGAGACGAAGTTCGGTAGGTTTGGGGTCGACTGGGATAGCACCTACCTGACCAAGTACTACGTTGACGTAAACGGCGATGGCGAGGTGACGGACGACCCGGTATCGGGAGAGGGCGGAAACCGCGTCGGCGAGTACAGGAATCGCGACAACCAGTGGCGTATTCGTTCCAACCTTGCCACCAACTGGGCTTACGGCGATTACGGCCTGACTGCGAACCTGCGTTACTACTCGAGCCAGACTGAGAGTTGCGCCTCGCTGCCGGTCTCGTCGACGCAGATTCCGTTGCTCTGCTCGGACCCTGATCGCATCACCGCTGCCGGGGCTCGCCCGGAGAACAAGATCCAGAGCGTGACGTACACCGACGTCAGCGGCTATGTGAATGTTCCGTGGAACGCTCGCATCACCCTGGGCATTAACAACCTCTTCGATCGCGATCCGCCGCGTTCGGCGTCGACGTCCGCCAACAGCTACGACCCGCAATACGAAGTTCCCGGCCAGTTCTTCTACATGCGATACTCCCAGAAGTTCTGATGAATCAGGGAAGCAAGCGATGGCCCCGAAAGGGGCCATCGCTTTATCAGGTAACACGCAGCCGTGGGTGATCCCACCAAGGAAATGCAATGGCAGTGTGCCAAACGCGTGGATCAGCGCCATGGCATTTCTTAGCGCGGATGGCTGATGAGCCTAGGTGCGTCCAACACCGTTTGGTGTCTCCCTTAACCGCTTTGTATCGAGACTCAGGTACTTATCGCCCCAGCATCTATTGGCCGGGCTATCGCATGGTGTCGTGGCAAGCAGGCCGAGCCACCACCCGGCGTAGCCTTATATCTACCTTCCCAGCTTGCGCGCTAGCTAGCCCAGTCCCGACGTCTCCCCGTTTGTCCGCCCTCGGGGTCACGCTGACCGTGCAGCCACATGCGGTTATTCCGGCCGGGAAGCGCGAAGCCTTGGTAACGTCCGCGTAGAGGTAGTCAGGGCGGAGACGCCTCGCTCAAGGCCAAAGCCAAGAAGCGCCCGTCGCGCAGGCTTCCGCCGCGTCCGCCTAGGCTCCTAGGCTGGCCGGTGCGCCTGCGCAGCGCGTTAGCTAGTTTGAGGTCCCGCCAGCAATCCCCCCGCAGGTTGGCGGCGCCCCAGTGGCCGGGCTCGGATGGGGCCCGGCCATTCTTGGACTCTAAGTGGGGGCCCCATGCCCGTGAACGTCTCGTTTCCCTGTCCGAGCCGCTGCCGCACAGCCAACTCGCACATGCGGACATTTGGATTTCCCAGGCTTGCGCCTGGGCCCACGGGAGCAGAGCCCGTCCCGCCCGTCTCTATGCCGATGAGGGAGAGGCGCAGCGCTGCATCGTGTCTGGCGTGGCGCACAGGGGATCAAGGATCCGCACTTGCAAATGCGCGTGCCGCCGGGGGGTCTGCAACCATGACGGGAATCTTGAAACCGATTCAGTGCTTGCGCCACTTAGCGACTCGACGCGCAACCAAGTGCTCGCCGGGTATCACGTTCGACGCACCAGGTATTCGCGCCAACACTGTAATCGGCTTCAATCGCAATGTGGCCGCTCCGAGCCGGGTTAGTACCCAAAGGGCGTCAACGTGCTCTACCAATCCCTTTCTCCGAAGGTTTTCCATCACTTCCGGGGTCACAGCATCTTCCTCCCAGCGGAACAGCGGCCGGCGCTCCGCAAGCGAGTGCAGCGCGAAGTACTCGAACGGATTGAGGCCCGTCCTGTTCATGGCGGAAGGGTACGTCGCCGCTTTCGGGCGGAGCTGCCGCCCGTCGGTTGGCAAGGAATTTGCCTGTCCCATCCGATCGCAGCCGTGATCGCCAAGTTCTACCGCATCGAGATCGTCGAGACCCATTCGGCGTTTATCCGCGCCCAAGGACGCGACGTTTGGGTGGCCGCCACCTTCTCGCCTTCGCAAGCCAAGAGTAAGGCGCTGGCGAACTACAGAATCAAGCCACGCGCCCGCGCCTGCACGTCGAGGTGCGTGCCTCCGCGGCGGCGTGCACCACAACAACGAGCACCGAGCTTTGCGGGTGGTCCATGAAGCGCTCCCCAGTCCCCTCCGGCCCCGGCGCGCTCGCCGAGCTGTGGGCAACCGATGGGCCTCGACCCGTGGGCGTAGGCCGTGTGCCGCGCAGACGCCTCCTGCGTTCACACGCTGCGGCGCTGGGCACGGGATGGGCGCATCTACCCCGCCCAGTCAGAAGGGTCGCAGCTGCTTGGTGCAGGCTGATTCCCTCCGTGGGGCCGCGTAAGCGCGACTCGCGCCAGCGGGGCTGGCCCGCCGATCTGCGAGCGGCATGGCTACCTCTCCTGGGGCAACCCCCCGCACCGGGCGCGAGCACGGCATCGGCCGGAACAGGCATGCCGCGATCGTCCGAGAAGTGGAAACGACGGGAATGTCGCCGGTCGGGTGGCAAGGTCCACTTTGCGACCACTTGACCAGTGAGGCCGACCGTAGCCTCGGCATCTGCTCGATCGCTACGTCGTCATATTCAGAACGGCTTAGCCCCAAAGCTGGATCGACGGCAATCCTGCGCTGATCACTGAAAAGGTCAAGGTGAAGGTGAGGCGCGCGCAGCTGCCGTTCGAGGCCTTCATGCAGGTGTACCAGGCCATGACAGTAGGCTGCGCAATGCCGTGGCGCTGGCCATCGTGACCGCGCAGGGCCGCGAGGAAATTGCCGCGGCTGTTTTCAAAGACGTGCGCGACGACGCCTGGTAGTGAACAGGTCAGGGCCAAGAACCGCGTCTGCCTGCAGCTTGACCTACGGCTGGAGTGCTTCGGGATAGCATTAGGGATGTGGTGCGCGAGTGTCGCGCGACTGGCGTAGTCATCCGCCGCCTCATCCTCCAGATGCGGCTGCTCGGCAACAGCCAGTGGGCCGGCGCATCTTCAAGGACACCATCTCGCGCTACTTCACCGACGATCTCATGAAACTCAAGATCGACTGGGGTGATCGCGAACCGTCCACCTTTTCGCGAGATCCGCAGCTCGCCGGAGCGACTCTACGACAAGCGCGGCGACGTCAAGACGCAGGACCTGTTGGGTCAAAGGGACCGGCTAAGCGCCGAGCTTCTTCATGGCCGAGCGCGGGAGCGAGCGGATCGTGATCAGATGCCCGGCACGAGGCTAGTACTCCTTCACGCAACCAGATGGGATGTGCTCTCTAGCTGGACGCGATAGCCAACCGTCAGCTGGGTTCGGATCAATTGCGTGTCAAAAGGGGCGTCGACGACTTTGCGGAGCTGATAAATGTGCTGGCGAATACAGGTAGGCGCGGGTGCGTCGCCGCCCCACAACAGCAGCTCCAATTCACGATAACGAACAGGAGCCGGTGCTGACTCCATCAGGGCTCGCAGGATCTTTAGCTGGGTATGTGTCAGGGGCAGCACACTTTCGCCTCTCCAGGCGGTATTGATTTCCACGTCCAGTTTCAATGCGCCAGCAAATAGTAGACCGGAGGATTGCCGCCATCTGCGCCGACTTACAGCAGCAAGGCGCGCGTGAACCTCTCGCGGATCGACCGGGGGGCGCAGATAGTCGTCCGCGCCGACCTCGAATGCAGCGATCACATCATTCAACGCGCCGCGCTGCCCCAGTACCAAAATCGGCAGTTGAAGGAAGAGCTCTTGGCGCAAGCGCTTGACCATATCGAAGCAGCTGGGAATACCTGCCTCTACGACAACTGCGTCGAACTGGCATCGAGCCGCGAGCTGCAGGCCAAGTCGTGCCCCTGACGCAAAGTCGACTACGTGCCCGCTACTGCTTAGACATTCGGCAAGATTGATTGCCGAGCCGGCTTTCGATTCAACAAGAAGAATGAGCATCGCTACACGCGGACTGGCCGCATAACGGCGCTCATGAGCAACCAAGCGCGGGAGACTCCTCTCCGCGCTCGCGAAAACGCCTCAGCTTCCCGGGAACATCTCACAACCATAGCCAACGATCCCCCACGATGCGCGAGATACAAAGTGGATGAAGGTAGCGATTGAGACGGGGGGCGGCGGCGCTTACCGCTCGCCGGAAGAGCGCTAACCCACACAAATTCAAAACCCTGGCTCGTTAAGATCAGATGAGGGCAACCCCATGATTCCAAAGGCCTCTAGGAGGGCCGCTACACGGCCGGTTCCGGCCTGGCCGGCGCGCGCGGCCAACCATAGACGCTGGTCAGGATCTTGAAGAAATCCTTCTTCGAGAGCCCTGCTTGATTGAGCATCTGCTTGAGAAGGTTCCGATGGTAAGGCGCCTGCCCTGGCATTGGCGAAACTTCGTTGCGAGATCTGAGACTGTCAGGTGCGAGTTTCGACACGAAGTCGCGCGGACCCATTGTCGATGAGGGTGACCCTGGAGTTGCCGTAACTACCGGGTCGCACCCATTGATACACGGGAACGCAAAGCGGCCGTAGATCTTGGAGGGGTTTCCCCATTCTTCGACGAAGCTGGTGAACGTCCGAGGCGTCACGGCCATCCGATGCACGGAAACTTCTCGCCCGTCGAAAAGCAACTCCAGGATTTCGATCATCTCAGGGCCAATGGCAGAGGAGGCGCCTGAGGTCGGAGCACTCTCAGGAGGACCCGGCGCCGCGCCTACCGTCATCGCGTCATAGGGCGCGTAATCGAGCTCGCAGGCGGTTTCGCTTGCAAGGGCGCCAGAGCGATCGTGTGCAGTCAAGGCACGAATGGAAGATGGTCCGTGCTCCAGCGGCTACCGCGCGTCATGGAACGCACCGGGCTAAGCAGTTCGGAAATCTATCGCCGCATTGCCGCCGGGACGTTCCCGGCACCCGTTAAAATCGGTGCTCGCTGTAGCGCCTGGCAGGCCGCCGAGGTTGACGCCTGGATTGCCGATCGCATCGCAGCGCTCGATGCGAAGGGGCGTGCAGCATGAGCCGGGCGCCCAAAAGAAGACCCCGCGCCGCCCAACGGCGCGGGGTCTCGACGACACGCGCAGGCCTCGACAACCCGCCCGAAAACGATAGCATCGCGACGCCGCTGACGGCGACCGCCAATCGGGTGCACTACGCGCCTCACGCCATTAGTTGCAAGCCGACCCCACGGTCTGGGCTCTTGGCGACTTGGCCTGCCGATGCGCTGGCGCGAGCGGCTACCGCATCCCGCCGACTATTACCCCGCTCATGTCGCGAGGCTGGGGCGCGCCAATGGCGAGGGCTGGGCGCAAGGCCTGTCCCCATTCCACGAGGACAGCAGCGCGAGCCTTAGCGTGCACGTGGACAGCGCGCGCGGGGGCTGGCGCTGCTTTGCCGGGTGCGGTCACGGTGACCTCGTTAGCTTTCACATGTGCCTGCCAGACAAGGGCGATTGCGCGGACTGGCTCGCCACGCATCCAGGAGCGACGCACGCCGACGTGCTGGCGCTGCCGCTCGCACCACGCGTGCTCATCCAAAGGGAATGGCCGGCCGATGACGAAGCGCCGCAAGTGATCCTGGTGGGCGGGTCGGAGCTGCAGCCGGAGCCGGTCGATTGGCTGTGGCCGGGCTGGCTGGCCGCCGGGAAGCTGCACCTCCTCTGCGGACAAACGGGCACCGGCAAGACGACGATTGCCATATGCGGGATTGTCACCGTCGGCGGAAGGTGCCCGAGCGGCCTGTGGAAGCGTGGCGATCTGGAGCGGCGAGGATGACATTGCCGACACGCTCGTCTCGCGTCTGCTGGCCGCTGCTGCGGCTGCACTCACTAGCTACCTGACCCGTTAGACGTGACGGCCGACATAGGCCGTTGCAGCGCGCGCGAGGGCGCCGCGCAGGGAGCGAGGATGTTGCATCGCTGCTCGCACATGCGGCCGGGCGAACCGCAACACGACTGAGCCGATCCCTTAAGCCGCCCCATTGCGTGCGAGGCCATCGAATGCAGGAATGGCCTGGAGGTCCCTTCGTGGTCTGGAGCCGCAGGAGGGCGCGCGATTAGGGTCGTCAACTTCCAGCCCAAAAAATGCCCCGGCGACCTCGCGATCGTCGGGGCACCTCCCTTGCCTCATGGGGCGATGGCGGCTCAGGCCGCCACCGGATAGCGCTTACAGGTAGATGACTTCGAACGTTGCGCTGCCGTCGACGGTGATGTCGTCAGAGGTCGGCAGCTGGTTCTGGGGAGCAATTCTCGGCGACACAACCAGAGTCAGCGCTGCATCCTGAATGGCGCTCGGAACCGTCTCACCAGCCGTCTTGGCGAGGCCGATGATTCGGACGCCATTAGCGCTCGGGCCGCCAAAACTGCCAGTACCGTACTGGTTCCAAGTGGCACTACCATCGGTCGAAGTCATGCCGTGATCTGCCGGGGCCGAATCGGCGATCGCGCCGGCGGCGACGCTCACCGAATAATAGCCAATCTTCTCGCCGCCGGCTGCTGTGCCTAGGCCAAAGTTGTTTACGGTGTCCACGTTGGCCGCCGTACCTGCCCGATTGTCTTGTGCTCGGATTGCGAACGAGGTGGCCGTGGAGCAATGGACGCTCAACGTAACTGACTGGTTCGGGAGCACGGTAGTGCTCGTTGCCGACAGATTGGTGGCCGAAACCTGACCAAGGTCGAGAGTGCCGCCGCCGTCAAAGCTCGGGGTGCAGGCGCCGGGAGTGATCGTGCCGCTGACGGTCAGGTCAGCCGGCGATGCCGCAAAGGCGGCGGGTGCGAAAGCGAGGGCGATAGCGCCTGCGAGAACAGTAGAACATCTTCCTTAAGAGCATTAGAGGGAAGGAGCAGCGCACTCGGCGACCGCTCCGTGCGTCATTCGGCGGGGATTCCCGGCATAGGAACTCAGCGGCGGCTGCGCTACTAACCCCCCCTTGTGTTGATGTCATCGCCGAAAAACGCGCCAATATTTTGTGCTGCGGGAGGAGGGGGGGGCGATGCGATCCTTCTCGACCTGATGGCGAAATCTTCCCAGCGGCAAAGACTGTTGTTTGGACTCGCTAGACGCACGCGTACTGGTCGCCATCGGCGATAGAGGGCAATGCGCGCGACGTGCTCGTGGAGGTCGAGCGACGCGACGACGAGGAGCGCCACGAACAGCGCGGCGCGGCCGACTGGCTGCGGGACACGCTGGAATCCGGTGCCATGTCCGTCAAGGACGTGAAGCGCCAGGCGGACGAATCGGGCTTCGCCTGGCGGACGGTGCAGCGCGCGATGCGGCGCGCTGGGGTGGAATCCCGGCGCGCCGGGTCCGGTCTACCGGCGCAATGGCGGCTCGCTAGTTGCGCCACTGCCAACACAGTCGCGCCGGTGGCGCCAAACAATTTATGCGGCGCGAATGGCGCGACTGGAGGATCAGCTGGAGCAAATGAGACCGCCACCGACTGGGAAACGGTGGAGCCATGAAGCCCGTCATGCTGTCCGAACTGACCGAGGCGGGCATTGTCGCCACGGTGTCGGATGGCAGGCTGCGCCTATCCGCCCCGGTGGGTCGGCTCACCCCCGAACTGCATCAACGGCTCGCCGAACACAGGGACGAATTGCTTGCCCAGCTGGCCGGCGGCGACGTGCGAGCCGAATCGGTCCCGGACCTACGCGCCCGATTGCTGGCCCGTTGCCGCCGATGAGGCGCTGCCTACCGAGCTTGTCCGCCGCCTGGACGATGCCGACGTGGCCGCCTGCGCTGGCGCCCGATGCCACCCTGCGGGCCAAACTGCGTGCGCTAGATCGCACGGGGAGCATGCGCCGGGGCGTGCCGCTGCGATGCGTGCGGGCCTGTTTGGCTTTGTGTGAATTGCCCGGATGTGGTGAAGGCCTGCCCCTGGTGCTGGCAGTGCAAGGCCGGGGGCAGGTGCCACGCCCGACTTGACGCTCAAGGTGTACCCCACACCCCAATGGGTCCCTTCTGGGCTTTCCGATACGGGGGATGCCGACGGTCGGAGGTGCTTACAGAGTAGACGTCCCCCTAGGGGGGGGGCGCCTTTCGCTGCGCTACCGGTCGCCCCTGGGAGTTCAGACGTGCCGCAGCGTCATCAAACGAAGGGCGACATGGTGTCTTGAAGTGCGGGGGGCACTCCAGCCGTCAATAAATCACAAAAGACAATTCCACTATCGAAATGAGATTCATCTTATTGGATGCGACTCACTTCCGGGGGAGGCTCAAGTCGGCCCGCGTTCTGGGGACGAACACACTTACCTACATGGAGTTGAACAGATGCGTGAGTTGACCCTGCAAGAAACTGGCAGCATCGCTGGATGCGGACCGCTTGGCGTTTCCGGTGAGACCTGGGGGTGCGCGGTTGGCGGAGCCATTGGCAGTTCCTTCGGTGGCGGTTGGGGTGGCGCGGCTGGCTGCATCGGTGGTGCAGCGATCGTCAACAACTGGGGCGCCGGCAGTGGCGGTAGCCTTGGCGGCGGTGGTCCAGGGGGCGCGCGATACTTCATCGAAGTGCTCTACAACCTCAATTGACGGAACGAGGGGCCGGCAACTTGCCGGCCCCTTACCCCCATTTTCAAGGGTCAGTGATGAATCGGCTAATTCATAGCGTCATTGTGGGCATAACTATCCTGACTGCGTCTTTCCCACTCAGAGTGTTGGTTCCAGAGGAATGGTTCATCTGTGCACTCGCTGTGGTCGCTTTCCTGACGGCTTGGATCGTGCAGTGGGTGCGCGACAGACCTAGACGGTTGGAATGACTATTGAATGGACGGACGGGGTGCCCGCTCGTTGTTGGCGACTTCCCCATTGGAACAAGTGTGTATGGACTTTGTTCTACAGTCTGAGTCATCCGAATGTGGCCTCGCCTGCGTCGCGATGGTCGCTTCGCACCACGGGAATCGGGTCGGTCTGCGCGAGTTGCGCCGCCGCTATCCACTGTCACTGAAGGGTGCGGGCCTCCAACGGCTGATTGCCATTGGTGGCGAGCTGGGCTTTCAGTGCCGCCCCCTGCGGCTCGACCTAGACGATCTCTCCAAGCTTGCTACGCCCTGCATCCTTCACTGGGATCTAAACCACTATGTCGTCCTGACCAAGGCCGGTCGCGACAAGGTTACGATTCACGACCCCGCCGTCGGTAGGCGAGCTCTCGGCCTAGCCGAGGCATCTGAACATTTCACCGGCGTCGCGCTAGAGCTGACGCCGACTGCCGAGTTCAAGCCGCAGCAGGCGGTTCCGTCCATCTCCGTCCGCCAGCTTACGGGGCGCATCACCGGCCTTTGGCGCTCACTGGCGCTGGTCCTGCTGCTGTCGATGGCGCTGCAGGTCTTCGTGCTGCTTGCGCCATTCTTCATGCAATGGGTTGTGGATCAGGTTCTGATATCGGCCGACCGCGACCTGCTAACAGTGCTTGGGCTAGGATTCAGCTTGGCACTGCTGCTTCAGGTCTCCATTAGCCTGCTGCGCGGTTGGGCTGTGGTGTACCTCTCCACTCGCCTCGGCCTGCAGTGGATGGGCAACGTCTTCACCCATCTACTCAAGCTGCCGCTGGATTTCTTCGAGAAACGTCACCTGGGCGACATCACGTCGCGCATGGGTGCGGTGCAGGCAATCCAGCGAACGCTGACCACCAGCTTCGTCGAAGCGCTAATCGACGGCCTCATGGCAGTGGTGACGCTCGCCATGCTGCTGCTCTATAGCTGGGAGCTCGCGCTGGTCACGTTGCTGGCGGTGGCCCTGTATCTGGGTCTGCGCTGGCTGGCCTATCGCCCGGTGCGCGATGGCACTGAGCAGCAGTTGGTCACTGCCGCCAAACAGCAGAGCCACCTGCTCGAATCCATCCGCGGCATCCAGTCAGTGAAAGTCGCCGGCTGCGAGCCGGCACGGCGTTCGACCTACTTCAGCCTAATGCACGACACCGTCAACAAGGAGGTGGGGCTCGCGAAGCTCAACCTCGGGTTCAGTTCCGCCAGCCAGTTGATCTTTGGGATCGAGCGTATCGCCGTCGTCTGGATCGGAGCAGTTCTCGCGCTACAGAACGTGTTCTCAGTCGGCATGTTGGTTGCCTATCTGGCCTACAAGGATCAGTTCGCCGGTCGGATCAGCGGTTTGATCGACAAGTGGATCGAGTTCCGGATGCTCAAGCTGCATGGCGAGCGGCTCGCAGATATCGTGTTGGCAGCGCCGGAGCGCAACGACAGTCAACCTAAATCGACAGGGGCGTTGATGAGCGCGCGATTGGAAGTGAACGGCCTAGGTTTTCGCTATTCAGACGGCGAGCCGTGGGTGCTGAAGGACTGCAGCTTCACGGTGGAAGATGGCGAGTCCGTTGCCATCGTCGGCGTCTCCGGCTGCGGGAAGACTACCCTGGTCAAGCTGATGTTGGGCTTGCTGACGCCCACGCGGGGAACGATTTCCTTGGACGGCTGGGAGTTGGGCCGATTGGGCCATCGGCAATACAGCCGGTTAGTCGGCGCCGTCATGCAGGACGATCAGCTGTTCGCCGGCAGCGTGGCTGAGAACATCGCCTTTGGTGACGACAGCTACGACCTGCCGCGTGTTGAGGAGTCCGCCCGGCTTGCGTCCGTCCACGACGAGATCCTGGCGATGCCGATGGGCTACCACAGCCTGATCGGCGACACGGGCACCACGCTGTCGGGTGGGCAGAAGCAGCGGGTAATTTTGGCCCGCGCGCTCTACCGCAGGCCGCGCCTGCTGTTCCTGGACGAAGCGACGAGCCACCTCAATGTGGAACGTGAGCGATTGGTCAACGCGGCTGTGCGCGACCTAAAGGTGACCAAGGTCATCATCGCGCACCGTCCCGAGACCATTGCCAGCGCGGACCGGGTGCTGCTGATGCACGGCGGCCGAATCGTGCAGGAAGTGCGTCCCCATGCCCCGTTGATGGCTGTCGCGGAGGCCACCGCGTGACACATTTGGACAAACACCTTGCTGATCGCGTACCCCACGCCGAATTGCGCGCAGCGCTGGTCCAGTTGGACAAGATGAAAGCGGATAAGGTAGCCCGCACACGTGCCAGCCGCCGAGGTCGGTCGGGACGTCGACGCCTGCAGCTCGCCCTCATCGGGCTAGGTGTCGGCGCCTGGGTTGGCGATGCCGCCTTGGGTCAGCCCTTGCCGGTGGCGGTGGTCTTCGCCTCCGTCGGGCTGGTCATGGCTGCCGTGACCGAAATCCGCGTGGCATTTCGACGATGAGCAGTGATCTGTTCCGCCGCGAGGTGCTGGAAGCCAAGCGCAGCAGTCACCTCGGCCGCATCTCGCTCGCGCAACCGCTGCGTCTGTGGCTGCTGGCCGGGTTCGCGGTGCTGGCTGCGTCGATCATCGTCGGTTTCCTGATTCTGGGCGAATACAGCCGGCGGTCACGGGTCCCTGGACAGCTCGTGCCCAGCCTTGGGCTGTCCACAGTCGTAGCCCCGAATAGCGGTGTGGTCGGACGGTTGTTCCAAGAGGAGGGCGATCAGGTGTGGGCCGGCGCGGCATTGGCCCGGATTGACGTCCCGCGTTCCACCACATCCGGCCAAGACGCGCTCGTGGTGATCCGCGACGGCATGGCCACCCGCGACGCCAGCATGCAACAGCTCGGTGCGTCCCAAGTCGCCCAGCTCGATGCGCAGATTTCAGGGACGACCCGTGAGTTGACAGTGGCCCGTCGCGAACTGGATCAGGTCGAGCAAGCAATCGCCACGCGCCGCGAGCAAGTCCGACTGGGCCGCGACACCGTGGAACGGTACCGCCGCATCGCCGGAGAGAAGTACGTCAGTCAGGTGCAGGTGGATCAGCAGGAACAGGCCATGCTCGGTCTCGTCAACGAGCAGCAGGCACTGGAACGGCAGGCGACCGCGATCCGTCGCGGCCTGGTGCAGATGGAACAGACCCTACGCGAACTGCCGGCGCAACGGGCGGCGCAGCAGGCCACTACCCGCCGCGACCTCGCCCTTCTGAGCCAGGAGCGCGTGCAACAGGAGGCCAGCGGCGAACTGCTGATCAAAGCCCCTGTGTCCGGTCTTGTTGCCAGTCGGCTGATTGAGCCCGGCCAGGCCGTACAGACGGGGCAGCCACTGCTGAGTCTGTTGCCGCAGGGCTCGGACCTGCAGGCGCAACTGCTGGTGCCTAGTCGCGCGATCGGATTCGTTGAGCCGGGCAATACCGTATTACTGCGCTACCAAGCGTTTCCGTACCAGAAGTTCGGGCATCACATGGGGCGAGTCCTGCGCGTCTCACGAAGCGCCATCAATCCCGGCGAGTCGGCGGCGCTCGCGGGCAGCGGGCAAACGAGCGAACCCTATTACCGCGTGTTGGTCGCGCTGGACCGCGAGACCGTGACCGCCTACGGCAGGCCCGAAGCATTGCGCCCAGGAATGGCACTAGAAGCCGATATCGTCGGTGAGCGCCGCCGGCTTTATGAGTGGCTGCTAGAGCCGCTCTACTCTTTGAGAGGCACCGTGGGCACGAGATGAGGACCTCGTTCGCAAGGCGATGGGCGGTCTTTCGGCGGCAGGGGCGGTTCAGAAACTGGCTGCGGGTGCGGCTTGTCATTTCGTTCACTCTGTTTGGCCTCGCCCTCACGTCGCTTCTGGGCGCGGCCCTCGTGCTGATCAAGCGCGACATCGAGGCCGACATGATTTCGGATGTATTGAACCGAAACATTGAGGAGCTTGCGCGGCAGCACTCGCTGCAAGGCGGTGGCACGCCAAGCATCCCGTTCTCACCGATGCGCGGGCGGCTGATTCGGGCCGTAGATATGGAGCGTTTCAAGCTCGACGAGCCTGAGTCGTACGGTCTGGTTGACGGCATGCATGATCGTACGGTGACGCTTCCCGATGGCACGGTCGCGAGCTACAAGCTGGCGGTCCGGAGTAGCCCTAGGGGGCGTCTTTTGCTGGCGTACGACCGGACTCTGGTTGCCGAAGCTGCAGCGAGGTTCAATCGAGCTCTGTTGCTGGCGGTTCTTGGTTTTACGGGCATTTCATTGCTAGTCGGTCTATGGGCGGCTTCGCGAGTCATGCGACCTGTAACCAAGCTAGCAAGGCTCGTGGGACTCGCAAGCCCTGGTACCGCGCCTAGCAATCTGGCGAAAGTCTTCGTGGCAGATGAAGTCGGCCGACTTGCGAGCGCGCTGGACGATTTTTCCGACCGCCTCACCGTGGCAGTGCAGCGGGACAAGGAGTTCAACGCTGACGTAAGCCACGAGTTGCGAACGCCTCTGGCGGTAATCCGAGGCGGTGCTGAACTGATCGGCTCCATCGACATGCACAGCGCCAGCGCGTCACGTGAGCTGACCCGCATCCAGATCGCGGAGCGTTGCTGCGCAAACCTAGTAGAAGCAATGTTGATATTGTCTCGCCGCGAGCGAGTGGGTGGCGTCTCAGATGTTGTGGCAGTTGCTCGCCAAGCGGTCGCCAGTTTCAGTGCATCGGCGGGGCTGCCGGTAGTGTTTTGCGACGAGTCCTCAGGGAGCCTGGAAGCGCAGGGCCCCGTCTCCGTCGTGACCGTGGCAGTTGAGAACCTGATTGGGCACGCCGTAAAGCATGCAGGCATGGGCGGCATAACAGTCCGGATCTCGCCATCGACCTTGAACGTTGAGTATCAGGCCTACCTCATCGTTCGGCAGCAAAGCGCTTCGACTGAATTGAGCACGCGCGCAAGCGACGCGGGATTGTCGGTAGCCAAGCGGTTGTGTGACCTCTATCGCTGGAAGATGTTCGGCGAGCATCAAGGGCGAGAGCACGTCCTGTCTATCGCGTTCGCACCATAGAAGAAGGCGCGGTTTCCCGCGCCTGCTTCCAGTGCGCCTTGCGATTTCTCAGACGGGGCGGAAGTAGCAATGCCAGTTGTCGCGAATGCCGATGGTTGCGTTGCCACCTGGGCTCGAGAAAGGATTGGTCGCGCCACCGGCAACGGCGTTGACCTCGGCGGGGTTCAGCTCACGGATGGTGTTCATCTCAGTGTCATTGGAAGACTTCTGCATGTCTTGCTCCATCGTTCTAGTTGTGGGCGAAGCGCCCGTATCGAGTGGAGCAAGGTGAACGGCACACATCCAGACGATGTATCCGGTGATCGAAGGTGAAACGTCTGGCGATGCGGGCGAAATGCCGACACGCAGGCGATTCGGCGATGCCGCGGCCAGTTGCGCTGGGACCCAACCACTCGCGCAGATAAGTCTCGCCCGATACACGCTGCTGCACATCGCCTTGGGTGTGCATGGTCGGCAGGTCGTAGACACCGATGTAGCCCACCGCGCACCGATACAGGTTCGGCTCCTTGGCCGCGCCCATCAGCGCGGCGTAGCCGCCGTAGCTGGCCCCGTAGATGCAGATGCGCTGGCCATCGGCGACACCCTGCTGGATCACCCAGCGCGTGGCGTCGGTCAGGTTGTCCTGCACCGTTCCACCCCACTGGCGTATGCCGGCCCGGGTGAAGGTCCGGCCGTAGCAATCGGAGCCACGGAAGTTTATTGCAGCGCTGCGTAGCCGGGCTGCGCCAGCATCTGAACCTCGCTTCCGAAACTCCAGTCATCGCACACCCAGAATGGGCCGCCGTGCGGCATCACCCTCATCGGCAGTGACTTGCCGTTCGCTCCCTTAGGCACGGTCAGGTGGCCGTGCAGCGGCAGGCCATCCCGGGCGGTCAATTGGACCGGGCGAATCGCCGCCATCTGTTGGGGGGGCAATCCGCAGGCGCCGACGCCACCGGCCAATAACAACGACGCAAGCATCGCCGCGACCGAGTTCGCGCAGGCCGCCATCGTCGCGGCATTGCAGGGCGCGGAATTTTCGGGCTGATTCACCCAATCGTTTCCAAAATACCGCGTTTTCCGTGGCGACCATCGGCTGGAACGGCGCGCCAATCGATCCGCAGGCGGTGGACTGCTACATCCAGTTGCGCTCGTTGGCGCCATCGGCGTTCGGCACCTGTGTCCAGCACCCGGGTGGCAGCAACAACTGCTTTGAAGGTTCTACTCGCTGGCGGTGGGTTCTGATATGGCCGTGTTCTTCAGTGCCTGGACGAGCGGGTTCTACCACAGCGACCTGCATCCGCGCATGCCGCCCGACGTGGTGGACATCACGGAAGAGAAGCAAGCACAGCTGCTGGCCCCGCAGGGACGAGGGCAAGCTATCGCTGCTGACGAGTACGATCAGCCTCGGGCGATGGAAACGTCGCCGCCGACAACGGAAGAGCTGGCGGGCGAATCGGCAGGCGTTGCGGCAAGTGCCAGATCAGGCCGGGTTCCCGGGTGAGGTGGTTTGGCCGCTGCCACCAGATCTAGTCGGAGCGAGATGGCTTGAGCGAAGGCGACGCAGGCGGCCTCGAACGTGCGCGGGGATCGACCTCTTCACGACGCACCGGGATGTCATGCTGCGCCGTGACGCCGAACTGGGTTTGCATTCCACTCACCTCGAGCACTTGCACCCGAATGTTGCCATCGATCAACAGCGTTTCACCTACGCGCCGGCTAAAGACGAGCATGATGGACCTCCTTTCATCGAAGGGTGGCAAAGCGAAGCGGAACCAGCGTCATGCCTTCACACATGCTGCTGACACCGCGACGGAGGTGATTGGCGTGACGCTCCTCGCGAAAAAAATGTCGGGCGAATTGCACGCTGCGTGACCACCCGGGCTCGGGTTTCTGCATCGGGGAATGCATGAGGCAGGGGTGGTCAACCGGCGGGCTATTTGCGCACGCCAAGTAGCCGCTGTCGATTGGCTTGAGTCCCGCAATCAATGACGAAATGGCTTGCGCTCCAGGGGATTCGTCCCCCGATGTAGGGCCAGAACGCCGGTCGTTGCGCGCGCCACAAGAGGCGATGAGCACGAAGCGCTAACGCTCGGACTGCCGTTTCCTCCCCATCGCTTCCTTCCTCTTCCAGGGCGCGTCGTTGAGTTCGCGCTGGCTGCGTCGTGCGCGCGAGCTTGCGGTGGTGCCGAGTCGCTCGACCGTTCCGCCGCGGGCCAGGAACTGCTCGGCCGTTTCCGGGATCGACGGGCGCACGGGCAACAACTGTGGTGGTGCGATCTTGGGGGGGCTTCGACGGTTCGTCGCCATCTTCTTTGCCTCGCGGTTTGATGGCGTATGGGCAGCCATTCGCGATTCCTTCCTAGTTCGACCTTGCATCAGACTGCACCAAGCGGAACCGCTACGCGAGGCATTCCCGACCCCGTGAATGGACGAAACATCTGCGTGCGCTTGGAGATTCGTTGCCGCGGTGGGCAGGGCGCTGCCCGGCGCTTCGGCTACGACCGTCGACTATCACTACGAGGACGGTTGGTTTGCCGGGGCGCTGTCGCCGCTGGCCTAGGGAAGATGTCGTTTAGTCGAAAGTGGCCTTGGCCGCGATCAAGGGCGAGCACACGCTGGCCGAACTGGCCAAGCGTTTCTGGCGTCCATCCCAATCAGATCTCGCAATGGAAGGCGCAGTGTTTGCCGGTGCCGCGAACGTGTTCGGTCAAGAGGTGCGTCTAGCCGACGCGGGCGGGGAATATTCACTGCGTATCACGGGCTTTTTCCTCTAGTCGAATTCGTCGGCCTCGTGGTCAACTCCCTTCTTGGATCAATCCGGTGCTGCGAAGGCTGGTCGCTGCGCGTGCGCGCGTTGCAGAGTCCGATGGGTGCAGGCGGGTCTACCGCATTCCATGACAGGGACAATCAGAAGAACGGTGCATTCATGACTGCCACTGCGTTGCTTGTCGCCACCTTCACCCTTCACCCAGGTGAGAACTTTCCAATGCGACGAGGTGGGGGCGGGTCATCACCGATTGCGCCGGGGCACACTGGAGCGGCATCAGTTCGGTTGAAGCCCGACCAGGGCGACCGATGAAGGACTCGACTGACGCACTTTTACCACGCCTAGTTGTCGTCTTGTGTCTGTGTCTTGGCGCGGTAATGTCAAGTGCTGCGGCGGAGCGGTCGAAGGTGACCTTCGCGGGCATCGCGTACACCGGCGCCGCCGACCACGCGAAGCGTGCGCTGCCGATCGTCGACACCGAGATGAAGGATCGCCTGCCGGAGATCAATCGGCAGCTGCGAGATGGACTGACTGCCAGGCCGCCGGCGAATTTCGACGTGAATGCCTCGCAGTTGGCGGAACTCGCCGGCTCGTCGAGTGCCATCGTCATGGCAGTTGCCTTGGATCGCGAGACCGCAACGGTCGAGCGCATCGGCGACAAATACAAGGTCCTGTTCGAACTGGCTGGTCAGGTGCTGTTCTTCGACTTCCGCGAAAGGCAGGTCCTCTTCAGCTACCCAGTGACGTTGCAGCACATCACTGCGCTGCCCACATCGCCGACACCAACCGAGAAGGCGGCGATCGCCAACCAGATTGTGTTCGGATCCGGTCCTTCCGACTTGACCGCGGTCGTGGCCGATACGGTGGCCAACCTCGCGCTGCCTGGTTCGTCATCGCGTCGTATCCAACTGGTCGATGTCCGCCTGGCTCCCGCGGTCGGCGGCAAGGTTTCGCAGGCCATGGCCGACTCGGCGCTGATTGGCCACGAGTTCTCGAAAATACTCGCTTCGACTCTGCGCCTGCCCATGCTGCCCCACGCACAGGGCCAGGCCATCGGCGGCGCGATGGCTGCGCGCTTCGCCGACGGCACGGCCTACACGCTGAGGATCCCGGAACCCGACTACCGCATGGTTCTGGACGTGGTCGATTTCCGGCAGAAGACGCTCAGCGAAACACCAGCCGTGCGCCGCCAACTCTATGGCGCCTTCTTCAATCTCCGCGTCGAGGAGCCGCTGTCCTCGACGGTCTACTTCGACCAGCCGCTGCGGCAGGGAAGCACCATCGACATTCCGTCTACCCAGGAGGACGTCGACACGGATGCCGCGTACTACGAAACCCTCATTGCCGGTTTCTCCTCCATGTCCCAGGCCATCAACGGTGGTGCAGCCCCATGGGCGGGCGAGCAGACCGGCGGCCGTGACTTCACCAAGCAACTCAAATCCTTGAAGGAGCTGATCGCGAAATGTCGCTGACGTATTTCTTCCGCGGGGCGCTGTGCGCGCTCGCCATGACGTTCTTTTTCTCCACGCCCTCCTTTGCTCAGGTAGTCAGCAGCAAGGGCATGGCCACCGTCGCTTACACCGGACGCCTCAGCGCAGACGAGCGCCAGGCTGCGATGACCCGGGCCAATCTATCGGCACTGGAGACCTACGTCGCCGAAACGAACCTTGCCAAGGTCAAGGTGCTCGAGGCCCGCCGCGACGAATTCGAGTCCAAGCTGGACCGCCTGATCCTGGGGTCGACGGTGCTCAGCGAAACTCCGGACAAGAAGTCCAAGACCTATACCATCGTGGTGCGCGCCGATATCAACGCCGCGCTGCTGCGTGCCGAACTCGACGGCGGATCCGCCACCGCCATGGCTTCCCAGGCGCAGCGCTCGCTCGTCACGTTGCTGTTCATGGCCCGTATGCAGGACAGCGTGCGGAGCTTCCAGGCCCGTGAATACCGCCGGTTGGATGCCAGCCAGACGTCCACGATAGCTGGCTCCTACGTCGAACGGACCAAGGAAGGCGAGAGCATCGGCGGCTCGAGCATCGGCACCACCGGCTCCAGGCAGGTTGACGGCACTGGCAAGGAATCGACGTCCTTGGTCGTCGAGAACGGCGGCAGCACCACGCAGAAAGCGGACAAGGTCGCCTGGACGGTGACCAACGCCGCCGAGATCAACACAGCCATGACCGGCATCTTCAGCAACGCCGGCTACGAGGTCGTGGAAGCCGAGTTCGCCGAAGGCGAGAGCGGCGGACAGCTCAGCGTGGCGCGGGTACGCAAGGATTTCAGCACCGGCAATGACCTGTCCGCCGACGTCCTGCGCTCCACCGCCGCCGGCGTGCGTAACGCAAGGATTCCATTGCTCGCAGTAGGCACCCTCGATGTCGGTATCCGTGACACCGACCCGGTCACTGGGCTCGTGCGCGTCAACGTGACCGTGACCGGAAAGGTCATGGACGTCACTGGCCGCTTCCCCAAAACCGTGTCCTCGGTCGGTCCGGTGCAGTTCGCCGGCTTGGGAAACACCGAAACCGTTGCTCGCAACAACGCCCTCACCCTGGCGTCCGAGAAGGCCGCCCAGACGATGGTCGACGAACTCAACGTTCGCGCCGTCCGCTGATCCAGCTCATCCAGAAGGAATGACACCATGAACAAATTGACCCTCGCCGTTTCCGCCGCTCTCGTCTTCGTGGGCGCTCCTGTCCATGCCCAGTTCAAGTTGCCGGGAATGGGCGCCAAGCCTGCCGCAGCGGAAGCCAGCGCTACCACGACTCCGCAGAGCGGCGACGTGTTGGTGACCTCGTTCCTGCAGTCGCAGGAGCAGGTGGTGGCCGCGCAGACCACTCTCGCGCGCGCTCTGGGCCTGGACGACCAGGCGACGCGGGCGCAGGCCGAGGCAAAGCGACTGTCGTCGGGCCAGTTGGACCAGGAGGACGGCCTGAAGAAGCACCGCCAACTTTCGGAGGCCCTTCAGGTCGATCTCGTCGCGACGATGGAGGCGCAGCCGGCCCTGACCGCCGAAGCCCGCGCCACGTTCGCCACTGGCCTGGTCGAATACCTGAAGGCCGTTGTCGGCGCACGCGACCTGCTGGCGCAGGCGAAGAGCTACACCGCTTCGGTTGGCGCCAATCCGATGGCGCTGGTGGGCAAGGGGGCGTCGGTGTTGTGGGTGGGCAAGCAAATCCCAGGGTACGTGACCGCCTTGGCCACCACGTCGAAGGCGCTGCTGGACTACGCCAAGCGCAACAACATCGAGACGCCGGCGAACGCTACCGCTGCGCTCGACGGCCTCTGATCCATGACGCGCGCGCTCATCGCGACCGCGCTTGCTGCAACCCTGCTGTCGGGTTGCAGCAAGCAGGAAGGAAAGCCCGAACAGGCCGCCGCGACGGCGGCCACCACGGACAAAACCGAATCGTTCGAGGGCAACCCGGATTTCGGCGGGGTCAAGTTCATCACGGTCGAGGCTGAAGGCGTGGGCCAGGGCGCGAGCATTGCGGGCCTTCGCGCCCTCGACCTGGCGATCTCGCTGGTCAATGGCCGTCGTGTGTCGTCGTCGCAGCAGTCGACCGCAATGGGCGTGCGCATCGACGTTGCCGGACTGGGTTCGGCACAGGTGGATTTCTCCGCCTACGCTGAGCAGGTGATCGCGGGTTCGGGGGGCGCGGTGCGCAGCTTCACCGTGCTGTCCAGCGAGGAGATCGAGCGGGTCGACGCCGAGTACGCGATCAGTGACCAACGCGAGACCGGTGGCTGGTTCGGCGACAAGCTGGCGGTCAGCGAAAGCGAGCGCCACTTGTCGCGGTATTGGAAGGTCAGGGTCAAGGCGGAGGTCGCCAGGTTCGAAGGACCCAAGGACAATGGCCGCCCCTCGATCGTGGTTGCCGCACCCCACACCGGCAGCGACAGCTACGAGGTAGGCGATAACCGCGTGGATGCTGGCGGCATCGCCGCCGAGATCCGCTCGCGCCTGTCGGATGCACTCACCCAGACCGGTCGCTTCGTGGTGCTTGATCGCCAGTTCTCGGCGGAGATGCAGTCCGAAGTGGACTTCATCAACTCGGGCAACGCGCGCAACGAGGAAGTCGCGCGTCTCGGCCAGCGCCTGGCAACGGACCTGATCCTGGTGCCGACGATCGAACAGTTCGCTTATCCGCGCAGCAGCCGCAAGCTGCAGATGTCGGGTCGCGAGTTGACTTCGTACTCCGGCGGCGGCCGGATTTCGCTCAAACTGATCAACGCAACCACGGGCGAGGTAGTTCTGTCGGAGAGCTTCGAGCAACCGTTGCCGCCGACTGCACCGAGCACGCTGGCTCGATCGGTGGATGGCCTGGAGTTGGCCGGCAAGCTGATGGATTCGCTTTCCGGTGGCATGATCAAGTCGGTTGTCGGTGAGATTTTTCCGATCTCGGTGGTCGCCATGGCCGGCAGCCAGGTCGTGTTGAGCCAGGGCGGCAAGGCGGTCGCAGTCGGCGATCGCCACGAAGCGGTGCTTCTGGGTGAGGAACTCAAGGACCCGCAGACGGGACGCTCGCTGGGGCGGACTGAATTGCCCTGCTGCGTAATCCGAGTGGACCGCGTGGCGGACCGGACTTCCTACGGCACCATCGAAGGCAGCGTTCCTGCGCAGCTCGATGCGTTCAAGCCGGGAATGGTCGAACTCCGCGGACTGGCTGAATCAGTCGCTGCACTTGAGGCCGTCATGCCTGCAGAGGGCGCGGCACCGGCGGGTGCCGCCACGGGCATGCCTTTACAGAGTGCTCGCGCCTTACGCCCCGGGGCGGCAACGGCCCGGGCCCACAATGCAGCCGACGACGCGAATTGGTAATGCATGATACCGGCCAACTTGCCTTGCCGTAACACAAGAAAGCCCGGCAAGACCGGTTCGAGGTGGAGATTGTTTGGCGATCTCCTTTTTTAGTGCGACTTCGATCACCGGTGAGGCTCGGCGTGGTGCCGGCCAAGAGTCTTAGTAGAAACTCCTAGCGTCCCACGCGCATGGCGGCATTGCCGGAAAAGGGGCTGCTGCCCGCCTCGTTGTTGCCAGCAACTCACTGAGTTATAGGCGGTCCGCTAGTTCGTCCGCGCTGGTCTCGTATTAGATCATCAGGCTCTTGAGGTCGCGGTGACCGATGACGCGCGCCAGCTCCATGACATCAAAATTCTTGGAGAGGCGCCAAATCGCCTCGGCCCGCGAGTCGTGGAAGTGCAGGTCACGGACCCCGCTGGCATCTCGCGCACGCCGCCACAGCACGTCGCGCGTGTCGGCATCTAGGTTGAACGCCGTTGGGTGATCCCGGGCCGCCCGCAGTGATGGCAGCTTGACCGAGGCAGCCCATCGCGTTCGAGCAGGCCGAGTCGGGCGAGCTCCCACTTGTGACCCTTGGGGTAGGCCCGTGTATCAAGGCATTTCGGCCCATTCCGTGAATTCCAAGATTCCTCACCAAAGACAGATTCCAGCCGGAACGCTACACGGACCATGCGATGTCGGGTCTCCCAATTCCGGCTTGTCACGCCGACTAGCCTGCAGCAACCCGGCTTGCCCCCCGTAGTCGTGTTTAGCGGGATCGGCGGCGAGGTCAGCACCGTCGCGCGAAGTGTGGTCGCGGGGTCTATGAGGGGCGCTACGACGGTTTTCTCCATCTCGTCTCTTACCAGGCGCTGAAAAACCAAACGGCCGGCGTGAGTTGGCCCTTGTTCCTTGAATAAATGGTAGCGGGGCGCTACGGCCTCTATAAGCACGTCTCGCCGGACCTCCCACTTTCCAAGTTATTTGGGTCCGCATTCCTGATGTTCAGGTTTTCGCTTTCCCTACCCCTTAGTCAGAGCATGTCTTCCGGTACCCCGACCCCAACGCGCCGTTCGTCTGCGACAACCAGTAAGCGACGGCGAAAGGCGGACCGCCCCCAGAGAACCGCGCTCGGGTCGCCCCCGCTAGCCAAGCCGATTGCATTTTTGGGGGGCAGCCCGCCCAGGCATGCCACTGGCACCGGAGTGCTCAGATCGGACAAATGAGGCTGCCTGAATGAATCAGGCCGAGCCGCAATGCGGCACGGCTTAACAAAACTACTGGCGCGGTTTAGCCGATGCGGACGTCTCGCCCTTGCTCAACCATGAGTTCAGCAAATTTCGCCCACGAGATGCGCTTTTTGTTTACAGAGTTCCCCGAGGGGAGCCATTCGATGTTGCCCTTGCTGATCAACACGGTGCCGAGTTTGCTACCGTCCTTCTTGACCTCGACCTCGACGTCCTTGTGAAGGACGAACTTCGTCGAGATATCCAAGGTTACTTCATGTGCCATGCAACTCCTCCTTGTGGTTGTTGAACGCAAAAACGCCTGCTGTCACGCACTGCCCACTAGGGCCATCTGTCGACGCGCTCTTGTCGGCTTTGGCATGCACCAATTGCTAGGCGTCAGAATCGTCATACACGACATCGTGAACCCGAACGACACGGTAGATCCTTGGGCGGCCCTGCCTATCATTCTCGATGTTCACGTCAACGACGAATCCCGTATGTAACGGATTGTGCGACTTGTCGTCTAACACATACCGAACCTTTTGCTGATCAGTCTCGGGAATGATGTAAACGCTCAACGGCTCTCGGCTAATCGAAGAAATGATCGCCTTGTCTCCGGTGCGGCCGCCAGCCTTCGGGTCTTCGATGTTGGTTTGGTAGAAGTACATTAGGACCTTCTCTCGGTCCGCCTTCTCTCGGACATCTAGGGCAGCAAGTGCGATGGATGCTCCTTGCTCCGCCCGTCGGCACTCAAAGTCAGTGAAGCTAAACTCAAGAACCGCGCGGTCCTGACCACTCTCTTGTTCGTATCGAATCGCCGCAAGGCCAAGATTCGAGTTGTGATTCTTAGCGACTAGCCGGACCACATCACGCAGGTTGGTGATCTGGCGCTTGCCGTAGGGAATCTCGTCCGAAGTGACGCCTTTCTTCTTAGCTACGCCGATCAGCCACCTGATCGCCTTGGCTGTCTTCTCGACAAAATCGTGAACCGTGTTCACGTCTGCTAAGACGGGGGCAATGGCGCCCAGCATAGGAAGTGCCGGCGCTAGCTCTGCAAGGATGCAGTTGCTTTCAATTCGCGTGAGGTAGAGCTTCACCTCGGCCGCGTTGGACTTCGGATCTGTGTCAGCAAAGCGCGCCCGCAAGTAGCTCTGGTACTCGTGACCAAGGCCCTGGAAGGCCAAGGTCATTTCGACTAGCTCGACCGGATCATGGACGTTGAAGTGAAGGCGCATGCGAGGTGCACGCTTCAAGTCTTGTTGGGTCGGTTCCATTGGCTCCCCTGCCGTGGATCTAAAGCCGCGGCGCTGTTCCACCGCCGTGTAGACGCCCCCACCGAGTGGGCGCCCCCTGAATCTCGAGCGAGATTACGGAACCCGGAGCACTCCAACAAGCCGGCGAATTCGGAAGGATGCAAACTGGTAGCGAGGTACCCCCTACCCGCTTTATAAGCAGCGGCCACTCCCCAGAACCCCATAAAACAAAGGGCCAACGGTTAGCTGGCCCTTCGGCTCTGGTGCTCAATGGTAGCGGGGGCAGGATTTGAACCTGCGACCTTCGGGTTATGAGCCCGACGAGCTGCCAGACTGCTCCACCCCGCACCAGAACGAACAGCAACGAGGCCAGTTGGCGCGACGCTCGTCGTGAACGAAATGCCGGGCGAAGTGCACGCTGCATGAGCGCCCGAGCTCCGAAGGGGGGGGCTGCACAGGGGAGTGCAGGAGGCAGGGGGCGATCAACCGGCGACGCTATTTCCGCACGTCAAGTGGCTGCTGTCGATTGGCTTATTTCCCGCAATCAGCGGCGAAGTGTCTTGCGTTCCGAGATTCGTTCCCCGACGCACAGGGCTGGAGCGTCGATCATTGCGCGCGCCGCAGCGGCCGATGAGCGCGGAGCGCTAGCGCTTGGCCTGCCGTCTACTCTCTGCCGCTTCCCTATTCTTCCAGGACGCGTCGTTGATTTCGCGTTGGCCGCGCAGGGCGCGCGAGCTCGCGGTGGTGCAGAGCTGCTCGACCTTTCCACCGCGGGCGAGGAACTGCTCGACCGTTTCCGGGATAGACGGGCGCGTGTGCAACAACTGGGGTGGTGTGATTTGGGGGCGGCTTCGACGGTTCTCCGCCATCTTCATTGCCTCGCGGTTTGATGGCGCGTGGGCGGCCATTCGCGACTCCTTCCTAGTTTTGACCCGCCGTCAGAATGCAACAAGCGAATCCCGTTGCACGAGGCGATCCCGGATCTCTGCGCGGCAGAAACGTCCTTACTCTGTGCGTGATACGTCGTTGGATTGTCGCTTCGCTGCCAGCGCGCGCCGAGACTTCTCGTTCGCAAGGACTCCGCGTTTCGCCTAGATCTAGCTGCCGGTGTTCGATTGACTTTACGCAGTGCCTATTGGATTTGCGCGCCATCGGCGTGCACGGCTGCGCATCCAAGGACACGGAGCATTCATGCACCGAACGGTCACGTGCTTCACACGCCGAGTCTGCGATTTCGTCCAAGGCAAACAACACGCCGCGCGTTCGGCATTGCTGGTTCTGCTGGCCCCATTCTCGGTAGCTCATGAAGCGAAGGTGCAAGATCTCGCGCATCTCCGACTCAATCGGCGCTGGCTAAATTTCCACGTGCATGGGAGCAACCCCCGACTCAATAGAACAGCGCTGTGAACGAGAACAGCAGCACAAGGGCAAGGAGTAGGGAGGCCAAGGCATAGGTCCAGGCCCAAAGTCGAAGCGACGCTGCGAGTAGCGTAAGGCCGGTCAGGGCGAGGCAGCCAATGGCCGTGGCGATCGAGGCCACGTCGGGCATGCCGCGGGCCAATGCCCACATATGCGAGTAAGCGGTCAGGATGACGATAATGGCGACGGTAGCCGTCGCCATCGCCGTGGCAATGCGGCGACGCGCGGGTTTGCGGCGCCAGCTAGGGGGGGAAGAGGCGTTCGCGGGCATGGGCGGCTCCCACTGAGAGGTAAAGAATGGCCGGGCCCATCCGAGCCCGGCCATGGGGCGCCGCCAACCTGCGGGGGATTGGGCCGATGGCGGGCCTTAATCTAGACAACGCGTTGCGGGTGCCAGCCGGCCAAGAGTCACGGCCACTCCATCCTGACTCGACTTGGCCCCGTGGTTGGATCAGCGGTCAGGCGCCGTGCCGCCGCGCAAGGCAGCGTCTTTAGGGGTATCGCACGGCGGCTTTCCCACAAATTGCCTACCGATCGTCGGTTGCGCTGCGCAATATTCGAAGGCTGGCCGCAAGTAACTTCCTTTCGCGTTAGGCAACCTGTTCCACTGGCATCGAACTGGTTGACGTCGAGGTAACCCGCGGGCCTTTAGTGTGGGATGTGGTCATGTGACCGCGGGTGGCCGCGAGGGGCGGCGGACCGACATTGATGCTTGAACGTATCAAAAAGGAAACGTCGATGAGCACGAACACACGCAACCTGATGGTATCCCTCGCAATCGCCACGGCCACTTTCGTCGGCTCAGCGGGCGCCGCCAGCGCAGCCGACGAATGGTTCGTTCTGGGGCAGCAGACGCTTAAGGCCAGCGATCCCAGCGCAGCGATCAAGAGCACCGGAGGCAGGTGGGAAAAGGACGTGAAGCAAGTCAAACTCGCCGTCGAGGGCGCCGACGTGGAGATCACCAACCTTGTCCTGCATTGGGATAACCGTCCGGACGACACAATGAAGGACGTGGGCGTGCTGAAGTCCGGCGGGCAGACGGCACCGGTGAATGCGCCGGGGCTCAAGGGACGACTCAAGTCTGTAACGGTCCAGTACAAGATCCTCGGAAACGCGCAGACCGCCGATCTCAAGGTCATGGGCTACGACTGACCGCGCGCGGCGCGTCGGACACACGGAGCGCCACCTTCAGGTATTCCCTACCGGAGTACGACGCGTGGCACTGAGCTCGCGATGGAGCGGAGCTACTCCCGCGCGCCTCTCACTACGGAGTTCGGCGGGGGGGGCAAGCGCGTCCAAGCACCAGCACCACCACGGCCAACACTGTGCAGCCTAGGCCCTCATGATGGCCGCGCCAGTCCATCCGCTCGCCCCAGCTGGCAGCCTGTTGATCCAGAAGTCCAAGAAGGGAAGATGGCGGGCCAGAAGGCGCCGACCGGAAAGCGGTTGGCGCCTTCTCCAAAATCAAGGGACGTGAGCATGATGTTTCAGCGGCTGACCATATCATTGGTCAAATGCGGCCGGCTGCCATCGCTACCAACGTCGGAGAATCTGGCAATGCAAGCTTCGCCCTCGTTTGAACGTCATGGTCCAATCGGAGTGTGCCGGCTCTCTACCGTCGACTCTTCGGATGATGCGCTAGCCCTGGTGGCTCAGGCAATCGAGAGGACGAGGCGGACAGACGTATCGTATTTGGCTGTCATACTGCCGGACATGGCTAGCGTTGTCCCTCCTGTTCTAGTGACCAGACTTGACGCTATCGAGAAATGGGCGCGAGTGTCCAAAGGTCTGGTGAGGGTTGCAGTGGTTGCTCCTCGGCACTTTCTGGATAGCCCGGCTTACGGAGTTGTGCATGCTGCCCACTCGGGACTGAAGCTCATGGGATTTGAAAGAGAGATCGACGCTCTTGTCTGGCTTTTGGAATCAGCGGAGGCTGAAAAGCAGTGAGGGAGGCCGCGCTGTCACCGCGTCGGATGCCAGGGTTTCGAGAACAGCTTTGGGTCGGAAGCGGGCATTCGCCAGTCACCCTGCTGGATTGTTGCGATTGATCTGATTAGGTGCGTCCAAACGTCTTTGGGACGGGGGGCTGAAGGAAAGCCTTCCAGATCATTCGATTACGACTGTCACAGCACTTGCCGGCCTCGCGAGAAATGGCAGGATCGCCTTCTAGGCCGTCAGTCACCACGATGGCCTGGCCGATAGAGGAGGGGGCCTTGTGTTTCTAGAGTGCCCGGGCAACGTATTAGAATGTGTGGTTGAGCAGAGAGGATGTGATGGTGGTGGACGTTCAACGCCTTGGCGCACCGGCCCAAAGCTCGAACGGTGTCCGAAACGAAGTGGGGATAGTCGACCCGTGAAGCAGGCGGGCGTCCATGTCAGTCCATTCAAACGCCAAGATTCGGGCGCCGCCTGATCGGGGATTCGGACAAGGTTTCGCGGCTAGCCAGCACCATCACGAGGGCGGCACAATTTCGCGATGATCCGAATACCAGAGATTCTTGGCCAGTCGCGACGGGCCAAGGTCGCCGAAACTTTGCATTCCGTTGTGTGTTGCGACCAATGATCACTGACCGATGGGGAGTGACCAGGAAAGTTGGATTGGGGGCGTGGGTCGCCGAGCCCGCGCTCTCGGATAGGTCTTGCACGCGGGACGGATCACTCGGGTTTCCATCCACTCGAATCGAGTGACGGAGACTCCAAGGGCGAGAGAGATTTCGGAAATGAGGCGCAGTTGGCCGCGCGTTAGTGCCTGGCAGGGATGACCTTGATCGCATCCGGCCCGACGCAGATAGAGGCGGTTGCCCCTGCGCACAGCATGCACCTCGACGGGCTGACGAGTGGCATCTAGGCCGCGGGCCACTGCGCACAGCATGTTGCTCTTCCTCACGATGAGCTTCTCGCCTTGAAGTTGCCAGAAGGTGCCGCATCACGGTCCGCATGATCTACGTGATGGATCCGTTTCGAAGTCCGACGGTTCTGAATTGGTTTGTGCGCGGGGCGTGAGCAGGCGGTGGCGTCGCTCTATCGGCGCCTCGATTGAAGGGCAGCACACGCGTCCTGCGAATCGTGCGGCCTGCTTCCTGTCGGGGCGGGGGATGTTCGGTCAGCTGGTTGGCGCAGTGGTCGCGAACCTGGTGGCGAAAAGGGTTAGTTGTTGCGTCCGCTTTGACCCGACAACAGCACTTGGTGCCCCGAGTGTTGTCGAAAGCCCCGGAATGCGGCGTCAAGCATGAGTCGAATGTCTGGTTGCATCCGCCTCGGTGCCGGCGCGTGGCTCGGTGCCGGGGGGGGGGGCGAAAATGCTTTGCTCGCAGGCGAAATTTCCACTCTTTAATGGGCTTGTTTCGCGTATATCGATTGGGGCCTGGCTGGCAATCTGTCGTCACTCAGGCGGTGCGCGATAACACAACTGCCTGAGCACTCCCTCATAGTCCTCAGGTATTTTCCAATGAAGTTCCGCACCTCTATCCTTTCGGGCGTTCTCGCCCTGGCTTGCGCCCCGGCTGCCTTTGCTGCAGACACTGTTGATCTCAGTGTGACTGGCACCATTATTCCCGCTTCCTGCACCCCGACCCTCAGTGGCGGTAGCACCATCGACCTCGGTCAGATCTCGACCGCCAATCTGTCGGCAGCGAGCGCCACGAGTATTCCGGAGCAGTCGGTTACGTTGAGCATTCATTGCCCCACGGCCACCTCGTTCGCAATCCGAGCGCAAGACAATCGCGCGGGTTCTGCGAGCAACGGCGGCGCCAACTTTTATGGTCTTGGCTCAGCTCCCGGCGGTGAGAAGATCGGCTATTACTCGCTGGGTGTCCGGGGGAGCACCACCACCGTCGATGGGGGTGCATTGGGCCAGGGCTTGACTTCGTCCGATGGTGGTACCACGTGGTCCGCGCAGGGCACCGGTGATTTCTGGGGCACGCTTCCGGATGGCAGTAAGATCTTCGCCTTCAGTAAGAGTGCGGGGGCGGTCCCGAGCGCGATTCAGGATGCCGCAGTTACGATGAGGGTGGTGCCGAGTATTGCGCCCCGGAACGGGCTGCCGGCCTCTGATGACATCACCATCGACGGCAGTGTCACCTTCGAAATGGTCTACCTGTAAGAGCTATCCGGTGGCGGCCGTGATCGCTATCGATCCCCTAGATTGGGTGCCCCGGCGGCTTCGGCCGCCGGGGGGCTGCTTTCGGGCGCGGTGTCCTTTCCCGCCCCATTCATGATGGTGGACCTTCGGTCGCGAAGTGATTTTGCGAGTGCGCGGGGCGTCATCCGACCGGCCAAGCAGGGCATGTCAGCACGCGTTGCCGCTCCTCTCGCGACGCTGCGTTTATTCCCCTGAGATCCTTTATTTGAGAGGTGGCCCCATGGTCGTGTTTACGTCGTTCCGCTGCTGGTTCGTCGGCGGTCTGCTCGCATTTGGTTGCCCTGCGTCGGTCTGGGCTGATGGGATGATCCCCGAGACCTCGGTGGTGATCGTCAATGAGGTAGATGGCGAGGGGTCACTGAAGGTCACCAACTCAGACTCGACCGTGGCGCTACTGCACGTCGCGGTGGAGAACGTCCCGGAGGACACCGAGTCGCTGGTGTTCGTCACTCCGCAACTCGCCCGAGTGGAGGCAGGCAAGCAGCAGCTCGTACGCTTTGTTCTGCTGAACAAGGTTCCCCTGAAGGTGCAGCGGCTCAAGCGTGTGATCCTGGAAGGCATCCCCCCGCAGCGTGAGAAAGGCGAGGGGGCTGGGGCCAAGATTGGCTTGGGCGTGCGTCAGAACCTCCCGGTATTGATCAATCCGCGGGGATTGAAGCGAAACCAAGAGCCGTGGACGGGTCTCCAGTGGTCAGTGGAGGGCGGCGCCTTGCGCGTGCGAAACGACACGGCCTACGTCGTTCGTCTCGCCCAATCAGTGCACCTGCTGCCCTCTCAGGCCGCCGTTAACCTGCCACGCACTTACGTGCTGCCGGGTGACGACCTGAAGGTGCCTTTGCCTGCGGGTGCCACCGCCACCGCGGTCCGACTGTATCCGGCGACTGTGTACGGCTATGCCGTGGACGCCTATGAGGCGCCCATAACCCCGGCTGCCGTCCGATGAAGTATTTCTAGGTATTTGTTCGTGCCCTCCATTCTTTCCGTCCGCCGCGAACGCGGTGCTCCTGGTTTGCGCGCGGTCGTCTGTTCCCCGCTCGCGCGGCGGGGCGCGCGAGCGCACCTTGCCGTCGCGTGTAGCCTTGCATTGGGGTTGCTCCAGGCGGCCGAGACCGCGGCCGGGCAGGACCTGCCATCACCACCCGAGTCCTCGCCTCAGCAAGTAGATGATGAATCGAAGCTCGATGCCGAGGTTTCTTCTCTCCCCGAAACAGTGTCCTTCGACACAACTATGCTGGAGCAACGCGGAATAGATCCCACGTTGGCGCAGGCCTTGTCGACAGCTCCGCGGTTCTCCGCAGGTGCACAGCAAGTTAGCTTGCGCGTAAACGCGGCTCCGCGTGGCCATCATGCAGTTCGCTTCGATCCGCAGGGGCGGCCTTGCGTGGACGCCAGCTTCATTGACGCTGCCGGTTTAGTGTCGCCCCCCGCATTGGCGGGTATGGCGAAGGATGACTGCTTAGCATTTCAGGATGCGTTTCCGGCCGCGTACGTCGAACCGGAAGTCGAAACGCTGACCTTGGGGCTGGTGGTGCCCACCGAGGCCTTGCGCGAACCTGAGCGCGCGCCATTGGGATTCGTTACCGGCGGAACTGCGGCCTTGCTCAATTACGAGCTGACCCAATCCGATAATCGTTTCGATGGCAACACGTCGACCTATCGCGCATTGAATGCCGAGTTGGGTCTGAATGCCGGCGAATGGATCTTGCGAAGTCGCCAAGTCTGGACGCAGCAGGATGGCCGCTCCGATACGGCACATCTAGAGACATTCGCTCAGCGCAGTATCCTCGACCATCGTGCTGTACTGCGTGCCGGCCAGATCAATCTGGTCAACCCCATCTTGGCTGGTGTGCAGATGACCGGTGTGCAGGTGGCCAGCGAAGGTGGCTTCGCGGAATCCGGTGCCACCGTCGAGGGGATCGCCCACAGCCAAGCGCGGGTGGAGGTGCGTCAGCAGGGTTCTTTGATCTATGCGACGGTCGTGCCTGCCGGGCCGTTCGTGCTGTCGGGTATACAGTTGCTAAATCCGCACGCGGATCTGGAAGTGACCGTGATGGAGGCCGACGGCACCCCTCGTCAGTACACCGTCCCGTCTGCGCTGTACGGCGCTACGCGGTCACCGCTGGGATACGTATTTGGCGTCGGTCAGGCCCGCAATCTGGGCGATGCAATCGAACAGCCGTGGGTGGCCAGCGCCGGCTGGAGCGGGCCACTACGCAACTGGGGTACGTTGACCACGGGCATACTCGCGGCAAAGGGTTACGGGGCGGTCGGCGGCGGCCTGGCGGTGCCATTGCCGAGCATGCGAGCCAATCTGCAGGGGCAAATCATGCTGTCCCGGGCCAGCGACGAAGGCGTTCAGGGCGTGCAGGCGCGCCTGGCATGGGTCCAGGCGTTGGCCGGTGCGTGGTCGATGACGGTATCGAGTACTCAGCAAAGCTCAGGCTATCGTGAGCTGGTGGATGCCACATTGACGCTATCGGAAGCAGAGCTGCGCACGCGATATCGGCGTCAAGAAAGCGCAGGTCTGAGCTGGGCGTCCGCAGCACTAGGTGCTTTCAGCATGGGCTATTCGAGAACTACGCCGTTCGACGGATCGAGTAGTCAACGCGCTATCGCGTCCTGGAGCAAGACGTGGCGGCGCGTCACGCTGTCAGCCAACGCTGAACGCAACCTCTCGTCAGAGCAGCCGGAGGAAACCCGATTCTATCTGAACGCCAGCATTCCGCTCGGCGAGAATCGCCGAGCGCGCGTTCGCGTTCGCGACGATGGCCGGCGTCAACAGACGGGCTTGGGATGGGACGAAACGGTAAGTCCCACCCTGAGCTACCGCGTCAATGCCGACCGCGACTCCGATACAGGTCAGACCGACTGGTCCGCCAGCGCCTCGTGGCTTCCCCACTACGCCCAGGCAGATTTCAACTACTCACGCTACGGCAGCGGTTCGGTCAGCATGTCGGGGACGCTGCGAGGCGGGGTACTCTGGCACCGTGATGGCCTGACTCTCTCGCCGTATCCGATGGGAGAATCGTTTGCTGTCTTGAGTGTCGGCGACGATGCAGGTGTTCAGGTTACTACCCCAAGCGGTCCCGTCTGGACCGACGCCGGAGGGCGGGCAGTCATTGCCCGATTGAGCCCTTACACCCCAAATCCCGTCGAAGTGGTTACCAAGAGCTTGCCGGCCAATGCCGAACTGCAGGCCGGCTCGGCAATGCTTGAAGTGGGGCGCGGCGCAGTGGATTACTTGAACTTTCCGATTACGACAACGCGTCGCGTATTGCTGACTGCCACGGACGAGGCGGGGCAACCGTTGGCGGCGGGCGCGAGCGTCAGCGACGAAAACGGCCAGTTCGTCGGACTGGGGCAATCCAATGGGCAAATCTTCTTGGACAATCACATTGAGGGGCGTCGACTATGGGTCCAGCGCCCAGGCCTCCCGCGTTGCGAACTAGTATATTCCCTGCCAGAGAAGGCGGACCTAGAGGCAATGTATGAAACTGCACCCGCCGTTTGTCGGAGTGAGCAGGAATGAACATTGCGAGCAGCCAGGCAGCGCCGAGCCACGGTCGTAAATGGAGGCGATGGGCGCCCTCGCCATGGCAGGCTGCTGTGGTCGTGGCTATTGGGTTGAGCGCACTCTGGCTTCCGGTGCAAGCGCAGGAAGTGGGCGAGTGTAGTTTGACGGTTAACACGGCAGTGGTGGACTTTGGCCGGGTTAACAGGGATGTACTGACGGCGCCATCGGGGGAGGCGTCGCTAGGACGGCGCCCCCTCACGCTCACGCTTACCTGTCCGCAAGATCGTGACCTAACTGTCCACTATCGTGCAGTTGCCACAGGTTTGGAGCGCTTTCGTCTCTCTGAAGGAAACGAAGCTAGCTATACCCTTAACGCTAGCGAAGCCGTGCTTGATGGCGAGGCGGTCTCCTTGGGCGTCGTGGCCGCTGATGGTGAGCCTCCGACCGTGATCGCTCCGCGCCTACCCTGGCGACCAGGGGAAGGGCTAGTGCCCATCCGGGGCGGTGTACCGGCACAAGGTCGAAGTCTGAGCATGCATTTGGTGGTCGAGGGGTGGGCTCGAGCGGATTCGTTGCAAGTTCGCGACCAAGCTGAATGGGAGAGCGACGGGTTGCTTGAAGCGGTAGCCGTCAGCGCTCGTCATGACTTGGCGGTTGAAGCCAATCTGGTGCCCGCCGCGTGCAACCCCACGATTGTTGGCGGAAGCACTATCGACTACGGGCGTATTTCAGCAGCCGAACTGGAAGATGCAGCAGAAACAACTCTGCCGGGCAATCGAAGTTTTGACCTAAGCGTGAGTTGTGACGCTGCAACTCAGTTCGCAGTTCGCGCCACGGACAACCGTGCTGGCTCTAGAAGTGCGATGGATGGCGTGTCTTTCGGCCTGGGAACGGCGGCGGGAGGTGAGAGGATCGGTTACTTCCGTTTAAATGTCCAAACGGCCGGAAGCGCCATCGATGCACTTCCGCCTAGCAAGGCCCTGTTGTCCATGGATGGCGGCCTAACCTGGGTGCATGAAGACAACATCGGGTTACGGAATGACGGCACAGGATGGGTCGGGCTCTCGAAGTCGGTCGGCGAAACGACGCCAAGCATGGCCACACACGCCGTCTTTCACATCGCCATTGACACAAAGATCGCCCCCAGGGAGACGCTGCCAACGACCGGAGAGATCAATCTAGACGGTAACGTCACGTTGGAGGTTTTTACCCTGTAGGAATGCGTGAGCGCCTCGCGCCGATAGGCCGTCACAACGCTGCAATTCCTGGGCGGCGACCACTCCGCGGTTCTATTAGTTGACAAGGAATGTAGCTCAGCTCCGTCAATTACGGACGGCGGTGCCGCAGAATGACGCCAGCCCAACGAGTGCCGTCCCGCCAAGCCAAAGAATGCACGATGCTACGGTCAATGGGATGAGAGCCGCTAGCGTCGGATGGGCGATGATTGAGACCAGTGTGAATGTTGCGAGCGCAGCGCCTGCACACTCTAGGCCGGCGCCCACGTGAGCCAGCCACTGAGCGAAGCGCGTGCTATTTGCGAGGTGGCTGGAGCGATAGTTCGGCATGGAGAAGTCCTCGGCAGAGCAACTATTCGACCCGATACCGGCTGTCCGAAAAAGCGGAGTGTTCTTGCTTGTCCCCCGATTTGTCGCAGCTGCAAACGGGTCGGACACGGTGTGCGGGACATTCGTAGCCTCCCCTCCGCGTGATCGATGCGATTGTTCTGGCGCTGCTTCTCAGTCATCCTTTCTGCCGGATTCGGTCGGTTTTATCTCGCATTACCTTCGCTCGCCACCGGAAGCCCTGGATAGTCTGGCTTATCCGCTGGCGAATGATGGCTAGAGTCGCAAGGGAATGCCCTTGAATGTTCGAGGAACCGTCTCCTCCCCTAATCCATGCCCGAAAGATCAAGCGCGAACGGGTATGCTTTCACTCTCTTGAGCGGCAACTTTTGCGAAATGCAAACTCAGCATAGGCGACATCATGTACTCATCATTGACGATGACGTCTTAGTGCGGATGCTGCTGAAGGAGCAGTTTGACAAGCTTGGTGTGCGCGCTTTTGAAGCCGATAGCGGCGAAGAGGCGCTCTTGCTATTCGAGGCTGGTCGCGTTTGCGCCGTCCTGACTGACTGCTGGATGCCGCACATGGATGGCTTCATGCTGGCAAGAGAAATCCGGAAGCTTGAGAGTCGCCTGTCTCGTCAGCCGAGTCAGATCTGGGCGCATACCGCTCATGTCGACGAAGAGATTGAGGGCCGCTGCAGGGATGCAGGGATGCAGGGGTGCATTAGGAAGCCTGCGTCGAATGAAGATCTGAGGCGAATTGTCGAGAATGCACCTCGCGACGTCGGTGTAGATCTGCCCATCGTGGCCCGCGATCGCGAAATGATCCTCTCGCAGTGGTTTGCGCAAGCCAGCCTGGATCTGATGGCTGCCCGGGCGCAACTTGGATCTGGTCGTATTGACGCATTGGCTGCGCAGCTTCATCGAATAAAGGGGGCGGCCAGGATGCTGGATCAGCAGCAGATCGCGCGTCTATGCGAACGCGCAGAGAGACTTACAAAAGACAATGGCAGGCTTAAGGATGCGCTGGATGAGATCCAGCGCATCCTTGAGGGCAATTAACGCGGCTATTGGCGCGCGAACTCGATCAACTCCCGGATGTTCTTCGCGCCCAGCTTCCGCATGATCTTGATTTTGTAGGCGCTCACAGTCTTATTGCTGAGCAGCATGTGTTTGCTGATGTCGCCGTTTGACTGTCCTGCCACCAGTCCCTGGAACACTTCGTACTCCTTCGCCGTTAGCAGGTCATGCACATTGGTCCCCTTGCTTCCGGCGGCCAGTTCCAAGACCTCATGGCTAAAGTACCCTTTTCCTCGAGCCACCAGCAGTGCGGCCATGGATAGCTCACTGAGGTCGCTCGATTTGTGAACGAAGCCATTCGCGCCGGCCCTAAGCGCGCGCAAGGCGGCGCTTATCTCATCAGAGCCCGAAAGAACGAGAATTCGTGCCGGTGAGGAGTCTTTGCGCAATCGTTCAATTACCTCAATGCCGCCGAGCAGCGGCACGCTCAGGTCGAGGATGACGAGGTCGGGGTTCATCTCGCGCACTGCCGCCAAGCCGGCTACGCCAGATTCGCGGGTAGCCACCACTTGGAAGTGACCTTGCGCCTCCAGTATCAGCTGGACAGCAGAGCCAACTAGGGGGTGGTCTTCTATTACAACGACGCGATACATGTCCGAGTCCTCGATTTCACGCCCCAATCACATTCGACTGGCGGCCCCAACTCTGGGCAGTCTAGCGAGGCAGGCGCTCGTTACGGCGCGGATTCTGCTGTAGTCGGTAGCGAATGTTCTACTTTGGATGATTGAAGCGTTATATCCCCGTGAAATGCTCGACACTGCCCCATTCAGCGTGTCGATCCTAGCGCTCGCGGGACGCGATAAGCTTTGCCCAGTCGCGCTAAGCACGCGCTCGCAGCGTCACGATACAAGCTTAATGGCGAGGAGTGCCGTACAGTGGAATCACATTCGAATCACCGGGCTGCGGTCCTCCTAGTCGGCGGCCGAGTTGCTATAGAGGATGAGGTGGCGCTGAAGGTGGGGCACCTTTTGCTGGGCTGCACGTGGGTCAGGACTGGAGAAGAGGCTTGGGGCATTCTCCAGCGGCGCGATCAGATCCTTTCAGCGTTGATTGTCGACTGTACGGACATAAGCGGCTATGAACTCGCTCGTAAGGTTCGACGCTTCGACGAGGGATCGGTGCGGCCGCGCCTTCCGATACTTGGGTTGACGGGCTGCTCCGAAGGGGGCGAACCATCGACGTGCGTCGAGTCGGGCATGGACGCGCTCTTGCCATCCCCCATCACGCTGCAGCGCCTCTGCGGTTCGATTTGGTCGCTGCTACGCAGCGACGACTCCGCTTTAAGCAAGATTCGTTTTCTAGGTCTCTATCAAACGTTCAATGGAGACGCGGCAAGCGTCTGTCGCTTGCTTCGGCTGTTCGTTCTGCAGGCAACGGAAGATTTGTCGCGATTGAGCGAGAGCCTCCGCACGGATGATTCCGTCCAGATCAAGGCCGTCGCGCACAAGTTGCGATCAACCTGCATGATGCTAGGGGAGGCATCTCTTGCCGATCGCCTGGGCGAGGTGGAGTCCCTTGCCAGTGACGGGCCAATGCTTGCTGCGGCTATAGAGTCCGCCAAACGAGAAATTATTGCTCTGCTTGATATCGTTCGAAAGTACCTAGAAGAGGACGCGAAAGGATCAACAACTTCCTGGTCCGGCGGTGAGCAGGGTTCTGCGTCCTGAGTCTTAGGGTGGGATTTGCGCGATCTAGATGTTGCTTCGTCGTTACTGTGGGCCCGGTGCGCATGATGTGCGCTGTCATTGTCCTTAACGGGCTCTCGCCGAGGTGGTTTCCGTGGTGACAAAGAGAGAGGTCTTGCAAGATGGAATTGCCGCTAGGCAGTTGCGTAGCGTCAATCTGTTTTGCCTCGCGCTCGTGGGCCTGTTCTCGTTGTCTATCGTTCTACGCTTGTATGGTCTATTCGGCCACGAGTACGATGGAGCTGTTGCGGAATTCAATCGGCACGCTCAGCGCATCGATGCTGAACTGCGGGCAATAAAGCGAGTGAATGTCCGGCAAGCGCTATGGATTGGCGCGCGCGTGGATACGCCGGAATTGGATACGCCGATTGAAACTGTCCTAGGGGCTCCAGTCAGCACCTCGACGCATTTTGAATATCGATTGCTTGACGAAACGGCTCAACCACTCGGCGCGGTCTATATTGCCTCGATGCCGGACCGATTGTCGCCGGAGGAGAGGCGCCTGCTGCCCGCACTTCAGGAGTTACTTCTGCTCCAGACTGTGAGCCTACGAACAAATCCGCTCCTTCAAAGAACCGTGTTTGTCAGTCGGAGCGGGCATCTGTTGGTGCGCGCACCTGCCATCCGGCCTGAGCAGGAGCCCTTCTGGCCAAACTGGATCGACGATGTTCTGAAGTACCAGTTGAAGCAGTACGGTGACGTTCAACGCCTGCCGCGTGATGGGTGGTGGATTCTCCCTGACGAAAGCAGACCGTCCAGGAGGGGCCGCGTTCGATTCAGTTCGCCAGTGATACACCGTGGCAAAGTCCTTGGGCTTGTGTCGGCGAATGTCGCGACTGCGGCGTTAGCAAGCCATCTCCAAGCGGGCCTAGCGTGCGTTCCGCGGACGAGGCCATGTGCGCTCGTGGACGCGGGGGTGACCTTGGCAAGCATTGGTCCGTGGCCGGCGGATCATCAGCCTGATGCCCTGTCCAAGTCGTCGCTTAAGCCGGGTAATGCTTGGGTTGACTGGGACCTGCGAATGGTCCGGCATCTAAGCGAAGCTCCGTGGCAGATGGTGGGCGAGGTATCGTTCACTCAGCTTGTCGAACCAGTTCTGCCTGCCGCGCTGAAAAGCGTCGGACTGGTGCTGTTGCTACTAGGTATCTTGGGCTACGCGCGCTACCGCTTTATGCGATATGTTCTGCTGCCAGAGATGGAGATGCGACGCGATCTAGCGAAGGCGCGAGACGCGGCTGAGGCCGGGGCGCGGGCCAAAGCCGCATTCTTGGCGGTCATGAGTCACGAAATCAGAACGCCGATGACCGGTGTACTGGGCACTCTGGACGTACTTGAGCGTCTGAGTCCGACAGAGGCCCAATCACGGGCGTTGTGCACAATTCGCAACTCAGGCCAGACGCTGCTTCGGATCATTGATGACATCCTGGACTTTTCCAAGATCGAAGCAGGTCGAATGACGTTGGAACCTGAGCCTTGCGATCTGGCGGAATTGCTTGGGGATGTGATCGAGCTTTACGTGGGGAGCGCGCAGGCTGGCGGGATCCTCCTGAAGTTCTATGCGGCGCCCGAAGTCCGCGCGTATGAGGCCGACCCCATTCGCATTCGCCAGATTGTCGGAAATCTTCTGAGCAATGCCATCAAGTTTACTGCGCCCGGTGGGGCGGTCATGGTCGAGACCGACTTAGACGAAAATGACTTCGTCCGCATCCGAGTTACTGACACCGGAATTGGAATTGCACAAAACAGTCTGCCGCTCCTATTTCAGCCATTCGCACAAGCCGAGGGGATGATTTCACGCAGTTTCGGGGGGACAGGTTTGGGGCTTTCCATCATTAGGCACCTAGTTGATCTAATGAGTGGGGAAGTCCTGGTCGCCTCAACCGTCGGGGTTGGTTCGATTTTTACCGTCAAGCTTCCACTCCTTCGGGCCAAGTCCGCGGTTCGTGGCGAAGGGGTGGACCTCTGCGGGGTACGAGTTTGCTTGGCGGTCGAAGATGCGTTGGGTGAGAAGTGGTACGGCCGATACCTAGTGAGTCATGGTGCCACGATTAAGTTTCACTCTGGCGTAGTTGGCGACGTACGGAGTCAAGATTCTGATGTCATCGTTTGTGATGCATCCCTGCTACCGACTAGCGAAGAGCTGATGCAGCGAATCTCTGCGCGAACAGTCGTCATCTCGAGCCGGAAGGACGCGGCGCCACGCGAAGGAAGGGGCGAATTGGCCTCGATATGCCGCCGTGGTGCCTTTGTAGAGGCGGTAGCCATGGCGGCGGGTCGCTTATCCTTGCCAGATGAGTTGCCAAGCGAAAGTGCGGGACAGCGACAGACCGTCCTCGAGGCAAGTGGTGAGCACCAGCTCGTCCTGTTGGTTGAAGATAGCATTGTCAATCAGGAGGTCATCTCGCAGCAGCTGACTCTGTTGGGCTACGAGGTGCGGACGGCAATCAATGGAAAGGCCGCGCTTGAAGCCTTGGCGCATGGGCGGTATAGCTTGGTACTCACCGATTGCAACATGCCTGAAATGGACGGCTATGAACTTGCAAAGGCTATCCGGCGCAGTGAGAGCGTGAAGGATGCACGCATGCCCGTCATTGCACTTACTGCAAATGCCCACCGGGGAGAGGCTGAGCGCTGCTTTGCCGCGGGTATAGATGACTATCTGGTAAAGCCAGCCGACATGGGAAACTTGCAGCGCGTCATATCCAAGTGGCTAGAGCGGTGACCGGCCCTGATTCGCCCGGAATGCGGGGGTAGAAGAAGGTGGCGGCACCGTGGCGGTGGCTGGGGTGAGTCAAGTCCAGTCGTTAGGGCCTAGTGGCAAGATGCGTTGCGACCGGTGAAACGACATCTCCTGTGGCGGTGCGCTCGCGCTGGGTGAGATTGGGGTACTGGTCACCGTTAGTGCGTGCGCAGCAATGTCGACCGCGTCGTAGTGGTCGCGGCGTCTAACCCGATGCTGCAATGCGCGGCAGGTTCGAGCGGCAACTTTCTGGTAAGGACGAACCCGGCGGCCAGGTCCAAGCGTCATCTATCGCAGTGCATGATGACGCATGGGCCCTCCGCCGGCCTGCGCGTCAATCCAAGTTCTTGCGGTGTCGTTGCGGACGGTTCCTATTGTTGCGCTCGCACGAGTCCGCTTCCATGCGCCGCACCTCGTTGAGCGCGGCGAACGCGAGCCGGTCCAGAGTCCTCGTGCGCACGAAAGATGACTAAGAGGAGATTCTTTCGGCTTCGTTGGACGTGTCGCCTATCGAGACTCGGCGGTAGGCTGGATTCTATCGGTGCCTTGTGCGCGACAGCATTACTTGGCAACTGAGACTTCCAGTTGCAGTTGAGATCGCTTCTGGTGAAACACTGCAGATCTGCCTCCTCGTTGGCGATCCGTGCAATCGACAATCGTGGGGACTCAGTGTTTAACTGGGATAGTGGAGATCCCGCGTGGTTCGGCTTGGGGGATGCGGCGGGTGGCGAGAAGATTGGCGGCTATTTCATAGATGTAAGGGCTCCTGGCTCTATTGCCCTCAGGAACACTTGCCCACTGAGGATGAGATCGAGATTGACGGCAACTCAAAGGTCGGGCTCGTCTACCTGTAACCTGAATCGTTCGATGGCAGCTACGGACTGCCATGGCCCCCGGTGGAAGGGAGTGCCCCGGCGACTTCGGTCGTCGGGGCTTTTTTCTTGAGGCATGAGGACTTCCGCTCTCTCCTTATAGGATTCGACCTACCGCGCGCTCGTGTTGCAGGGAATCCCTAGTCGCAGCTGGCTTTGTCATCTCGACGGTCGCCACACTTTGTCAGCCCCGGGCAAAGGGTCTGCTCCCTCCACGCTGCGGTTGAATCGGGCTCGACCCGGGCATGCGTTTCGTTCCGCTTAGGCCAAGCCCTTTCCGGAGGTGCAGCTCGCGAGTTGACTACCCAACTCTGTGGTCTGGACCGCACCGCTGCGGACTTGACTAGTGGAGGGGGTGTAGTGACGGCTGGCGGGTTGTGATGGGCCCGCTCGGTCAATTGGTCTCGTTGCGCGCGCTTTGTTGGGCGTGAGGAACGCATGCACGGCCTGGCCTGAATACCTGGTTGGCGCCGTAGTGCCCGTAGAAGAGGCGGGGGGTGAGAACGGTCTAAATATCTGGCGGCAGTCAACTGGCTCGGATCCGACTTGGCGAAGGCTCCCTTGACGTAGGCGAATTTTCCGCGCGCCGGTGGGCTTGTTTCGCATATATCGATCGGTGCCTGGCTGGCAATCTGGCGTCACTCAGGCGGTGACGCGACAACACATATGCCTGAGCACTCCTCCATAGTCCTCAGGTATTTTCCAATGAAGTTCCGCACCTCTGTTCTTTCGGGCGTTCTCGCCCTCGCTTGTGCCCCGGCCGCCTTTGCTGCGGACACCGTAGATCTCAGCGTCACTGGCACTATCGTGCCTACTGCATGTACCCCAACTTTCAGTGGTGGTGGTGTAGTCGATCTTGGTCAGATCAATGCTTCCGCTTTGAAGGCGACGGGTGAGACGCAGTTCAACGTCTATAATGCCTCCACGCTCGATATTGACTGCTCCGGTCAGGTGAAGTTTGCAATTCGCACCGTCGACAATCGAGCTGGCACGGAGGCCGGTGCGCAAGCTGCTGATCGGTTTGGTCTGGGCGTGGCTTCCGGTGGTGAGAAGATTGGTCACTTCTCTTTGGCCGCTCATGGCATCAAGCTTGATGGTGTCAGTAACGGGGTACACCTGCTTTCAAATGATGGCGGGGCCACGTGGGTGGACACGTGGAGCGACTCCAGTTTCCAAGACTCGTCCCTCAGGGCGTTCACTGTGAGCGCGTATGCTCCGGAATCTGTTCAGCATGCGTCAATGTCGGTAATGGCAGACGTCTGGATTGCTGATCGGAGCACTTTGCCGCTGTCCACCCAAATCGACATCGACGGCAATGTTACGTTTGAGGTCGTCTATCTGTAAGTGATGGCCATTGCTCCGAGCGGTGTGGATCGCAAATGGCCATAGCGTGGAGTGCCCTGGCGGCTTCGGTCGCCGGGGCAACATATTGAGGTGGGCTTTCATTTTGGCGCGCCGTCAATCACGTGAATTCCCTACGCGGAGGAGTAGGCCCACCCCGGCGGCTATATCGCAGGCGCTGTCGGTCACCCCTGGCGCTGCGTTTATCCCCCTGAGCTCATCTTCAACTTGCGAGATGGGTCCCACGGCCGTGTTCTAGTCGTTCCGCGCTGGTTCGCGGGTGCTCTGCTTGCATTCGCGGCCCTGCTGCACGTAGCGGTGGGGAAGGCCCTGAAGACACTGAATTGCTGGTGTTTGGCACTCCGCAGCAAGCAGCAGCTGGCGTGCCTTGCGCTGATGAAACGATCGGCTTCGGCGTTCGACAGAACATCCTCGGTGCTAATCAACCCGCGTTGAAGCGGAGCCAGGAGCCATGGGTGGCCTGACATGGTCAATTGAGGGTGGCGCCTGTTGTGCTCGCGCTACGCTGCTCACTGGCGATCTCGCCATCCTCCACCCCGATCGCGTTCGCAGCGTCCACTGCATATCTTGGAGTAACTGACTCCACTGTTCCCGGTACATTGCACCCCGAGCTTGGATGGTGGCGGCAGGATTGACCAGGGTAAGATCGCGGAGCCGATCTTTCGTTAGCGAACAGCGTGGAGCTTTTCATCGCATTTGGCCCCCCTTAGCCTCCATCGCACTTCAGCTAGCATCGCTCGCAATTTGAGCCCACCACAATCGGGCGGGTTCGGTGGGGGGGCGCCTTTGCGACGACATCAACAACTTTGTTCTCGGTACGGTTCCCGACGGCGAAATGATTGGTCAGTACCCGCTGGGTGCCGTCGCAGGCGGCGCGGTTGTCGACTCGGCAGCGGCAGGTCACGGGGTTAATACGACCCATGGCGGCGCCGCGTGGAGGGCAGTACGTCTCTTGCTACCGTTGTATCCCGAGCGCGAAGAGTCCCGTGATGAACGGCTTCGCCAAAGCGCCTTCCGAGACGGTCGCCGGCGCCATCCGGGGCAGCCGGCGATTGCGCCGCGCAATAAGTTGCCGACGCCGACGCCATCACCATTGGCGGCAGCGCAACGTTCGAGGTGGTCTATCCGAAGGATCCATCTGGCGCTTGGGCTGCCATCAGCGCATGTGGCATGGGATTGTCCTGGCGACCGCCCAAACGTCGGGACGTTTTCGTTGTGCGTCGGGTTTTCCGTGCCTTCGGGTTCTAGCCTGCTGCGCGCCCATGGTCCAGTCAGTCCGCCATTACGGCTCGCTTCGTCACGTCGGCAGTAACCGCGCTGTCGTTGCCGGCGCAGGTCGGCCTTTACTTCTGTGCTTGCAGATATGGAGGGAGCTGCAGGCACTGCGTGGCGCCCGTCCAGTTGCCGCCGAGCGTGACCGGGTCAGATTCGGCGCGAGAGCCAGGGCGACTCACGGCGTGAATCGGGCGCCAGCAGACAAAGCAAGCGGTCCTAGGAAGTCCACGCCAGCTTCGGTTGCGATGCGTCAGTTGCCTGGGCGGAGGGTGGTCACGTGATTGGCTAATGGCGCTCATTCCGCTGCGACTCAATGAGCAACGTACTTGTCGCCCCTTGCTTCAGCCTTGTGCGTGGACCTGAGGGCGATCCTCCAACTCCAGAACGAGGGACGCGATCCCGCCCCAAGGATCTGCCAACTCCGGAGATCGCGAGTTGGGGGAGGGGCGTCAACAGCTGCATCTTAGGCCAAGTGTCTGGGCGCAATTAGTCTCTGGCTAGCATGTCGTGAACTAGCGATTCCGATATCGATTGATGCGCCACCACGCAGCAGTCGCCGCTAGGAAGACTCCGAAGCTCAGGGGGATGGCGACAAGGCAGGCGTCGATAATCGTATGTGGTGGCGGACAACTCATTCAGTGGCTTGCGGATCAACGGAAAGACGCCATTACCTCATCGTTCGCGAGCATGATCGAGTTAGAACTGTCTGTTCTTGGCGGGCGGCGGGGTGCTTCGACATGCAGAAAATTCTAGGGGTCTGTGGGTCGCCATAGTTGCCCAATGCGACGTTACAGCACAGGTACAGCCGGCGTGCCGATGCGGCCGGCCCGCAAGGCTTGGACCCAAGCGGCTCGCCACGTACAACATTGCCGATGCCCGGCGGGATCGCCAGCACCAAATGGTGGCCAGCGCAGAGTCATCGCATCGAAGATCTAACGGCCAAGGCGATCGCCTGAGGCATGGGCTGCACGGCCTTTCGGTGAATCGACGGCGATACTGGCTCCGCCTAGATTCGCCGGCAACTGACCTACAAGGCCAACTGGCCTGGCTGCCAGCTGGTCGTGGTTAACCGGTTATTTCCGAGCAGCAAGACCTGTGCGGATTGCGGCCAGATCAATGCAGCGGTGCGGCTAGCGACGGCACTTGAAGTGCGGACAATGCAGTGCGCACTACGCGTTTGGCCGCGAAGCTACCAATGCACTTTGACGCCCAGCGCGCACTGCACGGACGACTTCACGTTCGCCTCGCCGGCGAGGTCCCATAGGCTGCCGATCTCGCCATAGAGACGCGCTGTCGGCGTGAACGCCACGGTCGCGCCGACGGCGGCTTCGACGGCCTTGTAGCTGCTCTCGCTGGCGATGACGGTCCGTGCTGGCGGACTTACAAACTGCGCCGCATCAGCATCGAAGGTCGCCCAGTAGAAATTCAGGCGCCCATAGGGCTGAAAGCGCCCGGCTTCAGTAGCCAGGTCGCCCTTAATGCGCGCACCCAATCGCCCGGTCCAGCCGCTGCTCGCGTCTTGGAGTACGCGCGCGCCGACAAGGTCAAGGTTGTCAAAACTGCTGCGCTGCCAAGCCAACTGCGCCTGAGGCTCGATGCTCCAACGCTTGGTCAGCGCAATCGTTTTGCCACCTTCAACCGAGGCCAAGAAGCCGTTGGCTTCGCCCGAGACATGGGGATTGCCTGTCGGCCGAATCTCGTAGTGGTGTCCGGCGCGCTGCAGCACGCCATCGAGGTACCAGCCACCGGCAGCCATCCAGGTCCCATACGCACCGAGGATGTGGACGTTCAGGTCGTTGCTACCAACATTCCCTCTTCTGCCTCGTGCGTTGCCATTGACGTCGGCGTTGCCGTCCAAATATCCGACGTAGATGCCAGATCGCAAGCCATACATGACCAACAGGTCGGTGCCCACTTGCAGGCCACTCACACGCAAGTCGGTCCGAGGCTGGGCGACGCCCGACTGTTCAACCCTAAGATCAGAGTACGCGAGGCGGACCCAAGCCCGGCGAGTGTCTGTTTCGGCCGGGCTCGAAGGGGGCTCGCTGACGGGGGGGGGCGAGGAGTCGGACACTTCGTCCCCCATGCGCCGATGTAGATTGCCGAGCATCGCCAGATCAGCCTGTCGCACCTGCCCCGGCAGGGCCGCCAGAAGCGGCACTTCGGCCCGGAAGGTCGGCACCTGGATTGGTGGGCGTGGGGTTGTAGGCGGTAGGGCGGGTACGAGCGGAGGACCCCCGGATTCACCCGGAGGCGCTGTTGTCGTTGAGCGAAGGTACCAGTTCTCACCGTTGCCTTGCACATCGCCCGCCTGGAGTCGGTATTCATAGGCGCCTGCATCCACATGTCCTCCGGCTAGTGCGAAGGCGCTTCTGGTCGTCTGCGCGGTGGTGGTGGCACCGTTGCGAGCGCTGATAACTTCGATGCCGTCACCCTCGGTCAGTGCGCCAAGCCCATCTAGATTATCGAATTCCACATTAGTGGCGCCGCCCGCCGTGGCCGTCGCGCCATCGATAACAAGCCTGTCACTTGTGGATGGACCCGTGCCCAACTTAAGGACGCTGGCATTTCCTACGTAGGGGCCCGTGACTGTGAGCGTGCTCCCTGCGTTGGCGCTAACCAGGCTAACCGTGCCGCTGCTTGCCAAGGCCGCCACCCGTTGATCGAACCCCCCTGTCTCGATCATCGCGCCTGCGACTACAGTGTGGGACGAGGCCGCGCTGAAGGCATTGGCCGCGCCTCCGCGCAAGCTGCCTGCGGTCACGGCGGTGTCACCGGCGTAGGTGTTGCTGCCGCTAAGTACTAAGGTTCCGCTACCATTCTTCGTCAGGGCCCCGCGGCCGGAGATGACGCCCGACAGTGTCTCGATGAACGTGCCGGTGTCGATGACAGGATCGCTGGTACCAGTTAGCACGACGGCGTTGGCCAGGATTAGACCGTCGCTGGCAAAGCCCAGCGTGGTGCCCTCGTTCATAGCCAGTGTGCCACTGCTCAGCGCAGTGCCATGGCCCACATCAATCTTGCCCTCCTTGAGTATCGTCCCACCGGCGTAGGCGTTGCTGACGCCGAGGACCAAGGTGCCGGCACCAGTCTTGGTGAGCGAGCCACTACCGCTAAGCGTGCCGTTGTGAGTCAGCATCCCTGACTGCGTCTCGATGGTTCCTCCCCCGACGCCCAGCGTCGTCCTTCGTGCAGTCGTCAAGCTTTCCGTCGTGCGCAGAGTGCCGCCATTGAAGCCGAGGAGGCCGGCCGGGGCGCCGACGTTGCCATCGTGTGCGATCTGCACAGTGCCGGCGTTGAGTATCGTGCCGCCGGTATAGGTATTGGCGCCTGTCAGTATGGTCGTGCCGTCCCCGTTTTGCTGAAAGGTGCCAGAGCCGGATATGACGCCGCCAAAGCTAAAGGTGTCCGAGCGATCGATAGCGAAGAGCCCGTTGTTGGAGACATTGCCTGTGATCGAGCCACTCGTTCCGTCAATGCCGAGCTGAAGGGCGCCGGCGCCGATGGTGGTCCTTCCGCTGTAAGTGTTGTCGCCAGTGAAGATGGTTGTGCCGGCAAGTATATTGACGGTGCCGTTGCCACTAATCGTAGATGCGAATACGTAGCTGGCGGACGCATGATTGAAGTTGATGACACCGCTGCCAGCGCCAAATAGGACGCTCGGCGTCGTCAATGTGCCAGGCGCAGCCGCCGACTCGCCAGCACCAGCGCCGATATTGAGAGTCCCGATCGCACCGACATTGGTCGCGATCACAATAGGCCCGGCAACTATGCCGCCATCGGCAACAGTGAGCGTACCGGTGCCCCTATTGCCAATGTTTTTTCCTTCGCTGCTCCCCCAGGCGGAGCCCGGGCCGGTCACAGTCGCCGTACCCCGCGAGCCTGGCCCATTGCCTATATTTGATGCAATGGGGTTCTCTGGGATAGCCAGATTGATGACCTTTCCACCGTTTGCGATCGTCAGTGAGCCGGTGCCGAAGCTGCCAATATTGAGCCCGCCGCTAATTCGGCTGATCCAACTGGAGCCCGGGCCAATCACCGTCACAGCACCTGTCGAACCTGCTGACAATCCGACGGAGCCGCCGCCGCTGTCCACTGTGCCACCGTCTTCAATCAAAAGCGTACCCGTACCCTGACCCCCAATCACGACACTTCCCGAATTTGACCAACTAGCACCGGCTCCGGTTACCGTTAGCGTTCCCACCCCGCCCGGAAAATTGCCGACCACACCGAGTGAGGTGACCAAAGTTCCGCCGGGCCGGATCACGAGCGTCCCTGGGCCGCTCTGCCCGACTGCGAGATTCTGGGCTGTTGCTCCCGCGCCCCCGATCTCCGGCCATAACGTCGTCACCGTGTCGATGATCCCTTCGCTCGTTTGCCTGGGGACACCGCCGAACCAGTTTCCACTAGTGAACCAGTCATTGGAGACCAATCCGCGCCATTCGGAAGTCTGTTGGGCATGGGCAGGAACCATCGAAGCTGCTAGCAGTGCAACGGTAAGCGATAGCCGTCTTTTTCCATTCCACATACAGCCCCCGAACGGATGGTTGGCATGGATCCGGGTCATGGCGGTCGCGTGAGCCAGTGTCGTTGAGGGCCTACATTCCATAAAGCTGCGCACCTTGCCAGCACGCTCTTTGCCTCATTCGGCGCAGCGTCCCGACGGCGATCAAGGTGGAGGCGACTCTGTAGGAACATCATCGAGGAGGGGCTGAAGGGATCCGGTTGGAGTTTTGCGATTCGAGACGGGTCGGAGACTCATACCGCCACGTCCCTGCCCCGATCCTTCCGAGCCCAAGAGGTTGAGCGCTGATTGCTGATTAGGAGTGCTATTCCGGGTCGGATTCGTCGGATGGCTTCGTTGGGTCCAAGGGGGAGGGACCTTAATGAAGCGTGCTGAGCACGAGAGTAGGAGCAGCGACGCCAAGCAGAGTGATGCCGAGGTGAAAAGTCCATGCTCATAGGCGAAGTGCCGCTGCAAGCAGTGCAAATCCAGTCATGGCGAGGCAGCCAAACGCTGTCGCGAAGGACGGCACGTGGCCTGCGGCGCAATGCCCACATATGCGAGTAGGCGGTCAAGGCGAGGACAGCGGCAGCGGCAACTGTCGCCACCTTGTTTAGGCGGCGATGGATCGTCCGACGGCTACGATCAGAGGCGTGTGTCCGAGGCATGGCGGCACCGGAGGGCAGGGCGGTAGATGGGCGGGCTATCCAAGCCCCGCCATGGGCCAGCGCCCTGCAAAGGAGCTCGCCGGACGGGACTTAATCCAGTGAACGCATTCCGGGCGCCGGGCGGCCATGCGCCGAGACAAAACAAGGGCACAGTGCGCTGGTCCGGCATCTCCGGGCCCGACTCTTAGGATTGAGGAAGGATCCGCCCCTATCGCGCTCCGTCAGCGGCTGGCGATCGCGGGCCGGTCCCCTACGAAGCGGCTTTGCCAGTCCTTGCTCGTGAACCGCTACCCAGATCCAGATGCAAGAGTAGGCCAGGATTAGGCTAGTGGCGCCCATACCGCGGCGAGCAGCGCCTGCAGCACGAGATCCGTGTTTTGCGTCGGACGAGGCCCAAACCACGAATTGGTGGGAGAATAAGTCCAGCACTACAGCTAGGGAAGGTCTGAACAAATGACGCGATTCGCCGTTCAAGACCTGCAACTGATACGGAAGCCAACCACTTGACGCTTGACCTTCTCGGGCGCCGAGTACGCTGGCAAGCGCAAGCAGACCCGGGCGAAGCGTTCCTGGCGGATGGAACAGGTGGCCCCATGGTCTGCGGGTGTTCGGCAGCATCGCTGGCGTGAAGGGCTGGGGCGTCGCCTCTCTTTTGAGCCGCATGGCCCATGCCCACGCTGGGAACCGTGACACTCATGTCACGCCGCAGGCAGTTCGACTGGCATTCGCTTGCCGCGCCCGAGTGGCCCCTTCACGCCGCAAATCGGACGAGAAGTCTCACTCATATTCTGTCAACGCAGGATCGCCGCAAGCCAGATTCGGCTTCAACGGCGCCTCCGCCGCGATCTGGTGCCCGTCGTTTCGCGGTCGCAATCAGAGCATAGGGGGTGGGGGTAGTGGCAGCGCGCTCGTCGCCCGGCATCCTCGACGAGGAAGCGGCGCTCTGGCGACTTACCTTCGGTTTGCCGCACTCGCATTGTGCGCACGCTCCCCGTGCGCCCGTCGCGACTCGGGTGGGCCCGCACCCGCAGCCAGGCACGGGACCCGATGGCAGGGTGCGGACTGGGAGTCCAAACGGAGCCAATGCCCGGCCTGTGCACACTGGGCAGAAGGATGAAGCTTGCTCGTCTCGGGCGCTTCACCCTATGAGGTATCTTCGTCCCTGGCTGCCGGCGCAGCTTCCTGCCCACACGCCTCAATCCATGAAAGGGATCTATACGGTATTGCCCGTTTGCTCGCTGGAAATCAGCAGCCAACGTTCGGGCTGCATTTCCGTGATCAGTGGCGGCTGTCCACCGTTACGCCGGCAGCTTCTGCCGCGTATCGACTGACATTTGCGCCCCTTCCCCTCTTGCCTCTATTGGCCGGCCGACTGAGGGGCCGCACCTACCCTTGATTGTCCAGGCCGGCCCCTTCTATCCTGCGCGCTCCCACGGCATCACGCGGCTGCAGCTAGCACTGCGTCACTGATAGGCCTCCAGTCGTAGTTCTAGTTGGCCGGCTACCGCGAAAGATCCTCTGATGCAATGAAGGCCCGGCACGAGGCCGGGCTCCAATCTTTGCGCGGAACCAACGGCGATCAGAACGACGCCCGAACGCCTACTTGATAGCGAGCGTCGACATCGCGGACCATCACGCCACCGGTTGCTCCCCAGCGGTTGCTAAACTTGTACTGCAGCCCGAGGTCGCCGTAGACGTCGCCCTTCAGCGGGATCGAGTGACGAGTGACCTTGATGTTGCCCATGTCTTCATAGCCCAGATATGCATGGCCTTCGAGCTTATCCGACACCATCCCGCGCACGCCGGTGCTGGCACGGAAGCCGCTAAAGTTATCCCGATAGACATCGGGAACATCGACATCCCCAGAATCGAACTGCGCAAGATGCAGATTCACGCCCTTGCGAATATAGGCCGCCTGCGTAACCCAGTCGGCATTGCTGCCAATGGCACTGAAGAAGCCGCCGCCAACGCTCCAGTTGTCAACCGAGTTGTGACCGCCCCAGTTGTTCAACTTATCGCGCCCATAGCTGGCGTGTGCAAAGAAGTGATCACCGATGCCGAGCGAGCCCTTCAGGCCCAAGCCCTGCGAGTCGTTGAAGGTCGCGTTATTGCTGTAGGTGTAGTCAGCCTCGACATAGGTATAGGTCAACTCGGCCGCTTGAGCCCCCAATGACGTGGCAGCTAGCACCAGAAGCACACAGATCTTTTTCATTAATCAGCCTCAAGAATGGGAAGTCATGAAAGTTTGGCAAATTGGTCTACCAAACTTGGCGCGAATGGTCGCGCGGCGCAATCGGGCCCGTCCATGCGATAAGGCTAGTGCTGATGGGCGAGACGTCTGCAGCCAGCGAAGATATCTCCGTGTCGGTAGTGCGAATCGCAGCGTGGGGCCGGATTCTTAGAGGGTTGACGGATCCGGGTCGAACCCGAACGACCTTAATCTCCCTCCCTGGTGCCTGGATCTGAAGCAAGACTTCGTATCGCTGGGTCGCCGAAAGGCATCAACCTACGTGTGAGTTATGCCGTCGCTGCGGAATCAGGGTTCTAATTGGTGACCAGTGGCTTCGTGCGTCGCTAAGCGAAGCGGCACTGGCTTGGTCGAGAAGCCGCGCCGCCGACGCATTCGCCTGCGCACCAGTGGTTTGGAAGAGATCTTGCGGGCGTTACCGCAAGATTGCTGCGTGCATGGTCAGGGCTGCTGCGGAGCGCTCTAGTGCTTTTGACCCGAGCCCGGTCGGCCTATCAAGTGCCACGCGCGCCTGCGCCGACCATTTCGATCCGCGCTTCTCGCATGCCGCCTGGCCCGCGTATCGATTCGCGATCAGTCCGGGATGAGCGATGTCTCATGTTTGCGTGCTGGGGGGGGGGAGGTAACGCCGGCAGGCATCCTTGACGAGAGTTGGTGAGCATCGTCACCCGTGCCCAGATCGAGTGAGGCTGGCGCGTAGGTGCCATGCTGTTTGCTCGATGTCGAAATGCTGGAGGGAGATTGCGAGGGATTGAGTATCAGTGCTCAGGGGCGGGTCGCATTCCAGAGCAGGCAGGCTACGCGTGTGACGATCGGTGCGATTGTTCTTGTTGTTCTGGGGGAATCTTCTTTCGCGCAAATTGTGACGCGAGACGCGCGCTCAATAGTGAATAATCAGGCCGCAAGACCAAGAGTTGAAAGCGGAATTCATGGTGCGCGACGTGCGAGCTGCGTTTGTTAGGGCTGCCCCTGGCTGCATGCGCGTTCAGGTCAACGAAACTCTATCAAAGGAACTTTATGGAAGTTGTAGAAAAGCTGGCGATTGGTGCGCTCTCCTTGGCAATGCTCGGTTCCGGCAGTGCATTCGCGGCGAGCAACGGAACGCTAAACTTCGAAGGTGCGGTCACGGCCGTAACCTGCAATGTGGGTGTAAACGGCTCGGGCGCCTCTGATGCCACTGTCACATTGCCGACTGTCCCCGCGACTACGCTGGATGCGGCAGGTAAGGTTGCTGGTCGTACATTCATGCGATTTGGTCTTCTGGACACGACGTGCAGTGACGGCACAGGTGGCGCCATTCCGGACAGCGTAAGCATCTTCTTCACCGCCAACTCCGATATTGATGTTGCCACGGCCGGAATTGGTCGTTTGCGGAACACCGCTGTTGGTGGCGCACAGAATGTTGCACTTCAAATTCTTGGCGCCGACCTCATGCCGATCAATCTGTATGGTGATGCGGTTGCACAGGCTGCCGGGGCAAACACTGTCGCGGCTCAGCAGGGCGCGGTGCTGAATCGCTATATCGAGTATTACGCAACCGGCGTCTCCACGGCGGGCTCGGTTCGGTCGATTGCGAGGTACGAGCTGAACTATTTCTGATGCTATCGGGGGGCATCGAAACTGCCCCCATTCCCCATGTCGCCAGTCCCAATGCTGTTAATGAGTGGTTCGCGATGAGCTGGATGAGAATGAGCGCGGTAGTCTCAATCTTCGCGATCCTATGTCCTGTCGAGGCGTGGGCTGTTTCGTTCGTGGATGCCAGAGAGCTCGTGATTAGCGGCGAGCTGCAGGGGGCGAGCTGCGATGTGTCGCTCTCCGGCGGAGGGCAAGGTGCTGTTCAATTACCGCCAGTGAATGTCGGCCAGCTGGAAATGCCAGGGAATACGGCGGGCAGGGTGGACTTCCTCATCACGGTAATCAATTGCAGGCACGTGACTAACGGGTTACGCCTATTCTTTGATCATAACGGACTGAGCACTGTTGCTGCTTCTGGGCGCCTACGAAACGTCGCGCCGCTAGGGGCGGCACAGAATGTGGAGCTTGAACTCCTCAATGCGAACTCGGGCCCTATAGATCTGCGCGGCGTAGGTGGAGACGCTCAGGGCACTGGCGACATTGCAGTCCCCGTGAACGGCTCGGCGGCAATCCCATTCTCCGTTCGCTACTACGCTACAGGCTTGGCGACGGTCGGATCGGTTGCCAGTTCTATCATCTATGGAGTCGAGTACGACTGACATGCGCTGGCTCACTCGTCAGGTTGCCCCGCGTTGCATCCGGTGTGCTCAAGCATGCGGGCCAGTATTGCTTCGCTTTCATTTGTTGATGCGTCCGGCCGTGCTTGCCGCGGCCATTCTGTGTGCTCCGTTCTCAGTGACTGCGTCGGTCGTCCTCGACGCCACCAGAGTGATACTTTCTTCCGATAGAGACGGTGCATCGGTGCGGCTAACCAATAAGGATGGAGTGCCAAAACTGATTCAGGCGTGGATAGACGCGGGGAACGCCGACGCTCGCCCGGAACAGGTTCTAGCGCCATTGCAGGTCCTTACTCCGATCTTTCGCCTCGAGCCTGGTGCTGGTCACGTCCTCCGGATTCGAAATCTGGGCGGTGATGAGATGCCTTCGGATCGCGAGAGCGTGTACTGGCTCAATGTGCTCGAACTTCCGCCAAAGCCCCAAGGGGCGACAGCTGAAGGGAACTATCTGCAGTTCTCCTTTCGGACCAGGATCAAGGTCTTTGTTCGGCCCAAAGGTGTGTCTGGCCGGCCGCTCGAGGCTCCTGGTGAGTTGCGCTGGGAGTATCGGTCCGGATGGGCGCGGGCGACCAACCCGACGCCATTTCACATAAGTATTAGCCGTATCGAGACCGCAGCGGGCGAGGTGGGGGCGCGAGTAATGGTCCCGCCCTTCTCGAGCGTGGAGATACCGCTTGCGCGGGATCATCGACAAGTCGCCGGCGATGGGAAGATCGCACCGACAGTGCTCCGCTATAGAAGTATCGATGACTACGGGGCGTCGCGCATGTATGAGAAACCGTGGACTCCTGCTTCCATCCCGGTTGATGGCAAGTCAGGGTCATCCCAGAAGGCGACGTCAGAGCCGGACTCACACCAAATCGGCGTTGCAGATCTGGCGAACTAGCTGACGCCTCCGCCGCTCCTGGGCGTAGCGAGTGGTTTGAGTTCGCCGTCCACGCTCCTCACCAGAACACGTTGGCTCGCAGCGACTCCTTTGAGACTGCTCGACGGTTTGCGCCTGAAATATCTGGAGTTTCCATCCGCGATGCAATCAGTTGGGCACAGCGATTATGGAGTAGCCCGAAAGCAGCGTCGGCCACAAGCGCTTCGGCGCTGGCTTTCCATTCGGGCGGGACTTCCGGCGTTTGGATTTTGCTGGCTGCACGTCGCGAGTGCCGCACCGGCACCCGTGCCGAACTACGCGGAGTACGACGCCCGCATGTTGTGGGGAGCTGCCCGTGACAAAGATTCGGTCGACCTGTCTCGCTTCGAGCGAGGCAACATCGTCGCGCCGGGTCTGCAGTTCGTCGATGTCCATCTCAATGGCGAGCCTCGACTGAAGGAACAGGTCCGATTTGTGGAAGGTGCAGTTGGTGGGAGCGCGCTGCCGTGCTTCTCGCGACGACAGCTGAAGGAATTGCGAATCGCTGCGAGGTCGTTGCCCGAGAAGGGTAGGAAGTGGTTGGACGGGATTGTTCCCACGGAGTCCGTTGAATGTCGAAAGATCGACGATGTCGTCCCTGAAGCGTCAGCGATCTACGAGTTCGGCGAGCAGATCGTCCACGTCGTGGTGCCACAGGCCAATCTAGAGACAAGTCCAGACGACTACATCCCCGCGGCATTGTGGGACTACGGTATCGACTCTGCGCGGATGAACTATAGCTGGAATGTGTCTCACAGCCATTCCGACAAAGGTGGCGAAAGCACGAGTGGCTTCCTACAGCTGGATGCAGGGTTGAATCTAGGGCGTTGGCGCGTGCGACACACTTCCGTGCTGATGGCCGGCCTAGACGATGTTCGCTATCAAGAGCAACGCTTCTACGTGCAAAGGAATATTCCTGACTTGAACTCGACGTTGACGGTTGGAGAAGCATTCGTTGGTGGGCAGGTGATGGACGCGTTCGGGATGAAGGGATTGCTGTTGCGTACCGATGACCGAATGGCGCCACCCTCGCTTCGTGGGTATGCGCCAGTCGTGCGTGGCATAGCGCGAACAAGCGCCAAGGTTACGATCAAGCAAGGCGATGTCATCTTGCGTCAGCAGACCGTCCCGCCCGGTGCATTCGAGATTCGAGACATCAAGCCCATCGGACATGGGGGCGATCTTGACGTCACCCTGGAAGAATCCGATGGTCAGAAGATCGTCAACGCGTTGCCCTTTACTGCAGCCCCACAATTGTTGCGACCTGGCTTTGGTCGCTACTGGCTTGCGGTAGGCCAGGCTGCTGGGCTGGGGCGCTCCGCCGCTTATGAGCCCGCCTTCGCATACGCCGCCGGTCAACGAGGTTTTACGAACGCGCTGACGGCCTATGGTGGGTTGCTAACGGCCAAGGACTACACGGCCGTCAGCGGAGGCGGCGCTGTGGCTACTCGACTCGGTGGCATCTCCGCCGATCTGACGTTCGCACGCAATCGTCGGGCCGATAGTCGTTCGCTTGATGGCGCCAGCTTAAGACTCGCATTTAACAGCTTCATGCCAAGCTACGGAACGAGCGTTCGTCTGACGGGGTACCGATACTCGACTGGGCGGTACTGGTCGTTCTCCGAAGCGCTTCAGTTGGAGGACGCGCGCAGGCAAAACATCATGTCGGAGTATGGCAAGCAAGCATGGTCGCCTTGGACGCATGGAGATCGTCAGCGTGATCGTTTCGAGATCAACTTGGATCAGCCCCTGGTACCGGGGTGGGGGCGGATGTTCGTCTCGGGCTCGTCTCGTCGTTATTGGAACAGGCCTAGCACCGATACGCTGTACCAGATGGGATACAGCGGAAGCCGTCGAGGGGTCAACTTCAGTGTTTCGCTGGGTCGCGCGTTTCAGCATAACGCTGGCAAGTTCAGCGAGGTGATGTTCAGCATAACGGTCCCCCTGTTCGGATCGGGTTCTACCCATTCCAATTACCTGTCCGGTTGGGTGTCAAGCCGTTCGCAAAGTGGCGGCCAAGCACAGGTTGAAGTCTCGGGGGCGGCCGGCTCACGTAGGCAAATCAACTACAACGTATTCTCCAGTCGGCAGTTCTTGAGAACCGGAGCGCCAGCAACTTTTGGCCTGAGCGCCGGATATCAAGGATCGATAGGGAACGTATACGGCGGCATCTCGGGTGGATCGGATTCTTGGCAGGCCAACCTCAATGGGGCCGGTGGGCTGCTTATCCATGACGATGGAGTCATTTTCGGCCAGACTTTGGGCGAAACGGTGGCGCTGGTATCCGCAGAGGGTGCTGGTGGTGTCCAAATCGAGAACGCCGATGGGGCCCGAATCAACAGTCGAGGTTTTGGCTTAGTGCCTTACCTGTCCCCCTACGTTCGCAACCAGGTACTTCTTGACCCAGAAGGCTCCTCGCCGGATCTTCAACTTGAAAGTTCCAATCATGAGGTCATTCCTGCGGCCGGGGCGGTGGTCCGGATCCATGTCAAAACAAGTCGAGCACGTTCGGCGCTGCTGCGAGTCCACTATCTCAATGGCGCAGCGTTACCGTTCGGTGCCGAAGTTCGCGATGTGGCTGACGGCCGAACGCTTGGCTTCGTAGGACAGGGGGGCACTGCGTTTCTGCGCGGTGTCGAGCGCGTAAAGCGAGTCCGCATCGTTCTGGGGAAAGGGCGGGCCTGTGAAGTCGAGCTTCCCTCTCCGAAGGGGTTTGAAGGCGGAGAAGGCATGCCGTCCATTTGCGCGCCATTTGCAATAGGTGGCCTATGAGGGCCATCCCAGCAATATTGTCGAAGCATGGGCGTTGGGTAGTTTTTGCGCTCTGCCTGAGCGTATCGCCTGTCCACGCGGGATGCCAAGTTGGTACTGCCGATGGTTCAACAGCGAACGGGCCGGTCTTCTTCAACAGATCGTTGGACTCGGTAACGGCAGATAAGTTTCTGTTTATGTATAAAGGTGACGACGGAGCGGATGCGTACTACAACGCAGACCAGCTACCCGCAGGCACGTACCTGTCTCGCCCGGCGACTAGCGAAATTGGCACCTTCATGTGCTCCGGGCTGGCCGCTCTTGTCGGCGAAAAGCTCAGTATTGTGTGGGAGCCGCCGCCGGGCGCAATGCCTTTCGCCACACATGATGGAACCATAGGCGGCGTGCTGATTGATTCCGGCACGCCCGGCGTGGCGGTGGGCATCTCCTTCTCGGGGGGCATCACGCTACTCGGAGACGGGACGGTGCTGATTGCGCAAAGCAGTACAAACGTGCCGACGACGGGAGGTATCAATGTTTCCACCATCACTAGGCGGCGATACATCAACTTCGTACTCGTGGCGACAGGAGCGAAGCTTGGCATCGCTCGTGGCGGCGTCCCCTTGGAGCCCGTCGCCCCTATAGTCCGCCTCGGGCGGCTCAAGTACGTCGCAGCTCCGCAGAACGCTGCGTCCGGAGACATGGGTTACACCTCAGATATGTATCTGCGCAACGGGCAGGGCACCGGTACTAGCGGGCCCGTCGCAGGATACGCGCCAAGGTTTAGGAGCAGCACCTGTCATCTCATAGAGCGGGGCGGTGGCGAGATTGGGGCAAGGTCGGTTTCAATAAACCTGCAGCCTGTCGACGTAGGGCGACTATCAACTCGCGGCGCTTCCGTATCTGACCTCGCAACGCTGGACTGGAAGTTCAATTGCGACGGCCTCTTGGATCCGAGCCGATGGCCGGAGCTGTACTTCAGCACGGCCATCCCAGCGCCCGCCGATGTCGGAGTTGCGCTGCCGGATGTGGACGCATTAGTAGGCATTCAGATCATCGATAGCCTAGGCGCTCCGATCCCTTTGGATCTGCGCACTCCCGGACTTGGGTGGACTGCGAACCTGAAAAGCTATCAGTCCCTGGACATCTGCGTTGCAGCCACCGCCGATTGCTCGCCAACCAGCAGCAACTGGACGGCGCTCCCTCGAAACGCAGGGAACGGAACGGCGGAACTGAGCACCTTCTTCCCACTGACCTTCCGATACTACCGTCGTTCCGATAAGGACGGAGAGGTGCAGCCCGGGCCGATCCAAGCCAGGTTCACCGTAACCCTGGAGACCCCGTAAGGCGCGCACCTCCCTAGCTCAACTGAAACTGGAATCTGTACCACATGCATCTTGAACTACCGTGTGCCCGGGGGCCGCGCGCCTCGACCACTGGGCTGTTGACACTAGTGTGTCTCTGCTCTGCCGCAGCTTCCGCTCAAGTGTCTGCCCCAGTCCGGACCAGCAACGAGACCGATCTGCGGAACAAGCTTCGCTTGCAAGAGCAGATCGAGCGCGAATTAGACGACAGCCGGCGCCGAGCGCAGACCCCTTTGGACAAGGCCAAGGGGATTTCTACCGTGTTGCCTGAAAAAGCATTGCAGGGTGCCGCATTTACTGTAAGCGAAATACGCATCGATGCAGGGGGCTTTGATAAGAAAGTTGAGGTCGTCGATGTGATGCGCGGCTATCTGGGACGCACCCTCGACCATCAAGGACTGTTTTCGCTAGTGCGCGACGTCACCAACCGATACGCAGAGGCCGGATACGTCACCACCACGATAGGGCTGGTTCCAGTCAATCTGAGCCAAGGCGTGTTGGAATTGCAGGTCCGATGGGGGTTGGTCGAGGGATGGCGGATCGATGGGCGGCGTCCGGAAACTTTCGCCGAGCGGGCCATGGTGGCCCAGGCAATGCCCGGCGCCATCGGCAGGCCTTTGAACATTCGCGATATCGACCAAGCCATTGAGAACCTCAACAACTTTCACAAGTCGGCTCGGATCGATGTCGAGCCCGCCACGCGCGATGGCTATTCCATCCTCCACCTACGTACCTCTTCAAGTCGCTTGCCATCGCTATCCCTGAATGCTGACAACTCGGGAACACGCTCGCCCACCTTCGGGCGCTACCGCCTAAGTGCAACGGCGAATCTCAGTGATGTCCTTTTGGGTAACGACACGATTAGCGTGAATGGAAGCTCTCGGCGCTACCGTGACGGTGCGGCATTCTACGAGTATAGCGGCGGCGCCAGCTACAACGTCCCGTATGGGCGCGCGCAGGCAGATGTGCGCTTCACCGAGACCCGCTACAAACAGGCCATCAGCGGGTACTACGGCAAGTACAGCACGTACGGCAACTCTCAATTGTACTCGCTCAAGCCGGTTGTCGTGCTCGCCCGCAACAAGACGCGAAAAGTAAGCGCGTTCGCCGAGCTGGAACATCGCACCAGTGCCAACTACGTAGGGGATACCTATCTTGCGGTGAACAGCAAGCCATACACCACGCTGGGCTTGGGGCTCCAATGGGTGACTCAATGGGCTGGTGGTTCGTTGTATGCCGATGCGGCCGTTGTGAGTGGGGTTCCCTGGTTCCGCGGCGAACAGTCAGCGGTGGACAGTGCTGGAGCGAAACGGTACCTCAGAAAGATCATCTTCAACGGCGCATGGGCGCGCTCTTTCGCGATCGGCGAGGAGAGCGTGGAGTACTCGTTACGCTTGGGGGGGCAGTTCTCTGACGATGGCATGCTTTCCGCCTACAAACAGACCCTGGGCGACGAGTTCACCGTGCGTGGGTACAAGGGCGGAGTGCTGTGGGGCGACCGCGGCATCTTTGCTCAGAACACTCTTTCCCTGCCGTTGAAGTTCAACTCGGTAAGCATCTCTCCCTTCTTGGGAGTCGACGCCGGTTATGCACAGAATCGGTTTGAGGCGGATTCAAGGGGACGCACACTGGTTGGGGCATCCGTGGGTGCCCGGATAAACCATCGCAATGCAAACCTGTCGTTCGGCTGGGCGGCGCCATTGCATACGCACGCGCCTGATGCCAAGCCGGTCGTCTACCTGAGCGCCGCAATCAATAGCCGATAGCCAAGTGTCGCACCGGTCCTTCCTTCCTCGGGTGCGTTAGCTAGCCGGCCTGGCCACTTTTCCATTCCAACTTTGGAGAATCGCATGAACAAACGTTGCTATCGACTAATACTCAGCAAGCGGCTGGGATTTCTCATCCCCGTGTCTGAGATCACAACATGCACTGGAAAGGCGGCTCCAGGAAGTGGTGGCGAGTCTGGTCTGGAGCAAGGATCCGAAGTTTGCCCTCGAGGGGATTCGTGCTCGCGCACTTGTCGCCGCGCCTACACGCGTGCAAGCGCAGGGCTTCGCCACGCGCTGTGGATGACCATCGGTGTTGCGCCTAGTCTCGCCGTAGCGCAGTCGACGATTACCGCGGACCAGTCGTCTTCTGGCCAGATGCGGTCATCCGCCAATGGCACGCCGGTTGTAGAAATCGCACCTCCTAACGCGGCCGGGCTCTCGCACAACAAGTTCATAGATCTCAATGTCGGCAATCCTGGTCTGATATTCAACAACAGCACCGTCGATGGCCTCAGCCAGATTGGCGGCTATGTGATGAAGAATCCGCAACTTCATCATGGCGCTCGCGCGATTCTATCGGAAGTCACCGGACCCAACGCAAGCCAGTTCACGGGCACGTTGGAGGTATTTGGTCAGAGCGCTGACTTGTTGGTCGCCAATCCCAATGGCGTGATCCTCAACGGCGTTAGCGCCCTCAACGCCAACAGGCTCACCATCACCACGGGCAAGCCAAATGGTGATCTCAGCTTTGTGGTTGGCGACACGAGTGGCCGAGTTTTGATCGACTCAGGCGGCGTAAGTACCGACGGCTTGTCCTATTTCGATATTGTTGCCCGCGGGGTCGATATCAGAGGGCCGGTAGGGCCTACGCTTGCACCGACCAACCTGGTGACTGACATCAATGTCATTGCCGGTCAGAGCGTCTATGACGCGGGAGCAAGGTCGTGGAAAGCAGCGCCAGTAACGACTGCAACCGTTGGCACAGTGGCAGTTTCAGGCTCGGCGGCTGGCGCCATGCACGGGCGAAACATATCCCTTGTCAGTACCGAAAGCGGCGCAGGAGTGCGTCATCCCGGGTTGATCAAGGGGGCCCGAGACATCGTCATCACTTCTCAAGGTGACATCGAGCTGAGCTCGGTGAGAGCGGATGGAAATGTTCTGCTCGGAAGCGCAGGCTCGACCCAGATTGCCCATGGCAGCGGAATTGCGTCCGGCGGATCAGTGAGGCTTGAATCCACGGAGGCGCTGCGAATCGCCAGCGATATCGACGGTGACATTGTAAACATTCGGGCCGGTCAGCTCTTGGTTGAAGCCGCGCACTTGGCATCGCGGAGTGCCGGTTCGTCGGGCCAGATCAAAGGTATAACTATCAATGCTGGTACTTTTACCCTGAAGGGGGAGCTGGTCGCCCATAACTTGGACGGTTCACTAGTCCCTACAGATCAGCCGTTGGTGGTGAAGGATGGAGAACTTCGAATTCAGCGCGACTCCAGTACGTGGGACACAGACTTTACCCTCACGTCCACGGCGAACGTCATAACGAGCTCGGGATTTGAAATCGCGGCGGACTCGCTCATCAATGACGAGGGTATCCTGCTCGATACAGGAAGCGACGGGAGCTCCTTTCACGTAGGGGCCCTGATCAATCAGGGTCTGCTTTCGACACATGGCAGCTTGAGCCTGCTCGCCAACTCGTTTGATTCCCGTTGCACTGAAGGCGCCGTCGCCGGGCAGCGCCAGCGTCTGTGTGCTGGCTTCACAGCGGACGGCAACATTTCAGCCGACATTGGGAGCATGACAAATCAGGCGGGTCTACTGGCCAATGGCGCCTTGACGCTGTCTCTGGGCGACGGTAGCCACACAAATGCGCAGGGCGGGGGAATCTCAGGTGCGCGTTCGGTGACGCTGGAGCAAACCGGCGCGTCGGCAGGTCTGTCCAGCGGGGGCGAGATCTTCAGTCGAGGCGATCTTTCTGTGAAGTTGCACCGGCTGGAGCAGGCGCTCGGAGGTCGAATCGTTGCAGAAAATGGAGACGCTCACCTTGAGGCGGCCGCTAGTCTGATCAATGCCGGCGAAATCAGGGCGGGCCAGGCGATCTCCATTCTAGCCGGCGACGTCCGCAACGTGACCGGTGCTACCTTGATGTCAGGACAACTTGCTATCGAGGCAGGGGGTAGTCTGATGAACCAGGCCGGCACGATGGTGAGCGTAGCCGATGATCTAACTATGCACGCGGGCGCCGGCATCGATAATGCAGGCATGGTGGAAGCTGGAGGTGATCTGGTGCTCCTTTCGGAAACTGGATTGACGAACGCTGCTGGCAGCATGACCGGCGGCCGAACGGTGAGCATGCTCGGAGATCTCATCAAAAATGAAGCGGGCGCCGTTCTGGAAGCCGCCGAGGAGATTCGTCTGACAAGTCGGGGAGACCTTATCAACACCAGGGGGTCGGCCATATTCAGCGATAATGGAAATGTGACCATCATCGCTGATGGAGATGTGATCAACAACGCCTCCACAATCCAGTCCCATAACGGCATCGACATCCAAGCGGGCGGTGATGTCATCAATGATAGCGGTGCCTCTTTGGTTTCCGCGGATATCCACCTTGATGCCATAGGCAACGTTGTCAACGCCGCTGCCACGATCCAGGCCGACAGGCGTGCCCAGATCAAAGCGGGCGGTGACGCCATCAATCGAGATGGTGCCGCGATGATGGGGGGCGATATCGACATCGATGCAGCCGGCGGCGTAGCCAACGATGCTGGAAAGATTCAGGCAGCGCGCAACGTCTACCTAAGGACGAATGGTGATGTCATCAATCGCGATGGCGCTTCGGTGGTGGCTAACGACATCGACCTTGATATAGACGGCGATTTCGTCAACGACGCAGGGAAGTTCCAGGCGATCAACCGTATAGGACTTCACGCAAGTGGCGGCGCAATCAATCGGACGGGCGCTGCGATAGTGGCCAGCGATATTAGGCTGGACGCTGTCGGAGATGTGACGAACGCCTCCGCCGCATTGCTCGCGACTAATGCCTTCGTTGCCACGGGGCGAAGTGTGACCAATCAAGACGGAGCCGTCGTCTCTGGAGGGAGTATCAACATTGCCGCGTCGGAGGGTGTCGGAAACCTAAACGGTGCTGCCATACTCAGTCCCGCGCAGATCTCTATCGCGGCGGGCAGGAAGCTGACGAACGATAACTCTCTCATTGGTGCGCAGAACCGGGCTGATGAAAGTGGAATCGGTACCGCTGTTACCATTTCAGCAGCGGATCTCGATAATCGAAATGGCGCGGTGATCCAAGGGAAGAGTGTTGAGATTGAGGCGAACGTCGGTGCTGTGCTAAATCAGGCGGCCGCCGTCATTCGAGGCATAGAGCGCACTCAGATCACCAGCGCAGAAGGTGTCGTCAACGACAATGCTGCGATCTCGAGCATGCACTCGATCGTTCACACCAGCGGCATCGTTGACAATCGCAATGGCGCGCAAATCACGGGTGACGTGATTGAGGTGGGCGCCGAGAGCGTCCACAACACTGGCAATGCCAAAGTGCTGGGAGGGAGTATTGGCATCCAAGCCGAGCAGAGCGTCATCAACGACACGGACGGCATGATTCGCGCGGACGATACTGTCCAGATCGATACCGTGAACTTCGAGGCGAGGAGTGGTCAGATTCTCGCGAACCGGCATATCGGGATTGGAACGCTCGAGTTTCACAACACAGCAACGATTCATTCCAAGGACACGGCGTCCCTAACGATCAATGGTGGGCGCAGCCTAGTAATCGATGCGGCGCACTGGTCGCCGACAGCCGATTCCATGCTGACAGTCATCGCAAACGGCATCGTCGTCAATGGTGGAATGCTTAACCCCGGCGGAATCACGATCAATAGTGCGGGTGACGTGAAGAACAACGACCGAATCATCGCCGGCAAAGCTCTCTTCGTAGATGCCAAGGGAAGCATATATAACGACCCCGGAAAATTGATCTGGGCTGGTGACCGTATCGAGATGAATGCGGGGGCCGGCATCTTCAACCGGCAAGACGCCAAATTGATGGCGTGGAAAGGCGGAATTGATCTGACGGCGGAGAGGATTGAGAACAACCTCGGGCGGATATCGGCCGGGAGTGACCTGGATATGGATGCCGCAATCATAACGAATCAAGGGTCGGCGACAATTTCGATGAGTAATGCGTCAGAAGTGCACAGTGATGAGAACTATCTCTGGCACCATTCGGGTCGCCATACGCAGATCTGGCTGGACTTCGATCTTCCGGTTTTTGATGGGGACGTCGAGGTGACACATGCAGTGATGGAGAGCGGTCGTGACATCCGAATCAACCAGCGAGGAAGAAGGGGCGAAAGTCCGAAGGTCACTAACAGCGACGGCCTGATCATGGCGGCCGGCACGATCGCGATCGATGGAGATCTCGATAACATCGCCACCACGCAGGAGACGTCCCTGCAGGACTACCTGAGGGATCCCAAGACGGCTGTGAGTATCCGGGCAAAAGACAGTCTGTCCGTGAAGGTCAGCGAGAGATCATACGGATCGCTTGGTGAGTTCTTGGATGTTGTGCTGGGAAGTAACGATGATTGGAACAAGATCTACGGCGCCTACGGCTACACCGATGGCAACACCATCGCTGGCATGAAGACAGTTCAAGGTAGCCAGTACAACAAGGTTATGAGTGCCGTCCTTGGTCCTGACTGGCGGGACAAGGGTCGAGCTGAGCTGGCGACTCGCTGGAGCAACTTCAGGTCGAATGGAAGTTCGAACTCGTTCAAGGTGTCGGCGTACACCGAGATCGCGGCGGGAGGTAGCTTCAGTCATACGGGCGGTAGCTTCCATAATGGTGGCGAGCTCAAGGAGCGGGAAGCGTTAAGCATCGAGGTTGGATCCGAAAAGGTGGACACAATTGCCGGCGACTTCGATACGGACTTTAGCGCGCAGTTTGACTTGAGCGGAGATTTCAACGTCTCCGATCTGGTTGCGTACTTGAATCCGCCGGAGATGCTACTTGCTCTAACTAAGGACGACGTACTGTTTCAGCGAAAATCTGTGCCGCCGCTGGTGCTCGGCACTGCGGGTGCACCGGCCGTAATGGGGCATGCATCGCCAGCTGTGTCCGTGCCGGGCGGTTTCCCTACCGTCGTCCCGCTGTACGAGACCAGAATCGATTACATCGATCAGAGTCAGTTCTATGGTTCGGACTACTTTTTCAGGAGCGTCGACTACCGCGTCGACAGGACGCTCCCGGTGATTGGCGATGCATTCTTTGACAACGAGATGATCTCGCGGACGATCCAATCTGCGGTCGGAAATTTCTTCGCCGTTCGTGACGGCACGTACGGCGCAGACTTGATCAGAACCTTGATGGATAACGCCGCCTTGGAGGCTGCGCGCTTGGGTTTAGAGATTGGCGCGCCGCTGACGAAGGTCCAGTACGAGAACCTCAACGCAGACATTGTGTGGTATGAGCCTCAGGCCATCGATGGCGTACAGGTCCTCGTGCCTCATGTGTATCTGAGCAAGAGCACCTTAGCGGAGGTGGCCGAAGGCAAGAAGACATCGGGTACTGTCGCTGCTCGCGGTGACGTATCGATCGATGCTGGTGCCGGAGGGGTGCAGAACGTAGATGGTGCCGTGAAAGGGCACAACGTCTTCATCAAATCTGAGGGGGACGTGGTTAACCAGGCCAACGGAGGGGCGGCAGGTGGCATCTTGGCTGGGAACGATGGTGCGCTCAGTATCGACGCGAACGGCAACGTCGACAACACCGGCGCGGCGCTAGAGGGTAACGGCGTGAGCGTTAAGGCCGGCGGCGACATTTCAAGTTCTACGACCCTTCGCTATGACGAAGACGGCAACCTAGTGTCTCGGCACAATGCCGGAATCTTCGGCAATGGGGAAGATTCGCATGTGGTCCTCGATGCTGGCAAGGCAGTTCGACTGACCGGCGCTGAGATGGATGCCGATACTATCAAGCTCAAGGCTGCCGCAGATCTTGATATTCAAGACGTTCACGAGGTGTCGTCGCATTACCAATACACAACGAAGGGACGTGTGTTGGGTCATACCAGTGTAGTGGCCCAGGGTTCCGAGGCCACTTCCGTAGGAAGCAGTGTAAGTGCGGACAAACTCGTGCTGGATGTTGGCGGCGATATGGCCATGGAAGGGGGGGCGATAACAGCGGAGCAAACAACCGGAAAGGTTAAGGGCGATGTGATCATCGTTGCCGGAAAGAACCTGAGGAACGAATCTTACGAGTCTTATTCATCCGGTTTGGAGCTTGGGGCAAGCGTAAGTGGCGGCGGGTACCAAGCGTCCGTCACGCACAAAGCAGGTGAAGGATCATTTAGCGATTCGGGCCGTCTAGGGGACGGAATGAACAGCGGTGCGCTCGGTCAACAACAAGGCGGCAGAACTCCTCACGACCGCCTGGATGGCGGCACGATGGCTAATTCTGGCGGCGCGCAAGCGCGAATTGGTTATGGTGTCGAGAAGACGTCCGTAAAGCGGCAGAGCACCACGTACGATAATGCCCAGCTCGATCTCGGAAATGGTTCTCTTGAGGTGGGCGGGACGTTTGACCTGGGAGGGGCCGATATTAATGCAGCTGAAGGCAAAAAGGATGCCGATTTGGCCATCGTGGCCGCAGAAGTGAAGAGCACCAAGTTCGATGATGTCGTCAAGGAGGAAGTGACCAGTGAATCGACCTTCGTGGGTCACTCATGGGGCGGCAATTCAGCAGTTGTGAATGTATCCAATGAGTGGGGCAAGAAGGGTGTCGATTACGCTGATGGAAAGAAGGAGGATGGCCTGGTCGCGGCGCAGATCGCGGGTGACGTGACACAAATGGCGTTTGATGAGATCGCAGGGGTGTCGGGTGGCGTCGGTTTCAGTCATACCCAAAGCAAGCGCACCTCCGAAAGCCGGGCGGAGAATATCAATCGAATAGGCGGAAACTTTTCACTCAAGTCAACCAAAGGTGACATCACCCTTACCGGGGTGAAGACGTTGAACAACGAAGCGACGATCGAGATTGATTCGGCAGGAGAGCTGAATCTTAATGCCGCCAAGAGCAGTACATCTCAGACGACGTCTACGATGACCAACAGCGTCAATGCCACGGTTAGCGCAGGGTGTACTCGACAGGGTTGCGGTGCGGGCTTGTCGGTCGGCTACGAGGGCGCTGTGGATGCTAGTTCCCGCAGCACGACGACCTACCAGAGCACGCTTGTTCAAGGCGCTAATGTGACACTGAAGTCCAAGGGCGACGCCACGCTTCATGGGGCGGTGGTCAAGGGTAGGCTCGATGTTGACGTAGGAGGCGCGCTGAACGTCGAAAGTGTCCAAGACACCCAGGCGTACGAGCGGCAACGAGCCGCATGGGGCGCATCGGGCGGGGTGGCAGTTAGTGGTGCAGGTGGGGGCTTAGTCCCAACAGGAAGCGCCCATGCCGAAGGCGGAAAGGATTGGAACAATTATGCGGTGGTCGGCGAGCAATCCGGCTTGCAAGGGACAACGGACAGTACCATCACTGTAGATGGGGACCTGAACCTCAAGGGCGGGTACCTAGCAGGCAATGGCCAATTGGAACTTGGCGGAGGCATCAATGCTAAGACCATTACCGATACGCATGAGAAGGATGGCGGATATGGCGGCGGCGGTGGTGGCTATTCAAAGAACGGCATGCCAACGGTGAAGGCCGTGGGTGGGCGTGTCGATCACGAACATTACGAGGCGGACAACCTTGCGACGGTCGAGATGACCATCGCAGGCAAAGCCCAGGCTGGCAATGCAGCCGCCGATGCTAGCGGGAGTAACAATGCACCGACGATTCATGGAGACCTCAATAGTGACAAGAGCAAGGCGTTGGATGTCAAGCGCGATGAGTCGTACGCGGGTACTGACATGGCATTCAGTGCAAGCGCCCCTGTCCCTAAGAAAGGCAATAAGGTCGACGTGAAGCCGGTTCCTGATTCGGATTCCGATCCGGTCGTCAAGCCAAAAACTCGAGAAGCGGGAACGCAGACCGACGAAGAGAAGCCGGAGCCCAAGGTCAACGGGTCTTACGACATAGACATCCGTTACAAGGGCCAGATCGAGTACACCAAGGCGAAGAACTCGATCCGTGAGATTAATCAGATGAGCAATGCGGATATTAAGGCTCTTGCAACAAAACCAAAGACCATCACCCTAAAGACGCCTGGGGGTGACAAGGATTTCAGTTTCCGGTCGCCGGGGGACTTGAAGCAGCTGCACGGTGTGCCGATCTATGATGGCGAGCATAAGCCAGTGTTCCTTCATGTTATCGACTATGGCAATGGCAGCTACAACGTGGTCTATAAGACGCGCCCGCCCCGTGACGCAGCGCCGCCGGCAAACACGCCGGTAATCCCGAGCTCTCCGAGAGCGCCAATACCCGACGAAGGTTCCCAGGGCCCGGTTCGTCCGGCTTCCCCACCTGCCGATGGCTCGACGGAGAAGGCCACCCAGACGTGACAAGCGAAGTGAAGCGACCTTAGATTGCATCGCTCTAGGGCCATGGATGGCCTTTTCTCGATAGTGAATGACTTCGGTTTGGGCCCGCTGAGTTGCGTCACAGGTCAGAGGCAGCGCGGGGCGCGGCAGGAGTTGATGCACGCAATCGCCACAGCGCCCGATGAGCGGTGGGGCTGGACCTGCAGCGTGCCTACGACCACCGCTGGAGTGGCACCGGGGCTGTTCGTCGGCTTTGCTCGAAGCGCTACTCTCACCGATCGCGCAGGCCAGCCGCGATTCGGTGATACAACTCGGAGCCGCTTAGGCCTGTGCGTTCACGCACGCGGGGCAAGCGTTGCAGTACGGCCTCGGCCTTATCACCGGGCGGAAGATTGCGAGGTTGTCGCGTGGTGATCGTTGCTTTCTCTACAGGACGGCCGGCGCGGCTTTGCGCGGGTCACTGCGATTGCAGCGATTTCCGATTGTCGTGATGGCCGCGCGCTTGAAATAGCCGGAAGAGTTCAAGAAACTCCACTGCGCCCCAGCATGAAACCCTCCCACATCCAGCTGGGAACCCGCCCACCCCGTGGGAGGGAACCTCTTTGGGCCGCGTGGCGATGTCTATTCCCAACTTTGACCAATGATGCACCTATGAGACTTACCAAGCTCCGGCTAAGCGGCTTCCAGTCTTAGGGGAGGCGCCCACCGCGATCACCTTTAGGAAGATGACTTACTTGCTGGGCCCCAATGGCGCGGGAAAGACCACGGTCTTGCAGGTATTGGCGCGGCTGTTTGGTTTTGACCCTGCCCAGCGTCGTATCCGTCGGACGGACTTCAACATTCCAGTGGCGGAGGCGCAGAAAGCAGACACGCGCACGTTGTGGATCGAGGCTGAATTCGAGTTCCCCGAGCTCTCGTCCAAGAGTAAGGCCAAGCACGCCACCATTCCTGTCTACTTCGCTCACCTCCAACTCCCGAGCGCTGACGGCGTTGCGCGTGTCCGTTTCCGCCTAACCGCCACCCTTGACGAAGGCGGGGACATTGAAGAGAAGTTCGAGCATATCTTCGAGACCGATGACGACGATGAGCCAACAAAGACCGTTCCCGCTCACAAGGCGGTGCGCAGTAACATCCAGGTGCACTACCTACCAGCGCGCCGCGACCCTTCTGACCATATTGCGTACACAGCAAATTCTTTGCTGGGCAGGGTATTGCGGGCGGCGAAAGGATCCGTGCATCGCCGCTGCGTATTCCGGTCGAGCTGCCCTCCGGTTCAAATCGACATTGACCGGTCAGAGGCACGCGCGTGAGCTCCGGATTTTTCATCCGCGCCAAAATTCTGGCAACGTATTGATTAAGGTCGATTTATCCTTCTCCCGAAATTCTTGGATCAAGAAAGGATAATTGCTGCAAGATCAGCCTCTTGCCCAGCTTCAATAGCCACATGGCGGCACGGTCTGAGTCGGTTGATGATGGGTCATGAGGATGGGCACTGTTGTGCGGCCGGCGTATGAGCGGTGATCGGCCAGCAAGACCCCCATGGGCCGCTGGCCGTGCTCGAAGGCTCGCGCCAGCAAGATTGAGAGGGAGTTTCAGGGGCAGCCGTTTTCGTTACACTTCTTCGCACCTGACGCATGCACGAAGCTGGCATGACGTCATCCACCAATGCAGGTGGGTAAACCGAAGAACTAGGCGCTTGGGTGGCGTCAATTCCCGTGTCTGCTAAAGGGGGTCGCGTGGCAGCACCATGCAAACTCACCTATCAGATCCTGGCATTCGGAGTGGATCGTCGCGCCACGCGCCATATCGTGGTGCACCGTCAGTCGCGGAAGATTCCGATCGCCCTGTCGGTCTACGAAACCCATCTGGCCCAAAAGTCAGATTCTCCGGCTACGCGGGAGAAGGCATTGCGGCATCTGGCTATGCTCTACACCTGGGCCGACACGCGGGGTCTGAACCTGGACTCTATCTTTTTGTCCGGTCGTTCCCTCGGTGCCCGACAGATCGCGGCCTTTGCTTCGTGGATCAAGCAATCGGCCGGGCATGCCGGGATCGGAGCGCTTCCTCTGAATCTCCGCCGGTCCCTGAACGCTGTCCTGACAGCATGTTCGCAAGCCGAAGCCTTCTTTGTCCGGCAATTTTGTCGCGTGCCTACCGACGCAGTGGGCCACACGCTCCATATCATGGAAGTACTGAATCATCAGAAGTCGAGTTGGAAGGATGAGAAGGCGAAGGATCGCGCGCGATCGGTGGCCCCGGATCTGACGGACGAAGAAATCCAGTGCATTGAGACCTATCTGGATCCACAGCGCGCCGGGGATAGCTCATCCATGGTGGTGCGCGACTATCTGCTCTGGCGCATGTCCATTGAGCTGGGTCTGCGCATCGGTGAATCGCTCGCCATGCGCCTACGCGATTGCCCTTCCCGGGATCAGAATTATTTCCAAGTCGTGCGCGTGGAAGAACGCGAGAATCAAGAGGATTGCCGACACCCCTATGCGCCTCGACCCAAGACTCTTACGCGGGATCTGGGCTTTATTTTGAAAGAAACCCGATTTCCTAGGCTGGTCAACGACTACATTGCCCAACACCGTTTTGAATGGGCGTCGGGTCCCAGGGGGCGGTTTCGACGATTCCTGCTGTCCCATCCGTTCCTGCTCATCTCCCGCGCTGGTGACCCGCTTTCCACGAAGGGGGCGGCCGATATTGCCACGCGGATCAGTCGAGACACCGGGATCGACTTCCACTGGCATCTGGCCCGGCATGCCTTCTTTAACCGTGCCTACGCCGGTGTTTTGGGTGTGGAGGGCGAGGATCAGCATCAGGCACGATTGCAGGACTTGATCCTGTGGGGCGGATGGCAGAGCGAGAAGAGTCTGGACATCTATACCCGGCGTGCGCGCCGGGAGCGGTCGCGGAACGTCCTAATGATATGGCAGACCGGAGGAAGCGAATGGGCAGCACTGAGCTGACACTGGACGAGGCGTCCGGCCTTTGGGTGAGCGCGGACGGGCACCGGTACGTCCGAAACGAGTTTGATCCGGACCATCCGGTGATGGTCGATGTTACCGGCTCGTGCTGGACCGTCACGTATGGCGGACTGAATCATTCGCTCGACTGGAACTCTTTGGGACTTCCCGAGCCGCTGCTTGAGCCGCTGCAACAAGTTCTGATTGCGCGGCTGAGACGCTCAGCCCCCAGCAGCCTCTCCCCTTGGCGACTGACCCTGACAGTGTTGGCGAGGTGTGCCAGTCACTTTCAGATCCCGCTGACGCCCGATTTGTCGTCGATTGGGGCATCGCAGTGGTTGCGGATTTGGCAGACGATGAAAGTAGGGTATCGGACCTGGCTGCGGGAGATCTACCGGGAACTGGCCGATCGGCGGCTGGCAGGGGCGCGGCAAGATATCGTGCTGGAGATGCGCTCGTGGAAGGCACGCCATGAGTTGGTCCACATGCAAAACGTGCTGGACTGGAATCAGGAATCGGGCCCCTTGATCAGCGCGGAGATGGAGGTCTTGCGGGGAGAATTGGCACAATCGGCGCAGGACGAACCTATGGGCGACTGGATCACCCGCCTGTTCGCGCAGGTCTGCCAGGAAACCCTGAAGCGATCCGAGCAACTGCTATCCATGCGCTGCGATGCGCTGAAGGTGTTCCACCCGAAAGCCCAAGGCCATCCGGCTGAGTACTTCGTTGAGGTTCCGGGTGCCAAGGCACAAACCGGTACGCAACGGCTGTGGCCGGTGAGCGAACGGCTGGGCCTGGACTTGGTCAGGTACTGCGAGTGCGACGACATTCGCATCCTCCAAGTTCGGCACGACCGTTTTTTCGTGATTCCCGGCGAGGACGGCGAAAGAGCTTGGGAGGCCTACGGTCAGGTTTCCTCGGCGCTAATGGGGGTGCGGGTTCATGATTGGGCTCGAAAGCGGCGTATCCGAAGTCCCCGCACCGGTCGGCTCCTGAACCTGCGGCCCAAACGCCTGCGTCATTCGGGGGCCACGGCGATGGCCCTTCAGGGCGTTCCGCGTGAAGTGATCCAGGACACTTTGGAACACGACTCCCCGATATCGGCCGATGCCTACATCAAGGCGGTCGGTGCCGAGCTGTTGCCGGTGGTGGAGCGTGCCAGCGACCGGGGAATTGGCAAGGTTTTCGAGGCAATCTCGGGGCGCTACTTCTTCAAGGGTGAGATACGCGACAAGGTCGAGCGGCGCCCGATCCACATCCCGATCGCGCTAAAGAATCCTGCCCCTGCGGTCGTCGGCAGCTGCGGTACCGAGGGGTCGTGCGCAAAGCATCCCTTTTGGGCCTGCTATAACGGGTGTCCCAACTTCCTGGCATGGCGCGAAGCCGATCATGGCGCCGCTCTGGCGTTTGTTCAGGCCGAACTGGATCGATGGAGTCTGGCCGAAGGCGGCAAGGAGCGGAGCAAACTGTTCAAGGATTTCGAGCGCATCGCCACTGCTATACAGGAGGTGATTGACCAGATCAGGGAGACGGGTGCCGAGGGGACGATATGATCCTGCAGCATTTGCGCGCCCGGCTCGCCCAGTGGCATGCCAGTCAAGCCGTGACGGACATCTTGGCCGATCTGGTTGCTCTGGTTCCAACGGGAAGCCACTTCGAGGCTGACCGGTGGGAGTGCCTGGACTGGCGGGTGCTGAACGATAACCGCATCACCGATATCGTCGTCTTTTCCGGAATTGAGCATGCGGCGTTGAAGGTGCTGGCCAAAGTGTGGGTGCTGGATGGACGGCTGAAGTTGACAGCCGGATTGCAGACTGCCCGCAGCCGCATCGTAGCAATGACCTACCTGTCCCGGATTCTGGGCCCCCGAGCGTTGCATACAGTGCGAACGGATGACTTTTCTCAGGCCGAGAAGCTGGTCGCGAAGGAATACGGTCCGGGGACGGCATTTCGAACATCGGCCCACCTGGCGGCGGCGTCAAATTGGTTGGCCACGACGCTCCAGCGGCCGTTGGATTTCCAGAACACGCTCCCGAACCCCCGGGTACACGGCCGCTACGGAACGGAGGCGGGCCGACAAGCCAAGCTGGTCTCGACGCAGGTGCTCGGCGATCTGCTAGCGGCCCGGCATCAAACCGATCTGCATGTTCGTGATCGGTTTTACATCGACACGTTAATGGTGGAGATGGGGACCGGATTTCGGCCCGCCGAGCTCATGACATTGCCCGTCGACTGCATCCTGAAAGAAACCGGCTTGCAGATTCTTCATTTTCCCCGGAAGGGTGGAGCGCCCCTTCCGCGTCCCGTGCCATCGCGATTGGCCGAGGCGGTTGAGCAGGCGCTGAAGAGTATCCAGGAGCTCACCGAGCCGGCGCGCCAGTTCTTGCGATCGTCGGCGGGAACGGGCCTGTTGGATTGGCGCTGCATCCTGCGCGACCCGGAGGCCACGCGCTATTTCGTTCGACAGTGGGCGAGCGCATGGGTGGCCGACCCCAAGCATCGCCTCATCAACCCGGACGGAGCTTGGTGCAACAAGACAGAGTGCTTCGTTGACGCAATCGGCGCGTTGCATGAGGCGGGCGGCAACAAGTCGGAAGCCGCTAGGCGACTGGGCATCAACCGGCACAAACTCCAGTCCTTTCTGGAAGACCAGGAACGGGCGACCCGTGGCGAATTGCCTGGGCTGCGGCGAGTGGGCCGCCGAGGTGAAATGCGCCATGACTGGGACACGGACCGACGCGTGATCTCGGTCCAGCGTCTGATCGCCCATTGCGGCGTGATGCTGACCAAGCACTCCTGCATCGACCTGGTGCAGGACCTGTTGGGCGAGGCCCAGCAGGCACAGTTGCGCGGGCAGCGCTACGCGCAGCCAGAGGCCCAGCCGGAGTTCGAGCGGCGCTTTGCCCGTAACATTGAAGCGCTGGTCAAGACCAAAGACGGTCAACCCTTGCTGATGCAGGATGAGGCATTGTTCGTGCTTCCGCGGTATTTCCTGTCCGATGCCCGGTCAACCCTGGAGGCTGAGCCACAGAATCTGCGTATCAGCAGCCTGGCAAACTGGATGTGCGGTTTTGCACGGTCCCATGGAACGGGCAAGCAAGAGGACAGTGTCTTCAATCGCCTGAATATCATTGATGAAGAGACGGGCGAGGTAGCGAAGTTCACCCCCCGCGACGTCCGCCACTGGTTGAATACCCTATATCAGAACGGCGGGCTGACGGATGATCAGATTTCGCTGATCTTCAATCGTCGCAGTCGTAGGCACACGCCGGAATACGATCAGACACCCAATAACGTCCGTGTCGAACGGTTGAAAAAGGCCGTTCGCATCCAACTAGTCACCGGGCGAGTAGCCGAGACCTACCACGGGGTGTTGTCCGGGTACTCGCGGGAGGAGGCCGAGCGCTATCTGGAAGCGGCGCTGCGGATGATCAATCCCATGCCACATGGCGTCTGCACACTCAACTGGAGCACCGTGCCCTGTCCACATCAGCTCAGTTGTTTTAGTTGCGAGAGCCAAGCGCCTGGGCCCTGCGAACACCTGATCATCGATCCTGGCGATCCCGCACAACGGGAAGAAGTTCAGCGCATCGTCCACGAGTCAACCCTGATCGCGTCCGTAATCGAGCAACAGGGCGTTACAGACTCGCCTCAACTAGATCACTTTCGACGCGTGGCCACCAACGCAAGCACGCTGCTGGATTCGATGCCGAATCAAAAAGGCGTGCAATGAGTACTAAACAAGCCCCGTCAGCTGAAGCGGAAACGTCGTTCGTGTGCCGACAGATTCGCGGGGAAGCACTACGTGCCCGAATTCTCGACGTCATTAGGCAACTCGCGGCCGAGGCAGCTGCTCAGCGCTTGGCGTATGTCTATAACGCCAGCGAGGTTGCCCGCCGGGTACCGACCACCAGAAAGACGCTGGCGAAACATGACAACACGGTATCTAAGGCATTGCTTGATTTGGCCTCACGTAGACGGCAGGTGAATGGTGACGGCACGATCGAACTATTACGGGCGCAGATTGCCAAGTTGCAAGAGGTCATCAAAGAGCAGGAAGGTCTGATCGATGGCCTTAGGCGCCACCATCTTGAAATCTACAGTCGCCTGCGTGCCAACTCAATTGAAGGGGAGCTCTTGGTTCGGCCCATTGTGGCCGCTGAAGCCAGGGCAATGGCGACCTGTCCGACATGCCAGTCTTCGATAGATCAGAAGGGTGGGGGCGGTGTGCTGGCTCCAGTCGCAATTAGAGTGGGATTTGACAAGCCTCGACACGGGCATATGTCGGGGAGTTAGGGCGCGAAGATCCTCGTGACCTCGTCAGCTTCGATTGCGTAAGTTGAAGTTATTCAGGCGATCCCACCGCGACGCCCCGCAAAACCCAGCGCATCGTGGGACAGCATCCATTTCGCAGAAGGACCCGCGCGGCCGCAATGTGTGGCGGCGATTCCGTTGCCTGGAGTCGCTCAGCCGCCGTATCCGGTCGAAGGACTGCGCCGGGCGTGGGTCCGGCAGACCGGCTTCGTCATTCGCGCCGACTGCTTCGCATGCATTGCGTATATGCCCCGCACACTGCTCGACGGCGGGCTCGCCTGGTGGTGTGCTGTCGATCGGACAAGGGGTGCAATTTTTGGTGGAACCTTGCGGTAGCGAAGCGAACCCGCCAGTAAGTATCCAGCTCGAAAGTAGCCAGTAGCGGAGTCGTCCTTGTAGACAAACGCCTACAACTCTAGCGCAATTCCACTCTGCCTGGAAAAGTATCCAGTTGCCCACCAGTTTCTAGAAGTGCGGTTGAGCTGAGGGCAATGCAGGAAAAAGAGGGCTCCGAAAGGAGCCCTTTTTGCTGCCTGCCACCAGCGGCCATATTCTTGATCGGACATCACGGAGGTCTTGCTGCGATGCATGTGCCAAGGATTTACGCGGACTTCAATGGGCTGGTCTGCGGCGTCAAGAACCGAGATCGAACCCGTGTCGCCCTCGACACTTTCGTGTTCCGGATAGATTCGGTATGTCCTTCTTGCGGTGCGGATATGGCGTTGCCAATCGCGCCGCCTTGATCGAAACATTCTTGAAGCAATCCTCCAGCAGGAGCGCCCAGTAATGCAGCGCACGGACCTGCTGGTGCACAATCTGACGTCTCGAATAGATGGGGTCGCATCATGGATATTGAAGCCCTTCTGAGTGCGGCTTTGCGCGAGGCAGGTTATGGGCCGGACGCCATAGGCTCGGCGATGCCAAGGATCGTGCGCATTCTGAAGGCTGAGGATGTGCGTATCGAGATGGGTCGCAGCCTGTCCCGCAAGGAGCGGGAATACGTGCGCCTTCAGCTCGAGCTTGGACTTTCCGTGCCGGAAGTCGTCGCAGGCTTGAAGAAGTGAGCGACAGAAGTCGCGAGCTGTTCGACGGACAAACAGGACATGCCGCATTCTCATCAACAAGCTCTACGCTGGCTGGACCTGGTGATGGCGCAGGCTTTTGCCGAGAGGGACCTGTTGGCCGCACACGTCGCGATCGGCGCCATCACGTCTCTCTGTAGTTGCGGATGCCACGGGTTCGAGTTCGCCGTGCCGAACAATCCCGAGATCAAGCCCATATCAGCTGGGTCGGGCATGTTTTGCGAAATGGCGTTCTCCTCCAACCTCTCCGAAGACGTGGCCATTCTCTTGTTCACGGATGCCCGTGGGTACTTCGCCGGGGCGGATGTAACTTACGGCCCCGCCAACATTGGCCCGATGCCTGACGGGATAGAGGTCAACGCGCTCAAGGGCATTTGGCCCAGCCGCCCTGCTTCGAAGAGTTAGCAGGCCCAGAGTCCGCTTCTGACAAATCACGGCCTTCTTCACGGTTTATGGCAGCGGCTTTGAACACCGGTTTCGCCCTGGCCTCAAGCGACATTGCTTGTGGGCGACATGTTCGGGCCCCTCGCAACCCCTTGCTTTTGGGATCAAGGGAACCACTCTTTCAAGTAAGCAGCGGTTCGACTTTCCTTTGCACGGCTCACGTCTGCAGGCGTTCCGAACGCCACGACGCGCCCGCCTTCATCGCCCGCACCTGGCCCGATATCAACGACCCAGTCGCTGTCAGCTACCACACGCATGTCGTGTTCAATCACGACCACCGTGTTGCCGGCTTCGACCAGGCCATGCAGTTGCGTCATCAGCTTGTCGACATCGGCCGGATGCAGGCCCGTTGTCGGCTCGTCGAGCACATAGAGCGTCTTTTCGCGCTGACTGCGCTGCAACTCCGTGGCCAGCTTGATTCGCTGCGCTTCGCCGCCGGACAACTCCGTCGCCGGCTGCCCCAGGCGCAGATAGCCCAGCCCAATGTCATGCAACAAGGCCAGGACGCGCTGGATGGAGGATTCATTCTCGAAGAACGCCAGCGCATCATCGACTGTCATGTCCAGCACCTGCGCGATGTTCCGCTCCTGCCATTTCACTTCGAGCGTCTTGCTGTTGTATCGACTGCCGTGGCAGGTCGGGCAGGGCGCATAGACGGTGGGCATGAACAGCATTTCCACGCTCACGAAGCCTTCGCCCTCACAGGTTTCACATCGCCCTTTGTCGACGTTGAATGAGAAGCGCCCGGCCGTGTAGTGCCGTGTCTTGGCCAGTCGCGTCGCAGCGAACAGCTTGCGGACGTGGTCGAACAATCCTGTATAGGTCGCCAGGTTTGACCGCGGCGTGCGACCGATGGGTTTCTGGTCGACGTTGACGATGCGTTTCAGTGCATCGGAACCGATGCGTATGCGCCCCGAGGTCGTGGCGATCGGCCCCGGTTGCAGCAGGTCCCCTTCGGGTTCTTCCGCGGGTTGTTCGTGTCCCAGGTGTTCGCCCACCAACTCCACCAGGGCCTGGCCGATCAGGCTCGACTTGCCCGATCCCGACACGCCGGTAACGGTGGTCAATGCACCAAGCGGCAAACGGACGTCGACGTCGCGGAGGTTGTGGCGTCGGACGCCTTCCACTTCCAGCCAGCCTGCGGCTTTCCGTGGCGCGCGGTGTCGCCGGTCAGGCTTGGCGAACAGGTACCGGCGCGTCTGCGAGGGCTCGATGCTCCGTAATCCAGCCGGTGGCCCGCTGAAGAGCACTTGGCCCCCGTGCTGGCCCGCGCCCGGTCCCACATCCACGAGCCAGTCGGCGCGATGCATGATGTCCAGGTCGTGTTCGACCACGAACACGGTATTGCCGGAAGCCCTCAGTCCTTCCAGCGCGGAATACAGGGCTTGGCTGTCGGCCGGATGGAGCCCGGCCGACGGTTCGTCGAGCACGTACACGACGCCGAACAGGTTCGAGCGAATCTGCGTCGCCAGTCGCACCCGCTGCAGTTCGCCCGGCGACAACGTCGGAGTCGACCGGTCCAACGCCAAATAGCCCAAGCCGAGCGCTTCCAGCGCGGCGATGCGCTCGAGCAGGTCGTGGGCGATGCGTTGTGCAGCGATGCGCTTTTCCTGCGACAGATCAGGTGTGCGGCGCACGTCAGCGCTGTCGGAGTGCGCCGTGCTTCCTGCGGCCACCCGCGCAGCGGCGTCCCCGCGGCTACTTGCTCGAGTGCGCCCGCGGCCCGCGGCGGGCTTGTCGAAGCGGCCTTCCGCGGCGGGCCTGAGCGCATCGGCCACACGGCTCAGGGGAAGCCCCGACAGTGTGCCGATATCCAGTCCGGCGAAGGTGACCGACAAGGCGGCACGCTTGAGCCGGCGGCCGTCGCAAGCGGGGCACAAGGCACCCACCATGTAGCGCGCCACCCGCTTCTTCATGAGGGCGCTCTGGGTGGTCGCAAACGTGTGCAGGACGTAGCGACGCGCACCACTGAACGTTCCCATGTAGGCAGGTTCGGTTTTGCGGCGCAGCGCCATGCGGGTTTCAGCTGGGGTGAAACCCGGGTACACCGGCACTACCGGCTGCTCGTCGGTGAACAAGATCCAGTCGCGATCCTTCTTCGGGAGCTTCGACCAGGGGATGTCCACGTCGTAGCCGAGTGTCACCAGGATGTCGCGCAGATTCTGTCCGTGCCAGGCCGGCGGCCAGGACGCGATCGCGCGTTCGCGGATGCTCAGCGACGGGTCGGGCACCATGGACTTTTCCGTCACCTCGTACACGTACCCCAGCCCGTGGCATTCGGGACAGGCGCCTTGCGGGGTATTGGGGGAGAAGTCCTCGGCAAAGAGCATCGGCTGCCTGGGCGGATACGTGCCCGCCCGGGAGTAGAGCATCCGCAGCAGGTTCGACAAGGTGGTGACGCTGCCGACGGTGGATCGGACGTTGGGACTGCCGCGCTGCTGCTGCAATGCCACCGCCGGCGGAAGGCCCTCGATCGAGTCCACGTCCGGCACGCCGACCTGGTCGATCAGACGTCGCGCGTACGGCGACACCGACTCCAGGTACCGGCGCTGGGCCTCTGCATACAAGGTGCCGAACGCCAGCGATGATTTGCCGGACCCGGAGACGCCGGAGAACACCACGAGCGCATCGCGGGGGATGTCGACGTCGACGTCCTTCAGATTGTGCTCACGGGCGCCCCGGACACGAACGAAAGCGTCCGCAGTCCTTGCCTTGTCAGTCCGGGTAGCCATGGACCGATTGGACTACGCAGCCTGCCGCGATCACGTGACGGGCGACTTGAGTAAGTCCCGCGGTCGCAGCCCGTCGCCTGACGCTCCGCGGCAACGTTTGCACTTGCACGTCGCACGATCGAGGCGCACACCCGGGAGTTCATAACTTTTCAGAAGTTTTCAGCACTTCGGAAGCGACTCCCGCCCAGCTTGCGTGATCCACTTCAGCGCTGCCCGCGTGGGGAGGCAGCGCCACCCGGTCAGCTGCGATATCGCAATGCCTGCCGGACGGGTCATGAATCAGGGGGAATCTTGAGCACTAAATTCATTCGGGCCAGCCTGTGGCTGGCGGTTGCGGCATTGCTGTTGGCCGGTGCGGACGCCGCGGCGCGGGAACGCAAGCTGGAGAACCGCAACGGCGTCCAGACCCGCGAGCTGGACCCGTCGCAGAAGGGGCTGGTCACCGGCGTCGGTATCGAGGCCCACGACATCCAATCGATGACCAACCAGATGGCGCGCGACCTGTTCGCCAGCGGGTTCCTCAACGGGCTCAGCAAGCCGCCGCGGATCCTGGTCGACGAGCAGGAGTTCCATAACGAGGGCTCGCAGATCATCAATCGGCGCATGATCACCCAGCGCCTGATGACCGAGCTCAACCGTGCCTCGCAGGGCCGCATGACCTTCATCGGCCAGCGCTACGCCGGCATGGTGGCCAAGCAGCGCGAGCTCAAACGCGAGGGCGTCACCGACGTGGGCACCACCGGCATGACCGGTGCCCAGGCCGGCGTCGACTACTTCCTGGCCGGCGCGATCATGACCCAGGATGCCCGCGACCCGCGCAGTGGCGTGGTGCAGCGCTACAACCAGATCGCCTTCGAACTGGTGGATGCGGAAACCGGTGCGGTCGTCTGGACGGGCATGTACGAGTTCGAGCGTGCCGCCGCCGACGACGTGGTCTACCGCTGACCCAAGCCTGCAAGGGACCCGCCACGCAAAACGACGCGCCGCCGGCGATCGCCGGCCATCGCATGGCACCTGCGTGCCCGCCGGTTCCGCACTCGACAAACCTCCTAAGGAACTCGATCCCATGAAACTCGCCGCTTCCCTGCTGTGCTCCGCCGCCGTGCTCGCGATGAGCCTCAGTGGCTGTTCCACCACGCCCAACGCCCGCCCGCAGGCACTGCTCAAGTGCGACTACAAGGCGCTCAAGGCCAATGCGCTGACCGGCGGCCCGGCCCTGACGTCCATGGCCTACGGGTCGGTCGCGGACATCCCCGCCGATGCAGTGCTGATGAGTGATGCGGGCCTGTATCACAGCGTCATCGTCCAGCAACTGAGCACGCAGAACACGCAAGGCGGCACCGTGCAGGTGAATGCCCGCCTGGCCAACTGCACCGGCGCGGGCATGACCGTGCGTGCGCGCACCGCTTTCCTGGACCAGGCCATGGCGCCGGCAGAGCCGGTGTCGGCATGGCGCACGGTCTTCCTGCCGGCCGGCGGGATGGCGGTGTACCAGGAGTCGTCGTTCTCGACGGCGAAGGTCGCGCACTACTACATCGAACTGGCGCCGAACTGATCCGGGAGTCGACCATGCGCCTTGCGATGACCTGCGCCGTGTCGGTGGCGCTGATGTTCACGGCTGATGCCGCCGCCCAGATGCGCGCAGGCCAGCCACAGGTCCTGGCTCCGACGCCACGATCGGCGCCGCCGGCGGCGACGCCGTGGTCGGTGCTGCGCGGCAAGCTGGGCACGCGAAATCGCGTGATGCTGCTTTGGGACGCCGAGCTCGACAGCGAAGTGAACACCCGCTACCGCGAGGTGGAGACGTTGGACCGTCGCGTACAGGGTGCCGCGGCGCAAGTCGACGGCGTGGTCGACAGCGCTGCAGGTCCGGTGGGCGTGGCAGTCGCCGGTGGCAGCGCGCAGTTGCAGCAACGCAGCGAAAAGTTCGTTGAAGGCGATGCCCCGTCGCGGACGTCGCTGTCCGCAGGCGAGCGGGCGATGCAGTCGGAGTTCATGGCGCAATTGCGCCAGGGCGGCGTGCGCTTCATCGACCGCACCCTGGCCACGCGCCTTGCCGGCAAGTCGGTGCAGGGAGATCGTCCCAACATCCATGCGATCGAAACGCAGGCGCTGATCGGTCACGCCGACTACCTGATGGAAGTGAGCAGCGTTGCCGATGCGCAGGTGCAGTCCGGGCGCCGCTACCACGTGTCGTTGCGCTCGGTGGCCAATGGCGAAATCCTCGTGGACTTCGATACGGCCGCCGATGTCGACGATGCAGGGGTGTTGCCTTACGTTGCCGGCGCCGGCGGGTTCGAGCGCGCCGCGCCACCGGCGCCGACCAGCGCCGACACCGCGCGAGTGCTGGCACGGGAAACCGGGCGCCGGATGGCCGACATGTCGGTGGCCCGATGATCACCCGGCGGCTGATGCACGCGGTTCGAGTCGCAATGCTCTCCGCGATCGCCCTGGCCTCGCCGGCAGTGGCGCAGGACGCCCGCGCCGAACAGGTGCCCGAAAGCCTTCGCAAGTACTACGAGACGCTGCTGGCCGAGGGCGAGTGGGGCGCAGTGCTGAACCTGCAGCGCCTGGGCCTGGAGGCGATCGACCAGGGGCACCTGGATGTGGCGGCACGCGCATTCGATGCGAGCCTGGCGCGCATTGAACTCATCTACGCCAACTCCGACTCGGCGAAAAAGGCGCGTTCGATGTGGTCATCGGAGGGCGTCAAGGACTTCAAGGGCGAGCCGTACGAACGCGCCATGACGTACTACTACCGCGGCCTGCTGTTCATGGCGGAGGGCGACTACGAGAACGCACGCGCCAGTTTCCGCGCCGCCGAGTACCAGGACACGATCTCGAACAACGAGGAGTACGCCGGCGACTTCGGCATGCTGTCGCTGATGGCCGGATGGGCGTCGACCTGCGCGGGCGACGCCGGCATGGCCAAGGACCTTTACCAGCGCGCCGCCACGCAACAGCCGGAAGGCCTGAAGGCACCCGGCGCGGGCCTGAACACGCTGGTGCTGGTGGAGTCGGGCATGGCGCCGGTGAAAACCGCCACGGGCGGCTATGGCGAAGCACTGACCCTGCAGGCTGGCGACAACCCGTTTGTTGCAGTGCTCGCCAACGGCAAAGAACTGCCGGTGCTGGCCGATATCGGCTGGCAGGCCAGCACGCTGGGCGGTCGCCAGATCGACGTGATCCTCGATGGCAAGGCGAGTTTCCGCAAGGGCAGCGATACGGTAGCCGGGCTGGGTGTCGCCGGCGCGACCGTCGCGATCAGCAGCGGCGACTCCGGTGCTGCCGGTGCGCTGGCGGTGGTGGGCATCGCGGCGATCCTGGTCAGCTCGGCAACCAAGCCCAAGGCCGACATCCGCATGTGGGACAACCTCCCGGATCGCATCTACGGCGGCTTCCTCAAGCAGGGCGGCGCAGTGCCGGTGGCCGAGAAGACCGCGGACGGCGAGCTGTATCCGATCGACTCGCCGGTTATCGACCGCACTGCAGGCCGATGCCGACTGATGGTGTACCGCGCGCACGAACCGGGCGCGTTGCGGGCGCAGCCGGTCAGCAACCTGACCGCGGGCGAGCGCAAGTCGCTGCTGAAACGCAACGAAGCGCGCGATGCGAGCTTCCGCAACGAAATGACCCGCCTGTTCGTGTCGAACGGCGAAGCCTTGGCCGGAGGTGAATGACCATGTTGTCCAATGTCATGCGGTCCAACCTGATGAAAGCCGGTGCGTTCGCACTGTTGTCGGTACTGGCATTGCACGCGCGTGCGCAGGACGCCGCCGCGGTAGCCGACCCCGCGGTATGGGGTCCCTACGCCAAGCTGGTGGGCAGGACCTTCAGCGGCGAGGACGTCAGTGGCTGGCCTGGCTACGCCAGTCGCACGCGGTCCATCCAGTGGGAAGTGCCCGGGCAGGTGATGGTCGAGACCGGCGTTTACCCGAACGGCCAGGAACTGCCGCGGATGCGCATCCTGCCGGGCAAGAACCCGGGCGACGTGCTCTTCGACGTGCCGAAGTCGCCCAACGCGACCGGCCATGTGGTCGATGCCGACACGATGGTGTTCGACCTGCCGTTCGGGTACCAGAACGTGGTGCGCGTCCTCGGCCCCGACAGTTATGAAACGCGGACGCTGAAAGAGAAGAGTGGTGAAGTGAAGGCCGTCGCGGTGTATCGCGACAGCAATTCCGACGCGCAGAAGGCGCGCGTTGCCGAACTGGAAGTGAAGGCCGCGGCGGACAAGCAGGCCGCGATGCTCGCGTTGCGTGCGGCCGGCGTGCCGGCTGATCCGGCTACGGACGCGCCGGCCGAGAATGTCCTGGCATACCAGGAGCCCATTCGTGGACCGCACGCCACGCTGCAGATCACGCGCGGCAAGGCATGGGAGGCCAGCGCCTGCTACGCGGCGGTGTACATCAACGGTCGCTGGGCGGCGCGCCTGGAAGATGCCGAGACGGCCCGATTCAAGGTGCCGGCGGGCAAAGTCCAGATCGGCGTTGCTTCCGACCCGCAGGGCCGCGGCACGTGCCGCCTGGGCCAGGCCACGCAGACCGAGCACGAAACGGTGGTGGCCAAGGGCGAGTCGCTGCACGTGTATTTCATCTTCAGCAACGGCCCCAAGTTCAGCGAGGCATTGATCGCACCGGCCGCGCCGACTGCGGCCGCGTCATCCCAGGGTGCGAAGGCATCCGCCCGATAACCGCGGGGCATATCATTTTCGGCGTTGACGCCTGGGATCCAGGTCAGTAGTGATTCCAGGCGTTGGCCACGAACTCGCCTGTTAAGGTTTCTGTTCGCCTGCGGACTGTGATGGCCATCAATGCCTGCGAACAGTCGCGGGAGCAACGCATTCACGCTTTCTTTGCAGCGTGTTCACAGTCCATCAACGTTTTCCAACGCCAGCTGAATTCTCCACATGACTACGGCAGAAAGGTAGTTATATTCCAGCTTCCCCCAAGACGAAGGAGTATTGGCATGTTTGAGAACAAGCAAAAGCTGGTGCGCGCGCTCGGCGTGGCGGCCCTCACCCTGAGCCTTGCCGCCTGCGCCACCTACGATGACGATTTCGCACGCGTGAACTCGCGCCTCGATCAGCTCGACACGAAGGTGCAGAACGCGGCCCAGAGCGCCGAGTCTGCCAATCAGTCGGCACAGCAGGCCAACCAGCGGTTGGATCAGATCGAAGGCCGCGTCCAGGCGCTCGAAGCGGCACCGAGCCGCAAGCCGCGCGGTTAATCGCTCTTAGTTCGCGACGAACGGCTTGAACCGGGACCCGGTGGCCTTTGCTGGCCACCGGTCTCCTTGTCTTCCCTCAGTCTTCTTGTAAGGAATAGTCCTATCCGTACCTGCACACACCCTGCGATCCGGGCCGTTTCCTGCGCGCTTGTAATTGCGCTGGCGTTCGGGAGCGTCGGCGTGGCCAACGCCAAGGCCAAAGCCAAGGCCGAGCCTAAAACCGAGGTCACGGCCGAAGCCAAGACCGAAGATGCCGCCGCGCCACCGGCCTCTGCCGTCGACCAGCTTCCGCCTGGCCAGGACGTGGCCGCCACGGTGATCGAGCTCGCGGGTTGGGTTGTCTCTGCCAATGACGCCCAGGGCTATCCGTTCGCGATCATCGACAAGGCTGCCGCGCAGATCCTGGTGTTCGGCGGTGACGGCCGGCTTCGCGGCGCGGCACCTGGACTCTTTGGCTCGGCGAAAGGCGATCACGTGGCCCCCGGCGTCGCCGGTTTAGCGCTTCGCGAGATTCCGGGCCGGGATCGCACCACGCCTGCTGGTCGCTTTGTCGGCGGTTTCGGTCCGTCAATCGACGCCGGCCGCGTGCTCTGGGTGGACTACGATTCCGCGGTCTCCATCCACCCCACCGCTACTGGCGTCCCGGCCGAGAAACGCGTCGAACGCCTCGCATCGCCTACGCCCGACGACAACCGCATTACGCATGGCTGCATCAACGTCTCGCCCGAGTTTTACGAGCAGATCGTCAGTCCGACGTTCGCGCGCGGCGGGCTGTTCTACATCCTGCCGGATGCAGCGTCGATAGAAGAGACGTTCCCGGAGTTCGCGCAAAGTCGCGCGGCTACGCAACGCGACGATGGAAAACGCGCACGGCACGGCCGCTAGGAATGGGCGCGTCGGCGCCTTCTGATGCTGCCGTGCACAAGCCTGGGCTCACTGTCTGATCCAGCCCGCCAGTCCGGTAGATGAACCGGGCGGACCGGTGAATTTTCAGCGCCTCCTCAGCGTCGTCGGGCAATCGTGTTGCCCCGACGCTCCCAGGAGGCATCGCCATGGCCACTTCGCGCGGTCCTGCTTTGCGAATCCTTGCCTTGACCGCCATCTGCATCTCGGCGGCATGGGCTTGCCGCGCAGACGCTTCGACCATCCCCGTGGCCAACTGCAACGACAGCGGCGCCGGCAGTCTCCGTGAGGCCGTGACGACGGCATCGGATGGCGACACCATCGACGTGGGCGCCACGCCGTTCTGCCTGATCTTCCTGACCAGCGGGCAGATAGAGATTCCGCAGGACAACCTCCGAATCGCTGGCAGGGCCGGCAACCCGGTGACCATCGATTCGAACCAGGCCAGCCGGCTGCTCCACCACAGCGGCACCGGCACCCTCTCGGTGTTCGGGCTCGCCCTGCGCTTCGGAAGGCACACAGAGAATCTTGCGTTGGGCGGCTGCCTGCTCTCGGAAGGCCATGTGGATCTGGAAAGGACGCAGTTCGAGCATTGCGAGGCGGTGGGCGAAGGGCCCGACGCAATGGCTTCTGGCGGCGCGGTGCACGCGCATTCGCTCTGGGCGCGCAATACCCGGTTCGACGAGAACATCGCGTCCGGTACCAATGGCAACGGTGGCGCGATCAGCACCGAGGGGCGAACGACGCTTTACCTGGCCACGCTGGGGGGCAACGTCGCCGCCAACGGAGGAGCCGTGTCCACGCTGGGCGGAGCGACGGTCACTTACTCCTTCATCCTCAACAACGCTGCAACCCGCGACAACGGAGGCATCCAGGCCTCGGGCGGCAGCGTGACGATCAACAAGTCCCTTGTCTTCGGCAACGCCGCCGGTCGTCGCTGCGGGGGCATCTGCGTCACGGGCAGCGGCAGGACGACCGTGCTGGACAGCACCATCGCCTCGAACCGTGCCGCATTCCTTGGCGCTGGCGAGTTGTCCGATGATGCGACGATCAGCAACAGCACCATCGTGTACAACGCCGACACGTCGGGAAGTGAATGCGTCGGCGTCATTCGTGCGCGCAGCCTGCGGCTGGGGAGCACCATCGTGTCATCCAACACGTGCCTGGCGACCGGACAGTTGCCATACGACATCGGCGGCCGCCCGTGGGAGGGCTATGCCCTGACCGGCAGCAACAACCTGATCGGTCGATCCCGCGTCAGGCCCCCGGCCGATACCCTTTCGGTGGACCCCATGCTCGATGTGCTTGCCGACAACGGTGGTGTGTCCGTCACCTATGCGTTGTTGCCTGGCAGCCCGGCCATCGACAGCGGGAACAACAAGGCCGGGCGGCTATACGACCAGCGCGGTCCCGGGTTCCCCCGGGTCGTTGGACCGCGGGCCGACATAGGCGCTTACGAGGTGCAAGCCGGCGAGTAGATGGATCAACCCCGTGCGCTAGAGGCGATCGGCGTCGATGACCGCCTGAGCGAACTCGCGAGGGGCTTCCTGCGGCGGGTTGTGTCCGATGCCTCCGGTAAGGAGGCGGTGCTGGTACTTGCCGGTGAATCGCTTTGCATAACTTTCCGGCAGAGGGTGTGGCGCGCCGTTGGCATCGCCTTCCAGCGTGATGGTGGGCACGGCAATCGGCGGGAACAGGGCAAGCTTCTGCTCGGCGTCGTCGTACTTCGCCTCGCCTTCGGCCAGGCCCAGTCGCCATCGATAGTTGTGGATGACAATGTCCACGTGGTCCGGGTTCTCGAACGCGGCCGCGCTGAGGTCGAATGTCGCGTCATCGAAGTTCCACTTCGGCGACGCCAGCTTCCAGATCAGCTTGGCGAAGTCGTGCCGGTTCTTCGCATAACCGGCGCGGCCACGCTCGGTCGCGAAATAGAACTGGTACCACCATTGCAGCTCCGCCTCTGGTGCCAGCGGCGCCTGTGCCGCCTTCTGGCTGCCGATGAGGTAACCGCTCACGCCGACCAGGGCCTTCACGCGCTGCGGCCACAAGGCCGCGACGATGCCGGCTGATCGCCCACCCCAGTCGTATCCGGCGATCACCGCCTTCGGGATCTTCAACGCATCCATCAGCTGGATCACGTCGTCCGCGAGCGCCGCCGGTTGGCCGTTGCGTGATGTGTCCGCGGACAGGAACCGCGTGGCGCCGTAGCCACGCAGGTTGGGCACGATGACGCGGTAGCCAGCAGACGCCAGTATCGGCGCGACCTCGGCATAGCTGTGGATGTCATAGGGCCAGCCATGCAGAAGGATGACGGGGGGACCTTTCTTCGGCCCTATGTCGACGTATGCGATCTCGAGCACGCCTGCGCGAACCCGCTGCAGTTGCTCGAATGAGGCGCTATTCGCGATAGGTGCGGTCTTGCGCACGGCCTTCGTCTCCGTGACCTGCGCGCTTGCCGGGCCGGTCAGGCCCAGCGGCGCCACCGCGATGCCAAGGGCGCCGCCGCTGAGCAGGCGGCGGCGTTGCTGGTCGGTCGATCCGCGATCGATATTGCCCATGGACATCTCCTCATGTGTCTCTCGTCAGCTACTTGGCAGTATGCGCACAACATCGCGAAACGATGGGTGCGCCTGGCTCAACAGCAAGTTCACCCAGGCGCACCAGGGGCCTGCCTCCGAACCCACCGGGCTGACCGGACTTTGTTCAGCAACTTCACATCACCGCATACGCCCCAGGGAGATAGTGCAATCGGGCGTCCGGGCGCCCATGGGGCTGCCGCCCATTCAGACCAGCTGTCCACGGCGGATTCCAGAATGAGGATCGAACGTGCAAAACGAAGTGCTGTTGGACGGGGACACTCTCTTCGCGAGAGTGATAGACGGGCGCAGGCATGTGCTCAGGATCGGGGCCAGGGTAGGGGCGGTGGCGTTTGCCGATGCCGAGTACTTTTATGACCTTGCGTCGAAGTATTCCGCTTCGGAACTGACGTGGATGGAGAACCGGTTCCTGGCGCACAAGAAGCGGATGCTGCTGGAACTGGCCGGCTCCAGTTCAATTTGAGCCAGTTCAATTTGATCGGGTTCAATTTGATCCGGTTCGATTTGATTCAGCTGCTCACGGCACTGTCATGGACGCATGCCTAGGTTGATCGTCTGCTTCTGGTGGACGATCACAATGGCAACTCGCAAGGGAAAATCGAATACGACCAGCACCGGCGGAGCGCCGAACCTCGCTTCCGGTCCGGTCGCGGACCAGGCGCGCGAAGTGGAAGAGACCGCTTCGCTGATGCCGTTCAACGAGAACAAGGCAGCCGAGTTCACCCAGGAGGGCGCGCATAGTCCGCCCGAGGGCACCGTGGTCACCCCGCCTTCCGAACTGGCCGGCGCCAGCACAGTGTCGGAGGGACAGCGCAACGCTAAAGCCGGTGCGCCCCCGGCTGCAGGCGCCAATCCCACGGTAGGACCATTGGATCGGGTGCGCGTGGATGCCAGCGGCCAGCGCCTGACGACCAACCAGGGTGTACCTGTCGCCGACAACCAGAACTCGCTCAAGGCCGGCGTACGCGGCCCCGCGCTGCTGAAGGATTTCATCCTTCGCGAGAAGATCACCCACTTCGACCACGAGCGCATTCCGGAACGGATCGTGCACGCGCGTGGCTCGGCGGCGCACGGTTTCTTCGAATGCTACGAGCCGATCCCCGACGTGACCCGCGCCTCGCTGTTCCAGGAGGCAGGCAAGCGGACGCCCGTGTTCGTGCGGTTCTCCACGGTGGCCGGTGAACGCGGATCGAAGGACACTGCGCGCGATGTGCGCGGGTTTGCCGTGAAGTTCTATACCGACGAAGGCAACTGGGACCTGGTGGGCAACAACATCCCGGTGTTCTTCATCCAGGACGCGATGAAGTTCCCGGACCTGGTGCACGCGGTCAAGCCGGAGCCCCACCACGGCATGCCGCAGGCGGCGTCGGCCCACGACACATTCTGGGACTTCGTTTCGCTGATGCCAGAATCCACGCACATGCTGCTGTGGGTGATGTCGGACCGCGCGATTCCACGCAGCTTCCGCACGATGCAGGGCTTCGGCGTCCACACCTTCCGGTTCGTCAACGACCAGGGCGAATCGACCTTCGTCAAGTTCCATTGGAACCCGAAGCAGGGAACGCATTCGCAAGTGTGGGACGAAGCGGTCAAGGTTTCGGGCGCCGATCCGGACTTCCATCGACGCGACCTTTGGGAAGCGATCGAGACAGGCGACTTCCCGGAATGGGAACTCGGCGTGCAGCTGTTCTCCGAGGAGCTGGCCGACAGTTTCTCCTTCGATGTGCTCGACCCAACCAAGATAATTCCCGAAGAGCTGGTGCCGGTGACGCCGATCGGACGCATGGTCCTGGATCGCAACCCCGACAACTTCTTCGCCGAGACCGAGCAGGTGGCCTTCTGCACCGCGCACGTGGTGCCGGGCATCGACTTCAGCAACGATCCGCTGCTCGCGGGACGGATCCATTCATACGTCGACACCCAGCTCAAGCGCCTGGGCGGACCGAACTTCCACGAGATTCCGATCAATGCTCCGATCAGTCCCGTGCACAACAACCAGCGCGATGGCATGCATCGCCAGGCCATCCACCGGGGCAGGGTTGCTTACGAGCCCAACTCACTGGCCGGCGGCTGCCCCTACCAGGCCGGCGCGGAAGGTTTCGTGCCGTTCCCCGAACCCATCGATGGCGATGAAGTTCGCGGCAAGCCGGAGAAGTTCGCCGAGCATTTCAACCAGGCAACCTTGTTCTTCAACAGCCAGACGGCGGCAGAGCAGGCGCATATCGCGGCCGCGTTCCGGTTCGAGCTGTCGAAGGTGACCGTGCCCGCTGTCAGGCGACGCGTCCTGTCGATGTTGCGCAACGTTTCCGAGGACCTCGCGAGGCAAGTCGCCGATGGGCTTGGCATGCCGTTGCCCGACGCGATGCCACGCGCCATCGAGCCGCCGACGCCTGAAATCGATCGGTCGCCGACCTTGTCGTTGACCGCGCGGCCCGGCTCGACCGGCATTCGCAGCCGCAAGGTCGCAATTCTCATTGCACCCGGCGTCGATGCCGGGCAGGTGGAGCAGTTCCGAGGTCCGTTGATGAAGGCGGGAGCGGTCGTACGCCTGGTCGGGCCGCGGATCGGGCCGCTGGATGCAATGAAGGGCCAGGTGCTCGAGGCGGAGTCGTCGCTGGAGAACGAACCGGCGCCATTGTTTGATGCCGTGGTCATTCCCGGCGGCGCCGCGCACGTGGAGACCTTGAAGCGCGACGGGCGCGCCGCGGAGTTCCTCAAGGACCAGTATCGCCATTGCAAACCCATCGCGGTGCTCGGCGAAGCGGTTGCGTTGGCCGAAGACGCCGGCGTGTTGCGCGACGACACCGATACCGGTTTGTTCATCGAGGACGAAGCGGATCAGGGTGTCGTAACCGGGTTTATCGAGGCCCTGGCTGCTCACCGCCACTTCGTGCGGGAGAAAGATCCGCCGCTCGTGTAGTTGTTTCACCAATTCGCAGGGGTGCCAGGGACGGCTCCATTCGGGATGCATGCAAATGAAGGCGCTGACATATCACGGCAAGCACGACGTCCGGGTGGAGACGGTTCCAGACCCGGTGCTGGTGGAGAACGACGACATCATCCTGCGTGTCACCGCCACCGCCATCTGTGGCTCCGACCTGCATCTGTACCGCGGCAAGGTCCCCGGACTCGAAGACGGCGACATCCTCGGCCACGAGTTCATGGGCATCGTCGAGGATGCGGGGCAGGGCGTCAGCAAGCTGCGTCGGGGCGATCGCGTGGTCGTCCCCTTCACGATTTCGTGCGGGGATTGCTTCTTCTGCAGCCGCAAGTTGTATTCGGCCTGCGAGACCACCAACCCGGGCCGCGGCGCGATCATCAACAAGAAGGACGTGCGATCCGGCGCCGGCATGTTCGGCTACACCCATCTGTACGGCGGCTACGCCGGCGGGCAGGCGGAGCTGGTGCGCGTACCCAAGGCCAACGTGGGGCCATTGAAACTGCCCGAAGGTTTGAGCGACGAGCAGGTGCTGTTCCTTTCGGACATCCTGCCCACTGGCTACCAGGCCGTGCTCAACGCCGAAGTGGGACCCGGATCATCCCTCGCCATTCTCGGCGGTGGGCCTGTCGGGATGATGGCGGCCGCCAGTGCGCGATTGCTTGGCGTCGAGCGCATCTTCATGGTCGACCGGCACGCTTACCGGCTCGCGTTTGCCGCAGCCACCTATGGGGTTGAACCCATCAACCTGGAGGAAGAGGACGACCCCGCAGCCTATATCGTCGGCGCAATGGACAATCGTGGCGTCGACGCAACCATCGAGGCGGTTGGCTTCGAGGCCAAGGGTAGTACCGTCGATACGGCCCTCACCACGTTGAAACTGGAGGGCAGCAGCGGCAGTGCACTGCGCATGGCCATCGGCGCGACGCGGCGTGGCGGTGTCGTCAGCGTGCCTGGCGTGTACGCAGGCTTCATCCATGGCTTCCTGTTCGGAGACGCATTCGACAAGGGCCTGGCGTTCCGCATGGGACAAACGCATGTGCAACACCATATGCCGGTGTTGCTCGAGCATATCCAGAAGGGCGAGCTGGAACCGCATGCGATCATCAGTCATCGCATGGCGCTGGCCGATGCTGCGCAGGGCTACAAGATCTTCGACGAGAAAAAGGAAGAGTGTCGAAAGGTCGTGTTGACGCCCTGAAGCCCTAGGTACGCTGACGCGTCGGCAACCATTGATGTTGTCGATACGCCCGTAGCTGGCGTTGCCGCGAACGGGCGCGACGCGCAAGGACGCGGGCAAAAGGCAGAACCGCGGCAATCAGAAACAGGAAATAAACCACCAGCACGCTCCCCGGATACTCCGGAGCGCAAGGATCCGGTCCCGGTCGTGAGCAGCATGTGACTGGTTCAGACTTACACACCCTGTGCACCCGGCCACTGCAATGGTGGGTCTCCTACAAATGGTTGACTCGACATGGCACGTGACATTCTCAAGACCCTCAAGACCGAACACGATGAACTGCGTGGACTGTTCGCCGAACTGAAAGAGACCACCGACCGCGGCGTCAAGAAGCGCGAGGGCCTGCTGGAGAAGATCGAGGAAGCCCTGATTCCGCACGCCAAGTGGGAAGAGAAGGTGTTCTATCCGGCGTTCAAGGAGCGGGCAGACCGCGAAGGCCTGCAGACGCTTGCCGAGGCGATTTCGGAGCACCACGCCGTCGAGAACTCGGTGATGCCGGAAGTGCACGCCGCCGATGCGGGCACCCCGGAGTTCGCGGGTCGGACCAAGGTCTTTGGCGAGTTCGTGGACCACCATGCCAAGGAAGAAGAAAAGACCATGTTCAAGATGGCGCGGGAGATGTTCTCCGCCGCCGAACTTGCGCAGTTCGATGAGCAGTACGAAGACTGGAAGCAGTCCGACGCCGCCAGCGCCCTGGTGGCGATGGAGAAGACCAAGGCCGGCGTCAAGGGTGTCGTGAAGTCTGTGATGCAGTGAGGCCGGGCGGGCCCGGGCCTACGGGCCCGCAGCCCTCGGCCAATGCGCTTCGACGCGGTGGAGACTGCCGTCGTCGACCAGGGGGAATTCGAACCCTGCCTGTTCAACGCCATCCAGCGTCAGCGTCGCCGCCCCTGAATCGCGCTGGATCACCTCGATAAGGTAGAGGCTGGTGCCATGGCGGTACTGCAGCTGGTACTCCGGCCAGTCGGCCGGCAGGCACGGGCGCAGGGTCATCACGTCGCCGGTGCGCTGCAGGCCGAGCAGTGATTCGGTCAGCAGCCGGTACATCCAGCCCGCCGAACCCGTGTACCAGGTCCAGCCACCGCGGCCCACATGCGGCGGCACCGCGTACACGTCGGCGGCCAGCACGTAAGGTTCGACCTTGTAACGGGCCGCCTCCTCGGCGTCGCGGGCGTGGTGGATGGGGTTGATCATGCTCGCAAGCTCCCACGCGCGCGTCGTGTCGCCCTGGTGGGCGAACGCCATCGCGGCCCACACCGCGGCGTGCGTGTACTGCCCGCCGTTCTCGCGTACGCCCGGCACGTAACCGCGGATGTAACCCGGATCCTTCGCGGTCTTGTCGAACGGCGGATCCAGCAGCTGGATCAGGCCCGCGTCACGCCGCACCAGATGGCGGTCCAGCGAGGCGAGGGCCTGGCGCGCGCGTTCGGGATCGGCCGCGCCGGACAGCACCGACCAGCTTTGCGAGATCGAGTCGATCCGGCATTCGTCGCTTTCCGTGGAGCCCAGCGGCGTGCCGTCGTCGAACCAGGCGCGGCGGTACCACTGGCCGTCCCAGGCGTGGGTTTCCAGGTTCACGCGCAGTTGCTGCGCCTGCTCGCGGCACCAGTTCGCGAAGGTCTCGTCGCCGCGCCCGCTGGCGACCTCGGCGAAGCGCTGCAGGCCATCAAACAGGAAGAACCCCAGCCACACGCTTTCGCCGCGTCCGGCCTCGCCGACACGGTTCATGCCGTCGTTCCAGTCGCCGGTTCCGATCAGTGGCAGGCCGCGTTCGCCCAGCAGGCTGCAACCGCGCCGCAGCGCCAGCACGCAATGCTCGTAGAACGACTGCTGCAGGTACGACACCACCGGCATGTCGTAATAGGACTCCTCGTCGGGGTTCACCGGACGGCCGTCGATGAAGCGCACGTTCTCGTCCAACACACTGGCGTCCCCGGTAACCTCCAGGTAGCGGCAGGCGGCCAGCGGCAGCCACAGGTAGTCATCCGAGCAGCGCGTGCGCACGCCGCGCCCCTGCGGCGGATGCCACCAGTGCAGCACATCGCCCTGCGGGAACTGGTGCGCGGCGCACAGCAGCAGGTGTTCGCGCGTCAGCGCAGGGTCGGCGTGCACGGTCGCCATGGTGTCCTGCAGCTGGTCACGGAAACCGAATGCGCCGCCAGACTGGTAATAGCCGCTGCGCGCGACATAGCGGCAGGCCAGCGTCTGGTACAGCAGCCAGCCATTGGCCAGTGCGTCGACGCTGGCGTCGGGCGTCTTCACCTGCACGGTCGACAGCAGTCGACGCCAGTGGATGCGCAGGGCATCGAGCGCATCGTGCGCGCGCTGCACGCCCCGCACCTTGGCGGCGACCTGCAACGCTTCACCATGGTCCTTGCCGATGCCCAGCCGGAACACGGTCTCGCGCTCTTCGCCTTCGGCCAGTGCCAGCGGCACCTGGATGGCGGCGCACGGATCCAGGCCCACGCCCAGCCGACCCGAAAGCCGCTCGCGTCGCAGTGCAGCCGGGTCAGCGAGGTTGCCGTTGCGGCCGAGGAACTCGGTGCGATCGGCGGTGTAGCTGCAGCCATTGGCGTCGGTGTCGAAGAACGCGACGCGGCCGCCGAACTCGGTGTTGTACGGGTTGCGCGCCGTCAGCAGGCCGCTGCCGGCATGCAGTTCGCTGACCACGTGCATCTGCGACTTCGAACGCAGGTCGCCCAGCACCCATTCCACGTAGCCGAATGCCGCCAGCCTGCGCGCGCGGCCGGACAGGTTGCGAAGCTTCAGCACCGAGAACTTCACCGCCTCCTCCGTGTCCACGTACACCCACAGCTCGCTGGCGATGCCGTCCTCGACGTGCTCGTAGACGCTGTATCCGAAGCCATGGCGGGTGCGGTAAGCGCCGCGCCCGCGCCGCGGCAACGGCATGGGCGACCAGACGTGGCCGGTTTCCTCATCGCGCAGGTAGAACGCTTCGCCGCCACTGTCGGACACCGGATCGTTGTGCCACGGCGTCAGCCGGAACTCGTGCGCATTCTCGAACCAGGTGTAGCCCGGCGAGCTTTCGCTGACGACGGTGCCGAGCTTGTCGTTGGCCATCACGTTCGACCACGGCGCCGGCGTGGGCGCGCCTTCGCGGGAGACGATCACGTACTCGCGGCCGTCGACGGAGAAGGCACCGGTGCCGTTGTCGAAGATCAGCTCGCTTGCGACCGCGTCGAAAGGCCAGGCGTCGTCCACCTCGCGGGCGGTTGCGGGCGGCGGCAGTCCGGTCGGCGGTTCCAGCCCGGGCAGCTGGGGCTGCATTTCCGGCGGGCCATCCGGGAGCAGGGCGGGGATGATCCGCTCGGGCGGCACGTGGCGGCCGATCTGCGCGGCAAGCGTTCCCTTCTGGTCGCTGATGATCACCCGCGCCACCGACTGCAGCAGGATGCGGTCCTCCTGCGACATCTGGGCCGCGGGACGCACGAAGATGCCGCCGGGGCGATCGAGCACGTTGGCTTCCGGATCGGCCGAGACCATGCCCAGGATCTGGTCCTGCAGCTGCTGCCGGTAGCCGGCCTGGCTCTCGTTCCAGATCACCAGGTCCGCGCGCAGGCCCTTCAAGCGCCAGTAGGCATGGGCCTGCACCATCTGCCGGACCAGCTCGATGTTGTCGGAGTCGGCGATCTGCAGCAGGACGATGGGCAGGTCGCCGGAGATGGCATGCCCCCACAGGCCGGATTGGCCGCGCTGGTTCTGCAGCAGCACGTCTGCATCGGCGCGCAGCAGCGGGTGGGCGTAGACGATCAGTCCGGCGAGGCGCTCGTACAGCTGCGCGTCGGCCTGCGACGCGTTGATCTGGCGCCTGACCACCTGGCTGTGGGTCCAGGCCAGGTCGAACACGCGATCGGCGAGGCGTCGGTCGCGGTACTTGTCGACCAGTTGCTCGCAGGCGCCACGGTCGACACCCACGCCGTAGACCATGTCGATCATCGCGGTCTGTTCCGGCGCCAGTTCGATCCGGCAGCGAATCGCCACGATCGGATCCAGCACCGAGCCGTCGGTGTCCGAAAGTGCTTCGTCGTCCGCGAGCGCACGGGGGTTACGGGGGGTGTTGCCACGACCGAGGAAGCGCGCGCGGTCGGTTTCGTAGGAGATCGCACTGATGTCGGCGTCATGCACGGCGACCAGGTGGAACATCCACGGCGGCACTTCGTCGTGGGCGCGCGCCCGCCGCGTGCACAACAGCGCCTGCTTCTGGCGGACGATTTCCGACTGCACGAACAGGTTGCTGAAGGCCGGATGCAGCTCGTCGGAGATCGCCGGCGCCAGCACGACTTCGGCATAGGTGGTGATCTCGATCGTGCGCGTGCGCCGGCTGCGGTTGGTCAGGCGCAGGCGGCGCAGTTCGATGTCGTCCTCGGCCGAAATGGCGATTTCCAGATGGCTTTCGTAGCCGCGCTTGCGGCCTCGGAACTCGGCTTTCGCATCGGAGAAGATGGCCTCGTACTGCTCGACCGCAACGGCGGTCGGCTGCATCGCGGTGGACCAGAACTCGCCGCTTTCGACATCGCGCAGGTAGCAGAAATTGCCCCAGTGATCGCGGGTGCCGTCTTCGCGCCAACGGGTGACCGCCATGTCGCGGTGCCGGCTGTAGCCGCCGCCCGCACTGGTGAGCATGCCGTGGTAGCGGCCGTTGGACAGCAGTTGCACCGCCGGGCGCGCGGTACTGGCATTGCGGAAGACGCGCAGCTGGGTTTCCGTCTCGCCGGCTGTCGCGCGCGCGGCGCCGACCGTTTCGGCCTCGTGCGGGTGGAACACGCCGGTATGCGGGATGCGCTCCTGCAGCAGCAACAGCGTGGCCTGGAACTCGGCATCGGCGACGAAGCGCTGTTGCATCGGCTGGTCGCGCAACAGGTAATCCAGCGACAGCAGGCCCATGCCCTGGTGGTGGGCCATGAACGACCGCACCACCACGTACTGCTGACCATGCGGCACGCGTGACGGGGTGAAGTCGATCGCCTCGTACAGGCCGAAGTGGCCGCCGAACCCCTGCGCCGCCAACCGCTGCAGGTTCTGGCACGCCGCCTCGGGCGCGACCATCAGCGCCATCATGCTGGCGTAGGGCGCGATCACCAGGTCCTGACCCAGGCCGCGCTTGAGCCCAAGGCCAGGCACGCCGAACGCACGGTACTGGTAGTTCATGCGTGCATCGACGGTGTTGTAGCCGGACTCCGACACGCCCCACGGCACGCCGCGCTGCTCGCCGTGGGTGATCTGCGCATCGACGGCATGGCGCGAGGTCTGGTCGATCAGGGTGTCGCGGTAGCTCGGCATCACCAGCTGCGGCATGAGGTACTCGAACATCGAGCCGCTCCACGACAGCAGCGTGGCATCGCCATTGACCTCGGTCAGCAGCCGACCGAGGGCGAACCAGGTTTCCTGCGGCAGCTGGCCCTGGGCGATCGCCACGAAGCTGCACAGCCGCGCCTCCGACGCCAGCAGGTCGTAGTAGCCGGCATCGAGCCTGTGCTCGTCGAGGTTGTAGCCGATGGACAGCAGGTGCCTGGAGCGGTCGTAGAGGAACTCGTACTCCATCAGCGAGAACTGGCCGGCGACGTGCGCGAGGCGCTCGAGTTGATGAACGCGTTCGCGTGCGCGCGCCTGCCCCGGTGCACCGGCAGGGCGAGCCTGCAGCTGCCGAAGCGTGGGGATGGCCTGCGCTTCCGCGGCACTGGCGGAGGTTTCCTGCGCTGCCAGTTCGGGGAAGAAGAATCGCAGTTCCGCCTGAGCGGACAGGCAGGCTTCGGCCAGCAGGCCGGGCCAGTCCGGTGCGTGCACGTCCTCGCCAAGGGCCGGCCAAGCGCTCGCGATGCCGGCCGCTTGCGCCGTCAATTGCGTCAGCAACCGGTCGGCGTCAGCGACCGTCGGCACATGTGCGCGTGCCGCATCCAGCGTCGTGCGGAAGCTCGCCAGCGCCTTCGCCAGTGCATCGTCGCGACCAAGCGTCTCGGCGGTTTCCTCGAGCACGCCCAGTGTGTCGGCCATGCCGTCGAACGTGCAGGGTGCCAGCACGGGGGCATCCAGCAATGCCAGCAGTCCCTGCCGCAACGTCAGCAGGTGGCCGGCCAGGTTGCCGCTGTCGACCGTGGAGATGTAACGCGGTGGCAGCGGTTGCAGGGTCTCGGTGTCGTACCAGTTGTAGAAGTGCCCGCGGTGGCGCGGCAACGTGTCCAGCGTGGCGAACACCAGCCGCGTGCGTTCCATCACGCCGCCGGTTTGCAGGTATCCCAGGTCGTAGGCCGACAGGTTGCCCAGCAGCGACAAACCGATGTTGGTCGGGGATGTCCGTCTCGCCACGACGAGGGCAGGGTGTTCCTGCACGTTGTCCGGCGGCAGCCAGTGATCCTCGGCGCGGACGTAGGTTTCGAAGAATGCCCAGGTACGGCGCGCCAGCCGCCCCAGGAAGGCACGCTGCGAGCTGGAAAGTTCTGCGTCGCGTAGTGCCGGCGGATGGCCCAGCCAGGCCATGACGACAGGCGACAGGAACCACATCGCCAGCACGGGCGCCGCCACCCACAGCGACATCGGCTGCAGCCAGGCGACCAGCCCGGCTGCGGCGGTGGCGAACAAAGGCGCGATGGCCATGCCGCGCAACTCGGCACCCATGCCGCTGCCGAGGTTGCGCTCCACTTCGCTGGACGGGTTCCATTGCAGCAGGTTCCTGCGGCTGATGAGCAGCCGCCACAGCGTGCGCGAGATCGCGCCCAGGTTCAGGAAGGCTTCGTGGGGCAGGCAGGCCAGGTTGACCGCGGCGCGCTGCAACTGGCGCAGCGTGGACGTGCCGATCCGCAGCAGGTGCGCTTCCAGCGGCATGTCGACCGGGACGACGAAGACGTCGCGCAGCGCCGGCACCAGTACCGGCAGCAGCCACAGGCACAGCAACCACGCCGTCCATTCCAGCGGATGGGACGAATACAGCCAGCCGATCAGAAACAGCGCCGTGGCCGCCACCGGCACCAGGCTGCGGCGCAGGTTGTCGAGCAGCTTGCCGCGCGACAGCCACGACAGCGGATTGCGTTCATAGCCACCACGCGCGCGCGGCACCCAAGGCAGCAACCACGGCAGCAGCTGCCAGTCGCCGCGAATCCAGCGGTAGCGCCGCTTCACGTCGGCGGCGTAGCGCGACGGGTAGTCCTCGTACAGGCGCACGTCGCTGACCAGCCCGGCGCGGGCGTAGCAACCTTCGAGCAGGTCGTGGCTGAGGATGCGGTTGTCGGGGAAGCGGTCAGCCAATGCGGCTTCGAACGCATCCACGTCGTAGATGCCCTTGCCGACGAACGAGCCTTCGCCGAACAGGTCCTGGTACACGTCCGAGACCGTGCGCGTGTACGGGTCGATGCCCGGTTCGCTGCCGAACATGCGCGCATACCGCGTGCTGCGGCGCCCGCTCAGGCTGGTGCCGACGCTTGGCTGGAGGATGCCGTAGCCGTGAACGACGCGGCGCTTGCGCGGATCGAAGCGTGCGCGGTTCAGCGGATGCGACAGCGTGCCGACGAACTCGCGCGCGGCATCGCGCGGCAGGCGGGTGTCGGTGTCCAGAGTGATGACGTAGCGCACATTGCCCAGGACATCGGTTTCCCCGGCCACCCGCAGGAACTCCTCCCGGCCGGAACCGCGCAGCAGCCGGTTCAGTGCCGCCAGCTTGCCGCGCTTGCGCTCGTAGCCCATCCAGCGGCCTTCGCGCGGATTCCACTGGCGCGGACGGTGGAAGAGGAAAAAGCGGTCGCCGCTTTCCGGCGCGTAACGATGATTGAGCAGTTCGATCTGCTGCGCTGCCCGCTCCAGCAGGTCCTCATCGGCCGGCAGCGTCTGCTGGTCCGCATCCAGGAAGTCGGTCAGCAACGCAAAATGGAGATGTCGATCGCGATTGGCCAGGAAGCGCACTTCCAGCCCTTCCACCAGGCTGTCCACGCCATCGGCGCTGCCCAGCATGCTGGGCACCACCACGAGCGTGCGTGATTCGGCCGGGATGCCCTTGGAGAAATCCATGCGCGGCAGCAGTCGCGGCGTCACCAGCACGGTGGCGGCCCAGTTGACCAGGGCGATGCCCATCTCGCTGAAGGCGACCACGGCGAGCACGACCAGCAGCGAGGTCGGCACACCGTGTCGCGCGATGCCGTCCGCTTCGGACAGCAATCCCCAGGCGAACAACGCGGCGATCGTGGCGATCGGCAACAGGTAGACCGGTAGCGGTGTGCGACGCGGCGGCAGGCGCACGGGCCGGCGCGCGCGGGCGGACTCGCCCACCGCGGTCCGCGTCTGCGCCACGCCATCGTCGATCAGGTAGTAGCCGACGTGCGCCTTGCTGTCGGTGGCGGGGGTGGCATGCGCTTCCGCCTGCGCCAGCTGCAGCACGATGTCGGCGACTTCCTGCTCGGCGACGCCGCTGAGCCGGGCGACCTTCTCCACCACGTGGCGGTAGCTGTCGCGCGTGTTGAAGTCCATCAGCGAGTAGGTGCCGGCCGGGTCCTCGCGCAGGCTGCGTTCGACCACGCTCATGTTCTCGACGAACTCGCGCCAGTCCATGTTGGCCAGGAAGCGAAGGCTGCCGATGCTGTTGCTGATCGACACCTGGTCGGCGGCCTGCTGCTGGCTTTCCAGGTGCACCAGTTCCTCGATGCTGTGGCCGCTGTCGGCGGCCCACTGGTCCAGCCAGGTCATCGGCATCGAGAACACCGCACCGCGACCCTGCAATCCGCGCGTCAACTCCGAGACGAACGCGCCCGTCAGCGGCGGCTCCGAGCGGGCCATGTCGGCCAGCACGAGCACCACGTTCTTGGGGTTTTCGGCCGCGGTGGTATTGAGCTGATCGGCCCATTCACTGGCCAGCCGATGGTCCAGCCCGTCGCGCATCACCCGTACCGCCATGCGCCTGAGGTTGTCGATCAGCGCCAGCCTCAGCATGATCGGGATCGCCCACAGTTCGCCCAGCTTCAGCGGCGTGATCGACTGGTAGGCGGCGACGAAGCGGCTGAGGGTTTCGCCATCGATGCGGCCATCGCCGTGTGCGATGGCTTCCAAGGACAGGTCGTACACGCGCGGCAGGCCGGCCGAGTAGCCGTTGCTCAGCGACGGCAGTTCACGGCTGTAGCCCTTCGGCAGATGCCGCCTGGCCGTGTGGATCTGTTCCTCCACCAGGTAGTAGTTGTCGAGCAGCCACTCACCGGCGGGGGTGATGCGCATGTTGACCTGCACCATCTGCGTGAGCATGGCGCAGGCGTCATCGAGCAGGCCCTCGTTCTCCTCGAGCCGGTCGAGCAGGCGCTCGGGCCCGGGGCGCGAACGTATGCGGTGGCTACCGGCCAGGGCGCGGCCGTGCAGTTCCATCTGCTCGGCGTTGAACAGCTGTGAGCGCAGCGGTTCTTCGGCTTGCAGCGTCCGCTTGGTCGCGGCGCGGCGCCAGCGCCACAAACGTCGGCGCAGGCGAAGCCAGCGGCTGAACATCCTCCAGATCTGTGGCATCGGTAAACCTGTGGGCCAAGGGACGGCCAAGGCGTTCATCCTTGCATCCGGGTGGGCACCCGCACGTGAAAACCCCAGTCAGTCCTGCGTGCTTGCGCCTGGCGTGATGGGGCCGTGACGCGTGGAGCTTCAGCTGTCGGACAGTCTGGGCGCGTCGCATTCACATCACAGGCAGAACCCGGCAAGCAGCATGCAGGCCAGGTCCCACTGCCTGGCTTTCCATGAAATCGATACTGCAATCCGCGGCGCTGGCTGCGCTCATCGTTCCTGTGCTCTCCCTTGCCCAAGGCGCTCCAGCGGATGCACCAGCGCTGATGCGCGCGCTCGAGGCATCTGCGATCCAGGGCGACCTCAAGGACGACGCCAACGCGCCCGCGCGGCTCCGCGCGCAGATCCTGCTGGATCGGATGCAGTTCGGTCCGGGCGAGATCGACGGGCGCTGGGGCAGCAACACCGAACGCGCGATCGCGGCGTTCCAGCGCAGCCGCAACCTGGACGCGAGTGGCTCGCTGGATGAAGCCACGTGGCAGGCGCTCAACACGGATGCCGCGCCGGTGCTGGTGGAATACCGCCTCACCGCGCAGGACATCGCCGGTCCCTACACCGCCCTGCCGGACGACATGATGGCCAAGGCGGCGCTGCCGCAACTCGGTTTCGCCTCGCTCGCCGAAGCATTGGGCGAGCGCTTCCACGCCAGCCCGGCGCTGCTTGAGGCGCTCAATCCCGGCGCGGATCTCACGCGCGAAGGGACGACACTGTGGGTGCCGAACGTGCAGGCGGCCGAGCCGGCGAAGGCCGCCTCGGTGATCGTCGACAAGTCCGATGCGTCGGTCATGCTCAGGGACGCGCAGGGGCATGTGTACGCGCGCTATCCCGCATCCACGGGCAGCGAGCACGATCCGTTGCCGATCGGCAAGTGGACGATCAAGGGCGTCGCCCGCGATCCGCACTTCCAGTACAACCCGAAACTGTTCTGGGACGCCGAGCCGGGGCACAAGGGCGCAAAGATCGCGCCCGGCCCGAACAACCCGGTCGGCGTGGTGTGGATCGACCTCAGCAAGGACCACTACGGCATTCACGGCACGCCGGAGCCCGGCATGGTGGGAAAGACCGAATCGCACGGTTGCATCCGCATGACGAACTGGAATGCCGCTACGCTGGCAAACGCGGTGGCGCCAGGCACCCCGGCCCTGTTGCAGCAGTGACGCACCGATACCATGGAGCTGCAGATGTCGCGAAGCTTTCTGGTGTTCCTGCTCGTCGTGCTGGCGGGTGCGAATGTGGGCCTGTACCGGTACTGGCACGACAGGCCTTCGCAAGCGGCCTCCGTGGATCCTTCGCCGGTTCCGGCCGCCACGGTCATGGCGCCAGCGTCGAGCGGCGCCCAGGCACCGGCGTCGCCGCCAGCGAAAGCCGATTCATCCGCCGCGGTGACAACCCGCACGGACCCTCGACCGACGGCTACCACGCCGGTTGCGACCCCGCCGGTCGCGACCAGCTACGCCGGCACCGGGCTCCTGGTTCCCGTGCAGGGAGTCACGGCCGCAGAACTCCATGACACGTTCAGCGACGCTCGCGCGGCCGGTCGCGTACACGAGGCCATCGACATCATGGCGCCCCGCGGGACCCCGGTGCTCGCGGTGGCCGATGGGACGGTCGAGAAGCTGTTCACCAGCGTCCCCGGTGGCCTGACCATCTACCAGTTCGAACCCAGCGGCCGCTACGCGTACTACTACGCGCACCTGGACCGGTACGCCGACGGGCTGCGCGAGCATGCGGCGATCCGACGCGGTGACGTGGTCGGATACGTCGGCAGCACCGGCAACGCCGACCCGTCCGCGCCGCACCTGCATTTCGCCATATTCGAGCTCGGCCCGGAACGGCAGTGGTGGAAGGGCACGGCGATCAATCCGTACCCGGTCCTGAGGGGGGCGCAATAGGTGGGGGTACGGGCCGTCCTGAGGGGCGCGCAGCTGATGTAGCCTAAGCAGCCGACGACTTCTTCCGCCCCCCATGGATCCGCGCGATCTGAACCGCATTTTCGAGAGCCTGCAGGGCGACTCGGCTTTGCTGCGGGCAGTCCCCGGATTTCCGGTGGTCGCCATGACCCGGCAACTGCGATCCATCTCGGCAGACCCGGGCAATACCGTCGGTCGCCCCTTCTTCGAGTTGTTCCCGCAGTCCCCGCATACGCCAGCAAGCGTGGCCGCGCTGACGGCGTCTTTCGAGCGCGTGATCCACACCCGGGCCACGGATCACCACGCGCAGCGACTCGACGTCGTGGATCCCGCCACCGGCCAGTTGGTCGAGCGCTACCGGGAATCGATCAACAGCCCGGTCCTGAATGACGCGGGCGAGGTGGAATACATCCTCCACCAGGTCGAGCTCCGTGCCGCACACGACCACGACCGCCTGTCTGCCCAGTCCGAGCATCAGCGCCTCATCTACGAAACCGCGCTGAACAACACGCCCGATTTCGTCTACGTATTCGGCACCGACCATCGCGCCATCTACGCCAACGACTCCCTCCGCAAGGTCTGGGGCGTCGAGGACGTGCGCGGCAAGGTGTGGATGGAGCTGGGCTACGAGCAGTGGCACGCGGACATGCACGATCGCGAACTGGCGCAGGTGATCGCCACCAAGGCGCCGATTCGCGGCGAGATTCCGTTCACCGGCACCAACGGCCGTCGCATCTACGACTACATCTTCGCCCCGGTTCTGAATGCGGCTGGCGACGTGGTTGCGGTGGCGGGAACCACCCGTGATGTCACCGACCGCCAGGCGGCCGAGCAGATCGTGCGGGAACACGCGGACCGCCTGGCGCAGGCCGATCGCGCCAAGGACGAGTTCCTGGCGACGCTGTCGCACGAGCTGCGCAATCCGCTCGCGCCGCTGCGCAACGGAATCCAGATACTGCGCCATACCACCAGCGCCGACAGTCCGCACGACCATATCCACGCGGTCCTGGAGCGGCAGGTCGACCATCTGGTGCGGCTGGTCGACGATCTGATGGACGTGTCACGCATTACCCGCGGTAACGTGTCGTTGCAGTCGGAGACGGTCGAGCTCAGGACGGTGGTGGAAAACGCCGTCGAGGCCGTGCGACCGGAAATCGACGCCGGTCGCCATCGGCTGTCCATCGAACTGCCGGAGCCTTCACCGGTGCTGCAGGGCGACCGCGTCCGCCTGGCGCAGATCCTGACCAACCTGCTGAACAATGCCGGGAAGTACTCGGAGCCTGGCACTGACATCGTGCTGCGCGGCGTCGTCGAGGATGGCGTGCTCCTGCTCTCTGTCAGCGATGCCGGCATGGGCATGGAGCCTTCGGAAATCCCGCACCTGTTCGAGATGTTCACGCGCGGAGGACGGGCCAGGACTTCACACCTTGATGGACTGGGTATCGGCCTGGCGTTGTCCCGCCGCCTGGCGGCGCTGCACGGTGGCTCGCTGGACGGAACCAGCGGTGGTGCGGGCAAGGGAAGTGTCTTCACCCTTCGCTTGCCCCTGCCCGGCAACGCCGAGGGGCCGCTGGCCGGCGCGGGCCGGGATGCCGCTGTCCGCCTCGACCTGCGCCTGCTGCTGGTCGACGACGACATCGACGCCGGCGACAGCCTTGCCGAGGTGTTGCGACTGTCTGGCGCCGAGGTGCATGTCTTCGACAACGGCCCTGACGCGCTGGAGCAGTTCGCAAGCCTGGATCCGGATGTCGTGATCCTCGACATCGGCATGCCTGGCATGACCGGCTACGACGTTGCCCGTGCACTCAGGGGGCGGGGGGTGCAGGTTCCACTTATCGCCTTGACCGGCTGGGGGCAGCCCGCCGACCGCGAGCGGGCATTTGCCGCGGGCTTTGACCATCATCTGGTAAAGCCGATCGCGATTTCCCAGCTCGTCAGGTTGCTGGCGTCACTGGAGGCATCGGCGACGCGCTCCACGCTTGATTCGCAGGCGACGGGCTGAGTAATTCGTGTCGCCAAGGGTGGCGCTGATCCCGGTCCAGTGAACGCAGCGTGTGCAATACCCGCCCAGCTGAACGCAGCGTTGCCGCGTCACGGCGGCATCATCACCATGAGCCGACGCTCCGCGCAAAACAACCGGAGCTGGAGTGATGACGAAGAAGCTGTTGATCCTCGGCGCAATGGTGGCGGTCGTCATGCTCGCCGCCTGCGACCGCAGGCAGACCGATGGCAATTCCACGGTGGGTGAAGCGCCGGACACGGATGCCGCGGCAGCAAAGACCCAGGACACCGTGCCTACCGCCGCCACGTCGACGCCGGAAACCGCCGTGCCGGCTCCCGCCACTGATGCCAATGCGCCCAATGGCGACACACAGGCCCTGAGCATGCTCGCCGCCATCAACCAGCATGAGATCGATGCGGCGAAGCAGGCGGTTGGCAAAGGCGTGACCGGTGCAGTGGCCGAGTACGCCGCGCTGATGGAAAAGGAGCATGGGGACAACCAGGCGAAGACGCTGCAGATGGTGCAGCCCGTGGACACGCCCGACGTCGCGAAGATGAAGGCCGATGGCCAGCAGGAACTGCAGACGCTGGCTCAGAAGAATGGCGCCGACTACGCCAAGGCCTACATGCAGGCGATGGTGACCGGACATGAGAAGGCGTTGGCGACCATCGATTCCAGCCTGTTGCCGATGGCCCAGAGCGAGCAGGCCAAGACCCACCTGACCCAGACCCGGGCACACGTGGCCAATCACCTGGAACGTGCAAAGGCCATCGTGGCAAAGCAGGGCTGAGCAGCGTGGAGGCCCCTGCGAGCACCGATTCGAGCAGCCCGGCAGAAGGCCCGCTGGCTGGCCGGCTGTTCGACTTGAATGGCGACGACAGGGACGTCGCGCTGGAGGCGGTTTCGCTCGACAACATTTCGGACGATCAACTGCTCTGGATTGATCTGGCGGGCCAGCAGATGCGCGATCTTCCTCGGGTCGCGCAGCAGTTGAAATGGCCCGACGGGCTTGCCGGAATGTTGTCGGGCACCACCCCGCAGCTGAGGATGTTCGGGGACACATTCCTGGTCACGGTGGTGGCTGCGCGCAACGACGGGCAGCTCAGGTTCTCCGGAACGGTGCTGTCGATCGTCGCCGGTCGCAACTACGTGGTCAGCGTGCACCCCGAGCCGATCGACTTCATCCGGGAGTTGCAGCAGCGCGAGGCCGGAAACTCCGAGATCGGCGTGCTCAGCGCACAGAGCTTCGTCGCTTCGCTGCTGGACTGGCACCTGGGCTCCTACTTCGAGGCGGTCTCGGACTTCGAAGCGGCCGACGAACGTCTGGAAACCGGAATCCTCGACGGTCGGCATCGCGACTGCCTGCACTCGCTGCGTGAATTGCGCAAGGCCGCATCACGCCTGCGCCGCATGCTGTCCGCGCATCGCGGCGTCTTCTCCGCCATGGCGCGCCCGGATTTCCTGCCGTCCGCAGGGGAAGAATCCAACGAGCACTACCGGACCCTGGATGGGCATTACCATCGCGCGTGGGATGCGGTCGAAGGCACGCGCGAGATTGTCATCGGCAGCTTCGAGCTCTTCAGCAACCAGACGGCATTGCGCACCAACGACGTCGTTCGCGGGCTGACGTTCGTGACCGTGCTGATCGGCGTGCTGGCGGTGATAGCCGGCGTGCTGGGCATGAACTTCGAGGCGCCCATCTTCAAGACCGGCATGACGGGTCTGCTGGTCGCGATTGCACTCATGCTGGCCCTGGCGGCGGCGGGCGTTGTCATTGCCAAGTGGCGTGAGTGGATCTAGGCAGCTGCCGAGTCCAGTGATGCAAGACATTCCGCTCCATGTCGGGGGGGCATGCTGATCTCGTTCTGTTCAGCACGCGTTCTCTTTCAAAGGGGGTCGCGCACAGTGTGCTCACTGCCAACAGGCAACAGTCGTCGTTCCCCAGTTGGAGCACCTGCATGAATACGCAACACGATAACGACCTCAATCGCGACCCCATCACTGGCACCCCCGGATCGCATCCGGTCGGCGTAGGCGTTGGTGGCGTAGGCGGTGCCGCCGCCGGCGCGGTGATCGGCGCATTCGGTGGCCCCATCGGAATGCTGATCGGTGGCGGTATCGGCGCTGTCGCCGGCGCGCTCGCGGGCAAGGCCGTCGCCGAGCAACTCGATCCCACGCTCGAAAACGAGTACTGGAGCACCCAATACAAGACGCGCCCCTATTACGACCCGCAGTACGACTACCAGAGCGACTACGGCCCGGCGTTCGCCCTCGGCGCGAGCACGCGCTCGCAGATGACCGATCGCGCCTGGGACGAATCGCTCGAGGCGGAGCTGCGGCAGCGTTGGGATGAAGCGCGCGGATCGTCCAAGCTGGACTGGAACCGCGCCCAAGGGCCGGTCAGGGATGCATGGGAGCGCAGCGACCGCACGCATCGCGCATTCCGCGAGACTGATCAGTACTACGGCACGCAGTTCGAGCAGGCGCCGTATCGGGTTTCCGGAGCCTCGTTCGATGATTACCGCCCGGCGTACCGCTACGGCACTGCTGCGCGTACCCACTACCCGAACCAGCAGTGGGACGAAGCCGAACCGAAGCTCGAACGGCAGTGGAACGCCGTCAAGGGCGAGTCCCGCCTGACCTGGACCGAAGCCAAGGCCGCGGTCAAGGACGCGTGGCACAACGTCGAGCGCGTGTTACCAGGTGATGCCGACCGCGACGGCCGCTGAGCCGACTGCGCAGTGTGATGGCGACTCAGGCGCCCCATCTTATCGGGGCGCTTGAGTCCACGCGTCGTTTTGACGCGCCTATCCGGCCCTCGGTCCCAAGTCGTTTTCCAGCAGAATGGCGATCAGCCGGGATGACACGTACTCGGCATGCTCACCAGCGTCGTCCCGTATGTCGTCGGCAATGGCCGCCACGGCCACCAGCAGATCCTCGCGGGCCGGGTACTGCGCTCGCAACGTCGCCATGGCCCCGTCCAGCGCAGCAAGGCGCGATTCAAGCTCATAGAGGGACAGGGCCATTCACGAATTATGCGCTGGCACCCGTTGGATAGCGCATGGACGCTAAGTTCACGGGGACAGCGTGACCCTAATGCCACGCCAGGCGCATTCAGCCGGCCACAGATAAGGAAGTGACGCCTTGAGCCTGAAGCATTCGGACTGGCCGTCCCGGCTGTGGATCGTGCGTCACGGACAGAGTGCCGGTAATGCGGCACGCGACGAGGCCGAGGCACGCGGGCTGGGCTTGATCGACATCCAGACCCGCGATGCCGATACGCCACTTTCATCCCTCGGCGAGCAGCAATCGATTGCGCTGGCGCATTGGTTTGCCAGTCAACCCAATTACCTGCAGCCGGACGTCTTCTACAGCTCCCCTTTTGTCCGCTCAGTGGACACCTGCCGTGCCGTGGCGATTCACCTGGCAGGCGAGCACGTCGACATCGGAATCGACGAACGCCTGCGCGAGAAGGAATTCGGGATCCTCGATCGCTATACCAAGCAGGGCATCATCGCGACCTTCCCCGAGCTGGCACAGCAGCGCGAGCGCGTCGGCAAGTTCTACTTCCGACCCCCGGGCGGTGAAAGCTGGTGTGATGTCATCCTGCGGCTGCGCAGCATCGTCGAGGTCCTGCGTCGAGACCATGTCGGCGATCGCGTGCTGATCGTCGCCCACCAGGTCATCGTCAACTGCTTCCGCTACCTGCTCGAGTGCCTCGACGAGCGGGCGATCCTGGCCATTGACGCCGAGGGTGATGTGCCGAACTGCGCCGTCACCGAATACGCGTTGGAGGGCCAGGGCGACCAGGCGCGCTTCGTCCTGCAGCGGGCGAACTTCGTCGCGCCGGAACTGGCCGCGGAAGCCGAAGTCACACGCGCCCCCGACCGCCCGGCAGGCCCGAAATGAGCGACCGCCCCACGTGCCCGTTGCCGGACGTGGACGACAGCCATGGCAAGGAAAGCCGCGGCAGTGTCCTCGTCGTCGGGGGCTCGGCGGAGATTCCCGGTGCCGTGCTGCTGGCGGGCACGGCGGCCTTGCGCGCAGGTGCCGGCAAACTGCAGCTGGCCAGTGTGCGATCGGTCGCGCCGCTGCTGGCGGTGGCAATGCCGGAGGCGCGTGTGTTTCCGCTGCCGGAGGCGGCCGAAGGCGAAATCGCCGAACTGAGCCCGGCCTTGATGCAAGCCGCCGCCGAGGCGGACGCCATCATCATCGGTCCGGGTTGCGAACCTACGACGCAATGGTGGAGCGACGTGCGCCTGCTGGTCGGTGCCGCAAACGGCGTGGTGGTCATGGACGCCGGTGCATTGGGTGCGATCAAGGACGACCATCAGGCCACCGGCCGCTGCATCCTCACGCCTCACGCAGGCGAGATGGCCGCGATCACCGGATTGTCATTGCAGCAGGTGCAGCACGATCCGCTCACGATCGCCACGCAGTACAGCCGCGACACGGGATGCATCGTGGTGCTGAAAGGGGCGACCACGCACGTGGTCGGGCCGGATGGCTCGTCCTGGCAGCATGCAGGTGGAAGCATTGCCCTGGGCACTTCGGGGTCGGGCGATGTCCTGGCCGGCCTGATCGGCGGACTCGCCGCGCGCGGCGCCTCGCCGGTGACGGCGGCGCAGTGGGGCGTGTACCTGCACGGCATGGCAGGCAGTCGGTTCGAGCAGCAGGTCGGCGAAGTGGGGCTGCTTGCGCGGGAACTGCCTGCCATGATTCCTCCCCTGCTGCGTGAACTTGCGGGCAATCGTGGGTCGCACGAGCCCTGACCGGGTGGGTTTTGGGCATGGCGGACATCAGCCCTCCCGGCCTAAAATTCAACATGATCAGACTTACCGACCTCAACCTGCCGCTGGACCACTCCGAGCAGGACCTGCGCGACGCGATCCTGGCGCGCCTTGGCATCGCCGACCACGAGATGACCGGCTATACGGTCGCCAAGCGCAGCTATGACGCGCGCCGGCGCGGCGCGATCGTGCTGATCTATTCGATCGACGTGGACACCCCGCGCGAGGCCGACATCCTCCGCCAGCTGCAACTGGACGCCGAAGCCGCGGAGTTCGCGCGCAGCCGCGACCGGAGGAAGGTGATGCCCACGCCGGACACGCGCTATAAGTTCGTCGCGCGCGCGCCGCAAGGCCTTCCGCTGCGCCCGCTCGTCATCGGCATGGGGCCGTGCGGTCTGTTCGCGGCGCTGGTGCTGGCGCAGATGGGCTTCCGGCCGATCGTGCTCGAGCGCGGCAAGGCCGTGCGCGAGCGCACCAAGGACACCTGGGGCCTGTGGCGCAAGAAAGTGCTGAACCCCGAATCCAACGTGCAGTTCGGCGAGGGCGGGGCGGGCACGTTCTCCGACGGCAAGTTGTGGAGCCAGATCAGCGATCCGAAGCACTACGGGCGCAAGGTCATCGACGAGTTCGTCAAGGCCGGCGCGCCGGAAGAGATCGCTTACGTCAGCAAGCCGCACATCGGCACGTTCCGCCTGGTGTCGATGGTGGAGGAGATGCGCGCGACGATCGAATCGCTGGGTGGCGAGATCCGCTTCAGCCAGCGGGTCGACGATCTGCTGATCGAGACCGGCAGCGACGGGTCGCGCCACGTGCGCGGCGTGACGCTGCAGGGCGGCGAGCAGCTGCGCGCCGACCACGTCGTGCTGGCACTGGGCCATAGCGCCCGCGACACGTTCGCGATGGTGCACGCGCGCGGCGTGTTCGTCGAAGCCAAGCCCTTTTCGATCGGATTCCGCATCGAGCATCCGCAATCGCTCATCGACACCGCCCGCTTCGGCCCGCAGGCCGGGCATCCGCTGCTCGGAGCGGCCGACTACAAGCTGGTGCACCATTGCCGCAACGGCCGCTCGGTGTACAGCTTCTGCATGTGCCCGGGCGGCACGGTGGTCGCCGCTGCCAGCGAGCCCGGGCGTGTGGTCACCAATGGCATGAGCCAGTACTCGCGCAATGAACGCAACGCGAATGCGGCGATCGTCTGCGGCATCACGCCCGACGATTACGCGCCCTACGGCGAGGGCCCGCTGGCCGGCATCGAGCTGCAACGGCATTGGGAAGCGCGTGCGTTCGAGCTCGGCGGCGGCGAGTACGAAGCGCCGGGGCAGCTGGTGGGCGATTTCCTCAAGGGTCGGGCATCGAGCGAGTTCGGCACGGTGCTGCCTTCGTACAAGCCCGGCGTGCGCCTCGGTGACCTCGCACCATCGCTGCCCGAATATGCAATCGAAGCGATCCGCGAGGCGCTGCCGGCGTTCGAAAAGCAGATCCGCGGTTTCGCGATGCACGACGCGATCCTGACCGGGGTCGAGACGCGCACCTCCTCACCGGTGCGCATCACGCGTGGCGAAGACGGCCACAGCCTCAACACGCGCGGCCTGTTCCCGGCAGGCGAGGGCGCCGGCTACGCGGGCGGCATCCTGTCGGCGGGCGTCGACGGCATCCGCACGGCCGAGGCGGTCGCGCTGGATATCGTGTCCCGCGGCACACGCGCCGCATAGCGGCGCCAGCGTCACCAGGATCGGGACAGGCTCAGGACCAGCGTCGAATGGTCGACGTCCGGCGAGTGCAAGTAACGCGCCTCTTCGCCGTCGCTTGAAACCCAGGCGACCTGCAGGTCACAGCGGGCGATGGCGATGCGGTTGGGGCAACCCCGATCTCCATCACATCATTGCGCGATTGAAGTAGGTCGCCTTCTCGAACTCGGCGACATTCGCGGCAATGCGGGCAAGGCCCGGAAACATCGCGGCCAGCTCACTAACGATGGCCTTCGACAAGGCAGCACGCTGCTCGACGGTGCGCCCCTCCATGATCCAGGCGAAGGTGTGGATGAAGTCTTCGCGCCCGCCACCGACGAAGCAGGTTTCGAACGGGTGCACGCGAACCTTGATGTCCGATTCCTCGAACAGGCCCGTGGCGCTCACCACGCTGTGCACCCGGGTGATGATCGATTCTTCGTCCTGGATCCCCAGGAGTCGCTTGGAACAGTCGACGACGAAGTGCGGCATGTTGTCTCCTTGGTTGAAGCCTCAGTCGAGGCGGTGCCACACGGACAGCGGGATGCTTCCATCTGGCCGGGGTGGCACCTTGTAACGCAGCTCGGCACCGTCAAACGTGTACTGGCGCCTCTGGATGGTGCCTTCCCAGTTGGGGAAGGACGAGCCTTCGATCGCGAACACCAACACCGCGGCGCGTTCGTCGATCGACATCGTGCCGTAATGGGTGCTGCTGCCCATCACTGCGGACTTCATTTCGTCGGTGCTGGCGTCGGCCTTGCTGTCGCTGGCGAAACGCAGGCGCTCGGACTTGAAGATCTGCAACGAATACCGCCCCTTGGCGTCGACGACGAGTCTGCCTTTGGGGCTTTCGCCGTAGTCCCGGGTGGTTTCGCCATTCGGCAGGATCTTGTCCGCGGCGACCAGGGTCCAGGTGCCTTGCAGTGGAAATGCGCTTGTCGGCGCTGGCGCGTCGCGCGCAGCCAGGCCCGCAAGCATTGCGACCATTGCGCCGGTCAGGGTTTTCATGGCGGTGAGTCCTCGGGATGGGGATCGACGAGCCCATCCTAGGGCGCTTGATGGATTCGAAAAACCGATCTACAAGGATATCTGCCATTTCAGAATCGAATGGATCCAGATGAAGGCGATGGACGTGGATGCGGTCAGGGCGTTCCTCCTGGCGGCCGACCTGCAGAGCTTCACCCGGGCTGCCGACGTGCTGGGCACCACCCAGTCCGCCGTCAGCCTGAAGCTGCGGAAGCTGGAAGAGCAGCTGGGCCGGCGACTGCTGGAGCGCACGCCGCGGCATGTCCGGCTGTCGGTCGAGGGGCTGGCCTTCCTCGGTGTCGCACGCGAGCTGGTGTCGTCTCACGACCGCGCGGCCGCCGCCTTCGAGACCGAACAGCGCCGGCTGGCGATCGGCATCAACCAGCAGCTGGTTGGTAGCGAGCTGCCGCTCCTGTTGAAGCGCATGCGCGACCACGATCCGAACCTGCTGGTCGAGATCCGCATCGCCGGCACCAACGAACTGATGCAGGCCCAGGAACGGGGTGAACTCGACGCCGTGCTGGTGCTGCGCCCCGAGGATCGCGGCAAGCGCGGCAAGATCGTGTTCGCGGAAACCTTCTCGTGGTTCGCCGCGGCCGGATGGGAGCCGCGCGCCGGGCAACCCTTGCCGCTGGCGACGCAAGGCGAGTCATGCCGCGTCCGGATGGAGGCCGTGCGCACGCTTGACCGGGCCGGCATCGAATGGCGCGAAGTCTTCGTCGGAAAGGGTGCCGCGATCCTGGGCGCCGCTGCCGTCGCCGGACTCGCGGTGGCACTGCTGGCGCGACGCGCGGCGCCGCCGGGTACGGTCGATGTCAGCGGGCAGCTATCGCTGCCGACGATCCGATCACAGGACGTGATGCTCTACAGCAACCTCAGCGACCGGCGGACGCGCGATGCATTGCGGGTGCTGACGCTGGCATTCCAGTGAAGGCTGGCCCCATGGCTTGATCTCATGGGCCGGCGCCCATCTGCTGCAGCGGGCAAGGGACGCCCGGCGCAGGCCACGGACCAGGTGGCCATTGATTGTTTACTCCGCGGCAACAGCGAGGTGCCGATCGGACGACTGTTTGAAGCGTGATCGGGCCATATAAAGGGCCTACAAGACATCACATTCCAGGTGCTCCAATGAAACGTCTGCGAGGCAAGGTCGCGCTGATTACCGGCGGCAACAGTGGCATCGGTCTGGCAGCAGCGCAGCTGTTCGCGGCCGAGGGAGCGAAGCTGATCATCACGGGAAGACGGCAGGATGCGCTGGACGAAGCGGTGCGCCAGATCGGTCACGATGCCATCGGAATCCAGGGCGATGTCGCCGACATCGAGCATCACGCCCACGTGGCGAAGACCGTGCAGGACCGGTTCGGCGCGCTTGACGTGTACATGGCCAACGCCGGCGTCATCACGATCGCGCACTCGGCCGGCGTGACCGCCGACGAGTACGACGCCCAGTTCAACGTCAACACGCGTGGCGTCTTCTTTGGCGTGCAGTCCATAACGCCGGTCATGCGGGACGGCGGAAGCATCATCCTGACCAGCTCTCTGGCAGCGACGAAGGTACTGCAGGGACACGCCGTGTATGCCGGTACCAAGGCCGCCATCACCGCATTCGCCCGTAGCTGGGCGCTGGAACTGCGCGAGCGACGGATACGCGTCAACGTGCTCAGCCCAGGCCCGGTGGACACCTCGATCCTGTCCAAGCTCGGAATCCCGGAGGCTGAGCGTCCCGCGTTCCTGCAGACCATGGCGGACCTGATTCCTGCCGGACGCCTGGGCGAACCGGATGAGCTGGCCCGGGCTGCACTTTTCCTGGCCAGCGCCGACAGCACGTTCGTCAACGGCATCGAGCTCAACGTCGACGGCGGTATGTTGCTGACCTGATGCCGCCAGGCCTGCCGCGGTCTACCGGGGAGGCGGAACAGATATGCCGGCCTCCGTCTGCACCACCGGCTTCAGGCTCCCGTCTGCGTTGTACTGCAGGTACTCCACCGTCACCGCGCGCCTGCCGATCGAACCATTCTGGTCACCGATGGCCAGCGCGGCGTTATGCAGGAACAGGTACCAGTTGCCCTTGAACTGGGCGATGCCGGGATGGATGGTGAAGCTGTACTTGCCCGAGCCTGTCAGCTCGCCGCGGTAGGTCCACGGCCCCTGGATCGAGGGAGCGGTGGCGTAGGACACCTTCTCGTCGCGGTGTTTCGAGCGGTCCAGCGAGGCGTACGTCAGGCAATACAGCGCACCGCGCTTGTGCAGCCAGGGACCTTCCTCGAAGTGGGGCGGGGTGATGTCGGTGATCGGGCCATCGAGCTCGATCATGTTGGGCTTGAGCCTGGCGATGTAGCACTGCCGATTGCCCCAGGCGATCCAGGTGGTTCCGTCGTCGTCGGTGAACACCGTCGGGTCGATGTCCTCCCAGCTGTGCGTCCCCTTGGGCGTCATGTCGTTGGTGATCAGCGCAGCGCCCTTCGCATCGACGAACGGACCGGTAGGCGTATCCGCCACGGCGACCGCGATGGCCTTGCCCGGTTGGGTATCGTCGTGCTCGACCGCGGCATAGAACCAGAACTTGCCGTTCTTCTCGATCGCCTGCGAAGCCCAGGCGTCGGCCTTCGCCCACTTGAAGTCGGTCGCCTTCATGATCGGGCCGTGATCCGTCCACGTCTTCATGTCGGCGGTCGAATAGACCAGCCAATCGCGCATGTTGAACATCTCGTCGCGCTGGGCCTCGTCGTGGCCGACATACAGGTACAGCCGGTCGCCTGCGACGAGCGGAGCCGGATCGGCGGTGAACTTGTCGTGGAAGAGCGGGTTGCCCTTGGGCGTGGCGATTGCGGCCCTGGCATCATCCCGTGCGTTTGCCGGTTCGGCCGCAATCCAAAGCAGTGCGGTCGTCAGCGCAATGCAGCCGAGCACGGGTAGTGGGCGGAACTCAAGGTGCACGGTCTTTCCCCGGAGGACGCTGTGTATAGAATGCCACCAGCAACGATCTTGGGGGATTAGTGCCATGCGCATGACATGGATGCTTGCAGTGGCAAGCCTGATCGCGCCGGGCCCTGGCAGCGCTGCAGACTTCGACCTGGTGAACTGCGCTATTGCCGGAGAGGCTCCGGCGGATGCGGTCCATGTACCGATGCAGCCGGTGACTATGACAATATGAATCGCGCGTCCTGTACGCGCCGGCTCAGTGAACCCAATGGAGACCAGGAACTCTGGTTCCAGCAGCTTCAGTTCTGACTGGTGTAACGGCTTCGGCACGGGAACAAGAACAGATAGTGATATCGGTGACATATGACCGCTCAAAAACTCGCTGGGGGCACGGTCCACAAGCTGCCTGCTGATCTCCGGGAAGCCATCGAAGCCGATGCCGCGGCCACGACCCTCTGGGCCGACATCACGCCATTGGCACGGAACGAGTGGATCTGTTGGGTCACTTCACCCAAACAGGAAGCGACCAGGAAACGTCGCATCGAGGTCGGCATCGACAAGATGCGAGGAGGCATGCGCAGGCCATGCTGTTGGCCCGGGTGCCCGCACCGCTGACCGGGTGGAGCTGCTCCACACGATGTGCATCAGGGCTTACTTGGCCTGGGCGTTCGGAGCGACCACCGCCTCGCAGAGACGTTCTATCACCCGGCTCCCGGCGCGGGCCTCATCCTCGTCTGCGGGAGCAAACTCGGTCACGGTAAAGCCGACCAGATCCGCTTCGCGTGCAATGCGCCCTACTAGCGCGACCGCATCATCAACGCGCAGCTTTCCGTCGGAATAGGCGACGTAGGGAAACTCAAGCGGATCCAGTGCGTCCAGGTCGAAATGGATGTGCACCGGTCCGTCGATGGCCGCCTGCGGGTCCAGCCGCTGCAGGTCCAGCTCACGTTGCAGTTCCCAATCGCCATCGTCACCCACCTGGATGCCGACGTAGCGGAAGCGGGACGGCTCGAGGGGCATTCCGAGGTACGGCCGCATCGGTCCAGGCGCGCGCCCCAGAATCGCGCTGACCGGCATGCCGTGGAAGTTACCGCTGGGCGAGGTTTCTGGTGTGTTGGCGTCGAGGTGAGCATCGACCCAGATGACCCGAAGATCCGGATGCACGCCCATCAGATAGTCGATGACTGCGACATCCACGGCGCAGTCGCCTCCGGCGGTCAGGACGCGCCTGGCGCCCGAACTGGCGAGGATGTTCTGCGCACTGCGGAACTGCGCGAAGATCGCTGGCCAGCGGTGAATGCCGTGGAGCAGTTCGTCATCGGCCTCGTCATCGCCATGCGCAGGCGGAACCCGGACCAGCGGGGCGAACCGTCCGCAGACGTCCGCGGCCGCCGCGGCGCCGCGCGGCAGGTTCTCGTATCGCCCCGATCCCTGCCACTGCGGGTAAGAAAGACTGAGGTCGAACGGCATGGTTCTGCGCTCCTGTCAGGTTGCCACTATAGCCCCGGGCTTGGTGGGCAGTGGTAGTGTCCGCTTTCGACTAAAAGCGGCCTTTCGAGCGCCGTCCACCTCTCTGGAGGACCTTCTGTTTCCATACCGCTATAAGGTTTCGCTTCGCTTTCGACATCCATCTGCGGATCTGTCGCATTTCACAAACTTGATTGGCATCGAACCGGGCCGCCAATGGACCTCCGGGGAGCTTCGCAGTTCACCGCGCGGCACGTCGCTCGATGGCGTGCGCTCCGATTCCTATTGGTGCGCCTCGATTGAAGTCGGCGAGTCGGATTTCGAGACCTCATTGCTCGCAGTGCTGATCCATTTGGAACAGTTCCGCGACGCCATTGAGTTGAACTCCGTGACGGGCGGTTGTGCCGAATTGTTCATCGGGTTCTTCCTGGAGGCCTTCAATGGCGGCTTCTCGCTCAAGCCAGAACTCCTTGAAAAGTGCGCGTCACTGCACCTGTCCTTGGACTTCGACATCTATGGGCAAGAGGACGATCCTCGCAGTTTGCCCTGATATCCACGGGGGGCGGCCCGAGACAGGGCAAGGTGCTTCGAATGGCCGCTTCTAACCGATGCGGCCATAGGGTCGGGCGGGGTGGTAGGACCAGTGCTAATTTCCGCTTTCGACCCAAAGCGGGCATCTAGCTAAGTGACATCAAGGGGAAACGCCGTGAGGTTTGCTATCGTTTCGGTGGTTTGTGTGTGGCTAACTGCTTGCGCTCTGGAAACGCTCGACACGCACTTCAGCACGGCCAAGGAAGCGATCGATGCAGGCATGGTCGAGAAGGGATGGATTCCCAACTGGATTCCTCAGGACGCGACCGACCTTCGCGAGGTGCACAACCTCGATTCGAACGTGAGCGAGCTTTCGTTCGCTATGCCAAGCGGCAGCCAGGTCCATCTGTCCTCGGACTGCAAGCCGGTCCCGTACGTGGACACTGTTCCGGCGCGGATAGGTCGCGACTGGTGGCCCTCCGAAGATGCGCTAGATGGTTCATATGTGTTCTTCCGATGCCAAGCCGATCACACAGAATATCGGTTCGTCGCGATTAGCAAGTCCGGCGCTAATGTCTTGCATTGGCGCACCTATTCCCGCTGAAGCTCGCAACGCCACAGGCCGTCAATGCGAACCTCCGCTTCTGGCCGCTACCGGTCATAGGGCCAGGCGCGACGGCCGGCGCAGTGCTAACGTCCGCTTCCGACCCGAAGCGGACATTTCACGCTCGGCGAATGGGGGGGTGAGCTTTGAAGATGCCGGACCACGTAACTGACAAGCTTTGGAGCTTCGGCTTCTGCGTGATCGTAATTGTTTGCGGTCCGGGGGCCATGTTCCTGGGTGCCCTGGCCACATCTGCAATGATCGGCAACCCGGTGGGTGGCTCCTATCACGGCACGGATCAGGTGGTCGAGTTTTTCATGCTGTTTGGAAGCTTGTTTCTTGGCATGTTCCTGGCGGCCAGGTCCATCGCCCTCTTGAAGCGCTGCTTCATTGATGTGGATACGTGCCGGCGCTGGCAAGCGCAGTTCGAGCAGAGCATCGCCGCATGGCCCGCACCATTGCAGCGTCTTTTCAAGATCATCGATGGTATGGCCTCTACTGACGCGAAAGATGCGCATTAGGTCGCGCCGAATGACCGGATTGCCTTGGTCACGGGATTCCGCTTCCGGCCCGTTGGGGTCTTTGGCACGACTCGATATCGAAGGGTCAATGTGAGCAATCGCCCAAAGCTGAGGAGAGACCAGAAGGCGAAGTTGCGAGCGGATCACTTGGCGCAGGTGGCGCGCCAAAAGATCGATCAGCGTACTCGCCGCAGGGCAGCCGTCGCGAATGCCTTCAACACTAGGGAGAAGGTGCGTCATCTCTTGAACTTTGTGTGGAAAGCGACTGGCGGCCCCATCGTGGCGATAACAGGCTGGTCGCCATTCTCCAAGGGCCGCAAGGGACCGCCGGCCTGAGAATCCGTTGACGCCGTTGGGCTTAGTGGGGGCGCTTGCGAGCGTCCGCTTCTGGCCGATACCGGACGCTCGGCTAGATCCACTGCCGGGGGCGGTGCTAACGTCCGCTTTCGACCCAAAGCAGCCATTCGACGGCACCGTTCCGGCTCGGTTCGCTCATTCCGGTATACGTCGGCTTGTTAGCCGGACTCTGCTTGCATAAGCTCAATCCCAGACCCGCGGACCCATCTAGGTCTGGGTAGGTCGCCGCACATGGGGGAGTCTAATGAACTGGAAGAGGGGCATCACACGGCTTTACTTGGTCGGCTGGGCCGTTTGGCTCATAGCGATTTCAACGAGGACGGCGCTGCTTGTTACGGCGGGCGCACACAATGGGGAGCTGGGCATGGCTTTAGGTATCTTCGCCTGGCTCGGCCTGGTTCTTCCCGGCGGCGTGTTGATCGCATTGCGCTGGGCGTTGGACGGTTTCGCTCAACCCGGCAATAGCGGCTAACAATTCATTCAAGCCGAAGGCAGCCGGACTCGTACTAATGTCCGCTTCCGACTGCGGGGCGGGGGCCAGGGCCGGTGCTAATCTCAGCCTGTAGCTAAATCGGAAGTCGCAGTCCATTCCATGGGCTGTGGCGCCAGACGCATACCAGGGACCTGCGCGTCCTCTCAATGGTCGGATCGGATGGACTTTCTTCGTATCTTCAAACACGAATCGGGCCGGTCCAAGCAGTCAAGGTTCACCGTCCCGGCGCTGACTAACCTGCTTACCCAGCATGGGTTCAACTACGTCGGTTTCATTGCCGAAACCGACACCATGCGAGGCACCGAGAATCACCGGTTTAGCAACGGTCATGTGACCTTCAACTTCGGCTTTGCGTACTCGATCTATGGCGAGGACCTGATCACACTCGAGGATTCGACTGGCAAGACAGGCGGCGCATATCTTTCCTACTACGTTGACTACGCCTGCCTTCGAAACAGCTATCGGGACGCAGGCCTGTCGCACGACGAGGCCCTCGCAAATGCACTCCAGGGCCATGTTGATGATGTTGTCGCCCTCTATCGGTTCGTTCGTAGCCAAGGCAGAACCATTCCACTCAAGGCCGATAGAGAACGAATGGCCGCTGCTGGCCGTTAGCGGACATTAGGGCAGGGCTGACGCCAGGACCGGTGCTAATGTTCGCTTTCGACCCAAAGCGGACATCTGATCTTTGCCATGAAAGGACTCAATCGTACTCGCCTCACATTGCTGGCCTCCCCATTACTTGTGCTTGTCGGGATGGCAAGCGCGACGGAAAGTCCCCTTGCTCCTCAGTGGCTTGTCGGGACGTGGACCAAGACCGTCGACGAAGATCAGGGGCCGCCGGACTCCATCACCTTTCGAAGTGACGGCACGTTTGCGACGTACGACGATCGATGCCGCGCGCACACCAATACCTATTTCGTGAAGAATGGATTGGTGTTCCTGCTGATTCCGCTGGAGAAGGGGCCCATCGCCCTCGTGCTGGATGCAGGCGATGACCATGCGACCATGAGGTTCACATCGCCGCGGACGCGGAACAACGCTGTGTACGTACCATCCGAAGGTCCGCACTGTCGATTGCAGGAAAGCTGATCCCGGCAAACGAGGTGGTGCAATGTTTCACTGCACCGGACCCACGGGTCCGTCTATATGGTGTTAGGCCTACCAGTGACCTATCAGCGACTCCTGACGGTCCTATCTGCGGCCCTCCTGTTGTTACTGGGATGCGCGCCAGCACCCTCACCGCCCAGCTCCGTTACGAGTCAAGCGCCGCACCCTCCCGCCCTCCCAGTCGACCAGGGAGACGTCGGGCACTTCCACGACTGCTCTGCGGAACCGCGCAGAGCGCTGTCAGTGCGTGAGCGGTGCGAGATTTCCGCGCTAAAGGCCCGCTGCACCGCCCTCGATGACTGCCTTGTTACCTGTCTCAGCAGCCCAGATGGCGTGTTCCTCCACCACGGATGCGGCGGGGTTTGCACCCTGTGGCGTCATCGCCCCAGTCCGCTTCCCAAGGCTATTGACGCTTGCGAGAGCGTGCCTGGCGATTCGGGGCTTCTACAAACTCGGCGCAGGGCTAACAATCCATTCAAGCCGACGCCGCTCCGCGGCTCGGCATAATTCAGGCGTTCGCGAATGGCCGTTTGTGGCCGAAAGCGGCCATCGCGCCGCGCGGGACGGGGCGGGGCGGTCGGACCAGTGGTGATGCCCGCTTCCGACCCAAAGCGGACATCTTTCGCAAACTCGTACGGGGGTATGAATGAAAATTGCATTCCCGCTCGCCTTGGCTGCGTTGGGCGCGTTGTCAGGCACTCAGCATGAGCTGGTCATCGGCGGAATCACGCTTGGTCAATCGGAATCATCCGTGATCGGTACCCTCGGGAAGCCGGCAAGCCGGAGCGTCAGTGAAACCACCGATTACCTGCCCGTTACCCTCACGTACCCCGGCTTCACGATTGGTCTTGACGAGAAGGGCGTTGGACGCTTGCTCTCGTCCAGTAGTCGTTATTGCACTCCCGTGGGCGCATGCCCGGGCATGCGCCTTGTCGACGTCCAACGCATCTACGGGCCCGAGATGAGGGTGGAGCAAGTCGACGGAGCGCCGAAGGGGTATGTCTTCGATGAGGGTTGCTGGCTCGCATTCGCCGTGAAGTCCGCAAACATCGACACCATTGAGGTCACTTGCATGCCTTGAGCGGCGTTGCGAGAAATGGCCGCTTCTGGCCGATAGCGGCCATCGCGCCGCGCGGAGCGGGGCGGTCGGACTGCTGCTCATGTCCGCCTTCGACCCGTAGCGGCCATTCAGGCCGTGTTCCAGCCCTGACTCGCTCCCTACCCAGAAGTCCTTTTGAGGTGGTCTTTCGTCCCATGAAACCCATGCTTTCAATCTTGCTTGTTGCAACGCTATCGCTCCTTGCGTCGTGCGATGCGCCTGGCGAGGGTCAAAAGGCACAAGCAGGTAAGGCGCTTGGTAGCAGCGTGGCTACGGCTCTTGAGCATTTCATGGCTGAGAAAGGGCATTACCCAGAGACCTTGCCTGAGTTGCATCCCAAGTACCTCACCTTCGTACCCAAAGAATCGGGGCATGGGGATACAGAAGGCACACTGTTTAGCTACGCCAAGCAACTGGACGGCAGCTACCGGCTTTCCTTCAGCTACTTCGGTCCGGGAGCAAATGAGTGCTGCCTTGAGGCGCCTCGCCAGCCACTGCTATGGGTTTGCCGCGGCCACTACTAATTCGTCGCGCGCGGACCGTTCTGTGATGTCCGCTTCTGGCCGTTAGCCGCCATTGGGTCGGGCGGCGCAATCGAACCAGTGCTAATGTCCGCTTCCGACCCATAGCGGTCATTGACCAGGCATTCCAGCCGAACCCCCGGGTCCGCCTATTAGGCAGATTGCCCCTTTGAACTCTGCAATCGAATTTCACGACTCTGACGTTCGGTCCATCGAATCTATCGATGGCTGTGTACGTATTGTCTTTTCCAGCGCTTATGTTCACCACAGCGCCGGCCGGCCCGGCATTGATCCAGGTCAGGGGTTTTGCCAGTCAGCCGAACTAGTCTTCTTCAACAGCGAGTGTTCAGTTCTAGCACCGGACTGCGTCGGCGCCATTTCGGACGGCTCTGTGCGGATTGGGGCGCAATCTTTCGAGCTGCTCCAATTGCCATGCTCAATCTCAGGTGATATTTCGGCGAACTTCGTGTTTACATCCGGCGCGCGGATTAGCATCACTGCTCGTTCGTTAGACTGCATTCCAATCGGAAGTCCTACGTTCGTGGAAACCTACGAAGACTGACAATTCAGTCAAGCCGACGCCGCTCTGCGGGCCCTCTCAACCCGGACGTTGGGGAATGGCCGCTTGTGGTCAATAGCGGTCGTTGGTCGGGGCGGGGCGGTCGGACCAGTGCTAATGTCCGCTTCCGACCCAAAGCGGTCATTGGTCGGGTAGGCCACCAGGCACCGGCCCCGTGGTTCTGTCCAATTAGGTTGCTGGGGTTCATTGATGGACTACGACGATCCGGCGGTGGAAGAGCAGTGGTGCTCTGACCGTCGCAGTCAGGTAGCGGCGTACCTGGCAACAGAGCAGGTAACACACGGCCAAATCGGTGACTGGCCTGCTTGGCACTTTGCGCCGTACGTATCCATCTGGGCCATCGAAAGTCATTCCGAGCTCGGATGGGTTGGCTGGTGGGTCATCTGTGGCGATCTTCCGACAGATTACGTTTCCGCCTCGTCCATCAAACACCCTCGTGATGCCATGCTTGCCTTTGCGCATCGCTGGCGTTCCGCGGCCGAGTGCTTGGCCTTAGGCCAATCCCCGCCTGGGTTTTCATTGGGCGCCCCATCAGACGGGGTGGCGCTTGCCCCGTTGTTGGCGGCCCGCGCAGGACTTCTCCAAGATTTCGCCACAGACACAGAATTGTGGGATGAGCCCTGAAGATGCATTGAAGCCGGAGCCGCTTCGCGCTCCGGCTAGACTCTGGCGTTGGCGAATGCCCGCTTGCCGATAGCGGTCATTAGGGCGGGCTGGACGCCTGACTGGTGCTAATGTCCGCTTTCGACTGCGGTTTCAACCGGTCGATGCAACACACTGAGAGCTGCCTAGGCAGCGGGAGTGTTGCAGATGAAGTACCGGGCAAGGATCTGTTACACGGAAAGC
>NZ_JBHRZC010000002.1:190000-854484 GCF_042649405.1 Lysobacter sp. GCM10012299 | reverse complement strand
AGGGGCGGGGAGTGCTCCGTCCCGCGGACGACATCCTGTCTTTACGCGGGACGCGGGACATCCATGTCCCGCTGCTCCGCACTCCCCGCCCCTGCGGTCAACGCTCTGGCGATTCGTTGCACGGTCTTCGGTAAGGTCCAGCAAGGAGCAACGTCCTTGGGTTCCCGCCTTCGCGGGAACGACGGGCCCACCTCTCCGTCACCGCCGTCACCGTCATCCCCGCGAAGGCGGGGATCCAAGGACGTTGGCTTTGATTTGGGTTTGGCCTGCGAATTCGAGGTGACCCTCGCAGCCAGCAGCAGTCGCAGACCCGGAGGGCGCCGCACAGGACGTGCGGCGTTTTTCTAAGGGACAAGGATGTCCCTTAGAAAAATCCCCTCAAGCACTCCGCTCGTAGGACTGGTTTGTCGAGGAAGCCATTTCTTTTTGGTTACTTTTTCTTTGGGCCAGCAAAGAAAAAGTGACCCGCCGCTTTAGTGGCGGAAGCTGTTGACGTTGCCTCGCAAACCCAAGAGCAAAGGCAAAGTCAAAATGGATCCCGGCGTTCGCCGGGATGACGTGACATTGCTGATGGACTGCGGACCTGGATCCCGGCGTTCGCCGGGATGACGGGCTACTTCCGCGGCGGCAGCTTGCCCACCCACTCCGGTGCCGGCTGGTCCAGGTCGAAGTATTCGAAGATCAGATGGATGCGATCGCTCGACCCCGCGTTCTCGACCGCATGCACCGCCATGTTGCTGACCTCCACCGCCTCGCCCTCGCGGAAGTGGTAGCCGACGCCATCGATGAAGAACGTCACCTGCTCATTGGTCAGCAGCGGTACGTGGATCTTGTGCGGCCACTTCGCCGCCGGGTTGGCATCGCGGTGCGGCTTGATCACCCCGCCAGGCGCCATCCGCGCCAGCATCACCCGTGGGAATTCCGCACGCGCGTAGCCATACGGCGCCACGGCCTGCGCCAGCACCGGCTCGAGCAACTCGCGCCATTGCGCCCACAGCGGCCGATCATAGGAACCGCGCCAATCCTGGAAATCGCTGACGAAGCGGAAAACGATGTGCCGGGTGCGGTCGAGCGCCTCGAAGCGGTTGGGCTTGTCGGCGTTCTCGGCATCCCATAGCGCGTCGGGAATGGCCAGCACCGCGTCGCGCAGGCGGGCGATGTCGACCAGCCCCAGCGCGCGCACCGACGTCGTCTTGCGCGGGTTGGGCTGGATATCCAACGGAGAAACGGCATGCGGCTGCATGGTCAGAACTCGTATCCGAACAGTTCCAGGTCGCGCCGGTAGTACGCGGCGACGCCGTCGATCAGCGCCTGGTCATAGTAGTCCCGGTAGCTGCCGCGGCGCGAGCTGTTGACCTGCCCCAGCGGCGCCGAGGGAATGCCGATGCGCTCGCAGATGGCATCGTACGAGGCCTGCATCTCCTCGACGCGGCCGACATGGTCGGCCAGCAGCTTGCCGTCGGCATCGGTCACGAAGGTGTGCTGTGGCTGGAACAGGATGTGCTGCGTCGGCGGCGCCTCGAACAGCAGGTAGCGCATCACCTGCTGGGGCTGGTTGAGGAAGGCGCCGTCGGCACGGGTCATGAAGGCGCAGTAGGACACGAAACGATCGAACGGATTGCGCACGAACGCGAACTTGAAGTACCCCGCGAACGCTTCCTCGCCGAGGAAGGGCCGGATCTGGTCGAGGGTGATGTGGCCGTGCCTGATCGCCGCCAGCTCCTCGAACGGAAAGCGCTTGTTGACGAACAGGCCGACCTGCTCCAGGTCCGCTTCGCTCATGTGCTCGCGCAGGGCCTGCCGCACCGAGTGGGTCCCGGTCTTGGGGATCGCGGCGAACACGAAACGGTGCTGGTGGGAAATGATCATGGCCGAATCATAGCGACCCGTGGCCCGGGTAAGCGAAGCGCACCCGGGTCTGCGTCTGGCCCCGGGTGCGCTTCGCTTACCCGGGCTACTGAGCATTTGCTCCAACCTGCGCTAGGATGCTGGGGCCATGCCTACTGCACGCTCCGTCGAAGACGGCTCCGCTACCGCCACGCGCGGCAGTTCTTCGCTGCGCGAAGAGTTCTACAGCGCGCTCACCCATGGGCTCGGCGCCACGGCCGCGCTTGCCGGCGGCGCGGTGCTCATCACCCTGGCCGCGCTGTTCGGCGACGGCTGGCAACTTGCCGGCGCGATCGTCTTCGGCATCAGCCTGTTGCTGCTCTACCTGGCCTCGACGCTGTACCACGCGATCCAGCATCCGGTCGCCAAGGCGCGACTGAAGGTGTTCGATCACTGCGCGATCTACCTGCTGATCGCCGGCACGTACACGCCTTTCACGCTGATCGGCCTGCGTGGCCCGTGGGGCTGGAGCCTGTTCGCGGCGATCTGGGTGCTGGCGCTGGCCGGCGTGGTGTTCAAGCTGTTCTACACCGGCCGGTTCAAGCTGCTGTCGACCGGCATCTACATCGCCATGGGCTGGCTGGTGGTCGTCGCGATCGAACCGCTGCTGGGCGCGCTCGACGGCTGGACCATCGGCTGGCTGTTCGCCGGCGGCCTGTTCTACACGTTGGGCACCGTGTTCTACCACCGGCCGTCGCTGCCCTATTCGCATGCGATCTGGCACCTGTTCGTCGTCGCCGGCAGCGTCTGCCATTACGTCGCCGTGATGGCACAGGTCGTCTCGCCCGGCCAGATGATGCCAGGCTGAACTGCTCCGCTGCTGATCACGGGGCATTCACTCCCGCTTGACCGCCCCCCCTCGAAGGTGGGGTGAGGCCACTACAGGGAGCGAACTGCGTGCCCAGTTCCGAGGCACATCGTCCCAGGACATTTTCCACGGACACGCTGCTGCGGCATCCACTTCGGACCGCGCTCGTGCTGATCGCGATTGCACTCGTCGTGCTCATCGCGATCTGGGACTGGAACTGGTTTCGTGGCCCGATCGAACGCCAGGTGCAGGCCCGCACCGGGCGCGAGTTCCATATCCGCGGCAACCTCGATGTCGACCTGTTCCATCGCGAAGGTCGTTGGACGCCGCGCATCAGCGCCGGGTCGGTGAGCTTCGGCAATGCAGCGTGGTCACGACAGCCTGTCATGGCCGACGCCCAGCGCGCCGAGTTGAGCATCGCCGGGTGGCCGCTGTTGCGCGGCCAGGTGTTGCTGCCGCAGATCACCCTCGAACATCCACGCGTGCTGCTGGAAACCGACCCCAAGGGTGGCCCCGGCAACTGGGTGTTTGGCGAACCCGGCGAGACCGACATGCAGTTCCGCCGGGTCAACATCGACCAGGGGCAACTGCGCTTCCTCGACCGGCCCAAGCGCACCGACATCCGCATTGGCGTAAGCAGTTATGCGTTGCCGGACAAGGCCACGTCGTCGGCGCCGGTCGCCGTCGTCGGCGGGGGGCAATGGCGTGGCAGCGATTTCCGACTGCGCGGCAATGCCGCCTCGCCGTTGCTGCTGCGCGATCGCGACGCACCCTACCGCATCGACGTGCGCGCCTCGGCCGGTGCGACGCATGCCCATGCCCGCGGCACCTTGCTCGATCCTTTGCGACTGCGCGGCTTCGACCTGCGCATGGCGCTGTCGGGCCGCGACATGGCCGACCTCTACCCGTTGCTCGGCCTGGCCATTCCGACCACGCCGCCCTATGCGCTCGATGGCCAGTTCAGCCGCGAGGCCAACATCTGGCATTACCGCGACTTCACCGGCCGCATCGGCGACAGCGACATGCGCGGCGATGCCAGTGTCCAGACCGGCGGCAAGCGTCCCTACCTGCGCGCCGACCTTCATTCGAAACGCCTGGACTTCGACGACCTCGCCGGGTTCGTCGGCGGCACGCCGCAGGCCGGCCGCGGCGAGACGGCCAATCCCGAGCAGGCGGCCAAGGCCGCCGCGCGCCAGGCCAGTCCGCGCCTCATACCCGACAAGCCCTACGAACTCGACAAGTTGCGCGCGATGGATGCCGACGTGCGCCTGCGCGCAACGCACATCAACGCACCGCGCCTGCCCCTGGACGACATGGACGCGCACCTGCTCCTCGAAGGTGGCCTGCTGCGCATGCAGCCGCTCAACTTCGGCGTCGCCGACGGCGACATCCGTTCCAACATCCGCATGGACGCGCGCACCAACACCATCACCACTCGCGCCGACATCGATGCCGCCGGCCTGAGCCTGGCCAAGCTGCTGCCGGAAGTGAAGCTGGCGCAGAACGCCATCGGCAAGATCGGCGGCAAGATCAACATCGCCGGCAACGGCAACTCGGTCGCGCGCATGCTCGGCAGCAGCGACGGCACGGTGCTGCTGGGCATGGGCCGCGGCAAGATCAGCAACATGCTGATGGAGATGGCCGGCATCGACCTGGCCGAGATGATCAAGTTCAAGCTGTCCGGCGATCGCCTGATCCCGGTGCGTTGCGGCTTCGCCGACTTCGCCGTCGACGATGGCGTGATGACCGCGCGTAGTTTCGCCTTCGACACCACCGACACCATCCTGCTCGGCTCCGGCACGATCGACCTCGGCAAGGAGCAGCTCGACCTGACCATCCGCCCGCGGCCGAAGGATCGCAGCCTGCTCGCCTTCCGCACGCCGCTGAAGGTCGACGGCAGCTTCCGTCAGCCCAAGGTGCACCCGGACCTGGTCAAGGTCGGCCTGCGCGGTGCGATCGCGCTTACCCTGGCCACGATCACGCCGCCGGCGGCATTGCTGGCGACGCTGGAAACAGGGCCTGGCGAGGATTCGGGTTGCGGCGGGCGTTACGCGAAGTAACGCGTTCGCACGAGTGCGCTCAGCTGGCGCGGCTCAACTCGCTATGTACCGCTGCAGCTGGTCGAGTTCGATCTGCTGGTCCTCGATCACCGCCTTCACCAGGTCGCCGATCGATACCACGCCCAGCACCTCGCCGTTGTGCAGCACCGGCAGGTGGCGGATGCGGCGGTCGGTGACCATCTGCATGCAATGCTCGGCGGTGTCGGTCAGCGAGACCGTGAGCACCTGGCTGGTCATGATCGTGCGCACCGGCGTGTCGGCCGAGGAGCGCCCCTGCAGGACGATCTTGCGCGCGTAGTCGCGCTCCGAAAGGATGCCCACCAGGTGCCCGCCTTCGATCACGAGCACGGCACCGATACGCTTCTCGGCCATCAGCCGGATCGCTTCGATCACCGGCGCGTCCGGGCCGATCGCGAAGATCTCAGGCGCTTTGGCTTCTAGCAGTTGTCGTACGGTGCGCATGGCCGTCTCCTTCCGCAAGCGGGGCTTGCCCCGAGGATACTCCTGCCGCCGGCTGCCAGGTGTCGACGAGGTAAAGGGGGCGCTGCTTGGATTCGTCGTAGAGGCGGCCCAGGTATTCGCCGATCACGCCCAGCGCGATCAGCTGGACGCCGCCCAGGAACAGGATCACCGACATCATCGTCGGCCAGCCGGCCACCGGGTCACCCCAGAACAGCGCCTTCAGGATGACGGCCGCGCCATAGACGAAGGCCGTGAGCGCGGTCAGCAGGCCCAGGTAGGTGGCCAGGCGCAGCGGCGCCGTCGAGAAACTGGTGATGCCCTCCAGCGCCAGGTTCCACAGGCGCCAGAAATTGAACTTGCTGTGCCCGGCCGCGCGCGGCGCGCGGTGGTAGGGAATGGCAACGCTGTTGAAGCCAACCCAGCCGAACAGCCCCTTCATGAAGCGGTGGCGCTCGCGCAGCTGGCGCAATGCCGACAGCGCCCGCGGCGACAGCAGGCGGAAGTCGCCGGTGTCGGCCGGGATGGGCGTGCGCGACAGGCGTCCGATCACGCGGTAGAAGGCATGCGCGGTGCTGCGCTTGATCCAGCCTTCACCTTCGCGCTCCAGGCGGGTGCCGTGGACGTCGTCGTAGCCTTCGCGCCATTTCGCGACGAACTGCGGGATCAGCTCCGGCGGGTCCTGGCCATCGGCATCGAGGATCAGCGCTCCGCCTTCGTCGACGCGGTCGAGCCCGGCCGTCAGCGCCAGCTCCTTGCCGAAGTTGCGCGACAGCCGCAGCACGGCGACGCGGCGGTCGCTCGCGGCGAGCTGCTGCATCACCCGCCAGGTGTCGTCGCTGCTGCCGTCGTCGACGTACAGCACCTGCGCATCGAGATCGTGCAGCGGCTCGAGCACCGCAGCGATGCGCGGATGCAGCAACGGCAGGTTGTCGGCCTCGTTGAAGGCGGCAATGACAATGGTCAGGCGTTCGCTCATGAGCCGAATAGTAGCCCGGGTAAGCGCAGCGCACCCGGGTCCACCGGGCCTACTCCAGCCGCTTGAGGTACTCGGTCCCGCCGATATAGCGCATCTGCCGCTGGATCGCCTGCGAGCGTCGCTGCACGTAGGGTCCCGGCCTGGTCACGCTGTACCGCCGCGGGCTCGGCAGCACCGCCGCCATGCGCGCGGCCTCGGACGGCGCCAGCTGGCTCGCATCCTTGCGGTAATAGGTCCGCGCCGCGGCCTGCGCGCCGTACACGCCATCGCCGAACTCGGCGATGTTGGCGTAGACCTCGATGATCCGGTGCTTGGGCCACAGGGCCTCGATCAGCAGCGTGTACCAGGCTTCGATGCCCTTGCGCACATAGCTGCGCCCGCTCCACAGGAACAGGTTCTTGGCGGTCTGCTGGCTGATGGTGCTGCCACCGCGGACCTTTCGGCCGCGCGCGTTGTTCTTGCGCGCCTTCTCTATCGCCTTCAGGTCGAAGCCGAAATGCTCGGCGAAGTTCTGGTCTTCCGAGGCCACCAGCGCGAGCGGCAGGTTGGGCGAGATTTCGTCGAGATCGCGCCAGTCATAGGCGATGCGGAACGACCACTCGCCAGCGCCCCACGCCTCCAGTTGCCGCGACAGCATGAAGGCGCTGAAGGCCGGATCGACCAAGCGCAACGCCGCCACCTGCGCGATGCTGCCCAGCAGCAACAGCAGCGGCAAGGCCAGCAGCCAGCGAATCCAGCGACGGCGACGACGGACCGGAACGGCTGCGGCCCGGGCGGTGTGCCCGCCCGTTTCTTCGGTCCCCGTCATGCCTTGCACTGCGCCATCTCCATCCCCATCTTGTCTCGTCACCCTTCACACGGTCGCGTGCATTATCCGCCAATGCCACGCGCCGGCAGCACGAGCACGATGATGACCGAAGCCAGCACGCAATCCGGCCCCGACGGCAACGACCGCGACCAGTTGACCCGTTTCCTGATCGAAGGCGCCGGCGTGCGCGGTGTCCGCGTGCACCTGCAGGACACCTGGCACCAGATCCGCGAGCGCGCCGAGTATCCCCAGGCCGCGGCCGAACTGCTCGGTGAGGCCGCCGCCGCGGCCGCCCTTTTCACTGGTCACGCCAAGGTCGACGGACGCCTGTCGGTGCAGCTGCGCGGCGACGGTGCGCTGCGCACGCTGTTCGCCGAATGCACGGCCGCCGGCACCCTGCGCGGCATCGCCCAGCTCGCCGACGAGGGCGAAGTCTCGCGCGACCTCACCCGGCTCGGACCGGACGCGATCCTGGCGATCACCATCGAGAACCCCTCGATCGACGGCCGCGACCCCACCCGCTACCAGGGCCTGGTGGCGCTGGAATCGGACTCGCTGGCGGGCGCCTTCGAAGGCTATTTCCGCCAGTCCGAGCAGTTGCCGACGAGGCTCCTGCTGGCAACCGACGAACGGCACGCCGCGGGACTGATGCTGCAGAAGCTTCCGGGGGATGATGGCGACGACGACGGCTGGGCACGCGCCTGCGCCCTCTTCGACACCCTCAGCCCGCGCGAGCTCCTGGAATGGAGCGCCGACGATCTCCTGACCCGCTTGTTCCACGAGGACGGGGTGCAGTTGCTGGGCCGCAAGCCGTTGCGGTTTGCCTGTTCATGTTCACGCGAGCGGGTCGAGGCGATGCTCGTCTCGCTCGGCGAGGTCGAGGCGGAGGCGGCGGCGGACGCGGCCGGTGGCGAGGCCAACATCCGTTGCGAGTTTTGCGGACACAGTTACCGTTTCGGCAAAGAGGAAATCGCTAGCTTGTTCTCGGTGGCGGCAGTGGAACTGGCCGCTCCGGAGCGGCTTCAGTAGCCAGTCTCAGTTTCATCTGAAATTGTTAAATAAACATAAACGGTCTATAGTCGCGGTCCAAAGGAGAGGGGAACTCCACCGGGTTTACCCGGTCGTAACCAGACCATGTACACGCGCCTGCTTCGACTGCCGTTGACCCTGCTGCTCGCCCTGGGCGTGGCTGCGGGCGCACATGCGCAGTCAGGTCCCAAGCGCGGTGCCAGCGACACCACGTATCTCCCGGTCTGGAACCAGACCAGCGGCAAGCTCGAGTACCTGCTGCAGCTGGAACCCACCAGCACGCCCATCGCAGGCGCCCGCTGGCAGGTCGGCAGCAATACCCTCGGCGCGGCCTTCGGCCTCGATGCCGGCGACACGCTCGGCCTGGTCTGCGACCGCCAGACCGGCCTGGCCGGTGCCATCGGCAACCTCGCCAACCACTGCATGCTGGCCACGCTCGACGACGACGGCGAGTTTTCCGGCAGCCGCAACGCCAGCGTCGGTGCCACCCTCGCCCGCCCCGGCGGCAAGGTCGGCCTGGCCCTAGGCAGCGGCCGCGACACCATGCCGGCCTGGCTGAGCCCCAACAACAAGACCAGCAAGGTCGACCAGAACACCCTCACCGTCTATGGCCAGAAGAACATCGGCCGCGAGGCGACGGTGTCGATTGGCGGCACCTGGGCACGGGCGCGTCTGATCCCGGCCGGTGAAGTCCCCGCGCTGGCCGATCGCTGGAGCAGCAAGAGCGTGACCATCGGTGCCGGCCTGGGCAACTTCAGCGCGAACATCGTCGGCCGCGTGGTCGACATCCCGGGCGAACCCGCCAATTGGGAAGGCCTCGGCGTCGGACTGACCTGGCGCACGCCGTGGAGCGGCCAGCTCACCGTGGGCGCCGAAAACGTCGTCACCCGCGGCAAGAACCCGTTCGCCCCGGCCGACAACGAGAAAGACGAAGGCACCGTGCCTTACGTGCGCTACGAGCAGGACCTCTAAGCCTGCCGTCCGGCCGCATTTCTGGCGGCCAGTGCTTCCCGACCCCCTGTTGATCAACACGTCCGATCAGGTCGCATTGCGACCTGCGTCACCGTTTGCGCGCGAAACGTACGACGGCGTACTTTCACATGATCGCTACATTTCATTAACGAGACTTTCACTTTCCTGAGAGCGCAGTTAGGATCGGGTTCGGCTTTGCCGCTTTTGGCGTCGTTTTTGACCCCATCGGCCAATCCGTACAACACCGACCCGCTTGAATGGAGAGAGAGATGACACCGAAGACCACCCCGCTCCGCGACGCGATCGTATTCGCGCTCGCAGTGGGCACCACCGCAGCGGCCGGCACCGGCGTTGCGATGGCGCAGGACGCCAGCACCCAGCAGCCGACCAATCTCGACCGCATCGAAGTCACCGGCTCGCGCATCCGCCAGGTCGATATCGAGACCGAGGCACCGGTGCTGACCATCACCCGCGCCGACATCGAAAAGCAGGGCTTCCAGTCGGTCGCCGACATCCTGCAGAACATCTCGGCAGTGGGCGCACCGGCCATCAGCCGCGCCGCTCCGCTGACCGCGGGCGAGAACGTCGGCGGCCAGTTCATCAGCATGCGCAACCTCGGTGCTGCCCGCACCCTGATCCTCGTCAACGGCAAGCGCCTGGGCATCAGCACCAGCGGCCTGCAGGACGTGTCGCTGATCCCGACCGTCGCCGTCGAGCGCATCGAAGTGCTGAAGGACGGCGCCTCGTCGATCTACGGTTCCGACGCCATCGCCGGCGTGGTGAACATCATCACCCGCTCGAACTTCGAAGGCGCCACCGCCAACGCCTACTACGGCCAGTACAGCGAAGGCGACGGCGAGACCACGCGTGCCGACTTCATCATGGGCTTCACCGGTGAACGCGGCTCGCTGACCGCCGCCGTGGAATACCGCAAGGAAGAGGAAGTCTTCGCCAAGGATCGTCCGTACAGCGCGTATCCGCAGAGCGACCGCCACCCGACCCGCAACTGGACCACGGTCAGCCAGTGGGGCGTGATCAACCTGCCGGCCTCGCTGGGCGGCAACCGCGTCCTCAACCAGGGTGCCGACTGGCGCAACATCGCCAACTATCACGCGCTGAACACCAACACCGGTGCCACCGCGGCCGATACGGCTGGCTCGACCGTCGACAAGAGCAACACCAACCAGCAGACGCACCTCAAGACGCCGCTGGAAAGCCGCTCGCTGTTCGTCAACGGCCTGTTCGACATCAACGAGTTCGTGCGCTTCCGCGCCGACATGCTGTACACCGACCGCGACGCCGAGCGCCAGGTCGCCGGCTATCCGTTCCAGAGCGGCGCCGCTGGCCCGATCCCGGGCGGCTTCACGATGTCGCGTGACAGCTACTACAACCCGGTTGGCACGAAGAACGGCTTTGCAACGCCGCAGGACGTGAACTTCTGGCGCCGTACCTGGGAAGTGCCGCGCGTCGACAGCCCGTCGTCCGCCACCTGGCGCTTCTCCACCGCACTGGAAGGCAGCTTCGACGTCGGCGAGCGCATCTTCGACTGGGACGTCAACTACCTCTACAACAACAACACCGTCCACCAGGAAAACTACGGCAACCTCAACGTCGATCGCGCCAAGCAGGCGACCGGCGCGTCGTTCCTGGACACCAACGGCCAGGTCGTTTGCGGTACGCCGGACAATCCGGCCACCACCACCGTCAACGAGCGCAACGTGATTCCGGGCTGCGTCGCCTGGAACCCGTTCATCCCGTTCGGCCGCGTCGGCGACGGTGGCCTCACCGGCAACCAGCCGCTGCAGGACTGGCTGTTCCAGCGCCTGAACTCCAGCGGTGAGACCGAAACCACGGTGTACAGCGCCAACCTGAGCGGTTCGGTTGCCACCCTGCCGGGCGGTGATCTGGGCGTTGCCGTCGGCTACGAAAACCGCCACGAGAAGGGTCGCTTCATCCCCGACGCACAGGCGGTGACCGGCAACTCCACCACCCTCGCCGGCGGCCCGACCCAGGGCGGTTACACGGTCGACGAAGTCTATGCCGAGTTGTTCATCCCGGTGCTTGCCGACATGACCATGGCGAAGGAGCTGAGCTTCAGCGTCGCCAGCCGTTACTCGGACTACGACACCTTCGGCGACACGGTCAACAGCAAGTTCGGTTTCAAGTGGAAGCCGATCGACTCGCTGCTGTTCCGCGGCACCTACGCTGAGGGCTTCCGCGCTCCGACCATCAACGACCTGTTCGGTGGCGGTTCGCAGACCTTCTCGTTCTTCACCGACCCGTGCGACACCAGCTTCGGTGCTTCGGCCACCAACCCGGCCGTGCGCGCGAACTGCGCCCGCGACATCGTCAATGCCAACACCTACCGCCAGCTGCAGCAGGGCTTCGTCACGGCAGGTTCGGGCAACTCGCAGACGCCGGTGCCGTTCTTCTCCGGTTCCAACGATCAGCTGATCCCGGAAACCTCGGAATCGAAGACGCTGGGTACCGTGTGGAGCCCGGGCTTCATCGAAGGCCTGAACGTCAGCCTCGACTGGTGGCAGATCCGCATCGACGACACGATCGTTGCCGACTCGCCGACGCAGATGCTCAACGACTGCTACATCCAGAACGATCCGACCCGTTGCGTCGCCTTCACGCGTGACGCTACGCGCGGCTTCGTCAACAGCCTCACCTTCACCGGCATCAACGCCGGCTACCGTGAAGCCGAAGGTTACGACCTCGACCTGGGCTACCGCCTGCCGACCGACCGCTTCGGTAACTTCAACCTGTCGTGGCAGACGACGTACACCGTCAAGGACGAGATCAAGACCGACACCAACCCGACGACCCCGCCGCAGCAGCTGGTCGGTTACGCAACGTCGCCTGGCTTCACCGGCACGTTCCGAATCCGCTCCAACGCCACGCTGAGCTGGGACATGGGCGCGTTCGGCGTGAGCTGGGGTGCGCGTTACTACTCGGGCCAGAAGGAAACCTGCTTGTCGATGACGCTCTTCCCGGAAGAGTGCGACAACCCGGATTTCCGCTTCGGCAACCCGAGCCCGGCACAGGCTCGCGCGATCAACGAGCTGGGTTCCAACACGTTCCACGACCTCGAGTTCCGCTGGCAGGCTCCGTGGAATGCCACTGTCGCCATCGGCGCCAACAACGTGTTTGACCACGTTGGCCCGGTGCTCTACAGCCAGCCGAGCGCGAACGTGTCCTACCAGGGCCAGTTCGACATCGGTCGTTTCATGTACATGAAGTACCAGCAGCGCTTCTGATCCATCGACTGCAAGCAACACGCTCGACGACTGCGGCCCTTCGGGGCCGCAGTTTTTTTTGGGCCCTGCCAGCAACATGAACAGGCTAATCCGGCCCCCGGTCCCGGCCTTGCCGGGAGGGGCCAACTAACGTTTGTTTCACCAGAACCGCCAGTCATCTTTGGCGAGAAAAGCGTCAGGCCGTCGCAACCGGCTGTTTTAAATGGATATTTTTCGACATACCGGGGCGTATCCGCGGCTGTCCGGGGCCCCGAAACGGCCTGTCCTGTTCAAAATTAACGACACTTTAATTCTTCTTTCCAAGCGTCTACTATCGGCCCGACCTTGCCGGATTTGGCGTCTTTTTTGACTCTACCCGCTCGGTTCCCATGGGAAATCCCAAGACACACTTGGAGAGAGAGATGACCTTGAAGACCACCCAGCTCCGCGACGCAATTTCCTTTGCGCTCGCCGTGGGCACCACCGCTCTTGCGGGCACGGGCGCGGCAATGGCCCAGGATGCACCGGCACCGCAGGAAGCGACCACCCTCGACCGCATCGAAGTGACCGGTTCGCGAATCAAGCGCACCGACATCGAGACCTCGCAGCCGATCTTCTCGCTGAGCCGTGACGACATCCAGGCACAGGGCCTGACCTCGGTCGGCGACGTGATCCAGAACCTGACGGCCAACGGTTCGACGCTCAACACCAGCATCAACAACGGCGGTAACGGCGAAACCCGCGTCAGCCTGCGCAACCTCGGCTCGAACCGCACCCTGGTGCTGGTGAACGGTCGTCGTTGGGTCGGTGGTACCGGCCTGGGCGGTGCGGTCGACCTCAACACCATCCCGACCGCGGCCGTCGAGCGCATTGAAGTCCTGAAGGACGGCGCCTCGACGATCTACGGTTCCGACGCCATTTCCGGCGTCGTCAACGTGATCCTGCGCCAGAACTTCGAAGGCGCCGAAGCCAACGCCTACCTCGGCCAGTTCGACAAGGGCGACGGCTCGCGCCAGGCCTATGACTTCACCATCGGCACCAGCAGCGACCGCTTCCAGGCGATGCTGGGTATCGCCTACGTGAAGGAAGAGCCGGTCTGGGCAGGCGACCGCGAGATCTCGAAGGAGCCGGTCTTCGGTTCGCTTCCGGGCACCCGCGGCAGCCTGGCCAACGTTCCGGCCAACGTCGCCATCTTCGACGGCTCCTCGTTCAACAACCCGGACGGCGACTACGGCATCTTCGTGCCGGACGCGTCGGCTCCCAATGGTTGGCGCCCGTTCGCCGGCCTGCCGGACCAGTACAACTTCGCACCGGCCAACTACCTGCTGACCCCGCAGGAACGTTACTCGGTGTTCGGTAACGCCAGCCTCGACATCACCGACGACATCCGCTTCAAGACGACGGTGACGTACAACTCCCGCCGTTCGACGCAGATCCTGGCCGCCACGCCGCTGGTCATCGACGCGTCCTCTGGCGACGCCGGTTTCATCAGCGCCGACAGCATCTACAACCCGTTCGGCCAGGACATCAACGAAGTCTTCCGCCGCATGACGGAGACCGGTGGCCGCATCTTCGACCAGGACGTCCGCACGGTCGTGTTCGACGGCGCCTTCGAAGGCACCCTGAACATCGCCGAGAAGCCGTTCGACTGGGAAGCCGGTTACTTCTACGGCGAGAACAAGGCCAACAACACCACCAACGGCCTGTTCCAGACCAGCCACGTGATCAATGCAGCCGGTCCGTCGTTCATCGACGCCGGCGGCGTGGCACGTTGCGGTGCGCCGGGTGCGGTGATCGACGGCTGCGTGCCGATCAACCTGCTCGGACCGGAAGGCTCGGTCACACAGGACATGCTGGACTACAGCACGTTCGTCGCGCACGACGAGCTGTTCTACAAGCAGAAGACCTACTACGCCAACATCGGCGGCGAACTGTTCGACCTTCCGGCTGGCGCGTTCGCCTTCTCGTTCGGCATGGAACACCGCACCGAGTTCGGCTACGACTCCCCGGATGCGCTGATCAACTCCGGCGACACCAGCGGCAACGCCCGTACCGCAACCCGCGGTGGCTACTCGCTCGACGAGGCCTACCTCGAGTTGGCAATTCCGGTGCTGGCCGACCTGCCGGGCGCCAAGCTGCTCGACTTCAGCCTGGCCACCCGTTACTCGGACTACAGCAACTTCGGTGACACGCTCAACAGCAAGTTCGGTTTCCGCTGGAAGCCGATCGACGACCTGATGGTGCGTGGTAACTGGTCCGAGGGCTTCCGCGCTCCGTCGATCAGCGAGCTGTTCACCGGCCAGGCCGACAGCTTCCCGGCCATCGCCGACCCCTGCGCCGGCTCGATCCAGGGCACGCCGAACCCGGGCATCCCGGCAGGCTGCGCTGGCATTCCGCAGTACAACCAGCCCAACGGCCAGGTGCGCATCACCGTCGGCGGCAACCCGGACCTCGGTCCGGAGAAGTCGGAAACGGTCACCTTCGGCTTCGTCTACAGCCCGAGCTACGTCGAGGGCCTGGACGTTTCGCTTGACTGGTGGAAGATCGAAATCGACGACGCCATCTTCCTGCAGTCCGGCCAGGCCATCCTGGACAACTGCTACCGCAGCGGCGTGGCCAGTGCCTGCGCACTGATCCAGCGTACGGGTTCGGGCCAGATCGCCGACCTGCTGTCGGTGCCGACCAACATCGGCAAGATGGAGACCGAAGGCTTCGACATGACGGTCGGCTACCGCCTGCCGGAAACCGCGTGGGGCAAGTTCTCCTTCACGTGGGACACCACCTACGTGTCGAACCTGTACATCGACACGAACGGCGACGGCCTGTACTCGGAAGACCCGATCTCGGGTGAAGCCGGCAACAACGTCGGTGAGTACTTCGGTTCCACCTTCACCAACAACTGGCGCATCCGCTCCAACCTGCAGGCTCGTTGGGAAATGGGGGACTGGGGCATCTCCTGGTTCGTCCGTTACTTCTCGCCGCAGGATGAAATCTGCCTTGGCCCGAACGTGCCGGCCAACCAGCGCGCACGCCTGTGCTCGGATCCGACCCGCCGCACCGCTCTGGACGGCAACGATCCTGGCCTGGCACCGGATGCTCCGTCCGCCCGTCCGCTCAACGAGATCCCGTCGGCGACCTACAACGACGTGCAGTTCAGCTGGCAGGCTCCGTGGAACGCCAAGATCGCGCTGGGCATCAACAACGTGTTCGACCGCGATCCGCCGGTCGCAATCACTGCGTTTGCCAACAGCTTCGATCCGGCATACGACCTCCCGGGCCGCTTCTTCTACATGTCGTACAACCAGAAGTTCTGATCTGGTAGCCCGGTAATGCAACACTTCCTACGGCCCCGAAAGGGGCCGTAGTTTTTTGTGGAGCCCGCCGCACCGGCCCGGCCCGCCACGCTAAACTCCAGCCACGCAAATGGCCGGATGCCCCAATGGCTTTCGAGATCTATCCCGCCTTCTCGGTACCGTTCGCCCAGGACTTCCTCCCCGATGCACAGCGCATCAACGCCCAGCTCAAGGCGTTGTTGCTGGCGCGCGAGGGCGAAGGCGAGCGTTATGCCAACCCCAATCCGTCACTGAAGCAGCAGCAGGGCGTGTTCGAAAGCGACTTCAACCTGTTCGCCTGGCCGGACGCCTGCATCCAGCAGCTGCGGCAGTTCTGTTGGACCACGCTGGGGCGGACCATCCAGAAGCTCAACGGCTACTCCGCGCAGGAAATGCAGCGCCTGCAGATCTTTTCCCACACCTGGTTCCATGTGACCCGCAATGGTGGTTTCACCATCGCGCACACGCATCCGATGGCGTCCTGGTCGGGCGTGTACTGCGTCGATCCCGGGGAGCGGCCGCAGGACCGGCCGGAATCGGGCGTGCTGCGGTTCCACAACCCGCACCACTACAGCAACTGTTTCCTCGATGCCGGCAACTCGCGGTTGGAAGCGCCGTACCACCATGGCACCTGGAACGTGAACTTCCAGCCGGGGCAACTGGTGCTGTTCCCGTCGTGGCTGCAGCACGAGGTGATGCCGTTCTATGGCTCGGACGAACGCATCACGGTTGCGTTCAATTGCTGGTTCGGGATGAAGGAGGGTTGAGGGTGCGGCTTCTTCGGCCCGGGTGCGCTTCGCTTACCCGGGCTACGTAACGAAAAAAGCCCGGCGATGCCGGGCTTTTTCGTTGCTGGTTTCGCGCTGGCGATTATTCGAATTCGAGGGTGGCATCGCCCGAGAAGGTTTCGATGGAGATGTCGCCGTCGCCGCTGCCGTAGCGGTGTTCGAAGCTCGAACCCGGGCCGTGCTTGGGACGGATCACCTGCGCGCCCGGGGCGACCAGGTCACCGCTGAAGCTCTCGCCACGAACGTTGGCCGACAGGTCGCGCGGCACCCGCAGGGTGAGGTCGCCGCTGACGGTGTCCATCGAGATCCGGCCGTTGTTGGCCAGGCCCGTCGCGACGCGGATGTCGCCCGACACCGACGAGCCCGAGAACCGCTGCAAGCGGTTCTGCAACACCGCGACTTCGATCCGGCCGGAGACGGTCTCGACATCGACTTCGCCGTTCATGCGACCGCGCAGGGTGAGGTCGCCACTGACCGACTCGGCACGCACGCGGTTGCTGTTGAGCGTCAACACCAGGTCGCCGCTGACGCTGTCGATGCTGGCTTCGGTCGGCGCACCGGCGACGGTGACTTCACCGCTGACGCTGTCGATCGACAGTTCGCGCGAGGCGATGCCCTCGACGGTGACGTCGGCCGAGACCACGTCGATGTCGAGGTCGGCGCGCACCGGCACGGTCAGGCGCAGGTCGGTCGGTTCGCTCTTGTCGCCGCCGCCGAACATGCCCATGCCGCTGCGGTTGGGGTACTTCACGCGCACGGTCAGGTGCTCGCCGTCGCCTTCGATCTCGAGCTTCTCGACGCCCTGGCCGAGGCTGCCCTCGATCTTGACCTCGGGTCGCTCCCAGGTGCGCACGTCGACGCGGCCTTTGACGTTCTCGATCTCCACCGTTCCTCGCGGATCCAGCGGCCGGGTCTCATTGATCGGGGTGGCCGCCAGGGCGGTGTTCGCCGCCAGCACGGCCAGGCCGAATGCGAGACATTGGAGTTTGGCGCGGGTCATGGAGTTTCTCCGGAAATCAGGGCAGGACAGGTTCGAATTCATGTTTTGGGTGCTGCGATACGAATCAGGCATAAGCCAGGCGCTGTGCAAGTGCCAGGCGACGTGCGTAGGTGCGGCGCAGCTGCTCGAGCAACAGGCGCGAATCGGGGTTGTGCGCCAGCGCCTGCAGGATCAGCCCGGCGTTGCGGTCGAGGTCGTCGAAAACCGGCTGCAGTTCCGTCGGCGGCTGGCCGCTGCCCACTTCCTGCAGGGCCGCCTGGTATTGCAGGGTCATGCCTTCGGCCTCGCGCTGGACCAGGGTGGCCTTGGGCGGCGTGAGGGTCGGCGCGTTGCCGCTTTCCTGGCCACGCCACAGCCCGACCATGCCGACCGCGAGCACCAGCGTGGCTGCCATCGCCACCGGCGCCAGCCAGCGCGGGCGGGCACTGGCCCGCGGCCGCTGCTCCTGCAGGCGCGCGGCGATGCCGGGCCACAGGTCGTTGCCGGGCTCGACGTCGCGGCGCATCGCGCGCAGCTGCCAGCGCAGCGCGTCGGGCAACTCGTCGTCGGGGGTGCGGGTATTTGTGTCGTTCGTCTTCATGCCTGTCCTCCAAGCCGCTCGCGCAACAAGCCACGCGCGCGGTGCAATTGCGCTTTCGAACTGCCGACCGCCATGCCGAGTTCGGCGGCGATCTCTTCATGCTTCCAGCCTTCCACGTCGTACAGCACGAGGACGGCCCGGGCCCTGGGCGGCAGCGTCGCCACGGCGCGCTCCAGGTCCATCGTCAGCGCGGTCGTGTGACCGGCCGAGTCGGTGCTGCCGAGCAGGTCGAAGACCTCCTCGTCGGAATCGCCATCGTCCTGCGGCCGGCTGCGGCGACTGCGCAGTTCCATCAGGGCGGTGTTGACGGCCAGGCGGTGCAGCCAGGTCGAGAACGCCGACTCGAATCGGAACGCCGGCAGTGCCTGCCAGGCCCGCACGAACGCTTCCTGGGTCAGGTCCTCGGCCCGCGCGCCCTGGTTTCCGACCAGGCGGGCGATGACGCCGTGGACGCGTCCGGCGTGGCGCCGATAGAGGGACTCGAAGGCACCCACCTCGCCGCGCGCGGCCGCGGCCACCAGGCCACGTTCGTCGGCGCCGTCGTCGCTCGCGGCAGGGATGTCGGTGAGGATTTCGGTCACGACTGTCAGCATGGTCCTTGAGATGCACGGAACTGGCTGCGGGTTTAACGCCCTTCCGGCCGCCCGCCCTGCAGTCAGGCTCCGGTTACCGTTGCAGCGCCCTTTCGGCGGGGATCGCCCCCACCTCGACCAGGCCGTCCAGCAGCGGCTGCAGGTGCTGCCGGTAGGGAACCCAGGCGGCGCCACGGTTGCCCAGGATGCCCTGCCGGACATGCGCCATGCTGGCGGTCGCGACCGCCCCGCTGTCGCGCTCCACCCGCAGCGCGTCGGCTTCGAACGGCAGCCCGCAGAAGTCGAAGATCTGCCGCGCGGTGCCCTCGCTGTCGTTGACCAGGCCGTCATAGGACACGTCGAGGATGCGCCCGGGCATGACCTGGCGCCAATGTGCCATCAGGTCCATGTAGCGGCCGTAGAAGGTGGCCAGGTGGCGCTGGTCGAACGAGTGCGGGGCGGCCTTGGAGAAATAAGTGCGCAGGTTCGAGAAGCAGGTGTCGACCGGGTCGCGCACCATGTGCAGGATGCGCGCATTGGGCAATGCCTTGGCGATGAAGCCGGCATTCAACACGTTCAGGGGCAGCTTCTCGGTCAGGAACGGCTTGCCATGCGTGCGCCACCGCGAAGCATCGATGAAGCCGCGGCCGATCGCGTCGAAGTCAGCAGTGGCCAGCGCGTCCAGAGCCGCTTCATCCAGCGCACCGCGGATGCCATGGTCGGCGGCGAGCCTCAGTTGCGCCGTGAAGGCGTAGCTCTCGCCACCGTCCGCCACCTGGCTGTGACCACCGAGGATGCGTTCGAGGAGCGTGGTGCCGGAGCGGTGCATGCCGACGATGAACACCGGCACGTAGGCATCGTCGCGCTGCACCGGCGTGACGAAGCCGGCAGTGCAGATCGACTTGATGCGGGAGAACAGCGCCGCGGTGCGAACGTCGTCGTAGGGCTCGGCTCGGGCCTTGATCCGGCACGCCTGGTCGAGCGCGACCCAGGCCTGGTCGAACTCCTTGAGGTCATGCAGTTCGTTGTGCAGTGCGAAACCGGCGTAGGCCGCCGGCGGCGAATCCGCTGGCAGTTGCGCCAGCAACGCGCGCAGCCGTGCCACGTGGTCTTCGCCGGGTTTCCACTTGCGCAGCAGCGACAACAGCCAGTGCGCCTGCGCCAGCTGCGGTTGCAACGCGATGCTGGCTTCGAACTCGGCTTCGGCCTCGTCCGGCCGCCCGAGGAACATCTCGATCACGCCGCGCAGGTAACGCGAGCGCGGGACCTGCGGCTCCAGTTGCAGCGAACGGTTGACCAGGTCCAGCGCCAGCGACTGGTCGCCCGGACCGGAGCTGACAATCTGGGCCATCTCCGCGAGCATCCGGCTGTCGGCGGCGTCGGCAAAACCGCTGCGGGCGATCAGGTCGAGCAGGCGCTCGTACTCGTTGAACCGGGTGAGGGCCTGCGCGAGTTCGAGCACGAGTGCCGGATGGTGGTTCGCGCTCTCCAGTGCAAGCAGGAGGTGTTGCCGCGCCGCGCGGTAGTGGTCCAATCGCAGCAACAGCGCCGACAGGCGAAGTTGCGCAGCGGTATGGCGCGGATCCATCGCCACGACGGCCTGGAATTCCCGCAACGCCTGCTGCCAGTCGCCGTGCATCAAGGCCTGCTCGCCGCGGTTGGCCGCAAGGCGGATGATTTCGATCTGGCGCGCGTCAAGCGTCATGGCGTCGCGTCCCAGCGCGCAGGATCGAGCCGCGCCTGCGGCCGCATGGCCGGCAACAGCCAGCGCTCGGACCATTCCAGTGCATGGCCCAGTTCGCGGGCGAAGTGCGCGACCACGATGTCGGCTTCCCGCACCCGCTGTGTCGCCGAGTAGGCCACGTCCATCGCCTTGGCGTTGCGTCCGCCGACCGCTTCGCAGCGCTCGCGCAGGACCTGCGCCGGAATATCGAGCCTGAGCCAGCGCGCGCACTGCGCCATGGCGCCTGCGAGGTCGCCGAGCAGCCAGGTCATGTCGACCGCGCGCACGCGCGCACCATCGTCCATCGCCACCAGGTCGGCCACCGCTTCGCGCTGCGCCGCCCATTGCAGGGCGGCGACACACAGCAGGTCCGGAGGTGCCAGCGCTTGCGATGGCAGTCGCGATGCGAACGTGCCGATCGCCAACGCCCGTTCCGCAAGCTGCGGGATCCTCGATTGCGACTCGGGCGGCTTCTTCAGGTTGGAGACGAGGAAGTCCTGCAGCGACGAGGTCAACACGACGGCGCGGCTACCCGGCGTTGCGGCGAGCAGGTCGGAGGCCAGGTTGAGTGCCGCGTGGGTGGGCTTGATGACGACCGCGCCACCGGCATGCCATGGCCGGGCCAGCAAACGCACCGTGGATTCCAGCAAGCCCTGCAGCGGTACTGCGCCATGTCGTGCATCGGCGAGCCTGCGCAGGACCAGAGGTTCGCGCAGGCAGACCGCGGCGGGCGGGCAATGCAGCGCGCGCGCAGCCAGGGTGGAGCCGCAGAAGGAGGTGTGGAACAACCAACCGATGCTGGTGTTTGGCAGGTCGCGCGGAATCCGCGCCTGCTCCACCTGCACCGCTGCGGCCAGCGGCGCGTCGATGCGCGTGTCGAGGAAGCTGGAGCGTTCGATGACCGCGTCATCGAGCTCGACGAAGGAAAACACGCGCGACGCTACATCGAGGTCCGTCGGGAACCAGCGCGCATCGCCCAGCTCCTGGTCGGACGGTGCGGTCATGGCGCAGCGTTGGCTGCCGGGACGCGCTCGAACTTGATGGCGAAGGTGTAGCGCGGCGCATAGCAGATGCGGTTCGGCGGCCGGCCCACGTGCTTGATCGCACCGTCGAAGATCACCAGCCGACCGGGCCGCGGCTGCACGGCATGGGCGATGTCGTCGTGCGAATCGAAGAAGACGGTCTCGCCGCCCCATTCCAGGTCCCACTTGTCGCACAGGTACCACAGCGCGGTGAGGTCGTGCTGGTCCGGCAGGCAATCGGTGTGGCTGAAGAGCATGTCGCCGTAGCTGGCGACATTGGTGTAGGCGCGATACGGGCGGTAACTGAAACCCGGCGATTCGAAGCCCAGCACCGCGCGACGGGTGACGTCGAAGATGGGCTGGCGGACCAGCCCGTCGAGCTTCACTTCCGTGGCCCAGTGCAGGTACGCGGCCGTTTCCGGCCGCGCCATCTCGGTTCGGGTGAAGGCAGCGCGCGACAACCCGGCCACATAGTCGCCGACGTTGGGCAAATGCCCGTCGAACACCCGCAGCGGGCGACCGTCGATCAGCAGTTCACGACTGGCCGCGAGCGCGGCGGGGTTGTCGGTCATGGAGTCCTCAGGGGGAAAGGTCCCGGGCAATGCGCTGCTGTTCGTCCTTCAGCGCCTGCGGCATGCGCGGACCGTACTCGTCCAGGTACTCGCCGATGCTGGCGAACTCGGCCTGCCAACCGGCATGGTCGAAGCCGAACAGCTTGGCGCGTGCCTCCTCGCCCAGGTTGATGCCGTCGAGGTTGAGGTCGCCTTCCGCCGGCAGGTGGCCGATCGGCGTTTCCACCGAACCGGCCTCGCCCTTCACGCGCTGGATCATCCACTCCAGCACCCGCAGGTTGTCGCCGAAGCCCGGCCACAGGAACTTGCCGTCGTCGCCCTTGCGGAACCAGTTGACGTGGAAGATCTTCGGCAGCTTCGCGCCGGCCTTGTCGAACGACAGCCAGTGGCTGAAGTAGTCGGCGAAGTTGTAGCCGCAGAACGGCTTCATCGCCATCGGGTCGCGGCGCATCACGCCGACCGCGCCGGTGGCGGCGGCGGTGGTTTCCGAGCCCATCGCGGCGCCGACCAGCACGCCGTGCGTCCAGTCGCGTGCCTCGAACACCAGCGGCACCAGCGAGGGGCGGCGACCGCCGAAGACAATCGCGCTGATCGGCACGCCGGCCGGGTTCTCGGCCTGCTCCGAGTAGCTCGGGCACTGCTTGGCCGACACGGTGAAGCGCGAGTTCGGATGGGCAGCCGGACCCTTGGCGGCGTCATAGGCATTGCCGCGCCAGTCGGTGACCGGCGTCTGGCCGTTGTCGAGGCCTTCCCACCACGGCTGGTTGTCGGCGGTCACGCCGACGTTGGTGAAGATGGTGTGGTGCTGGATCGAGGCCAGTGCGTTCGGATTGGACTTGTCCGAGGTACCCGGTGCGACGCCGAAGAAACCCGCTTCCGGGTTGATCGCGTACAGGCGGCCGTCGGCGCCGGGGCGCATCCAGCAGATGTCGTCGCCGACCGTCCACACCTTCCAGCCCTGGGCCCGGTAGCCCTCCGGCGGAATCAGCATGGCCAGGTTGGTCTTGCCGCAGGCCGACGGGAAGGCCGCGGCGACGTAATGCGTTTCGCCCTGCGGATTCTCCAGGCCGAGGATCAGCATGTGCTCGGCCAGCCAGCCTTCCGAACGCGCCTGGTGCGAGGCGATGCGCAGGGCGTGGCACTTCTTGCCGAGCAGCGCGTTGCCGCCGTAGCCGGAGCCGAACGACTTGATCGTCAGCTCTTCCGGAAAATGCATGATGAAGCGACGCTCCGGATCGAGTTCGCCGATCGAGTGCAGGCCGCGCACGAAGGTGCCTTCGCGCTCGATGCGCGCCAGCGCCGGTGCGCCCATGCGCGTCATGATGCGCATGTTGGCGACCACGTACGGGCTGTCGGTGATCTCAACGCCGCAACGCGACAGCGGCGAGTCGATCGGGCCCATGCAGTACGGGATCACGTACATCGTGCGGCCCTGCATGCAGCCTTCGAACAGCGCATCCATCTGCTTGTGGCCGTCGGCCGGCGACATCCAGTGGTTGTTCGGGCCGGCGTCTTCCTGCTCGCTCGTGCACACGAAAGTCAGGTGCTCGACGCGTGCGACGTCTTCAGGATGCGAACGGTGCAGCCAGCTGTCCGGATGGGTCTTCTCGTTGAGCTTGATGAGCGTGCCGTCGGCCTGCATCTGCTTGATAAGCGCGGCGTTCTCGGCATCGCTGCCATCGCACCAGACGATCGCGTCGGGCTGGGTCAGTGCGGCGACCTGGGCGACCCAGGCATTGAGTGCGGCCAGCTTGCTGCCTTCGCTCCCCGGCGCAACGGCAGGTTTCGAGACGTCATGAGAAATCGCATTCATTTGCAAACATCCTCCAGCGGGGGGCTGGTCTATCAAGAAGAAGGGATCAGCGTGGCCATCATGTGCTCGACATAGGCCTCGAATTCGTCGTGCTGCATGCGCGCCTGGTGCAGCTGCAGGTTCAGCTGCAGGAAGCCGACGTAGGCGGCGTAGAGCAGGCGGGCGCGATGCTGGGCATCGGTGCGGGCCAGGCCGGCCTGGCGGAACGATGCGGTGAGGTAGTCCAGGCGGCGCTCGGACACGCGACCGATCACCGGCTGCACGGCCGGGTGGTCGAGCGCCTTGAGCAGCTCGGAATAGATGACGTGCGACTTGAACTCGTGCGCGACCAGGGTGAACAGCGCGCGCAGGCGCTCACGCGGGTCGGAGATGGGTTCGAGCTGGCCGAAGACGGTCTCCTGCTCGACCTTCTCCCAGCGCTCCAGCGCCGCCACCAGCAGGGCGTCGCGCGAGGGGAAGTGCCAGTAGAAGCTGCCCTTGGTCACGCCCAGCCGGCGGGCCAGCGGTTCGACCGCAACTGCGGCGACCCCCTGTTCGGCGATCAGATCGAGCGCGGCCTGGGCCCAGTCGTCTGCGCTGAGACGGCCGGTGCGTTCGGTTCCGGAGCCGCCGTTACGGGCCGGGCCGGGGCGATCTTGCTTGGGGTGCGCGGTCGAGCTCATAGGTGACAAGTTTAACCATACGGCACCGGCGGGGACAGTATGTAGCTGTAACAGAACTCGAACGCCGGGGCGGATCGGGAAACACTGTGGTGCCCGCAGGGCCCTGAATTGCCCGCTACAGGCGCGTTACGCTGCCTTCCGGACCGGGACCCGACCGCCTTGCGCCCGAACGGGGCCAGACCGGCATCCCGACTCCGCTTCCACTTCCTTGACAGCGACGGGCGAACATTACCATACTCGGCCGTATGTTGAGCGTTTGATGCAGTCGCTTGAATGGCCACCGCATCGCCGCCTTGACTCATATGGTCAGCCTGCCTTGTGCAGACTTCGTCATCGCCGCTGGAGCGTTGTCATGAGTATTGCGATTCCTTTCATTGCCTTCCTGCTGGTCGGGGCCATTGCCGCCTACCACCGGCTGCGCCTGCCGGTCTGGGCGGCGCTGACCGCGACGGCGCTGGTGGCCTGCTGGCTGCTGGGCGCCAACGGCACGGCCACGCTGGTTGCCGCCTTCGTCACCGCGCTGATCGCGGTGCCGCTGCTGCTGCCGCAGTTCCGCCTGCCGTTCATCACCAAGCCGCTGCTGGGCTTCTACACCAAGATCCTGCCGCCGCTGTCGGAAACCGAGCGCGTCGCACTGGAGGCCGGCACGGTCGGCTTCGAAGGCGAGCTGTTTTCCGGCAAGCCGGACTGGAACGTGCTGCTGAACCAGGCCAAGCCGACCCTGAGCGCGGACGAACAGGCGTTCCTCGACGGACCGACCGAAGAACTGTGCCGGATGATCAACGACTGGGAAATCACCCACGTCCATGCCGACCTGACCCCGCCGGTGTGGGAGTTCATCAAGAAGAACAAGTTCTTCGGCATGATCGTGCCGAAGGAATACGGCGGCCTGGGCTTCTCCGCGCTGGGCAACCACAAGGTCATCCAGAAGCTGGCCTCGATCTCCTCGGTGGTCAGCTCCACCGTCGGCGTGCCCAACTCGCTCGGTCCGGCCGAGCTGCTGCTGCACTACGGCACGCAGGAACAGAAGGATTACTACCTGCCGCGCCTGGCCGATGGCCGCGAAGTGCCCTGCTTCGGCCTGACCGGTCCGTGGGCCGGTTCCGACGCAACGTCCATCCCCGACTACGGCATCGTCACCACCGGTGAGTGGAACGGCGCACGCGTGGTCGGCGTCAAGCTGACCTTCGACAAGCGCTACATCACCCTGGCGCCGGTGGCGACGCTCATTGGCCTGGCCTTCCGCATGTACGACCCGGACGGCCTGATCGGCGACCAGAAGGACATCGGCATCACCCTGGCGCTGCTGCCACGCGACACCGCCGGTGTCGAGATCGGCCGTCGCCACTTCCCGCTCAACTCGCCGTTCCAGAACGGCCCGATCCATGGCCGCGAAGTGTTCATCCCGCTGAGCCAGCTGATCGGCGGCGAAGCCTATGCCGGCAAGGGCTGGCAGATGCTGGTGGAGTGCCTGTCGATCGGCCGCTCGATCACCCTGCCCTCCACCGCCAGCGGCGGTGCGAAGATGGCCGCAGTCGTGACCGGTGCCTACGCGCGCATCCGCAAGCAGTTCGGCCTATCGGTCGGCCGCTTCGAAGGCGTCGAGGAAGCGCTGGCGCGCATCGCCGGCAATGCCTACGCCGCCAGTGCGCTGGCCGAGGCGTCGGCCGCGGCGGTTGCGCGCGGCGAACTGCCGGCCGTGCCGTCGACGATCTCCAAGTACCACTGCACCGAGATGGGCCGCGAGGCCGCGCAGGATGCGATGGACATCCATGGCGGCAAGGGCATCATCCTCGGACCGAAGAACTACCTCGGCCGCGGCTGGCAGGCTTCGCCCATCGCGATCACGGTGGAGGGCGCCAACATCATGACGCGCTCGCTGATGATCTTCGGCCAGGGCGCGATCCTCTGCCATCCGTGGGTGCTCAAGGAAATGAAGGCGGCCACGCTGCCCGATCCGGACGAGCGCCTGCGCGAGTTCGACAAGAACCTGTTCGGCCACATCGGCTTCGCCATCTCCAATGCCGTGCGCAGCTGGTGGTACGGCGTGGTCAACGCCAGGCTCGGCGCCGCACCGGGCGATTCCTACACCCGTCGCTACTACCGCAAGCTCAACCGCTACTCGGCGGCGCTGGCGCTGATGGCCGACACCTCGATGCTGCTGCTCGGCGGCAAGCTCAAGTTCAAGGAATCGCTGTCGGGCCGCCTGGGCGACGTGCTCAGCCACCTCTACATCGTCAGCGCGATGCTCAAGCGCTACGAGGACCAGGGCCGCCCGGTGTCCGACCAGCCGCTGCTGGCGTGGTCGGTGCACAACAGCGTGCACAAGATCGAGATCGCCTTCTCGGCGGCGCTGCGCAACTTCCCGATCCGTCCGGTCGGCTGGCTGCTCTGGATGCTGGTGTTCCCGTGGGGCCGCCGTGCGCAGGCACCGAGCGACCGCCTGGGCCACAAGACCGCGTCGTTGTTGATGTCGCCGAACGAAGCGCGTGACCGCCTGGCCCACGGCATCTTCATGACGCCGACAGAGAACAACCCGGCCGGCCGCATCAACAGCTACCTGCAGAAGGCGATCCTGGCCGAGCCGGTGGAGCGCAAGTTCCTCAAGGCGCTCAAGAACAGCGACATCGAGGCGCATGATTTCGCCTCGCAGCTGGACGAAGGCGTGCGCGAAGGCTGGATCACCGCCGACGAGCGTCGCCAGCTCGAGGAGCTGCGCGAGATGACCATCGACACGATCAGCGTCGATGACTTCGACAGCGAGGAGCTGCGTTCGGCTGGTTACCGCAACCTGCAGCACGATAGTCGCGCCGCCGCCTGAGGCGGTTGCAGTTGAATGGCAACGGCGGGCATGTCCCGCCGTTGTCGTATCCGGGACCAGGAGAATCCTTGCCCATGTCAGCGCCCATCCTCTCGATGTACCGCCGCATCACCCGCTGGCCGGCCGGCCACTGGCTGTTCTCGCGCGCGGTCTGCTTCAAGGCGCCCTACTTCGCCACCATCGCGCCGCGCTTCGTCGCGCTCGAGCCCGGTCGTTGCGAAGTGCGTATCCGCGACCGTCGACGTGTCCACAACCACATCGGCACCGTGCACGCTATCGCGCTGTGCAACCTGGCCGAGCTCAGCGCCGGCGTGATGATCGACGCAACCCTCCCGGCCAGCATGCGCTGGATCCCCAAGGGCATGACCGTCGAGTACCTGAAGAAGGCGACAGGAACCATGCACGGCGTGGCCACACCGGACATTCCGGTGGTCGAAGCGGCAAGCGGCTACGAACTGCCGGTTAGCGTCGTCGTCAGCGACGATGGCGGCGATGTCGTGTTCCGTGCCCGCATCGCGATGTGGGTGTCGCCGCGTCGGGCGTAGTCGACCTTCACGCGACCGCTTCACGTTCGCGTTCGCAAACGGCGAGCACGACGTTGCCCATCACGCGTCCGGACTCGACCGCTTCGTGGGCCTGGGCGATTTCCTCCAGCGGCAGGCGCAGGGCAATCGCATGTTGCAGCGAGCCGGCGGCCGCCCATTCGTGCAGGTGCCCGATGGCCGCGGCACGATCGGCGGCGGACAGGTTGTAGACGATGAAGAACGACAGGCGCACGTTCTTCAGGATCGCCGGCACGAACGGCACCGGGATCTCGGCTGCGCCGCTGCCATAGACGACGATCCGCCCTTCCGGCGCGAGCATGGCGAAATCGAGTTCGGCATTGGCGGCGAAGTCGACCTCGATGATGACGTCGACGCCATGGCCGGCGGTTATCTCTGCGACGCGTGCCACGACGTCTTCGTTGCGATAGTCGATCACGGCGTCCGCGCCGGCCGCCCGCGCCCGCTCCGCCTTTTCGGCAGAACTGACGGTGGCGATCACCTGGCTGGCACCCGACAGGCGTGCCATCTGCACAGCGTAGTGCCCGACCGCACCCGCGCCTCCGGCGACGAGCACGCGCTTTCCGGCGACGCCGCCATCGACGCTGACCGCATGGCAGGCCGTGAGTGCGGGGATGCCGAAACTCGCTCCGACTTCGAGCGCGACTGCATCGGGCAAGACCACCGCTTGTGCCGATGGCAGCACGATCCATTCGGCGGCCGTGCCGTCGGCGCGGCCCCATGCGCCGTTCCAGATCCAGACGCGCTCGCCCAGGCGTTGCGCCGGCACGCCATCGCCCAGTGCATCGATGACGCCCGAGCCGTCGCTGTGCGGAACGACCTGTGCGTAAGGCAGCGTGCTCGAGCGCATGCCGGCCCGCGCCTTCACGTCCGACGGATTGACCCCGGACCAGGCGATGCGGACACGGACCTCACCGGGCCCCGGTTCGGGACGCTCCTTGTGGATCATGGCCAGCACGTCCCGGGCAGGCCCGGTGCGGGAATAGACGGCAGCGCGCATGTTGGTGTCCTGCGGCCACGGGGGGATGGCCGAAGGCGCAGGGTACGACTGTGCCGGCGGCGCCTCCAGTCCCACCGCCGGAACACTGCGCGTGCATCCGTCGTGTGGCTGCTGGGCGCTATTCCTCGAAGCGGCCGGCGCCTTCGCGGTCGTGTTCGTAGTGCCTGGCGAAGGGAAACGGCGGCAGCCAGGCTTCGCGGCGCACAATCCAGCTTTCGTAGGTCGGCATCAGCTGGTCCGGGGCATCCAGCGATCCCAGGTTGACTTCGATCTCGTCCGCGCTGCGGCCGAAGACCGTCGAGCCGCAGCGGGGACAGAAATGACGGCCGGCATACTCGCGCGTCCCGCCCTCGATGTTCACCGCTCCTGCCGGAAATATCGCCGACGCGTGAAACAGGGCGCCATGGTGCTTGCGGCAGTCGAGGCAGTGGCAGAGTCCAACCCGGTACGGGCGGCCCGAGGCCACGAACCTGACGTCACCGCACAGGCAGCCACCAGTGAACCGGTCCATGCGCGACCTCCTGCTCACTGCCCTGCTGGAGGCTGCCAGAGTTCGATCTTGTTGCCTTCCGGGTCCATGACCCAACCGAACTTGCCGTACTCGGAATCGTCGGTCTTCTCCAGCACGTTGCAACCTTCATCGCGCAGGGCCTGCAGCAACGCGGCCAGGTCATCGACGCGGTAGTTGATCATGAACGTCGATTGGCTCGGTGCGAAATGCCCGCCATCCGCGTTGCCGATGGACCAGATCGTCGTTCCGCCGTCGCTCCAGGTGAATGCGGCACCACCCCACCCCTGGACGTCGATTCCCAGGTGGTCCTTGTACCAGGCGCGCAACGCAACAGGATCCTTCGCGTTGAAGAAGATCCCGCCTATGCCCGTGACTCGCTTCATCTGAAACCTCCGAGGTGTGACCGCAACCGTCAAGCCAGCGACACCGTCTTTCCGGTCCGTATCGACTCGTAGATGGCCTGCATGATGCGCACGTCGCGCAGGCCTTCCTCGCCGGGAACCTTCGTTGGCCTGCGTTCGAGGATGCAGCGCGCGAAGTCGTCCATCTCGGCGGCGAACAGGTCGATCTGCGGATAGCGGATTTCCTTGCCGTCGCTGCGCCGCCCGTGGTTGCCGTCGTAGAAGAAGGCCGGATCGAGCTCGAACCAGCCACGTTCGGCATTGACGCGCAGGTTCTGGATGCGGGCGGCCTTGTAGCTGGTGCTGCAATAAGCGACCACGCCGCTGGGGAACCGCGTGGTCCATACGACGCTCTCGTCGACCTCGGCGAACTTCACCGGATCGGTCTTGGTTTCCAGCGCGGACACGGCGATGGGCTCTTCGCCGGTCAGGTAGCGCGTGGCCTGCAATGCGTAGATGCCGACGTCCATCAGCGCGCCGCCGCCCGCCAGCGCGCGCTTGAGGCGCCATTGATCGGGCGCGCCGACGTCGATGCCGAAGCCTGCCTGGACGATCAGCGGCTTGCCGAACTCCTGCTCGCGCACCAGGCGGATGCATTCGAGGTGATGCGGATCGTACTGGCAGCGGTACGCGGTACCGAGCAGGCGGCCGGCACTGCGGCAGGCGTCGATCATCTTCTGGCAGCGCTCGACCGAGATCTCCAGCGGCTTCTCGCAGAACACATGCTTGCCGGCCTTCGCGGCCTGGATGGTGTGCTGCGCGTGCAACGCATTGGGAGTGACGACGTAGACAAAGTCGATGTCGGGGTTGTCCGCCATCCGCTCCATCGTGTCGTACGAATACACGTTGCCGGCGGGAATGCCGTACTTCGCCTTCCATGCCTCGGCCTTGGCCGGCGTGCCGGTGACGATGCCTGCCAGGCGGCAGTGCTGCGTCTTCAGCAGCGCGGGTGCGATCTGGTCGGTGCTGAGCTTGCCCAGGCCGCAGATGGCGACACCGAGCTTGCGCGACTCCTGCGCACGGGCGCGGGTGGAACTGGTGCTGATGAACGGTGCCGCCATCGCGGCGGCCGTTGAAGCCAGGAACTGACGACGGGATACCTCGGGCATGACCGGTCCTCGTTTCTGGGCAGGGGCTGGGCACGCGAAAGGTACCCTGCGCGCAGGCCACGCCGCCACTGGCCGCTCAGGGTTGCGGGATGGTCGCCGTCGCGAAGGGTGCGAGCACGGTCCAGCCAAGCTTCTCGTAAAGCGCGCGGCCATCCTGCGTCGCGACCAGAAGCTGCGGACCTGCCAGGGACCTTCTCGCCGCGCCCAGGGCGACCATCACGGCCGCACCCAATCCTTTCCGCCGGTGATCCTCCGCCGTTTCGATCCGGTCATAGATGAAGACGTCGGCGGCTTCTGCCGCGGTTCCACTCGCTGCCAGGTCGCCGTTCGGCGCGAGTGCGCAAGCGCGGGTGACGAAGCCGTCCTGGTGGACCTCGATCGTGTAGCCATCCGGCAGTGGGCTGGCCTCGGTGACGGTCGCTTCCGCCTGCATGAACCAGTTCGCTGGCTGCAGCTCCCAGCGAGCTGGCAGGCAGCCTCGCAGTTCGTCGTCCAGGCCGCACAGCTTCAGGTAATGGCACGGAGCCGTGACATCACGCGCAATGGTCCGCAAGCCTTCGTGCATCTGCGGGAACACCCAGCGCTTCACTTCTTTTTCCGAGTGCGTATCGACGCGGAAGCCGCCGCGATCGTGCACAGGAGCCGGCGCACCGCGGGCGATGGAATGTGCTGACTGCCAGGCGAAAACGAGCTTCGGATCGATATGGGTCATGGTCATGGGGATGGCTTCTGCGGGCCTGCAACTGCAGCACCGCCCTATCTCGGTGGTTGAGACGCAAGCTCGCGCAACCTGCGCTCGATGAAGCGGCGCTGCGGTGCCTGCCGGGTCAGTTCGAGTGCGCGCAGGTAAGACGCACGGGCCTGGTCGTTTCGCCCCAGGCGTCGGCACAGCTCGGCATGGGCCGAATGCGCCAGCGGGTAGTCCTGCAGTTCGCCACGGGCCAGCAGCGCCTCCACCAGTGGCAGCCCGGCGGCAGGTCCATCGCGCATCGCGACGGCCGCGCCACGATTGAGCTCGACCACGGGGGAAGGATCGGCGCGCAACAGCAGGTCGTAGAGGGCGACGATGCGCACCCAGTCGGTGGCGGCGGCGCTGGCCGCACCCGCATGCACCGCGGCAATCGCGGCCTGCAGGCTGTAGGCGCCGAAGCGGCGCGAGGCGTGGATCCGCTTCACCAGCGCCAGCCCTTCGGCGATCAGCGCGCGGTTCCACAGGCCGCGGTCCTGCTCGTCGAGCAGCACCAGGTCGCCATCGGCGGTCGCGCGTGCCGGCCGTCGCGATTCGTGCAGCAGCATCAGCGCCAGCAGCCCCAGCGTCTCCGGATCGGGCAGCAGTTCCACCAGCAAGCGGCCCAGGCGGATCGCCTCGCTGCACAGGTCGTGGCGCGTCAGCGACTCGCCCGAGGTCGCCGCGTAGCCCTCGTTGAAGACGAGGTAGACCACCTGCAGCACGTTGTCGATGCGCTGCGGCAGTTCGTCGCGGGACGGCACCTGGTACGGGATGCCCGCCTGGCGGATCTTGGCCTTCGCGCGGACGATGCGCTGGGCCACCGTCGGCGCCGGGATCAGGAACGCGCGCGCGATCTCCTCGGTGGTCAGGTCGCAGACTTCGCGCAGCGTGAGGGCCACCTGCGCGTCGGCGGACAAGGCCGGATGGCAGCAGGTGAAGATCAGGCGCAGGCGGTCGTCTTCCACGTCCTCGTCGAGGGCGGCGCCGCCACCGCTGTCGCTGTAGAGGCGGTCGGCGATCTGCGTCAGCGATGCGTCGAAGCGCGCGCGCCGGCGCAGGCTGTCGATCGCCTTGAAGCGCCCGGCCGAGACCAGCCAGGCACGCGGCTGGTCGGGCACGCCCTCGCCTGGCCATTGCTCGAGCGCGGCGCGGAAGGCGTCATGCAATGCCTCCTCGGCGAGGTCGAAGTCGCCGAGGAGGCGGATCAAGGTGGCCAGCACGCGCCGCGATTCGCGCCGGTAGACAGCATCGAGCTGATCGCGGATCGGGTCGGCCATCGCAAGCGCGCCGACGGCTACCGTTCGAACTCCATCACCGGCCGCACCTCGATGCTGCCCAGGCGCGCGGACGGGATGCGGCCGGCGATGCGGATCGCCTCGTCGAGGTCACGCGCCTCGATCAGGAAGAAACCACCGAGCTGCTCCTTGGTCTCCGCGTACGGGCCATCGGTGGTGGAGGTGCGGCCCTGGCGGACGCGCACCACGGTCGCGCTGCTGACCGGCATCAGCGCCTCGCCGCCGAGCAGGTGGCCGCTCTGGCCGAGCTCGTCGCTGAGGGCGAAGTACTCGCCGAGGATGGCGTCGACCTCGCCCTTGGGCATGGCGTCGAACAGCTTCTCGTCGTCGTAGATCAGGCATGCGTATTTCATGGTCGGCTCCTGTGGGGACTGCGCCGGGGCGCGGCTGCGGCGGCCGGTTGATGCCGCCTTCCCCGGGTAGTCGTCCCGGGGCGGCCCGTTTCGACATCGGCTACGACGGAATGGAATCGTCCGGCAGCGTGCGCTGCGCGCGGATCACCTTCCAGGCACCGAAGGTCAGGCCCAGCGCCACGCCCAGGCCGGCCACGAACACCAGCCGCGAACCAAACGCCGACAGCGCCTTGTGCAGCCAGACGAAGGTGAGGTCGCCGCCACGATAGACCACCGTGTCGATCACCGCCTTGGCCTTGTAGCGCGACTCGCGGTCGACGCGGGTGTAGATCGTCTCGCGGCCGGGCTTGGCCAGCGAGAACTCGCCGGCGCGCGTGGCCACCTGCACCATCGCCACCAGCAGCGGCACCGGCGACAGCGCCAGCAGCGCGTAGCCGCCGAGGATGGCGAAGGCCGGGATCAGCAGCGTCGGGCCGACGCCGTAGCGGCGCAGCAGGAAACGGGTGAGCAGCAGCTGCACGACGATGGTGACGGTGTTCACCGCGCCGTCGATGATGGAGTAGTAACGCGTGGCCTCGCGCGCGTCCGGGTAGAACGCCTTCACAATCGCCGCCTGTTCGTTGTAGAGCAGCGTGCCGACGCCCACGCCGAAGAACACCGTGATCGCCAGCGCGCGCAGCAGTGGCCGCTGCCAGACCAGTCGCAGGCCTGCCACGATCGAGCCGCCCATGGCGGCCTCGCCGTCGGCGCCGCCGCTCAGCTGCTCACGCCGGATCGCCCACTTGCGCAGCTTCAGGATGCACAGCAGGCACACCGCCAGGAAAGCGGCCGACACCAGCAGCAGGTTGGCGACGCCCAGCGGCGCGACCAGGCTGCTGGTCAGCAGCGGGCCGACCAGCGCGCCGATCGTGCCGCCGGCGCCGATGTAGCCGTACAGGCGCTTGGCGTGCTCGTTGTCGAACACGTCGGCCATGAAGCTCCAGAACACGGCCACGGCGAACAGGTTGAAGACGGCCACCCAGATGAAGAACACCGCGCCACGCCCGGGCAGGTCGTGGTCGAAGGCCCAGTAGAAGGCCAGCAGGCAGGCGATGAAGACCAGGTACACCACCGGCAGGAACACCCGGCGCGGGAAGCGCGACACCAGCGCGCCATACACCGGCTGCAACAGCACCATCGTCAGGAAGGTGCCGGTGAACAGCACCTGCAGCGTGAAGTCCTTCAACGCGAACCCGTGCGCGGTCGCCCAGTCGATGCTGGCTTGCGGGAACACGGTGGCGATGTCGCCCGAGGCCCCCATGGCGTCGCGGACCGGGCGCAGCACGTAGTAGCCGCACAGCAGGCAGAAGAAATACAGCAGCGACCACCACAGCGGCGGCGACTCGCGCAGCGCGGCCTGGAACCCCCGCAGGTGGCCGGTCACGCCCTCGCCGGGGTTGTCGCCGACCGCCCCCTCGCCCCGCCCACCCGTCGCCATCGTCGCCATCCTCGCTGCCGACCCGAATCATATCGGTAGCCCGGCCAAGGTAGCCCGGGTAAGCGCAGCGCACCCGGGTCCACCCCGGCCACGAGGCGCCCGCACCTCCCACGGGAGCATTTGCTCTAATGACCCCCCTTACGGTCCCTCGGCTGTAAGGCAGTTTCCACTGGCAGGGCGCACGCAACGTGTTCGATTACATCATCATCGGTGCCGGCTCGGCCGGCTGCGTCCTCGCCAACCGCCTGTCCGCCGATCCCGACGTCAGCGTGCTGCTGGTCGAGGCCGGGCCGCGCGACAGCCATCCCTTCATCCACATGCCCGCCGGTCTGGCCAAGCTGGTCAACAACAAGCGGGTGAACTGGGATTACCACACCGCCGCCGAAGCGCAGCTCGACAACCGCGTGCTGTGGTGGCCGCGCGGCAAAGTGCTGGGCGGTTCCAGTTCGATCAATGCGATGTGCTACACGCGCGGCGTCGCCGGCGACTACGAAGAGTGGGCCGCGCTCGGCGCCGATGGCTGGGACTGGAAGTCGGTGCTGCCCTATTTCCGCCGCAGCGAGCGCAACCAGCGCGGCGCCGACGCGCTGCACGGCGACGAAGGCCCGCTGTACGTGTCGGACCTGCGCTACAGCAATCCGTTGTCGCAGGCGTTCGTCGAGGCCGGCCACCAGGCCGGTTACCCGCTCAACCGCGACTTCAACGGTCCCGTGCAGGCAGGCTTCGGCCTCTACCAGGTCACGCAGAAGAACGGCGCACGCTGCTCCAGCGCGGTCGCCTACCTCGACCCGATCCGCGAGCGCCGCAACCTCACCGTCGTCACCGACGCCCAGGTCAATCGCATCACCTTCGAGCGCGGACGCGCCAACGGCGTCATCTACACGTCCAAGGGCCGCGCCTTCCACCAGCCGGCGGCGCGCGAAGTGCTGCTGTGCGGTGGCGCCATCAATTCCCCGCAGCTGCTGATGCTGTCGGGAATCGGCCCGGCCGCGCAGTTGCGACGCAACGGCATCGACGTCGTCGCCGACGCGGCCGAGGTCGGCGCGAACCTGCAGGACCATCTCGACATCTGCACGCTGCAGCACGCCTCACAGCCGGTGACCTACGACCGCCTCAACGACGCCAAGGTCGCCTTCGACTATTACCTGCGCGGCCACAGCGGCGTGGGCAGCAGCAACATTGCCGAAGCCGGCGGGTTCGTGCGCTCGCGCTTCGCGCCCGACGAGCGCCCTGACATCCAGCTGCATTTCGTCCCGGCGATGCTCGACGACCATGGCCGCCATCGCCTGCAGGGCATCGGCTACACCGTGCACGGTTGCTTCCTGCGACCGCGCAGCCGGGGCCGCATCACCCTGGCCAGCGCGCGCGCCGGCGACAAGCCGCGCATCGAGGCCAACTACCTCAGCGACGCCGAAGGCTTCGACATGAAGATGATGGTCGAGTGCGCCAGGCTGTCACGCGAGCTGCTCGCGCAGCCGGCGTTCGATGCCTATCGCGGCGCGCCGATCTTCCCGGCCCGCAACGATCTCGACGACGCGCAGCTGATGGAGTTCATCCGCGCCAAGGCCGAGACCATCTACCACCCGGTCGGCACCTGCCGCATGGGCAGTGACGATGCTTCGGTGGTTGACTCGCAGTTGCGTGTGCGCGGCGTCGAAGGCCTGCGCGTGGTCGATGCCTCGGTCATGCCGACGCTGATCGGCGGCAACACCAATGCGCCGACGATGATGATCGCCGAGCGCGCCGCCGACCTGATCCGCGGCGACTGAGCGGTCCGCCAGCCACCGGTTCGCGCATCCGGCAGGTGCCGAAAAAACTGAACAGGCGTATGGCCGCCCCGCGAAATTGGGACGCAGTGCGCTTATGCCTGTGAAATCAATCCGGTGGGCCGGAGAGCTGCCACATCCCCTGAGATCGGAGCTAGAATCGGGCCGTGTCGCAGCACGAGCAGGCGCTCAGAACCATGAAAACCAATAAGAAGAAGCGCTCGCGCGCCCTCCCGCGCCTCGGGGCCATCGCCCTGCTGCTGCCCCTCACGCTGGGTTCGACCGCACAGACTCCGCTGCACTGGAACCCGCAGCCGTCGACTCCCACTGTCGCTGCGCAGGGCAACGTCACCGTCACCACGCGCACCGCCACGCTTCCGCCGGCCGCGCCGCTCGCTGCCGGCTTCGATGTCCGCCAGTTCGAGTCGATGGCGCAGCAGCTGGTCGCCGGCCAGCGTGTTCCCGGCCTGGCAATGGCACTGGTGCACAACGGACAGATCATCAGCGCACGCGGATACGGCATCACCGATGTCAGCCGCGCCACGCCGGTCGACGCGCACACCGTGTTCCGCCTGGCCTCGCTGTCGAAGAGTTTCGCCGGCACGATGACCGGCCTGCTCGTCAACGACGGCTCGCTGCGCTGGGACAGCAAGCTGGTGCGCTACATCCCGAACTTCCAGCTGAGCAACGCCAGCGCGTCGCAACAGCTGACCGTCGCCGACCTGCTCAGCCACCGCGTCGGCCTGACGCACAACGCCTTCGACCGCGACCTCGAGCACTTCGTCGATTACCGCACGCTCACCCAGCGGCTGGCGTACGCGCCGCTCAAGTGCGCACCGGGCACCTGCTACAGCTACCAGAACATCGCCTTCAGCCTGATCGGCGACGTCGTGTTCGCCGCCACCGGCGACTTCTACGCGCAGGAAGTGCAGCGCCGCATCTTCAAGCCGCTGGGCATGAACGACGCCAGCCTCGGCCTGGAAGGCATCCAGGCGAGCCCGAGCTGGGCGCGTCCGCACGTTCGCGGTCGCGGCGGCTGGGTTTCGACGATGCCCAAGTCGACCTATTACCAGGTGCTGCCGGCCGCCGGCGTCAACGCCAGCGCCAGTGACATGGCGCAGTACCTGCTCGCCCACACCGGCCATCGCCCGGACGTGCTGCCGGCGCCGCTGCTGGCGACGCTGCACCAGCCGCTGGTCGACACGCCGAGCGAGATGCGCGGTTCGTCGTGGCGCCGCCAGCGCCTGACCTCGGCCGGCTACGCACTGGGCTGGCGCACCTACGACTACGGCGGCCATCGCATCGTGTTCCATGGCGGCGCGGTGCAGGGCTACCGCGGCATGATCGCGATGGTGCCCGACCGCGACTTCGGCGTCGCCGTGCTGTGGAACAGCGAGAGCTCGCTGCCCTCCGGCCTGGTGCCGACCATCCTCGACCGCGCGCTCGGCCTGCCGGCGCAGCAGTGGCTCGACGACGACATCGACGAGACCCTCTACGCCACCTCGACGCCAGCGGGCACACCGAACGCACCGGGCAGCCAAGCGCAGACGGCGACCTCCGCTCCGCGCTGATCGGCACCGTCATCCCGGCGAAGGCCGGGATCTTCGCCGTCATCCCGGCGCACGCCGGGATCCAGGCCGACAACACGTCCGCCCCCTCACCGTCATCCCGGCGAAAGCCGGGATCCACGTTGACGCTGCGCGTGGACGTTGAAACGAAGGCGACAGCAAGCTGGGTCCCGGCGTTCGCCGGGACGACGGGACTGAAAGCGTGACGCCCAAAAAAAAACTCTCCCCCCGCCTGGGCTGCGGGGAGAGAGCTGGATTACGGCAATCGGGACTTTCTTATTAGATCATCGGTGCCGGGGTGGCCGGCATCGCAGCAGCAACAGCCTTCTTGGCCGACTTGCGACGGGCCGCCTTCTTCTTGGCAACCTTCTTCACGGCCTTCTTGGCGGCCGACTTGCGGGCACCGGCCTTCTTGGCAGCCTTCTTGGCAACCTTCTTGACGGCCTTCTTGACGGCCTTCTTACGGGCGGTCTTCTTGGCTACGGCCTTCTTGGCAACCTTCTTGGCGACCTTCTTGCGAGCGGTCTTCTTGGCTGCTGCCTTCTTGGCGACCTTCTTGACGGCCTTCTTCACTGCCTTCTTGCGGGCAGCGACCTTCTTGACGGCCTTCTTGACGGCCTTCTTCACTGCCTTCTTGCGGGCGGCGACCTTCTTGACAGCCTTCTTGGCTACCTTCTTCGCGGCTTTCTTGGCAGCGGGCTTCTTCTTCGCAGCTTTCTTCATGGCCATGGGATGGCTCCTCGTCAGTGGTTGATCAGAGATTGATCAGTGGTCTTGCAGGTCTATAAAGCCCAGTAGAACTTATAGGTACAGCCGAACTTGTAGGTACAGCCGAACTTGTAGGTACAGCCGAACCAGTCGGGTACAGCCAGGCCGGCAGGGCCGGTCTGTTCGTGCCCGGGCCGCGGGAGTCGGACCCGCGTGCAGCCGCCGATGCGTCACGCGCAGCGGTACGGATGAGGCGCCCACCTGACGGCGGGCAAACAAAAACCCGGTCCGCCGAAAGCGAGCCGGGTTGGATAAGACTGCGTACCTGCGCCTTTGCGAAACACCCTTTCGCGAAGGAAACGATCCCTGCTTCCACCGTGTCGACTGCCCGGTCGGAGGTTCGTTTTGTACCGCGAGTTGTTTCTTTGTTCGTACTCACTCGCTTCCGCAGGAGACGTCTGCTGGGCGAAACCTAATCACGGTTTTTCATACTGTCAACACATTGGCCGATTTTTTTTCAGGCCGCCGCGGCGGCCGGCCCGGCCCGCCGTCGTCGCCAGCGACGCGTCGAGGCACATGCGAGTCGCGCGACGATCGCCGGCTTCGCCATTTTGATTTTCTGAAACTGCTTTATTTAAGGGGTTTGCGAAAAGAGAAACTGGCGCGCGCAAGATTCGCGACGTTCTCGCATGGCACTCGCGAACCGATCCGACAGCGCCGCATCGTCGCCCGAACGGCCCCTGTCGGAGGGTGCATCGAGGTGCTCCGGTTTCGCGTCGCACAAGCCGATTTGCGCGAAAGTGCGCGAACTTTTCCGGCAGCTCGCGACCTCGCTTCGGCATCGATCGACACTGCTCGACCAGCTCGACAGCGCGTCGCCGAAGTTCGATCAGCGGCATCGACCGAGCATTCCGACATCGACGACGCGGGCATCCGGCGTCGGTGCACGGACGTGATCGGGCAGCGCCGGATCACCTCGTCATCACTTTCCGGAATCGTTTCCGACGCCGCAAATGCAAACCGGCCGCACATGGCGGCCGGTTGCGGAGCGGTTCGTGCCTGGCACGACCGCCGGTTGCTCGCGCCCTTGCCGGGCGCCGAGCGGTGACTCAGTTGTCTTCGTCTTCGAGCAGCTCGGCGTAGTCGTCCGGCGCCAGCAGCTCGTTGAGCTGTTCCGGCTCTTCGATCTCGACGGTGAAGATCCAGCCTTCGCCGTAGGCGTCTTCGTTGATCGTCTCCGGCTTGTCGGCCAGCGCAGCGTTCACCGCGGTCACCTTGCCGGTCACCGGCGAGTAGACGTCGGAGGCGGCCTTCACCGATTCCACCACGGCACAGGCAGTGCCGGCTTCGACGCGGTCGCCGACGTTCGGCAACTCGACGTAGACCAGGTCGCCGAGCAGGCCCTGCGCATGATCGGAGATGCCGATCGTGACCTTGCCGTCACCTTCGACGCGTGCCCACTCGTGGGACTTCATGAACTTCAGATCGCCGGGAATTTCACTCATGACTGGCCTCGAACTCTACGGGGGCTACTGGGGACGGCGCCTAGTTTACCGACGCGGAAGGAACATGCGAGAGGTGGGAGACAAACGGATCGGCCCGGCCAGAATCGTGCCCGAACCAATCGTGCCCGGGACGGTCATGCTTGATCGACCCGGTAAGGCGGCCGCCCGCTGAGCAGCGCATCACGCAGCTCGTCGATGCGGTCCTGACCCCAGAACGGCTCGCCATCGAGCACGTACCCGGGCAGGCCCGGCAGGTCGGCGGCAATCGCATCGGCGGTGTTGCGCGCGTAGATCGCCTCGACGGCGTCTTCCGCCGCCTGCGCCATCACCTGCTGCGCATCGACGCCCTGCGCGGCGAGCAGCCCGGCGATCACGTCGGGATCGGCCAGGTCCTGGTCGTGCGCCCACAACGCGCGGAAGGCGGCGTCGGCGTAGTCGGAAGGATCGAGGCCCGCCTCGACCATCGCGATCAGGCAGCGGTCTGCCAGGGCGATGTCGACCGGCCAGAACTTCGGCTTGAGGTTCAGCGGCAAGCCGCGACGCGCACGCCAGCGCTGCAGCTCCACCAGGCGGTAGCGCTGCCGCGCCGGTGCGCGCTTGCCCAGCGGCAGGCCGCCGTTGGCGTCGAACAACTCGAAGATGCGGACCGGCCGGTGCACCAGCGTGGCGCCGCATTCGCGCGCCACCTGGCGAAGCGCCGCATGCCCGAGCCAGGCATACGGCGAGATCAGGCTGTAATAACAGGTGACGGTCGCGGTCATCACAGCCCCCTTCGTCGACTCAGCCGAGCACGCCGTCCTGCGCCTTGCCATCGCGCACGAACGGGAACTTGACCACGCGCACCGGCACTTCCTTGCCGCGGATGTCGACGCGGACGTTGCCGGCGGTGCCCAGCGGGATCTCGCCGGCCGGCACGCGCGCGAATGCGATCGCCTTGCCCAGGGTCGGCGAGAACGTGCCCGAGAGGATCTCGCCTTCGCCGTGCGCGGTCAGCACCTTCTGGCCGTGGCGCAGCACGCCCTTCTCGTCCATCACCAGGCCGATCATCTGGCGCGGTGCGCCGGCGGCCTTCTGTGCTTCGAGCACGTTGCGGCCGATGAAGTCGCGACCCTCGTCGAGGGCGACGGTCCAGGCCAGCGCGGCTTCATACGGCGAAACGCCGTCGTCCATGTCCTGGCCGTACAGGTTCATGCCCGCTTCCAGGCGCAGCGTGTCGCGCGCGCCCAGGCCAGCCGGCTTCACGCCTGCGGCGAGCAGTTCGTTCCAGAAGGCGACGGTCTGGTCTTCCGGCACGATGACTTCGAAGCCGTCTTCGCCGGTGTAGCCGGTGCGGGCGACGAACACGTCGGTGCCACCCACCGTGCTCGCCTGCGCCGCGGCGAACTTGCCCAGCTTGGCCACGGCGGCGCGGTCTTCCTCGCGCAGCAGGCCGAGCACCTTCTCGCGCGCGGTCGGGCCCTGCACCGCGATCATGCCGAACTCGGGACGCTCGCTGACCGTCACGTCGAACGCCCTGGCCTGCTCGCTGATCCACGCCAGGTCCTTGTCGCGCGTGGCGGCGTTGACCACCAGGCGGAAGAAGTCTTCGCTTCGGTAATAGATGATGAGGTCGTCGATGACGCCGCCGTCCGGGTTGAGCATGCAGGTGTACAGCGCCTTGCCCGGCACCTTGAGCTTGTCGACCGAGTTGGCGACCAGGCGGCGCAGGAACTCGCGCACGCGCGCACCGTTGAGGTCGACCACGGTCATGTGGCTGACGTCGAACATGCCGGCGTCGCTGCGCACCAGGTGGTGTTCCTCGATCTGCGACCCGTAATGGATCGGCATGTCCCAGCCGCCGAAGTCGACCATCTTGGCGCCGAGGGCGCGGTGGGTGTCGTTGAGGATCGTCTTCTGGGTCATGGCTCGGGGGATCTGTCAGGGGCGAGCCGACAATTATCTCACCTGCGGCCGTGACACTGCAGACCATGCTGTGGAGCATGGTCGCGCGGGCCTGCGGGCGGGCCGTGGAGGGGCTGGAGCAGGAACCCTATTCGTTCGCGCCTTCGTTGTAGCAGCGCACGTGGCCCGGGGCGACGCGGATGAACTTGCCGCTGGCCCGGTCCAGGCGCATGGCCCAGCGCGTGGCCGGAAGCATCTCCAGCTCCGCCGCGTGCGCGGTGCCGGTGTCGATGATCGCGATCAGGCCGGCATCGTCGATGCCGTCGCGCTGGCAGGTGGCGATCACCACCAGCTCGTCACGGCGCAAGAGGGGATACGGCACGGCGTCGGTGATCCGCCAGCGCGGCTCGTCGCCGAGCCGGTCGACGAACTCGGCGGCCAGCAGCTTCAGCGTGCGGTCTTCGGCATCGTCCAGGGTGGCGATGCTGCGCGCGCAGACCTGGCCGGGTTCGCTGCCGGAACCGACGCAGCTGCCGGTGTTGGACTTCAGTCCGTCCGGATACGGCGGCACGATCATGCCGATCAGCCCGGGCTCGGCCGCCGACGCCGATGCCGATGCCGCGACCACTGCCGCGGCAACGGCGACTGCAATGAAACGCGACATCGCGAGCAGGTGCGATCGGCGCATGTCGGTGCTCAGCCTGCGGGCTCGACCTGCAGGCTCATGCCGCGGCTGGCGACGATGCGGACGGCAGCGCCTGCCGGCAGGTCCGGGCCGGTCACTTCCCAATAGGCATCGGCGATCTGCACGCGGCCACGACCGTTGACGATGCCCTGCTCGAGCGGCACCACGCGACCGACCAGCGTCTCGGCACGGCGGTTGAGGTTGGGCTGGTCACTGCCGCGCTCGCGACCGCGGAACCAGGCACGGTAGACCTGGATGGAGGCGAAGCTGAGCACGACGAACGCCGCGACCTGCGCCAGCACCGGCATCTCCGGCACGACCAGCACGACCGCGAACACGACCGCGGCGGCCAGGCCCAGCCACAGCATGAATGCTCCCGGCGCCAGCGCTTCGGCGGCGAACAGCAGCAATGCCACGACGGCCCAGGTGAACACATGCCAGTTCAAGGACAGTCCCCACTGCATGGTGCTCAGCCTCCCACGCGCGGCGGCAGCGGCGCGGCAGGCGCACGCACCTGCTGGCGATCGAGCGCCTCCTTGGCCAGTTCGGCGATGCCGGCCAGCGAGCCGATCACGCCGGCCGACTCCATCGGCATCATCACGAACTTCTGGTTCGGCGCTTCGGCCAGCGCCTTGAACGCCTCGATGTACTTCTGCGCGACGAAGTAGTTGATCGCCTGCACGTTGCCCTGTGCGATCGCGGTGGAGACCATCTCGGTCGCCTTGGCTTCGGCCTGGGCCAGGCGCTCGCGCGCCTCGGCTTCGCGGAAGGCCGCTTCCTTGTTGCCCTCGGCCTCCAGGATCACCGACTGCTTCTCGCCCTCGGCCTTGAGGATCGCGGCCTGGCGGAAACCTTCCGCCTCGAGGATGTTGGCGCGCTTCTCGCGCTCGGCCTTCATCTGCCGCGCCATCGAATCGACCAGGTCGCGCGGCGGCTGGATGTCCTTGAGCTCGATGCGGTTGACCTTCAGGCCCCACGGATGGGTTGCCGCGTCGACGGCGACCAGCACCTTGGTGTTGATCTCGTCGCGCTTGGACAGCGACTCGTCGAGGTCCATCGAACCGATCGCGGTGCGGATGTTGGTCATCACCAGGTTGAGGATGGCGATCTCCAGGGTCGCCACTTCATACGCGGCCTTGGCGGCATCGAGCACCTGGAAATAGACCACGCCGTCGACCTTCACCACGGCGTTGTCCTTGGTGATCACGTCCTGGCTGGGGACGTCCATCACCTGTTCCATCATGTTTATCTTGCGGCCGACGCCGTAGACGATCGGGATGAGGAAGTGCAGCCCGGGGTCCATGGTGTGGGTGTACTTGCCGAACCGTTCGACGGTCCATTCATACCCCTGCGGCACCATGCGCACGGTCTTGAACAGCACCACCACGCCTGCCAGCAACAGAACCACGGCCAGAATCGAGCCCATGCTTTCCCCTCCCTGTCGATGGGCCGAGTATAGGCCCACAGCCCCGGGCCAAGCGGCCGTCGCCAGCCGGCTGCGACGGTTTGGCCGGTAGCCGCATCCAGACCAGTGACATGCCACTGAACCCAGTTCCCACCAGCGCTGCCGCCACCGCCCCTGCGCCCCCGGCGACGGCTGGCCCGCGCAGCAGTTTCGCCATCGAAGTGCCCGACGCGCTGCTGGCGCGGGCGCGGGCCGGCGACCGCCCGGCGTTCGAGCAGATCTACCGCTGGTTCGAGCGCCCGGTGTTCAACCTGGCGCTGCGGATCCTCGGCGGCGGGCACGCGGGCGATCGCGACGAGGCGTCGGAAGTGCTGCAGGAAACCATGCTCAAGGTCTACGGCAAGCTCGGTGAGTTCCGCGGCAATGGCAGCCCGTTCTGGGGCTGGCTGCGGCAGATCGCGGTCAACGAGGCACTGATGCGGCTGCGCAGCCAGCGCCGGCACCTGCATGACGTGCCGCTGGAAGGCGATGACCTGGTGATGGATCCCGGCCCCCTGCCGAGCGCGGCCGCCGATGCGGCGGCACTGGGCCGTGCCCTCGCCCGCTTGCCCACCACCACCCGCAGCGTGCTCTGGCTTTACCACGCCGAGGGCTACACACACGAGGAGATCGCAGCGTTGATGCAACGCACGCCGAGCTTCTCCAAATCGCAGCTTGCGCGCGGCGGACGCCGCCTGCGTGAACTGCTCGAACCCGATCAAAGTGGAATGAACCAGGAGAAGGCACATGCCTGACCGCCCCCGGATTCCGGAGCCTCGCGATTGGGGCGAAGCCTTTGCCGCGCTGCCGCTGGAGTCGCCCGGCAATGACGGCTGGCAGCGATTGACGCGTGCGCTCGATGGCGCCGCCAACGTGCACCCGGCCTCGCGCTCGCACACTGCTGCACGCCAACGTGCCCGTTGGCCGCTGTGGCTGGCTGCTGCGGCGGCGGTGTCGGCCGTTGCCGTGATCCCGCTGTTGCGCCAGGGCGAAGCACCCGTGCAGCCCGACGCGACCCGCGTCGCCGACGTCACCACGCAGGCACCGACGCGTGCACCGTCAGCATCGACCGTCGAAGCGACGCCGGCAGCAACCGATGCATCGCCAACGGTCACGCCGGCACCTGCGCCGACAACGGTCGCAACGACGGCGCCCGCCGAGCGCACCGCCGCGCGACGCAAACCGGTCGGCGTGCCCACGCGCAAGCCGGCACCGGTGGTATCGCCGCTGCCTGCCCGCAACGACAACGGCACCCGCGTCGCCGACGCCGGCTCCACGCCGCCCTCGCCCTCGGCCGCTTCGGCCGCTTCGATCGCAGACAGTGCGGTGGCGTTGCAGGCGCTGCAGACCGAGTCGGCGCAGCTGGAGGCGCTGGTTGCCCTCGCCCGCGACGAACGTGTCTCGTCGGCCAGCGGCGCCGCCCTGGGCGTCGAACTGGACGAGCGCATCGGCCGCATCGATGCCGCGTTGTCGCAGCCGGGCCTGCCCGACAGCGAACGCACCGGCTTGTGGCAGCAACGCGTCGAGGCCATGCGCGAGCTGGCCGGTATCGAAACCACCCAGCGCTGGCTGGTCACCCGTGGCGAACGCTACGACGGTGCCCTGGTCAACGTCGACTGATCTTCACCTCTTTGCAGGAACCATGGCCATGACCTCGCACCATTCCGCGACACCCCGCTCCAGCAAACGCGCGAGTGCCTCCGCGAAGCGGTTGCCCAGGGCGACCTTGCTGGCGACATCGATCGGCCTGCTGTTCGCCTTCGTCGCGACCGCCCAGACCGCGACCACCACCACCACCGCCGACGCCGACGCCAGCAAGGCGCGCGAGCTGGCGACGGCGCGCGAGGATCTGCGCAAGGCCGCCAAGCGCGTGGCCGAACTGTCCGGCGAGTTCGACGTGGCCAGGCAGATGACGTACGAGCGCCGCTTCGAGCAACGTCCCGTGATCGGCGTGGTGCTGGCGCCGGAGACGAAGTCCGGCGTTCGCATCGCCGCCGTCACGCCCGACAGTGCGGCATCCAAGGCCGGGCTGCGCAGCGGCGACCTGCTGACCAGCATCAATGGCAAGTCGCTAGCCGGCAAGGACAGCGAGCAGCGCCTGGCGTTCGCGCGCGAGCAGCTGGGCGACCTGGAGACGACGTCGGCGGTGACGATCGGCTACGAGCGCGACGGCAAGGCCGCGTCGGCGAAAGTCACGCCGCAGATCGGCGAGCGCGTGTGGATCATGCGCGACGGCGCCGGTGCCGAATTCGCCGGCCGCGGCGAAGGCATGGAGGACATGGAGCGCTCGATCGTCTGGTCGGCGGCGCGCGACAGCGCCCGGCCGCGGCCCTTGCCGATCGTTTCGCCGGAAGTGCGCAACGAGATCGTCCGCCTCGGCCCGATGGGCGACTGCAAGGGCGAGGACTGCCGCCTGCCGATGCTGTCCGAAGCATTCCGCTGGAGCGGCCTGAACCTGGCCACGGTCGACGGCCAGCTGGGCCGTTACTTCGGCACGGACCACGGCGTGCTGGTCGTCAGCGCCGGGCCGGAGCTGGCCGGCCTGCAGGCCGGCGACGTGATCCAGCGCATCGACGGCAAGGACGTCAAGTCGCCGCGCGAAGCCATGATGGCGCTGCGCGACAAGCCGGCCGACAGCAAGGTCGGCGTGACCTACCTGCGCGACCGCAAGACGGCGTCGGCGCAGATCACCGTGCCCAAGAGCGCGATGCTGCGCCTGCCGGTTCCGCCGGTGCCGCCGAAGCCCCCGGTGCCGCCGAAGCCGCCGACCCCACCGACGCCGCCCGTCCCGCCGGTGCCGCCGCAAGCCCTGGAGATGCCGGCACCACCGGCACCGCCAACGGCACCCGAGCCGCCGACACCGCCCAGGTTCTCCATCCTCCTGTGACAACGAAAGACGGCGCCTCGAGGGCGCCGTCTTTTTTCGTGCAGTGGCGCCGATCAGCACATCACAGCTGTGCCGGCTCGACCCACTTCCTGAACACCTCATCGATCTTCGCGTCGCTGACCTTCCTGCCTTCCTCCAGCTGCGAGGCCTGTTCGAACAGCGGCATGATCATCGCCATGCCGTCGATCTTCGTCTTCAGGTGCGCACCGGGTGCCTTGCCGAGGAAGCCGTCCCAGCGCGCGCGCACCCGCGCCCAGTAGCCCCGGGTCGCGTCCCAGTACTTGTAGGCCGGGGCGAAGTCGACCTCGGTGGTCTTCTGGTAGTCGTTGAAGCCGAACTCGCGCGCCAGTTCGACCTGGGTGCCGTCGGGCTTGCGCAGCACCTTGGTGTTGAACTGTTCGTGGGTCCAGCCCATCGGCGTGAGGGTGTGGCGGTTGACTGCGCTGATGGCGTTGTAGTCGCTGCGCTTCGTGTACTCGCGACGCGGCAGCGGACGCCAGCTCAGGTCGCTCGTCCACGTCGCCACGCCGTTGTCGTAGGTCCATGCGCCGGTGCCGCAGTAACGCGGCGCGTCGCTGACTTCGTACACGCACTGGGTCCAGGCGCCGCGGGTCAGCTCGACCGGAACCGGGCGCACCTGCCAGGTCTGGTCGGCGGTGAACTCGAAGCGGGTAGCCGCTTCGTAGGTCCAGTCCTGGCGCCAGTGCTTGGTGACGTGACCGCTCTTCTCGTCGACCAGGATGTGCTGTAGCACCACCTTGGTCGGCGTGTCCTCGACCACGATCACCACCTCGTTGCCGCCGCTGCGCATCGCCGGATGACGCTCGTAGCCAGGTTGCAGCAGCACGGTTTCGTCGAAGGCGAAGTCGACGATGTACTCGCCCTTCATCGCCAGGATCGAGGCGCGGTCGCGGGCGATGTCGGTTGCTTCCGGTGCGGCGATCGCATGCACCGGAACGACACAGAGAAGGGAAAGCAGGAGCAGGTGCGGGCGCATGTTCATGGCTGACTCTGGGTGACAATGAAGGGAATGACTGCGATCACGGCTTGCATCACCAGCTCACGCTGAGGCTGACGCCGACATTGCGGCCGGGGCTGGTGTAGCGGTCGATAACATTGCTGTTTGCGGGTTGCAGGCTGGCAAGCGTTCCGGCGTCCCAGTACTTGCGATCGGCCAGGTTGAACACGCCGGCGTTGAATTCGGCGCCGGGCGCGAAGGCCCAGTGGCCCAGCAGGTCGAACACGCCGTAACCCGGCGTCTCGAAGCGACCGGGCGCCGGCAGCTCGTCGTCGCGGCCCGCAAAGCGGCCGGCCAGTTCGACGCCCCAGGTGTCGCGGTCGTAGGCGATGCCGAGCGATGCGCGCAGCGGATCGATGGTTTCCAGCGGCGTACCCGTGTCGCGATCTTCGCCCTTCGACCAGGCCACCGATCCGCGCAGTGACCACCCGGTCCAGGCCTCGGCCAGCTCGCCGAGGTCGACACCGGCGCGTGCTTCGGCACCATGGATTTCGGCGTTGGCGATGTTCTGCGACTGGAAGACGGTGAGTCCCTGCGCGTTGGTGCCGGTGTCGCGCAGCGACTCGATGAAGTCGTCGTAACGGTTGTAGTACGTGGAGACCTCGGCAAACACCGCCTGGTTGGAGAAGCGCATGCCGAACTCGACGCCGTTGCTGGTTTCCGGCTTGAGGTCCGGATTGGGGATGGCGGTGTAGCCGAACTGCAGGTTGGTGAAGCCCAGGTTGACGTCGTTGTATGGCGGAGCACGGAAGCCATGCTGGTAGCCACCGAACAGCGACCAGCCCTGGGTGAAGTGCCAGACTGCACCGAGCTTGGGCGACACGCTGGTTTCAGTCATGTCGACAATCGGCAGGCCCGGGTTGTCGGCGGCGTAGATCGGATCGATCTTCGAGTCGAGGTCGAAGTGGTCCACGCGCAACGCAGGAACCAGGCGGAAGTCGCCGTCGGCGAACGAGATCTCGTCCTGCACGTAGAGCGCGGCCAACGTGGTGGTGCTGGTCGGGAAATCGCGCACCGGGAATACGTCCGGCAGGATCGCGTTGCTGACCACGCCGGTCACCAGGTTGATCGAGCGGCCGTCGCGCTTCTGCTTGAACTCCGTGTCGGTGTACTCCAGGCCATAGGTCAGGCTGTGCTCGACGCCGCCCGTGCTGAAGTCCTTGTGCAGCACCGCCTCGAGGCCCATCAGGCGCTGGTCGAAGTTGAACTCGCGTTCGCGGCGCGTCGGGTTGGTGATGCGGCCGGTGCTGCTGACGGTCTCGCGCAGCTCGGTGGTGTCCTGGGTGGTCTCGCTGTCCTGGCGATAGACCTGCCACTGCAGCGAGTCGACCAGGGCCGAATCGATCGCGTCGACTTCATGCGCGAACGAAACACGGGCGCGCGTCTGTTTGTCGTCGCCGAGCAGCGAGGTCGTGCGCGTGCGCGGCGTCGTCGACGGCGAGCCCGGCGGCAGCGCCGACAGCACGCGGGCGCTCAGCACATCGGTGTCGACCTGGTCCTCGTTGCCTTCGACGGTGAGCCTGAAGCGCTGGTTTTCGCTCGGCGCGTACACCAGCTTGGCCAGCAGGCTGCGGCCGTCGTAATCCTGCGGGTTGGCAGCGGTGCGGTTGCCGCCCTCGCTGCGGTCCTCACCCATGTTTTCGGTTTCCTGGCCCTGGTGGTGGTTGACCACGACCAGACCCGACCAGCGATCACCGCCGAACGCCGCGGTCGCTGCACCGAACAGGCCGTCGTCCGCACCCTCATGGCCGAGCTTGAAACCAAAGTAGGCGTCCTTGCCTGCCTCCAGGTAATCGGAGGGATCCTTGGTTGCGAAGGCGACCACGCCGCCCAGTGCATCGGAGCCGTACAGCGCGCTGCCCGGGCCGCGCACGACTTCGACGCGCTTGAGCGTGTCGAGGTCGACGAAGTTGCGGTTGCCGTTGGAGAAGCTGCCGATCGAGAACGCATCCGGCACGGCGATGCCGTCGGTCTCGATGCGCACGCGATTGCCGCCGAGGCCGCGGATGCGGATGTCGCCCAGGCCGAAGCGGCCGGTGCCGGTGGTGACGCTGATGCCCGGCTCGTAGCGGAACAAATCCTTGAGGTTGCGCACCAGTTCGCGGTCCATCTGCTCGCGGTCGATGGCGGTGACCACCGACGGCACATCGTCCAGCGCGCGCTCGGTGCGCGTGGCGGTCACGACGATGCGGTCGAACTCATTGGTGGCGCCGGCCGCGGCAGCGCCGGCCAGTGTCGTGGACGGCCCGGCGGCGCTTTCGGCGGCACGGGCGTGGGCTGGCAACGCCAGCATCAGGGCAACGGCGAGGGTGCTGGGAACGGGATGCATGGACGGACTCGAGTGGAGGTCGAGGCGTGCTGGCAGCCGTTCTTGCGGCGAGCTTGCGGGCCCTGGAGAGAGACATTGGATGGAGAGCGGCCGCCGTCCTGGCAGTCCGCCTTCGCGTGCCGCCCTCCCCAGGGCGGCACGCGGGTTGTCGGCGCGCCCGGGTGCCGGAAGCGCCGATGAGGGGTCGCTGGATTACTTGGTCAGGATCAGCTTGTCGTTGCGCGTGTGGCGCAGTCGATAGACCTCGTCGCCGTGGCGGATCAGCACTTCACGGCCGCCGCGCAGGAGGTCGTCGCTCTCGACCAGCGAGCCGGACAGGCCCAGGCCCGAAGCGGCCAGGGCAAACGGTCCGTCAAACGGCGCGGCAATCGGCGACGGGGGTAGTTCGGAACGTGGCTTGAGCTGCAGCAGCGGTTGGCGCAGAGACATGTTCGTGGCTCGGTCGGGGACTCGTCCGTAATGATAATGATTCTCATTACCGCGTCAACACCCGCCACGACCGTGCGTCGATCAGCGCACCGCAGCCTCCACCCGCTGCCAGTCGGTTTCCTTGAGGCGCTGCGCCAGCTCCAGCGCCTCCAGGTTCTGCACCAGCTGCTCCGGACGGCTCGCGCCGAGGATCACGCTGGACACGTGCGGATTGCGCAGGCACCAGGCGATCGCCAGCGGCGCCGGCGCCACGCCCAGCTCGCCGGCGAGGTCGACGAAGCGGCGCGCGCGTTCCATGCGTCCTTCGTTCTCGCTGCCCAGCACGGTGCGCTGCAGCCAGCCCAGGCCTTCGCGACCCAACCGTGCCTCGGTCGGGATGCCGGCGTTGTACTTGCCGGTCAGCACGCCCGACGCCAGCGGCGACCAGGTCGTCGTGCCGAGACCGACTTCGGCATACAGCGGCGCGTATTCGAGCTCGACCCGTTCGCGGTGCAGCAGGTTGTACTGCGGCTGCTCCATCGTCGGCGCGACCAGGTTGTGGGCACGGGCGACCTTGTGCGCCTCGCGGATCTGCGCCGCGGTCCATTCCGAGGTCCCCCAGTAGAGGATCTTGCCCTGGCCGACCAGTGCGTCCATCGCTCGCACGGTTTCCTCGATCGGCGTGTCCAGGTCGGGGCGATGGCAGTAATAGAGGTCGAGGTAGTCCACGCGCAGCCGCTTGAGCGCGGCATGGCAGGCATCGGTGACGTGCTTGCGCGACAGGCCCTTCTGGGTGGGCCGCGGCTCGGCGACGGCGCCGAAGAAGACCTTGCTGGATACGCAGAAACCGTCGCGCGGCAGGCGCAGGTCGGCGATCACGTCGCCCATCACCTTCTCCGCCTCGCCGTTGGCATAGGTCTCGGCGTTGTCGAAGAAATTGATGCCGTTGTCCCAGGCTGCGGCGACCAGGTCGCGCGCGGTCGAACGACCGATCTGCGAACCGAACGTCAGCCAGGCACCGAAGGACAGGGCCGACAGCTGCAGGCCGGAGGAACCGAGGCGGCGGTATTGCATGGGAAAGGCTCCTGGGAGAGGCGTTCAGTTTAGCGGCGCGCAGTTGATCGGCGTGTCTGCAGGCGACACGCGATCCGGGCGCGCCATGCGTCGCGAGCCTCTGTACAATGCGCGCCATTCCCTCCTCCGGGGAGTAGCCCACCGGCGTCGTGATCAACGATTCGCCGGGACCTGCGTCAACACACTTGGCCCACAGGCCATGGCGCAGGAGCGGCAGCCAGCCGGCAACGATGCCGGCGAGCGACCACGGGCAAGACCGAAGGCAGGCGTCGCGCGAGCAACTGGCATATGCCGGGTCGGGCCGCGTGGCGTTTGCCTTTCGCGTCCACGCGGAAGCCCGACCTCCGGAGTCTCCATGGATCACTTCTCCCTGGGCAATGTCCCCTTGATGACGGCGGCCGTCTCGACCGGCACCGTTGCGCTGGCCGAAATCGGCGACAAGACCCAATTGCTGGCACTGCTGCTGGCGGCACGCTTCCGCAAGCCGTGGCCGATCATCGCCGGCATCCTGTTCGCGACCGTGCTCAACCACGCCCTCGCCGCCTGGTTCGGCACCCTGGTCGCGCAATGGCTCAATCCGGAGGTCCTGCGCTGGGTCGTGGCGATCAGCTTCCTCGCGGTCGCGGCATGGACGCTCAAGCCCGACAAGCTCGACGACGAAGACGGTGCGCTGCCTGCGCGCGGTGCGTTCATCGCCACCACCATCGCCTTCTTCCTCGCCGAGATCGGCGACAAGACCCAGGTCGCGACCGTGCTGCTCGCGGCCAAGTACCAGCCGTTCTGGGAAGTGGTCGCCGGCACGACGCTCGGCATGCTCCTGGCCAATGTGCCGGTGGTGCTGCTCGGCAGCCGCCTGGCCGACCGCCTGCCGCTGAAGACCGCCCGCACCGTCGCCGCGCTGGTGTTCCTGGCGCTGGGCGCCTGGGTGGCCGTGCGCGGGCTGGGGTAAGCCCCGCCAGGCCCGGGCCGCGCTATGCTCGGCCCGGGCATCAAGGGGGGCTGGGGTGCACATCACCGGCGGTAGGGTCCGCGAGGTCGTCACTTCGCTGCTGGCGCGACCCGACGAAATCATGCTCGAGATCGGCGCCGGCGGTGAACTGCTGGTGGCCCGCCTGCGCGCGGCCCTCGCGGCGATGCTGCTGCTGTTGCCGCTGGCCAACGCGCTGGGCGGCGGCAGCATCAACGAGACCATGATCGGCCTCGGCGGGGCCCTGTTCGTCAATATCTTCGCCCAGCTCTGGTTGTCGCTGGCGCGTCGGCGCCGCCTGTTCCGCTGGCTGCCCTTCGCCTCGTCCGCCTTCGACGTCACCGCCACCACGCTGGTGTTGGCGGCGCTGGCGTACAACCACCTGCCGGCCGGGCTCAACAGCCTGATCGTCTGGTGCGGCTACATCCTGGCGATCCTGCTGACGGCACTGCGCAGCGACGGCCGCATCGCCCTGTTCGCCGGCGCACTGGCGGTCGGCCAGTACGGCCTGCTGGTGCTGGCGGTGTTCGCCCTGGCCACATCCCCGGAGCAGCTGCTGTCCAGCGACTATGGCTCCGTGACCCTCGGCAGCCAGGCCCAGCGGCTGGTGCTGCTGATGATGTTCACATTGATCACGGCGATGGTGGTCTACCGGATGCAGCGCCTGGTCGAGCTGTCGGGCACCGACGGCCTGACCCGCCTGCCCAACCGCACCTGGCTGCTGCACCGGGTCCCGCGCTTGTTCGACAGCGTCCGCCACGACGGCGACAGCCTGACCCTGGCGCTGATCGACCTGGACCATTTCAAGCGCATCAACGACGCCCACGGCCACCACGCCGGCGACCGCGCCCTTCGCCACGTCGTGGCGGTGCTGCGCGAGCTGGCCGAACCGGGCGAATGGCTGGTGCGGATCGGCGGCGAGGAGTTCGTGCTGCTGCTGCGCAAGCCCATCGGCACGGCCTGGGAGCGCGTGGACGCGATCCGGCGGGCGCTGGGTGAGCGCCCGTTCGAGCCCGAACGCGGCGCCGACTCGATGCCGCTGAGCTTCAGTGCCGGCCTGGCGGGGTTCCCGCACGAGGGATCGGACCTGTCGCGGCTGCTGCGCCGCGCCGACAGCCGGCTGCAGCTGGCCAAGCTGCAGGGGCGCAACAAGGTGGTGGCGCGGGACGGCTGAGCCCCCTCTCCCTGGCCGCCTGCGGCGGCCTGTCCCTCTCCCGCGAGGGGAGAGGGAGCTGTCGCAATCCCGGCGTTGCCCTCTCCCCTTGTGGGAGAGGGACAGGCCGCAGGCCAGGGAGAGGGGGCCGGGGTAAACTACGCGCCGCCGCCGACTGCGGCGGCCTATAACAACAACGCGCTGCCGGCTGCCGGTTGCCTGGGGAGAACTGAGTGGAAGCAATTGCGCGGGTGGCATTTGGCCTGTTTGGCCTGTCGGTACTGATCGGCATCGCCTGGTTGTTCTCGATCAACAAGCGCCGGGTCGACTGGAAACTGGTCATCACCGGCGTGTCGCTGCAGATCGCCTTCGCCGCCGTCGTGCTGCTGATGCCCGGTGGCCGCGAGGCGTTCGACGCCATCGGCCACGGCTTCGTCAAAGTGCTCAGCTTCGTCGGCGAAGGTTCGAAGTTCATCTTCGGCAGCCTGATGGACACCTCCACCTACGGCTTCATCTTCGCCTTCCAGGTGCTGCCGACGATCATCTTCTTCGCCGCGCTGATGGGCGTGCTCTACCACCTGGGCGTGATGCAGGCGATCGTGCGGGCGATGGCCTGGGCGATCACCAAGGTCATGCGCGTGTCGGGCGCGGAAACCACCAGCGTGTGCGCCAGCGTCTTCATCGGCCAGACCGAGGCGCCGCTGACGGTGCGCCCGTACATTCCGAAGATGACCGAGTCCGAGCTGATCACGATGATGATCGGCGGCATGGCCCACATCGCCGGCGGCGTGCTGGCGGCCTATGTCGGCATGCTCGGCGGCGGCGACCCGGAACAACAGGCGTTCTACGCCAAGCACCTGCTCGCCGCCTCGATCATGGCTGCGCCTGCAACGCTGGTGATCGCCAAGATCCTGGTGCCCGAGACCGGTGAGCCGCTGACCCGCGGCACGGTCAAGATGGAAGTGGAAAAGAACACCGCCAACATCATCGATGCGGCCGCTGCCGGTGCCGGCGACGGCCTGCGCCTGGCGCTGAACATCGGCGCGATGCTGCTGGCCTTCATCGCGCTGATCGCGCTGATCAACTGGCCGCTGACCTGGCTGGGCGATGTCACCGGCATTGCCGCGGCAATCGGCAAGCCGACCGACCTGGCGACGATCTTCGGTTACGTGCTGGCGCCGCTGGCCTGGGTGATCGGCACGCCGTGGGCGGATGCGCCGGTGGTCGGCAGCCTGATCGGGCAGAAGGTGGTGATCAACGAATTCGTCGCGTACCTGCAGCTGGCCGACATCGTCAACGGCAAGGTCGCCGGCGTCACGCTCAGCGAGCAGGGCCGCCTGGTCGCGACCTACGCGCTGTGCGGCTTCGCCAACTTCAGCTCGATCGCGATCCAGATCGGCGGCATCGGCGGACTGGCACCGGAGCGTCGTCAGGACCTGGCCCGCTTCGGCCTGCGCGCCGTGCTCGGCGGTTCGATCGCGACGTTCATGACCGCGACCATCGCCGGCGTGCTCACCTACTTCAGCTGATCTGCGCAAACGGCATGAGCGACAGCGCGCGCGTGGTGGTGGTGGGATCGTTCAACGTCGACCACGTCTGGACGGTCGCCACGCTGCCGCGCCCCGGTGAGACCCTCAGCGGCCACTACCGCACCGGCCCCGGCGGCAAGGGCTTCAACCAGGCCACTGCCGCCGCACGCGCCGGCGCACGGACCAGTTTCGTCTGCGCGCTTGGCGACGACCTCGGTGGCCAGTTGGCGCATGCGCTGGCGGCGGCCGACGACATCGACCTGCATGACCTGCCCAGCCAGGCGCCCACCGGCACGGCCGGCATCTACGTCGACGAAGCCGGGCGCAATTCGATCGTCATAGGCCCCGGCGCCAACGCCGAGCTGTCGGCGGATTTCGTCGGCCAGCAGGCAAGCACGATTGCACTGGCGCGGGTCGTGCTGGCGCAGCTGGAATCGCCGGTGGCCTCCGTCGAGGCCGCATTCGCCGCGGCGCGCGCCGCCGGCGTGTTGACGGTGCTCAACCCGGCGCCGGCCGATGCCCATGCGCCGGCATCGCTGCTGGCCCTGGCCGATGTGGTGACGCCCAACGAAACCGAGTTCTGCGCGCAACTCGCCCGCCACGCGGCGCACCAGGTCGACGCCGCCACGCTGTCGACGCAGGACGATGAAACCCTGCATGCCCTTTGCCGTCGCCTGCTGCCGCACGGCACGGTGGTGATCACCCTCGGCGCGGCCGGCTGTTTCGTCTCGCATGCCGAAGCCGACCTGCGTAATGACGCGCGCAGGCACTACCGGGTGGCCGCGGCGGCGGTGCAGCCGGTCGATACCACCGGCGCCGGCGACGCCTTCAATGGGGCCCTCGCCGCCTCGCTGGCCCGGCGCGGCGATGCCGCGTTCGCCGACCACGTGCACTTCGCCAATCGTTATGCCGGCCTGTCGACCGAGCGCGCAGGCGCGGCGGTGGCGATGCCGCACGAGGCGGATCTCCGGGCGCGTTTCGGCTACTAGGCGGCCTTCCCGGGCAAAGCCGCCAGACTCGGCCTGTAAAACGAGAATGGTTCGCATTACCATACGCGCCTGACTCGCAGTCCGGACCCCCCATGCTCCGTCGCCACCTCCTCGCCAGCGCCCTGCTGGCTGCCCTTGCCGCGCCCGTTGCCCATGCCTCTGAGACGCACGCCGCCGACGAAGCGCCGGCCGACACGGCCACCGACATCGACCGCGTGACGGTCTCGGCCAGCACCAGCCGCATCCCCGATTCCGATGCCGCGCTGCCCAATACCATTACGGTGATCGACCAGAAGCAGCTGCAGCAGCAGCTCGCGCTGACCCAGGACATCTCGCAGGTGCTGGCGAACCTGATCCCGTCGTTCTCGCCTTCACGGCAGAAGCTGACCAACGGCGGCGAGACCCTGCGCGGCCGCAAGCCGCTGTACCTGGTCGACGGCGTGCCGCAATCGACGCCGCTGCGCGAAGGCGGCCGTGACGGCCACACCATCGACCCGGCGATGATCGAGCGCATCGAAGTCATCCACGGCGCCAACGCGCTGCAGGGACTGGGCGCATCGGGCGGCATCATCAACATCATCACCAAGCGCGCCCCGCGCCAGGACGGCGAGACGTTCCAGGACGTCAACGTCGCCGCCAGCAGCGCCCTCCCGCACGAGAGCGACAGCACCGGCTACCGCGCCTCGTACGTGTTCGGCACGCGCAGTGGCGCGTTCGATTTGGTCGGCGGTGCGTCGTACGCCAGTGAAGGGCTGTACTACGACGGCGATGGCAATGCGATCGCCGTCAACGACGTCCAGGGCGACCTGATGGACGCGCAGTCGTACAACCTGTTCGCCAAGGGCGGCTGGAACATCAACGACGAGCAGCGCCTGCAGCTCACCGTCAACCACTACGAGCTGCAGGGCAACAACGACTACGCCACCGTCAACGGCAACATCGCCACCGGTCAGCTGGCGACCTCGGTCCGCGGCGAGAAGGAAGGCGAAGGGGCGCGCAACCGCTCGACCTCGCTGAACCTCGATTACACCGACAAGGCGATGGCCGGCGGTTACTTCCAGGCGCAGCTGTACTGGGTCGATTTCGAGGCGCTGTACGGTGGCACCGACTGGGGCAACTTCTGGGGCGACGGCCGCGACCTGCACTGGTTCGACCAGTCGCAGAACGTCTCCGAGAAGCTCGGCGGCAAGTTCAGCTGGTCGCGTGGCGACCTGTTCGGGCTGCGACTTCGCGTGACCACCGGCCTCGACCTTGCGCGCGACACGACCCATCAGGAACTGGTCGTCAGCGGCCTGGACTGGGTGCCCGAGACCACTTACGAATCGGTGTCGCCGTTCGTGCAGGCCGAGTGGTGGGTGGCCGACCGCGTGATGCTCAGCGGCGGCCTGCGCTACGAGCGCGGCAAGCTCAAGGTCGACGACTTCACCACCATTCCGTCCAACAACGGCGGCCAGTTCGTCGAAGGCGGCTCGCCGACGACCAGCGAAGTGCTGCCCAACTTCGGCGCGGTCTGGGAAGTCACCGATGCACTCAAGCTCTATGCCTCGTATTCGGAAGGCTACAGCGTCGCCGACATCGGCCGCGTCCTGCGCGGCATCAGTACGCCGGGCCAGCGCGTGGACACGCTGGTCGACCTGTCGCCGGTGATTGCCGACAATCAGGAAATCGGCATCGACTACGACGACGGCCGCTGGCTCGCGCACCTGGCCGTCTACCAGTCCGACTCCGACCTGGGTTCGCGCCTGGCCTTCGACCCGGGCAGCCAGAGCTACAACGTCGTGCGCGAGCGCACCGAGATCGAAGGCATCGAGGCCAACGTCGCCTGGCAGTTCAGCGAGACGACCCGCATCGGCCTGGGCTACGCGCAGACCGACGGCCGCTACGACAGCAACGGCGACGACCGCGTCGACAGCGACCTGCCCGGCATCAACGTCAGCCCCGACCGCATCACCGCGTTCTGGGACCAGGATTGGACGCCAGGCATCTCCAGTCGCCTGCAGGCCAGCCAGTCGCTCGATCGCGAGTTCAACCTGCGTGGCGTCCAGGTCGCCGACTTCGATGGCTACACCACGGTCGACCTGCAGACGCGCTTCCGGCTGCCGCTGGGCCAGCTCAACGTCGGCATCGAGAACATCTTTGGAGAGCAGTACGTGACCTACTACTCGCAGAGCACGCCGCGCAACGACACCTACGTCGCCGGCCGCGGTCGCGTGCTGACCCTGAGCTGGGCCAACCGGTTCTGACCGGCACTCGCTGATGACCGCCTCCTCGCCACGACCGTTCTCGCGCCGCCTGCGGGCGGTGCTGTCGTGGCTGCACCTGTGGGTTGGCCTCAGCGTCGGCGTCGTGTTCGCGCTGGTCGCCATTACCGGCACCGTGCTGGTATTCCACAACGACCTGTTGCGCCTGCAGCACCCGCAGCTGGCGCAGCATGCCGCGATCGCCGATGGCCGCGTGCTGGCCGCGCTGATCGAGCGCTGGCAGCCCGAGGGGCTGCGCTCACTCGATCTGCCGCACGACGACCTGCCGGTCTGGCAGGGCTACTTCGAGGACGGCCACCGCGCCTACTTCGCACCCGAAGACGGCGCGCTGCTGCTCTACCGCAGCCACGACGACGATGTGCTGATGTGGTTGCACGACTGGCACACCCACCTGCTGGCCGGCGAGACCGGCGAGGAAGTGCTCGGCGTGTTCGGCTGCATTGCGCTGGGCCTGATCCTCACCGGCCTGTACCTGTGGTGGCCGCGGCGCGGGCACCTGCTGGCGCATCTGAAGATGCACTCGGGCCCACCCGTGCGGCGCTGGCTGAGCTGGCATCGCAGCAGCGGCGCGTTGCTGTTTCCGCTGCTGTTGCTGGCGACGTTGACCGGTGTCGGCATGGTGTATTCGAAGGAATTCCAGTCGGTGCTGGTGGCGGCGTTCGGCGGTGAGACGGTGAAGCCGCCGAAGATGGAAGCCGACGGCGCGGTCGACTGGCCGCGTGTCCTGCGCCAGGCCGACACGGCATTGCCGCGTGCGCGCCTGAGCCGGGTCTCGGTGCCGAAGGCCGGCGATGGCGTGGTGTCATTCCGAGCGCGTGCCGATGGCGAATGGCATCCGGTCGGGCGCAGCACCATTGCGATCGCGAAGGCCGGCGGCGGCGTCCTGCAGGTGAACGACGCCACGGCCAACCCGCTGGGCATGCGCATGAGCCAGGCGATCTTCCCGCTGCATGTCGGCGCGGTCGGCGGCAGCGTGATGAAGGTGACCACTGCGGTAGTGGGGCTGCTGCCGATGTTCCTGCTGGTGACCGGATTCCTGTTCTGGCGGCGTCGACGCGGGCGCCGCTGACACCCGGCTACAATGCCCGCCATGGCGGACACGTCCTTCCATATCGGCCCCTACCAGATCGCGCCCCGGGTCATCCTGGCGCCCATGGCCGGCGTTACCGACAAACCGTTCCGGGTGCTGAGCAAGCGCCTGGGCGCCGGCCTGTGCGTGTCGGAAATGACCACCTCCGACCCGCGCTTCTGGAACACCGCCAAATCGCGCCATCGCATGGACCACGACGGCGAGCCCGCGCCGATCAGCGTGCAGATCGCCGGCACCGTGCCGGAGGTGATGGCCGAGGCGGCGCGCTACAACGTCGACCACGGTGCGCAGATCATCGACATCAACATGGGCTGCCCGGCCAAGAAGGTCTGCAATGCCTGGGCCGGCTCGGCGCTGATGCGCGACGAGGCCCTGGTCGCGCGCATCCTCGATGCGGTGGTCAAGGCCGTCGACGTGCCGGTGACGCTGAAGATCCGCACCGGCTGGGCCGCCGACCAGCGCAACGCACTGGCGATCGCGAAGGTCGCGCAGAGCGCCGGCATCGCCGCGCTCGCGGTGCACGGTCGCACCCGTGACCAGCAGTACACCGGCACCGCCGAGTACGACACCATCGCCGAAGTGAAGGCGGCGCTGTCGATTCCGGTGTTCGCCAATGGCGATGTCGATTCGCCGCAGAAGGCCGCCGAGGTGCTCGCGCGAACCGGCTGCGACGCGGTGCTGATCGGCCGGGCCGCGCAGGGCCGGCCGTGGATCTTCCGCGAGATCGCCCATTACCTCGCCAGCGGCGAACTGCTGCCCGAGCCGACCGTGCAGGAAGTGCGCGAAGTGCTCATCGGCCACCTGCACCATCTGCACGAGTTCTACGGCGAGGTCTCCGGCGTGCGCATCGCCCGCAAGCATCTGGGCTGGTATGCCAAGGACCGTCCGGAGAACCAGGCATTCCGTGCCGTGGTCAACCGCGCTGAAACCGCCCAGGCGCAACTGCACCTGACCGGCGAGTACTTCGATGCCCTGATCGCGGGTGTCACCCCGGAGCTCCCGGCCGCCGCCTGAAGCAGTTCGTGGCGCGCAGGGCTCCGCATTGGAGGCCACATGAGCGAGTCATCCAGCGCCACCGAGTTCCCGTACCTGCACGGCTTCTCGCAGACCGAGCAGGCACGCCTGATGAAACAGGCGCGGTTGGCCGAGTCGACGATCTTCCACGACATCGACTACAGCGGCGCGCGTCGACTGCTAGAGATCGGCAGCGGCGTCGGCGCGCAGACGGAGATCCTGCTGCGTCGCTTCCCGGATCTGCACGCGACCTGCGTCGACCTCAACGAAGCGCAGCTCGGTGCGGCACGCGCCAACCTCGGCTCGATGGCCTGGCTCGACGGCCGCTACGACCTGCACCTGGCCGATGCCACCAACCTGCCGTTCGAGCCACGCAGCTTCGATGCCGCGTTCCTGTGCTGGGTGCTCGAGCACGTGCCCTCGCCTGCGCGCGTGCTCAACGAAGTGCGTCGCGTGCTGGCACCGGGCGCACCGGTCTACATCACCGAGGTGATGAATTCCTCGTTCCTGCTCGACCCGTACTCGCCGAACGTCTGGCGCTACTGGATGGCGTTCAACGATTTCCAGTACGAAAGCGGCGGCGATCCCTTCGTCGGCGCCAAGCTCGGCAACCTGCTGCTGGCCGGCGGATTCCGTGACGTCTCCACCGAGGTCAAGACGTTCTACTTCGACAACCGCGAACCGGCGCGACGCAAGACCATGATCGCGTTCTGGGAGGAGCTGCTGCTGTCGGCCGCGGACCAGCTGCTCGCCGCGCAGTGCGTGACGCAGGATGTCGTCGATGGCATGCGCCGCGAGATGCACCAGGTGCAGAACGATCCGAACGCGGTCTTCTTCTATGCCTTCGTGCAGGCGCGCGCGACAGTGTATTGAGCGCGCCTGTTGACGCGACATTCATCAATTACCGATGAAACCAATCCGCTGCACACATACGCGCGCGGTGTGACGAATGTGCTGCAGTTGTGATTGCGATGAGTGGTGCAGGTCGAAAGTCACAGTCCCCTATGGGCGATGCAATCGCCATGCCTTCTGATTGAACCTATGCCATGCCGGGGCGTCCCCTTACTGCGGACCCCGCCGCAACGCTCCGGTGGATCGATCCGATCAGGAGAGAACTCATGAAAGCGAAGATTGCGTTTATCGCGCTGGCGCTTGTGGCATCGATGCCGGCGTGGGCGGAGCAGAGCAAGGATCCCATCAACGACCTGTCACAGGTCACCGGGCTGAGCGAGCGCAAGATCCAGATGATCGTCGGCAACCGCACCGCATTCGCCGAGTACACCTACACCTACGATCGCGCGCTCAAGAAGTTCGTCAATGCCATCGGCGAGACCCGCTACGAGCAGTTGATGAATGGTGAATCGGTAGCGCTGACCGACAAGGACGGTCGCGAATACATCGTCCAGATCAAGCGGGAATTCAACGACGCTCTGTGATCCAAAGTCCCGAGGCGGACAACCATGAGGTTCACTTCCACTCAAGGGCCGTGTGCGTAACACGCGGCCCGGGTGGACGGTTCAGCGTCTGGCCGTGGTTCCCGCCGGCGACGCCGCCCTCACTGAGGGGCGCTCCATTGCCGCGCCGCTGACATCGGATTCGTTCGTCGGCGCAATCCATATCCGCTTCCACATCGCACCGAGCCTGCGACTGGCCTGCCATGGCCACTTCAGTTGCTCGGGAGGCATCTCCTGCCAGGCGTCGCCTTCGCGGCGGGCCACGGCGAAACGGAAGCTGTAATCGGGCTCGGCGCCCATGCGCAGGTCCGACAGCACCAGCTGGCCGTCGCGCTCCTCCGCCTTCATGAAGCCGCGATTGAACCAGTTCAGGCGTTGCACGCTGGGATAGTCGAAGACCTGGGCCAGCGCCTGCACGTCCGACGGGTACTCGCGCAGGCGCATTGGCCCACTGTCGGCCACCAGCGAACGCTCGCCCTCGACGAATCCCTCCGGCGTCATCGCCACCACCCGCCACAGCAGGATGTTGAACGGCATCGGCACCGAGAACCGCGGCGCGTTCTCGAGGTGGTGCGCGGCCAGCGCGCGCTCGGCCTCACGCTCGACCATCTGCTTGGCCACCAGGGAAGCGCCCAGGTAAAGCGTGCTCAACGCCAGTCCGGCCACCAGCGCCGGCTGCACGATCGGCCGCTCGCGCCAGAACCAGGCGATCACGCAGGCCAGCAGCAACCAGATCGTGTACAGCGGATCGATGATGAACACGCTCGACCACATCACCGGCCTGAACGGCAGCGGCCACAGCAGTTGCGTGCCGTAGACGGTGAACGCGTCCAGCAAAGGGTGGGTGACCAGGGCCAGCGCCAGCGCCCAGAACCAGCGCGTCGGTGCCTGCGCCACGCGCCCACCGCGTCCGCGGAACCACGCCCAGATCGCCCACGCGACAAACGGCAGCACCAGCAACGAATGGCTGAGGCTGCGGTGCCAGGTCATTCGTTCGACCGGGTCGCTGGTCAACAGGTTCACCGGCAGCACGTCGAGGTCGGGCAAGGCGCCCAGGGCGGCGCCGGCCAACAGGGCAGCGCGTCGATGTCCGGGCGGGGCGATGGCAGCGGCGACGGCGGCGCCGAGCACGATCTGGGTCAGGGAGTCCATTCAGCGATGCTAGCAGCGGTCCCCACCGCCCATGCGTGTCGACCGTCGCGCCGTTCGCAGTTCACGCGGCGCGTGGCTGGTCCGTTTGCCCCACCTCGCGCGGCAGCGGCGGGCACACCGCCAGCGATTCGCCGGTATGCGACAGCAGGCGCAGCGTACCGTCCGGATCTTCGACCAGCGCGGTCAGGCTCTCGACCCAATCGCCATCGTTGGCGTACAGGCGGCCATCCCGCTCGAACAGCGCCGCGCGGTGGATATGGCCGCAGATCACGCCATCAAGGCCGCGTCGCGCGGCGTCGTCGAGGCCGGCCTGCACGAAGCGTTCGATGTAGCGCTCGGCGGCGCCGCTCTGCCGCTTCAGGAACTCCGACAGCGACCAGTAGCGCCGGCCGAAGTGGCGACGCACGCGGTTGAGCCACTGGTTGCCGGTGAGGATGCGGTAGTAGAGCCAGTCACCGAACTTCTCCTGCAGGCCGCCGAAATGGGTCACGCCGTCGTAATCGTCGCCATGGGTGACCAGCAGCCGGCGGCCATCGGCGGTGACATGGATCGCCCGCCGGCGCACTGTCATGCGAGGCAGCGTCAGCCCGCAGAAGCGCCGGATCGGACGGTCGTGGTTGCCCGGCACGTACACCAGCTCGGTGCCGGCCCGGCGCAGGGCGTGCAGCGCTTCGATCACGCGGTTGTGGGCGTGGCCCCAGCTCGGCCGGCGCTGCGCCATCCACCACAGGTCGACGATGTCGCCGACCAGGTACAGGCGATCGCAGCGCAGCCCGCCGAGGAAGTCGGCGAACTCGGCGGCATGGCAGTGTTTGGAACCCAGGTGGACATCGGACACGAAGACCGCGCGACGGCGCAACGGCAACGTGGTCGGTGCCTGGGTCATCCGCTTGTCTCCGTTGCGGCCGCGGCGGCACAGTGACTGCCGAGATAACGTTCGCGCTTCTTTGGTCGCAGCAACTGCAGATCGACCTCGATCAGGCCATCGACCGCATCGCTGAACGCCGGATCGACGCCGAAGGCCAGGAAGCGCGCACCGCCGGGTTCGCACAGGTCGGTGTACTGCTTGTAGAGCATGGGCACGCTCGCACCGAGCGCCTCGAGGTTGTCGCGCAGCACGCGGAACGCCGTGGCCGCATCGACGGCACCGAACTGTGGCGGCGCGGCGCGATAGGCGAACGGCTGCTTCGACACTGCATCCGCTTGGCCGCAACCGTAGTAGCGCGCGTAGTAGGCGACGATCTGCTCGCGTGCCTGTTCGGGCAATGCCGCGCTGATCGACACCGGCCCGAACAGGTAGCGCACGTTGCGGTGGTCGGCGAGATAGGCGCCGATGCCCTGCCACAGGTAGTCGATGCTGCTACTGCCCCAATAGTCCGGGGTCACGAAACTGCGTCCGAGTTCCATGCCCTGGGCGATGCGCGGGATCGCATCGTCGGCGTAGCGGAACAGCGATGCGGTGTAGAGCCCGGCCAGGCCGCGTTCGGCCAGTACGCTGGCACCGCGGGCGACGCGGTAGGCACCGGCGATGCGCCCGGCTTGGTCGTCCCACAGCACGATGTGGTCGTACCAGCTGTCGAAAAGGTCGACATCCAGGCGCTGTCCGGTGCCCTCGCCGACGGCGCGGAACGTGAGCTCGCGCAGGCGGCCGATTTCCTGCAGCAGCGGCGAGCCGGCGGCCAGGCGCCCGCAACGAATCTGCTTGCCGTCCTGCGTGCGTCCCAGCAGTGCCATCGACTCGACGCCGGCAAGCACTCGTTGCGGCTCGATCGCCTCGATCAGCGGCTCCGGGCTGGCGGGTGCGGCGATCTCGCTTGCCAGCTCGACCGCGCTGCGCCGTTGGCCGTGGCCAAGCGCGAACAGCTCGCGCCGGACCTGCCGCAGCAGCCGCTCCGGGTCGCCATCGGGCGGCAGCAGCAGCGGCGTTCCGATGCGCATCGACACCCGGTGCGCGCGGCGCGCGAACATCTCGCGCGCCAGCAATGCCGTGCCGACCGGCTTGAACAGCGCCGAAGCGCCGTAGAAGAGCGCCGAGTTGCGGGCCTCGATGCGCACCGGCAGCACCGGCGCGGCGCTGGCGCGGGCGAAGCGCAGGAATCCACGACGCCAGCGGCCATCGGTTACGCCGTTCAGTCCCAGCCGCGCCACTTCGCCGGCGGGAAAGACGATCACGCACTGTTCGTCGCGGAGCGCGTCGTCGATGGCCTGGAGGCTGGCCGGACTCGGCCGGCCGCCGAGGATGCGCACCGGCAGCAGCAGGCCCGACAGCGGCTCCAGGGCCGACAGCAGGTCGTTGGCGACGATCTTCACGTCACTCCGGACGCGCCCGACGAGATCCAGCAGCGCCAGCGCGTCGATCGCCCCGGAGGGATGATTGGCGACGACCAGCAGACGGCCACGGGCGGGAATGCGCGTCACTTCCAGCGGATCGGCCAAGTAGCGCACCTGCAGGTGGTCGAGGCCGGCGCGGACGAAATCGAAATCGCGCAGGTGGCCGTTGGCCTGGAGGAAGGACTCGATCTGGTCGAACCGCGACCAGCGCCCGATCGTGCGCAGCAATGGGCGCGCGATCGACGCCCGGCGGCCATCGAACCAGTGTGGGAAGCGTTCCTGCAGGCGGCGCTCGAGCGGCATCGGAGGTCACGGCCCGCCCCGACGGGGCGTCTCGCCGCGCAGCCTGCTGCGGCGCGGCGACAGCGACGTGGCGGATTCGGGTCAATCCGGTGACAGCGCCCCGTTCCCAGGCCGGGAAATTAACTCTCAGCCAACACCTGAATGACGCACAATGCGCCGACCCGGCCAAGCCTGTATCATGCGCGGCCATCCTTTCATCCGAATACGGGGATAAAGCCTCGATGTCCAGCTACCTCTTCACCTCTGAGTCGGTCTCCGAAGGCCATCCGGACAAGATTGCCGACCAGATCTCCGATGCCGTCCTCGACGCCATCCTGGCCCAGGACAAGCGCGCACGCGTGGCGTGCGAGACGATGGTGAAGACCGGTGCGGCGATCGTCGCCGGCGAAGTCACCACCAATGCGTGGGTGGACATCGAGTCCCTCGCGCGCAAGGTCATCAACGACATCGGCTACAACAATTCCGATGTCGGCTTCGACGGCCACACCTGCGCGATCATCAACATGCTCGGCAAGCAGTCGCCCGACATCGCTGCCGGCGTTGACCGCAAGAAGCCGGAAGAACAGGGCGCTGGCGACCAGGGCCTGATGTTCGGCTACGCCTGCAACGAAGCCCCGGAGTTCATGCCGGCGCCGATCTACTACTCGCACCGCCTGGTCGAGCAGCAGGCCAAGATCCGCAAGAAGAAGAACTCGCCGCTGCCGTGGCTGCGCCCGGACGCGAAGTCGCAGGTGACCCTGCGCTACGACGCCAACCACAACGTGGCCGGCCTCGATGCGGTGGTCCTGTCGACCCAACACGACCCGGGCATCAAGCAGAAGGACCTGGTTGAAGGCGTGTACGAACACGTCCTCAAGCCGGTGCTGCCGAAGAAGTGGCTCGAGTCGCTGCCGAAGAACAAGATCCACATCAACCCGACCGGCATCTTCGTGATCGGCGGCCCGGTGGGCGACTGCGGCCTGACCGGCCGCAAGATCATCGTCGACAGCTACGGCGGCATGGCCCGCCACGGCGGTGGCGCGTTCTCGGGCAAGGATCCGTCGAAGGTCGATCGTTCGGCTGCGTACGCTGCGCGTTACGTCGCCAAGAACATCGTCGCGGCCGGCCTGGCCGACCGTTGCGAAGTGCAGGTCTCCTACGCCATCGGCGTGGCCGAGCCGACCTCGATCTCGGTCACCACCTTCGGCACCGGCAAGATTCCGGACGAGAAGATCGAGAAGCTGATCCGCAAGCACTTCGACCTGCGCCCGTACGGCATCGTCAAGATGCTCGACCTGATCCACCCGGTCTACCAGGAAACCGCTGCCTACGGCCACTTCGGCCGCAAGCCGCACGAGGTGACCTACGTCGACGGCGCCGGCAAGAAGCACACCGCCACCGCCTTCTCGTGGGAGAAGACGGACAAGGCCGACGACCTGCGCAAGGATTCGGGCCTGAAGAAGTAATCAGCGCCTGAGGCTTTTGGATTGGAGAGAACGGACCGCATTGCGGTCCGTTTTCTTTTGCGCGCTTGGTTTCGGTGGGTGGAGGAGGTGGGGTGTATTCCGCGAACCTCCGCTTCGCTCCGTTTATTGTTCGCGAAATACACCCCACCCCCTCCTTCCGTAAGCTGTCACTGTTTTATTGACTTGGGCTGTTAGCGAGAGCGCAGTGCGCGCGTGATGCAGCTGCGCCGGTCGGACTCGCGCTGTGCCGGCCCTGAGCGGTGTCCGTGCCCTCGCTCATTCGCACGTCTGCTCGGTGAGCTCGGTCCCGGACGCCCGCGAAAGGAATTGGTTGTTCCAGGACCACTCGCGCCCTTTGCCCCTCTCCCCTTGTGGGAGAGGGGTTGGGGAGAGGGGCAGCCGAAGACCACGCAATGAATTGCCGAAGCGTCGTCCGCCGGGTCGGGGATTGCGGAGCAGCGGGACATGGATGTCCCGCGCCCCGACTAAAGCCAGGATGGCGTCTGGAGGGGCGGAGCAATCCCCGGCCCGGCGGACGGCGCCTTCCCGAAGGCATCACGCATCACGCAGCTGCATCAAGCAAACGCTACCGGGTTCATCCATCCGCAACCGCAAACCGCTAAAATGGCCCGCCTCGCCGAGGGGCGCTGCAAGTCCGGGCAATCCGGAATCAGGCTCGGCGGGACGCAACACGCACAACGGCGCCCGGTTTGGCAGGACTCACCCCCTGCCCTCACCCAAAAACCGGAGCTTCACACCATGAATGCCGTAGCCAAGACCTTCTCGACCGAAGGCGATTACAAAGTTGCCGACATCTCCCTGGCCGACTGGGGCCGCAAGGAGATCGACATCGCCGAGCACGAAATGCCGGGCCTGATGTCCATCCGCAAGAAGTACGCCGCCACCGCAACGCTCAAGGGCGTGCGCGTGACCGGCTCGCTGCACATGACCATCCAGACCGCCGTGCTGATCGAGACCCTGCGTGACCTCGGCGCCGACGTGCGCTGGGCCTCGTGCAACATCTTCTCGACCCAGGACCACGCCGCCGCCGCGATCGCCGCCAGCGGCACCCCGGTGTTCGCCTGGAAGGGCGAATCGCTGGAAGAGTACTGGGACTGCACCCTGGCCGCCCTGACCTTCCCGGGCACCGGCGCCGACAAGTACCTCGGCCCGCAGCTCGTCGTCGACGACGGCGGCGACGTCACCCTGCTGATCCACAAGGGCTATGAGCTCGAGAACGGCAGCGACTGGGTCAACACCGCCTCGGGCAACCACGAAGAACAGGTCATCAAGGACCTGCTCAAGCGCGTCCACGCCGAGCGTCCGGGCTTCTGGCACACCGTTGTGCGCGACTGGAAGGGCGTCTCGGAAGAGACCACCACCGGCGTCCACCGCCTGTACCAGCTGGCCGAAGCCGGCTCGCTGCTGGTGCCGGCGATCAACGTCAACGACTCGGTCACCAAGTCCAAGTTCGACAACCTCTACGGCTGCCGCGAGTCGCTGGCCGACGGCCTCAAGCGCGCGATGGACGTGATGCTGGCCGGCAAGGTCGCCGTGGTCTGCGGTTACGGCGACGTCGGCAAGGGCTCGGCGCACTCGCTGCGTGCCTACGGCGCGCGCGTGGTCGTCACCGAAATCGATCCGATCAATGCCCTGCAGGCGGCGATGGAAGGCTTCGAGGTCAACACCGTCGAGAGCACGCTGGGCCGCGGCGACATCTACGTCACCACCACCGGCAACAAGGACGTGCTGACGCTCGAGCACATGTCGCAGATGAAGGACCAGGCGATCGTCTGCAACATCGGCCACTTCGACAACGAGATCCAGGTCGACAAGCTCAACGCTTCCGGCGCGGTTCGCCTAAACATCAAGCCGCAGGTCGACAAGTACACCTTCAAGGGTGGTAACTCGATCTTCCTGCTGGCCGAAGGCCGCCTGGTGAACCTCGGCTGCGCCACCGGCCACCCGAGCTTCGTCATGTCCAACTCGTTCTCGAACCAGACCCTGGCGCAGATCGACCTGTGGGCCAACAAGGACAGCTACGAGCCGAAGGTCTACATCCTGCCGAAGAAGCTCGACGAGGAAGTCGCGCGCCTGCACCTGGAGAAGATCGGCGTGAAGCTGACCCGCCTGACCGACGACCAGGCCGCCTACCTGGGCGTGTCGGCCGACGGTCCGTACAAGCCGGAGCACTACCGCTACTGATGCATCGCGGTGCGGGGAGAACGGGCGCTTCGGCGCCCGTTTTCTTTTGGCGTTGATGGTGCCCCGGGTGCGCTGCGCTTACCCGGGCTACCTTCGCGTAGCCCGGGTAAGGCCGCAGGCCGCACCCGGGGGCACAACACGGTCGATTTCCATCGCGATAGAGCGATAGACTACGCATTACCCATTGCAGCGGCGGCCACGCATGACCCCGATCAGCTTCGAGTTCTACCCGCCCAAGACCGACGAGCAGCGCGCGCAGCTGGACAAGACCGCGGCCAGGTTGAAGTCGCAGAACCCCGAGTACGTCTCGTGCACGTTCGGCGCCGGCGGCTCGACGCTGAGCTACACGCCCGAGACGGTCGAACGCCTGCACCAGACCCACGGCCTCGATGCCGCCCCGCACCTGTCCTGCGTCGGCGGTACGCGCGCCGAACTGGGCGAACTGCTCGAGCGCTACAAGGCCATGGGCTGCCACCGCATCGTCGCGCTGCGCGGCGACCTGCCCTCGGGCATGGGCCATACCGGCGACTTCCGCTACGCCACCGAGCTGGTCGAATTCATCCGTCGCGAACACGACGGCTACTTCCACATCGAAGTCGGTTGCTACCCCGAATGCCATCCGCAGGCCGATGACGCCGTCGCCGACCTGCACCACTTCAAGTCCAAGATCGACGCCGGCGCCAACGGCGCGATCAGCCAGTACTTCTACAACGCCGACGCGTATTTCCGCTTCGTCGACGACGCGCGCCGCCTTGGCGTCACCGTGCCGATCGTGCCGGGCATCATGCCGATCTCGAACTTCAGCCAGCTGCGCCGTTTCTCCGATGCCTGCGGCGCCGAGATCCCGCGCTGGATCAGCAAGCGCATGCACGCCTTCGGCGACGATGCCGAGTCGATCCGCGAGTTCGCCGCCGACGTGGTCGCGGCAATGTGCCAGCGTCTTGTCGAAGGTGGCGCACCGGCCCTGCACTTCTACACGCTGAACCTGTCCAAACCGACGCTGTCCGTGCTGTCGCGACTGTGAGCCTTTAACACGCGCCATTGACGCCCGGCGGGGGACGATGAAATTCCCCGTTCCCCCGCGGGCAAAACATGAACACGCAGCCACGTCGGGTGGCGGGATGGGCCTGGCTATTGGCGCTCGTCCTCTGCGCCCCGGCCCATGCCATCGGCGGCCTCAACCGCTGCCAGGCCCGCGACGGTCAGGCCGTCTACACCGACACCGCCTGTGCGGCGCTGGGCGCGATGCCTGCGCCGCTTTCGGCCGAACTGGTGAACCGCCTGACCTTCGATGCATCCGCGTCGGCCAGCGCGGGTTTGCTGGGCATGCGCCACCAGGGTGCCATCCCGTTGCGCCGGCCCGCTGCCAGTGGATGCGCGCGCAACGTCGGGCAGCTGTCGCTGGACCTGCTCGGCGCGTTCGCCGCCGGCGACGTCAACCGGATCGCCGAAAGCTTCCATTGGCCCGGCCTGCGGCACCAGCAGGCGCAGCTGGTGATGAATCGCCTCCAGAACCTGTCACGGCAGTCGCTGGTCGATGCCAGCTACTGGCCGTCGCTGGCCAGCGCCGGCGCTGGCGGCGGCGCGATGCAACTGGTCTTCTCCGAGCCCCAGCAAGTGCTGGAGCTCGATGTCGAACGCTATTCCGGCTGTTACTTCGTCCACTTCTGAACGAGCCCGCCGGGCGGCGGTCGTGTGGGCGGAATGAGATGGGCGTATCGTCGCGATCCCCCGTGCCGAAGCTAGTCTGCCCCGATGCCGCTGTCGAAATTCCTGCTCACGGTGCTGGTGATCGCGCTCCCCGCGATGGGGTGCTCGCCGCCGGTCGCCGCGCAGGTGCACCGCTGCACGATGCCGGACGGGATGGACGTGTACACCGATCGAGCCTGTCCGGACGTCGGTGCCGTGGAGCAACCGCCCAGGGTGGCGCCGGCCTCCGTCGCCAGGCCCAGCGCGGGCGGCTGCGCGCGCAACCTGCGCGACCTCGTCCAGGAGATCAACGGCGCCTTCGATGCGCGCGATGCCAACCGCCTTGCCGGCGTCTACTACTGGACCGGAATGTCGGGCGCCAGCGCCTACAACGTGCTGGCGCGGCTCGATGCGCTCGTGCAGCTGCCACTGGTCGGCATCGTCCCGGTGATGCCTGCCGAACCGGAGGACGAGGCAGCCGCCTCCGGGTTCGCGCCGCTCGCCGAAGGTGACCCGGCGGTTGCCCCTTCGCGGCCACGGCGCGCGCCGGTCGCATTGCGGGTCGAGCAGACTCAGGCCAACGGCGTCACGCCGTCGCGGACGGTCTTCGGCCTGCAGAAGTATTTCGGCTGCTGGTGGATCAAGGGCTGACCGCGACCGCGCTGGCGCCAGCTCCCGATTTGGGCCGGGACCTCCGCGCAGGGCACAATAGTCGTTTCCCCCTGACGGAAGACCGGCGATGCAATACCCCGAATGGATCTGGCAGAACGGCGCGATCAAGCGCTGGGCCGAGGCCACCACCCATGTCATGGCGCATGTGGTGCATTACGGTTCGTCGGTCTTCGAGGGCATCCGTTGCTACCAGACGCCGTCCGGGCCGGTGATCTTCCGCCTCACCGACCACAACACCCGCCTGTTCGCCTCGGCCAAGATCTACGACATGGCGATGCCGTACTCGCTGGAGCAGATCAACGCCGCCTGCCGCGACGTGCTCAAGGCCAACGACAACACCACCGACTACCTGCGTCCGGTGGCCTATCGCGGCCTGGGCGGTTTCGGCCTGTCGGCCGACACGCCGACCGATGTCGCCGTGGCGACCTGGAAGATGGGCCAGTACCTGGGCGCGAGCGTCGTCGACCAGGGCATCGATGCCTGCGTGTCGAGCTGGCAGCGCTTCGCACCGAACACCCTGCCGGCCGGCGCCAAGGCCGGTGGCAATTACCTGTCCGGCCAGCTGGTCGCGCGTGAAGCGCGTCGCCTGGGCTTTGGCGAAGGCATCGCGCTGGCCTCGACCGGCCTGCTGTCGGAAGGCGCGGGCGAGAACCTGTTCCTGGTGTTCGACGGCGCCCTGCACACCACGCCGATCAGCGCCGCGCTGCTCAATGGCATCACCCGCAACACCATCATCACCCTCGCCCGCGACAACGGCATCGAGGTGATCGAACGCGACCTGCCGCGCGAATACCTGTACCTGTGCGACGAGCTGTTCATGTGCGGCACCGCCGCCGAGATCACGCCGATCCGTCCGGTCGACGGTCGCCAGGTGGGCAGCGGCAAGCCGGGCGCGGTGACGCGCCGGATCCAGGAGCTGTTCTTCGGCCTGTTCGACGGCAAGACGCCGGACAAGTACGGCTGGCTCGAGCCGGTCTGAGCGGCCTGGTCCGAGAGCACGACACACGATGCGGGAGTCAGCTCCCGCATCGCCGCTCAGACGCGCGGAAAGACGTCTTCGGCGAAGGCCAGCGTGGCGACCACGCCGCGCTCCTCGCCCGGACGCACCTGCACTTCCCAGCCATACAGTGCGCACAGGCGGCGCACGATCGACAGGCCGATGCCGCCCCCCTGCGAGTGCGCGGCATGGGTGCCGCGGTAGCCGCGCTCGAACAGCTTGGCGGCATCCTCGGCGCTCAGGCCCGGGCCTGAATCGATCACCGCGACCGATTTCGAACCCAGTCGCACGACGACCTCGCCCTCGTTGCTGTACTTGACGGCATTGCCGATCAGGTTGCCCAGGGCGACCGAGACGGCCGCTTCCGGCGCATCGACCATCAGGCCCTGCTCGCCTTCCACGCGCAGTTCCAGCGGCTTGCCGCCGAGCTGGGCACGGTGGGCATCGAGCAGTTGTTCGGCGACCTTGGCGACATCGGTGGCGCCATGGCCGCGCTCGTTGCGCGACAGCAGCAGCAAGGCACTGATCAGGTCGGTGCACTGCTGCTCGGCGCGCTGGATGCGCAGCAGGCGGTTGCGGGTCTTGTCGTCGACGTCGGGGCGCGACAGCAGCAGTTCGACCGCGCCCTTCACCACCGCCAGCGGCGTGCGCAGCTCATGGCTGACGTCGGCATTGAATTCGCGATCGCGCTGGACCACTTCGGTCAGGCGCTCGGCGTAGTCGTCGAGTGCCTCGGCAAGCTGGCCGACCTCGTCGTCGGGGAAGTGCGACGCCAGGTTTTCCGGCTCGGAACTTCGTCCCGACAGCTTGAGCCGGTTGGCCAGTTCCGACACGGGGCTCATCACGCGCGAGGCCGACCACCAGCCGACCAGCAGCGACAACACCGTGAACAGGAACACCGACGCCCAGACGGCACGCTGGAACTGGGTTTCGCCGCGCGTCGCCTGCGACATGTCGTAGGCGAGGAAGAACCACGCCTTGGGCGTCTTGCGCACCGCCAGCTTGTAGGAGAACGAGTTGCCGTCGGGATCGACGCCGGTCATGCCGTAGATGCCGTCGGCCAGCTCGTACCATTCCGGCCAGTTGACCCGCACCGAGTCGAACTTGTCGGAGGTGTAGACGTAGGCGCGGATCTGGTCGACCGCGAACTGCGGGTTGTCCGGGTTCTGCTCGAACTGACGCGCCGCAACGTCGATGTTGCGGTTCATCACGTCTTCGATGATCTGGTTCTCGACCCGGTTGCGGGTCCAGTTCGTCGCCCAGGCGAACAGCGCCGTCAGGCCGAAGCCCAGCAGCACGAAGGCGAGGATGATGCGGCTGCGCAGCTGCCGCCGGAAGCGGGTCCTGCCTGGGGTCCTGTGCGTCGGGCGCTGGGGCTCTTCGGCGACCGCCATGGGCTCAGCCGTTGTCTGGTGCGGCGATGCGGTAACCGATGCCATGGCGGGTCTGGATCAGCGGGACCTCGAAGGGCTTGTCGACCACCGCGCGCAGGCCGTGGATGTGCACGCGCAGGCTGTCGGAGTCGGGCAGTTCCTCGCCCCACACGCGCGTTTCCAGTTCCTGTCGCGTAACCACCGCCGGCGAGGCCTCCATCAGCGCCTGCAGGATCTTCAGCGCGGTCGGGTTGAGCTGCAGCAGCTTGCCCTGGCGGCGCACTTCCAGGGTGTCGAGGTTGTATTCGAGGTCGGCGGTGTTGAGCACGCGCGTCTGCACGCCACGGCCGCGGCGCGACAGCGCATTCAGGCGCACCTCGACTTCCTGCAGCGCGAACGGCTTGATCAGGTAGTCGTCGGCACCGGAATCGAAACCGGCCAGCTTGTTCTCGAGGCTGTCGCGCGCGGTCAGCATCAGCACCGGGGTCTGCTTGCGCGCTTCGTTGCGCAGCTTGCGGCAGACCTCCAGGCCATCGAGGCCGGGCAGGTTCAGGTCGAGCACGATCGCGTCAAAGTCGTGGACCACCGCCAGGTGCAGGCCGGTGACGCCATCGGCGGCGAAATCCACGGTATGGCCGCGGTCTTCGAGAAAGTCGCCAAGGTTGGCGGCAATGTCCTGGTTGTCTTCGATGACGAGGATGCGCATGGCTGGGACCTTCCTGGGTAATGGGGCTTCGACCGTCGAACGTCGTCCAAGTTGCATCGGCGACTTAACGATCTTAACGATCTTAACGATTCTGCCAGAGCCGTCGTGTGCGCCAGTCACCTGTTGCACACGCGCGTTCGCGTCGCGCGGACGGTAGCGCAGACCGTGGCGCAGACAAACAAAGGCCCAAGCGCGGGGCCACCGCGCCTGGGCCAAAAGGGTATTGCCCCGATTACCGTAACCTGCATCGACCAGGTACTGACATTGGTAGAGCGGCAGTGCTGCGGTGGGGACAGGCTACGCCGAATTCGATTAAACCGCTGTTAAAAACGCTCGTTACGTTTTCGTTAAGAGCCGCGGCCGGTTCTGTTTGGCGTCGTCAACATCGGTTAATTTCGCTTAACAAGGCGTCAAATGCCGCCAATTGCCAAAATCACCGCGAGGCGGCCTTTTTCGCAATTCTGCGTTTGAGCCGATCGGCGACGTAGCTGATGATCTCGCCGGCCACGTCCACCCCGCTGGCATCCTCGATGCCTTCCAGGCCTGGCGACGAGTTGACCTCGAGCACCAGCGGACCACGCGCACTGCGAATGAGGTCGACACCCGCGACGCCAAGACCGAGCACGCGCGCGGCGCGAATCGCGACGTCCTGTTCGGCCGCGCTGGCACGCACGCCCTTGGCCGAGCCACCGCGATGCAGGTTGGAGCGGAAGTCGCCCTTGGGCGCCTGCCGCTTCATCGCCGCGACGACGCGGCCACCGACGACGAAACAGCGCACATCCGCGCCTCGTGCCTCCTCGATGAACTCCTGCACCAGGAAGTTGGCGTAGAGGCCGCGCAGGGCCTCGATGACGCCGCGCGAGGCCGACAGCTTCTCGGTCAGCATCACGCCGGCACCCTGGGTGCCCTCGTTGAGCTTGATCACGTGCGGCGGCGCGCCCAGCATCGACAGCAGGTCGCCGGTGTCGTCGGGGTTGTCGCCGAACACGGTGGTCGGCAGGCCGATGTGCTCGGCAGCCAGCAGCTGGTGGCAGCGCAGCTTGTCGCGCGCGCGCAGGATGGCGTCGGACGAGTTGGGGGTGACCGAGTTCATCAGCTCGAACTGGCGCAGCACCGCCGAGCCGTAGCGCGTGACCGAGGCGCCGATGCGCGGGATCACCGCCTGGTAGCCGGAGATCGGCCGGCCCTTGTAGTGCATGCTGAAGCCGTCGCTGGCGATGCGCATGTAGCAGCGTAGCGGGTCGAGCACACGCACGCTGTGGTTTTGCTCGCGCGCGGCCTCGACCAGGCGCCGGGTCGAGTAGAGCTTGCTGTTGCGCGACAGGATCGCCAGTTTCATTGCATTGATTTCACGATTGGCACGATCGTGCCCGAGACGGGCAAGCGGCCGTGGAGGAAAGAACGCGCGGGGTCGACGGTGAACACCCTCGCCAGCGCGGTACGGCCCAGCAGCATCGGAAACAGCATGCCGCGCCGATCCGACAGATTGATTTCAACCACCCGCTCCACGCCCGCCAGCGACAGCACGGTGCGCACGAACACCCGGCGGGTGCAGTGACCGCCCGAGTCGGTGACCTCGCGCTCGTCGTAGACCGGCGCCGCCGCTTCGATGATCCCGCCGCGCTGGCCGGGACTGATCCTGAAGCCGACCCACGGCGCGCCGCCGTCGAAAAAACGCCATTGCGTATCCACGTGCAGCGCCGAGCTGCGCGCGCCACTGTCGACCTTGGCGCGCAGGCGCGCGATGCCGAGCTCCGGCAAAGAAGCCCACTCACGCCAGCCCAGTACGATCTTCGTTGCCATCTTCGTTGCCATCGGGCCTCCAGTGCGGGCCGCTGAAAGGCAAAAGCGGCGGCCACTGTAAGGCAGGCCGCCGCTGGAGATGTTTGGAGCGGGTGATGGGAATCGAACCCACGCTAGCAGCTTGGGAAGCTGCAGTTCTACCATTGAACTACACCCGCGTACGCCGGGAAGTCTATGCCCCCGACGGAGCGGGAGTAAAGCTGCGGGAGCCGGGGCTGACCCAGGCTCCCGCACTTTCCTGCAACGCCGATCAGTCGATCAGAACGCGCTTTTCAGAACCCGCCGCCAAGGCTGACGAAAACGGTCGCGTCGTTGCCACCCTTCTGCCCGACCGTCACGCTGGTGCCGACGTTGGTGGCCAGGCCGAACAGCTGCGTGCGCGCGCCGAACACCAGCGTGCCGTAGTTCTGGTCGTACTGCGTGCCCGGAACGGCGAACGTGCCGGCGCCCGGCATCGAACGCAGGCGGGCGAACACTTCGTCGTCGTTCTCTTCGAACTCGTGGTCGTAGGTCAGCTGGGCGTACGGGCTCAGGTGCTCGTTGATGGTGTAGTCGACCTTCCAGCCGACGCTGCCAATCAGCGAGTCGTAGTCGCGGTCCATGAAGGTCAGGGCCGTGGCTTCGGTGCTGTTCTCGTCGTAACCGTCGACCTCGATCGTCTGCGACAGCACCTGCACGACCGGGCCGTGCTTGAGCGAGCCTTCGCCGAAGTTCCAGCCGGCGGAGAAGCCGGCGGTGAGGTTGGTGCCGTCCGGCGAGCCGGTGTGGGTGCGCGAGGTCGGGCCCAGCTTGACCCGGCGTTCGACGTCGTAGGACACCCAGCTGTAGCTCACCTGGCCGTTGATCCAGGCCGAACCGCTGGTCCAGCCCAGGTAGCCGCCGAGGGTGGCGTCGTCCTGGTCGAACTCGCCACGGTTGTTGCCCCAGTCCATCTTCTGCTGGCCGTAACCGGCGAAGCCGCCGTAGACGAGGCCGCCGCTGGCCCAGTCGAGGCCGAAGCTCGCGGTCGGGCCCATGCCGTCGTAGTTGTCGCCATCGCCATAGCGCTGGAAGTCACCGCGCACGTCACCCCACCAGCGCATGCCCTCGCCTTCCGGGCGCGAGCCGATCTGGGCGGCGACGCGATCGGCGCGGGCGCGACCGACCACGGCCTCCGAATGCGGCAGGACCGCCAGCTGGCGCGGGCCTTCCAGGATCGAGACGGCGTAGTCGCCGAGGATCAGGTGGGCCTTGGAGGACGGATGCACGCCATCGGCGAAGGCATAGGTGTCCGGGGCGTTCGCCGCGGCGTAGGACGCCGGGTTGCAGAACAGCGACGAGTCACCCGCCGGCGCCGGCTGGGTACGGCAGGCCGGGTTGGTGACGTTGCTGATGCCGAACGGCGTCGGGTTGTTGACGATTTCCTGCAGCAGATGGAACGTGTCGAGCGGAATCACGCGCAGGTTGGCCGTGGCCAGGCCGTTGAACAGCGCGGTGTTGTAGGCGGTTGCGAGCGCGGTGCCCTGCGCCATCGCGACGGCGCCGCCAGCGCGGGACTGCGGCGTCAGGCCGAGGTCGGGCACGGTCGGGACCATCACGTAACGGGCACCGGCGCTTTCCAGCGCGGCGACGTTGCCGACCTGGGCAGTGACTGCACCGCCGATGATCGCCTGCGCCTGTGCCGGCGCGGTGGCCGCTGCGAACAGGTCGTTGGCGCCGCCCCACACGGTGTAGAGGGCGTTTGCGTCGGCGCGGCCACCGTTGCGGCCGAGGTAGGTGGTGATCTGCTTGTTCAGCGAGTCGATCGGACCGAGGCCGCCGACGATGTTGGTGCCGTTGCGGGCGCCGCCGACGGCGTAGTTGCTGCCACCCTGGTTGTCGCTCACGGCATTGGTGCCGTAGTAGTCGGCGACGTACTCGGACCAGACCAGCCCCGGGTTGGTGGTGAAGCGGCCCAGCAGCGCGCCGGACGGGCCGACCAGCTGCGTCAGCGCAGGACGGAAGTGACCGGAGTCGGTCAGGCTGTCACCGAAGAAGACGGTCTGCGAGTACGGCTGGCTCTGGGCGAAGGCCGGTGCGGCTGCCAGCGCCAGTGCGGCGGCCAGCACGGAGCGAACGGGTGTCATCATTGAATCCCCTGGAATGGCATGGAATGGCAGTGGATGGACAAGAGGCTCCGCGGGGCCCACATACGCCCGCGGATGGACGCATCCAAGCATGCGCGGTTGGCACACTCACGCCGCAGTGCGTCAAAAAGCGTGCCGGTCTGGCCTGGTGCCGTGTCCGCGGCGACAATAGCAGGATGGCAATCATCATCTTGAACGGCGAGCCGCGCGCGATCACCGCGGACACCACCGTGCTGCAGCTGCTGCAACTCGAAGGGCTCGGCGAGCGCCGCGTCGCGGTGGAGATCAACAACGAGATCGTGCCGCGCAGCCGCCACGGCGAACGCGCACTGGCCGACGGCGACCGGGTCGAGATCGTCCACGCCCTCGGCGGCGGCTGAACCGCCGCGTGCCCGGGGCGCGGCCGTCAGGCAAACCGCGGCTGCTAAACTAGCGCGATGACCGCTCCGCTCCTCAACGACCCCCTCGTCATCGCCGGCAAGCCCTACGCCTCGCGCCTGCTTACCGGTACCGGCAAGTTCACCGACCTGGAACAGACCCGCCTGGCCACCCAGGCCGCCGGCGCCCAGATCGTCACCGTCGCGATCCGTCGCAGCAATATCGGCCAGAACCCGGGCGAGCCCAACCTGCTCGACGTGCTGCCGCCGGACCGCTACACGATCCTGCCCAACACCGCCGGCTGCTACACCGCCGACGACGCCGTGCGCACCTGTCGCCTCGCGCGCGAACTGCTCGATGGCCACAACCTGGTCAAGCTTGAAGTCCTCGGCGACCAGAAGACGCTGTACCCCGACGTGGTGCAGACGCTCGCCGCCGCCGAGATCCTCGTCAAGGACGGCTTCGAGGTCATGGTCTACACCTCCGACGACCCGATCCTGGCCAAGCGCCTGGAGGAAATCGGCTGCGTCGCGGTCATGCCGCTGGCCGCACCGATCGGCTCGGGCCTCGGCGTGCAGAACAAGTACAACCTGCTCGAGATCGTCGAGAACGCGAAGGTGCCGATCATCGTCGACGCCGGCGTCGGCACCGCGTCGGACGCGGCCATCGCGATGGAGCTTGGCTGCGACGGCGTGCTGATGAACACCGCCATCGCCGGCGCCAAAGACCCGGTGCTGATGGCCCACGCCATGAAGCTGGCGGTCGAAGCCGGCCGCGCCGCCTTCAAGGCCGGGCGCATCCCGCGCAAGCGCTTCGCCAGTGCGTCCAGCCCGGTCGACGGATTGATCGGCTGATGTCGGACCCCAGCACTCCTGCGCCGAAGGGCAAGACGCCACCCAAGCCGTTCACCGTCGAGGAAGGCCATCGCAAGGTGCGCAGCTTCGTGCTGCGGCAGGGGCGCTTCACCGAGGCGCAGCAGCGCGCGTTCGACCAGCTGTGGCCGCGTTTCGGTCTCGACTACGCAGGCACTCCGCGCGACTTCGACGCCACCTTCGGGCGCCAAGCCAGGCGCGTGCTGGAGATCGGCTTCGGCAACGGCGAGGCGCTGCGCTTCGCCGCCCAGAACGACCACGAGCGCGACCTGATCGGCATCGAGGTACATGCCCCCGGGGTCGGCCGCCTGCTCAATGCGCTGGCCGAGGACGGCAGCGACCACGTCCGCCTCTACCACCACGACGCGGTCGAAGTGCTGCACAACGAGATCGCCGACGGCTCGCTCGACGAGATCCGCATCTACTTCCCCGACCCGTGGCACAAGAAGCGCCACAACAAGCGCCGACTGGTCCAGCCGGAGTTCGCCCGCCTGCTGGTGTCCAAGCTCGCGATCGGCGGACGCTTGCACCTTGCCACCGATTGGCAGGACTATGCCGAGCAGATGTGGGATGTGCTCGATGCGACGCCCGGCCTGAGCAACCGCGCCGGTCCGCGCGGCAGCGTGGACCGTCCGCATTGGCGCCCCCAGACCCACTTCGAGACCCGCGGCCAGAAGCTTGGCCACGGCGTGTGGGATCTCCTGTACGACCGCGGTCCATAACAGCGCGCGCCTGACAACGCGCACCACGACAACAAGAAGAGTCGCTACCGCCCCGGCATGGATACCGCGCTGACGCTCACCACCGACATGAAGCTCGTGCTCGGGCTGGTGGGCTTCACGATGGTGATGTTCCTGTTCGAGCGCATCCGCGCCGACGTCGTGGCCCTGGTCGTGCTGGTGCTGCTGGGCCTGTCGGGCCTGGTCGAGCCGGAGGAGCTGTTCAACGGCTTCTCCGGTAACGCGGTGATCAGCATCATCGCGACCATGATCCTCGGTGCCGGCCTGGACCGCACCGGTGCCCTCAACCGCCTGGCCGGCTGGCTGCTGCGGCGCGCGCACGGCGTCGAACAGCGATTGCTGCTGCTGACCAGCGCGGTCGCCGGCATCAACTCCTCGATCATGCAGAACCCGTCGGTGATGGCGCTGTACATGCCCGTCGCCGCGCGGCTGTCGTCGCGCACCGGGCTGACCCTGCCGCGCCTGCTGCTGCCGATCGCCTGCGCGATCGTGATGGGCGGCGGCCTGACCATGGTCGGCAACTCGCCGCTGATCCTGCTCAACGACCTGTTGATCGCCGCCAACAGCAACCTGCCCTCGGGCGCGGCGACCATCGAACCGCTGAAGATGTTCGCGCCGCTGCCGATCGGCCTGGCATTGCTGGCCGCATCGCTCGCCTACTTCCATTTCTTCGGCGACAAGCGCCTGCGCGACGAGGACGGCAAGGGCGCCACGCCGGCGCGCACGCAGAGCTACTTCGCCAAGGCCTATGGCATCGACGGCGACGTTTACGAACTCACCGTCACCGCCGACAGCCCGCTGGTCGGCATGTCGCTGGGCGAGGCCGAGGCACTGCACAACGCGCCGCTGCTGCTGGCCCTCAAGAGCGACAACGAATCGCGCCTGGCGCCGCCGGCGGACACGCGCATCTGGGTCGGCAGCGTGCTTGGCGCGATGGGCCCGCGCCAGCAGGTCAGCGACTTCGCCCAGAACCATTTCCTGCGCCTGTCCTCGCGCCTGAGGAATTTCGGCGACCTGTTCAACCCGAGCCGCGCCGGCATTTCCGAAGCCGTGGTGCCGGCAACCTCGAAGTTCATCGGCAAGAACGGTCGCGACCTGCAGCTGCGCAAGCAGATGGGCCTGAGCCTGCTGGCGATCAACCGCGACAAGGCGGTGCTGCGCGAGAACGTGCGCGACGTGGCGCTGCGCGCCGGCGACATGCTGGTCTTCCACAGCATCTGGACCGACCTGGCGGTGGCGGCCGAGAGCAAGGACCTGGTGGTGGTCACCGACTACCCCAAGGGCGAACAGCGCCCGCACAAGTTCAAGATCGCGATGACGATCTTCGCCATCTCGATGCTGCTGGCGCTGTCGTCGCGGCTGCCGGTGTCGATTGCGCTGATGACCGGCGTGGCCGGCATGCTCATCGCCGGCGTGCTCAACATCGACGAGGCCTACGCGGCGATCAACTGGAAGACCGTGTTCCTGATGGCCTGCCTGATCCCGCTGGGCTGGGCGATGGACTCCAGCGGCGCGGCGGCATGGGTGGCCGGGCACACCATCGAGCGCTTGCCCACGGGCACGCCGGTATGGCTGCTGGAAATCCTGGTCGGCATCTTCACGACCGCGTTCTCGCTGGTGATCAGCCACGTCGGCGCGACGATCGTGACCGTGCCGTTGGCGATCAACCTGGCGCTGGCCGCGGGCGGCAACCCGGTTGCGTTCGCGCTGATCGTGGCGCTGTCGGCGTCGAACAACTTCATGACCGCGTCCAACCCCGTGATCTCGATGATCACCGGACCGGCGGGTTACACCAGCAAGGAGCTGTGGAAGATCGGCGGACCGTTGTCGCTGATCTACACGGTGGTGATCGTGGCGATGATCAACCTGCTGTACTGATCGTCATCCCTCGAGCCACACCGCGCCATCGCGCACCGACACCGGCACCGCGCGCAGCGCCTCGCCGCGGCACGGACCTGCCACGCACTCGCCGCCGCGCAGCTCGAAGCTCGCGCCGTGCGCGGCGCAGACCAGCAGCCCGTCCTTGCTTTTGAGGAATTGACCGGGCGCCCAGTCCAGCCGCCGGCCCGCATGCGGGCAGATGTTCAGCCACGCACGCACGTGATCGCCGTCACGGTACAGGATCAGCGACTCCGCATCGCTGTCGATTACCGCCTCGACTTCGGCGAAAGCCCCGTCCGGCAAGCGTTCCAGTGGCAGCAGGGGTGACATCGGAACGGTTGCCTCGTGCGGAATGCTTAACGAAGTTCTCACACCTTGACCCAACCGTGGCCCGATACTCGCTTGCCCGGCGTATTGCCGCATTGTGTCACGACGTCCCCGATGTTCGCCCAGACCTTCCGTTTCGACTCCGCCCAGTTCCAGCGCGTGCGCTCCGCTTTCGAGCCGCGCAAGCCGCGCCATCGCCTGCTGCGCTTCGCCGTCGGGGTGGTCGGGTTGGGCCTGCTGCTGGTGCTGGTGATGTTCAGCGTGGTCCTGGGTGCGGCCATGATCGCCGCCGGCATCGTCTACAAGCTGTGGAAGGGTCGTGGCCAGGCCGTCGCCCGCGATCCGCGCATCGTCGAAGCCGAGTACCGCGTGGTCGATGCCCAGGTGCTGGAGGCCGACCGCTCCCGCTCCCAGCGCAACGCGCTGTAAGCCGATGAGCGACGTCATCGCGGCCCTGCCGCAGCCCCGCGTTCCGGTGCACGGCAGCGCTGGCCAGTTCTTCCCGGTCCACCGCATCTATTGCGTCGGCCGCAACTTCGCCGACCACGCCCGCGAGATGGGCGCCGCCGTGCCCGCCTCTGCGGCCGAGCGCGGCAATCCGGTGTTCTTCCTCAAGCCCGCCGACGCCATCGCGCTCGACGCGGACGTGCCCTACCCGCCCGGCACCAGCGACCTGCACCACGAGGTCGAACTGGTGGTGGCCCTCGGCCGCGACGCGCCTGCCGGCGTGCTCGATCCGGCCGATGCCGGCGCCCTCGTCTACGGCTACGCCGTCGGCCTGGACCTGACCCGGCGCGACCTGCAGGGCGCGGCCAAGGCCAAGGGCCTGCCGTGGGACACCGGCAAGGCCTTCGACCATGCCGCCCCGATCAGCGCGATCGTCCCGGCCGCGCAGGTCGGCGAGCTGGGTCCGCGCAAGCTCACGCTGCAGATCAACGGCGAAACCCGCCAAGCCGGATCGCTGGCCGACCTGATCTGGACGGTGCCGGAGATCCTGCACGAACTGTCCAGGCTCTATGCGCTGCGCGCAGGCGACCTGGTCTTCATGGGCACGCCGGCCGGCGTTGGCCCGCTGCAGCCGGGCGATCGATTCCACGCCGTGCTGGAAGGCGTGATCGAGCATTCCGGCCGCATCGTTGCACGGAGCGCTGACAGCGCGGCGGTATAGTCGGCCGCTACGGCTTCGGTCGAATCACCCTCGGGCAACCACGGAGACAGTGCAGCCATGGGAATGATCAGCGAGTTCAAGGAATTCATTTCGCGCGGCAACGTCATCGACCTCGCGGTCGCCGTGGTGATCGGCGGGGCGTTCGGCAAGATGGTGACCGCGCTGGTCGACGGCATCGTCATGCCGGCGATCGGGGCCGTCACCAAGGGCGCCAGCGTCACCGACTGGAAGTACGTGCTCAAGCCTGCGCAGCTGGATTCGGCCGGCAAGGAAGTCGCCGCCGAACTGGCCATCAAGTACGGCTTGTTCATCCAGACCATCATCGACTTCCTGCTGATCGCGCTGGTGATCTTCCTGGTGCTCAAGGCCTACAACCGCCTGCGTGCGCCGGCCGCGACGCCGGCGGTGCCGGAAGACGTGCTGCTGCTGCGCGAGATCCGGGATTCGCTGAAGAAGTAGTCCCCGGCGGTCCCGGGTGCGCTTCGCTTACCCGGGCTACGCATCCCGGGTGTAGCCCGGGTAAGCGAAGCGCACCCGGGGAACGGCCGACCCGTTCCGCCAAACCGCGCACACCCCGCGTGACCATCGACACCCGCACCGCAAACCGGCGAATTGATACGCTCGCGGTTTCGACTTCGGGGAGTCCTTGCTGATGCGTGCAACGTTGTCGGTGGCCATCGCCACCCTGCTTTCGGCCGCCGTGCTTTCCACCAGCGGCACTGCCTTGGCCGCACAGCCGACCACGCGCATTCCCGACAAGGCCATCGCCACCGCCGCGCAGCTGCGCGAGACCGCGCTGGCCAGCGACCTGGGCTACCGCATCACCGAATCGCTGACCACCGAAGTCGGCCCGCGCCTGGCCGGCAGCGAAGCCGATGCCCGCGCCGTCGCCTGGGCCGTGGCCAAGTTCAAGGAGCTGGGCTTCGACAAGGTCTGGACCGAGCCGGTCACCTTCCCGAAGTGGGAGCGCCGCAGCGAAAGCGCGCGCGTGCTCGGCGCCAATGCGCAGCCGCTGCACCTGACCGCACTCGGCGGCAGCCCGGCCGGCACGGTCGAAGGCGAAGTCGTGCGCTTTGCCGACCTGGCCGCGCTGGAAGCTGCGCCTGCCGGCTCGCTCAGCGGCAAGATCGCCTTCATCGACTACAAGATGGAACGCGCCCGCGACGGTGCCGGCTACGGTCCCGGTTCGCGCGTGCGCAGCAAGGGCCCGTCGGCGGCGATCCGCGCCGGCGCATCGGCTTACCTGATGCGTTCGGCCGGTACTGATTCGCATCGCAACCCGCACACCGGCATCACCCGCTTCGATGACGGCCTGACGCCGATTCCGTCGGCCGCGCTCGCCGTGCCCGACGCCGACCAGCTCGCACGCCTGCTCGCACGTGGCGCGGTCAAGGTTAGCGTTGCCCTCGATTGCGGCTGGGATGGGCAGTACACCTCGGCCAACGTCATCGGCGAAATCCGTGGCAGCAGCAAGCCGAACGAAGTGGTCGTGATCGGCGGCCACCTGGATTCGTGGGACCTCGGCACCGGCGCGATCGACGACGGCGCCGGCGTCGGCCTGACCATGGCCGCCGGCAAGCTCATCGGCAACCTCAAGCAGCGTCCGGCGCGCACCATCCGCGTGGTCGCCTTCGCCAACGAGGAACAGGGCCTCCACGGTGGCAAGGCGTATGCGAACGCGCACCTCGCCGACCTCGGCAAGCACCAGATCGGCGCCGAGAGCGACTTCGGCGCCGGCCGCATCTACGAGTACTCGAGCTCGGCACCGGACTACGCCAAGCAGGCCGACGAACAGATCGCGCAGGCGCTGGCGCCGCTCGGCATCGCGCATGTGCCCGGCAAGGGCGGCCCCGGCCCCGACATCGGTCCGTTCGCGGAGAAGGGCCTTGCCTGGGCGCGCCTGGCGCAGGACGGCACGGACTACTTCGACCTGCACCACACGCCGGACGACACCTTCGACAAGATCGACCCGAAGGCGCTGGCGCAGAACGTCGCCGCATACGCGGTGTTCGCGTACCTCGCCGCGTCGGCCGAAGGCAACTTCGGCAGTGCACCGAAGGCCGAGCCGGCCAAGTAAGACTTCAGGCCGGGGGCCAGGCAACTGGCCCCCGACCGGTTCCGCAACGCCAGCGCGTATCAGAACGCCAGCACGAAGTCGGTCGTGAACACCCAGCCGTTGCCGCCGACCAGGTAGGGAACGGCCGCATAGCCAATCGCAGAACGGTCCATGTACAGCGCCTGCGTGTTGAGCCTGAACTCCTTGCGCTTGAACGGATACCAGTTCACACCGATTGCGGCATCCCAGGGATCGCCGTACTCGCCGTTGATCTTCGAGCCCGACAGATAGGCCTGCAGCGTGTCGGGCTTGAGCATGGCCGACGCCTGCAACTGGAAACCGTGGTCATTGAGCGCGTCCACCGGCACGGACCCGACCGTGTGGAAGTCGTCGACGCGGCGCCAGTAATACTCGCCTTCCAGTGACAACCCCTGGAACTTCACGCCGGCATTGACCGCCGCCATCTCATAGGTGGCCTTGCGCACCGAGCCGCCGCTGTCGAACGGGTCGGCGGAGAACAGCAGCGTGCCGTCGGACAGGCGGATCTGCGAATTCTCGAAGCCGTCCGTGTCCGGCTGGCCCTGTGCATCCTCGCGGCTGTGGGTGAAGTTCGCGCCGAACATCGTCGCCGCTTCGTCGTGCCATTCGTAGTCACCGAAGCCTTCACCCGGCCCGTACTCACCCGTGGTCGGCATCCACCACACGGCACCGGAGTAGGTGTTGAACTGGTTGTCGAGCTGCGCCGAGTCGACGCCGAGCTGGCTGAGGTTGTTGCCGACCATGACGCGATACTTCAGGTTGTCGCCCAGGTTGCCCCAGGCCCACAGGCCGCTGGTGTACGAACCGCGGAAGAACTCGTCGGCCATGGTGCGGTTGTCGACCCGGAGCCAGTTCGGGAACGTCCAGTTGGTCGAGCGCGTGCTCGGCAGCGAGCCAATGCCGGCGCCGAGGTTGAAGCTGTCGTCGAACAGGTAGCTCAGGTTGCCGCCGAGCACGACCTGGGCGCCCAGGCCCTGGTTGGTATTGCTGGTCCAGGCGTAGAACAGGTAGCGGAACTTCGGGTCGAACAACCAGCCCTTGAAGTTCATCGTGAGCTTCTGCAGCTGCATGTCGTTGCGCAGGTCCAGCGCGCGGGTGCGTCCGAACGCATCGGTGTAGGTGTCGTCGAGCCCGCCCTGGTTGAGGTAGCGCGCGTACGAGAACACGCTCCAGTCGAGCTCGCCCAGGTCTGTCCGCGCGAGTACGAGGCCCTTGCCGCCTTCGTAGGTGCCCCACCGGGCTTGCCCTTGCGTGGCCGGAGCAGCCTGCAGTTGCTGGATGCGCGCGTCGCGCTCGCGCAGTGCCTGCTCCAGTTCCGTTTGTCGTTGTTCCAGCGCGCGCAGGCGCGCTTCGACCGGTGCGCCCTGTGCCTGGACCAGCATCGGCGCGAGCGCCATTGCCAGCCCCGTCAACCGGGCCGTGTGGTTTTCCCGCTTCATGCCTTGGCTCCTTGCCAAAAGAAAATCTGGTTCCAACCGCTATCGGGAAAATGTCAGCCCTCAGAAGAGGTCGAATGCATAGTTCACGATGATCCGGAAATCGAAGTAGTCGTCGCCGTTGTTGTCGTTCTCGTCCTGGTCGATGTACGCACCGCGCACACGCACCCACAGGCCATCGAGGACGCTGGCCTTGCCGAAGCGGTAGTCGACGGTGAGGTCGTACTCGGTCTCGTCCGGTGAAGCGTTGGGTCCGGTGTCGGGCGTGTGGCCGGTGGAGATGTTGGTGAACGCGCTGAGCCCTTCGACACCGACAGCCTTGAAGTCGTACGTGGCACCGACCATGTAGGCCTCCTCGCCGGCACGGTCGAAGTTGTCGACGATGATCGACAGGTAGTTGGGCGGGCCACCGAACGGACTCTGCAGGCCCTTGCCGCTGCCGGCCCGGCTGGCGGCCAGGCGGAAACTCGAGTTCGGATGGAACAGCTCGCCCTTGACCGACACCAGGTGTGTCGCGAAGTCGCCGATCAGCGCGTCGCCTTCGCTGCGCTGGTCGGTGTACTGCGCGTAGCCGCGGATCGAGACATCGTCACTGATGGCGAACGACTTCTCGGCCTTGGCGAAGAAGGTGTTCATCACGTCGAACGACGTCTGGTTGGTGACGTCTGGTTGGTGAAGCCGACCAGGCTGCCGTCCTGGAAGGTGTACTGCGCCCCCAGCAAGCCCAGGCCCTCGTCGCTGCCGGCCGCGCCGGCAGCCACCGACATCGGGATGAACTCGTCGTCGTTCTTGCGTTTGATGCTGTCGACGTAGCCGGCGATGTAGGCGAGTCCTGTCTTGGCCTGGCGTCCCACCGCAATCGCTTCGAAGGTGTTGGGCGCCATGCGGATGTCATGGCGCGCTAGCCACGGCAGATCGAACGACTGGCGGCCGATGCGCAGGCCGTTGCCGGCGCCGAACCGCGCGGTGAGGTAAGCCTCGCCCAGCACGGTGAACGGCTCTGGCCCCGGCTTGAACAGCAGCGTGCCGTCCTTGTCCGACGGTGCGTACAGTTCCTGCGAGGTGTAGACGGTAGCGGCCACCTGGAAGGCGTCGGCCGCCCAGCCCGACTTGAACTCCAGCGCACCGCCGAGCGCCCAGCCTTCGTTGTCCGGGTTCCTGTCACGATCTCGGGAGAGGAAGTAGCTGCGTGGCTTGAGCATCAGCGTGCTCGATTTCCAGAACCCTTCCTGCTCCTGCGCCACTCCTTCCAGACCCTGCACCGCATCGTGCTGGTTCGGTTCTTCGTCGCGCGCTTCTTCCAGCTCCGCGACCGCGCCCTGCGCTGCCTGCTGCGCGTGCGCGGGCATCACCAGCGCCGCCGAGAGGGCAACGAGCGCCAACGCGCTGGCTTGGTGGATCGCCATCACTTGCACACTGCCGGCGCGTGATAGCGCAGGTTGAGCAGGCGGAAGTAGTTCTCGCCCAGCGCGATCCTGCGGAACGCTTCGTCGTCGAGGGCGCGATTGACTCGGCTGGTGACCTCCAGCTCCCGGGCGTACTGCTCGTCGGTCTTGTTGGCGGCGGCGACGAAGTCCGACCCCGGCAGGATCCGGTCGGGATAGGCATTGAAGAACGCGACGAAGTCGGGACCGTATTCGTGGTAGGCGTTGTAGAGCACGTCCCAGGAGATGTCGAGGTACAGGTTCGGGCTTGAATCGATCGCCTTCTTCATGATCGCGATGTGCTGCCGCGGATCCATCCTGGTCAGCTCTTTCGACAGGCCCATGTGCGCCCAGACGATCTTGTTGTCCGGGTACTTCTTCAGCACGTGCTGCATCAGCGGCAGGAACTGCGTCGGGTTGGCGTCGTTGCCCAGGTCGGCATGCAGCGTCACCGGGATGTTGCGGTCACGCAGAACCTTCATGAAGGGTGCCCACTGGTCGATGCTGCCGATCGTCGCCGGCTCGTGCATGTTCTTCAGCAGTGCCTGCTTCTCGACATTGAGCTCGCCGGCCCACTTGAACATGCCCGGGAACTCCTTGTCGTAGAGCGCGATCGTCTTGACCACGTCCTGCGGATGGGCGAGGTCGATGAAGGTCATCGACAAGGTGATGTCGAGGTTGTCGTGCGGGAACACCTTCGTCTCCTGGCCGTTGACGAAGTCGTTCTTGATGCTCGGCAATGCCGTCGTGCCCGGGCAGTCCAGGTAGTAGGTGCACGCCGAACGCATGTCCAGAGACTGGCCGATGCCGAAGTAGTTCACGAAGCGCACGCCGTTCTGGTCGAGGATCCTGAAAAGGCGCTCCGGCGCCATCGCCTGCCCACCGAACGGGCGCGGGTGGAAATGCGCATCGACCACGGCGGTGTACGGCTCGGTCTTGCGGTCGTAGCAGGCCTGCTCACTGACAGGCCTGGCGAATGAGGCCAGGCTGCGCCGGGCGTGAGGCATTGCCGGTGCATCGGCGCTGGCGGAACCAGTGGCCGGGTTCGTCGCGGCCCTGGCCGCGCCCGACGGATCGCTTGCGCAACCGCCCAACATGAAAAAGGCCATCGTGCCGATGGCGATCGGTGCAAACTTGCTGATCATTCCAACTCCTTTTGGCTGTTCCACCTGTCACGGCAGGACAGTGATGAGAAAACTCCGCGCATGGGGCTTGGCGAGCGCTCGCGACGCTCGTCCTGCACAAACGAGCGGCGAATCTTGCGTGCGACTTGTGTGAAGAGTACGTATGCCTGGCGTCAATCCGTAACGGCCGATCGTCGACTGACTCGCGAAAAATGAGCATCCGCCTCGTTTTGTAATAGTGTTCGACACGAACTACTAAACGCTCCGCCCGCCATCGGTAGCACACTCTTTTGGCGATTCGCGTTTTGCAGCAGGCACTGGCGCAGCAACAGGAGGCATCTCGATGAGAACTCCGCTTGAACACGCAAGCCCATCGGTCCATCCCGCCCGTGGCAGGCCCCGCGCATCCCGCAACGACGTCGTTGCGCGCGTGCTGCTCGTGATCGACCAGCAGCAATGGCCGCTGCGCCTTGCCGACCTTTGCCGGGTAACCGGCATCAGCGAGCGCACCCTGCGCACGATCATCAAGGAACAGTTCGACCTCGGTCCCAGCCGCTACCTGCGCCTGCGGCGATTGCAGATGCTGCACGACGCACTCGCCCAGGCCAGTCCTTACGGCACCACGGTGGCCGCCGTGGCGGCACGCTTCGGATACACACACGGCGGCCGCATGGCGTCGGAGTACCACGACCTGTTTGGCGAGTACCCGAGCCAGACGCTGGGCAGCCCATTCGCCGAGGGTGACGTCGCGGGTGACGTCGAGGCCGACGGCGACAGCGCGGCCGAAACCGGGCCGGAGCCCTCGCGCGATCACCACTGAGTCCTGCCCGCGTGCAAGACTCCGGGGGTGCGAGCAACCAGGACCCCGACCGTGCGAGACCTGTACCCGGAGATCGAGCCCTACCGCAGCTTCCGCCTGGCCGTGGATGCGATCCACGAGCTGCACGTCGAAGAGTGTGGCAACCGCGATGGCATTCCGGTGCTGTTCCTGCACGGCGGGCCGGGCGCGGGCGTATCGCCCTACCACCGCCGCTTCTTCGACCCGGACACGTACCGGATCGTGCTGTTCGACCAGCGCGGGGCGGGCAAATCGACACCGCACGCGGAACTGCGCGACAACACCACCTGGCACCTGGTCGCCGACATCGAGGCGATCCGCGAGCACCTCGGCATCGATCGTTGGGCCGTGTTCGGCGGCTCGTGGGGTTCAACGCTGGCGCTGGCCTATGCGCAATCACACCCCGAGCGCGTCACCGGCCTGGTGCTGCGCGGCATCTTCCTCGGCCGCAACTACGAGCTGCGCTGGTTCAACGAAGTCGACGGCGGCGCGCCACTGATCTTTCCGGAGCGCTGGGCGCACTATCTGACGCACATTCCCGAGAACGAACGCAGCGACATGATCGAGGCCTACTGGCGCCGCCTCGACAGCGACGACGAGGCCACGCGCCTCGCCGCCGCGCAGGCATGGGGGCACTGGGAAGGCGGCAGCACCACGCTGCTGCACGATCCCGACGAGCCGGGCAACTTCGCCGATCCGCAGGTGGCATTGGCGGTGGCGCGCGCCGAAGCGCACTACTTCCGCCACGGCATGTTCCTCGAGCACGACCAGCTGCTGCGCGACATCGACCTCATCACCCACATCCCCGCCACCATCGTGCACGGTCGCTACGACATCATCTGCCCGGTGCGTGCCGCATGCGACCTGGCGGCGGCGTGGCCGCAGGCACGGTTGCGGATCGTGCTGGCGGGGCACAGCGCGGCCGACCCGGCGATCGTCGATGCACTGGTCGAGGCCACCGACGCGCTGGCGTTGCAGCTCAGGGCAACTTGATCACGGCACGGTGATCACGACCTTGCCGCGGGCGCGACCGGATTCGAGGTAGCGGATCGCATCGGGCAATTCGGCCAGCGGGTAGATGCGATCGATGACCGGCGTGACCTTGCCGGCGGCCATCAGGTCGGCAAGCACGGTCAGGTCCTTCTGGTTGAGATCGGCCAGCACCATGCCCATGTGCTGCGGCACGAACCATGAGGTCACTGCGGCGCCGACCGGCTTGATCATCGGTCCGATCCAGCGGCCGTCATCGGGCCCGCCGCCGCCGATCAGGACGTAGTGGCCGTCGGGTTTGAGCACGCGGCGATTCTCGGACAGCGACCGGTTGCCGACGTTATCGAGGATCACGTCGTACTCCTGGTCGCCTTGCGTGTAGTCGCTGGTCTTGTAGTCGATCACCTGGTCGGCGCCGAGCGACCGCACCAGTTCGACATTGCGCGTGCTGCACACGCCGGTGACGTTGGCCCCCATCGTCTTGGCGATCTGCACGGCAAACGTGCCGACGCCGCCGGAAGCACCATTGATCAACACCGTCTGCCCGGCCTTGAGCTTGCCGCCGTCGCGAAGGCCCTGCAGTGCGGTGATCGCGGCCACGCCGACGCCGGCCGCCTGCTCGAAGCTCAGGTTGGCGGGCTTGGCGACAATTGCGCGATCCTGCTTGACCACGACGTACTCGGCGAATGCCCCGGTGCGACCACCGAACACTTCTTCCCCCGGCTTGAAGCGCGTGACGCCCTTGCCGACCGCCTCGACCGTTCCGGCGAAATCGACGCCCAGCCGGATCGTTTCCGGCCGCCGCAGGCCGGTGCCCATGCGCATGAGGTAGGGCGTGCCGCGCATGTAATGCCAGTCGAGCGGATTGGCCGCGGCATTGCGCACATGCACCAGCACCTCGTCGTCGGCCGGCACCGGCTTCTCGACGTCGCCGTAGCGCAGCGTCTCGGCGGTGCCGTAGTCGCAGTAGGTCACTGCCTTCATCGGACGCGCCAGCGCCGCCGCCGGCTCGCTGCAGGCGTTGTCCGAGCGCCAGTACGCGACCAGGAAAGCCGCCATTGCGAGCACCACCACGACCGCGCCAAAACCAGCCACGCGCTTGAGTTTCATCCCGCCCCTCCGCACTGGCTGACGCGCCGGGACCCGGCGCACTCCGGTGTCGGCCGACGATTGCACTGGAAAAGTTAAGTCGACGTGACCGCCACCGGTTTGCGGCAGCGCCGCGTCCGCTATCCTGCGGCGACTTCCCGCGCAGCCCGCCGGCACCATGTCGATCCAGTCCAAGCACTTCCCGCAGCTGCGCCAGGGCGCACTGGCCCTTTTGCTGCTGGTGTCATTCGTCGCCGCGGCTGCCGACGGCGCGACGACCTACTACCCGCCGCGCGGCGACTGGGAACGGGCGACACCGGCACAGTCCGGCTTTGATCCGCAGCGACTGCAGCAGGCCATTGCCTTCGCCCAGGCCCACGAGGCGCCCGAGCCGCGCGACCAGGCGCAAGCGCTGGCGCAGAGTTTCGGTGCCAGGGAACCGGACTTCGGCGGCCAGATCGGGCCTACAGCGGTGCGCGCCGGCATCAACGGCCTGATCGTCCACCGCGGTCGCGTGATCGCCGAGTTCGGCGACACCGGCAGCGTCGACATGAGCCACAGCGTCACCAAGACCTTCCTGAGCACCGTGGTCGGGCTGGCCTGGCAGGACGGACGCATCCGCGACACCGATGACCGCGTCGCGCCGTACATGCCGCGCGACGTCGATCTGTTCGCGTCGGAACACAACGCGCCGATCACCTGGGAGCACCTGCTGCGCCAGACCAGCGACTGGGAAGGCACGCTATGGGGCAAGCCGGACTGGGCCGATCGTCCCTCCGGTCCGCCGGAACAGTGGCCGCAGCGCGCGCGCCACGCGCCAGGCAGCCACTACATGTACAACGACGTGCGCGTGAACGTGCTCGCGCTGGCGGCGTTGCAGGTGTGGCGGCAGCCATTGCCGCAGGTGCTGCGCGAGCGCGTGATGGATCCGATCGGGGCCAGCAGCCGCTGGCGCTGGCACGGCTACCGCAACTCATGGGTCGAGCTCGACGGCCAGAAGATGCAGTCGGTCTCCGGTGGCGGCCACTGGGGCGGCGGAATGTTCATCGACAGCTGGGACCTGGCCCGCTTCGGCTATCTGTTCCTTCGCGAGGGACGCTGGCAGGACCGGCAGATCATCTCGCCGCAATGGATCGCCAAGGCACGCACGCCCGGCGCCGACAATGCCGACTACGGCTACTGCAACTGGTTCCTCAACACCGGTCGCAAGGCACTGCCGTCGGCGCCGGCCAGCAGTGTCACCTTCCGTGGCAACGGCCAGAACATCGTCTACATCGACTGGGACAACGACCTGCTGGTCGTGGTGCGCTGGATCGACCGCGGCGACGCGCTCGACCGCTTCATCGGCATGGTGCTTGCGGCGCGGAAGGCCCCGCCGCAAGCACGTTGACGGCAACCGCTACGGCGTCTTCGCCGCTTCGCCGGTCGCCAGCGGCCGCACGTACTGCAGCAGGCTGGTCAGCGTCTTGCCGGGCTCTTCCCACGGCATCATGTGGGCCGAGCGCTCGAACCAGACGCCCTGCTTGTACGGCGCCTTCACCTGACGCAGCCACGCTTCGGTGGGCTGCGACGGCGTGGTGTAGTCGTGGCGGCCCATGAACATCACCACCGGGATCGGGAATTCGTGCACGCCCTTGAAGTCGACGTCGACGAACTCCGGCAGGATCCGGCCGAGGCTGAAGAGGTTGCCCTCGTCGATGGCGCAGCGGTCGAGGTCGTTGTAGTCCGGTGACAGTCGCGGGCCGCGATAGAAGTACGTCGAATCATCGCGGTAGGCGGTGAGGCCGCCATAGAACTGCGGCCACTTGCGGGCGATGATGATGCGCTCACGGGTGATCGGCTGGTTGCCGGGGTATGGCGCGATGGAGGCAAGCTCGCGCAGCGCCTCTTCGTTCTTGTGCGCCTTTGCCTGCTCGACGCCGTAGTCGTAGCTGATGCGCTCGTTGTCGCGGATGTTGATGGCCTGGCCGATGCCGACGTAAGCATGAAACAGGTCCGGACGCTGCAGCGCGGCGTTCATGCCGACGATCGTGCCCCAGCTGTGGCCGACCAGGATCAGCTTCTTCTTGTGATAGCGCTGGCGCAGGTACTGCGCCACTTCGATGGCATCGTCGACGTAGCGCTGGATGTGGATGGTGTCGCTGATCGATTCCGGCGGCGTGGTTTCGTTGAAGGTCTTGCCGGCACCGCGCTGGTCCCAGTTGACCACCGTGAAGTACTCCTCCATCGGTCGCTGGAACTCCCACATCGTCGGCGTGATGGGCGACGCGGGACCGCCGTGGACGAACAGGATCATCGGGTTGTCGCGGTCCTGGCCGCGCACGTTGAGCCACTGGTCGATGCCGCCGATGCGGGTCTTGTAGGACTCCTGCACGCCGGTCGGCGCAACGATGCGCTGCATGTCGGCGATGATTTCGCGCGATGGCTCGTAGGACGAACGGTCGGGACATCCCTGCGCGGCTGCGGCGAGGGACGCGGCCATCAGGGCCGCAACAGCAAACGATCGCTTGATCATGAACTCTCCTTGGAAAGACCGGCGGAACAGCGCCGGCCTTGGGCCAAGGGATACGATCAGCGCCGCGAGGGTTGCAATGGTACGGCGCGTGTCAGCTGCGCGCGCGCCAACTCGCCAGCAAAACCGCCGCGGCGGAAGCGACATTGAGGCTCTCGACCGCGCCCGTCCCGGGAATCGACAGGCGCAGGTCGCATGCCGCCGCCAGTTCGCGGTCCATGCCCTCGCCTTCCGCGCCTAGCACGTAGATCACGCGCTGCGGCAGCGGCGCCGAGAACAGGTCGCTGCCACCCTGCACGACCGTGGCGGCCAGGGTGAATCCCGTGCTGCGCAGTTGCGCGATCGAGTTGTCCGTGCGCCCCAGTCGCACCATCGGCACGACCTCGGCGCCGCCTTCGGCGACGCGCGCCGCCGCGCCCGACAGCGACAGCGTCGAATGCTTCGGCAACAGGATCGCACCGACGCCGAAATGCGCGGCCGAGCGCAGGATCGCGCCGAAGTTGTGCGGGTTGCCGACACCGTCGAGCCAGATCGCGCATTGCGGACCCGCCGGCAAATCGCGCAGCCAGTTCGACAGCGCCAGCGGTTCCTCGCGCAGCACCTCGGCGACGACGCCCTCGTGGTGGGTACTGGCAGCCAGCTTGTGCAGGTCTTCCTCGTCGACCACGCGATAGCCGACGCGGTTGGCGACGCACCATTTCAGGATCGGCTGCAGCGCCGGGATGCGCGCTTCGGCCAGGTACAGCTTGCGGATCGCCTGCGGCCGCCGGGCGAAGACGGCGCGCACGGCATTGAGGCCGTACAGGCGCAGCTCGGCGCTGCGACGCTCGCGAGCCGAGGGGCCGTGCTCGTGGTCGCTTTCATGCATGGGTTCGGCAGGACGTGGCGCATGGGACGCTCGTGGTGCCCGGGCCTCACGTTCGGCCGGTTCGCTGCGGTCGCGCGCAGGGCGGCCCCACGGGCCTCCGCTGCCGGCAGGGGGTTGGCGCGGGCCGCGAGGCGGCTTGCCGGGGGGATCATGTCGCATCGTTCTGGTTCCTTCTCATGGGCGGGCACACCTTCGCGAACACGCGCAGGTCATGCACTTCGCCGAACTTCACCACGGCGCAGCGTTGTGCGCCTTCTTCTTCGAATCCGTTCTTCTGCAGCACGCGCGCCGACGCCGGGTTGCTGTCGAGCACGGTGGCCTGCAAGCGATACAGCGCCATGGCCTCGATCAACCACGGCGCGTAGACGGTCACCGCTTTCGTCATCAACCCGCGTCCCCAGAGGGCGTGTCCGAGCCAGTAACCCATCTGCGCCGAGTGCCTGCGATCGGCCTGACCAACGACGGCGCCGATACCGCCGCAGGCCCGGCCGTCGACTTCGATGGCGAAGACGGGGTCGTTCAGATCCACCACTTCACCGGCGAGGAAACGCTCACCATCCAGGCGCGTGTAGGGATGCGGGAACCGGTCGCTGAGGCCGCGCACGACACGCGCGTCGTCAGCGTGCGCCAGCAGGTCCGGAAGATCGCTGGCATGCCAGGGCCGCAGCACGAAGCCGTCGCCGGCCAGGCGCACGCCACGGTGGTCGTGCTGGCGTAGGGGTTGTGGCATGGGGGCAAGGGTAACCGATCGCTGCGTTGCCCCCTCGCCCTGGCCTCAGGCGTGGCCGCCGACCGACGGCGTTTCCGCCTCCAGCTTCTCCAGCTCCTGCGACACCGCTTCCGGCGACTTCGTGTACTTGGCCAGCAGCACGTAGAACGCCGGCACCACGAACAGCGACAGCAGCGTCGAGAACGACACGCCGAAGATCACCACGATGCCGATCGTCGCGCGGCTGGCCGAGCCCGGGCCGCCAGCCAGCACCAGCGGCACCGCACCGACCACCGTGGCAATCGACGTCATCAGGATCGGACGCAAACGCACCGCCGAGGCCTCGACGATCGCCTGGTGGATGCTGCGGCCTTCATCACGCAGCTGGTTGGCGAACTCGACGATCAGGATGCCGTTCTTCGCCGCCAGGCCCACCAGCATGACGATGCCGATCTGGCTGAACAGATTGAGCGTGCCGCCGGTCAAGGCCAAGCCGATCAGCGCACCGAGCACGCCCAGCGGCACCGTCAGCATGATCACGAACGGGTGGATGAAGCTTTCGAACTGCGCCGCCAGCACCAGGTACACGATCAGCAGCGCCAAGGTGAAGGTCAGCAGCACCGCGCCGCCGGCCTTCAGGTATTCGCGCGATTCGCCCTTCCAGTCGATCTGGGCGTGGTCGGGCAGTTCTTCCTGCACCGTCTTTTCCAGCCACTGCATCGCTTCGCCCATGCGATAGCCCGGCGACAGGCCTGCACTGATCGTGATCGCGCGCAGGCGGTTGAAGCGGTTGAGGCTGCCCGGCTCGGCCAGCTCGCGCAGCGTCACCAGGTTCGACAGCGGGATCAGCGCACCGTCGCGTGCACGCACCTGGATCGCTTCCAGGTCGGCCGGCGACGCGCGCAGCTCGCGGTCGGACTGGACGATGACGTCGTACTCCTCGCCGTTCTGCACGAACGTGGTGACGCGGCGGCTGCCCATCATCGTTTCCAGGGCGTGGCCGATGTCGGTCACCGGCACGCCCAGGTCAGCGGCGCGCTGGCGGTCGATCTCCACGCGCATCTGCGGACGGGTTTCCTTGTAGTCCGAGTCGGTCGAGAAGAAGCCCGGGTTCTGCTCCATCTTCGCCAGCAGCTTGTCGCGCCACTGCGCCAGCTCGGCGTACTCGGGGCCGCCGAGCACGATGTTGATCGGCTGGCCGCGACCGCGCACCAGGCCGCCGCTGACCTGCGGCATCGCGCGCACGCCCGGCAGGCTGGCCAGTTCGCCCTGCAACTGCTTGGCGACGTCGGCGGTGCTGATGTCGCGTTCCTTCCAGTCCTTCAGGAACACCGCGATGCGGCCGGTGTGCATTTCCTCACTGGCACCGAAGCCGCCGGGCACGCGCGGGTTGTAGCGCTGGATCACGCCATCGTTGCCGGTGTGCGCGGCGACGATCTTCTCGACCTGCTGCACCTGCCCGACCGTGTAGTCGAAACCGGCGCCTTCCGGGCCGAGGATGCTGATCTGGAACGAGCCGCGGTCCTCCGGCGGCGCCAGCTCCGACGGCACCACCTTGAACAGCACGACGCTCACCGCGATGGCCGCGAGCATGATGCCGGCAAAGATCCACGGGCGGTCGACGCTGCCATCGAGGAAGCGGCGATAGCGCTTGCCGATGCCGTCCAAACGCGCATTGACCCAGCGGTTGACCGGGTTGGATTTTTCCTCGCTGTGCGCACGCACCAGCTTGGACGACATCATCGGGGTCAGCGTCAGCGCGACGAAGGCCGACAGCGCCACGGCGCCGGCCAGGGCCACCGACAGCTCGCGGAACAGGCGGCCGGTGTTGCCCTCCATGAAGCCCACCGGCAGGAACACCGCCACCAGCACCGCGGTGGTGGCGATCACCGCGAAGGCCACCTGCTTGGTGCCGCGCTTGGCCGCGACCAGGCGCGGCTCGCCCAGGTCGATGCGGCGCTGGATGTTCTCCAGCACCACGATCGCGTCGTCGACCACCAGGCCAATGCACAGCACCAGCGCCAGCAGCGTCAGCAGGTTGATCGAGAAGCCGAACAGGTACAGCGGAATGAACGCGGCGATCAGGCACACCGGCACGGTCACGGCCGGGATGAGCGCGGCGCGGAAACTGCCGAGGAACAGCCAGATCACCAGCAGCACCAGCACGATGGCCTCGACCAGCGTGTGGTAGACGCGCTCGACCGCCGATTCGATGAACACCGTGGTGTCGAAGGCGACGAAGATCCTGGTGCCCTGCGGCAACGTCTTCTGCACCTGCTCGGCCTCGGCGCGGACGGCGCGGGCGACATCGAGGCTGTTGGCGGTGGAGGTCTTGACGATGCCCAGGCCGATGTTCGGCTCGCCATTGCTGCGGTAGTAGGCGCGGCGCTCGGCCGAGGCCAGCTCGATCCTCGCCACGTCGCCCAGGCGGACGACATAACCGTCAGTGCCCTTGGCCAGCGGGATCTGGGCGAAGTCCTCGGGCTTCTGGTAGCTGCGCGCCACGCGCAGGGTGAAGTCGCGGGCGTTGGATTCGATGCGGCCGGCGGGCAGCTCGACGTTCTCGGCTTCCAGTGCGTTCTCGACGTCGTTGACGGTGATGCCGCGCGCGGCCAGCGCGTCGCGGTCGATCCACACGCGCATCGCGTAGCGCTGCTGGCCGCCGATGCGGACCTGGGCGACGCCGTCGACGGACGAGAGCCGGTCGACCACGTAGCGCTCGGCGTAGTCGGACAGCTGCAGCGTGTCCATCTTCGTCGAGCTCATGTTGAGCCAGAGGATCGGGTCGGCGTCGGCCTCGACCTTCTCGATCTGCGGCGGGTCGGCCTCGTCGGGCATGCGGTTGCTGACGCGGCTGACGGCATCGCGGACGTCGTTGGCGGCGGCCTCGATCTCGCGCGACAGGTTGAACTCGATGCTGATCGACGCGCGGCCGTTGATGCTGCGCGACTCGATGGTCTCGATGCCCTCGATGCCGGCCAGCGCATCCTCGAGGATCTGGGTGATGCGGGTTTCAACCACCGCCGCCGAGGCGCCGGGGTAATTCACGTCCACTGACACGATCGGCGGATCGATCGCCGGCAGTTCGCGCAGGGTCAGGCGCGAGAACGCCATCACGCCGAGCACGATGAGCAGCAGGCTCATCACCGTGGCGAACACGGGGCGGCGGATCGACAGATCGGACAGGTTCATGGCTCAGCCCCGGTTGGCCGTCGCGGCCCCGTCGACATGCGCGCCTGCTTTCTGGTCGGCCTTCAGGTCAGTGATGCGGCTGCCCACGCGCAGCTTGCCGGTGCCGTCGACGACGATGCGGTCGCCGACCGTCAAGCCCTGCGTGACTTCGGCCTTGCCATCGCGGCGGCTGCCGACCTTGACGTCGGCGCGCTCGACCGAGGAATCGGGCTTGACCCGGTAGACGAAGCTGTCGGTGCCGACCTGCACGATCGAGATCTCCGGCACCACCAGTGCCTCGCGCTCCGGCCGCACCAGCGTCACCTGCAGCAGCATGCCGGGCCGCAGCTCGCGCCCGTCGTTGGCGAAGTCGCCGCGAACAGTGATGGCGCGGGTGGCCTCGTCGACGCGCGCGTCGATGGTGCTGACGACGCCCTCGAAGCGGCGGCCCGGGTAGGCCGTGCTGGTGCCGCTGACCTTCTGGCCTACGGCGAGGCTGGCCAGCATCGCTTCCTGCACCGGGAAGTCGACGTAGACGCGGGCGGTGTCGTCGAGGGTGGCGATCGGGGTGCCGGGCGTGACCAGCGCGCCGGGGCTGACCTGGCGGATGCCGAGCACGCCGCTGAATGGCGCGCGGATCACGCGATCGCCGATGTCGGCACGCATCTGCGCGACGCGGGCGCGGGCGACGTCGCGCGCGGCGCGCTGGGTATCGAGCGTGGAGCGGGCGATCAATTGCTGGCCGGCCAGCTCGGTCTGGCGCTGGTAGAGCTGTTCGGACTCGTTCGCCGCCGCTTCGGCCTGGGCCAGGGCGGCCTGCTGCTGGCGGCCGGTCAGCGTGATCAGCGGCGCGCCGGCAGCGACGAGGTCGCCGCTGTTGAAATGCACCTGATCGACCGTCTCGCTGACCTTGGCGGTGACGGTGATCGACTCGCGCGCCTTGACATTGCCCAGCGCCAGCACCGTGTCGCTCCAGGGCTGCATCGTCACCTGCTGCGTGGTCACCGGAATCGGGCGATCGCCGCCGCCGTCGCGCGGCTTGGCATCATTGCTGCCGCACGCGGAGAGCGCGAAGGCGAAAACCAGCAGGCAGCTGGCTTGGAATCCCGGGGTAAGTCGCATGCGGCTCTCTGAACATGGGGCATCGGCGTGCCCAAACCATTGGATTCTAGCTGTCCCGGGTTAACGCCCGCGTAGGCCATTGGTTGACAACACACTGCGCACAGCCGGTCCGGGCGCCCCCGCTGGCCGGTGCGGACCCGCTGGCAACGTCTCCCAGTAGGGCCGGACTGTGGCAATCTGCGGCCGCGATCACCCTACCGGCGCCCCCCGCGGCGCCAGGCCCTCGCCACGCGACGGCCGGCACGACTTCCCTTTCCCTGCCTGGAGTCGAAAGAAATGATCCACGACAGCATCCTCGACACGATTGGCCGCACGCCGGTCGTGCGCCTGAATCGCATCGCCCCCGACCACGTCACCGTCTACGCCAAGGTCGAGGCCTTCAATCCGGGCGGCTCGGTCAAGGACCGACTGGCCCTGGCGATCATCCTCGACGCCGAAGCACGCGGCCAGCTCAAGCCCGGCGACACCGTGGTGGAGGCGACGTCCGGCAACACCGGCGTGGCGCTGGCCATGGTCTGCGCCGCGCGCGGCTACAAGTTCGTCGCGACGATGTCGGAAACGTTCTCGATGGAGCGCCGCAAGCTGATGCGCGCCTTCGGCGCCAAGGTCATCCTGACCCCGGCCGCCGAGCGCGGCAGCGGCATGGTGCGTCGCGCCGAAGAGCTGGCGAAGAAGCACGGCTGGTTCCTCGCCCGCCAGTTCGAAAACGAGGCCAATCCGGCTTACCACCGCCAGACCACGGCGGCCGAGATCCTGCGCGATTTCGCCGGTCGCCGGCTCGATCATTTCGTCACCGGCTGGGGCACGGGCGGCACGCTCACCGGCGTCGGCGAGGTGCTGAAGGTCGCTCGCCCGGAAGTACGCGTGACCACCTGCGAACCGGCCGGTGCGGCGTTGCTGTCGGGCAAGGAATGGCAGCCGCACAAGATCCAGGGCTGGACCCCGGACTTCGTGCCGGCGGTGCTCAACCGCGACGTCGCCGACGCGATCCTGCCGATCGATGATGTGCTCGCGCGCGATACCGCACGTCGGCTGGCCAGCGAGGAAGGCATCTTCGTCGGCATCTCCGCCGGTGCCACCGCGGCGGCTGCGCTGGAAGTGGCGCGCAACGCCGACAAGGGTTCGGTGATCCTGGCGATGCTGCCCGACACCGGCGAGCGCTACCTCAGCACGTTCCTGTTCGAGGGCGTCAACGAGGGCTCGGACGACGAGTGGCTGGCGGGGTTGTAGGCAACCGGCACCGCCATGGCCATGCACGTGTTCGAAGGCGACATCACGATCCTGGCGGTCGATGCGATCGTCAATGCCGCCAATGAATCGCTGCTCGGTGGCGGCGGCGTCGACGGTGCGATCCACCGCGGCGCCGGTCCCGGCCTGCTCGAGGAGTGCCGCAAGCTGCCGCAGGTGCGGCCCGGTGTGCGCTGCCCGACGGGCGAGGCGCGCATCACGCGTGCCCATCGCCTGCCGGCGCGCCACGTGATCCACACCGTCGGACCGGTCTGGCACGGTGGCAACGCCGGTGAGCCCGCGTTGCTTGCGGCGTGCTATCGCAACAGCCTGGAGCTGGCGTTGCAGCACGGTGTCGAGTCGATCACCTTCCCCGCGATCAGCTGCGGGGTGTATGGCTACCCGCCGGAGCTGGCGGTGCCGTTGGCGGTGGCGACGGTGGACCAGTGGCAGGCGGCGCACCGGCAGCCGATTGCGGTCACCTTCGTGTGTTTCGGCAACGAGATGGCGCAGCGGTATCGGGTGTTGCTGGATTCGATCTGACGCCGGATGGCCCCGGGTGCGCTTCGCTTACCCGGGCTACACGTCGGGCGTAGCCCGGGTAAGCGCAGCGCACCCGGGGACGCAACATCACCCCTGCGGCACCCCCGCCATGTCCGGCAACCGATGCGCCACGCCCTTGTGGCAATCGATGCAGGTCTTCTCGCCCGTGCCCAGCCAGCGCTTGTGGATCTGCGATGCGCGCGATCCCTGGCGGGTCAGGTCCATCGAGTCGTAGTCGTGGCAGTTGCGGCACTCCAGCGAGTCGTTGGCCTTCAACCGCGACCACTCATGCATCGCCAGTTCCAGGCGATGGTCGAGGAACTTCTCGCGCGTATCGATGGTGCCGAACAGCTTGCCCCACACTTCCTTCGACGCCTGCATCTTGCGCGCGATCTTGTCGGTCCACTGGTGCGGCACGTGGCAGTCCGGGCAGGTCGCGCGCACGCCGGAGCGGTTGCTGTAGTGGATGGTCGACTTGAGTTCCTGGAACACGTTGTCGTGCATCTCGTGGCAACCGGTGCAGAACTTCTCGGTGTTGGTCGCCTCCAGCGCGGTGTTGAACCCGCCCCAGAACAGGATGCCGGCGACGAACCCCGCCGCCACCAGGAAGCCCAGGCTGTAATGCACGCTGGGCGAGCGCAGGGTTCGCCAGTGAGGCCGGAGAGGCTCGAGCCAGCGCGGGAGCATCACGGGCTCCCCTTTGCTTCAGCGGCGGCCAGGACCCTGTCGATGTCCTCGAAGTTGTTGGCGACCAGCACCGGTGCATCGGTCTGCACCACATGGCACTGGTTGCAGAAGTAGCGGCGCGACGAGATCGACGCCAGGAACTGGTCGTCGCGGTCCATGTAATGGGTCACGCTGACCGGCGGGGCCTGGAACTTCTCTGCGTTGGCGCGAGCGTGGCAGAGCATGCAGCGGTTGCTGTTCTTGTCGACCTGGTAGCCGTCGATGGCGTGCGGGATGGTCGGCGGCTGCATCGGGTACGCACGCTCGCGCTTGCGGTCGACGTTCTCGACGCGCGCCATCGGCAACGGCGCCGCCTCCTGGTCGACCGGCACGCCGCGCCGCAGCCCATCGAGCTGGCGCGCCCCGGTGCGGCCGATCGCCGACTCCGCGGGCACCGCAGGTGCTGCCGCCGCGGTGCGCGCCTCGGTGGCGCGCTCATGCTTGCCGACCATCCGGCCAAACAGCCAGCCGGCGAAGAAGATCAGGGCCATCAGCCCGACGGTCATGCCGACGGCAATCCACAACGGCTTGTTGCGCATGGCGATGCCCTCCTAGGCGCCCAGTACCTTGACTGCGCACTTCTTGAAGTCGGTCTGCTTGGAGATCGGGTCGGTGGCGTCGAGCGTGACCTTGTTGATCAGCTGCCCGGCATCGAACCACGGCACGAACACCACGCCCGGCGGCATGCGGTTGCGCCCGCGCGTCTCCACCCGCGTGCGCATCTCGCCGCGGCGCGACACCACCCGAACGTCGTCGCCGCGCTTGAGGCCGCGCGCCTTGGCATCGTCGGGATTCATGAAGATCACCGCGGTCGGGAAGCTGCGGTACAGCTCCGGCACGCGCATCGTCATCGAGCCCGAGTGCCAGTGCTCGAGCACGCGCCCGGTCACCAGCCACATGTCGTATTCCTTGTCCGGCGACTCGGCGGGCGGCTCGTAGGGCAGCGCCCAGATCACCGCGCGGTTGTCCTTGTTGCCATAGAACTGGTAGCCGGTGCCGGCCTTGACGTAAGGGTCAGCGCCCTCGCGGTAGCGCCAGCGCGTTTCCTTGCCATTGACCACCGGCCAGCGCAGACCGCGCGTGCGGTGGTAGTCGTCGAAGGGTGCCAGATCATGGCCGTGGCCACGGCCGAACGCCGCGTATTCCTCGAACAGGCCCTTCTGCACGTAGAAGCCGAAGTGATGCGACTCGTCGTTGGCGTAGCCTTTCTCGATGTCGGCCACCGGGAACTTGTCGACATTGCCGTTGCGGAACAGCACGTCGTACAGGGTCTTGCCCTTGAAGCCCGGATTGGCGGCGAGGATGTCCTCCGGCCAGCATTCGTCGGTGGTGAAGCGCTTGGAGAATTCCATCAGCTGCCAGAGGTCCGAGCGCGCCTGCGCCGGCGCACTGACCAGCTGGTGCCAGAACTGCGTGCGGCGCTCGGCGTTGCCGTAGGCGCCCTCCTTCTCGACCCACATCGCCGCCGGCAGCACCAGGTCGGCGGCCTGCGCGGTCACGGTCGGATAGGCATCGGAAACGACGATGAAGTTGTCCGGATTGCGGTAGCCCGGCCAGCCCTCCTCGCGCAGGTTGGCCGCGGCCTGCATGTTGTTGTTGACCTGCACCCAGTAGGCATTGAGCTTGCCGTCCTTGAGCGCGCGGTTCTGTTCGACCGCGTGGTAGCCGGGCTTTTCCTTGATGATGCCGTGCGGGATCTTCCAGATCTCCTCGGCATGCTTGCGATGCTCGGGATTGGCCACCAGCATGTCCGCCGGCAGGCGATGGCTGAAGGTGCCGACTTCGCGCGCGGTCCCGCAGGCGGACGGTTGCCCGGTCAGCGAGAACGGGCTGTTGCCGGGCGTGGCGATCTTGCCGGTCAGCAGGTGCAGGTTGTAGACCATGTTGTTGGCCCACACGCCGCGCGTGTGCTGGTTGAAGCCCATGGTCCAGAACGAGGTGACCTTGATCTTCGGGTCGGCGTAGAGCTCGGCCAACTTCTGCAGCCAGCCGGCTTCCACGCCGGTCATCTCGACCGTCTTCTCGAGCGTGTACGGCGCCACGAACGCGGCGAACTGGTCGAAGTCGATGACCTTGCCGCCGTTGGCATCCTTGGCGTTCTTGGCCTTGACCTCCAGCGGGTGCTCCGGGCGCAGGCCATAGCCGATGTCGTCATTGCCCTGCTTGAAGCTGGTGTGCTTGTCGACGAAGTCCTTGTTGACCTTGCCGCTCTTGATGATGTGGTTGGCGATGTAGTTGAGAATCACCAGGTCGGTCTGCGGCTTGAACACGATCGGGATGTCGGCCAGCTCGAAGCTGCGATGTTCGAACGTGGACAGCACGGCGACCTTGACGTTGGGGTTGGTCAGGCGGCGATCGGTCACCCGCGTCCACAGGATCGGGTGCATCTCGGCCATGTTCGAACCCCACAGCACGAACGCGTCGGCCTGCTCGAAGTCGTCGTAGCAGCCCATCGGTTCGTCCATGCCGAAGGTGCGCATGAAGCCCATCACCGCCGAGGCCATGCAGTGGCGCGCGTTGGGATCGATGTGGTTGCTGCGGAAGCCGGCCTTCATCAGCTTGTTGGCGGCGTATCCCTCGAAGATGGTCCACTGACCGGAGCCGAACATGCCGATGCCGTCGCCGCCCTTGTTCTTGAGCACGCGCTTGAACTGCGCGGCCATGACGTCGAAGGCCTCGTCCCACTCGACCTCGACGAAGTCGCCTTCCTTCGCGTATACGCCGTTGGTCTTGCGCAGCAGCGGCTTGGTCAGGCGGTCGCTGCCGTACATGATCTTCGACAGGAAGTAACCCTTGATGCAGTTGATGCCGCGGTTGACCTCGGCATGGACATCGCCGTGCGTGGCGACGACGCGGCCGCCCTTGACCGCGACGTTGACGCCGCATCCCGTACCGCAGAACCGGCACGGTGCCTTGTCCCACTTCAGCGCGGTCAGGTCGCCTTCGGTGACGATGTTGGCGGCGCCGCCCGGCAGCGACATGCCAGCGGCGGCCGCGGCGGTGGTGACGGCGGTATTGCGGATGAACTCGCGACGGGTGGTCATGGCGCGACTCCGGTGGCGGCAGGTGTGGGCATGGGCGCGTCGAGCGCGTCGCCCGGTTCGGCGTGGTGGTAGACCAGCAGCACGTTGAGCACGCCCGGCACGGCACGCAGCGCCTCGATGCGATCGAGCAGCGCGTACTGGTCCGCGCATTCGCACAACACTATGCTGCGGGTGCCTTCGCTGCGTGCCAGTTCCATGTCGTCGCTGGCGGCAATCCACGCCGCCAGCGCAGGGGCGGCCTCGCCACGGTGCTGGACGACGAAACTGGCGATGTGGACTTCGGTGTTGCGCGGGTCGCTGCTCATGCCGGCTCCAGCTGCATCAGTGTCACTGCGTCGACCGGGCAGACGCCCACGCAGGCGCCGCAACCGTTGCAGCGCTCCGGGTCGATGACGGGCGTCGGTACTGCGGTCGACAGGGGAAAAGTGATCGCCCTTTCCGGGCAGGCATCGCGGCAGCTCGAGCAGACCACGCCATGGCGCGGCAGGCAGGCCTGGCCGGCGCTGGCCAGCGTGTGCCAGGGCGCTTCGGCGACGTTGCGGTCGATTGCGCGCGGCGTGCAGGCATCGGCGCAGTCGCCGCAGAACGTGCATTCACCCAGATGCGGATCGAACACCGCATAGCCTGCCTCGCCACGCACGAGCACCCGTTCGGGGCAACGCTCGATGCAGGCGCCACAGCCGGTGCAGGCGTCGAGGAAGGACGATTCGTCCAGCGCCCAGGGCGGACGCAATGGCGCCCGGGCGGCCTGCCGTCCCAGCAGCAATGCGCGGCGCGAACGGTCGGGCGCGGCCGCCACTTCAGTGCCCCGTCGGCGGGCCGGCGAACATCTGGTAGATCCACACCAGGAAGCCATACCCGGCGACGAACATCACCGTCAGCAGTGGGAACACGACCGCGGTCAGCAGCAGGAAAGCGATGCGTTCGCGCCGCTTGATGACCGCGTGGTCTGGCTGGCCCATGGCTGGCTCCGTCACGAAGATCCATTCCGTTCGCAGCGACGCGCCATTGGTAACCCACGACGTGTTAAGGCCTCGTGTTAACGCAACGTAAATCATCGCGACCGCGGGGTTCAGCGGCATTTACGCCCGCGGGGCGCACGATCCGGAGGTCCGATGACGGAGCTGGTGGATGCGCCCGGGACTCGCTGCGCTGTTGCTTTGGTTGGCCGCCGCAGGTGGTTCGGCCGGCGGCCAGGATGACGGGCTGCTCTTCGTCAGCGTCCAGTACCGGGACCGCGCGCAGTTGCAGTCCCTGGCCGGCCGCTTCCAGCACGTGAGCGTGGACGAGCGCGGCCGGTCCGCCGCGTTCGAGGCCACCTACGACGAGTACCTCGCGCTGCGTAGGGCCGGCATCGATGCGCGCGTCGACGAAGTCGCGACGGCGCGAATGCATGAGGCCGAACAGGCGCTGTTGCAGTCCGGGGAGCTGCGTCCAGAGGCCATCCCCGGATTCGCCTGCTACCGCACCGTCGAGGAAACCTACGCCACGATGGAGCAGCTGGCGCGCGATCGCCCCGACCTGGCGCGGGTGGTGGACATCGGCCCGAGCTGGCTGCGAAGCCGCGATGCCACGCTGGGTTATCCGATGAAGGTGCTGGTGCTCGGCAACAGCGCCACCGACGGCGAGATCGCCAACAAGCCGAGCATGGTGCTGCTGGGCTCGATACACGCACGCGAGTACACACCGGCGGAAGTCCTGGCCCGCTTCGCGCAATGGCTGGTCGACGGCTACGGCAGCAACGCCGAGGCGACCTGGCTGCTGGACAGCTATCGCTTCCACTTCGTGCTGCAGGGCAATCCTGACGGGCGCAAGCGCGCCGAGGCCGGGGCCTCATGGCGGAAGAACGTCAACACCAGCAATGGCTCGTGCACGGCCAGCAATTACGGCATCGACCTCAACCGCAATTTCCCGTTCCGCTGGAATGGCGCCGCCGGCGGATCGAGTGGCAACCCGTGCGCGGGCACATACCGGGGCCCGCAACAGGGTTCGGAGCCGGAAACGCAGAACCTGCTGCGCTACGTCGCCGGTGTCGCAGATGCAAGCGGCACCTGGCGCGGCGGCGTGTTCCCGGATCGCCGCGGCGATGCGGCCACTGCTGCGGCACCCCAGGACTACCGCGGTCTGTTCGTCGACCTGCACAGTTATTCGCGGCTGGTGCTGTGGCCATGGGCCTATTCGGACGCGGCGACGGCGAACGCGACGGCGCTGCGCACGCTCGGCCGCCGGATCGCGTGGCACAACGGCTATGCGCCGAAGCAATGGGTGGGGTTGTACGTTGCCGACGGCACCAACACCGACACGATGTACGGCCTGCTCGGTGTGCCCAGTTACACGATCGAGATGGGCGTGGCGTTCTTCGAGAGCTGCGCGACGTTCGAGTCGACCACGTTGCCGAAGAACCTGGCGGCATTGCGCTATGCCGCACGCAACCTGACTGCGCCCTATGCCTATCCGTCCGGGCCCGACACGCTGACGGTGTCGGTGTCACCGGCGAGTGTCAGGGCCGGCCAGGCGGTGACCGTGACCGCGACGCTGGACGACAGCCGCAGCAACCAGAGCAACGGCGCCGAGCCGGTGCATGTGATCCGTGCCGCTTCGGCCTACCTGGACCAGCGGCCCTGGACCGCCGGCGCCACACGGATCGCGATGCAGGTGGTCGACGGTGCCTGGGACAGCAGCCGCGAGGGCGTGCGTGCAGTGGTGAACACGCAGGGCCTCGCGCCGGGCCGCCACGTCGTGTTCGTTCGCGGCAGCGATGCCAGCGGCAGCGTGGGAACGCCGGATGCGGTTTATTTCACGGTCGTCGGCAACTGACTGGCTGCTAGTTGCGCTTGCGTCTGCGGTGCGGCGCCGTCCGCCGAGTCTTCGTTTTTCGCCCGTCATTCCCGCGAAGGCGGGAATCCATGGACGTTGCTCTTGCCGGCAAAAGCAAATGGATCCCGGCGTTCGCCGGGATGACGTTGAGTTGGCTGGAGGCGTGATGGCCTGGATCCCGGCGTTCGCCGGGATGACGGTGAGTTGGCTGGAGGCGTGATGGCCGCGATCCCGGCGTTCGCCGGGATGACGGTGAGTTGGCTGGAGGCGTGATGGCCGCGATCCCGGCGTTCGCCGGGATGACGGTGAGTTGGCTTGAGGAACGAAGACCAGGCATCGACGGACTGGAGCGTCGTTCGACGGCCCTGGGATTGCGGAGCAGTGGGCCATGGATGGCCCACGCCCCGCGTAAAGACAGGATGTCGTCCGCGGGGCGGAGCAATCCCAGGGTCGGCGGACGACGCCTTTCCGCAGCCAGTTACCTACGCAACAAAAAAGCCGGCACCAGGCCGGCTTTTCTGTAGCTCGCAAGCAGCGAAACTTACGCAGCCTGCTTCCACTGGCCAAGCGCAGCCAGGCCATTGTCACGAGCGCGCTCGTACACCGTCTGCTGGGCCTTGGCGAAGTTGTTGATCAGGTCCTGCGACCACAGCTTCAGCGCAGCCTGCTGCATCGCGCGGCCGTAAGAGAACGACAGCGGCCACGGGTTCGGGCCCATCTGGTTCATCGCATTGAGGTGCGCCGTGGCGTCCTCGTCGGCCTGGCCACCGGACAGGAACACGATGCCCGGCAGCGTCGCCGGCACGGTCGACTTCAGGCACTGCAGCGTGGCCGCAGCAACGTCCTCGACACTGGCCTTCTCGCCGCTGGTGGTGCCCGGCAGGACCATCGAGGCCTTCAGGATGGTGCCTTCCAGCATCACGTTGTGCTCGTACAGCGACGCGAACAGCGAACGCAGCGTGACCTCGGTGACCTCGTAGCAGGTCTCGATGTCGTGCGAACCGTCCATGATCACTTCCGGCTCCACCATCGGCACCAGGCCCTGCTCCTGGCACAGCGCCGCATAGCGGGCCAGCGCATGCGCGTTGGAGTCGATGCAGGTGCCCGACGGAATGTCGTCACCGATGTTGATCACCGCGCGCCACTTGGCGAAACGCGCGCCGAGCTTGTAGTACTCCTCCAGGCGCGCACGCAGACCGTCCAGGCCCTCGGTGATCACCTCGCCCGGGAAGCCGGCCAGGGCATGCGTGCCCTTGTCGACCTTGATGCCCGGGATCATGCCGTTGTCGGACATGTACTTGGCGAACGGGACGCCGCTCTTGGTCGACTGGCGGATGGTCTCGTCGAACAGGATCGCGCCGGAGATGTAGTCGCTCAGCTTGGGCGTGGCCAGCAGCAGCTCGCGGTAGGCGCGGCGGTTTTCTTCGGTGTTCTCGATGCCGACGCCCGCGAAGCGCTTGGCAATGGTGCTGGTGGACTCATCGATGGCGATGATGCCCTTGCCCGGGGCCACCATGGCCTGGGCGGTTTCGGCAAGCTGTTCGATGCTCATTGGACGTCCTGCAGGGAGCGGTGGGAAGCCCGGCATTATAGCGGCAGCGCAGCATTACCGCCCGCGGTCGGCCACGGTGAATCAATCACTTAGGCGACAGACACCCCGGATTTCAATACCAGTTTCAGGCGCCGTTGCCGGTCACTGCCCGGCGATGGCCTGGCGCAGCGTGTGGTTGGCGGCGTCCCGCGACTTCAGTGGCTGGCCGTATTCGTCCACGCCCGGGAAGAAGTCCGCGGCCGGATCGATGCTGCGCTTGAGGGACGCGATCCGCGCGTAGCACTCCGTCAGCTCGCCGGCATGCGGGCACCCGAGCAGGTGGTAGAACTCGTGCACCGTCGCCTTGCCCGGCGGCGTGAACATCTGGTTGATCGACACCTGCGTGGCGACCACATAGCCGCGGGTGTGCGTGGGATCGTCGACGCTGCCGAGCACTTCCGGCATCAGCAGGCCCCACAGGAAGTCACCGGCGTTGCGGTCGACGAACGCGACCAGGCGATCGCACGGCGCCTCCAGTTCGTGCGCGATGACGTCGTCGAACAGGCTGCGATGGGCGAAGCCGGCGCGCGTCCACGGACGCACCCAGGGCACGACCACTTCAATGCCGTAGGGCTTGAACTCCTGGTTGACCAGGCCGATCAGTTTTTCGATGCGCTGCTCGCTGACGTCGCCGGTGCGCAGTACGCACACGCGCATCTGCACCGGCGGCCCGTACTGCGTCGCGAAGCGCTGCTGCGTGTGCATTCCCACCGTCGTGCAGGCGCACAACGCGACGCTGGCGACGATTGTCAGGACGCCGCGCAGCAGGCGCGACGAGCGGCTGTGACGATCGATGCTGACGGTTGCCACGGCAATGCCCCTGGGGGAGGGATTGCTATCGCCAACGCGGCCACCACGAAGCGGCGGCCATCACGCCGCCTTCGCAAGAATCCATGCATGTATGGGAGCCAGCACGTGCTGGCTCCGCAGACACTGGCTCCGCGAGCAGGTTAAAGCTCGCCCAGCCCTTCCGCCGTGCCGTCGGCACCGACCTGCAGCAGCCGCAGCGTGTTGGTCGCGCCGTGACGCTCCATGTGGTCGCCGCTGGTGAACATCACGCGGTCGCCCACGCTGAGCCGGTCCTGGTCGAACAACTGCTTGATGGCGCTGCGCGCGGCATCGCGCGAGGTCAGGCCACGGCTGTCGAAGTCATAGGCAACCACGTCGCGCATCATCGTCATGCGCCTTCGGGCACCGTCGTGTCGCGACATCGCGAAGATCGGCACCTGCGAGCGGAAGCGCGACAGGAAGCGCGCGGTGCCACCGGATTCGGTCATCGCAACGATCGCGCGCACGCCAATGTGCTCGGAGAGGAACATCGCGGCCATCGCGATGGCCTGGTCGGCACGCTCGAGGTTGCGCGGGGCCGCTTCGAAATCGGTGTCGCGGTTGAACTGGCGTTCGGCGCCCAGGCAGATGCGCGCCATCGCCTCGACCGCCTTCACCGGGTAACGGCCGGCGGCCGATTCCTGCGACAGCATGACCGCGTCGGTGCCGTCGATCACGGCGTTGGCGACGTCGAGCACTTCGGCGCGGGTCGGGATCGGGCTGTCGACCATCGACTGCAGCATCTGCGTGGCGGTGATCACCACGCGGTTGCGCTCGAGCGCCTCGCGGATGATCTTCTTCTGCAGGCCGGGCAGCTCGGCGTCGCCGATCTCCACGCCCAGGTCACCGCGCGCGACCATGACCACGTCGCTGGCGTCGACGATTTCCGAGAGGTTCTCGATCGCCTCGGCGCGTTCGATCTTCGACACCAGCGCGGCATCGCTGCCGGCAGCGCGGGCAATGCGACGCGCTTCATTCATGTCTTCGGCGTTGCGGCAGAACGACACCGCGATGAAATCGGCGCCGAGTTCGGCGGCAACCAGGATGAGTTCCTTGTCGCGCTCGGTCAGCGCGCCCAGCGAGAGGCCGCCGCCCTGCTTGTTGAGGCCCTTGCGGTCCGACAGCGCGCCGTCGTTGAGGACGGTGGTGATGATGCGCTCGCCTTCGATCGCGCCCACGCGCAGCTGCAGCAGGCCATCGTCGAGCAGCAGCACGTCGCCGGGACGCACGTCGTCGGGCAGGCCGAGGTAGCTCACGCCGACCTCGCGCAGGCTGCCGGGAGGTGCGTCCTTGCTGGCGACCAGGTCGAAGCGGTCGCCGGCCTTGAGCAGGACCTTGCCTTCGGCGAAGCGCTCGATGCGGATCTTCGGACCGGGCAGGTCGGCGAGGATGCCGACTTCCACGCCGACACGCTTGGCGGCTTCGCGCACGGCTTCGGCGCGGGCGACCTGCGACGACGGGTCGCCGTGGGAGAAGTTGAGTCGGACTACGTCGACACCGGCGGTGAGCAGTGCGTCGAGGACGCCCGGCGGATCAGTGGCCGGGCCGAGGGTGGCGAGGATCTTGGTGCGGCGCTGGGTGGTCGTCATCGAATGCTGCTTCGCCTGTTGCGTGTCGATTGATTCAGGCGACGCTAGCACAGCTGTGCGGTCATTCGAATTGAATACGCATGCAATCCGGGACGCCGGGCATCCATACCGCGGGGCATGTGCGGAAGTGGTCTGGAATCACCCGGTCAAAAGCAGACCACCTCCGGCGAGCCGCTCAGGCCGCCAGTAGCGCCTGCAACTCGCCCGGCGCAGCCGCCAGGTGCAGCGCCCCCGCCTCGCGCAGTTCCGCCTCGCCGCCGAAGCCCCACAGCACGCCGACGTTGCGCATGCCGTGATGGCGAGCGCCTTCGATGTCCATGCGCCGGTCGCCGATCATCCAGCACTCGCCGGCATCGACCTCGAAGCGGCGCAATGCTTCGGCGATGAGCTGGTCCTTGTGGCTGATGCGACCGTCCAGGGTCGCGCCGACGATGTCGTCGAAGCGATGGCCGAACGGCAGGTGCGCGGCGATCTTGCGCGCGTGCGGTTCGTTCTTGGCGGTGACCACCGCCAGGCGGTGCCCGGCCGCGTGCAGCGCCTCGATCGTCTCGCCGATGCCGGCGTAGACCTCGTGCTCGGCCCAGCCATGGCTCTCGAAACGGTCGCGGTAGTGCAGCACCGCCTGCTCGACGTCCTGCGGATCGTCGAGCAGCGGGCCGAAGCTGGTGCGCAGGGCCGGACCGATCCAGCGTCGCAGTTCCGACTGCGGCGGCACCGGCAGGCCCATCCTGACCAGTGCGTACTCGACGCAACGGGTGATGCCGACGGCCGAGTCGATCAGGGTGCCGTCCATGTCGAAAAACACGGTGGACCGGGTGCGGGGCGTTGCCATGATGCGCGTGGATTCCGATCGGGGAGGTCAGGCCACCATTGGACCCGACGCCCCCTGCCCGGACAAGGCCGCTTTCTGGCGGCTACAGCGATTTCCTGTCTTCTTCGTCGACGTAATGGCGATCGGCCCGGTACAGCGCCAGGCGCTCGCGGACGCGCGCGGCCATTTCCTTGTAGTCAGGCTGCTTGACGGCAAGCGCATCGACGCGCTCCAGCGCCAGCGCCTGCAGCTCCACGGCGCGCTTGAAGTCACCGGCGGCGGCGTAGCAGGCCGCGACCGTGTCCAGCTCGGGCAAGTCCAGGAGCGTCGGTTCGTCCATCTTCGCCACCGTCTGTATCCCGCGCTTGGGGTCGAAGGCGTCCGGATACGGCGAAGTGCACGATGCCCACGCGATCTCGTTGTATGCATCGCTCGTGCCGGCGTCGGCACTTTGCTGCCACAGCGCGAACGCCTGAGCGCGCGCCTTGGGCGTCTGGCCGTGGTGGTACAGCCAACTGCCATAAGCGCTGCTCGCCCAGCCGTGCTTGGCCGCCAGCGGCGGCTGCAGCCAGCGCATGGCCTTGGCTTCGTCGACCTTGCCGAAGTCGCCATACAGGTAACCCAGGCCAAGCCGCGTCTGCGCGTCGAGATCGCCCTTCTCGGCCACTGGCAGCAACCACTGGATCGCCTGCTGCGGGTTCTTCTTCATGCCCAGGCCCTGCGTCGCCATATCGGCCAGGCTGACGCGTGCGCGCGATGCATAGTCGCCATCGGCCAGCGACTTGAAGATATCCACGGCGTTGCTGGCCTTGCCCTCCACGCCGGGACGCCCGGCGGCGTAGAGCTCGCCGAGATCGAACAGCGCATCGACGTCACCGCCGTAGACCGCCGGCAGCAGCCACTTCTCCGCCAACGGCCACTGCCCTTCGCGGCTGCTGTCGTCAGCCAGGTGTCGCAACGCCCAGGGATGGCCGCCCTGCGCAGCCTCGAAGACATAGCGCTTGCCAAGTTCGGCGTCGCGGGCACCGCTGCCGTACAGCAGCTCCCATGCGTACGTTGCCTGCGATTTGACGTGGCCGGCTTCGGCGGCCTTGCCGAGCACCTGCAGGCGCAACTGCGGTTCTGCCTGGAGGTCGTGGTAATCGGCGAGCAGGGCGAAACCGGTGCCGTTGCCGTTCATCGCCGTGCTTGAGAGAAAGGCGATATCGGCGGCTTCCAGCTTCGGCTTGGCCGGCGACAACACCTTGCGCCGCAGTGCTTCATAGCGGGCAAAGCGATTGCCATCGGCGACGGCACGATCCAGGCGCTTCTGCAGCGCGACAGGCACGTCGGCATTGGCGATCGGATCGTCGTGCAGGCTCAGCCACAGGCGGGTGAACTCGGCGGTGGCACCTTGGTTCGGCCAGCGACGATCGGCGGCGTCGAGCAGCGTCCACGCCGCGGCCTCGTCTCGCTCCACGCCCAGTCCCTGCAGATAGGCATAGGCCAGCAGCAGCATCGGCAGTGCCTGCTGCTGCTCGGCACGCGGCAGCACCGCATCGACGAACCCGTCACCGCAGGTCGCGGTCGGTTTTGCGCCGCACAGCTGCACCCATTCCAACGCGGAGCGCAGGCCGCCTTCGCGCGCGGCCGGACGCAGTATCTCCAGTCGCTGCGCGACGCCGTCCGTGTCGCGCGAGTCGCGCACGGCCTTGATGTCGCGCGCGGAAAGCTCGGCATCGACGCTCGACACCACGCTGACGACCAGGCCGTTGCGCAGCAGCGTCAGGCCCTTGTTGGGCTCCTCGCGGGCGATCTGGTACATGGTGTCGATGTAATCGAACGTAAGGTGGTGTTCGACTTTGGCGTCGCTGTCCCAGCCGACCACGACCAGCGGGAAGTAACGCTCCGGGCGCGGCCACTGGTACGTCACCGACAGCACCTGCAGGCCGCTGGCGGCGACCAGGGCGGTGGCGTCGGCGGCACCGATCACGCGGATCGGCTTGTTGAAGTCGCCGGCCTGGCCCAGGGCATAGCGTGACAGCGCCGCCAGCACCGTCATCTCCCGCTCGGCCGCGGCGTCATCGGCCACGGCCTCGGCACACAGGTAGGCAATGCGCCGGACCAGGATGCTGACGGGCGCGGCAGCAACCGACCTGGCAATGTCGTCGCGGTGCTGCGCACACGCTTCGGCATTGACCTGGCTGCCGTCGTAACCGACGGTGTCCATCACGTCGAACGCGCCAATGGCCGTGCCCAGCTCGCCCTTGGCGAGGAACTGCTGCCAGGCACTGGCAGCGTCGAAGGCCGGCGCGGCAGGCGTGGCAGCGGTCGCGGGCAGGCACAACGCCAGCAGCAGGGACGTGCAAAGCAGGCGACGGGTCATGGCGTCTGCGTCTCCGCGATCACCGACTTGAGCAGCGACTTCAGGCGCTGGTCGCGATCCTCGCGCTGCTGCGCCACCGGCAACTGGAAGCGCAGGCGCGCCGACAGGCTCTCGCGCAGCTTGCGCAACTCGGCGACATGCGCAGGCACCTGCTCGGCGCTGATGTCGTTGGTGAGCACCTTCATGTCGTACACCAGGTTGATCCTGCCGGGTTCGACCTTGACGTCGCGGTGGTAGGCGAAGCCCGGCGAGGCGAAGCTGGACGACTCGTCCTGGAAGGACGGTTTCCATCCCTTCGGCACCTCGACGTGCATCTCGTGGCGCAGGCGCACCGGGCGGCCGAAGAACAGCGGCCCGTTGCGCGACATCGACGGCGGCAGTGCGCTTGGCCGGTCCAGCGCCTCGGCGTAGACATCCAGCGCCTTGCCACCGGCGTCGTTGTCGAACGGCGCGAGCAGGCGGTAGCGCTCGACCAGGGTGAAGCGGTTGCGGTCGAGGTCGTCCTGGACCGCGGCCGGCGCGGCCACCGCGACCTCGCCGAAGCGCTGGCGGTAGTAGTCGGCGTAGCGCCGCGTCACTTCCTCGATGCGCTGGCCGGCGAAGGACCGGCGCACGTCGTCGGCGGTGCGGCCCTGGTAGGTCGTGGTCACGTCGAGCGTCACCTCGCGGCCGTCGGCGGCGGGAACGAAATGCTCGTTGACGGTCACCTGCACGTCGGCATTCTTCGGTTCGGCGATCACTTCCGGCGCGGTGACGCCGGCGGCGACGGCAAGCGCCACGCCATACAGGCTCTGGTCGCTGTCGCGCGGATCGCCGCCCTGGGCGGTCAGCGTCGGATCGACCCACATCACGTTGTCGCCGACCTGCGCGCGCACGATCACGTGGTTGAACACCGACGCGGCGGCCGGGAAGTTGGCGATGCCGCGCCCGCGCGTGGTCGACACCAGCGCCGGTGCGGCGCGGATGCCCATGCGCTCGAGCACCGTCACCAGCAGGTAGGCCTTGTCCTTGCAGTCGCCGTAACGGCGCGTCCAGGTGTCGGCAGGCGGCGTCGGACGGTGCGAGTTCTCGCCCATCTCGACGCCGAAGTAGCGCACCTGCTCCTGCACGGTGCGCAGTGCCGCCTTCACCTGCGCATACGGATCGCCGAGCTTGCGCCACTGGCCGATCTTCGCTTCCAGGTCGGCCGGCAAGGCGCCTGCCTTGGGATACAGCGGCAGCGCCCAGTTCACCACGTCGCCCCAGCTGCGCTTGCGCGCCACCCAGGCGACCGGGAACGGCTGGTACCAGATCGGATAGTTGTCTTCGTCGACGTGGGCCGGGACGCCGTGGCCGACAAACAATGCTTCGGTGCGCCCATCGACCTGGGCGATCCGCGGCGCCGGCGCATCGTTCTCGCGGTACACGTTGAGCTCGCTGCCGCCGTCGTAGACCGCGCGCAGGCGCGCGTCGAGCACCGGGCTGCGCCAGCCGAACGTCAGCGCGTCGACCGTGTTGCCGGCGAGCACCGGGTTGCTGCCGGTGATGGTGTAGTTGATGCGCACGACGTCATCGACACGGACGTCGTCGAGGACGATCAGCGCGGTGACCTCACCGTCGGCCAGGTCCTGCTCGAACTCGCTCTCGCGCCGCGCCAGCGAGATGCGCTCCGGCGCCAGCCGCGTCTGCCATTTGCCGGCGCGACGCAACTCGACGCGATGGATCGTCAGTTGCTGGTAACCGGGGTTGAACTCGATCTGGAAGCGGCCGGCGTCGCCCAGCAACGAGGCGGCCTTGGCCTCGTAGACATAATCGACGTAGAAGTCGTCGTGGCCCTGGCGATGGTCGACCTGCACGTCGTACAGCCAGAAGCGCCACGGTGCGCCACTGGCCCCGGGCGCATTGGCGTCCCACCGCGCAGGCACCTCGTGGCGCTGCACGAACGCCGGCACGTCGGCGACCTTGAAGCGGTATTCACCGCGCTGGTATTCGACCTCGCCCGCGCACACCGAACCGGCCAGCAGCCATGCCAGCAACCCCCATGCAATACGCATCCACCGCCCCCTGTGTTCCCTGCATCGAATACTAATGGAACAGGGGGGCGGCAGAAGGGGGAATCAGCCCCGCGTCTTCAGGGCGGTGACGGCCGGCAGCTCCTTGCCCTCGAGGAACTCGAGGAAGGCGCCGCCACCGGTGGAGATGTAGGACACGTCCTGCTCGATGCCGTACTTGTCGACCGCGGCCAAGGTGTCGCCGCCGCCGGCGATCGAGAACGCCTTGCTGGAAGCGATCGCACGGGCCAGGGTTTCGGTGCCCTTGCCGAATGCATCGAACTCGAACACGCCGACCGGGCCGTTCCAGACCACGGTGCCGGCGGCCTTGATCAGCTCGGCGTAGCGCGCGGCGGTGTCCGGACCGATGTCGAGGATCATGTCGTCGGCGCCGACGGCATCGACGGCCTTGACCGTGGCCGGGGCATCGGCGGCGAAAGCGGGGGCGACGACGACGTCGGTCGGCACCGGGATGTCGGCGCCGCGCGCCTTTGCGTCGGCCATGATCTTCTTCGCGGTGTCGATCAGGTCGTTCTCGACCAGCGACTTGCCGACGCCGTGGCCCATCGCGGCGATGAAGGTGTTGGCGATGCCGCCACCGACGATCAGCTGGTCGACCTTGCTCACCAGCGACGACAGCAGTTCGAGCTTGGTCGAGACCTTGGAGCCGGCGACGATCGCCAGCAGCGGACGCGCCGGGTTGTCGAGCGCCTTCGCCAGCGCGTCGAGCTCAGCCATCAGCAGCGGGCCGCCGGCGGCGACCTTGGCGAAACGGATCGCGCCGTGGGTCGACGCCTGCGCGCGATGTGCAGTGCCGAAGGCGTCCATGACGTAGACGTCGCACAGCGCCGCGTACTTCTTCGACAGCGCCTCGTCGTCCTTGCCCTCGCCGACGTTCATGCGGCAGTTCTCGAGCAGCACCAGCTGGCCCGGCGCGACGTCGACGCCGTCGACCCAGTCCTTCACCAGCGGCACGTCGATGCCGAGCAGCTCCGACAAGCGCTTCGCGACCGGCGCCAGCGAATCGGCCTCGCTCCACACACCTTCCTTCGGCCGGCCCAGGTGCGAGGTGACCATGACCGCCGCGCCTTTCTCCAGCGCCAGCTTCATCGTCGGCACGGCCGCGGTGATGCGCTGCTCGGAGGTGATGCGACCGCCGTCGATGGGCACGTTGAGATCTTCGCGGATCAGCACGCGCTTGCCGGCGAGGTCGAGGTCGGACATGCGGAGGATGGACATGGGCAGTGGCCTTTTAAGCCCTCCCCTTCAAGGGGAGGGTTGGGAGGGGATGGGTTCAAGCGAGACGCGCATTCTCCCTTCGATACCCCCGCACGGCAAATCCGCACCACCACTCACTCACAAGTTATCCACAACATTTAGCGTTGACGGATCACCCAACCCCCACTATGTTGTGGCCGTCGGTGCCGACCTCGCGGTCGGCTTAAAAGGGAAGTCCGGTGCGGCCACGCTCACGAGCGAGCGGCCAACTCCGGCGCTGCCCCGCAGCGGTAGTGGAAACGAACGCCGTCATGGCACTGGGCATGGGCCTGGGAAGCGACGGTCAGTAGGTGAGGAACCAGCGGCACACGCCCGGTCCTCGCGTCCAGAGCCCGAAGACCTGCCGACAACCGCGCGTTGCACACCGCGCGGTGACCGGCCAGCGAGTCTTCGGAGGGAAGACGGTCGGTGTCGCAGGATGGCGTCCGTTGCTTTCGATGCATTGTTCGAAGCACGTGACCGCCACCACAGGCCCGTCTCGGCCTGCGCGACGCCGCAACCGCACGCTTCGGAACCGCGCCAGGTCGCCCTTCGAGGGAAGGTCGACCAGCCGTGCGCCCACGCACCGGAGCCATTGCCATGACCACCACCACCGACGCGCCTGCCGCGAGCAAGCCTGCCGTCAGTCCCCCTGCAGCCGCCACTGCACAGACCGGCTCTGGGCAGACAGAGTCCGCCGGCTTCACCCTGACCCCGCCGGCCGCCAACCTCACCATGACGGTGACCAAGCGCAGCGGCCGCCGCGACCCGGTCGACCTCAACAAGATCGTGCGCGCGGTGACGCGCAACTGCGAAGGCCTGTTCGCCGTCGACCCGATGCGCGTGGCCACCCGCACCATCTCCGGCCTGTACGACGGCGCGACCACGCGCGAGCTCGACGAACTGTCGATCCGCACCGCCGCCCTGCTGACCGCCGAGGAACCCGAATACGGCCGCCTCGCCGCGCGCCTGCTCGCCGGCGTGATCGAGAAGGAAGTCGCCGGCATCGAGATCCACGCGTTCTCGCAGTCGGTGCAGCGCGGCTTCGACCTGGGCCTGATCAACGAGCGCCTGCTGACCTTCGTCCAGGCCAACGCGCGCAAGCTCAACGATGCGATCGACCCGACGCTGAACCAGCGCTTCGACTACTTCGGCCTGCGCACGCTTTACGACCGCTACCTGCTGCGCCACCCGACCGCGCGCACGGTGATCGAGACGCCGCAGCAGTTCTTCCTGCGCATCGCCTGCGCATTGAGCGAGGACGTCAGCGACGCGCTGGCGCTGTACCGGCGCATGGCGCAGCTGGATTACATCCCCAGCTCGCCGACGCTGTTCAACTCCGGCACCACGCACGAGCAGCTGTCGAGCTGCTTCCTGCTCGACTCGCCTGAAGATTCGCTGGAAAGCATCTACAAGCGCTACATGGACGTGGCCAAGCTGAGCAAGTTCAGCGGCGGCATCGGCCTGAGTTACACCCGCATCCGCTCGCGCGGTTCGCTGATCCGTTCGACCAACGGCCTGAGCAACGGCATCGTGCCATGGCTGAAGACGCTCGATGCCTCGGTCGCCGCGGTGAACCAGGGTGGCAAGCGCAAGGGCGCGGCCTGCGTGTACCTGGAGCCGTGGCACGCCGACGTCGAGGAGTTCCTCGAACTGCGCGACAACACCGGCGACGAGGCGCGCCGCACGCACAACCTAAACCTGGCCAACTGGATCCCCGACGAGTTCATGCGCCGGGTCGAGGCTGACGGCGACTGGTCGCTGTTCGACCCGGCCAAGGTGCCGCAGCTGACCGATCTGTGGGGCGAAGCCTTCGATCGCGCCTACCACGCCGCCGAGGTGGCCGGCCTGGCGTCGCGTACCGTCAAGGCACGCGAGCTGTACAGCCGCATGGTGCGCACGCTGGCACAGACCGGCAACGGCTGGATGAACTTCAAGGACAAGTCCAACCGCGCCTGCAACCAGACCCTGCGCGAAGGCAACGTGGTGCACCTGTCGAACCTGTGCACCGAGATCCTGGAAGTCACCTCGCAGGACGAGACGGCGGTATGCAACCTGGGGTCGATCAACCTGTCGCACCACGTCGAGCTCTTCGCCGAGGGCCCGGTGCACGGCGAAGACGGACGCTTCGATTTCGAGAAGCTTGCCGAGACCGTGCGCCTGGCCGTGCGCCAGCTCGATCGCGTGATCGACCTCAACTTCTATCCGATCGAGACCGCGCGCCGCGCCAACCTCAAGTGGCGCCCGGTCGGCCTGGGCGTGATGGGCCTGCAGGACGTGTTCTTCAAGCTGCGCATGCCGTTCGACTCCGACCAGGCGCGTGCGCTGTCGAAGCAGATCGCCGAGGCGGTGTACTTCCATGCGCTGACTGCGTCGAACGAGCTGGCGATGGAACGCGGCCGCCATCCGTCGTTCGCCGACACGCGTGCCTCGCAGGGCGAGCTGCAGTTCGAAGCCTGGGGCGTGGCGCCGTCCGATGCCCACGGCTGGGACAGCCTGCGTGCGCGCATCGCCGAGCACGGCCTGCGCAACTCGCTGCTGATCGCGATCGCACCGACGGCCACCATCGCCTCGATCGCCGGCTGCTACGAGTGCATCGAGCCGCAGGTGTCGAACCTGTTCAAGCGCGAGACGCTGTCGGGTGACTTCCTCGTCGTCAACCGCTACCTCGCCGAGGAACTCAAGACGCTGGGCCTGTGGACGCCGGAACTGCGCGACCGCATCAAGATGGCCGAAGGTTCGATCCAGGGCATCACCCAGATTCCCGAGTCGCTGCGCGCGGTCTACCGCACCGCATGGGAACTGCCGATGCGCTCGCTGATCGACATGGCCGCCGACCGCGGCGCCTTCATCGACCAGAGCCAGTCGCTGAACCTGTTCATCGAGAGCCCGAACATCGGCCAGCTGTCGTCGATGTACATGTACGCGTGGAAGAAGGGTCTCAAGACCACCTACTACCTGCGCTCGCGCCCGGCGACGAAGATCGCCAAGGCCACCGTCAGCGGTGTCGCCGAAGCGTCCAAGCCCGAGTACACGGCGGTTGAGGCAGTCGCCTGCTCGCTGGAAAACCCGGAAAGCTGCGAGGCCTGCCAGTAGCTGTAGTCCAACCTCCCTCTCCCCTTGCGGGAGAGGGACAGGCGCCAACGGCGCCAGGGAGAGGGGACGCGCCCTCCCCCCAGGAAGAACACCAGCGTCCCCCTCTCCCGGCGCTTCGCGCCACCCTCTCCCGCCAGGGGAGAGGGTTTTCCTTCAAAGGATTTCCATGACCACCGACATCCGCCTGCTCGACCCCGGCTTCGACCTCACATTGCGGCCGATGCGCTACCCGCAGTTCTACGAGATGTACCGCGACGCGATCCGAAACACCTGGACCGTGGAAGAGGTCGACTTCTCGCTCGACGTCAACGACCTCAAGCACAAGCTCGGGCCGGCCGAGCGTCACCTGATCGAGCGCCTGGTGGCCTTCTTCGCCACCGGCGACAGCATCGTCGCCAACAACCTGGTGCTGAACCTGTACCAGCACATCAACGCGCCCGAGGCGCGCATGTACCTGTCGCGGCAGTTGTACGAGGAAGCACTGCACGTGCAGTTCTACCTGACCCTGCTCGACACCTACCTGCCCGACCCGGTCGCGCGCGCCAAGGCGTTCGATGCGGTGCAGAACATTTCGTCGATCCGCGCCAAGGCCGAGTTCTGCTTCAAGTGGATCGACTCGATCCAGGACATCCGTCGCATCGAGACGACGGAGCAGCGCCGCCAGTTCCTGCTCAACCTGATCTGCTTCGCCTGCTGCATCGAGGGCCTGTTCTTCTTCGCCGCCTTCGCCTACGTCTACTACCTGCGTTCGCGCGGCCTGCTGCACGGCCTGGCCTCGGGCACCAACTGGGTGTTCCGCGACGAGAGCTGCCACATGGCCTTCGCCTTCGAGGTGATCCGCACCGCGCGCAGCGAGCAGCCGGAACTGTTCGACGACGAACTGCAGCGCCAGGTCGTGCAGATGCTGGAGGAAGCGGTGGAGTGCGAGATGCAGTTCGCCCAGGACGTGTTGTCGGGCGGTGTCGCCGGCCTGTCGCCGAAGGACATGCGCCAGTACCTGCAGTACTGCGCCGACCAGCGCCTGGCGCAGCTGGGCATGCCACGCCATTTCGGCGCGACCAACCCGTTCGCCTTCATGGACCTGCAGGACGTGCAGGAAGTGACCAACTTCTTCGAGCGTCGCGTCTCGGCGTACCAGGTGGGCGTGCAGGGCGAGGTCGCATTCGATGCCGCGTTCTGAGGCGGCGGCGCCTCCCACCGAAGCGCGCATGACGGAGATCGTGTTCCCCGACCACACCAACCACCTGGGCACGCTGTTCGGTGGCCAGGCGCTGGCATGGATGGACAAGGCCGCCTTCGTCGCCGCCTCGCGCTATGCGCGCAGCACCGTGGTCACGGCGCGGTCGGAGCAGATCGACTTCCATGTCGCCGTGCCCAAGGGCGCGCTGGTCGAGCTGGTCGCGCGCGTGGTCGCCACCGGCCGCAGCTCGCTGCAGGTGGAAGTCGACATGCACCGCGAGGACCTGATGACCGGCGACACGCAACTGGCCACGCGCGGTCGCTTCACCATGGTCGCGCTGGACATGCACGGCCAGCCGACGCCGGTCCCTGCCCTGGTGCCATCTGCCGATTGACGCCTCCCGCCGGCGGGGCTAACGTTAGCGCCGTCGTGGTGATCATCGCTTCATAAAGATGGAGCGATGTGACAAGCACCGCCGGGCAACCGGTGGCGCCAGAGGGAATCCGGTACGGACACCCGTCCAATTCCGGAGCTGCCCCGCAGCGGTATATGGGAACGACCGCCATCCATGCACTGGGACCTTTGGCCCGGGAAGCGATGGCCAGTAGGTGAGGACGAACTCCTCGCGCCCACGAGCCCGAAGACCTGCCCCGACCGGAGAGTCCGCTCTCCGTCCGACCCCCGACCGCATGGCTCGCGCCTTGCGGCCGGTTCGCCCGCGGGGGCGAAGGTCGAAGGCTGGTCTTCTTCCGGCGCCGTTCGCGGCGTCGGTGCGTGGCCGTGCCCTCCTTCGTTGCCCTGCGTCATGCATAACGCATCGCAGGTACATCATCACCATGACCCAGGTAACCCATCTCGGCTTCCCGCGCATCGGCGCGCGACGCGAGCTCAAGCAAGCCCTCGAATCGTTCTGGAAAGGCCAGGCGACATCGGCGGAACTCCACGCAACCGCACGCGAACTGCGTGCGCGGCACTGGCAGCTGGCAAACGAGGCCGGCGTCGACACAGTGCCGTGCAACGACTTCTCCCTGTACGACCACGTGCTCGACACCGCCGTGCTGTTCGACGCCATCCCGCCCACGCACCGCGAGCTGTTCGAGGCAGACCCGCTGGCCGGCTACTTCGCCCTCGCCCGCGGCCTGCAGGACGGCCGCCACGACCTGCACGCGCTGGAGATGACCAAGTGGTTCGACAGCAACTACCACTACCTCGTGCCGCAGTTCCAGGCCGACCAGCGGTTCCGCCTGCGCGGTGACAAGCCACTGGCCGAGCTGCACGAAGCCCGTGCGCTCGGGCTGGAGGCACGCCCGGTGCTGCTCGGCCCGGTGTCGTTCCTCAAGCTGGGCAAGCGCGAGGATGGCGGCTGCCCGCTCGAACTGCTTGATGCGCTGCTGCCGGCGTATGTGCAACTGCTGCAGCAGCTGAAGACCGCCGGGGCGTCGTGGGTGCAGATCGACGAACCCTGCCTGGTGCTCGACCTGGGCGATGCCGATCGCGACGCCTATCGCCGCTCGTTCGCCGCCCTGTCCGCGGCCGACGTGCCGCAGATCCTGCTTGCAAGCTACTTCGGCGACCTGGGCGACAACGTGGACCTGGTCGCCAGCCTGCCGGTGGATGCATTGCACATTGACCTGGCACGTGCGCCGCAGCAGCTCGAACGCGTCCTGGCGGCGTGGCCCGCCGAGCGCGCCCTGAGCCTGGGCATCGTCGACGGTCGCAACGTATGGCGCACCGACCTGGATGCCGCACTGGCGCTGGTACGCACGGCCGGGTCGCGCGTGCGCTGGCTGGCGCCGTCGTGCTCGCTGCTGCACGTGCCGATTGACCTCGAGCTGGAGCGCAAGCTGCCACAGCCGCTGCGCGGCGGTATGGCGTTCGCGCGACAGAAGCTCGAAGAGCTGCGGTTGCTGGCCGATGCAAACGCAGGGGATGCTGCCGCCGCAACGGCAATCTCCAGCGCACAGGCGGCGCGCGCCGCGCATCGCAGTGCACCGGAGCTGGCCAATGGCAGCGTCCGCACGCGACTGGCTTCACTCTCTCCAGCGATGAGCCGGCGCAACACGCCCTATGCACAGCGCGCTCGACTGCAGCACGAGCGCCTGGCATTGCCACCGCTCCCAACCACCACGATCGGCTCGTTTCCGCAGCTGTCGCTGGTACGCAAGGCACGCGCCGACTACAAGGCGGGCAAGCTGGACGACGCCGGTTACCGGCAGTTCCTCGAGCGCGAGATCGACAACTGCCTGCGCGAACAGGAAGCCATCGGCCTGGACGTGCTGGTGCACGGCGAGTTCGAGCGCAACGACATGGTCGAGTACTTCGGCGAGCAGCTCGACGGTTTCGCCTTCACCTCCCACGGCTGGGTGCAAAGCTACGGCTCGCGCTGCGTGAAGCCGCCGGTGCTGTACGGCGATGTCAGCCGGCCGCGCGCGATGACCGTCGAATGGACCCGCTACGCGCAGTCGCGCACGCACTACCCGGTGAAGGGCATGCTGACCGGGCCGGTGACCATCCTGCAGTGGTCGTTCGTGCGCGACGACCAGCCACGCGCCGACACCTGCCGGCAGATCGCGCTGGCCCTGCGCGATGAAGTGCTCGAACTGGAAGCAGCCGGCATCGCCATCATCCAGATCGACGAACCGGCCTTGCGCGAAGGCCTGCCGTTGCGGCGCGAGGACTGGCCGCACTACCTGGCCTGGGCGGTGGAAGCGTTCGGCCTCGCCGCCGGCGCGGTGGCGGACACTACCCAGATCCACACCCACATGTGCTACGCCGAGTTCAACGACATCATCGACGCGGTCGCCGCGCTCGATGCCGACGTGATCTCGATCGAGACCTCGCGCTCGCGGATGGAGCTGCTTGATGCCTTCGCCAGGTTCCGCTACCCCAACGGCATCGGCCCCGGCGTGTACGACATCCACGCTCCCCGCGTGCCGTCGCCCGAGGAGATCGGCGAGCTGCTGGACAGGGCGTTGCAGGTGATCCCGGCGGCGCAGCTGTGGGTCAACCCGGACTGCGGCCTCAAGACCCGCGGCTGGCCGGAGGTACGCAAGGCGTTGAGCGCGATGGTCCAGGCCACGCGCGAGCTGCGCCTCGGGCTGACCACGGCCTGACGCCGACGGAGCCGCCCGCCCCCACGGGCGGGCGGCCTCCATTGCCGCATGCTCCATTGCATCCGGGCCGGGCGCAGGACTAAATAGCCGACATCCTGAACAGGAATCGCCGCTGCCATGCCCATGCGCCTACCCCGCAGCCATGTCGTCTGGCCCGCCGTGATCGCGATCGCGCTGTTCGTCCTGCGGCTCTTCAGCAACCAGCACTACGGATTCCACCGCGACGAACTGGCGCTGCTCGATGATGCGCGCAGCCTGGCCTGGGGCTACGTCGCCTACCCGCCACTGACGCCGGCGCTGGCGCGGACCTCCCTGGAACTGTTCGGTGACTCGCTCAGCGGCTTCCGTGTTTTCGCGGCGCTGGCACAGAGCATTGCCGCCGTGCTCGCCGGCCTGATCGCACGCGAGATGGGCGGCACGCGCGCCACGCAGATCGTCGCTGCACTGTTCACTGCACTGGCACCGTTCTCGATGGTGTCCGGCGGGCTGATGCAGTACGTCAGTTTCGACTACCTGTGGTGGGTGCTGCTGGCCTGGCTGATGCTGCGGCTGGTCAACAGCGGCGACGCGCGCTGGTGGCTGGCGATCGGCGCCGTCATCGGCGTGGGCATGCTGACCAAATACACGATCGTGTTCTGCGTCGCCGGCATAGTGATCGCGACCGTGGCGACGCCACTGCGCGCGCACCTGCGCAGCCGCTGGCTGTGGCTCGGCGTGGCGCTGTCACTGCTGCTGTTCCTGCCCAATGCGCTGTGGCAATGGCGGCACGACTTCATCTCGCTGGATTTCCTGCAATTCATCCACGCGCGTGACGTGCGCATCGGCCGCACGCGCGACTTTCTGGTGGAGCAGCTGTACGGCAACGCCGGCCTGATGGCGTTGCCGGTCTGGTTTGCCGGCCTGGTGTGGCTGACGCTGTCCAAGGCGGGCCGACGCTACGCGGTAGTCGCATGGATGTACCTGATACCGCTGCTGCTGTTCGTGATCGCCCAGGGCCGCTCCTACTACCTGGCCGGGGCCTATCCGATGCTGCTCGCAGCCGGTTGCGTCGCGATCGAACAGTTCCTGCACCGGCAAGGACCGCTGCGCGCCGGTTACGCACTCACCGGCACGGGCCTGCTGACCGTATGGGTGACGGTGATGGCGATTGGTAGCGGACTGATCGGCCTGCAGTTTGCCGAAGTCAATTCGACCGGCTGGCGCATCAGCCGCGCCGCACACGACAACTTCGCCGAGCAGATCGGCTGGCCGGAGCTGGTGGAGGAAGTCGCCCGCATCTACCACGCACTGCCGCCCGCCGAGCGCGAGCACACCGCGGTGTTCACGAACAACTACGGCGAGGCCGGCGCGATCAACCTCTACGGTCCGAAACTCGGTCTGCCGACGGCGATCAGCCCGGTCAATTCGTACTGGTACAAGGGCTATGGTGCGACCCCGCCAAAGACGGTGATCGTGCTGGGTGATTCACCCGAGGACATCGCCGATGCCCCGGCCCACTGCGAGTTCGCCGGTCGCATCCGCAATCGCTACAACGTGCCCAACGAAGAATCGGAAGACCACCCTGACATCTTCATCTGCCGCGACCTGCGCATCCCGTGGCCGCAGGCGTGGCCGAAGATGCAGAAGTTCGGCTGACGCGATCGACTCAGCCGTTGCCGGCGAGCGGCACGCCTAGCGGGATGGCGCCCTTGCGTTCCTGCAGGCCGAGACCGTAGCGCAGGCTGTAGCCGATCTTCTCGGCGTGTTCGCGTGCGAGCGCGGCGTGCTCGGGTGCAAGCAGTGAGTCCGCGGTCGCCTGCCACAGCGCCAGCCACTGGTCGAAATGCTCGGGACGGATCGGGTGCGGCCGGTGCGCGGCCATGGGCTGGCCGCGATAGCTGCGCGTGCCCAGCAACACCGACGACCAGAACGACGTGAGCAATCGCTTGTGCTCGGGCCAGTCATCGATGGCGGCGTTGAAGACCGGGCCCAGCTCCGGATGGACGCGTACCTGCTCGTAGAAGCGGTCCACGAGGGTTGCAAGCTGCTGCTCGTCGAGCGGTGTGGAGTGGCTCATGGCCTTCAACTGGGGGTTTGCAGTATGGAAATCAAGGTCCATGGATTCCCGCCTTCGCGGGAATGACGGGCCAAAAACGCAGACGTGGCAACGAAATGCCGAAGCGTCGTTCGACGGGTCGGGGATTGATCCGCAGCGGGACATGGATGTCCCGCGCCCCGCATCAGACAGGATGTCTGACTAAGGGGCGGAGCAATCCCCGGCCCGGCGGACGACGCCGCTCCGCAGACGAAGACCCAAAAGACGAAGGCCCAAAAGACAAAGGCCGGCAAAATGCCGGCCTCGTCTGTAACGCAGAAGCAGCGTGCCTTACTTGGCAGCGACAACCTTGACCATCTCGAGGCACTTGTTCGAGTAGCCCCACTCGTTGTCGTACCAGCTGACCAGCTTCACGAACGTGCCGTCGAGCGCGATGCCAGCCTCGGCGTCGAAGATCGACGTGCGCACGTCGCCGCGGAAATCGGTCGCCACGACCTTGTCCTCGGTATAGCCCAGGATGCCCTTGAGCGCGCCTTCCGACTGCGCCTTCATCTCCGCGCAGATCTCCGCGTAGGTCGCCGGCTTCTCCAGCTCGACGGTCAGGTCGACCACCGACACGTCCGAGGTCGGCACGCGGAACGCCATGCCGGTGAGCTTCTTGTTGAGCTCCGGAATGACCACGCCGACAGCCTTGGCTGCACCCGTGCTGGACGGAATGATGTTTTCCAGGATGCCGCGACCACCGCGCCAATCCTTGTTGGACGGACCATCGACAGTCTTCTGCGTCGCCGTGGCAGCGTGCACCGTGGTCATCAGGCCGCGCTTGATGCCCCACTTGTCGTTGACCACCTTCGCGATCGGCGCCAGGCAGTTGGTGGTGCACGAAGCGTTGGAAACGATCGCCTCGCCGTTGTACTTGGTGTGGTTCACGCCGTAGACGAACATCGGCGTGTCGTCCTTCGACGGCGCCGACAACACGACCTTCTTCGCGCCGGCATCGAGATGCTTCTGCGCGGTGGCCTTGTCGAGGAACAGACCGGTCGACTCGATGACGACGTCGGCGCCGACCTCGTCCCACTTCAGGTTGGCCGGATCGCGCTCCTGGGTCAGGCGGATCTTCTTGCCGTTGACCAGCAGCGTGTTGCCCTCGACCTTCACGTCGCCCTTGAAGCGGCCGTGGACGGAGTCGTAGCTGAGCATGTAGGCCAGGTAGTCCGGCTCCAGCAGGTCGTTGATGGCGACGATCTCGATCTCGCCATTGAAGTTCTGCACGGCCGAGCGCAGCACGTTGCGCCCGATGCGGCCGAAGCCGTTGATACCAACCTTGATGGTCATAGCTGGAAAACTCCTGCAGCCGCGCCCGGCGCGGCGGATGGACGGGGAACGCCCATTCTAACAGGCCCATCCGCGGGCCCGGGGTCAGAGGGCGCGCAGGATTCAGGAGCACCCCGGGCGACTCGAAAAACGGCCGCTTTGATCCGAATCAAGCGCGTCCGCGGCCCCCTGCAGACACTGGAGCCCTCCCGCAACGAGGCTCCTCAACCATGCAAAAGCTGCTTCTTTCCTGCGCCGCCGCGCTGATCCTGGGCACCGCCACGCTGCCCGCCCTGGCCCAGACCGCCGGCGACTGGTCCCTGGGCATCGGCATTCACACGGTAGACCCCAAGTCCGACAACGGCCGCCTGGCCGGCGGAACCCTCGACGTCGACGTCGACCGCGACATCAAGCCAAGCCTGACCTTCGAATACTTCGTGCGCGACAACCTCGGCGTGGAAGTACTCGCGGCCTGGCCGTTCGACCACGACATCAACATCTCCGGCCTGGGCCGCGTCGGCAGCACCAGACAGCTGCCGCCAACCGTCTCGCTGCAGTACCACTTCAACGGCCAGGGCCGGATCGCGCCGTTCGTGGGCGCGGGCATCAACTACACCGCGTTCTTCAGCGAGGACACCACCGGCGCGCTGGCCGGCAGCAAGCTCAAGCTTGATGACTCCTGGGGCCTGGCGGCGCATGCCGGCGTCGACTTCGCGGTCGGGCAACGCGGCGCGATCCGCATCGATGCGCGCTGGATCGACATCGACAGCGACGTCGCGCTCGATGGCGCCAGGCTGGGCACGGTCGCGATCGACCCGATCGTCTATGGCGCGGCGTACGTCATGAAGTTCTGATCGCGGGGCCCAGTTCCGCAGGGAACACCGCGAGACGCAAAGGCCTGACATCGAAGGTCGGCTAAAGTGCGCGCCATGATCAGAGCCCTTACCGCCTTCCTGCTTGTCCTCAGCCTCCTGCCCGCCCCCGCTGCCGCGTGGGGCCGGCTCGGCCATCGCCTCGTGGCGTCGCTGGCCTGGGACGGAATGACCCCGGCGGCCCGCGCGGCCGCCCTGCAACTGCTCGAAGGCGAGCCCGAGCCGACCCTGGCCGGCATCGCCAGCTGGGCCGACGACCTGCGCGAGAACGATCCCGACCTGGGCAAGCGCACCAGCAAGTGGCACTACGTGAACATCGCCGAGGACGGCTGCGTTTACGAGCAGACGCGCCATTGCCGCAATGGCGACTGCGTGGTCGAGGCAATCCGCGTGCAGACCGCGATCCTCGCCGACACCAGGCGACCGAAGGCCGAGCGACTGCAGGCGCTGAAGTTCGTCGTCCACTTCATCGGCGACGTCCATCAGCCGCTGCATGCCGGCTATGGGCACGACAAGGGCGGAAACGATTTCCAGGTGAACCTCGACGGCGGCGGCAGCAACCTGCATTCGCTCTGGGACAGCGGCATGCTCAAGAACACCGGCCTCGACGAACCCGCGTATCTGGCGCGACTGCGTGCCCTGCCGGCACCGGCGCTGACACCCGGCAAGCCCTTGCCGCCGCAGGCCGTGGCCTGGGCCGAGGCGTCCTGCGCGATCGTCCGGCGTCCGGGCCTGTATCCGGCCAAGGCCAAGATCGGCCCGGATTACCTGCAGGCATGGCGCCCCGTGGCCGAGGCGCAGCTGCGCCTTGCCGGCGCCGAACTCGCCGCGACCCTCAACGCGGCGCTGGTCCGGCGCTGACGGTCGGACCGGCCTAGACTGCCGGCACGGATCCGCCACGGGCACGACGATGAACCCCCACGTCCAGCCGTTCTTCCACGCCGACAGCAACACCTGGAGTTACGTCGTGCACGAACCCGCCGGGCACGGCGCGGCGGTGATCGACGCAGTCCTGGATTTCGACGCCAAGGCCGGGCGCACCTCGACGGTGTCGGCACGGAAGCTGCTCGACTACGTGCGCGACCACGACCTGCAGGTGCAGTGGATCCTGGAAACGCACGCGCACGCCGACCACCTCAGCGGCGGCCATTGGCTCAAGTCGCAGTGGCCGCAGGCCAGGCTGGCGATCGGCCAGGGCATCCGCACGGTGCAGAAGACCTTTCGCCCGATCTTCAACCTCGGCGAACACTTCCCGGTCGATGGTTCGCAGTTCGACCACCTGTTCGAGGACGGCGAAGTGTTCCGCATCGGCACGCTGGAAGCGCGCGTCACCGCGGTGCCCGGGCATACCTGCGACAGCAGCGCCTATCTCATCGGCGATGCACTCTTCACCGGCGACTCGCTGTTCATGCCGGATGCCGGCACGGCGCGCTGCGATTTCCCCGGCGGCGATGCGCGCACACTGTTTCGCTCGATACGTCACCTGTTCCATACCCTGCCCGACGACACGCGCGTGTTCGTCTGCCACGACTATGGCCCCGGCGGCCGCGAAGTGGCGTGCGAGACCACGATCGGTGCGCAGAAGCGCGACAACATCCATGTCCGCGACGGCACCGAGGAAGACGCGTTCGTCGCGCTGCGCGAAGCGCGCGATGCAACGCTGGCGATGCCTGCACTGATCCTGCCCGCGGTGCAGGCCAACATCCGCGCCGGCGCATTGCCGCCGCCGGAAGACAACGGCGTGCGCTACCTCAAGATTCCACTGGACCTGATCTGATGGACATGCCCTGATGCCCACCGCGTTCACTCCCGTTTCGTCCCTCATCGGCGGTGCGCTGATCGGACTGGCCGCCACCTGGCTGCTGCTGTCGCTTGGCCGCATTGCCGGCATCAGCGGGATCGTCAACAGCGCGGTCGCTGGCGAACCCGGACGCGGCTGGCGGTGGTCGTTCCTGATTGCGCTGGTCGTCGCCGCCGGCATCTGGTTCGCATGGTCGGGCACGCCTGGCCGCCAAGACTTCCCGCTGCCATGGCTGATTGCCGGCGGCCTGCTGGTGGGGTTCGGCACGCGCCTTGGCAACGGCTGCACCAGCGGACATGGCATCTGCGGGCTGGCGCGGCTGTCGAAACGCTCGCTGCTGGCGGTGCTGGTGTTCATGGCGACCGCGTTCGCCACGGTGTATGTCGTGCGCCACGTGCTCGGAGGTGTTGCATGAAGCCGATCGTCCACGGCGCCATTGCCGGGGCGCTGTTCGGACTGGGCCTGGCGGTATCGGGCATGACCAACCCGGACAAAGTGCTCAACTTCCTCGACCTCGCTGGGCATTGGGACCCGTCGCTGGCGCTGGTGATGGGCGGTGCGCTCGCTGTTGCCCTGCCGGGTTTCGCCTTGACGCGACGCCGCGGCTGCACGTTGTCGGGCGAACCCATGCCAGCGCCGCCGACCACGACTATCGACCGTCGCCTGCTGCTCGGCAGCGCGCTGTTCGGCATCGGCTGGGGCATCGCGGGCTACTGCCCCGGCCCGGCCCTTGCCAACCTCGCACACGGCACGGTGGAGGCGGTTGTATTCGTCGTCGCGCTGCTGGCAGGCTCGCAGCTTGCCCGCCTGGTTGCGCGCACGTGAGGGCGACTCTTGGCGACGCCTACACACGCAGCGCATAGGCTGTCGCCATGAACGAACGCCCCGCCCCCACGCTGCTCGACTCGCTCGACGACGCCGTCGAGTTCCTGCTCGCTGCCCGCCATGGCCCGCTGCATGTCGGCGCGCCGCTGGGACTGGGCAAACCGCATCGCCTGCTCAACGCGCTGTACGCGCGCATCGAGAACGATCCGTCGCGTCCCCTGCACCTGTACACCGCGCTGTCTCTGGACCCGCCCGGCGGCGGCAAGGGCCTGGAAGCCCGCTTCATCAAGCCTTTCGCACAGCGCCATTTCGGCGACGACTTCCCGCGCCTGGCCTACGTGCAGGCCGCCAAACGCGATGCGCTGCCGGCGCACATCGAAGTGGAGGAGTTCTACCTGCAGTCCGGTGCGATGCTTGGCTCGACCCAGGTGCAGCGGCGCTACGCCAGCCTCAACTACACCCACGTCGCGCGCGCCCTCGCCGACCGCGGCGTCAACGCCATCGTGCAGAAGGTGGCGCGTTCGGCGGACGGCACCAGGGTGTCGCTGTCGTGCAACACCGACCTCACCTTCGACGCGGTCGACGCGATCGCGGCACGCGGCCTGCCGCGACCGCTGCTGATCGCCGAAGTCGACCCGGAGCTGCCCTGGCTCGGTGGCAGCGCGGAAGTCGATGCCAGCTACTTCGACGCCATCGTGCAACCACCCGGTCCCTACCCGAAACTGTTCGGGCTGCCACGGCAACCGGTCAGCGACGTCGACTACGCGATCGGCTTCCACGCCAGCACGCTGGTGGTCGACGGCGGCACCCTGCAGATCGGCATCGGCGCACTGGCCGATGCGTTATGCCACGCCCTCGTCCTCCGCCATACCGACAACGCGGCCTACCGCTCGGTGCTGCGCGCACTCGGATCGACGCAGGCCGAAGACCCCGCGCTGGCGCCATTTGCGCAAGGCCTGTACGGCTGCAGCGAAATGATCAACGAAGGCTTCCGCCGCCTGGTGGAAGTCGGTGTGCTGTCGCGCAAGGTCATCGACGATCGCGCCTTGATGCAACGCATTGCCGACGGCCACGCCAGCGCGGATGACCTGGCACGTCTGCAACACGAAGGCGAGTTCCTGCACGGCGCCTTCTACCTTGGCTCACCGGACTTCTACCAGTGGCTGCGCGATCTCGGCGACGACGAGCGTCGCGGAATCGGCATGAAGCGCGTCGGCGAGGTCAATGAACTCTACGGCGGCGACGAGGCCCTGGAACGACTGCAACGCCGCGACGCGCGCTTCTTCAACACCTGCATGATGGCAACCGCATTGGGCTCGGCCGTGTCGGATGCGCTCGAGGACGGCCGCGTCGTCTCCGGCGTCGGCGGCCAGTACAACTTCGTGGCGATGGCGCACGCACTGCCCGACGCACGCTCGGTGCTGCTGCTGCGCGCCAGCCGCGAGGCCCACGGCGAGACGACGTCCAACATCGTCTGGAACTACGGCCACACCACCATCCCGCGGCACCTGCGCGACATCTACATCACTGAGTACGGCATCGCCGACGTGCGCGGGCGCAGCGACGAGGACTGCGTCATGGCGATGGCGGCCATCTGCGACGCGCGCTTCCAGCAGACGTTGCTGGACACCGCCCGCGGCGCCGGCAAGTTGCGCCGTGATTTCGCCTTGCCTGCAGCCGCCGCTGGCAACACCGCACTGTCGTTGCAGACCGCGCTGCAACCGCATCGCCGCAACGGCACCCTGCCCGACTACCCGCTTGGCAGCGACTTCTCCGAAGTCGAACAGCGGCTGGTGAAGGCACTGGGATGGCTGAAGACGAATACCGCGACGCGATCCGGAAAACTGCGCACGCTCTGGCGCGCACTGTCGGCGAGCGAAACCGACCGCGAGGCGCTGCAGCGCATGGGGTTGGACGCGCCTTCAAACCTGGGCGAACGGATCGAAGCGCGCCTGATGAATCTCGCGCTGGCGCAGGCGGCGAGCGAGTGTTGAGGGTCGAGCAGAGCCACGTCCATGGATCCCCGCTTTCGCGGGGATGACGGGCCAGGGGCGACGCCGCCCCGCAGCCAGCAACCCCTCAACGAAAGAAGCGGCCGAAGCCGCTTCTTTCAACAAACGCTACACGCAGCGAAAGATCAACCCAGCGCGCGCGCCGCCTCGACCACCTTCTCCACCGTGAAGCCGAACTCCGGGAACAGCTTCTCCGCCGGCGCCGACGCACCGAAATCGTCGATGCCGATCACCGCACCGTCCAGGCCCACGTACTTGTGCCAGAAACCGGTAACGCCCGCCTCGATCGCCACACGCTTGCGGCAATCGCGCGGCAGCACCGACTCACGGTACTCCGCATCCTGGCGATCGAACACATTGGTCGACGGCATCGACACCACGCGCACCTTGTCACCGAGCTGCGCCGCCGCATCCATTGCCAGGCCCACTTCCGAACCCGTCGCGATCAGGATCACCTCCGGCGCACCGTTGGAATCCTTCAGCACATAACCACCGCGCGCGATGTCGGCCACCTGCTGCTCGTTGCGCTGCTGGTGGGCCAGGTTCTGGCGCGAGAACACCAGGCAGCTCGGACCATCACTGCGCAGGATCGCCGCCTTCCAGCAGGCCGCCGACTCGACCGCATCGCACGGACGCCACAGATCGTTGTTCGGAATGTAGCGCAGCGACGCCATGTGCTCGATCGGCTGATGGGTCGGACCGTCCTCGCCCAGGCCAATGGAGTCATGCGTATAGACATGGATCGCATGCGCACCCATCAGCGCACTCATGCGCACCGCGTTGCGCGCGTAATCGCTGAACACCAGGAACGTCGCATCGTACGGAATGAAGCACTCGTGCAGGCCCAGGCCATTGCTGATCGCGGTCATCGCGAACTCGCGCACGCCGTAATAGATGTAGTTGGCGTTGGGATCGTTCGTGGCAACCGACTTGCTGCCCTTCCACAACGTCAGGTTGGAATGCGCCAGGTCGGCCGAACCGCCGATCAGCTCCGGCAGCAACGGCGCATACGTCTCGATCGCCAGCTGCGACGCCTTGCGCGAAGCGATCACCGGGCCTTCGGCCTGGAGCTTGGCGATGTAGGCGTCCGCGGCCTCGACGAAGCCCTCCGGCAGATCGCCGCTGATGCGACGGGTCAGCTCGGCGGCAAGGTCCGGGTACTGGCTCTTGTAGGCGTCGAACAACTGGTTCCAGTCCGCTTCGCGCTGCACGCCGGTGCTGCGCACGCGCCAGCCGTCGTAGATCGCCTCGGGAATTTCGAACGGGCCGTACTCCCAGCCCAGCGCCTGGCGCGTGGCGGCGACTTCGTCCTTGCCCAGCGGAGCGCCGTGCGAGGATTCTTTGCCGGCCTTCGCAGGTGAACCGTAACCAATGGTGGTGCGGCAGCAGATCAGGGTCGGCTTGTCGGTCGACTTCAGCGCGGTCTCGATCGCGGTCTTGATCTCCGCGGCGTCCTGTCCGTTGACGCCACGCACCACATTCCAGCCGTATGCCTCGAAGCGCGCCGGCGTGTTGTCGGTGAACCAGCCATCGGTGTTGCCGTCGATCGAGATCTTGTTGTCGTCCCAGAACGCGACCAGCTTGTGCAGGCCCCAGGTGCCGGCCAGCGACGCGGCCTCGTGCGAGATGCCTTCCATCAGGCAGCCGTCACCCATGAACACCCAGGTGCGGTTGTCGACGATGGTGTGCTCTGGCTTGTTGAAGCGCTGCGCCAGCAGCTTCTCGGCGAGCGCCATGCCGACGGCATTGGCGAAGCCCTGGCCGAGCGGACCGGTGGTGGTCTCGATGCCCGGCGTCATGAAGTTTTCCGGATGGCCCGGCGTCTTCGAATTGAGCTGGCGGAAATTCTTCAGCTCGTCGATCGACAGGTCATAACCGGACAGGTGCAGCAGCGCGTACTGCAGCATCGAACCGTGGCCGTTGGACAGCACGAAGCGGTCGCGGTTGAACCAGTTCGGGTTGTTGGGGTTATGGCTGAGGTAGTCGTTCCACAGCACCTCGGCGATGTCGGCCATGCCCATCGGCATGCCCGGATGGCCCGAGTTGGCGGCCTGGACGGCGTCGATGGCAAGGAAGCGGATGGCGTTGGCTAGTTCGCGGCGGCTGGGCGTCGTCATGGCGTCGGGGCGGGTCTTCGGCTGCGGGGAGGGGCCCTTGCGCGAGACCTGGCGATCGAAGCCGGGCCGGGCGGGCCAGCCATTGTCCCATTGACACGCCGCCCTGTCGCCCCGGCGCGCGGCCGGGGGCAGGAATGGCAAGCGGGGCAGCGGACCGCCCCCGCCGGCGGCCTAGGCCGCGGCCGGTTCGGCCGGCACTTCCGCCGGCTCGCCGCGCGAGACGACGGTGGCGAGCATCAGGTCGCCGGTGACGTTCAGCGTGGTCCGGCACATGTCGAGGAAGCGGTCGACGCCCAGGATCAGGCCGATGCCCTCCGGCGGCACCCCGACCATGCCGCAGATCAGCGCCACCACCGGCAGCGAGCCGGCCGGCACGCCGGCGGTACCGATGCCGCCGAGGATGCAGACGAACATCACCGTGGCCTGCTGCACCAGGGTCAGCTCGACCCCGAAGAACTGCGCCAGGAACAGCACCGTGACGCCCTCGAACAGCGCCGTGCCGTTCTGGTTGGCGGTCGCGCCGACGGTCAGCACGAAGCGCGAGACCCGGCGCGGCAGGCCGAGCTGCTCGTCGGCCACGCGCAAGGCGGTCGGCAAGGTGGCGTTGGACGAGGCGGTGGAGAACGCCATCACCATCGCTTCCTGCACGCCCTTGAAGAACTTCCTGGGCGAGTAGCCGCCGGCGAACTTCAGCACCAGCGAATAGACCACGAACATGTGCAACGCCAGCGCGAGCACGACCACGCCGACATACGCGCCGAGGCTGCCGAGCAGCTCCCAGCCGAACAGCACCGCCAGGTTGAACATGAAGCAGAACACCGCGTACGGCGCCAGCTTGATGACCATGCCGATCAGCGTCATCGACACCTCGAACAGGCCTTCGATGGCGCGCTGCAGGGTTTCGGTGGCCTTGGTGCGGGTGAGCACGAGGCCGATGCCGAGCATCAGCGCGAAGAACATCACCGCCAGGATGGTGTTGTCGGCGGCCGCCTTGACGATGTTGTCGGGAACGATCGCCATCAGCATGTCCAGGCCCTTGGGCTGGACGTGGGTACTGCCGACGATGGCGCTGGCGCGCTCTGAGCCCTCGCTGAGCAGTTGCTGCGCGCGCACCGGGTCGACGCCCGCGCCGGGTTGCAGCCAGTTCACCAGCAGCAGGCCGAGGAGCACCGCGATGCCCGAGACGACCACGGTGTAGCCGAGCGTGCGCCAGCCGATGCGGCCCAGCGCGCGCACGTCGCCCATTTCGGCGACGCCAATGACCAGCGCCGAGAACAGCAGCGGGATCACCAGCATGAAGATCAGGCGCAGGAACAGCGTGCCGGCGGGCTGGGTGACGTAGGTCGTGAAGGTCTTGACCCAGGCCGTGTCGGCGCCGACGCCGTAATGCACGACCAGGCCCAGCAGCAGGCCAGCGACAAAGCCGATCGCCATCTTCCAGTGCAGCGGCAGCTTGCCCTTGCCGGCGCTGGTGTTCGAATCACTCATCCTGCAACTCCTCGGGGAACCGCGCGAGCTTAGCAAACCGGCCCGAGCCCCCCGGAGTCAGCGGGTGTCGGCAGCAAGTGCGGGCGATGGCCGAACGGCTGGCGCGGGCGGTCCGCGCTCAGGCGCCATGGCCTCCGGAAGGGCCGGACGGGCCAGTCGGGCCGGCCGGATAAAGCGGCGGCAGCGGCGAAGGACGGTCGGCAGTCCGTTCCCGCCAGCGCGGGCCGGACGCGAAGACGTTGCGCAGCGTCTGCCGTGCGGCCACGCCATCGCCCCCGCCCCATCGCGCCCGCTGCAACGCCTGCACGGCGTCGCGCTGATCGTCGTCGGCCAGTCGCGCGATAACGTCGTCCAGGTCACGCGCGCGTGGCTGCGCGGCCGCGCACAACGCATCGGCGACGTCGCCGAGCGCACCGCGATCGAGCGCCTGCTTGAGACCGGTCGTAGTCGAAGGAGACGACGGTGCGAGTGCGCCGGCAGGTGTTTCGGTCGCCGTCCGCGCATCGCCGCGATGCAGGCCCCACACCAGCGTGAAGAGCCACAAGGCCGCGAACAGCAGCGTCGCAAGCACCCAGCCACGGCTTGCGCCCTGGATCGCCTGCAGTGGCGAACCGGGGTCGGCGGACACGTCGGTTTGCGTCGGCGCGGCGGTCACCGGACCCGTGCCGGCCGTCGGCGCAGCGGCTGCTGCTGCCTGCGCAGTCCATGACAGTGCCGGCAGCGTCGCCGAGCGCACCATGCCGGCGCGCACGTCCCACCAGTCCAGGCGCATGCCGGCCAGTTCGACCTTGCCCGTGCGCGAAGGCACCAGCGAGAAGCGCCGGGTCAGTTTCGCCCGCGGCCTGCCATCGATGAAGCGTTCATCGGCCTGCACCGGCTCTGCGAATACTTCCACGCCCGCGATCGCCGGCAACTGCAGTTCGGGCATCTGCGCGGCGGTGGCGCCGTCGGCGACGGCTTCAACGACCAGCGTCGCCGCCGCGCCTGCGCGCAGGTCCTGCGGCGTGGACTGGTAACGAAGCTGGAGGTCCTGCAGCGGCAACCACGGCTGCGGTGCATTGGCCGGCACCGGGCGCACCTGCAGCAGGCGCGGTGCTGCCTGCGCCCGCAGTGCGCCACCGTTGCCACCGAACAGGTCGTCGAAGAAGCCGCCGGCACCGCGCCCTTCGAAGCTGGCCGGCGGGATCGTCAGCGCGCCGCTGCGCTCGGGCACCAGCAGGAAGCGGCGCTCGACCACGCTGTAACGACGCCCGCCGACGTCGCGCTGGTACTGGGCGTCGTCGCCGACTCGCTGCAGCGAGGCCCCTTCGGGTGCGGGCTGGTCGAGCTGTCCTGAAACCAGCGGCGCGGCCGAGTACAGCCTGACCACCCAGCCGACCGATTGCTGCACATACGGGTCGCTGTCGTCGGCTTCGCTTTCGATGAACACCTCGTCACCGGCGCGGGCCGGCGCGCGTCCGCCATCGGGCGTGACCACCAATGGCAGCGGTTGCGTCTGCTCGCTGCCCAGGCTCAGCACGGGCACGGTCAGGACGCCGTCGCGCCGCGGTCGCAACGCCACCGCGTAGAGCAGGCGGATGCTGTTGCGGCCGTTGGCCCTCACCAGTTCGCGCCTGCTGGTATGGCCGCTCACCGAAAAATCGGCCTGCAATGGCGTGTAGTCCGGTTCGGCGGCGTTGGGCGACGTCGTTTCGATATTGAGCGTGACCGTTTCACCCAGGGCGATGCGATCACGATCCAGCCAGGCACGAGTCTGCGCCGATGCCGCCATGCTCAATGTCGACAGCAGCAGCCAGATCGCCATGCGCACCAGGGTGCGCGGCGACCAGCGCCGATGCATTGCACTCATTGCTGCGGCATTCATGGCTGCGGCACTCATGGCTGTCCTTGACCCTCCGTCAATCTACGCTCCTGCTCGATCCTGAATTTCTCGCGCAGCAGGCTGCCCGGATCATCGGGCACGCGTCGCAACCATGCCTCGTTGGCCAGGCGTTGCTCGCGCTGCTGCGGGGTTTCGTTGGCCAGTTCGGCACGACGCTTCGCCTCTGCCTGGCCGTTGCGCTGTTGCTGCTGCAGGGCACGCTGCATGCGCTCGCGCTGGGCGGCATCGGCCTGGCGCTGGGCCTGCGCATCGGCGGGCTTCGCCGACTGCTGTGCCTGCGACTGTTGCGACTGTTGCGGCTTGCCCGGTTGCTGTTGCCCCTTGCCGGGCTGCTTCGAGGGACTGCCAGGAGAATTCTGCGACGGCTGTGGCTGCCCCGACTTCGAGTCGTTCTTCGATTGCGATGACTGCCGCTTCATCGCGGCCTCGACCGCGCGCTTGTTGGCCTGTGCATCGTCCATGCCCGGGTGCCGCTTCAATGCTTCGTCGTACGCTGCGATCGCCTCGGGGTACTGGCCGGTCTTGGCCAGCGCGTTGCCGCGGTTGTAGTGCGCGTCGGCGCTGTCCGCGTCGCCGAACAACTTCGCTGCCTCGTCGAAATCGCCGCGCCGGTATGCCTGGGAAGCCTCCTCCATGTGCGCATGATCGACCTGGTCGGCGCGCCGCCACAGGTTCGCCGCATGCGCCTGCGACATGGGCCATGCGAAGCAGAGCGCCAGCACGGTCAGTGCCGCGCGCCGACGGAACGCAAACAGCGCCAGCAACATCAGCGGCGGCAGCAGCCAGTAACCCTGGTCCTGCCATGCACGCCCCTTGCCCTTGGCGATGCCCGCCTCGTCCTGACCGGGATCCAGGATGCCGAGCTTGCTCAGGTCGTCGTCGCCGGCAGCAAGCGCGGCGTACCTGCCGTCGCCGGCGGCGGCCACCGCGCGCAGAGAAGCGGCATCCAGCCGCGCCTGGCCGAAGCTGCCGTCGGTACGACGGTATGGTGCGCCGGTTGCTGTACCTATGCCCAATGCGAAGACGCGATAGCCCTGTTTCGCCGCGCGCGCCGCGGCGTCGCGTGCAGCGGGATCCGCCTGCGCGGTGAGCAGGACGATGTCGCCACGGTCGAATCCGCCACGCTTCAGCAACTGCGCCGACCAGTCGATCGCGCGATCAGCGCGCTGGCCGTCGACCGGCATCACGTCAGGCGCCAGCGCATCGAGGAACAGCGCGACGTTGGCGACGTCCTCGGTCAAGGGCGCGACCGTGAACGCATCGCCGGCGTAAGCGACCAGCGCCACCTGCCCTGCCGCGCGCTCGCGCAGCAGCGTTGAGACCTTGGCCCGCGCCTGCGCCAGTCGTGACGGCGGCACGTCGGCTGCCGTCACCGCACTCGACAGATCGATCGCGATCACCAGTGGCGCGCGGCTTTGCCACAGCGGTTGCGGTGTCTGCCGCCAGCTCGGCCCGGCCAATGCCAGTATCGCAACGACATAGGCCAGCGCCGCCAACCCGCTCGCCCAGCGTGTCCGCATGTCGCTGCGCTGCGCCAGCAGGTGCGGCAACAGGTGCGCATCGACCGCGTCGTGCCAGGCACTGGCGCGACGACGGCGCAGTGTCCACAACCCTGCCAGCAACGGCAGCGCCAGCAGCGCCCACAACCAGTGCGGTCGCAGCAGGTGCAACGTTGCGATGTCGATCCCGGCAAGCGTGCTCATGCCAGCCTCCGTCGCGGCCAGGCGAACGCGAGCAGCGCGCAGGCCAGGGCCGCCGACAACGGCCAGTGATAGCGCTCGATGCGCGGCCGCAGCGCCTGGCCCGGTTGCCGGATGGGTTCGATGCGATCGATCTCGGCATAGATGTCGACCAGCTGCGACGTGTCGCGGGCGCGGAAGAAGCGGCCACCGGTGGTCTTGGCGATCGCGCGCAGGCCCGGCTCGTCGATCTCGTCGCCGGCGCCTGGCATCGGCATCGGCAGGCCGAAGAACGACAGCGACCCTTCGCCGCCGAAGGCGATGGTGTGCACGCGTACGCCTTCGGCGCGTGCGATCTGCGCGGCCTTGGCCGGCTCGAGCAGGCCGGCGGTGTTGACGCCGTCGGTCAGCAGCACCAGCACGCGCTGCTCCGCGGGTCGGGACTTCAGGCGCTTCACCGCGAGGGCGATGGCGTCGCCAATCGCGGTTTCCTGCCCGGCCAGGCCGATCACGCTGTCGTTGAGCTGCTCGCGCACGGAGTCGAGGTCGAGCGTGAGCGGCGTCAGCGCGTAGGCACGGCGACCGAACACGATCAGGCCGACGCGATCGCCGCCGCGGCGATCGAGGAAATCGGCGAGCACGGCCTTGGCGGCCGTCAGGCGATCGACACTTCGCCCGCCCAGGTCCATGTCCGGCTCGCGCATGCTCGCCGACAGATCCAGTGCCAGCATGAGGTCGCGTGCGACCTGCGGCGGCTGCACGGGTTCACCGAGCTGCTGCGGCCGCGCCGCGGCCACGCAAAGTAGGATCCAGCCCAGCCACAGCAGCAGACCGGTGCGACCGCCGACACTGCCGCGGCGGCCGGCTGCGGCAACCCGCTGCAGGCGCTCGCCGTACGGCACCTGCAAGGCCGCTCCGGTGCCGCGCGCGGCGGGCAGCAGCCATCGCGCCAGCAATGGCAATGGCAGCGCCAGCAACCACCAGGGCCAGGCGAATGCGTCGGCGAGTCGCGTCAACGTCGCGAGCAGTTCGTCGATCATGTCGCGCCCATCCACTGCAGGAAGCGCGAACGCGCCAACGGTCGCAACGATTGCACGTCCGCCATCGTGACGTCGCGCCGGTAACCGCCGTCGAGCAGGAGGCGACCGGCGCCGCGGGTGAAGTCGCTGTTCGCTTTCGCGCGTGGCTTTGTCTTGCCACCGGCATCGAGGAACGCAAGCCACGCCTCGCCCTGCAGGCGGTCGGCATCGGCTGCCTGCCGCCGCGCTGCGCGGCGGAGGAGTTCCGACATCGCGGCCACCTGCGCTGCCGGCGAACCGGCGGCATCGACGCTGCCATCGAACAGTTCGGTGATGGCGCGCAGGCGTCGGCGTCGGCGCAGCCGCACCCATGCCACCGCCGCGCATAGCAGCAACACCGCGGCGGCCAGCAGCCACCAGCCGGGCGCCGGCGGCCACCACGGCGGTGCCACGTGCGCATGGATGTCGCGCAGGACCAGTGCGTTCGCGCCCATCACGCCACCAGCGGCCGGTTGCGGCCGAGCAGCGGCAGCCAGGATTCGCTTGCCGCCTGCGTCGACAACGCCTGCACGCGCACGCCGGCGGCAGGCAGTAGTGCCAGTGCTTGCTCGACTGGCCTCGCGAACTCGTTGCGCCATGCCTGTCGTTGCGATGCCGAGGCCAGGTCGAGCTCGATCCGCGCCTGGCCGTCCTGGAATGGCAACGGCGACTTCGGTGGTGACTCTTCGAGCGGATCGGTCAGCAGCAGCACGATCACCTCATGGTGCTGCGAAAGGGCTGGCCAGCGCCGCGTCGCGATGGCGGCGACGCTCTGCGGATCGGCCAGCACCAGCAAGCGCGACCCGGGCCGCAACAGCCGCTGGGCATGGTCCAGTGCGACATCCAGGCCGGCGTCGTCCTGCGGCGGCCGCGTGTACCAGCGCACCAGCGCATCGAGCACGCGCAGCGCACCGCGGGGCCCCGCGGCGGGCGCCACCGGTGCCTCGACACGACTGCCGCGCAGGGCGGCGATGCGGTCGCCGTCGCGAACGCCCGCCCACGCTGCAATGGCGCCTGCACGTGCCGCCTGCACCGACTTGAAGCGCACGCGCGTGCCGAAGTAGAGCGCCGGCGCGGTGTCGGCGACGATCAGGCTGAGCCGTTCGCGCTCTGCCTGGAACAGCTTGGTGTGCGCGCGGCCGGTACGCGCCGTCAGGCGCCAGTCGATATGGCGGGCATCGTCGCCACTGGAGTATTCACGCGACTCGGCGTATTCCATGCCACGACCGCGCAGCGGCGACAAGGCATGTCCACTGACACCGAATCGCCCGCGACGCGCCTGGCCGTGCGCGGTGACGGCGGCGCGCAGCGCGACCAGCTCCGCCAGAGACGGCGTGATGCCGTTGCCCGGGGTCGCGTTGTCATCGCCTGCGCGCATCGAGGTCATCGCATCCACTCCGAGCCAGTGGCTCAGGGCAAGGGCACACGCTGCAGGAGTTCACCCACCAGGCGATCACCGTCCCAGCCTTCGGCCGTGGCCTCGTAACTGGGCAGGATGCGGTGCCGCAGTACATCCGGCGCAACCGCACGGACATCGTCCGGGGTGACGAAATCGCGGCCGGCCAGCCACGCGTGCGCGCGCGCGCATCGCTCCAGCGCGATTGATCCGCGTGGACTGGCGCCCCACGCAATGCGCCGGGCCAGCGCCGGGTCGTAGCGGCCGGCATCGCGCGAGGCCAGCACCAGTTCGACCAGGTAACGCTCGACCGGCGGCGCCAGGTGCAATTCCAGCACCGCAGCGCGCGCGGCGAACACGTCCGACAACGGCATGCGTTCGACCGGTGTCGCCGGCGCATGCAGGGCGACACGGGCGCGCTCTCGGGCCAGCCGCAGGATCTCGGTTTCCGCGGCGATCTCGGGGTAGCCGATGCGCACGTACATGAGGAAGCGATCGAGCTGCGCCTCCGGCAGCGGGAAGGTGCCTTCCTGTTCGATCGGGTTCTGCGTCGCCATCACCAGGAACAGCGCCGGCAATGCATAGGTCGCGCGGCCAACCGTGACCTGGCGCTCGCCCATCGCTTCGAGCAGGGCGGACTGGACCTTGGCGGGCGCGCGGTTGATCTCGTCGGCGAGCAGGATCGGATGGAAGATCGGCCCGGCCTGGAACTCGAAGCGTCCTTCCTGCGGTCGCCATACTTCGGTGCCGGTCAGGTCGGCCGGGAGCAGGTCCGGGGTGAACTGCACGCGCGCGAACTCGGCGTCCATGCGCGCCGCCAGTGCGCGGATCGCACTGGTCTTGGCCAGTCCCGGCGCGCCCTCGACCAGCAGGTGGCCGTCGGCCAGCAGCGCGATCAGCAGTCGCTCGATCAGCGCCGCCTGGCCGACGATCTCGGCCGAGAGCGCCTCGCGCAGGGCGCGGAAGGCATCGTGTACGCGGGGCAGATCGTCGCTGCGGCGGTCCATGGGGGTCTCGGATGCGGGGCTGGTCCAGTTTGACCGAAGTTCGGCGACGGGGTTCAGCAGCGCCGTCACCCATTCAGCGACAGGTTCCCCTGGCTCCATCCGGCCGCCTGGGGCCAGAAAGCAGAAAGCCCGGCTTTCGCCGGGCTTTCCGTCAAATCGCGAGAGAACCGCGAGGCTTACCGCTGTTCGACCCGGAGCACCTTCGGCGTGACCATGATCAGCAGCTCGGCCTTGTCCTTGTTGCGACCCTTGCGCTTGAACAGGTTGCCGAGGAACGGCACGTCGCCGAGGAACGGCACCTTGGAGATGTCGCTGCGGTCGCGGAACTCGTAGACACCGCCGACGACCACGGTCTGGCCATCCTGCACCAGCACGGCGGTGTTGACCTCGCGCTTGGCGATCTGCGGCACCTGGCCGATCGAGGTGTTGGTGAAGCCTTCGACCTCGTCCTTCTTGACGTTCATGTTCAGGAACACGCGGCCGTCGTGGGTGATGGTCGGGGTGACCTTCAGCTCCAGCAGCACGTCCTTGAACTGCACGTTCGGGATCGGAATCGAGTTACCGCCCTGCTGCGGCGAGATCGTCACGTAACCGACTTCCTGGCCCTGGCGGATCACCGCTTCGCGCTGGTTGCTGGTGACGATGCGCGGGTTGGAGATCACCTCGCCACGGCCTTCTTCCTGCATCGCCGACAGCTCGACATCGAGCAGGTAACCAGCGTTGAGGATCGACAGGGCCAGTGCGCTCGGGTTGGTGACCGACGCGGCAGGCAGGTTGCTCATCAGCGAGCGGGTGACGTCGAAGGCATTGCTACCGTTCTGCACCGCGTCGGCACGAGAAGCAGCATTGGCCGCCGAAGCGTCGGTGTTGCCGCCGAAGCCGACCGAGCTGCGGTCACCGGCCTTGCCGCTGGCACCGCTGATGCCGAACTTGGCACCGAGGTCACGGGCGAAGGTGTCGGTGGCGATCACGACGCGAGCCTCGATCAGCACCTGGTCGACCGGGCGGTCGATCACGTGGATCAGCTCCTTCATCTGCGTGATCTTCTTCGGAATGTCGCTGATCATCAGCGTGTTGGTGCGCTCGTCGGCGACGATGCGACCGCGCGCCGAAAGGAAGCCGCTGTCCTGGTTGGTGCCAGCCGAGCCACCACCGCTACCGCCGCCGATACCCTTGGCCTCGGTCAGCGCCTTGAAGATCTGCGCGGCGTTGTGGTAGTTGATCTGCACGTACTCGGTGACCAGGTCGACGCGGTTGTCGATCGCGATGCGCGCGTCTTCCTTGTCCTGCTCGTACTTGGCAATTTCGGGCTGCGGCGCGACCCACACCACGTTGCCGCTGCGACGCTTGTCCAGGCCCTTGGCCTGCAGGACGATGTCGAGCGCCTGGTCCCACGGCACGTTCATCAGGCGCAGGGTGACGTTGCCGGAAACCGTGTCGGCGGCGACCACGTTCAGGCCGGACTCCTCGGCGATCAGCTGCAGGACCGTGCGCACTGGCACGTCCTGGAAGTTGAACGTCACCGGGCGGCCGCTGTAGGCGCGACCCGAGGGAGCGGCTGGCTTGCCATCGACCGTGGCGCCGACGGCGCGACCTGTGGCCGCTCCGGTGCGCGGCACGATTTCGACGATGTACTCGCGGCCGGTCTGGTAGGCCATCGACTCGAAGTTGCCGCTGGTGTTGAGCACCAGTTGCATGCCCTTGCCGCTGGCGCGGGCGTCGATGCGCTGTACCGGCGTGGCGAAGTCGACCACGTTCAGCGGCTTCTGCAGCGAGGCAGGCAGCTGGGCGTTGCCGACGTCGATGACGACGCTGGATCCCTGGTTGCGCAGGTCCGGCGCGGCACCGTCGCCGCTGAACTTCACGACCAGCCGGCCGGAGCCGTCACTGCCGCGCTTGAAGTCGATGTTGGACACCGCGATGGTGCCAGGCAGTTGCTTGGCCGGATCGGCGCTCGCCGCCGGCGCAACCGTGGCAGGCGCCGTGGCAGGCGCCGGTGCGGCAGCGTGGACGGCGCTGAAGGCGGCAATTGCGCCGACCATCAGACCCACCGATCCGCTGCGCAAGAGCAGCGGGCGACGGGCCGGTCGCGTGCGTGTGTTGAAAACGGTCATCGTTGCTATCCCCCAATCCCTATTGATCTTCCAACGCGACCGTGGCCGGGCGTTCCAGCCATCCACCCGCGCCGTCCGGCACCAGTTCCACCAATTCGATGTGGTCTTCGAACACGCCGGTCACGCGACCGTCGCTCTGCCCCATGTACGCGCCGGCCTGGACCCGGTAGGTAACCTTGTCCGGCGCCATCACCAGCGCCACGACGCCACCACCCTTGCCCAGCGTACCGACCATGTCGAGGCTGTCGAGCGGGAACTGCTCCAGCGTCTGCTTGCGCCGTGCCGAATCCGGACGCGGTCCGTTGCCGCCATCCTCGTCGGTGAATGCCGTGCTGAACGGATCGCGCATGGCGTAAGCGTTGTATTCGAACGTTTCGAACTGCTGCATCACCGGCAGCGGGTCCAGCGGCGGCGCTGGGCGGGCCTTGACCTCGGCGATCCACTTTTCCAGGTTCGGCGACTCACCAGGGGTGCTGGTGATACCGCGCGAACAGCCGGCCAGGACAAGGGCGACTGCCAGCGTCGTCAGGAGACGGCGTGCCGCGCCGTCACTAATGTTTGCGCGCATCTCAGGTCCCCCCCTGCTTGCCGTCGGTCGCCGCGGCCGATTCCTGCTTGGCCACTTCATCCTCGTCGAGGTAGCGATAGGTCTTGACCGTACCGGCCAGTTCGAGCGGGCTGTTGGGCGTGATCGCTGCACCGGCTTCCTTGCTGCGCGGCTTCAGCGAGATGTCGTGCATGGTCATGATGACCACGCGCGGCAGCGAGGCCACGCCGCTGACGAAACCGCCGAACTGGTGGTAGCTGCCCACCATGCGCAGCGCGATCGGCTTCTCGGCGTAGAACTCCTTGGGCTGTTCGCCACCGGGCTGGAACAGCTCGTTGGTGATGCCGGTGGCGAGCGCGGTCTGCGAGATGTCGACGATCAGGTCGGGCATCTCGGTCTTGCTCGGCAACTGGCGCAGCATCTGCTGGAGCTGCTGCTCCATCTGTGCCAGCTGCTGCTTCAGCGGCTCCAGGTTGGCGGCGCGGCCCTGCTTGGTCTCGTACTCGGTGCGAAGCTGCGCTTCCTGGCCTTCCAGCCCTTCCAGTTCGGCGCGCTTGTCGCTGACGAACAGGTACCAGGCCAAGCCGACGATGAGCAGAGAGACCAGGACGCAGAAGCCCAGCTTGGCCTGCTGCGGCCAGGAGCCGATGTTGTTGAAATCGAGTTCGTTGAGCTTGATGGATTTCTTCTTGCTCATGACGCCGCTCCCTTGGTCGGCGCTGCAGCCGGCGCCGTCGGCGCGTTGGCGGGGGTTGCTACCGGCGCGGCGGCCGGGGTGCTTGCCGGTTGCGCGGGGGCCGCGCCCGGTGCCGTCGGTGCCGTGCCTGCCGGCGCGGCGCCTGCAGCCGTGGCGTCGGTCGCCTGCGCGATCTGCGAGGTCGATGCCGCCGGAGCGTCCGGCACGCCGTCACCGTCCTCGTCCTTGGGGGCGTTCGGGTTGGCCAGCTGGACCTGCAGCTTGAACACGTACGGCAGGCCCTTGTCGGTGCCCTGGGCTTCGATGATCGACAGGTCCGGCTTGGTCATCCAGCCAGAGCCTTCCAGGTTGCGCATGTAGGTACTGACGCGGGCGTTGGACTGCGCGCGGCCTTCAAGCGTCAACGTCTGGCTGTCCTGCTTGATCGAGGTCAGCACGGCGCCGTCGGGGATCGTGCGCACCAGCGAATCGAACAGGTGCACCATCTGCGAGCGGTTGGCCTGCAGTTCTTCGATCACTTCCTTGCGGGCGAGCAGCTTGGCCTTCTTCTTGTCGAGTTCCTCGATCTCCTTGATCGCCTGGTCGACCTGCGTGATCTGGTCACGCATGTAGGTGTTGCGCTCGTTCTGGCCGTCGATCTGGCCGTTGTAGTAAGTGATGATCACGAACGACAGCAGCACCGCGCCCAGAGCCGCCATCGCGAACATCACCGCGAATTCTTTCTGGCGCAGCTTGCGGCGTTCTTCGCGCCACGGGAGGAGGTTGATGCGTGCCATCAGTCGAAGCTCCTCAGGGCGAGGCCACAGGCGATCATCAGCGCCGGCGCATCCTGGGCGAGGGCGTGCGCCTGCACGCGCGGCCCCAGGGTCATGTGGGCGAGCGGGTTGGCGATGGTGGTCGGCACGCCGAGCTGCTCTTCGACCATCTCGGCGATGCCGGCGATCGAGGCGCAGCCGCCGGCCAGCACGATCTGGTCGACGCGGTTGAACTCGCTGCCGGCGTAGAAGAACTGCAGCAGGCGGCTGATCTGCTGGACCATCGCCTCCTTGAACGGCTCCAGCACTTCGGCGTCGTAGCTTTCCGGCAGGCCGCCCTGGCGCTTGGCCAGTCCGGCTTCCTCGTAGCTCAGGCCGTAGCGGCGCATCACTTCGTCGGTGAGCTGCTTGCCGCCGAACACCTGTTCGCGGGCGTACAGGCTGCGGCCCTGGCGAAGGACGTTGAGCGTGGTCATCGTTGCGCCGGAATCGACCAGGGCGACCAGGCCGTCGCGCGGCCCGCCGAGCTGGTCGGCGACCAGGGCGAAGGCGTTCTCGAGCGCGAAGGCTTCGACGTCCATCACCTTGGGCGTCAGGCCGCCGATCTCCAGCGCGGAGGCGCGGACCTCGACGTTCTCAGAGCGCGAAGCTGCCAGCAGCACCTGGAGCATGTCCGGGGCGCCCGGCATCGGACCCAGGACCTCGAAGTCATGGTTGACCTCTTCGATCGGGTACGGGACGTAGTTGACCGCCTCGAGCTCGACCTGCGACTCCAGGTCGTCGTCGTCCAGGTCGCCCGGCATCGAGATCACCTTGGTGATGACCGAGGAACCGGCGACCGCGGCGGCGGCGTGTTTGGCTCGTGTGCCCGAGCGGGCCACGGCGCGCTTGATCGCTTGTCCCACCGCCTCGACCTCGACGATGTTCTTCTCGACCACGGCATTGGGTGGCAGCGGTTCAACCGCGTAATGCTCGACGCGGTAGCGGTTGCCAGCCCGGGAGAGCTGCAACAGCTTTACGGCAGTCGAACTGATATCCACGCCGACGACTGCCGGCTGGCTTTTTGTGACGATCCCCACGGTATTCTCCCCTTGTCACAGGCGCTTACGTGCGCTTCGTGTGACCCCGCTTTAAATATCGAAGTTTGCGCGGCATGGCAACTGTTCCGTTCGGAATTGCCTTACTGCGTCACTTTCCGCCCCTTGCACGGCTGGCCAGCCCTGCCCCGTCTGGCCCGTCCGCCCCGCCCTTGCCCCGCTCAAGTGCCTTTCCCCGGCTCATCTATACTCCACGGCCACTACACCCGCAATCGGAACCTGCCTTGATGCCCCGTTTCCGCCGCCTGCTGCGCTGGGCGCTGATCGCGTCCGCCGGCCTGGCCCTGCTTGGCGCCATTGCCCTGGGCACCCTGTACTACCTCGTCGCCCCCAAGCTACCCGACGTCGAGACCCTGCGCACGGTCGAGATGCAGGAACCGATGTACGTCTATGCCCGCGACGGTCGCCTGATGGCCCTGTTCGGCGAGACCCGGCGATATCCGATCTCGATCCAGGACGTCCCCGACCGGCTCAAGCAGGCCTTCATCTCGATCGAGGATGCGCGCTTCTACAAGCATCACGGCGTCGACTTCAAGGGCATCGCGCGCGCCGTGTGGCTGCTCACGACGACCGATGCGCGTCGCGTTCCCGGCGGCTCGACGATCACCCAGCAGGTCGCGCGACAGTTCTTCCTCAGCAACGAATACAGCTACACGCGCAAGCTCGCCGAAATGCTGCTGGCGATGCGCATGGAGCGCGAGCTGAGCAAGGACGAGATCTTCGAGCTTTACCTCAACAAGAGCTTCTTCGGTAACCGTGCCTACGGTGTCGGTGCGGCCGCAGAGTTCTATTACGGCAAGAAGCTGGGCGAACTCACGCTTGACGAAATGGCATCGCTCGCCGGCATTCCGAAGTTCCCGTCGAGCGGCAATCCGCTGAGCAATCCCGAGCGCGCCAAGGAACGTCGCGACTACATCCTGCAGCGCATGGCCGACCTGCGTTACATCAGCCAGGCCGAGGCCGACCAGGCCAAGGCCGCGCCGATGCACGCCACGCCGCATGAGCGTCCGGTCGAGGTGTACGCCCCCTACGTCGCCGAGATGGTGCGCCAGGAAATGGTCGCCCGCTTCGGCGCCGAAGCGCTGACGCGCGGTTTCCACGTCACCACCACCATCGATCCGACCCTGCAGGCGGCCGCCGACCAGGCCATCCGCGACGGGCTGTCGGTGTACGACCGCCGCCACGGCTGGCACGGCGTCGAGCAGCACTTCGACCTGGCCGCAGGCGAGGACGCAGCAGCGCTGCGCACGCGCCTGCGCGGCATCCCGGCGCAGGCCTCGCTGTTGCCGGCGATCGTCAGCGGCAGCAATGGCAGCCAGGTCCAGCTGGTGCTGGGCGACGGCAGCCAGATCGAACTCGGGCCCAACCAGGGCTTCGCCGGCCGCAGCCCCGCCAGCCTGGTCAAGCGTGGCGACCTGGTGCGCGTGCTGCGCACCGAGCCGGCCGCGGCCCCTGCCTCGGGCAAGTCGGGCGAGGCCGGTCCGGCACCTGCGCCGACGGCATCCGCGCCGACGTATCGCCTCGACCAGGTACCGCAGGCGCAGGCCGCGCTGGTCTCGCTGGAGCCGGGCAACGGCGCACTGCGCGCCCTGTCGGGTGGCTACAGCTTCGCCGGCGCGAAGTTCAACCGCGCCACCCAGGCGCGCCGCCAGCCGGGCTCGAGCTTCAAGCCGTTCCTGTATGCCGCCTCGTTCGAGCGCGGCTTCAATCCGGCCTCGGTGGTGCTCGACGCGCCGGTCGTGTTCAAGGATCGTCGCGGCCACATCTGGCGTCCGCAGAACGACAGCGGCAACTTCGCCGGCCCGATGCGCCTGCGCGAGGCGATGGTGCAGTCGCGCAACCTGGTCTCGGTGCGCCTGCTCGATGCCATCGGCGTCGACTATGCGCGCAAGTACATCAGCCACTTCGGTTTCGACGAAGCCGAACTGCCGCCGAACCTGTCGATGTCGCTGGGCTCGGCTTCGCTGACGCCGATGTCGGTCGCGCGTGGCTTCGCCGCCTTCGCCAACGGCGGCTTCCGCATCACGCCGTGGTTCATCGATGAAGTGAAGGACCGCGAAGGCGCGGTGGTGTTCAAGGAAAAGCCGGCGATCGCCTGCCCCGCCTGCGGTGGCACCGGCGGTACCAGCCGGGCCGTGCAGACCACGACGGTCGTCGACGGCTTCAACCTCGGTCCGGACGCGGCACCCGCGGCGCCGGCGGAAGCCAAGCCAAAGGACGAACCGAAGAAGACCGAGATCGACACCAGCAAGCTGGTGCTGGCGCCGCGCGCGATCGATGGCCGCATCGCCTACCAGATCAACTCGATGCTGCGCGACGTGGTCCTGCGCGGCACCGGTACCGCGGCCAAGGTGCTCGAGCGCGAGGACGTCGGCGGCAAGACCGGTTCGACCAACGACCACCGTGACGCCTGGTTCTCCGGCTTCGGCGGCCCTTACGTCACGACCGTGTGGGTCGGCCGCGACAACTACAAATCGCTGGGCTACCGCGAGTACGGCGGCAAGGCCGCACTGCCGATCTGGATCGACTACATGCGGGTGGCACTCAAGGGCCAGCCGATCTCGGCGAACGATCCGCCGGAAGGCATGGTCAAGGTCTCGGTGTCGGCCAGCGGCGCGCTGGTGCCTGGCGAAGGCGGCGGCATTGTCGAGTGGGTCAAGGCCGAGGACCTGGAGCGCATGCAGAGTTACGTCGACTACGGCCCGGCCGAGACGGCGCCGGCCGAGGAAGAGTTCGACATCTTCTGACCGCGTCCGTGGTCCGCGCCCGCCTGCGCGGGCAGCAAACGACGCCGGGTTCGCCCGGCGTCGTCGTTTCCGGGAGGAGCCCAAGGTCGGCATCCGGGTCGGCATTTGTTCATGCCGGGCGGGCAGAATGAACGTCGCGCAGACGCCCGAAGCGGTAACTTCCACGCGCGATGAAACGTGTTAGGTTGCCGTTGCCGGTGCAGTTTCGGCCGCGGCGCAACCGGTCGCCGACGTCGTGCCAGATGCGGAGGTCGACATGCCACACGCCCGACAGCACGCCACCCTGCACGCACAGACACGCACCCGCGAACGCCGCCACCGCCTCGCCCACGAGGCCGCCCGGCTGATGGCCGAGGGCGGCATCCGCGACTACCACCAGGCCAAGCTAAAGGCCGCCGAGCGCCTGGGCATCTTCGACGACGCCTCGCTGCCGCGTAACCGCGAGATCGAAGAAGCGCTGCGGGAATACCAGCGCCTGTTCCAGCGCGAGAACATTCCTGCGTTGCGCCAGCGCCGCGAATCGGCGCTGCGGGCGCTGGAGTTCTTCAAGTCCTTCGAGCCGCGCCTGGTCGGCCCGGTGCTCGACGGCACGGCAGATACGCGCAGCCCCGTCGCACTGCACCTGTACAGTGACGACCCCGATGCGCCGCCGCGTTTCCTCGACCAGCACGGCATTCCTGCTGAAGCGCGCAGCCGCCGCCTGCGCCTTGACCGCGAGCGCAGCGACGACTTCCCGGTGTATGTCTTCAGCGCCGAGGACATCACCTTCGACCTCACGGTGCTGCCGCTGGACATCCTGCGCCAGGCTCCACTGTCGAACACCGACGAGAAGCCGATGAAGCGCGCCAACGCCACGCAGCTGCGGCAGTTGCTGGCCGACGACGAAATACAGGATTACGAAAGCGGCGGCCCGCCTGCCTAGCCTTCGACCGCTTTCCGGGCCTTGCGCGTTGAAGTGCCCGTGAAGCCGAACACGTTCAGTTCAATCACCACGAAGGCGACCAGCCACAACAGCGCATCCCACGTGTCCAGCCAGGCCGCGTGCGGGTCCTGCCCGCCGATGCCCATCGCCGCCCAGGTGAGCATGAAACCGACCAGCGCCACGTAAAGCAGGGACGCAGCGATACGGCGAAGCCGGTGCAGTCGCAGCGCATCGGGCGGGAGGCGGACCTCCAGCTCGAGCAGCGCGATCACGCCGAGCCAGACCATCTCGTTGGCGAAGTCCAGCCAGACCTGCTCAAGCGCATAGCCCACCACCGCGACCACCACCGCCACCGCAGCCAGTGCACGCACGCCGTGCAGCAGCGGCAGCCAACGGCGCGGCAACGGCCAGCCACCGGTCTCCCACTCGAACAACAGCAGCAACACGAACCACGCCGACGTATCGATCAGCTCGGTGACCCGGCCATAGAGCGCGTACAGCACCACGTCGCCGGCCAGCAGCGCGTAGACCAGCCATTTGAAAACGACAAAGCCGCGGTGTGGCCGCGGCTTTGTCGTAGCGTCGGCGCGAACGCCGGCCATGTGATGCGAGCGAAAACTCAGCGCTTGCCAGCGTCGACGTAGTCGCGCTGCGGCGAACCGATGTAGATCTGGCGCGGACGGCCGATCTTGTTTTCCGGATCGTTCTGCTGCTCCAGCCAATGCGCGACCCAGCCGGCGGTGCGGGCGATGGCGAACATCACGGTGAACATCTCCACCGGGATGCCGAGCGCCTTGTAGATGATGCCCGAGTAGAAGTCGACGTTCGGGTAGAGCTTGCGCTGCACGAAGTACTCGTCCTTCAGCGCCGCCTCTTCCAGCTTCATCGCCACTTCCAGCAGCGGGTCGTTGACGCCCAGCTCGCCGAGCACCTTGTGGGTCATCTCGCGGATGATCTTGGCGCGCGGATCGAAGTTCTTGTAGACGCGGTGGCCGAAGCCCATCAGGCGGAAGCCCGACTCCTTGTCCTTGGCCTTGGCCACGGCCGAACCGACGTTCTCCGGACGGCCGATCTCCTCGAGCATCTTCAGCACGGCTTCGTTGGCACCGCCGTGCGCCGGGCCCCACAGTGCTGCGACGCCAGCGGCGACGCAGGCATACGGGTTGGCGCCGGTGGAACCGACCAGGCGCACGGTCGAGGTCGAGGCGTTCTGCTCGTGGTCGGCGTGCAGGATGAAGAGCAGGTCCAGCGCCTTGGCGGCGACCGGGCTGAGCTCCAGCGGCTCGCTCGGCACTTCCTTCATCATGTGCAGGAAGCGCGTGGTGTATTCGAGGTTGTTCTTCGGATAGCGCATCGGCCAGCCGATCGAATAACGATGGCAGGCAGCGGCAATCGTCGGCACCTTGGCGATCAGGCGGATCGCGGCCAGGCGGCGCTGTTCCGGATCTTCCAGGTCGAGATCGTTGTGGTAGAAGCTCGCCATCGAGCCGAGCATGCCGACCAGCATCGCCATCGGGTGGGCGTCGTGGCGGAAGCCGTACAGGAAGGTGCGGAAGGCCTCGTGCATCATCGTGTGATGCGTGACTTCGTGCTCGAACTTGGCGAACTCGCCCTGGTTCGGCAGCTCGCCGTTCATCAGCAGGTACGCCACTTCGAGGAAGCTCGAGTGCTCGGCCAGCTGGTCGATCGGGTAACCGCGGTACAGCAGCACGCCGGCATCGCCATCGATGTAGGTGATGGCCGACTTGCAGCTGGCGGTGGCGGTGAAGCCGTTGTCGTAGGTGAAAGCGCCGGTTTCCTTCGGCAGCTTGCCAATGTCGATGCAGGGCTGGCCAAGGACCGGGTGGTGGACCGGCAGGGTCACGGTCTTGTCGCCAGCAGTCAGGGAGACCTGGTCGAACTTGTTGTTGGAACCTGGCTTGTTGGAATCGGACACGAAACACTCCTCAAGTCTGCATGCCTGCCGCCAGGGCAGGCCGGGCACGAGCGGGCCGCGCATGGGCCACGAAGTTGGCAATGGATCACGGCGGGACTGCGCCGCCTGCGATAGTGAATTATCGCACAACGACCTGGAGCCAAGGCTCGGACTTTGGTCGGCTTGCCGCCCGGAATCGTAACGGTGTGTCGCATCCGGGGCCCGTTCCGGAGCCAATGGCCAGAAACGGCAACGGCCGCCTTTCGGCAGCCGCAGGGGTTTGTTCACGCAAGACAGCAACGGCCGCCTTGCGGCAGCCGTTGCGGATGTCCTGGTCGTCGTGCCTGGCGCCCGGTCCATGCCGACGGCACGGGCCATTGCGCTACAGCAGGTCCCTCGCTCCGCTCGAGATGACCTTCCGGCAAAGCCGTGCCTGGGGCACGGCCCGGAAAATCACTTCTGGGCGTAGCGCTTGCGGAACTTGTCGACGCGACCGCTGGTATCCATGATCTTGTGCTTGCCCGTGTAGAACGGGTGCGAAGCCGAGCTGATGTCGACCTTGATCAGCGGATACTCATTGCCGTCTTCCCACTTGATCGATTCCTTGCTGCCAAGGGTCGAGCGGGTCAGGAACTGGAAGTCGGTGGTCACGTCTTGGAACACGACTTCGCGGTATTCGGGATGGATGCCGGCCTTCATGGCACTCACCAATCTTTAAGCGGGAAAGCGCGGAAGTATAGCGGCCCCGCCCGGTCCGGGCAAGTCCGGAATACACCCCCGGCTCAACCGGCGGCGAGGGCGTCGCGGATCAGGCCCTCCAGGCGGGCCTGGTCGTAGCGCAGCAGGATCCTGGCCCGGTCCGGGCCGCCGCTCTGGCGCTGCCAGTCGACCACGGTCATGCCGCGGGCGTGGCCATGCCCCAGCTCGATCACTAGCGGCCGCTGTGCTTCTTCCAGCACCCCGTCCGGGGCCAGCGCGAAGGCCATCGCGTAGGCGTCGGCCGAGTGCCAGTAGTCGCCGCGGCGATCGGCCGACCACTCGCGGGTCTTCTTCGAGATGCGCTCGTAGAAGCGGGCGCGGTCAGAGTCAGCGCGCAACCATTCCTCGACCCGCTCGTGATGCAGGCCGTGGGCAATGGTGCCCTCCCAGTCCGCCAGATCGACGTTGGGGAACGCCTCGAAGACGATGTGCGCGGCTTCGGGGTCGAAGTAGATGTTGAACTCGGCAGCGGGCGTGATGTTGCCGTGGCCGGTGACCGAGCCGCCCATCACCACGAAACGCGCCACGCGCTCGGGCAGCGTGGGATCGAGCTTGAGCGCGAGCGCGATGTTGGTCAGCGGACCCAATGCGACCAGCAGCAGCTTGCCGGCATGCTCGTGCGACAAACGCAGGATGGCCAGCGCGGCGTGCTCGGCCTGCACCTGCTGGCGGGCCGGCTCATAGCCGACGTCACCGAAACCGTCCTGGCCATGCACGTAACCCGCATCCGGCGCCGGATGCAGCAACGGGCCGGCGCAGCCGGCGAACACCGGCACGTCGACGCCGGCGACCTCACACAGCTTCAGTGCATTGGCCACGGTGTGGCGCAGGCCGACATTGCCGGCGGCGATGGTCAGGCCGACGACGTCATGGCGCGGATCGTTGAACGCCAGCAGCAGGGCCAGTGCGTCGTCTACGCCCGGGTCGGTGTCGATCAGCAGGGGGATCTTGTTGGTCATGGCCCGATTATGCATCGAGTGCCGCACGCAGGGCCCTGACCCGGGTGACGTCGCTCTGCAGCCAGTGTGCATCGAGGCCGGCGATTCCTCGGCCGATGTGCTGCATGCGCGAAGCAAGGAGCATCTTCGCGGAAGCATGGAACTCGTCCGCACCGCTGCGGGCAACGAGTGCGGCGAGGTTGTCTTCGGTGATGCCCGCGCCCGCCATCACCCGGATGCGCCCATCTGCCTGACGCATCAGGGCCGCGATCGTGTCGGCACCTTCCGGCGCAGACGAGTGCGCGCCGGACGTGAGCACGCGCTCGCATCCCAGCCCGATCACCGCTTCCAGCGCCAGCTTCTGGTCACGCGCGACATCGAACGCGCGATGGAACGTGACGCCGAGATTGCCCGCTGCTGCCATCAACTCGCGGCAGACGGCCTCGTCGACCGAGCCGTCGGGGGCGAGCGCGCCGATGACGACGCCGTCGCAACCCAGGCGTACGCACGATTCGATGTCGCGCAGCATCACGTCGCGTTCGATGGCATCGTAGAGAAAGTCGCCGGCGCGCGGCCGGATCAGCACGTACAGCGGGATCTGCAGGCGATCACGCGTCATCGCCACCGTGCCGTACGACGGCGTGCAGCCGCCGTCACCGAGGTTCTCGCACAGCTCCACGCGATCGGCTCCGCCTTCCTGCGCCGCCAGCGCCGAGGCCAGCGAGTTGGCGGCGATCTCCAGCAGGCGACGCGTCATTTCTGTTCCGTCGTGTAGACCGAAGCCGATTCGTGCAGCGTCTCGTGCGGCCCCTTACCACCATCGTGCAGTGCGTAGACGAAGCCCTTGTGCAAGGCGAACGCACCGACCTCGCCGTCGCGGTTGAGCGCGAGGAAGCACACCTGCAACTGCTTGCTGGCTTCCGGCCGTTTGCGCACCACGCGTTCGATCGCCTCGCGGCAGGCATCCGCCGGCGAGCGACCTTGCCGCATCAGTTCGACGACGAGGAAGCTGGCGGCATTGCGCACCATCTCCTCGCCGACGCCCGATGCGGTGGCTGCGCCAACTTCGTTGTCGACATACAAGCCGGCGCCGACGATCGGGCTGTCGCCGACCCGGCCGTGCAGCTTCCACGCCATGCCGCTGGTGGTGCAGGCGCCGGCCAGGCGCCCCTTGGCGTCGAGGGCAAGGATGCCGAGGGTGTCGTGGTTGCTCTTGTCGCCCGGACGTTGCTGGCGCTCGGCGTTGATCTGCGGCGTGTACTGCGCGGTCTTGAGCCATTCGCGCCAGGCCTGGCGGGCCTGGTCGGTCAGCAGCGGCGTCTTCTCGAAGCCCTGGGCGACGGCGAACTGCTGCGCGCCGGCACCGACCAGCATCACGTGCGGCGTCTTCTCCATCACCGCGCGCGCCACCGACACCGGGTGCGCGATGTCCTCCAGCGCGGCCACGGCGCCGCAGCGGCCGTCGCCGTCCATGATGCTGGCGTCGAGCGTGAGCACGCCGTCGCGATCGGGATTGCCGCAGCGACCGACGGTCGGGTTGCACAGGTCGGCCTCGGCCCAGCGCGCGCCGGCTTCGACCGCATCGAGCGCGCTGCCGCCGCTGCCGAGCACGCGCCATGCCGCGGCATTGGCACCGACACCGAAATCCCAGGTCGAGACGACGCGGGCGCGATTCGTGGCCGCAGCGGCACCGGCCCTGGGAAGCGCCAGCGCACCGGCGGCGAGCAGGGACGACTGGAGGAACTGGCGGCGATTGGTCATGGCACTCCCTTGCTGCAGGAGCGGGGTCGCCCCTGCCGCGTTGTCTTGTCTTGTCAGAAGCCCGAATGGCGCTCGTAGTACCAGGCGGCCGCACCCACCAGGCCGAGCTGGCCATGGTCGACCAGCCACACCGGCACGCGCGCCAGCACCTCGCCCAGCACGCCCTTGTTGCGGAAGCGCGCGGCGAACTGGCTGTCGAGCAGGAACGGGCGGATCTGCGCCGGGATGCCGCCGGCGAGGTAGACCGCGTCCGCACCGAAGGTCACGGCAAGGTCGCCGGCGAGGCTGCCCAGCAGCGCACAGAACAGCTCGAGCGTCTCCACGGCGCGCGCATCGCTGCCCGCCTGGGCGGCCGCGGCAATCGCCTCGGGGTTGTCCAGCGCCGGCGTGACGCCGTCGAGCTCGCACAGCGCCCGATAGGTGTTCACCAGGCCCGGACCCGACAGCACCCGCTCGTTGTCGACATGCGGCCAGCGCTGCAGCAGGTGCCGCACCAGGTCGAGCTCACGCGCGGTGCCGGCGGCCAGGGCGGCGTGCCCCGCCTCGCTGGCGAGCACGCGCAACGGGGCACGCTGCTGCGCGCTGGGCAGGCACAGGGCGGCGCCGAAGCCGGTGCCCGGGCCCAGCACCAGCGTCGGCCCGTTGCCGGCCTTGGCGCTGGTGGCCGGGCCGCAGACGCGCGTCATCGTCGCCGCATCGACGTACGACATGGCGCAGGCCACGGCCTCGAAATCATTGAGCAGGGCCAGGTGGGTGACACCGGCGGCCTCGCGGGTGCTGCGCACCGACACCGGCCATTGCAGGTTGCTGTTGATCAGCGTGTCGCCTTCCAGGCGGCCGGCAATGGCGACCACGGCGTGGGTGCGCTCGGCGGCGAATTCACTGGCGAAATGGTCGAGGATCGCCGCCAGGCTCGGATACTCGGCACAGGCGTAACGCTGGTACTGCAGAACGTCGACCTTGCCGTCGGTTCCGACCCGGACCAGGCCCAGGCGCGCATGCGTGCCCCCGACATCGGCGGCGATGAACGGCTGGGCGCCTTGGCGGACAGCGGACGGTTTTGCGGGATCGGCAATCACGGAATGCGGTGGGGTCGACCAGGGTCGGACTGCGCATGATGCCACTGTGGGGTTAAGACCGACCGGCACACCCGCAGCCTTCTGACCACCGGAAGGCAGGAATGAGCGCTTACGCCCCGGCAAACCGCACTGCCCCGCCTACCCAGCGCGCGACGATGCGCTGTGCCAGCTCGGGCGATTCGCGCAGCAGCCGCTCGCCGATGTCCTGCACCTGCGGCAGCAGGTCGGCATCGCGGCCGAGGTCGGCGACGCGGAACTGGGCCAGCCCGGTCTGGCGCGTGCCGAGCAGTTCGCCGGGGCCGCGCAGTTCCAGGTCCTTCTCGGCGATGACGAAGCCATCGTTGGTCTCGCGCATGGTCTCCAGGCGTTGCCGCGCCATCTGCGACAGCGGCGACTGGTACAGCAGCACGCAGCTGGAGGCGGCACTGCCGCGGCCGACGCGGCCGCGCAGCTGGTGCAGCTGGGCCAGGCCCAGGCGCTCGGCGTTCTCGATGATCATCAGCGACGCGTTGGGCACGTCGACGCCGACCTCGATGACGGTGGTCGCCACCAGCAGGTCGATCGTGCCTTCCTTGAAGGCGCGCATCGTTGCCTGCTTGTCGGCTGCCTTCATGCGGCCGTGGACGATGCCGACGCGCAGCTCGGGCAGGCGCTTGGACAGGTCTTCGAACGTCGATTGCGCAGCCTGCGCGATCACTTCGTCGCTGTCGTCGATCAGCGTGCAGACCCAGTACGCCTGGCGACCTTCGGCGCAGGCGCGGCGGATGCGCTCGACCAGCTCGGGGCGCCGTTCGGCGCTCAGCGCCACCGTCTGTACGGGCGTGCGCCCGGGCGGCAGTTCGTCGATCGCCGACACGTCGAGGTCGGCATAGGCGGCCATCGCCAGCGTGCGCGGAATGGGCGTGGCGGTCATCACCAGCTGATGCGGAACGACCGCGTCGCCATTGCCATTGCCCCCGACGCCCTTGTCGCGCAGCGCCAGGCGCTGGTGCACGCCGAAGCGGTGCTGCTCGTCGACGATGGCCAGGCCGAGGTCGCGGAAGGCCACGCCCTCCTGCATCAGCGCATGCGTGCCGACGACCATCTGCGCCTCGCCGGAGGCGACCTCTTCCAGCACCTTGGCACGGGCGCGGCCGGTGACCTTGCCGGCCAGCCAGGCCACGCGTACGCCAAGCGGTTCGAGCCAGCCGCGTAGGTTACCCAGGTGCTGCTCGGCCAGCAGTTCGGTCGGTGCCATCAACGCCGCCTGCTTGCCGGCCTCGACCGCCTGCATCGCCGCCAGCGCCGCGACCACGGTCTTGCCGCTGCCGACGTCGCCCTGCACCAGGCGCAGCATCGGATGCGGCTTGGCGAGGTCGGCGCGGATCTCGTCGAACACGCGCTGCTGCGCGCCGGTCAGCGCGAACGGCAGCGCCTTGCGCAGGCGCGTGGCCAGCGCGGTCTTGCGCAGCACCGGCGCGGCATGGGCCTGCTGGGAGATGCGCTGGCGGCGCAGGCTGAGGTGGTGCGCCAGCAGCTCCTCGAGGGCGAGGCGGCGCTGCGCCGGATGGCGCCCGGCGACCAGCGCGCCCACGTCGGCGTCCTGCGCGGGCCGGTGCACGGTCAGCAGCGCCTCGCGCAGCGACGGCAGGTTGAAGCCATCGCGCAACTCGCGCGGCAGAAGCTCCAGCGACGCCTCATCGGGCAGGCGGTCCAGCGCCAGGCCGATCAGCCGCCGCAGCGACGCCGGGCCAATGCCCTCGATCGCCGGGTAGACCGGATCGAGGCTGCTGCCGAGCTCGGCATCGGCTTCCTCGTCGAGCAGGCGATAGCTGGGATGGACGATCTCCAGGCCGTTCTGGCCCGGACGCGGCGTGCCGTAGCAGCGCACGCGCGCACCCGGCTGGAATTGCGCGACCTGGGCGGCGCGGAAATGGAAGAAGCGCAACACCAGCGTCGCGCGCGAGTCGTCCCCGATCGCCACGCGCAGGGTCGGCCGATAGCGGAATCCGCGTTCGACCGCTTCCACGCGTCCTTCCACCTGTGCGGCCACGCCGGGCTGCAGCAGGCGAATGGGTGTAAGCGCGGTGCGGTCCTCGTATTGCCGCGGCAACTGCAGCCACAGATCCTGCAGCGTGGTCAGGCCACGCGCGGCCAGCTTCTCCGCCACGCGCGGACCCACCCCGCGCAGGCTGCTGATCGGTTGCAGGTGATGGAGTGCGACGGCGGGACCGCCCTTGCGTGTCGGCATCCGCCAAGGATGCCCGGATCGCCGGAAAACCTGAACCCCGGCACGATGTGCCGGGGTCGGTGGAGGCCTTGCCTCCCGGTCAGAACTTCGCGCTGACTTCCAGGCCGTACTGGCGCGGCTGGGTCATGCGCGCGCCAACGGTGCCGAGCACGGTCATCCCGTAGGTGCCCAGCGAGTTGACGTACTGGTTGTCGAACACGTTGTTGCCGTACAGCGCCCAACCCCAATGGCCGCTGGCCGAGGTCCAGCCCAGGCGCACGTCGGTGAGGTTCTGCGCCTCGCCGATGTCGATGGCGCCGGCACCGGTGCCACAACCGAGCAGGCTGGCCGACTCGTCGTTGCTGCGGCATTCGCCGACGTAGGAGTGACGCAGCGAGGCACGCATGTCACCGGCATCGCCCATGTGCCAGACGTAGTTGGCGCCGGCGGCGAACGACCACGTCGGTGCACCGGTGGGCTCACCGGCTAGGTCGACACCCTGCGGATTGATGTACGACTTGTAGGTCGAATCCAGGTACTCGGCGTTGAAGTCCAAGCCCAGACCGTCGGTGGCCTGCCAGCGCACGTCGAAATCGACGCCGTAGGCTTCCTGGTCGGAGGTGTTGACCACGAAGCGCGGAATCGCCGTGGTCATGTCCAGCGTGACGGCCTGGCGGTTGTCGTAGACGTAGTAGAACGCCGAGACGTTGTAGGCCAGGCGCTGCTCCGGGAACGACTGCTTGATGCCGGTCTCGAAGTTCCAGACGTCCTCGTTCTCGAACTCGCTGCCGATCTGCAGGGCGTTGAAACCGCCGGCCTTGTAACCCTTGGCCAGCGACGCGAAGCCCATCAGGTTCTCGGCGAAGTGGTAGTCGGCGACGAAGCGCGGGCTCCAGTCGTCCCACGACTTCTTGGCGCGGTTGAGCACGCCCTTGTTGATCATCGCCGGCGGGTCAATGAAGGCGACGTCGAAGATGAACATCTCCTTCGGCAGGCCGATCGCATCGAAGAAGCCGATCGCATCGAGCAGGTCGAGCTGTGCATCCAGCTCCGGCGCGCTGCGGTGGTCGTTGAACCAGGTGAAGTCCTTCTCGTCGCGGGTGTAGCGCAGGCCGGCGGTCAGGTTGAGCTTGTCGTTGACGTGCCATGTGGCGTCGCCGAACGCGGCGTAGGCCTTGGTGTCGAGCGTGTTGACGAACTTCTCGTTCCACGGCAGGCCGGTCAGGTCGACCGGGATGCCGAACATGTTGGCGACCTGGGTGACCGGGCCGAACAGTCCGCCCGGGGCGAGGCCCATGTTGTTGGCGATGGTGTCGATCGAGTCGGTCAGCGCGTTGACTTCGCTGGTCTGGTCGGCCTCTTCCTGGAAGTAGCTGACGCCGGCGGTCCAGTCGACGCTGTCGGTGCTGCCGACGAACTTGAACTCCTGGTAGAAGTTCTTGTTGCTCTCGGTGTTGGTCGAGTCGACGTAGAGGTAGCTGAGGTTGGTGCCGTCTTCTTCGACGCGGTTGAGCGAGTCGTAGTCGTGCCACGCCGACGTCGAGGTCAGGCTGCCCCAACCGAAGTTGTGGTCGACGATCAGGGTGATGCCGTCGAACTCGCGCGTCTCGGCGTTGCCTTGCGCATCGGTCGCGGTCGGGATCTTGAGCGGATCGAGGAACTGCGTCGGATCGGCCGGTGCGGTCGGCAGTGCCGGCAGCGCCGGGATCGGCACCACGCCGGTGGTGGCCTGGCCGAGCTGGTCGAGGCTCTCGTGGTCCCAGGTGATCCATGCGCGGGTGTCGTCGCCGATTTTGGTCTGGAACGACGCGCGCGTGGCCCAGTTGTCCTCCGGCGCCAGGTCTTCACCGGTCACCGAATCCTGGATCCAGCCATCGCTGTGGTTGAAGATGCCGTTGAAGCGGAACGCCGAGGTATCGCTCACGGCGATGTTGGCCATGCCCTCGAAGTACTGCTTGTTGTCGTTGCCCAGGCGCAGCTTGGCGCGCGCGCCGTTCTCGTACTCGGGGCGGGTGGTGATGATCGAGATCGCGCCGGCGGCCGTGTTGCGGCCAAACAGCGTGCCCTGCGGACCCTTCAGCACTTCGATGCGCTGCAGGTCGGTGAACGGCAGCAGCACGCCGCCGCCGCGACCGGCGTAGACGCCGTCGACGTACACGCCCACGGCCGGATCGGTACCGATGCCGAAGTCGTCGGTGGCGATGCCACGCAGCTGGAAGCTCGGCTGCGTCGGCTGCAGGCTGTTGATCTGCAGGCCCGGGACGAAGCTGTCGATGTCACCGAGGTCCTCGGCGGCAACGTCTTCGAGCAGCTGCTCGGTGACGACCTGCAGTGCGATCGGCACGTCCTGCAGTTCCTGCTCGCGGCTCTGCGCGGTGACGGTGATCGTGTCCAGCTGCGTGGCGCTGACCGGCGCGGGTGCGTCGGCGGTCTGCGCCATGGCCAGCGGCATCGCCGCGGTGAATGCCAGACCGGACAGTGCGCGGCCCAGACTGATTGCGAGCCTGCTCTTGCGTGGCGACATCGGAACTCCCCTCCCAATGACTTTCTTGTTGTTTTGGCACCGGCGGTCCATGTAGAACCGGACCGCTCGGCAAGTGGTTACTTCACAGCGATTGCATCATCGCGACTGCATCGCGACGTTTTGCTCCGTATCGGTGCAATTCCCCAGCCATGCTCCGATCCAGTCACGGATCAGCACAACGCCTTCCTCATGCACGGTTCCCCGACCGAGCTCGGGCATCATCGCACCTGGATCGAGGCTGTCCATCCGGTAGACCAGGATCGAATCGTCCGGGCGACCCGGCACGATGTCGAACATGTGGTCGCCAGTGCCCTGCCCGGCGGCAACCGGCGGCTTGCACAGACCAAGCCTGCGCGAATCCGTGGTGCCAGCGTCGAGCCACAGGCCGGACGTATCGGCAGGCCCCTTCGGGTTGTGGCAATGGCCGCAGTTGACGTCCAGGTAGGCACGCGCGCGATCGTTGAGCTTGGCCGTGGTGTCGTCGAAGCGGACGTTGTGCGGCACACCGGACTTCGGCAACCCCTGCAGGCGGCCCATTTTGACCATGCGCGCGAGCTGGTTGCTGCCCGGGTGCCACGGATCCTCGCGATTGAGGTGGCGCGCCTTCGGTCCGATCGGATGCAGCACGCGCGTGGTGTTGTTGGTGGAATGGCAACCGGCGCACTGGTTCTCGTCCGGAACCATGTAGCTGAAGGTCTGCTTGCCGCTGCCGTCGGGCTTCTGCAGCGTCATCGCGATCGAATCACCAGCGCGCGCTAGCACCGCTTCGGTCTGCTGCGCGTTCCAGACGTAGGCCATCGCCACCCAGCCCTTCTCGCGATGCACCAGCAGGCGCGTCTCGATCAGGCGCACCTTGGACAGGTCCAGGCCGTCGCGGCTTTCCGCCGGCGACTCGGCCACGCGCAGCACCGCGTCGCCGTGACCGGCGCGCGGATAATAGAAGGTCTTGCTGATGATGGTGCCGACCGGGAAGTCGAAGGCTTCGTAATCCTGGTACGTGGCCTTGGTTCCCGGCGGCAGCCACAGCGTGCGCAGCTTGTGCGCGTAGTCGCTGAACAACGCGCTGTTGAGGGCGTATGGCTCCACGCCCTGGTTCAGTCGCAGGTGGCCATCGGCAACCGACACCACATGCCAGTCGCTTAGGTTTTCAGGTTGGCCGGCGGCATGGAACTGCACCGGCTCCTGGCTGCGCTTGCACCCCACCAGCGACATCGCGGCCATCATTGCGGCCGCGCAGATCACAAACAACTGCTTCATGCCGTCGGAACCGCCTTCGTAGCCGTTGCACCGAGGTCACCCGGCATCGTCACCACCGGCAGCGGCGGCAGCTTGCAGCGCACCGCTTCGGTCACCAGGCTCGGGTTCTTGTACTTGTTCGGGCCGTCGGCGTTGAGCGTTTCGGCCGCGCCGTTGTCGATGCAGACCTGTGCGCCACCCGGGCGCGCGGTGTTGACGTAACCGTCCCACAGCACGTCCGGCAGGTGGCCGGAAAGGCCGAACATCGCCACGCGCAGCGCCTTCAGGTCGAGTCCATCGGGCTTGTCGCCGCCGCCCTTGAAGCGGTTGCCGTAGATGGCAATCTCTTCCGGATACGGATCGAACGCCTTGGCCACGCCCTTCTCGGTCATGTAGCCGGTGGAGAAGTAGCTGGAGATGATCACGTTCGCCGTCTGGTTGTCGGCGATGTCGTTGTCGAAGATCTCGACCTTGTCGTTGGAGTTGATCACCACGCCCGAGCCGGCCGGCACGCTGGCGACGGCCGCGCCCTTGGCGGCGAAGTTGCCGGTGTTGTTGGCGAACACCTTGTTGCGGTAGACGCGGGTGGTGTGGCCCGGCTGCGGCAGGTTGGGCATGTTGAACACGAGGATGCCGCCGGTGTTGTCGGTGGCGGTGTTCTCGTAGACGTCGGCGCTGATCGAGTTCTCGATCTCGATGCCGGCGACGTTGCGCTCGGCGCGGTTGCGGCGCACGACCACGTTCTTCGACTGGCCGACGTAGATGCCGGCATCGGATGCGCCGATCACGACCGAATCCTCGATCAGCACGTTGGTGGTCTGCACCGGGTAGATGCCGTAGGCGCCGTTGGTGGTCTTCGGACCGGCGGTCCATTCGACGCGGACGCCGCGGATGGTGATGTTCTCGCCTTCGTTGACCTTCAGGCCGTCGCCCTTGCTGTCCTCGATGGCGAGGTTTTCCAGGGTGAAGTTGCCGGCGTTGACCAGCAGGCCTTCGGCGCCGGCCTTCTGGCCCTTGAAGCTGAGGATGGTCTTGTCCATGCCGGCGCCGCGCAGGGTCACGCCGTCGACGCGCAGGCTCAGGCTACGGTCGAAGGAGAAGCGGCCAGCCGGGATCTCGATCACGTCGCCGGGCTTGGCATCGAGCAGGCGGCCGATCAGCACCTTCTGGTAGTCGGCGTCGGCGGCCGGGGCCGGGGCTTCCTGCTTCTGGCAGCCGGCCAGGGTCGCCATGCCGGCTGCGATCGCGATGCTGAGAGTGATGCGCTTCATAAGGTTTGCGTCCGTCCCCATTCCAGACTGTCCCGTGGCCTTCCCGGTCCGCAGGCGGAGGGGGAAGAAGTAAAACGCAGTCTGTGACCTTCGGAGGACGCCAGTGGAGGGCAAACCCGGCATACTCTGGGGGGCAAACCGGACAAGCTACGCAAGCGTATGCAACCAATCGACCACGACGACCCGCGCCAGAGCGTGGCCAACATCAAGAGCGGCATCGTTTCCGGCCTGGTCGCCATGGCCCGTGAATCGGGGATCGGCTGCGAGGCCTGGTTCGCGGGGCTGCGCCTGGGCCCGGCCGAGTTCGACGGCGACACGCCGGTCTACCTGTCCTATCGCCAGACCTGCCAGATCATCCGGCGGGCGATGCGCGGCCTGCCGGTGCGCGGCCCCGGCCTGGTCCTGGGCGAGCGCCAGAACATCGGCCATTTCGGCCTCCTCGGCCTGGCCATGCTGACCGCGCCGCGCTTCGCCGAGGCACTGCAGCTGGGGGTCCATTACGCGCCGATCACCGGGGCGATGATGGAGCTGGAGCTGGATGCGGGCAGCCATGGCAGCGAACCAGGCGACGGCCTCGGCATGGTCGCCAGCATGCGCAGCCCGGATCCCGAACTGGAACCGTTCCTGTGCGAGGAGCTGTTCGCCAGCTGCCTGATGCTGTGCCGCGGGCTGTTGGGTGCGGACTTCCGGCCAACGGTGCTGGAGCTCGCCTACCCTGCGCCGGATTACGCCGACGACTATGCGCGCGTGTTCGATTGCCCGGTGCGTTTCGATTGTCCGCGCAATCGCGTGGTCATCGATGCGCGCTGGCTGGACACTGCAATGCCGGCCGGCAATCCCGCCAGCGCGCAGCGCGTGCTGGCGCTGTGCGATGAGCAGATGCCGGCTGGCCAGCCACGCAGCGAAATAGTTGCTGTCGTGGAACGGCTGTTGCTGCAGCGCCTGGCCGACAACCCGCGCCTGGTCGACATCGCGGCGGCGCTGCATTTGACCGAACGTACATTGCGCCGCCAGTTGCAGGCGGCGCGGACCAGCTTCAGCGAGTTGCACGACCGGGTGCGCAGTGAATCGGCACGGGCGATGTTGAGCGATCAGAAATTGAGCATCGCCAACGTCGGCGCGGCGGTCGGCTTCAAGGACGCGCGCGAGTTCCGCCGCGCGTTCAAACGCTGGACGGGCGTGGCGCCGCGGGAGATGCGGGCGCAGGGCTGACTTGTCTCTGCGCTTCTGCTGCGATTTTGCTGCGCTTCAGCGCTTCCCTCTGCGGTACGGCGTCGTCCGCCGAACCGGGGATTGCTCCGCCCCTTCGTCGGACATCCTGTCCGAAGGCGGGGCGCGGGACATCCATGTCCCGCTGCTACGCAATCCCCGGCCCGTCGAACGCCGCTCCAGCATTTCGTTGCCCGGTCTTCGATAACGCCCATCAACCCGTCATTCCCGCGAAGGCGGGAAACCAAGGACGTTGCTCCCCGCCTTTGAAACCACCTCATCCTCCCGCGGGCGTCCGGGACCTAGGTCACCGAGCAGACGTGCGAATGAGCGAGGGCACGGACCCCGTCCAGGGCCGGCGCAGTGCGAGTCCGACCGTCGCAGATGCATCACGCGGGCACTGCGCTCTCGCCGACAGTCGAAGTCAACAAAACAACGGCAGCTTCCGGAAGGAGGAGGTGGGGTGTATTTCGCGAACAGTAAACGGAGCGAAGCGGAGGTTCGCGGAATACACCCCACCTCCTCCACCCACTGACCACACGCAAAAAAGGAAACGGGCCGCATAACGCGACCCGTTGTCCGAGGATTTCAAGTGAGACCCAGGATCAATCCAGGAACATCACCGCATCCACTTCAAACCCGGCACCACGCGGCAGGCCCGAAACTTCGATCGTCGAACGCGCCGGGTACGGTGCCTTGAAGAACTCGCTCATCACCGCATTGACTGCGGCAAAGTTGCCCAGGTCGGTCAGGTACAGGCCCAGACGCACGACATCGGACAGCGAGCCACCGGCGGCTTCGCAAACGGCCTTGAGGTTCTCGAACGCACGGCGCGCCTGGGTGCTGATGTCGCCCTCGACCAGAAGGCCGGTGCCCGGATCGAGCGGGATCTGCCCGGACAGGTAGACGGTGTCGCCGGCACGCACGGCCTGCGAGTACGGGCCAATGGCGGCCGGGGCCTTGTCGGTGTGGATGATCTGGCGGGACATGGATGCGCTCTGGAGTAGTCAGACGCGAATCCTAGTCCAACAAGGGACCGTTCGTCCTGAGCGTAGGCCGAAGGCCGGAGTCGAAGGAGATGTCGAGTGCATCACGGCTCCATCCCTCGACTTCGGCGCTGCGCGCCTACGCTCGGGACGAACGGGGCGGGCCGTGCTACATCCGCTGCACGCCCAGCACCACGCCCAGTCGGCGCACGCGTCGCATCACGTCGGCGAGGTGGCGACGGCCACTGACTTCAATTGCAAATCGCATCACCGCCACGTTGGCGTCGCGGTCGAGGTATTCGACGCGGTCGATGTTCGATTCGGCTTCCGCAATGGCCGCCGCGACCTGCGCCAGCGAACCGGGACGGTTGTCGACCTCGATGCGCAGCGCCGCGGCGAAATCGCCGCTGACCTGGCGGTCCCAGCCGATCGGTACCCAGCGATCGGGCGACTTGCGGTAGTCGGCCACGTTCGGACAGTCGAGCCGGTGCACCACGATGCCCTTGCCGGCCGTGTGGTACCCCATGATTTCGTCGCCGGGAATCGGCAGGCAGCAGTTGGCGAAACTGATCACGCCACGCTCGGCGCCGGTGATCAGGATCTTGTCCTGCGACAGCGGCTGCAACGGCAGGTCCTTCGATCGCAGCGCCTTGCCCGGGGTCTCTCGCGCCAGTGCCTGCGCGACCTGCTGCGGCATGCGGTTGCCCAGGGCGATGTCGGCCAGCAGCGCTTCGAGGCGCGGGTAGCGGAACTCGCCGAGGTAGGCTTCCATCCGTACCGCCGGGACGCGGTCTAGCGAGATACCCAGTGCCTCCAGCGCGCGGTCGAGCATGCGATGGCCCAGCTGCACCGCATCCTCGTGCTCGAGTTGCTTGAGCTGCTGGCGGATCGACGTGCGCGCCTTGCCGGAGACGACGAACTCGAGCCACTGCGGCTTCGGCGAGGACGACTTGGCGGTGATGATCTCCACGCGCTGGCCGCTGGCCAGTCGCGTGCGCAGCGGCACCAGCTTGCCGTCCACGCGCGCGGCGACGGCGCGGTTGCCGACGTCGGTGTGCACTGCGTAGGCGAAGTCGAGCGCGGTCGAGTTGCGCGGCAGCGACATGATGTCGCCCTTCGGCGTGAACAGGTAAACCTCGTCCGGGAACAGGTCGACCTTGACGTTCTCGAGGAACTCCAGCGACGAGCCGGTCGAGCGCTGCGATTCGACCAGGTTGGCGATCCAGCTGTGGGCGCGGCTCTGCGCGCTGCTCGGGCCGTCGCCGCCGTGCTTGTAGGACCAGTGTGCGGCAATGCCGCGCTCGGCGATCAGGTCCATCTCCTCGGTTCGGATCTGCACTTCGATCGGCGAGCCATACGGGCCGAACAGCACCGTGTGCAGCGACTGGTAACCGTTGGCCTTCGGGATCGCAATGAAGTCGCGGAAACGCGAATCCAGCGGCTTGTACGCCGCATGCACCACGCCCAGTGCGTGATAGCAGTCCGGCACCGTGCGCACGACGACGCGGAAGCCGAACACGTCCATCACCTGGGCGAAGGTTTTGTGCTCCGAGCGCATCTTGGTGTAGATGCTCCACGGCGATTTGACGCGACTGACCAGGCGGTGCGGCACCCGCTCCTTGGCCAGTCGCTGCGCCAGCTGCGCTTCGATCTGCACCAGCGATTCGCGGCGTACGACCGGCTGCGTGCGCAGGCGCTTCTCGATGACGGCGTGGCGCCACGGATGCAGCGCGCGGAAGCCCAGGTCCTGCAGCTCGGCCTTGATCAGGTTCATGCCCAGGCGCTGCGCGATCGGCGCGTAGATCTCCAGCGTTTCGCGGGCGATGCGGTGGCGCGCTTCCATGCTCTGCGCGCCGAGCGTGCGCATGTTGTGCAGGCGGTCGGCGAGCTTGATCAGGATCACGCGCAGGTCGCGCGACATCGCCAGCAGCATCTTGCGGAAGCTTTCCGCGGTCGCCTCCTGGCGGTCGCGGAACTGCAGCTTGTCCAGCTTGGTGACGCCGTCGACCAGCTCGGCGACGGTCTCGCCGAACTCGCTGGCCAGGCCGTCGCGGGTCAGCGGCGTGTCTTCGATGGTGTCGTGCAGGATCGCCGCGATCAGGGTTTCGACGTCCAGGCCCTGGTCGGCCAGGACCTTGGCCACCGCCACCGGATGGGTGATGTACGGCTCGCCGGATTTGCGCGTCTGCCCGGCGTGCGCGGCCGCGCCGATCGCCCAGGCGCGGCGCAGGCTCTGGCGCTGCGGGGCGGGCAGGTATTCGGCCGCGTTTTCCAGCTCGCGCACATAGTCCGGCACGTCCGCGTCATCCAAGACGAAGGCGGGATGCGTGCTGATCACGGACTCTGCGGGGGTCATGGAGAGAATCTACGCGTGCGGCGGCGCGCTGTGCAATCAGCGGCCTCTCAGGTGCTTGTGGGGTCGGGGCCCACAAATGCAAACGGCCCCGCAAAAGCGGGGCCGTGCAGATCACGCGCCAGTGGAACCGGCCCGTGAATGTGCCTCAGGGACGGATCAGTCGTCGCCCTTGGACAGGTCGTCGTCGGCAACCACTTCAGCGGCGGCCCATTCCAGCGCCTCGCGCTCCTTGCGCTCGCGCTCGGCCTTCTCGACGGCATCGATGTAATCGGTGTCGATGCGGCGCGCGGCGATTTCGCGCAGGGCCAGCACGGTCGGCTTGTCGTTGGCTTCGCTGTTGTCCAGCTGCGGATCAACGCCATTGGCCAGCTGACGGGCGCGCTTGGCGGCCATCATGACGAGTTCGAAGCGGTTATCGACCACTTCCAGGCAATCTTCAACGGTGATGCGGGCCATGGGACTCCTGGCGGCCGGCGGGCCGTCCATACAGGCTTGTAAGGGACCGCAGAGTGTAGTCGCGCCGCCGGGGCGAAGCAAGCGGATCATTGAAAATCAATCAGTTAGAGTACCAACGAGCCGCCAAGTCTGCTTGCGCCCCTCCCCCTGCGTGCAGGGGGAGGCTGGGAGGGGGTCGAGGCCGAAGGCCGAGCCGCACAAAAGCCTTACCCCTCCCCGGCCCTCCCCTGCTCGCAGGGGAGGGAGCCAAGCGTCAACTCACTCGTCCGCCAGCAGCGCGGTGATCAGGCGCGAGTGACGCGCCACCTGCTGGTCGCGACGGACCCGGCTGGCGGTGAAGATCGCGCACATCTCGTCGACGGCGGTGTTGAAGTGCTCGTTGACGATGACGAAGTCGAATTCGCCGTAATGCGACATCTCCTCGCGCGCCGCCGCAAGCCGCTGCGCGATCACTTCCTCGCTGTCCTGGCCGCGGCTGCGCATGCGCTCGTCGAGTGCCTTGCGCGATGGCGGCAGGATGAACACGCTGACCGCATCGGGCACCTTGGCGCGCACCTGGCGCGCGCCCTGCCAGTCGATCTCCAGCAGCACGTCCTTGCCGGCCGCCAGCTGCGGTTCCACCGACTGGCGGGCCGAGCCCTTCCAGTCGCCATGCACCAGCGCCGACTCGAAGAAGTCGCCGGCCGCGACCATGCGCTCGAATTCTTCCTTGCTGACGAAGTGGTAATGCTCGGCATGGCGCTCGCCCGGCCGCGGCTGGCGCGACGTGAACGAGATCGACAGGCAGATGTTCGGGTCGCGCGCCAGCACCGCATTGACGATGCTGGATTTGCCGGCGCCCGACGGTGCCGCGACGATGAAAAGGGTTCCGCGCATCAGTGGGCTCGTGTCATTCGATGTTCTGGATCTGCTCGCGGACCTGATCGATCAGGACCTTGAGCTCCACTGCCGCCGCCGAACTGCGCGCGTCGACCGACTTGGAACCCAGCGTGTTGGCCTCGCGGTTGAATTCCTGCAGCAGGAAATCCAGGCGCCGGCCGACGGCTTCCTTGAGCTTGAGCACGCGGCGCGCTTCGCTGACATGCGAATCGAGCCGGTCGAGCTCCTCGTCGACATCGAGCTTCTGCAGCCACATCACCAGTTCCTGCTCCAGGCGGCCGGAATCGAGCGGCTGGGCGAGGTCGGCCATGCGCGCCTCGAGCTTGCTGCGCTGGCCGGCGCGGATGATCGGCATCAGCGTGCGCACCTCGGCGGCGATGGCGGCAATGCCGTCGACGCGCTCGATGATCACCGCCGACAGCTTGGAACCCTCGCGCTCGCGGGCGCGGATGAATTCGTCAAGCACCTGTTCGAGCAGTTCCAGCGCCTGCGCCTGCAGCGCCGCCGGATCGGCGGACTGGGTCTGCAGCACGCCGGGAAACTGCAGCAGCTGGGTCAGGTCGGTCTGCAGGCGTGGGAATCGCGCTTCCAGGTCCAGTGCCAGCTCGCTCAACTCGCGCAGGCGGCCGGGATTGAGCTGCAAGGCACCATCGCCGTCGGCGGTGCGCAGGCGCAGCGCCAGATCGATCTTGCCGCGGGCGACCCGGGAAGCGACGCGCTCGCGCAGCGCCGGTTCCAGCGCGCGCAGTTCGTCGGGCAGGCGCACGCCCAGCTCGAGGAAACGGTGGTTGACCGAGCGCAGCTCGCAGCCGAGCGTGCCCCACGGGGTGACGCGTTCGCCGCTGGCGAAGGCGGTCATGCTGCGGATCATCATCGAATCCAAGGGCTGACAGGGTGCGAATGGTAAACTCGCGCGCCCCAAACACGGTAATCACCCTCCTCATGGCCACGACCGGCACGCCGCAAGCCCCTTCCGCCGGCCAGACCGCGCCGACCGTGGTCCGCCCCAGCGGGCGGGCACCCGCGCAAATGCGCGAAGTCCGCATCCAGCGCGGCTACACCCGCCACGCCGAGGGTTCGGTCCTGGTCAGCTTCGGCGAGACGCGCGTGCTGTGCACCGCCAGCGTCGACAACAAGGTTCCGGCCTTCCTGCGCGGCAAGGGCGAAGGCTGGGTCACCGCCGAGTACGGCATGCTGCCGCGCGCCACGCACACCCGCAGCGACCGCGAGGCCGCGCGTGGCAAGCAGGGCGGCCGCACGCTGGAGATCCAGCGTCTGATCGGCCGTTCGCTGCGCGCCTGCGTCGACCGCAAGCTGCTCGGCGAGCGCACCATCACCCTCGACTGCGACGTGCTGCAGGCTGATGGCGGCACCCGCACCGCCGCCATCACCGGCGCCTACGTGGCCCTGGTCGATGCTGTGCGCTGGTTGCAGGCGCGTCGCGAGATCAGCCGCGATCCGGTGTTCGGCGCGGTCGCGGCGGTGTCGGTGGGCATCTACCGTGGCGTCCCGGTGCTCGATCTGGATTACGCCGAAGACAGCGACTGCGACACCGACATGAACGTGGTGATGAACGACGGCGGCGGTTTCATCGAGCTGCAGGGCACCGCCGAAGGCCACGCCTTCCGTCGCGAGGAACTCGATGCGCTGACGTCGCTGGCCGAGGCCGGCATCGCCGAACTGGTGGCGAAGCAGCGCGAGGCACTGGCGGGTTGAGGGCCAGCATCGGGCCATGAAGCGGACCATCGCCAACGTCACCCTGGTCGTGCGCGACTACGACGAAGCCATCGCGTTCTACACCGGCGCGCTCGGCTTCGACCTGCTCGACGATATCGACCTGGGCGACGGCAAGCGCTGGGTGCGGGTGGCGCCGCAAGGTGCGCAGACCGCATTGCTGCTGGCCCAGGCCAGCGACGACGACCAGCGCGGGCACGTCGGCAACCAGACCGGCGGCCGTGTCGGTTTCTTCCTGCATACCGACGATTTCCAGCGCGACCACGCCGCGATGCTCGCGCACGGCGTGGCGTTCCTCGAGCCGCCGCGGTTTGAGCCCTACGGCACCGTGGCCGTGTTCGAGGACCTGTACGGCAATCGCTGGGACCTGCTGGAACTGAAGCAATGAACCTGCCGGACAAATGGGTGATCGCCAGCAGCAACGACGGCAAGTTGCGCGAGTTCCGCGAAATGCTCGGCGGCAGCGGCATCGAGTTCGTCACCCAGGGCGAGCTCGGCGTCGGCGATGCCGACGAAACCGGCCTGACCTTCGTCGAGAACGCCCTGCTCAAGGCGCGCAAGGCCGCGCGCGAAACCGGCATGCCGGCACTGGGCGACGATTCGGGCCTGTGCGTGGATGCACTGGCCGGCGCACCCGGGCTGTACTCGGCGCGCTATGCCGGCAGCCACGGCAACGCCGACGCGAACATCGACAAGCTCCTCGACGCGCTCAAGGACGTACCCGACGAGCAGCGCAGTGCCCACTTCCATGCCGTGATCGTGTTGCTGCGCCATGCCGGGGATCCGCAACCCCTGATCGCCGAAGGCACCTGGTCCGGTCGCATCCTGCATGCGCGCCGTGGCAACGGCGGCTTCGGCTACGACCCGGTGTTCTTCGATCCGCGACTGGGCAAGGGCGCGGCCGAGCTCGACACGGAACTGAAGAACCGCATCAGCCACCGCGGCCGCGCCCTGGCCGCGCTGCAGAAGCTGCTGGGCGACGCCACGCGCTGAACGCCACGCCCATGTCGCTGACCACGCCGCCGCTGTCGCTCTACGTCCACCTGCCCTGGTGCGTGCGCAAGTGCCCTTACTGCGACTTCAACTCGCACGAAGGGCGCGGCGCGCTGCCGTTCGATACCTATGTCGACGCGCTGCTGGCCGACCTCGACCACGACCTGCCGCTGGCCTGGGGCCGCAACGTGCACTCGGTGTTCTTCGGCGGCGGCACGCCGAGCCTGTTCCCGCCCGAGCACATCGACCGCTTCCTGCAGGAGGCCAGCAGTCGGCTGCGCTTCGTCCCGGGTTGCGAGATCACCCTGGAGACCAACCCCGGCACCGCCGAGCACGGCCGCTTCGAGCTGTACCGGCAGGCCGGCGTCAATCGACTGAGCTTCGGCATCCAGAGTTTCGACGACGGCTGCCTCAAGCGCCTGGGCCGCATCCACGACAGCGGCGAGGCCGAGGCGGCAGTGAAGCTGGCGCAGGACGCCGGCTACGACAACTTCAACCTCGACCTGATGTATGCCCTGCCCGAGCAGACGCTGGCGATGGCCGAGCACGACCTGGAACGTGCCTTCGCCCTGCAGCCGACCCACGTCAGCCATTACCAGCTGACGCTGGAGCCGAACACGATGTTCGCCGCGCGGCCGCCCAAGGGCATCCCCGACGACGACGCCAGCTGGGACATGCAGGAGCACTGCCAGGCCCTGCTCGCCGCGGCCGGCTACGCCCAGTACGAAGTCAGCGCCTACGCCCGGCCCGGGCGTCAGTGCCTGCACAACCTCAACTACTGGCAGTACGGCGACTACCTCGGCATCGGCGCCGGTGCGCACGGCAAGCTCACCCTCGGCGCGGAGCAGACGGTGCTGCGGCGCTGGAAGGTCAAGCATCCGGCGCAGTACCTGGTCCAGGCCGGGCACGCCGGTGCGATCGGCGGCGACGACCGGGTCGAACCGGCACGCCGGCCGTTCGAGTACATGCTCAATGCGCTGCGACTGGTCGACGGCTTCAGCCTGGCCGCCTTCGAAGCGCGCACCGGCCTGCCGCGCACGGCGATCGCCGCGCAACTCGATGCTGCAACCGCACAGGGCTGGCTCGAAATCGATGGCGACCGGGTGCGTCCCACCGAGCTGGGACGGCGCTTCACCAACGACGTTGTCGAGCTGTTCCTGGCCGACGACGGGGCCGATGCCGTCGCCATTGACCCTGACGGTCCGGACCTGTCGCAGCGGGTCATGGTCGACCACGCCAAGTAGCTCCAGCCCCCGTACGCGGGCTCGAGCTGGCCGCTGGCGGCCGCCCTCGCCGTTACAACAGTTGGTCGCTCCCTGAGGGACCGCTGGGGCGAGAGGCTGGCGGGGCGCGGGGGGACAATGCATGATCGTCCCGATCACAGGGTGCCCCTAAATGTCCGCAACGTTCGAACCCCTTGGCAGTTCGATCCCTCGGCCTACGCTGGCGTCAGCGGCGTTGCCGAAGCGGGTTCGTCGCGTACTGGAGCATCTTTATGCGCTGGTCTCGGACGAAATGGCGCGCCAGCTCGAGCACATGCTCGGCGAATTCGAGCAGCAACTGTTCAAGCATGCCGACCAGGCGCGCACGTCGGCGCAGCAGGCCGCGCACCTTGAAACCCTGCGCACCGCCCGCCTGAACCGCTCGGACCTGGTCCCGCAGTTCCTGGCGCTGCTGGAAGGCGAACTCACCACGGTCCGCGACCCGACGCCGCACCAGGACACCCCGGCCGCCCTGCCCACCTTCCGCGACCTGCGCCTGGTCGACGACGGCGAGGCGGACGAGGCCAACCTGCTGCGCAGCATCGCCATTCGCCACGAAGCTCGCGCCGGCCTGCCGCTGCTGCTGCTGGGCCAGCGCTTCGGCGTGCTCGGCGGCGCCCCGGCCTTCGACGCCGATCGGCTGCCGGTCGGTCCGTACCACTTGTGCCGGATCCTGTCCGAAGCCACGCACTCGCTGCAGATCACGCCGGAAGCGCGGTTGCATCTGTACAAGGTGTTCGACCAGCACGTGATGTCGGGCTACGCGCAGCTGGTCGAAACGATGAACGCCCTGCTGGCGCGCGAGAACGTGCTGCCGAGCCTGTCGTTCGTGCCGGTGCGCAACCGCGGGAAAGCCCAGCGCCAGGGCCAGGCAGCAGGACAAGGACAGGGACCGGGCCAGGACGAAGCGCAACCGCGGGGACAACGCGAGGATGCGATGGTGCCGCGACGCGGCGCCGACGCCAGCAGTCCGCTGTTCGACCCGCTGCGTCCGCACACCGCCTGGCCCGGGCAGCCGGTGCCGCGCCACGGCGACGACCAGGATTCCTACGTTTCGTTGCGGAACCTGCTCAACGGCCGCCGCGAGCTGATGGACAAGCTGCGCACCGGTGGCGACACCGGCGCGCCGCGACCGACACTGTCGGCCCACGACATCTCCAGCGCGCTGGCCGGCCTGCAGTCCATGCCGGCGCACGCAACGCCGCCGCGCAACCTCAACGACGTCCGCCAGACGCTGCTCGCGCAGGCGCGGCAACAGCGCGGCGAAGCGGCCACGCTGACGCGCGAGGATGCCGACACCTTCGAGCTGCTCGATCAGTTCTACAACGAGATCGGGCGCGAGCTGCGCAACGATGCAGCGGTCTCATCGCTGCTCAATCGCTTGCAGGTGCCGCTGCTGCGACTGGCGCTGCAGGACCAGGCTTTCTTCGTGCGCCAGGAGCATCCGGCGCGGCAGCTGCTCAACGCCGTCGCCGAAGCAGGCGCGCACTGGCTGCCCAAGGAAGAGGCCGATCCCGCGCTCAACGAACAGCTGCGTCGCGCCGTGGACCACGTCGTGGAGCACTACGACGGCGATGACGGTGTGTTCGAGTCGGCCAACCAGCAGTTGCAGGAACACCTGCGCCTGATGGCGCGCAAGGCCGAAGTGGCCGAGCGTCGCCACGTGGAGGCTGCACGCGGCAAGGAAAAGCTGGTGCTGGCCAAGCACCAGGCCACCGAAGCGATCACCGAAGCGCTGCACGACCAGAAGCTGCCGAAGTTCGTCCACACCCTGCTCACCCAGGCCTGGACCGACGTGCTGACGCTGACGCTGCTGCGCCATGGCGAGGAATCGGACGAGTGGCAGCGCCAGCTCGAGGCGACGCGGCAGATCATCGCCGCCAACACCGTCGAGAACCGCGCCCCGGCGCCGGAGCCGCTGGGCGAGGACATCGAGCAGGCACTGACCCAGGTCGGCTACCACGTCGACGATGCCGGTGCGATTTCGCGCCAGCTGACCACCGGCCACGCCGCCAACGACGACGCCGCCACCCGCACCGAACTTGCACTGAAGCTCAAGTCGCGCACGCGACTGGGCGAAGACGAAGCGCCGCGCACGCAGGACATCCAGCCGCGCAACCCGCACGAGCAGGAATGCTGGCAGCACCTGCGGACGCTGCCGTTCGGCACCTGGTTCGAGTTCGACCTCGAAGTACCGGGCGAGATCATCCGCCGCAGGTTGTCCTGGTTCAGCCCGCTCACCGACAACGCGCTGTTCGTCAACCAGCGCGGCCAGCGCGTGGGCGAGCAGTCGCTCGACAGCCTGGCGCGGCAGATGGCCAGCGGTCGCGCGCGCATCGTCACCGTCGAGAAGAGCCGCCTGGTCGATCGCGCCTGGAACGCGGTCGTCAGCGCGCTCAGCAACCTGGTCTCCAGCCCCGCCCCGCAGCAGGCAAGTGCATGAACGAAGAATTCCGCCGCGCCCGCCGTCGCTCCATCCAGGAGCCGGTGCAGGTGGTCGACACCATGACCGACACCGTCGTCGGCCAGCTCAGCAACCTGTCCGAGAGCGGCATGCTGCTGATCGCCTCCGCGCCGCTGGTCGACGATGCCCTGTACCAGCTGCGCTTCAACCTGCGTGGCACGCCGCACCAGACCTCGCCGATCGAGGTTGGCGCGCACCTGCTGTGGCAGGACAAGACCAGCACGCCGGGCCAGACCTGGTCGGGCTTCCGCTTCATCACCATGCTCGAGAGCGAGCTGCAGCAGCTGCGCAACTGGCTCGACTCGGCCAACGGCCACCCGGCCTGAGCAGGCCGGGCAAACGCTAGACGGCAAGCACGGCAACGGCGCCCGCCGTGCCGATGCGGCAAAATGGGCCTGTCTCCGCCCCCTCGCCGCATACGCATGAGCACGCTTGCCACGCTGTACCCGCAACACCTCGCCGAATTGCACCGCCGCACCGAACAGGCGCTGGCCCGCGGTGGCTTCGATCATCTGGTCATCCCCAGCGGCACCTCGCACTACCAGGTGTTCGACGACCGTGACTATCCGTACGCGGTGAACCCGCAGTTCAAGGCCTGGTTGCCGCTGACCCGCGCGCCGGGCAGCTGGCTGGTGGTTACGCCCGGGCAGAAGCCCAGGCTCATCTTCCTGCAGCCGTTCGACTACTGGCACGTCGTGCCGTCGGCGCCGGCCGGGTATTGGGCCGAGCACTTCCACATCGTCGTGATCCGCAAGCCCGACGAGGCGCTGCAGCACCTGCCGGCCAATGCCGCCCGCTGCGCGATCGTCGGCGAGCCGCAAAGCGCGCTCGGCGCGTTTGTTCCGAACAACCCGGCGCCGGTGGTGAACTACCTGGAGTACCACCGCGCCTACAAGACGCCGTACGAGATCGCGATGATGCGCGAGGCGACCGTTCGCGGCGTGCGCGCGCACCGCGCCGCCGAGCACGCGTTCCGCGCCGGTGCCAGCGAGTTCGGCATCCACCTGGTGTACTGCCAGGCGGCTGGCCAGGACGCCAATGACCTGCCCTACAACAACATTGTCGCCCTCAACGAGCACGGCGCCGTGCTGCATTACACCGATCGCGACCTGGCCCCGCCCAGCCCCGTTCGCAGCTTCCTGATCGATGCCGGCGCCGCGCACCATGGCTACGCCTGCGACATCACCCGCACCTACGCGCTCGATCGCGGCAGCGAGTTCCAGGCGATGATCGACGCGGTCGACGCCGCGCAGCTGAAGATGTGCGACCAGGTCCGCGCTGGCACCGACTACAAGCAGATCCACGTCGACGCGCACCTGGCACTTGCCGGCATCCTCAAGGATTTCGGTGTGATCAAGGTATCGCCGGAAGCGGCGCTTGCCACCGGCGTGAGCAGTGCGTTCTTCCCGCACGGCATCGGCCACGGCATCGGCCTGCAAGTCCACGACGTCGCCGGATTCGCCGCCTCCGACAGCGGCGGCACGATCGCCAAGCCCGAGGGGCACCCGTACCTGCGCCTGACCCGCGTGCTGGAGCCGGGCATGGTGGTCACGATCGAGCCGGGCATCTACTTCATCGACATGCTGCTCGACGAAGTGAAGGCCAATGGCCATGCCGACAGCATCGACTGGGCGCGCGTGGAGGCCTTCAAGCCGTTCGGCGGAATCCGCATCGAGGACGACGTAGCCTGCACCGACGGCGCGCCCGCCAACCTCACCCGCGACGGTTTCGCCGCCGCCTGACCAGGCCTGTTGCCTGCAATCGGCCCGCCCGACGTTTGCCTCACTAAAGGCCTGCGTCGGGAGAAGTCATGCTGCGATCGTTGCTGTTGGGGCTACTGCTGGCCGGCACCGGGTCGCTGGCGCATGCGCAGGACGCGGCGCCGGTTGCAGCGCAGGCGCCCGCGGCGGACCTGCCAGCGGCCGAAGCTCCCATCAGCGTCCACGTGTCCGCCTCGGCCGTGGACGCCATAGGGCGGCAGTTCGTCGATGCCGTCCGCGCACAACTGCGCGCGTCGCCGGACCTTGCCCTGGTCGAAGAAAGCAAAGGCGCCCGCATCCGCCTCAAGATCGCCACGCTCGATCCCGACAACGGCAGCGCGCGCCGCACGGTGTACTCGGTGGTGGTGACGGTGCGTCCGGCCGACCGCGATGTCGATGTCTACTGGAACAACTACGTCGGCCTGTGCGGGCAGGCACGCGTGCAGGCCTGCGCACGCAGCATCGTGGATGAAGCCGGTGCGCCTACGGCGTCGTTGCGCACCATCATCGAAACCACGCAGGGACCGGCGCCCTGACGACTCAACGCGCTGCCTGCAGTGCCTGCCCGGCGCACTGCTGCAGCCGATACGCGATGTAGCGGTCGTACAGCGAGGTGTGCAGGTTGTGCAGCGCCAGCTCCATGCGGAACGGCGTGCGCGGATTGCGATCGAGCAGGCGCGCGACGTGGAACCCGACCGGCTTCACGCCCTGCCGGTGCACGTAGACATCGAATCCGCGATAGAACGGATCGTCGAGCAGCGCATTGATCCGCGCCACGGTCGCCAGCGTGGCCGGGGACTGTTCCGCGCGCAGCACCGGATCTCGTTCGTACAGCAACCGCTCGAAGTACCTGCGCGGCTTGCGCGCCTGCACCGAACGCGCCAGCGACCACACCTCGCGGTTGCGATCGTTGTAGAACTCCAGTCCGCCGTGCTCGCGCAGTGCCGCGGCCGCCTGCGCACTCACGTCGTAGACGACGAAGTTCTCGGCCTGGTTGTTGAGGTCGTCGAGCTTGCTGCTGTCGAAGACATGGAAGATGAATCCCGGAAGGCCCATGAACGCCTGCCGCCCCTGCTGCGAAGCCTGCACGGCGCGACCGTCGCGCGTGAACTCGCCCGCCGATGATCCGAGCAGGATGCTGCGCGTCGATCCCAGGCGATTGAAAGTACCGATGACGATCTCGTCGGCAGCGAACGCGGCATCGAAACCTTCCGGGCCATAGAGCTCGGCCTGGGTCGCATACTGGGCAACCTGCCGCCCGAGTCCGCATTCGCCGCGCACCTGCCCTTCGTAAAAGGCCTGGATCGCCCGGTAGTTCGAACCGCGCGGCTGATAGCCACGCCCGAACGTCGCGATCGGCTTCCAGCCATCGTGCGCCGAGCCGGTCGGGCCGAATCCGATCCATCCCATCTGCACCGAGGAGAAACGGAAGCCCGGGTTGGCGACCAGCCGATCGACTGCGCGACGCGTCGCCGTACCGAGCGCGAAACCGTGCGCGCAGATCGTCGCGGGATGGTGGAGCAGTTCGTCGGCGAGGCGCTCCTTCGCCGCGGCATCGAACGAATCGGGAACGCGCACGAGCAGGTCGCCGGCCGCCGTAGCTTCGGCAAGGCTGGCGCGATCACAGGGCGTACCGGGATGCACGTCCACCGTCGTGGAAGCGACCGGCACGAAGCGCCAGCCCATTTCCTGCAACAGTCGTTGCTTGCAATCACGTGTGTCCGCGGTGTTCGCGGCCGCTCCCGCAGCCGCGCTGGCAAGCATCGCCAGCGCGACAGCGAAGACGGTCGCGATGCTGGAAGCCCGGTGCCTTCTCCAACGCAATGACGTATCCGACATTCCTCCAGCCTACGGCCGGCGGGTGAAGGCACGATCATCGCGGCGGCGTCGCCGCCATGCCCAGCTTCAGTCAACCTTGTAGACGATATTCAGCGTCGTCAGCGAATCGGTCCTTTCGTATCCCGGCCCGACGTCGCTGTTGTGGCGCACCTGGTAAGCGGCCTTCAGCGCCAGCGCGTCGGTCATGGCGACCTGCAGCCCGATGTCGTTCTGCAAATAGGTGTTGAGGCGACCGCTCTCGACCAGGAAGGTGTTGAGCAGCTCGGTGGTCGGCGTCAGCTGATAGGAGAAGTCGGCGTAGCCCCGGGCGATCGCATCGTCCTGGACGCCGCGACCGACATTGTGGGCACGACGGAACGCCGGGCCGATCTCGGTCACCAGGCGGATGCGCTCGTTGTCGAACCAGCGGTAGCCGTAGCTCAGGCCCGCCGTTCCTTGCCACAGGTAGGTGTTGAACTCGTCGTGGTCGTAGCGCACGGTGCCGACCAGGTAGCTGCGCTGGGTCAGCTTGTACGCCGACGACGCCTGCACGTTGTAACGGTCGGCCGTGGTTTCGTAACGCTCTTCTTCGACACCGTTGGCATCGAGGTCCACGCCCACTTCGCCCTTGGACTTGAGCAGGCCGGCGCTGGCCTGGTGCACCCACTGATCGTCCTCGTAGCCGATGCCGCCGCGGGCGTTGATGTTCTGCGAGCGTGAGTTGCCGGATGCGGAGGCGAAACCGAATTCACCCGTGCCGGTCCAACCCCGGTGCGCGTCGATGACGGCCGGGTCCGCAACCTTGGCCGGTTGCTGCGCGCCGGCGGAAAAAGCGACCGCGCCCAGCGCGATGGCGACGGCGAACGGGATACCGCGGACCACGGCGGGACGCTGCTTGCGATGCATCATGCGAGTACTGCTCCTTGACTGGAGGCCGCAGCCTAGGAGCGGCACCAGGGCGAGTCCATGAGACTCGCCTCAGCAGCAGGTGTTTGCGGTTACCTCGAATTCACCAGTGCGAGCGCGCCGCAACCAGCACGTCGCGATCAGCGCGCCGCCATCAACGCCTCGATCTCGTCGGCGCTGCGTGCCAGCTTGCCGGTCAGCACTTCGCAACCGGCCTGCGTGACCAGGACGTCGTCTTCCGTGCGGATGCCGATGCCGCGCCATTTCGCATCGACGGTCGTGTCGTCGGGCGATACATACAGGCCCGGTTCGATGGTGAACACCATGCCCGGCTCGAGCAGGCGCGACTCGCCATCGATGCGGTATTCGCCGACGTCGTGCACGTCCAGGCCGAGCCAGTGGCCGGTCTTGTGGCGATAGAAGCGCTTGTAGCTGCCGTCGGCGAGGTTCTTCTCGAGGCGGCCCTTGAGCAGGCCGAGCTTGAGCAGGCCTTCGGTCAGTATTTCCACGGCCGCGACGTGCCCGGCTTCGTACGGGATGCCGACGCGCGCCTGCGCCATCGAAGCAGCCTGCGCGGCACCGACCAGGTCGTGCAGCGCACGCTGCTCCTTGCTGAAGCAGCCGCTGATCGGGAACGTGCGGGTGATGTCGGCGGCATAGCCACGGTATTCGGCGCCGGCATCGACCAGCACCAGGTCACCGTCGCGGGCCTGCGCGTTGTTGGCGCGGTAATGCAGCACGCAGCCATTGCTGCCGGCGCCGACGATGCTGCTGTAGGCCGGCTCGGCGTCGTGCTGGCGGAACACGCGTTCGACTTCGGCCTGCAGTTCGTACTCGTGCATGCCCGGGCGCGCGGCGCGCATCGCGGCTTCGTGCGCGAGCACGCTGATGTCGGCGGCGCGCTGCATCAGGCGGATCTCGTCGCGGTCCTTGAACAGGCGCAACTCGTCGAGCAGGTGGCCGAGCTCGAGGAACTCGTGCGGCGGCTGCGCGCCCTGGCGCACCATCGCGCGCACGCGGTTGAGCCAGCCGATCAGCTTGAGGTCGAACTCCTGGTCGCGACCGAAGTGGTAGTACACGCGCGACCGGCCTTCGAGCAGGCCCGGCAGGATGTCGTCGAGGTCGGTGATCGGATAGGCATCGTCCAGGCCGAACGCCTCGACCGCGCCTTCAGGACCAAAGCGCGGACCGTCCCAGCCTTCGCGCTCGGGATCGCGCTCGCGGCAGAACAGCAGCACTTCGCCGTGCTTGCGACCGGGCACCAGCACCAGCACCGCCTCGGGCTCCGGAAAACCGGTGAGGTAAAGCAGGTCGGAATCCTGGCGATACGGGTAATGCGTGTCGCGGCTGCGGATGCGTTCGAGCGCGGCTGGCAGCACCAGGATCGCGTCGTCGCCGGCCATGCGCATGAGCTGCTTGCGGCGGCGGGCGTAAGCCTTGGCGGGGATGGAGATGGGTTTTGGCATCAGTTCAGGCGTTGACGATGCTGGGCCGCCAGCACGCAGTCACCGTGCAGCAGCAGCACCGCCACGCGGACGAACTCTTCGATCTCGACCAGGGCGATCTCGTCTTCCTCGTCGCCGTCGCTTTGCGGCTGCGCGGAGGCGAGCTTGCCCAGGTCGGCCAGCGCTTCCTGGCCTTCGTCCGACAGCTTGGTCTTGCCGCCACCGGCCAGGCCGAAGCCACCGAGAAAACCGCGGCACCACTCGAACAACGCACCGCTGCGCTCGGCCAGCGAGGTGTCGGCGGCGGGCAGCAGCAGGGCGAAGTCGAAGCTCCGGTCGGCGAGCTGGGCGGCGCTGGCTTCGCGCAGTTCGTCCAGTGCGCCGCCTTCGGCGGGCGTCGGCAGGGCATCGTCGGCGAGCACCTTGGCCGGCCATTCGCGAACGGCCGCGCCACCTCCGGCGAGCCAGCCACACAGGCCGCCATGGAGCTCAAAGGGCGAAGCAGCAAGGGCCAGCTGGCGGCTCTCGGCTTCGATGGCGGTCAGATCGGGCAGCTCAATTTCGGACACGGGACAAGGCTCGGGGGAGTCACGGCAGTGTATCAATGCAGCCGCGTCTTGTTGCCAGGCTGAACGCTTGCCTACACTGCGCGCTGCAGTACTCAACCCGTGGGTGTCCGTGCGTCCGCCCTCCCAAGCCTGCTTCCCAAGCCGGATCGCCTGGCTCGTCCGTCTCGCCGGACCGGCACTGGCATTGGCCATGGCGACCGCGCCTGCCGCGGCCGCAACCCGCGACTTCTACTTCTCGCGCCTGGGCAGCGAGCGGGGCCTCACCCAGAACACCGTGACGGCGATGGTGCAGGACCCGCAGGGCTTCGTCTGGGTCGCCACCCAGGGCGGCCTGCACCGTTACGACGGCCAGCGCTACCTGCCCTTCCGGCACAACCCGCGCGACCCGCAGAGCCTGCCCGACAGCAACATCACCGCACTCGCGCTCGAGGGCGGACGGGCCTTGTGGGTCGGCACCTCCTCCGAGTACCTGAGCCGGCTCGACCTGGGCAACGGCAAGATCCGCCGTTATGCCGCTTCGGCACCCAGCCATCCCCATCGCCAGGTGGTGGCCGTGCTGCCCTACCGCGGGCTGCTGTGGGTCGGCACCGCGGCCGGCCTGGAACGCCTCAACCCGGACAGCGGCACGCGCCAGACCGTGCTGTCGCTGCAGTCGCAGCCGGCCGGTGCGATCAGCCGGCAAACGCTGCTGGCAACGCGCGACGGCATGGCCTGGTATGGCGGTCCGCTCGGACTGCATCGCATCGATCCGGCCGGCACGGTGCAAGCGATCGGCCCGCAGGAGCCGGTGCTGTCGCTGCAGCAGGACCAGGCCGGGCAGTTGTGGGTGGGCCGCAACGACGGCCTGTACCGGCTGCACAGCAATGGCCGTGACCTGGTGCGGGCCTGGCCGCGCGAAGCGCCGGCGGACCCCGCGGCGACGTCGGTCCGTGCCATTGCGCAGACGCCCGACCATCACCTGTGGCTGTCGGTGTACGGGTACGGGTTGCGTCGCTTCGATCCGGCCAGCGGCAACGACGAGGAAGTGCACGAAGAACCCCGCATCGAGGCCAGCCTTCCCGACGACGCCGTCAACGCATTGCTGGTCGACCGTGGCGGCATGCTCTGGGTGGGCGGCCAGTTCCGCGGCGTCGCCGTCGCCGACCCGCGCGGCACGCGCTTCCGCTACGTCTTCAATCTCGAACATTCGCGCCCGCGCACTCCGGCGGCCGCCGACAGCATCCGCACCATTGCGCAGTCGCAGGACGGCGCGCTCTGGCTCGGCACCGACAACACCCGCCTGCTGCGCTACGAACTGGCGGACGATCGCTTCGACGACCTGACCTCGCTGCTCGGCGAACACGCCACGCCGCCGCGCGTGACTGCATTCGCGCCGACCCCGGCAGGTGAGCTGTGGGTGGCCACCGACGTCGGCCTCTACCTGCTCGATCCGCAACGGCGCCAGGCTCGCCACCTGGCGATCCCGGGCCTGGAGCAACAGTCGATGCGCTCGCTGGCGGTGGCGCGCGACAACTCCCTGTGGATCGGCAGCCATGGCAACGGCGCGTTCCACTACGTGCCGGACAGCGGCAAGCTCAGCCACTACCCGTATCGCGAGAACGATCCCGACGGCCTGAGCTTCCCGGTCGTGCACGCGATGGTCGAAGACCGCCATGGACACGTCTGGATCGGCACCGGCGACGGCCTCGACGTGCTCGACCCGGCCAGCGGCAAGCTGCGCCACTTCCGCCACGCCAGCAACGACCCGGCCAGCCTGCCCGGCAACCGCGTGCGTGCCCTGCACTTGGCGCGCGACGGCACGCTTTGGGTGGGCACCCATGCCGGCCTGAGCCGCGTGGTCGAAGCCGCCGACGGCAGCGTCAGCTTTGCCCACCCGCTCACCGGCACGCTCAACAGCGACATGGTGCCGGTCGTGTTCGCCATCGCCGAAGGCCCGGCGGGCCGGCTGTGGCTGAGCACGCAGGCCGGCATCATCAGCTTCGACATGGGCAGCGAGCGCACGCGCAGCTACGGTCTCGCAGACGGCCTGCAGGACCTCGAATTCCATGGCGGCTCGATGGCGCAGCTCGGCGACGGTCGCATCGTCTTCGGCGGCGTGCGCGGCCTGAACCTGTTCGACCCGACGCACATCGTCGACTCCGACTACAGCGCGCCGGTGAAGCTGCTCGGTGCCTGGATTGGCAGCGAGGCGACCGCCGAACCGCGCGCACTGTGGCAGCAGACCCGCCTCGACCTGCCCGATGCCGCCGGCCTGCTGCGCCTGCGCATCGGCTCGCTCGACTTCGCGCCCGCGGCCGGCATCCGCTATCGCTACCGCATGGACGGGTTCGACAAGGACTGGGTCGACAACGGCAGCGAGCAGGACATCACCTATACGCGGCTGCCCGCGGGCAACTACACCTTCCTGGCCCAGGCCACCAACCGCGACGGCGTCTGGAACGAGCAGACGCTCAAGATCCCGGTGCACATCGCGCCGCCGCTGTGGCGCCATCCGCTGGTGACCGCCGGCGCGGTGCTGGCGGCACTGGCGCTGGCGCTGGTGCTTGCCTGGCGTCGCCACCGTGACCGTCGCCGCGAGCGCGGCTACTTCGCCCAGATCCGCGAACGCGACGAGCGCCTGAAACTGGCGCTGTGGGCCTCGGGCGAGCAGTTCTGGGACTACGACCTCGACAGCCGCGTGCTGCGCCGCACGCGCGCCGACGACCAGGCCGGGCTGACGCCGGAACTGGGCGTGCAGACGCTGGTCGACTCCAACCTGCAGATCCATCCCGAAGACCAGCCGCACGCGGTCGAGCAGCTCAAGCGCCACCTGCGTGGCGACGCCGCGCTGTTCCTGTCCGAGCACCGCGTGCGCGAGGACAACAAGTGGGTGTGGATGCGCGCACGCGGCCGCGTCGTCGAGCGTTCGGCTAACGGTCGCGCCCTGCGCGTGGCCGGCACCGCGCGCGACATCACCGCCAACCGCAGCGCCGAGCGCGATCGCCTGATCGCCGGCCAGGTGCTCAACAGCATGATCGAGGCTGTCGCGGTGTTCGACCGCGAGTTCCAGTTCGTCTCGGTCAATCCGGCCTTCACCCGCATGACCGGCTATGCCGATTCGGAAGTGATCGGTCGCCCGACCCGCCTGCTCGACAGCGACCAGCACGATCCCGCGTTCTACCAGCATGTGCGCAGCGAGCTGCGTCGCAACGGTCGCTGGTCCGGCGAGATCTGGCAGCAGCGCAAGAACGGCGATGAGTTCCTGTGCTGGTTCCAGGGCAGCGAAGTGCTCGACTCCAGTGGCCAGCACGGCCATTACGTCGCCGTGCTCGGCGACATCACCGACCAGAAGCGCGCCGAGCAGGAACTGCGCTACCTGGCCAACTACGACACGCTGACCAGCCTGCCCAACCGCGCGCTGCTGTCGGAGCGGCTGTCGCGGGCGATCGTGCGCGCGCGCCGCCACGGCAGTCGCATTGCGATGCTCTTCCTCGACCTGGACCGCTTCAAGGACATCAACGATTCGCTCGGCCACGCCGCCGGCGACCGCATCCTGCGCGCCGCGGCGATCCGCCTGCAGCAGGCGGTCGGGCCGCAGCACACCGTTGCCCGCCTCGGCGGCGACGAGTTCACCGTGCTGCTGGAGAACCTCGAGCACGTCGAGCAGGCCGAGCAGGTCGCGCGCGACGTGCTGGTCGCCTTCGAAACGCCGCTCGACATCGACCAGCGCCACGACGTCGTGATCTCGCCGTCGATCGGCATCAGCCTGTATCCCGACCACGCACTGGTGCCGACCGACCTGCTCAAGCACGCCGACACGGCGATGTACCAGGCCAAGGCCGCGGGCCGCCGTACCTTCATGCGCTACACCGAAGCGATGGACGTGGAAATCCGCGGCCGCGCGACGATATCCGCCGCACTGCGCGGCGTGCTCGACCGCAACGAACTGCGCCTGGTGTTCCAGCCCAAGCTGTCGCTGGACCAGTCGCGCATCACCGGCGTGGAAGCGCTGCTGCGCTGGCGCAGTTTCGAGCTGGGCGACATCTCGCCGGCGCAGTTCATCCCGCTCGCCGAAGAAAGCGGCCTGATCCTCGACATCGGCGAATGGGCGCTGCGCGAAGCCTGCGGCGTGCTCAAGCGCTGGCGCCACAACGGCCTCGACCAGCTGACGATGGCGGTCAACGTGTCGTCGCTGCAGCTGCTGCGCGGCAACCTCCCCAAGCAGGTCGCGCGTGCACTGGTCGAAAGCGGCGTGCCGCCGGAGATGCTGCAGCTGGAGCTCACCGAAAGCGTGATCATGGCCAACGCCGGGCAGACCTCGGCAACGCTCGATGCATTGCGCTCGCTCGGCGTCGGCCTGGCGATCGACGACTTCGGCACCGGCTATTCCTCGCTGGCCTACCTCAAGCGCCTGCCGATCAACACGCTCAAGATCGACAAGGAATTCATCGGCGACCTTACCCGCGACGCCGACGACGAGGCCATCACCACGACGGTCATCGCCATGGCGCATTCGCTGGGGCTGACGGTGATTGCAGAAGGCGTGGAGACCGAGGCGCAGATGCAGTTCCTGCGCGGACGCGGTTGCGACGAGATCCAGGGCTACTGGCTGGCGCGACCGCTGGAAGCGGCCGACTGCCTGGCCTTCATCCGCAGCTGGACACCGCAATCGGTGCCGTCCGGAAGCGCTGCCGGAAGCGGCGCCGCCAGCGCCGCGGCGGGCAGTGGCGCAACGGGTGGCGCAACGGGCAGTGGCTCGGCCGGCAAGGTCGGTTCACCGGGCTGACCGGGACCGACCGATGGGCACCGGTGTGAACCGGGACCCCGCCAGCGCGCCCTCGCCCTTGACCGGCCTCCCCGCCCTGCTATCGTGCGCGGCATGGACCAAGCCGAACTACTCGCCCAACTGAAGTCGCTCGCCGACCGGGTCGAGCAGCTTGCCGAGCGCTCGCGCCGGCTGAGCGAGGAGAACCGCAGCCTGCGCCAGCAACAGGAACAGCTGGTCGGCGAACGTTCGGCACTGCTGGCCAAGAACGAACAGGCACGCGCCCGCGTCGAAGCGATGATCGCGCGATTGAAGTCTTTGGAGCAGCACACGTGAGCAGTGCCAACGAGCCGGTCAGCATCCGTCTGCTGGATCGCGAGTACACCGTCGGCTGCGAGCCCGACGAACGCGACAGCCTGCTGTCGGCGGCCAAGCTGCTCGACGCCAAGATGCGCGAGATCCGCGGCAACAACCGCATGGCCGCGCTCGATCGCGTGGCGGTGCTGGCGGCGCTCAACCTCGCCCACGACCTGCAGCAGATGCGCAACGAGCAGACGAGCCGCGACCGCGAGTTTTCGCGCACGCTGACCGACCTGCATCGCCGCCTCGACGACCTGTTCGACTTGCCGGCGCGCTGAACACACCCGCACCTGCCGGCCTTGCCGCGCATACCAGACGCACACCTGCACTGAACCGTTCCAGGCCTGGTACCGACGAGCGGGCACGCACTTCGCAGGTCGCGCGCTATACTTCGCGAACGTCCTCTGCTGTACGCGACAGCGTGCGCAAACATTCGCCTTGTCCCTTATGACGACACCGGGGGCGCGGCGGAGGCCCGGAGTGCAGGTCCGCCTCGTAGCGGGAAGCCCGAAGGCATCCAAGCGTCCCCACTTGAACCCCGGGTTCAAGGTCGTTTCGCAAGCATCGCCATCGGCGGAGGACTACTCTTTCAGCGGCGCTGGTCGCCACCAACCGGCCGGCCGTTGCCGGCCGCAGCAAAGGATCGAGCGCCGGATGACGGCTGACCGCGCGGCCCTGCGCCGCGAACTCCGCGACCGCCGCCGCGCCCTCGGGGCCGGCGACCGCATCGCCGCCGCCGAACGGCTGTCCGCACAGCTGCTCGCCCTGCCGTTCGCGCCCGATTCGGGCTATGTCTCCGGCTATTGGGCCACTGACGGCGAGATCGCCCTGCACGTCTGGCAACTCCGCCTGCCGCCCGGATGCGTGTACTGCCTGCCGGTGTTGCACGAAGACGGCCGCCTGCGCTTCGCGCCCTGGCGCCCCGGCGACCCGCTGGTCAGCAACCGCCACGGCATCCCCGAACCGGATATCGCGCCGAGCTCGCTGCTCGAGCCGGAGCAGATGAGCCTGGTCGTGGCGCCGCTGGTGGGTTTCGACGAGCGCGGCCACCGGCTCGGCATGGGCGGTGGCTGGTACGATCGGAGCTTCGCATTCCGCCACCAGCTGCCAGCGCCGCCCTGGCTCGTCGGCGCGGCGTTCGACACGCAACGGGTCGATCTGCTCGATCGCGCCGACTGGGACGTCGCCCTGGACGCGGTCTGCACCGGCACGACCACCATCGACTGCAGCCGCAGGGCCACCGCATGACCGCACGCCGCCGCTACTGGCTGATGAAGTCCGAACCGGACGCGTTCTCCATCGACGACCTCGAGCGGGTCGGCACCGAACCCTGGAACGGCGTCCGCAACTACCAGGCGCGCAACTTCATGCGCGACGGCATGCAGGTCGGCGACGGCGTGCTGTTCTACCACTCCAATACCGATGTTCCCGGCATCGTCGGCACCGCCACCGTGGCGAGCAAGGCCTATCCCGACGAGACCCAGTTCAATCCCAAGTCGGATTACTTCGACCCCAAGAGCACGCGCGAGGAACCACGCTGGTTCCTGGTCGACGTTGCGTTCGATCGCAAGCTCAAGCGCACGATTTCCCTGGACGAGATCAAGCAGCACGCCGGCAAGCTCGGCGAAGACTTCGCGCTGATCCGCAAGGGCAACCGGCTGTCGGTGTTCCCGGTCCAGGCGGCGCAGTGGAAGTACCTGCTGTCGCTTGAGTAAGTTCCCCTCCCCGACAATCCCAACGAGTTCCAAACCATGAGCGAAGCCAAGCGCCTGGCCGGCGAAAAAGCCATCGAGTACGTCGAGGACGGCATGATCGTCGGCGTCGGCACCGGCTCCACGGTCGCCTTCTTCATCGATGCCCTGGCGCGCGTCCAGGACCGCATCAAGGGCGCGGTGTCGAGCTCGGAGCAGAGCACGCAGCGCCTGCGCGCGCATGGCATCGAAGTGCTGGACCTCAATGCCACCGGTCCGTTGTCGCTGTATGTCGATGGCGCCGACGAGTGCGATCCGCACAAGCGCCTGATCAAGGGCGGCGGCGCGGCGCTGACGCGCGAGAAGATCATCGCCGAGGCCAGCCAGAAGTTCGTCTGCATCGTCGACCCGAGCAAGCGTGTCGACGTGCTCGGCAAGTTCCCGCTGCCGGTCGAGGTCATCCCGATGGCGCGCAGCCTGGTGGCACGGGAGATCCTGGCAATGACGCGCGGCCAGCCGGTCTGGCGCCAGGATGCCGCCGGCAATGGCGTCGTCACCGACAACGGCAACCTCATCCTCGACATCCACGGCCTGTCGATCGTCGACCCGGTCGGCCTCGAGCAGGCGATCAACCAGATTCCGGGCGTGGTCGCGGTCGGCCTGTTTGCGCGTCGCCCCGCCGACGTGGTGATCATCGGCGGCGAGCCGCCGACGCTGCTGTAACGCGCGCCTGCTGTAAGGCCGTCGTGCGGCGTCCGGCCACCTGGACCGGACGCTGCCCTGCTTCGCGCTCAGTCCAGTGCGCTGGCCGGACCAAAGAACTCGTAACGGCATTGCTGCTCGGGCACGCCCATCGCCTTCAGGTGCCCCTTGATCGCGCGCATGAAGGGCTTGGGCCCGAGGAAGTACACGTCCACGTCGCGCGTCGCCGGCATCCACGCCTCGAGCAACGAGTGGTCGATGTATCCGACTGCATCGACCGGCGCGGCGCCGGCCTCTTCGTGACAGTAGAAGCGCTTGAGCTGCGGATGCTGCAGCGCCAACGTGTCGATCCAGTCGCGGAACGCATGCACGTCAGCGTTGCGCGCCGCGTGGATGAAGTGGATCGGCCGGCCGGTCGGCAAGGCCGACTGCAGCATGGCCAGCGTCGGCGTGATGCCGACGCCACCGCTGATCAGCACCAGTGGCTTGTCCGCATCGTTGAGCACGAAATGTCCCGACGGCGGAAACAGTTCGACTTCGTCGCCCACCTGCACGCGCTCGTGCAAATGGCCGGAGACGGCGCCGCCGGCGACGCGCTTCACGCTGATCCGGTAGTGGCTGTCATTGGCCGCGGCCGAGAGCGAGTAGTTGCGCCGCTGGTCGATGCCATCGACTTCCAGGCGAAGCCCGATGAACTGCCCCGGTGAGTGCGCGAGGATCGCGGCACCGTCGCTCGCCGCGAAGCAGAACGACGTGATCTCGTCGCTTTCGACCACCTTGTCGATCACGGTGAACCTGCGCGCACCGCGCCAGCCGCCCGGCTGGTTCGCCGCTGCCTGGTAGAGGCCGGCTTCGGTGTCGATCAGGATCGCCGCCAGTTGCTGGTAGGCCGCTGCCCATGCATCGATGACGTCATCGGTGGCGATGTCCGGGCCAAGCACTTCGCGGATTGCGCGCAGGAGACAGGCGCCGACGATTGGATAGTGCTCGGCCTGGATCTGCAGCGAGACATGCTTGTTGCCGATCAGCGTGACCAGTTCGGCCAGCTGGTCGAGTTGATCGATGTGTCGCGCGTACTTCAATACGCCATTGGCCAGTGCGCGCGGCTGCTCGCCGCTGTGCTGGTTGGCCTGGTTGAAATAGGGTCGCAACTGCGGGTTCTCGCCGAGCAGGATCTCGTAGAAGTGGCACGTCAGCGCCTCGCCGCCGCTCTCCAGCAACGGAACGGTGGACTTCACGATCTGGCGGTGTTCGGGGGTCAGCATGGATGGTCGATCCGGTTGGGGGGATACCCGGTACATATCAAGGTCCATGCCATCGATGCGGGCCTTGCGAATCAACGCTTTGGTTCATCCATGGGTCTGATCGACTGCAACCGGCGGAGGTAAAATTGACTGCGATGAGTGTCGATCTGACTGCACCGGACCTGCTGGAAACCGTTCTTCCCGTCGTCGACGACCTGTCGCGCGACCTGCCGGAGCACGACCGCTATGCGCGGTTGCTGGCGGCCGTACGAACGCTGTTCGGAAGCGATGCCAGCGCATTGCTGAAGCTCGAGGGCGATACCCTCGTGCCGATGGCGGTCGATGGACTGAGCGAAGACACGCTCGGCCGCAGGTTCCATGTCTCCGCGCATCCACGCCTGGCCGCCTTGCTGGCCAACTCGGGACCTACCCGCTTCCCCGCCAACAGCCCGTTGCCCGATCCGTACGACGGCCTGGTGCTTGGCCATGACACCCGACTGCATGTCCACGACTGCATGGGCTGCACGCTCACCGTGGCGGCCAGGCCGTGGGGATTGCTGACGATCGACGCACTCGACGCGGGCCGCTTCAGTGACTCGGACGTGCAGCTGCTTCGGGCCTTCTCCAGTGTCGCATCGGCGGCGGTAAGCGCGGCCGAACGCATGCGGCAACTGGCACAGGATGTCGAACGCGCCCGCTCCAGCGCGGAAAGCTATCGAATCGCCGCCGACGACACCACGGCACGACCACTGCTCGGGCGCAGCCCCGCGTTCAAGCGCATGCAGACCGAATTGCAGACGGTAGGCGCCAGCGAGCTGACGGTCTTGCTCAAAGGCGAGACCGGCGTTGGCAAGGAACTGGTCGCCAAGGCGCTGCACGCCGCGTCGCCGCGTGCCGGCAAGCCGATGATCGCGATCAACTGCGCCGCACTGCCCGAATCGCTGGTGGAGAGCGAACTGTTTGGCCATGTCCGCGGCGCATTCTCCGGCGCCACCGCTGATCGCCGCGGCAAGTTCGAACTGGCGCACCAGGGAACGCTGTTCCTCGACGAGGTGGGCGAACTGCCGCTCAACGTGCAGGCGAAGCTGTTGCGGGTGATGCAGAGCGGGCAGTTGCAGCGGGTGGGTTCCGATCGAGAGCATCAGGTCGACGTCCGCATCATTGCCGCCAGCAATCGCGACCTCGCCCAGGAAGTGCGCGACGGTCGCTTCCGCGCCGATTTCTACCACCGCATCAGCGTCTATCCGCTGCTGGTGCCGCCGCTGCGCGAGCGCGGCCACGACATCCTGCTGATCAGCGGTTACTTCCTGGAAGAGAACCGTCGACGCCTTGGCTTGTCCGCCCTGCGCCTGACCGCCGACGCCCAGGCTGCGCTGCTGGCGTACCCGTGGCCTGGCAACGTCCGCGAGCTCGAGCATCTGATTGCGCGCAGCTCGTTGCGGGCGTTGGCGGCCCGGGCGGTCCGCCCCCGCATCCTGAGCCTGGAATCGGGCGATCTGGATCTGCCGGGGGAGCGTCCAAGGATGGAAGTGCCGAATCCGGAGACCGCAACTGCTGCGCCAGTCGGGGAGAACCTGCGTGACTCGTTGGCGGCAATGGAGCGGCGGCTGATCCAGGAGGCCTTGGAGCGGCATGGCAACAATTGGGCCGCCGCCGCGCGGTCGCTGGGCGTGGACCGGGCGAATCTCGCACGGTCGGCACGTCGACTGGGGCTCAAGGCCTAGTCGCGCTCCCCGGGTGCGCTGCGCTTACCCGGGCTACGTTCTGTTGGGGTGCTGGGATCCCGGGTGCGCTTCGCTTACCCGGGCTACGCATCACCCGGGTAGCCCGGGTAAGCGCCAGCGCACCCGGGGCCCGATAACGCCTGATAATCCCGGCATTAACTTTCCACACGCGCAAAAAGAAACCCCCAGCCGGTTGGCTGGGGGTTTCGGGGTAAAGCCCCTGGCGATGACCTACTCTTGCATGGCTTAAGCCACACTACCATCGGCGCATGTGCGTTTCACTTCCGAGTTCGGAATGGGATCGGGTGGGACCACACAGCTATTATCACCAGGGAGAGGGTGGAGGGTCGCGGATCTCGATTTACTGAGTCGCGCACACGCTCTCGTTGGGTTGCTTTCACGGGATGGATTCCGTGTCGGCGAATGGGTCGGGAATTGTAGCAAGTTTTTGGCGAAGGGTCCCGACGTATCGGAAGCCAAAGCAACTTGAGGTTATATGGTCAAGCCACACGGATCATTAGTACAGGTTAGCTCAATGCATTGCTGCACTTACACACCCTGCCTATCAACCACCTGGTCTTGATGGTTCCTTTAGGGGACTTAAAGTCCCGGGAGATCTCATCTTGAGGCGCGCTTCCCGCTTAGATGCTTTCAGCGGTTATCGCTTCCGAACATAGCTACCCGGCAGTGCCACTGGCGTGACAACCGGAACACCAGAGGTTCGTCCACTCCGGTCCTCTCGTACTAGGAGCAGCCCCTCTCAAATCTCCAACGCCCACGACAGATAGGGACCGAACTGTCTCACGACGTTCTGAACCCAGCTCGCGTACCACTTTAAATGGCGAACAGCCATACCCTTGGGACCGACTACAGCCCCAGGATGTGATGAGCCGACATCGAGGTGCCAAACACCGCCGTCGATATGAACTCTTGGGCGGTATCAGCCTGTTATCCCCGGAGTACCTTTTATCCGTTGAGCGATGGCCCTTCCATACAGAACCACCGGATCACTAAGACCTACTTTCGTACCTGCTTGATCCGTCGATCTTGCAGTCAAGCACGCTTATGCCTTTGCACACAGTGCGCGATGTCCGACCGCGCTGAGCGTACCTTCGTGCTCCTCCGTTACACTTTGGGAGGAGACCGCCCCAGTCAAACTACCCACCATACACGGTCCCCGATCCGGATTACGGACCTAGGTTAGAACGTCAAGCACTTCAGGGTGGTATTTCAAGGATGGCTCCACGCAAGCTAGCGCCTGCGTTTCATAGCCTCCCACCTATCCTACACAGAAGAACTCAACGTTCAGTGTAAAGCTATAGTAAAGGTTCACGGGGTCTTTCCGTCTTGCCGCGGGAACGCTGCATCTTCACAGCGATTTCAATTTCACTGAGTCTCGGGTGGAGACAGCGCCGCTGTCGTTACGCCATTCGTGCAGGTCGGAACTTACCCGACAAGGAATTTCGCTACCTTAGGACCGTTATAGTTACGGCCGCCGTTTACCGGGGCTTCGATCAAGAGCTTCGCCTTGCGGCTGACCCCATCAATTAACCTTCCGGCACCGGGCAGGCGTCACACCCTATACGTCCACTTTCGTGTTTGCAGAGTGCTGTGTTTTTGATAAACAGTCGCAGCGGCCTGGTCACTGCGGCCCCTCCCAGCTATTCACCAGAAAGGGCGCACCTTCTCCCGAAGTTACGGTGCTATTTTGCCTAGTTCCTTCACCCGAGTTCTCTCAAGCGCCTTAGAATTCTCATCCTGCCCACCTGTGTCGGTTTACGGTACGGTCTGCGTAAGCTGAAGCTTAGGAGCTTTTCCTGGAAGCGTGATATCGGTTGCTTCGCCCTAATGGGCTGGTCCTTAGTCTCAACGTTGCTCCCCCGGATTTGCCAAAGGGAACCGCCTCAACTCTCTCACCGGGACAACCAACGCCCGGCCAACCTAACCTTCTCCGTCCCTCCATCGCACTTACGCGAGGTGCTGGAATATTAACCAGCTTCCCATCGACTACGCATTTCTGCCTCGCCTTAGGGGCCGACTCACCCTGCGTCGATTAACGTTGCGCAAGGAAACCTTGGGCTTTCGGCGTGCGGGCTTTTCACCCGCATTATCGTTACTCATGTCAGCATTCGCACTTCCGATACCTCCAGCAGACTTCTCAATCCACCTTCAACGGCTTACGGAACGCTCCTCTACCGCGCATAACCAAAGTTATGCACCCCAAGCTTCGGTTCATCGCTTAGCCCCGTTAAATCTTCCGCGCAGACCGACTCGACCAGTGAGCTATTACGCTTTCTTTAAAGGGTGGCTGCTTCTAAGCCAACCTCCTGGCTGTCTGTGCCTTTCCACATCGTTTTCCACTTAGCGATGAATTTGGGACCTTAGCTGTGGGTCTGGGTTGTTTCCCTTTTCACGACGGACGTTAGCACCCGCCGTGTGTCTCCCCTACATTCTGTCCTGGTATTCGGAGTTTGCCATGGTTTGGTAAGTCGCAATGACCCCCTAGCCATAACAGTGCTCTACCCCCAGGAAGATTCATAGGAGGCGCTACCTAAATAGCTTTCGAGGAGAACCAGCTATCTCCGGGTTCGATTAGCTTTTCACTCCTAATCACACCTCATCCCCTACCTTTGCAACGGGAGTGGGTTCGGGCCTCCAGTTGATGTTACTCAACCTTCACCCTGGGCATGACTAGATCACCCGGTTTCGGGTCTACTGCCCGCGACTATGCGCCCTTATCAGACTCGGTTTCCCTTCGCCTCCCCTATACGGTTAAGCTCGCCACGAACAGTAAGTCGCTGACCCATTATACAAAAGGTACGCCGTCACCCTTGCGGGCTCCGACTGCTTGTACGCACACGGTTTCAGGGTCTATTTCACTCCCTTCACCAGGGTTCTTTTCGCCTTTCCCTCACGGTACTGGTTCACTATCGGTCGGTCAGGAGTATTTAGCCTTGGAGGATGGTCCCCCCATGTTCAGACAGGGTTTCTCGTGCCCCGCCTTACTCGATTTCATTGGAAGAGCTCTTTCGCATACCGGGCTGTCACCGTCTATGGCCAACCTTTCCAGGTTGTTTTGCTAGAACTCAATCAACTTAAGGGCTGGTCCCCGTTCGCTCGTCACTACTCAGGGAATCTCGGTTGATTTCTTTTCCTCCGGGTACTTAGATATTTCAGTTCTCCGGGTTTGCCTCGTACAGCTATGTATTCACTGCACGATACCTCTTGCGAGGTGGGTTTCCCCATTCGGACATTGCGGGATCAATGCTTGTTGCCAGCTCCCCCGCACTTTTCGCAGGCTGCCACGTCCTTCATCGCCTCTGACCGCCAAGGCATCCACCGTGTGCGCTTATTCGCTTGACCATATAACCCCAAGTTGCCTTGGAGCTACATTCGGACCAGGGGTACAAAGCCCGGTCTGGAATATAACGACTCAATTAATAAAGTGTCCGAAGACACTCGCCTTAGCCTCACGACACGTCATGGACACAATTCGTCTCAAAACGCTCGCTACAATTCCCAATTTTCAAAGAACGCAAATGGGCCTCAACGCCCAGCTGCTTCAATATTTGATGTGTGCGCAATCAGAGTTTCGTTCGGAAGCCCACTTCGTAGGTGGTGGGTCTGGGAGGACTCGAACCACCGGCCTCACCCTTATCAGGGGTGCGCTCTAACCACCTGAGCTACAGACCCAAAGTGTTTCCCGCCGGCTGTGCCAGGCAAGGGTCTTCGCCCAAGGTGGTGGAGCTTGTCGGGATCGAACCGACGACCCCCTGCTTGCAAAGCAGGTGCTCTCCCAGCTGAGCTAAAGCCCCATCGAATTCCCTGGAGGGATCCGGGGACGCTCCCGCAGCCACCCCTGTGGGCGACCCGGAACTCTGAATGCAGGTTACTTGTGCGGACGTCCGACCAGCAATTTGCTGTCTTTAGTCTCTAAAGGAGGTGATCCAGCCGCACCTTCCGATACGGCTACCTTGTTACGACTTCACCCCAGTCATCGGCCACACCGTGGCAAGCGCCCTCCCGAAGGTTAAGCTACCTGCTTCTGGTGCAACAAACTCCCATGGTGTGACGGGCGGTGTGTACAAGGCCCGGGAACGTATTCACCGCAGCAATGCTGATCTGCGATTACTAGCGATTCCGACTTCATGGAGTCGAGTTGCAGACTCCAATCCGGACTGAGATAGGGTTTCTGGGATTGGCTCGCCCTCGCGGGTTTGCAGCCCTCTGTCCCTACCATTGTAGTACGTGTGTAGCCCTGGCCGTAAGGGCCATGATGACTTGACGTCATCCCCACCTTCCTCCGGTTTGTCACCGGCGGTCTCCTTAGAGTTCCCACCATTACGTGCTGGCAACTAAGGACAAGGGTTGCGCTCGTTGCGGGACTTAACCCAACATCTCACGACACGAGCTGACGACAGCCATGCAGCACCTGTGTCACGGTTCCCGAAGGCACCAATCCATCTCTGGAAAGTTCCGTGCATGTCAAGGCCAGGTAAGGTTCTTCGCGTTGCATCGAATTAAACCACATACTCCACCGCTTGTGCGGGCCCCCGTCAATTCCTTTGAGTTTCAGTCTTGCGACCGTACTTCCCAGGCGGCGAACTTAACGCGTTAGCTTCGATACTGAGGGCCAAGTTGCCCCCAACATCCAGTTCGCATCGTTTAGGGCGTGGACTACCAGGGTATCTAATCCTGTTTGCTCCCCACGCTTTCGTGCCTCAGTGTCAGTGCTGGTCCAGGGTGTCGCCTTCGCCACAGATGTTCCTCCCGATATCTACGCATTTCACTGCTACACCGGGAATTCCACACCCCTCTACCGCACTCTAGTCAGCCAGTTTCCAATGCAGTTCCCAGGTTGAGCCCAGGGCTTTCACATCAGACTTAACAAACCACCTACGCACGCTTTACGCCCAGTAATTCCGAGTAACGCTTGCACCCTTCGTATTACCGCGGCTGCTGGCACGAAGTTAGCCGGTGCTTATTCTTCCGGTACCGTCATAACTCCGGGTTATTAACCCGAAGCTTTTCTTTCCGGACAAAAGTGCTTTACAACCCGAAGGCCTTCTTCACACACGCGGCATGGCTGGATCAGGCTTGCGCCCATTGTCCAATATTCCCCACTGCTGCCTCCCGTAGGAGTCTGGACCGTGTCTCAGTTCCAGTGTGGCTGATCATCCTCTCAGACCAGCTACGGATCGTCGCCTTGGTGGGCCTTTACCCCGCCAACTAGCTAATCCGGCATCGGCTCATCTATCTGCGTGAGGCCCGAAGGTCCCCCACTTTCTCCCGTAGGACGTATGCGGTATTAGCGTAAGTTTCCCTACGTTATCCCCCACAAATAGGCAGATTCCGATGCATTCCTCACCCGTCCGCCACTCGCCACCCACAGTATTGCTACTGCTGTGCTGCCGTTCGACTTGCATGTGTTAGGCCTGCCGCCAGCGTTCACTCTGAGCCAGGATCAAACTCTTCACTTAAAATTGCATGGATCCGAAGATCCAAATTTTTTGAGTGCAAAGCCCGTTCCAGGCACCAATTACTCGCTTGCATTTGCATGCTTTTGAATCATCGTTGCTTGGTACGAACATCTGCTCAATGGACAACCATCCACTAGCCAGACGTCCGCACAAGTTACCTGCGCACACTGTCAAAGATCTTCGGGGCCGGCCTCAGCGCCTTTCCCGTCTCACCCCGCCGCACCAAAGTGCCCGAGGGAGCCGACTATCTTACAGCGAATTTCGATTCCGTCAACACCGTGTCGAAATCTTTTTTCGCTTCCGGAGGTCCGTTCAGCTGCCCTCTCGGACCGCCCCGGGACCACCGGGCCGCGCATCTTACAGCATGTTCGAGAACCGTCAACCGCCTCGTTTCATCCCGTCTTTTCCGCGTCCCGCCGAAGTGAAGTTCACCGTGGCGGGGCGCGCATTGTGCACATGCACAACGGGGATTGGAAGGGGTTCGTTAAAGTTTTTTTACATCTTTGCCGAGTGAGCGCTTACGGGGGCCGCAGGGGGCCGAACAACGTCCATGGATCCCCGGATGCGCGGCGATGACGGCGTGGGGCCGCCCCCCTTGACTCGCATTCATCGCTGCACGATGTTTCGTCGCGCTACGGCCGTCATGGCCCCGGACCAACGCTCAAAAGGAGCTCCACCATGTTCCTGCCCCGACTTCTGCTCGCCTGCTGCGGCCTCGCCCTTTCCGGATGCGCCATGGGCGCCGGGCCGTGGGTCGAACTGGGCGGACAGCGCTTCAAGGTGGAAGTGGCCGACGATGACGCCGAGCGCGCACGCGGACTGATGTTCCGCGAGGAAATGGCCGAGGACCACGGCATGTTGTTCATCCACGAGAGCCAGGAGCCGCTCGCCTACTGGATGAAGAACACCAAGATCCCGCTGGACATCCTGTATTTCGACAATGAGCGCAAGCTGGTGTCGCAGCGGCGCGACACGCCGCCGTGCTCGCTGGGCGACGGCTGCCCGCCCTATCCGAGCAACGTGCCCGCGCGCTACGTGCTGGAGCTCAATGCCGGCGAAGCGGCCAAGCTGGGCCTCAAGGATGGCGCCGTACTGAAGTTCGGGCCGGGGCTGGGAACTCCCTGAACGCCCTGTACGGACTATCGAGCTGAATGACCCGACCGCCGAGGCGGTCGGCCGGGGCGCTCAGAGCACCATCATCTCGAAATCGTCCTTGGTCACGCCGCAGTCCGGGCAGGTCCAGGTGTCGGGCACGTCTTCCCAGCGCGTGCCCGGGGCTATGCCCTCTTCCGGCAGGCCCTGGGCCTCGTCGTAGATGAAGCCGCAGACGACGCACATCCAGGTGCGGTAGGTGGTGGCGGCGGCAAGCTCGGACATGGAAGGATCGGACCCGGGGGAATTGGACGGATAATGCGGGATTGCGGAATGCGCATTGTCCCACCGCGCCCGCGCCCACGGAAGCTTCCTGGATGAATCCGCTCCTCGCGCGGACTGGCGTCTACGCCATCACCCCCGACGACACCGACACCTCTCGCCTGCTGGCGCGGGTGGAAACCGTGCTGGCCGCCGGCGCGACCTGGCTCCAGTACCGCAACAAGGCCGCCGACGCGGACCTGCGCGAAACGCAGGCGCGGGCCATGCTGCCACTGTGCCGGCGCCACGGCGCTGCCCTGATCGTCAACGACGACTGGCGCCTGGCGGCGGCGATCGGTGCCGACGGCGCCCATCTGGGTGAGGACGACGGCGAACTTGCCTGTGCCCGCGCCGCCCTGCCCGCCGGCGCCATCCTGGGAGCCTCGTGCTACGACGACCTCGACCTCGCCCGGCGCGCTGCCGCCGCCGGTGCCGACTACATCGCCTTCGGCGCCTTCTTCCCCTCGCCGACCAAGCCCAATGCCCGCAAGGCCGGCCTCGATCTGCTGCGCGACTCGGCACCGCTGGGGTTGCCGCGGGTGGCCATCGGCGGCATCACCCCGGACAATGCACGTCCCCTCGTCGAGGCCGGCGCCGACCTGCTCGCCGTGATCAGCGGCGTGTTCGATGCCGCCGATCCCGCGGCTGCGGTGCGGCGGTATCTCGACTGCTTCGAACTGCCCGCTTCCCAAGAGACTTCCCCATGAACCACACGCAATCGCACGACCTGTTCACCCGCGCCCTCGAACTGATCCCCGGCGGCGTCAATTCGCCGGTGCGGGCGTTCAAGTCGGTCGGCGGCGAACCGTTCTTCGCCCAGCGCGCGGAAGGTGCGTACCTGCAGGACGTCGATGGCAACCGCTACATCGATTACGTCGGTTCGTGGGGACCGATGATCGCCGGCCATGCACATCCGAAGGTGCTGGCCGCTGTCGAGAAGACGATGCGCGACGGCCTGAGTTTCGGCGTGCCCAACGCGCTGGAAGTGACGATGGCCGAGGCAATCACCGCGATCGTGCCCAGCTGCGAAATGGTGCGCATGGTGAACTCCGGCACCGAGGCGACGCTGTCGGCGATCCGCGTCGCGCGTGGCGCCACCGGCCGCAACCGCATCGTCAAATTCGAAGGCTGCTACCACGGCCACGGCGACAGCTTCCTGGTGAAGGCCGGCAGCGGCGTGATGACGCTCGGCCTGCCGAATTCGCCGGGCGTGCCGTCGGCGCTCGCCGACCTGACGATGACCATCGCCTACAACGATTTCGATGCGGCGACGAAGCTGTTCGACGAGATCGGCGGCGAGATCGCCGGCCTGATCATCGAACCGATCGTCGGCAACGCCAACTGCATCCTGCCGCGCGGGGGCTATCTGCAGCACCTTCGCGAGCTGTGCACCAAGCACGGCGCGCTGCTGATCTTCGACGAGGTGATGACCGGTTTCCGCGTCGCCCTGGGCGGCGCGCAGCAGCGTTACGGCATCACGCCCGACCTTTCCACCTTCGGCAAGATCATCGGCGGCGGCATGCCCGTGGGCGCCTATGGCGGTCGTCGCGAGCTGATGGCGCAGGTCGCACCGAGCGGTCCGATCTACCAGGCCGGTACGCTCAGCGGCAATCCGGTGGCGATGGCCGCGGGCCTGGCGACGCTGGAACTGATCCGGGCGCCGGGCTTCCACGACGCGCTGGAGCGCACGACCAACGTGCTTTGCGACGGCCTGGAACAGGCAGCGCGCGAGGCCGGAATCGCGTTCCATACGACGCGCGCGCCGGGCATGTTCGGCCTGTACTTCCGCGAAGGGCCGGTGGAAACGTTCGACGATGCGAAGGCGTCGGATACCGCGCGCTTCAATCGCTTCTTCCACGCGATGCTCGAGCGCGGCGTGTACCTGGCGCCGTCGGCGTTCGAAGCCGGTTTCGTGTCGAGCGCGCACGGCGAGGCGGAGATTGCCGCTACCATCGAAGCGGCGCGGGCGTCGTTCGCGACGCTGTAAAAGGCGCCCTCACCCCAACCCCTCTCCCGCCTTGCGGGAGAGGGGCTCAAGAGTTCAGGCGTTGACGAATGCGGTCAGCGCGGCGCGCAGGCGCTTCAGGCCTTCGGCGACATCGTCATCGCTGATGTTCAGCGCCGGCACGAAGCGCAGCACGTCCGGACCGGCCTGCAACAGCAGCAGCCCCTGCTCCACGCACAGGTCGAGGATCAGTCCGGCCTTGCCGGCATGCGTTTCGCGCAACTGCGCACCGAGCATCAGGCCGCAGCCGCGGATCTCGGAGAACAGGCCCAGTTCGGCGTCGAGCGCGACCAGGGCGTCGCGGATCGCCAGTGACTGCCGCTCGACATTGGCCAGCACCTGCGGTGAGGAAATCTCGCGCAGCGCCGCGCGCGCGACCGCCGCGGCCAGCGGGTTGCCGCCGAAGGTAGTGCCGTGCGCGCCGAACTGCATCGACTCGCCCGCCTTGGCGCCGACCAGCATCGCGCCGATCGGGAAGCCGCTGCCCAGCGCCTTGGCCAGCGTCACCACGTCGGGCGTGACACCGTAACCGTGGCAGGCGAACAGATGGCCGGTGCGGCCCATGCCGCACTGGATCTCGTCGAGGATCAGCAGTGCGCCGTGGCGATCGCACAGCGCGCGCAGGCCCAGCAGGAATTCCTCGGTAGCCGGCGTGACGCCGCCCTCGCCCTGCACCGGCTCCACCAGCACCGCGCAGACGTCACCGGTCGCCATCGCCACTTCGGCGGCGGCCAAGTCGTTGAAGTCGCTGTAACGGAAGCCCGGTGGCAGCGGCTCGAAACCCTCGTGGTACTTGGGCTGCGCGGTCGCGGTGACGGCGGCCAGGGTGCGGCCGTGGAAGCTGCCGCGGAAGCTGAGGATGACGCGGCGGTCGGGCTCGCGCCCCTGCGCGGTCGCCCACTTGCGGGCGAGCTTGATCGCCGCTTCGTTGGCTTCGGCGCCGGAGTTGCAGAAGAACACGCGCTCGGCGAAGCGCGATGCTTCCACCAACTCTTCGGCCAGGCGCAGCGGCGGTTCGCTGACGAAGACGTTGCTGGTGTGCCAGAGCTTGCCGGCCTGCTCTGTCAGCGCCGCGACCAGCACCGGATTGGCGTGGCCGAGCGCATTGACGGCGATGCCGGCGCCGAAGTCGACGTACTCGCGGCCTTCCCGGTCCCACACGCGTGCGCCGCGGCCATGGTCGAGCACGATCCGGCGCGGCCGGTACACCGGCAGGTAGTAGCGTTCGGAGAGCGAGAACAGGTCGGAGCTGGTAGCGGTCATGGTGGGACGACGTCGGGCGATGCGGGGAAGCCGCCATTGTCGCCTATTGCAGCCGTCCTGCGGCCGATGCCGAAGCCCCGGGCCCGTGAAATGGCCCTTGCAGGCGATCCTGCACAATCGCCGCAGGAGGTCCTCCCCGATGCGCCTGCTGCTCGACCCCCAGCTCAACCCGGCCAGCGAAACCGGCTGGCGGCGGCGCTGGTTCGACATCATCTACCGCCACGACACGCCGCGGGCGCGCAATTTCGACCTGCTGCTGATCGTCGCCATCCTCGCCAGCGTTCTGGTGATCATGTGCGACAGCGTCGCCAGCATCCACGCCCGCCACGCCCACTGGTTGTACCCGCTGGAATGGGGGTTCACTCTGCTGTTCACCGCGGAGTACGCGCTGCGGCTGGCGGTGGTGCGCCGGCCATGGCGCTATGCGCTGAGCACCTGGGGACTGATCGACCTGCTCTCGATCCTGCCGACCTACCTGTCGCTGGTGCTGCCCGGCAGCCAGAGCCTGCTTGCGGTGCGCATCCTGCGCATCCTGCGGCTATTCCGCGTGCTCAAGCTGACCCATTACGTCGAGGAAGGCGGGATCCTGATCACCGCGCTGGCGCGCAGCCGCCGCAAGATCTTCCTGTTCGTGTGCGCGCTGCTGACCATCGCGGTGATCTTCGGTGCGCTGATGTACGTGGTCGAAGGTCCGCAGCACGGTTTCGTCAGCATCCCGACCAGCATGTACTGGGCGATCGTGACGATGGCCACCGTCGGTTTCGGCGACATCGCGCCGCAGACCTCGCTGGGGCGCCTCATCACGTCGCTGCTGATCCTGATCGGCTACGGGATCATTGCCGTGCCCACCGGCATCTACACCGCGGAGCTCGCCAGCAGCCTGCGCGAAGCCAGCACCGACCAGGGCCACCTCGACCGCCGCGGTTGTCCGCAGTGCGGCCTGGAAGGCCACGCCCCGGATGCGCTGCATTGCCGCCATTGCGGGCATGTCCTGCCCGCACCGATGGGCTGAAGCGTCAGCGCGGCTTCTTGGCGAGCTGCGAATCGGTGAGGAACAGGTCCGGGATCAGGTGCTCGCAGAATGGATTCACCGCGTACTGGGCGAAATCGGTGACGCCAGCGGCGAACAGCACGTCGTCGTCGATGAGGAAATGCCCGTAGAAATCGTCCGAAGGCCGCACCATCACGGCATGCGCGGCATCGGCCACGATCTCCGGCTTGCGGCACATCTCCGGGCGGACGCCGGGAATCATGTTGACCGCATCGGTAAGGATGACGGTGCGCGGCCACAGCGCATTGACCGCCACGCCCTGCGGGCCGAACTCCGCGGCCAGGCCGAGGGTGACGAAGCTCATGCCCATTTTCGCCAGCGTGTAGGCGGTGTGCGGCGCCCACCACTTCGGATCCAGGTTGAGCGGCGGCGCCAGCGCCAGGATGTGCGGGTCGGGCGCCTTGAGCAGATGCGGCATGCACGCCTGCGCGCACAGGAAACTGCCGCGCGCATTGACCTGCTGCATCAGGTCGTAGCGTTTCATCGGCGTCTCGAGCGTGCCCTTGAGCCAGATCGCGCTGGCGTTATTGACGAGGATGTCGATGCCGCCGAAACGGTCGACCGTGGCCGCGACCGCGGCATACACGTCGTCCTCCTCGCGGATGTCGCACTTCACGGCGAGCGCCTTGCCACCGGCGGCTTCGACTTCGGCGGCGACGGTATGGATGGTGCCGGGCAGCTTCGGATTGGGGACGGCCGATTTCGCTGCGATGACGACGTTGGCACCGTCCTGGGCGGCACGCAGCGCGATGGCGCGACCGATGCCGCGCGAGGCGCCGGTGATGAAGATGGTTTTTCCAGTCAGGGTACGCATGGCGGTCTCTCCAGGGCGGCGCGCTTCACGGCGGTGCAGGTGGATCGGGGCGTTACGGTTTCGGCCCCTGCCCTTCGTTGTCTTCCCATTTCAGCAGCTTGCGCGTTACGAAGCGGTAGACCGGCTTGCCGGTCGCGAACCACGCTTCGCGCAGCCACGAGTGGCGCTTGAGCACGCGCCGCTCGACGGGGGTGATGAATTGCGGGCAATAGGTGCGTTTGTGCTTGAGCAGGTGGCGCAGGTCTTCACGCGCAAGCAGGCGCATCCAGCGCGATCGCGGGTTGCCGCGCGTGGCGAGCTGGAAATCGATGATCGCCGGCGCGCCGTCGTCCAGCACCAGCCAGTTGGCTTCCTTGGCCAGGTCGTTGTGGGCCAGGCCGCGGCGGTGAAGTTGCTGCAGCAGCCGCCGGGCGCGACGGAAATACACCCGGTCGCCGTGCGGCGGGCGCTGGTACATCGCCGCGCCGGCCATGTAGCTGCGATCGAGCCGGCGTCCGTCCCAACGCAGCAGTTGCGGCGTGGCCGCCAGGCCTTCGACGCGTTCGAGCCCCCTGGCTTCACGCCGCGCCAGCCACCACGCCGGCAGGCGCAGCCACAGCGGCACATGGCGCAGGTCGCGTCGCACGAACAGGCCATCGCCGCCGCGCATCAGCGCGATCCGGCCGAAGCTGTCGGCCTTCAGGGGCTGGACTTCGATGGCGTCGACGTCGGTGGTGTCGGTGCGTGGAGGCATCGTGTCAGTGTACGGAATCGGCCGTGCCTGCCGTCACCCTGCACGATGGCCATCGCACCGTCATGGCCGTGCTGCCTATAATCGGCCGATGGAACCGGCCTGGATCGAAAGCGCGACCGCATGGATCGCGGCAAACCCAATCGCCGCCGGCGCTGTCATCTTCCTTATTGCCTTCTGCGATGCCCTCGTCATCGTCGGCATCGTCGTGCCAGCGCTGCCACTGTTGTTCGCCGTCGGCGCGCTGGTGGGCCTGGGCCATGTCAGCGGCCCCTATGCCCTGGCCTGCGCGACGCTCGGCGCCTTCATCGGTGATGGCCTGAGCTACTGGGTCGGTCATCGCTGGGGGCCGCAACTGCGCAGCCGCTGGCCGTTCTCGCGCTATCCGCAATGGCTCGATCGCGGCGAGGCACTGTTCCGCCGCCACGGCAGCATGAGCATCGTCATTGCGCGATTCGTCGGCGCAGTGCGTCCGTTCGTGCCGGCCATCGCCGGCATGCTGCACATGCCGATGCGCCGCTACGCCCTGCCGAGCCTGGGTGCGTGCCTGGTCTGGTCGCTGGCGTTCCTTGCGCCCGGCTGGGCACTGGGCAAGTCGTACGACGCGGTCGCGGCCGTCGCCGACCGCCTGGCGCTGGTGCTGGCGGCACTGGTACTCACCATCGGCCTGGTCTGGGCGATCGTGCTCTACACGTGGCGATGGTTTGCCGCGCACGCCGACAACCTGCTCGCGCGCGCCCTGTACTGGACTCGCCACCATCCGCACCTGGGTCGCTACGCCGCAGCGCTGATCGATCCCAACCGGCCGGAATCGCCCTCGTTGTTGATGCTGGCGGTCTGCCTGCTGGGCATCAGCTGGGCATGGTTCACGCTGCTCGCGTCGCTGCTGGCCAGTGGCGGCCCGCTCGCGATCGACCACACCATCCATGAGTTCATGTGGGGCCTGCGCAACCCGCTGGCCGACCGGATGATGGCCGGGCTGGCGAGCGTCGGCGATGCCTCCGTGCTCGGCCCCATCGCCGTGGTGGCGCTGGCGTACCTGCTGTGGCGCAAGCGCTGGATGGCGGCCGCGCACTGGTTGGCGGCCCTGGTGTTCGGACTGACCCTGACCTCTTTGCTGGAAGCGGCAATCGACATGCCGCGCCCGCCGACGGCACCGGCCGGCTTCGGCTTCCCGTCGGTCGCGGTGACGATGTGCACGATCGTGTTCGGTTTCTTCGCGGTGCTGATCGCGCGCGAGCTGCCGGGCCGCACGCGGGTGTGGCCGTACCTGCTCGCGGGCGTGGTCACCACCGCGGTCGGTTTCGCCCGGCTTTACCTGGGTGCGCACTGGCCCAGCGATCTCGTCGGCGGCACGCTGTTCGGCATCCTCTGGCTGCTGATCCTGGGCATCGCCTACCGGCGCCACGTTGCCCGCTCGTTCTGGATGCGGCCGCTGGCGTGGCTGTTCTACTCGACCTTCGTCATCGCCGCGCTGTGGCATGCGCCACGTTCGGCCGATGCGCTGCTGGCCAAGTTCGCGGCGGCGACGCCGACCTCCGTGATGGACCAGGACGACTGGTGGCAGCGCGACTGGGCGACGCTACCGGCGCAACGCAACGAACGTGACCAGCGCCGGCGCTGGCCGCTCGACCTGCAGGTCGCCGGTCCGCTGGCGCCGCTGCAGGCGCGCCTGGAGGCACAGGGCTGGCGCGTGCAGCCGCAAGCCAGCTGGATCGACACCGTTGGCCTGCTCGACGACGACAAGCCCACGCAGCAGCAACCGGTGCTGCCGGCAACCCTCGACGCCCAGGCCGAAGCGCTGCTGATGCTGCGCGATGGCGCGCGCAAGGACGAGCAGTACGCGTTGCGGCTGTGGCCGGCGCCGGTGTTGCTCGATGACGGCACGCAGCTGTGGCTCGGCAGCACGCAGACGCTGCACCTGACCAAGCCGCTGGGCGCTGCCTGGCTGTGGTTGCCGGCATCCGACGACGGTCGCGCGCACGCACTGGTCGGCGAGGCGCTCGAGGGCCTGGCATCACGACAGTCGCAGCACCCGCACGGGTCGACGCTGGTGTTGCGGGTGAAGACGCGCGGCAAGTAACCGCGGGGCACTCGTCAGGGCAACAGCGCCAGCAGGCGTTCGAGGCGCTGGTGCGGATCATCGAGCTGGAGCAGCGCCTGCCGCTGCGTGTCTTCCAGCGGCAGCAGCTCGGCCAGGCGCCAGCCGACCCAGGCCGCGTCGTCGAACTTCGCCTGCGGCGCCTTGGCGTGCTCGCCACCGACCTGGTCGATGATCTGTTGCAGCAGGGTCGAGAGCAGGCCGTGCTCGGGCCGGACGACATCGTCGGGATCCGGATCGCACCAGCTGACGTCGGCCACCTGCAGTCCGTTGTCGCGGACCCGCACGCGCTGCGCATGGAAACGTCGCGCACCGCGAACGCGCAGGGTCAGCAGGCCGTCATCGCCGCGACCGAAATCCTCGATCACCGCTTCGGTGCCGAACGCAGCCGCCGTGGCCGGGGCCCCCGCTTCTTCGCCATGCATGATCAGGCAGATGCCGAAGCCCTTGCCCTTGCGGCCGCAGTCGCTGATCAGGTCGAGGTAGCGCGGCTCGAACACGCGCAATCCGATCGCGGCACCGGGCAGCAGCACGGCGTGCAGCGGGAATAATCCCAGTGACTGGGTCGGGAGGTCGTCTGCCGGCATTGGGGGCAGTTTAGGGCGAATTTGCGGGGCGGTGGTCGCCGTTCGTCCCGGGTGCGCTGCGCTTACCCGGGCTACGTGTCCTACGGTTGCTGCAGGGCGGCGAGGAAGCGGCGGGGGGCGCCGTCGAAGCCGCCGTTGGACATGAACACGACGTGGTCGCCGTTGCGCGCGCGTTCGCGCAGCACCGCGATCAGCGCATCGGCGTCCGGCACGGCGATGCCTTCGCCACGCAGCGCCGAGACCACTTTGGTGGCATCCCAGGCCAGTTCCGGGCGGTGCAGGAACACCACCGTGTCGGCCAGGTCCAGCGACGGCGCCAGTGCTTCGGCGTGGGCGCCCAGGCGCATCGAATTGCTGCGCGGCTCCATGGCGACGACGATGCGTGCTGCACCAACCTTCGCGCGCAAACCGGCGAGCGTGGTCGCGATCGCGGTGGGGTGGTGGGCGAAGTCGTCGTAGACGGTGACGCCCTGCGCCTGGCCAATGACTTCCAGGCGACGCTTGACGCTGCGGAACTGCGCGAGCGCAGGCAGCACCGACGCGACCTCGACGCCGACGGCATGCGCCGTCGCCAGCGCGGCCAGTGCGTTCATCACGTTGTGGCGGCCGAGCAGCGGCCAGCGCACTGCACCGATTTCGACGCCGTCGTGGATGACGGTGAAGGCGCTGCCGTCCTCCTCGATCAGGCGCGCGGTCCAGTTGAATCCCGCATCGAGGCCGAAGGTCTCCACCGGCGTCCAGCAGCCCATGGCCAGGACTTCGGCGAGATGGCGGTCTTCGCCGTTGACGATCAGGCGGCCGCGGCGCGGCACCGTCCGCACCAGGTGGTGGAACTGGCGCTGGATCGCGGCGACGTCGGGGAAGATGTCGGCGTGGTCGTACTCGAGGTTGTTGAGGATCGCCACCAGCGGCCGGTAGTGGACGAACTTGCTGCGCTTGTCGAAGAACGCGGTGTCGTATTCGTCGGCTTCGACCACGAACTCGCGACCGCTGCCGACACGCGCCGACACGCCGAAGTCCTCGGCGACGCCACCGATCAGGAAGCCCGGTTCGCGCCCGGCCGCCTGCAGCAGATAGGTCAGGATGGTGGTCGTAGTGGTCTTGCCGTGGGTGCCGGCGACGGCGAGCGTGTCGCGGCCCGGCAGCAGGTTCTCGCTGAGCCACTGCGCGCCGGAGGTGTAGCTGCGGCCGTCGTCGAGGACCTGCTCGACGGCGGCGTTGCCGCGCGACAGCGCGTTGCCGACGACGATCTGGTCGCAGTCGGCGGCGATGTGCTGCGGCTGGTAACCCTGCTTGAGCGCGATGCCCAGCTGTTCAAGCTGGGTCGACATGGGCGGATAGACGGCCTGGTCGCTGCCTTCGACTTCGTGGCCGAGTTCGCGTGCCAGTGCGGCGACGCCGCCCATGAAGGTACCGGCGATCCCCAGAATATGAATCTTCAAGATCAGTAAGTCCTAAACGATCGCAGCACACCAATACGAAGAAGAAGCCGCACGGCCATCACTCCCCCTCTCCCGCTTGCGGGAGAGGGTAAGGGGAGCGGGCGACGCGCCCGCAACGTCAGCCGGAGCCGGCTTCCCCCTCTCCCTGGCCGCATTCGCGGCCGTCCCTCTCCCACGAGGGGAGAGGGTAATCACTCAGCCGACTTCCTTCGCAGGCACCAGCGCTTCGATGATGCGGTTGAACACATCATCCAGGCCGCCCACACCGTCAACGACGGTCAGCTGGCCGTGCTGGCGGTAGAACTCGATCACCGGCGCGGTCTGGTCGTCATAGACCTTCAGGCGGGTGCGCACCGATTCCGGGCTGTCGTCGGCGCGGCCTTCGGCCTTGGCGCGGCCGGCGATGCGCTCGACCAGCAGGTCGGTCGGCACGTCCAGTTGCACGGCGTAGTCCATCGGCTGGCGGATGCGGGTCAGCAGCTTGTCCAGCGCGTCGGCCTGGGCCAGGTTGCGCGGGTAGCCGTCGAGGATGAAACCGTCACGGGTGTCGGGACGCGAGAAGCGGTCCTCGAGCATGCCCAGCAGGATCTCGTCGCTGACCAGGTTGCCCGACGCCATGACTTCCTTGGCTTCGAGGCCGAGCTTGGAGCCGGCGGCGACTTCGGCGCGCAGCAGGTCGCCGGTGGAAATGTGCGGCACCTGCAGATGCTCCTTGAGGCGCGCGGCCTGCGTGCCCTTGCCGGAACCGGGCGCGCCCAGAAGTACCAATCGCATCAAACTCACTCCTAGAACGGGAAAATTTCTTCGTCGTCCGTCGCGGCCGGCGCGCGGCGCTGGCGGCCCGGCCTTTCGGGCGACTGCCCGCGGCGGCGCTACACTCGCTCACGACCCAGCCCCGCCGGGCAAATAGTGCGGTCAGCTTACCGCATCCCGGCCTGGTCCTGTCCCCAAACCCAGGAATGGACATGCCCTCCGGAACCCTGCTCTACGCGCAATCTGGCGGTGTCACCGCTGTCATCAACGCCACCGCCGCCGGCGTCATCGAGACCGCCCGGGCCCGCAAGGTCAAGGTGCTGGCCGCCCGCAACGGCATCCTCGGCGCCCTGCGCGAGGAGCTGATCGATACCTCCCGCGAGTCGGCGGCGGCGATCCGGGCCCTGGCCCACACCCCCGGCGGCGCCTTCGGCTCGTGCCGGGTCAAGCTCAAGTCGCTCGAGCAGGACCGCGCCCGCTACGAGCGCCTGCTCGATGTGTTCCGCGCCCACGACGTGCGCTGGTTCCTCTACAACGGCGGCAACGACTCGGCCGACACCGCGCTCAAGGTGTCGCAACTGGCGGCCGAGTTCGGCTACCCGCTGACCTGCGTCGGCGTGCCCAAGACGGTCGACAACGACCTGGCCGTCACCGACTGCTGCCCGGGCTTCGGCTCGGCCGCCAAGTTCACCGCGGTGTCGGTGCGCGAGTGCGCGCTCGATGTCGCGGCGATGGCCGACACCTCGACCAAGGTGTTCGTCTACGAGGCGATGGGACGCCACGCCGGCTGGCTGGCGGCGGCGGCCGGGCTGGCCGGGCAAGGCGTCGACGACGCACCGCACCTGATCCTGTTCCCCGAACGCCCGTACGACGAAGCCGACTTCTTCGCCAAGGTCAAAGCCACGGTCGAGCGCGTCGGCTATTGCGTGGTCGTGGCCAGCGAAGGCATCCAGACCGCCGACGGCCGCTTCGTCGCCGATGCCGGCGGTGGCAAGGATTCGTTCGGGCACACGCAGCTCGGCGGTGTCGCCTCGTTCCTTGCTGGCCGGGTCAAGGATTCGCTCGGCTACAAGGTGCACTGGGCACTGCCCGATTACCTGCAGCGTTCCGCGCGGCACATCGCGTCGAAGACCGACCTCGAGCAGGCGCTGGCGGTGGGCCGCAAGGGCGTCGAGTTCGCGCTCAAGGGCATGAATTCGGTGATGCCGGTGATCGTGCGCAGCAGCGATTCGCCGTACCGCTGGAAGATCGAAGCGGCGCCGCTGTCGAAGGTCGCCAACCACGAAAAGAAGATGCCGGCGGGCTTCATCCGCAAGGATGGCTACGGCATTACCGCTGCCGCGCGACGCTATCTCGAACCGCTCATCCGCGGTGAAGTGCCACCGCCGTACGGGCGCGATGGCATCCCGAAGTACGTGACGCTGAAGAATGTCGCGGTGACCAAGAAACTTTCTCCCTTCGCCGACTAGCGGGCCGCTGCAGGCGCGTGCTCAAATCGCCGGGTGTTGTCGGGGGACAACGCCTGGCCGCGCCGTGCGTACATGCGCAAGCGTCGCAGCCAAACCATCACACAGGGGAAAACTTACGTGAGAAGAACCACGCTTGCGAGCGCCTTGCTGCTCGTTGCCATGTCCGCGTCCGCCAAGGACAAGCTGATCATGCTTTCCGATGCCGATGCTGCCGCACTGCAGGGCAAGTCGGTCGCCGTCACCATCCATGAGCGCCCGGGCTTCTCAGCGATGACGGCCGGCAAAGCAACGTTCGGCCTGCTCGGCGCTGCCGCGATGTACTCGGCCGGCAACGCGCTGGTCAAGGACAACGACATCAAGGATCCGGCCGAAATTGTCCGCATGCAGCTGGCTGCGTCACTTGCCAGCGCTTACGGCGCCAACGTCCTCGCCACCGACACCGCGCCGACCGAGGCGAAGAAGCCCAAGGAGATCGCAGCGACGCATCCGCAGGCCGACTATGTGCTCGACGTGCGCTCCGTTGGCTGGATGTACGCCTACTTCCCGACGCAGTGGGGCACCTACTGGGTTGGTTACAGCGCCCAGGTCCAGCTGGTCGACAAGAGCGGCCGCCAGGTGTCCAACGCTGCGTGCAACACGCACACCCGCGAGAACAAGCACCCGCCGAGCCGCGAGCAGTTGCACGCCGACAATGCACAGTTGCTCAAGGACGTGACCGCTGCCCTGGGCTGGACCTGCACGCAGCTGCTGGCCAAGGACCAGTTCCACTTCCCGGCCGACAAGATCGCCGCAACGCCTGCACAGTTCGCCGATCCGTTGGCCGTGGCCGCCGAAACCGCGACCGCAGCGACGATGGCCACCGCCGTTGCTCCGGCGCCCTCCCCTTCGGCTGCGGCGGCGACGACGGCAGCAGCGGATGCGCCTGCCGATGCGGTGACCCACGGGGAAACCAAGGAAACCACGGCAGACGGCAAGGACTCCGGCGCCGGCGGCAGCAACCACTGAGCAAGGCTGCCGGGGCCGCGCTCGCGGCCCTGGCATTTCACTACTTGCAGGGCGTGCCTTCCACCGCCATCTGCGCGGCGAACATCGGCACCGCGGCCATCTGACCCGCCTTCGCCTGCTTGCGCGCGTCATCGAGGTAGATGCGCGCCTTGCCCTGCGCATCCAGCGCCGGCGTGGCGACATCGACCGGCTTGCGCCACACCCGCACCACCGCGAACTGCGTGCCGCAGGCGGCACTGGGCACGCGGATCAGGTCATTGAGTTTCCAGCCGCTCTTTTCCGACGGCTTGGCCTTGGCCGCATCGACGAACTTCGCACGCGGCTGGCAGGTTTCGCTGATCCGGACCACGGCGAAGGCATAGGGATCGGCCGCCTGGCCGGTGAACATGCCCTCCAGGCGCGCGCATGCCTCCGGGATCTGCCGCAGCGTGTGCACGACGTTGAGCGCCTGGGGACGGGCCGGCTCGCGGCTGATTTCGGGCTTGGGCTCCGCCTTTGAATCCGGCTTCGGATTGGCCGCCAGCACCGCGGGCGGTGCCAGCACGAGCATGGCGGACAGCAGGACAGGCAACGGTCGCATGGCAGGGTCGGCCCCTGTTGTGGCAGGCCTGAAGGCTGGCACGGCCGCGCTGAACGACGGATTCACGCCTGCGACTGCGGTCACATCGGCCGCGCACGATCCCCGTGCGGGCGCGCTGCAGCGGGGCCGCGCGGGGTGCGAATCGCGCGGGGTCTGTGCGATAGTCGGACCGTTGCGGCGGCGGCCCCACGGCCCGTGCAGCACTACAACTCAAGGTGATCGACTCGAAATTCCTGATGTGTCCACTCTTAAGGGGAGGGGTTCATGCTGGAGCAGTACGGTTTGGCATTGGCGCTGGTTTGCGCCGTCATCGCGATCCTTTACGGGATCATTTCCGCGCGTTGGATCAACGCGCAGCCCGCCGGCAACGAACGAATGCAACAGATCGCCGGCGCGATCCAGGAAGGCGCGCGCGCCTACCTCAATCGCCAGTACACGACCATCGCCATCGCTGGCGCGGTGCTGTTCGTGCTGATCGGCATCTTCCTGAGCTGGCACACGGCGATCGGTTTCCTGATCGGCGCGGTGCTGTCGGGTGCGGCCGGCTACATCGGCATGAACGTGTCGGTGCGCGCCAACGTGCGCACCGCCGAAGCCGCGCGCAGGGGCATTGGCCCGGCCATGGACGTCGCCTTCCGCGGTGGTGCCATCACCGGCATGCTCGTCGTCGGCCTGGGCCTGCTCGGCGTGGCCGGCTACTACGTGGTGCTGACACGCTACCTGGGCGTCACCGGTGAAGCGGCGCTGCATGCGCTGGTGGGCCTGGCGTTCGGTTCGTCGCTGATCTCGATCTTCGCGCGACTGGGCGGCGGCATCTTCACCAAGGGCGCCGACGTCGGTGCCGACCTGGTGGGCAAGGTCGAAGCCGGCATTCCCGAGGACGACCCGCGCAACCCGGCGGTGATCGCCGACAACGTCGGTGACAACGTCGGCGACTGCGCCGGCATGGCCGCCGACCTGTTCGAAACCTATGCAGTCACGGTGATCGCGACGATGCTGCTGGGCGGGCTGATGGCCGCCGACGCCGGACGCAACGCGGTGCTGTATCCGCTGGTGCTGGGCGGCGTGTCGATCATCGCTTCGATCATCGGCGCGTTCTTCGTCAAGGTGAAGGAAGGCGGCTCGATCATGGGCGCGCTGTACCGCGGCGTCATCGTGTCGGCGGTGCTGGCGGCGATCGCGTTCTACCCGATCACCACCCAGCTGATGGGCGACAACAGCCACGGTGCGATGAACCTGTACGGGTGCGCGCTGATCGGGCTGGTGCTGACCGGTGCGATCGTGTGGATCACCGAGTACTACACCGGCACGCAGTACGGCCCGGTGCGCCATATCGCGGCCGCGTCCACCACCGGCCACGGCACCAACATCATTGCCGGCCTGGGCGTGTCGATGAAGTCGACCGCGCTGCCGGTGATCGCGGTGTGCCTGGCGATCTGGGGTGCGTTCGCGCTGGCCGGCCTGTACGGCATCGCCATCGCCGCCACGGCGATGTTGTCGATGGCGGGCATGATCGTCGCGCTAGATGCCTATGGCCCGATCACCGACAACGCCGGTGGCATCGCCGAGATGGCCGAGCTGCCGCCGGAGGTGCGCAACGTCACCGATCCGCTCGATGCGGTCGGCAACACCACCAAGGCGGTGACCAAGGGTTATGCGATCGGTTCGGCGGCGCTGGCGGCGCTGGTGCTGTTCGCCGACTACACGCACAACCTGTCGGCCAACCACCAGGGCGAGATCTTCGCCTTCGACCTGTCCGACCACTACGTGATCATCGGCCTGCTGATCGGCGGCCTGATTCCGTACCTGTTCGGTGCAATGGCGATGGAAGCGGTCGGTCGTGCCGCCGGCGCGGTGGTTGAAGAAGTACGCCGCCAGTTCCGCCAGATCCCGGGGATCATGGAAGGCACGGGCAAGCCGGAATACGACAAGGCAGTGGACATGCTGACCAAGTCGGCGATCAAGGAAATGATCGTGCCGTCGCTGCTGCCGGTGGCGGTGCCGATCGTGGTCGGCCTGCTGCTCGGTCCGAAGGCGCTGGGTGGCTTGCTGATCGGCACGATCGTGACGGGCCTGTTCGTCGCGATCTCGATGACCACCGGCGGCGGTGCCTGGGACAACGCCAAGAAGTACATCGAGGACGGCCATTACGGCGGCAAGGGTTCCGATGCGCACAAGGCGGCGGTCACCGGCGACACCGTAGGCGATCCGTACAAGGACACGGCTGGTCCGGCGATCAATCCGCTGATCAAGATCATCAACATCGTGGCGCTGCTGATGGTGCCGCTGCTGTAGTCGCTCAACGGTTTTGAGGAGAACGGGTCGCGTAATGCGGCCCGTTTTCTTTTGCCTGGTCGGTGGGAGGAGGAGGTGGATTCAAAGGCAGGGAGCAACGTCCTTGGATTCCCGCCTTCGCGGGAATGACGGGATTGGAGCAACGTCGCTGGGTCCCCGCCTTCGCGGGAATGACGGGTTGATGGGGGTCATCGAAGACCGGGCAAAGAAATGCCGGAGCGGCGTTCGGCGGGCCGGGGATTGATCCGCAGCGGGACATGGATGTCCCGCGCCCCGCATCAGACAGGATGTCTGACTAAGGGGCGGGGCAATCCCCGGCCCGGCGGACGGCGCCATTCCGCAGACGAAGCCCTCCGCCCTCACCCCAACCCCTCTCCCGCGCGCGGGAGAGGGGCTCAAGCGGGCTCGCGGGGAGGCCGGAGACTCCGGTGCTGCGCCGCAGCAGCCAGCCGCGTAAAATGCCCGGCCGCATATCTCAATCCCCCGCCCCGCCGTCCTGGCGCGGCCATCAGAAGTTGGAGCAACGCATGGGCCTGGACCTCGTCCCCACCGGCAAGAACCCGCCGGATGAGATCAACGTCATCATCGAAATCCCCAAGGATGCCGAACCGGTCAAGTACGAAGTCGACAAGGCTTCGGGCGCGATCTTCGTCGACCGCATCCTGTCCACCCCGATGCGCTACCCGTGCAACTACGGCTACGTCCCCCACACCCTGTGCGGCGACGGCGACCCGGCCGACGTGCTGGTGATCCTGCCGCTGCCGCTGGTGCCCGGCTCGGTCATCCGCGCCGTGCCCGTCGGCGTGCTGAAGATGAGCGACGAAGCCGGCAGCGACGAAAAGCTGATCGCCGTGCCCGTGCCGAAGATCTTCGGCGGCTACGCCCACATCACCGACATCGAACAGGTCTCGCAACACTGGCTCGATCGCATCGGCCACTTCTTCGAGCACTACAAGGATCTCGAGAAGGGCAAGTGGGTCAAGATCGAAGGCTGGGGCAATGCCGCCGAAGCCAAGTCGATCCTCAACGACGCGATCGCCCGCTACAACGAAACCTCGGACGAAGAAAAGCCGAAGTTCTGAGCCACGCCCGCAAGGTCGTGCACGACGAAGGCCGCCGCAAGGCGGCCTTTGTCGTTTCCGGACAGACGCAACCTGCTAGCCGTTGTCGCCGACATCGCGCTGCGCGGCCGCCGTCGCCGGCTGCGACGCCACGCCACCGAGCGCGACCTTGCCCACGAGCGCCGTCAGCACCGTGTACCAGCGCAGCTCGTTGCGGAGCATCAGCGGCTGGCTCGGCACGCGCACCTCCTCCATGAAGCGCTCGAGCACCTCGCGGAAGGCGGCCCGCCCTTCCTCGCGCTCACCGTGCTCGAACCACAAGCCCTGCCAATGGCGCGCGAAACGCGTGGCGATCTGCCGCACCTGCGGCAGGTTCGGATGCGGCACTGCGTCGGCCAGCAGCAGGCCGAGGTGGCCGCTGAGTTCCCACGGCGACATCACCGCCGGCACGTTCACCGACTCGCACGCGAACGTCGCCACCACGCCCGGCTGCACCGGCACCGCGTGCTGCTGCCAGCCAGCGCGCGGCCCGTCGTGCGGACGACCACGGCCGACCAGGTCCCAGAACGCACCGCCGCCGACCGTGTCCACCACCAGGTGCACGCGCTCCTCGACGGCATCGTTGAGGACGCGATGCTGGCGCCAGGTGTCGAAGATCCAGCATTCGCCGGCGGCCATGTTGATCGCCGCGTCGCCACACTCGAAGCGCACCGTCGGCTGCGTCACCACCGGCACGTGCACGCGCACGCGCTCGGCCCAGTAGTAGCCCTGGTCGGCATGGCGGGTGACTTCGGCCATGCCCGACAACCGCATCAGGCGGCTGCGACCGGCGGTCACGCCAAGGCTGGCGATGACCTGGGTGAGATAGGGACAGTGCAGCAGCTCCGGGGTCGGCCGCATCGGCCCGGCGAACGCCTCGTTGGCGGGGTCGCCATTGACCGCCACCAGCGGCAGCATCGAGTTGCCGGGGAACCCCTGCGGATGCGGCCGCCACGGTGCTTCGCCCAGCGCGGCGATTTCGGCGGCGAGCGCACCGGCGTCGAATGCCAGCGGCAACTGGATGAAGGGCACCTGCAGTTTCATCGCGGATCCGGCCGGGAGACTGCGGCTATCGTACCGTCCGCCGCGCCCGGCGCCAGAGGCCGGCGCGGGCCAGGCGATCCACGCGGGGCGCACAAAAAACTACGGCCCCTTTCGGGGCCGTAGTGGTGTTACGTGTTGCGTTTCAGCCTATCAGAAGCGCTGCTGGTACTTCAGGTACACGAAGCGACCGATGTCGAAACCACCGTAGTACGGGAAGTCGCTCGAACGACCCGAGGTGTTTGCGAACATCAGCGGACCCTGGTGGTCGAACACGTTGTTCGCGCCGATGGCGACGGTCGCGTTCCACGGTGCCTGGTAGGAAACCTGCAGGTCGTGGAAGGTGTTCGAACCCGAGATCTTCTGCGGAGCGGCTTCGCCGTTCTGGTAACGATCAGGCAGGGTGCAGACGCCACGGCCGACGCACGGCTCCTTCATGTCCGAGTAGTAACGGGCCATGTAGGACACGTTGAAATCGCCCATCTCCCAGTTCACGCCCATGTTCGAACGGACGCGGAAGATGCCGGTTTCGCCAACGCGACCGATGGTGATTGCGTCGCCGTCCGAGTTCTCACCCTGTTCGTCGTACTTGCTGACGTACGAGGTCTGCCAATCCACCGAGAACTTGCCGAACGAGAACTCCGGCAGGCGGTACTTGACGCCGAGGTCGTAGCCTTCCGTCTCCATCTGGCCGAGGTTGGCCAGGCCGTAGAACAGGTCGGTGATGTGACCATCCGGAGCGCGCACGATGCCATCGCAACGGCCGGTGTTACCCAGGACGTAGCAGTCGCGCAGGATGCGGTCGACGCTGTCCGAGATGATCATGTTCTCGATCTTGTACTTGTACCAGTCGAGCGACAGGTCCAGACCCTCGACCCAGCGCGGGCTCCACACCAGGCCTGCGGTCTGGCTCTTGGAGGTTTCCGGCAGCAGGTTCGGGTTGGAACCGGAGATGAACTGGTCCGGCGTCTGGCACGGGAACGTGGTGCAGGGCACCAGGCCCTGGCCCAGCTGGACGTAGGTCGGGGGCACGCCGGCGCTGGTGCACGCTGCGTTGCCAGCAACCGAGCCCGGCGAGGTACGGCCGCACGGGTCAACGTACGACTCGAAGCTCGAGCCGATGCCGCCGTACAGGTCGTTGATCGTCGGAGCGCGGAAGCCTTCAGCCCAGGTGCCGCGGACGAGCAGCTCGTCGATCGGGCGCCAGGTGAAGCCGAACTTGCCGTTGGTGGTGTCGCCGAAGTTCGAGTAGTCGGAGTAACGACCCGCGATGTTGATCGTCAGCTCCTTGGCGAAGGCGACGTCAGACAGCAGCGGCACGTTGAGCTCTGCGTAGACTTCGTCCAGCGAGTACTCGCCAGCGGTGGTCGTGGCGGCCAGGCCGGTGCTGTTGCCCGACTGCGCGAACGCGTCCGGAACAAAGCGGCCTTCTTCCTGGCGGTGCTCGACGCCCACTGCCAGGCCGACTTCACCTGCCGGCAGGTCGAACAGACCACCGGAGATGTTGGCGGTGTAGCTGGTGGTGCGGGTCAGGCCGGTGTCGGTGTACTGCGGGAACAGGAAGGTCTGCAGTTCCGGGTTAGCCAGCGAGCCCTGGCCTGCGACGCCGTACGGCAGCAGCGGGTTCCACGGCACGCAGCCGGCGATCGGCTTGGCAGCGGTACCGCACTGTGCGACGCCGTTGGCATCGATGAACGACGGGCCGAGCGCCTGCTCGGTGGCCAGCAGGCTGGCGTCGCCGTGGGCGGTCTTGGTGGTGGTGTTGCGGTTCAGCAACGCACCCACGTCCCAGTCCCAACCGCGGCCGCCGAGCTCGAAGAAGCCGTTGAAGCCACCGGCGAAGCGGTAGGTCTCCAGGTCGCTCTTGGTGGTGCGCGGCACTTCCCACAGACGGCGACGGAATGCGGTGTTCTGGCCCGGGATCGGGTTGAACGCGCTCGTCGGTGCCAGCGGGGTACCGAAGGAACCCGACTGGTACGGGTAACCGGCGATCTGCTGATCGGTGGTGCGGTGGTTGTAGAGGATGTCGGCGTTGAACGTGATGTTGTCGGTGATGTCGTAGTTGGCGTTCGCGAACACCGAACGACGCTCGATACCGGTCATCAGGAACATCTGCTCGTTCGAGTTTGCGTACTCGGCCGACGTGATGCGGTGGTAGTCGGCACGGTTGGCCGGGTTGCCGCCGTCATTGAGCGTCCACCACACAGCCGAAGCGGTCGGGGTGCACGGGTCGCAGAACGAGCCGTTCTGGCTGACCGGGCTCCACGCGCCACCGGTGTTGCCGTCCTTCGAGAACCAACGGTCCTTGGCAGCGACCGGATCCTGCTTGTAGTACTCGACCGACAGGGTCACGCCGCCGCGATCGCCGGCCGAACCCATCGTGAAGGAGTAGTCCTGCGTGTCGCCGTCGCCTTCGCCGAACTGGCCGAGGTATGCGCTGGCTTCCGCGCCTTCATAGCGCTTGCGGGTGATGATGTTGACCACGCCGGCAATTGCGTCGGAACCGTAGATTGCCGATGCGCCGTCCTTCAGGACTTCGATGCGGTCGATCGAGGACATCGGGATCTGGCTCAGGTCCTGCAGGCCCGAGGTCGATGCGCCAAGGCGCTTGCCGTTGACCAGGATCAGGGTGCGCTGGGCGCCCAGGTTACGGATGTCGATGTAGTAACCACCGACGTCTTCGCCCGAAGCCAGAGCGTCCGAACGCGAGATCGCCGGCGAACCAGCCGAGGTCAGGTTCTGCAGCACGTCGGCAACCGACGTGAAGCCCTGCTTGTCGATGTCCTGGCGGGTCAGCGTGATGATCGGCTGCTGCGTTTCCATGTCGGAACCGCGGATGCGCGAGCCGGTGACTTCGATGCGGTCAAGAGTGGTGGCACCCTGCTGCTCGGCGGCAGCTTCCTGGGCGCTGGCAAAGGCCGGCGCCAATGCGATCGCGATGCCGGCCGGCAGCATGCCGACGCGCATCGCGGTGCGCAGATTGCGGTGGTTCATTTATCTCTCTCCAGATAACTGTTATGAGCGTGTTAAACGCCGATCAAACTTACGTTCCGGTGCGCTCCACCGCTTTGCACCTAGCGTTGAGAGACTTTGCCGAATCGGTCCTCGAGGGCACTGCCGCGCTCCGGCTTCGATCTGCTGGACGCAATGAAAAAGGCGGCCATTGCGGCCGCCTTGGTGTCGTGCTCGATGGATCAGACGTGCGTCAGGTACCGGCGCGCTCGATGGCCTTGCGTGCCGTGGCGCCGGACTTCGCGTTCGCTGCGCGGCTGGTCACGGCCGCGCTGCGGTAGCGGGTTGCGGACTCGCCGAAGCGGGCACGGAATGCACGCGCGAAGCTGCAGCAGTTGTCGAAGCCACTGGCCGCGGCGACTTCGCCGATCATCATCGAGGTGCTGGTGAGCAGGTCGGCGGCATGCTCCAAGCGCATGCGCGCCGAGGCGGCCTGCGGGCTTTCCTCGTAAAGACTGTGGAAGGTCTTGGAGAAGTACCAGCTGGAGAAGCTGGTCAGCTCGGCCAGTTCGCTGATGCGGACCACACGATCGCAGTTGCCTTCCAGGTACAGGCGGGCGCGCTGGAGGCGACCGAACACCTGGCGCTTGCGGCTGCGCGAGCGGCCCGGGCAACGCGGGATGCGTGCCGCCAGCTCGCGCTGAACGCCGGCCAGGTGCAGCAGGATCGGGCGCAGCGACGCGGCATCGAACACCGTGGAGGGGTTCTCGGCCATGCGGGCCGCGGCCTCGCGCCACAGGCGCAGGGCGATGCGGGCGTCGCGGCGCGGCATGTTGCCGCGACCGGCGTACAGGCCGCGGTCGGCGAAACGGGTCATCTCGCGGAGGGCATCTCCGGAGAGGGTGAGACCAACGCAGACGCCGGTGCGGTCGGCCTGGACGGTCGGCTTGGAGTCCTTCTCGAAGGCAATCCAGTCACCGCCGCGTAGGCGGAACTTGCCCTCTTTGGCTTCGACCCACGAGCTGCCGTGCAGCTGCACCCAGATCGAGAAACCGCCGGCGACCTGGACGCTGCCCAGCCGGGACACGCCGATGCAGCCACCCTGAATCGTGCTGTCAGCCGTGTCGAGCTGCAGCAGCTGTCCGCGGTCCGCCCATTGCACTTGCTCCATTGGTCCACCTCATGTGCCGAGAATGGTCAATGGATTTGCCTGACAAGGGCTTCTACATCAGGAAAGTTGGCGGAGACTTATACGAATTCGCAACGAATGGACAACCGAAGGAGTTCCGAAAGCTACTTCCCTATATCTATCAATCAGTTGATCCAGCCCGGCACAAAGGCTTTCGGTTCTTCCGGCAGCTCCATGTAACCGATATCGGCACCGTCCCATTCGATAAGTGCGACGTACGCCACATCTCCGCGCGGGCCACCGAGGCTGAAACCGTTGATGGCGGAGCGCCTGGTCTGGTCCATGCAGCTGGCCGGGGCGTCGGTCTGGACCGGCAGGATCCGGCGGAGGCTGGCCGCGCAACCCTGCAGCTGCTCGAGGTAGCGGACTTCGCCATCGGGGGCGACCGACCAGAGGCGATAGCGGTCGGAGGTCGGCTCGGATGCGTCGATGCGGACGATGCTGGCGGCCGTCAGGTCCAGGTCGGCCTGCCACAGGCCGCCCTCGGTCAGGCGGGTGAACAACACCCGGCGCCTGCCGGCGTCGACCTTGAAGTTGGAGACGCCGCCGATCCGCGCCAGCGACCGCCAGGGTTTGCGGCTGCGGTCGTACAGGCGCAGCTGCGGGTGTCCATCGCTGTTGGCCGAGAGCACCAGCAGCCGGTCCGGATCGGGCGTGTACTGGGCCTGCAGCGGGTCCGGCTCCGGCACATCGAGGCGGACGACCCGCCCGCTGGCCGGCGAGACTTCCTGGAGGACGCCGTGGCCGTCGCCGTCGACACCGGTCACCAGCAGGCGCTGGCTGTCGCCCGACCAGGCCGGTGCGTAACGGGAGCCCGGGCGGACGCCACTCATCATGCGCAGCGTGTCCGGCTGGCCCAGGTCGCCCCACCACAGGCCACTGGCCCCGGAGCGGTCGGAAACGAAGGCCAACTGGAGGCCATCCGGGGCGACGGTCGGAAGCACGTCGCGCGAGGTCGACGGGAACAGCGGCTCGACCACGTGCACGCTGCCCTGCCCCGAGGTTCCGAGCGCGACCCGGTACAGGCCGAAGTACGGGCGGCGCTGGACGAAGGCCATGGCGCGCCGGCCCAGCGCCGTCACCGGGGACTGCGCATCGTCGAGCCCCATCGAACGGACGTCGCCGGTGCCGGTGTCGAGCCGGAACATGCGGTAGTCGCCGTCGATCATCACGCTGAACAACAAGGCCTGGCCGCTGGGCAGCCAGTCCCAGCCCTTCATGTCCGCGCGCAGCCGGCTCAGGCGCTCGGCCTTGCCGCCGCCGGCCGGGATCCGCCAGAAGTCGCCGAGCGGCGCATTGCGGACGAACACGACCCACTTGCCGTCCGGCGAATAGCGCGGCGAGGAATCGAGGTCGTCGGAATCGTGGTCGTAGGGAATCTCGCGCCAGTCGCCGCTGTCCAGGTCGAGCAGGCGCAGGCCGAGGCTGCCGCTGTCGCCGGGCATGCCGCCGAACAACAGGCCGTTGCCATCCGGCGTCCAGTCGAACGTCGGCGGGCTGCGGTAGTCGCAGGTGCCGACCTCGTGCTCGCCGCGGGCATTGGGCGTGACCACGCGGATGCTGCAGGTGTTGCCGGCGATGCGGATGAAGGCGACCCAGCGCCCATCCGGCGACCACGCCGGCGCGCTGTCGTCGGCGCCCGCGGGCGGCCGGGTCAACAGCCGGGGCTGGGTCTGCTCGGTGGTCTGCACCATGATCGCGGTGCCGCGCTGGCCTTCGGGAATGGCCACGTAGGCGACCATGCCGGCGTCGGGCGACAGGGTCGGCGCCAGCTCGAAACCCGGCATCGAGGTGATCAGCCGGTACGGCCGCTCGCTGCGCAGGCCGTGCGAGACCGAAGGCGCCAGCGGCTCACCGTTATTGCGCGCGGTGTCATCGCCGCGAACCAGCGCCCAGGCCAGCAGTGCCGACACCAGCACCGCCACGGTGCACACGACCGCGGCGATCGACCGCCAGTTGCCGCGCGGCATGCTCGAGACCGGGAACGGCACCGGCGACAACGGCTCACTCGGGTCGGCCGCCGCGATCGCCGGGTATTTGGACGTCGTCCGCGACGGATCGGCCCAGCGCTCGTCCTGCGCCGGTTCCGCTGCCGCATCGCGCGGCGAATACAGCCATTCCACCGGCGCGAGCAGGCGATAGCCGTTCTTGGCGATGGTCTCGATGTAGCGCGGATTGCCGCGTTCGTCGTCGAAGGCCTTGCGCAGCTGCGTGATGGCCTGCGTGACGACGTCATTCGTCGGCAGCGTGTCGGGCCAGACTTCGGCCATCAGGGCGTCGCGACTGACGACGCGCCCTGCCTGGTCGATGAGCACCAGCAGCACGGCCATCGACTTGGGCGTGATGCGCAGCGGCCGGCGCTTGCCCGGCGCGCGGATTTCCCGCAGCGGGACATCCACCAGACAATCGCCCACGCGCATCCGGTCGGACGGCAGTGTCGGCGGTATTGGCTCGGTGGGTCGGGGCATGGATCCGAAATGGTGAACAGCAACCTGAACAGCCGTCACGTGCCGTTCGGTCCGATTGCATCGAACGGACCGATCCGGCAAACAGCCCGGGCGTGTAAGGGCAAGCGCTGCTCAGGTCCCCATTCTAACGTCTGAAAGGCTTAACCCCGTTCATCCCGGGGTGGCTCCAGGCCCTCTCTCGCCGACGTATTACAGAAATCTCTGTTCCAGAATTCGCGCTTCGGCGCGATTTTTTTGCCTGCGCCTCGCGAGGAGAGGGTCGCGGGCTATTTGCGCAGGAATGTCAGCCCGATCAGGCGCGAGACGACCACCGCAATGTAGGCCACGCCGGCGAACTGCTCCAGCATCACCAGCACCCGCGCCGGCGACGACAGCGGCAGGATATCGCCCAGGCCGGTGGCCGACAGGGTGGTGAAGCTCAGGAACAGCAGCTCCAGCCAGGTCCGCGGCTGGTCCGGGTTGACGGCACCGGTGAAGCTTCCCGGGTACAGCGCCTGGCAAACGAAGTAGACGTACGCGAAGCCCCACGCCAGGAGCGTGAACGTGGCACCGGCGGCGAACAGCTCATCGGTCGTCACCTTGTGGTCGCCCAGCATGTAGGCGATCAGGCTGCAGGCGGCATAGAGGTACAGCAGCGCTTCGAGCGCGGACGAGATCGTCACCAGCGCGTGGTCGTCGAGGGCGACGGCGACGATCGACAGCAGCACCGCCGGCGCCGCCAGCACCCATGCGATCCAGTTCTTGGCGGGACTGTGGTCGACCACCAGCACCGCCAGCATCATCACCACCACGCCAAACGCGCCGAACAGCACGCGCCCGGCGCGCATCTCGTCGAACAGCGGGTACAGCACCAGGCTCAACAGCTGCGCCGCGAGCAGGAACGCCGACGGATTGCGACGCGCCTTCACGCGCAAGCGCAGCCAACCGATGCGGTTCTCGCCCATCTCGCCCTGCCCTGTCCGTGTGGTCGCGGCCGAGCGTATCAGGCCTTGTGGTAGACCTGCGCGCCCTGGGCGAGGAACTCGGCCGACTTCTCGGCCATGCCTTCGTCGAGCGCGGCCTGTTCGTCCACGCCATGTTCCTTGGCGTAGTCGCGCACGTCCTGGGTGATCTTCATCGAGCAGAAGTGCGGGCCGCACATCGAGCAGAAGTGGGCGACCTTGTGGGCGTCCTTGGGCAGCGTCTCGTCGTGGTATTCGCGGGCACGCTCCGGATCCAGGCCGAGGTTGAACTGGTCCTCCCAGCGGAACTCGAAGCGCGCCTTGCTCATCGCGTTGTCGCGCGCCTGCGCGCCCGGGTGTCCCTTGGCCAGGTCGGCCGCGTGCGCGGCGATCTTGTAGGCCATCAGGCCTTCGCGCACGTCATGCTTGTTGGGCAGTCCCAGGTGTTCCTTCGGCGTGACGTAGCACAGCATCGCCGTGCCGAACCAGCCGATCATCGCCGCACCGATCGCACTGGTGATGTGGTCGTAGCCCGGCGCGATGTCGGTGGTCAGCGGGCCGAGCGTGTAGAACGGCGCTTCGCCGCACTCGATCAGCTGCTTGTCCATGTTCTCCTTGATCAGCTGCATCGGTACGTGGCCGGGGCCTTCGATCATGGTCTGGACGTCGTGCTTCCACGCGATCTTGGTCAGCTCGCCGAGCGTTTCGAGTTCGCCGAACTGGGCGGCGTCGTTGGCATCGGCGATCGAGCCCGGGCGCAGGCCGTCGCCGAGCGAGAAGGCCACGTCGTAGGCCTTCATGATTTCGCAGATGTCTTCGAAGTGCGTGTAGAGGAAGTTTTCCTTGTGGTGCGCCAGGCACCACTTGGCCAGGATCGAACCGCCGCGCGAGACGATGCCGGTGACGCGCTTGGCGGTCAGCGGCACGTAGCGCAGCAGCACGCCGGCGTGGATGGTGAAGTAGTCCACGCCCTGCTCGGCCTGCTCGATCAGCGTGTCGCGGAAGATCTCCCAGGTCAGTTCCTCGGCGCGGCCGTCAACCTTTTCCAGCGCCTGGTAGATCGGCACGGTGCCGATCGGCACCGGCGAGTTGCGGATGATCCACTCGCGCGTTTCGTGGATGTGCTTGCCGGTCGACAGGTCCATGACCGTGTCGGCACCCCAGCGCATCGACCACACCAGCTTTTCCACTTCCTCGGCAATGCCCGAGGACACCGCCGAGTTGCCGATATTGGCATTCACCTTGGTCAGGAAGTTGCGGCCGATGATCATCGGCTCGCTTTCCGGGTGGTTGATGTTGTTGGGAATGATCGCGCGGCCGCGCGCGACTTCGTCACGGACGAACTCGGGCGTGATGATCTTCTGGATGTTGGCGCCGAAGGTTTCGCCGGCGTGCTGGCGCAGCAGGTGCGCCTCGCGGATCGATTCCAGGCGCTGGTTCTCGCGGATCGCGATGAACTCCATCTCCGGGGTGACGATTCCGCGGCGGGCGTAATGCATCTGGGTGACGTTGGCGCCGGCAATCGCGCGGCGCGGCAGCGGACGGTTGCCGAAGCGCACCGCATCGAGCTTGGGATCGTGCTCGCGCTTGCGACCAAACTCCGACGACAGGCCGGTCAGTGCTTCGGTGTCGCCGCGCTCGGCGATCCACTGCGCGCGCAGCGGTGCCAGGCCCTGGGCGAGGTCGATCACCGCGTTGCTGTCGGTGTAGGCGCCGGAGGTGTCGTACACCGCCAGCGGCGCGTTGTCCTCGCCGCCGAACATGGTCGGCGTGCGTGCCAGCGCGATCTCGCGCATCGGCACGCGGATGTCCGGACGCGACCCTTCGACATGGATCTTGTGCGAGCCCGGGATCGGGCGGGTGACGTCGGCCGACAGCTGCTCAGCCTGGCGGACAAGTTCGGAGGGCACTGCATTCATGGCGTTCGTCCGGATGGGGGCGGGACGAAGCGGCGGCGCGCACCGCGGCCGTGGCGGTGTCGCGAAGCTTCCCTACGGCGGTCTCAACCGCATCAGGTTCGAAGGGTCTGTCTCAACCGGCGCCACCTGGCGCAGGTACCCCCGCTTCAGTGCGCATTTGACCATGACCCGGCCGCGACGGCCAGCAAAGCGCCCACCCCCGCCGTAATCGCCTCCCGGCCGACGCCCGGCCGGCGCCGGCCGGGTCATGCCCAGGCCCGGCCTGTTCAGGGATTGCGGAATGTCCCCGAGCAGTACCTGTAACCGCCCTTCGACAAATTGAAGCGACCGCAGTCGGTGTCGTAACTGTCGCCGATGGCCGTGATCTGGAATCCGGACAGGGTCACGCCGTTGAGGTGATGGAAGCTGCCGTTGGATTTCAGCGACCAGTGCTGGTGCGGCCCTGTCGACTGGCCGCCGTCGCACAGCGCCTGCTGCCGGTTGTTGGCGGGATTGGCGATGGCGGTGTTGGCGGCGACGGTTGCACCGGTGCCGTAGCGGATGTTCGCCAGGTGGTAATAGGTCGTCGACCAGCCGCCGTCGTGCACCACTTCGGCGAAGCACGACGAATGGCGCTTGAACTGGCCGCCCGCCGACGCCGCCACCCACACGTTGCCCTGGTCGCTGCCCCAGCCGCCGCCCAGCGACATGTCCAGCGATGACATCGGGAAGCTGCCCGAGCCGGTGTTGGTATGCGCGCCGCCGACGTGCCATCGCTCTCCCCGAGGGAATGGAAACTGCAGGAGGACCTGGCCTGCCCCGCGGTTCTCGCTGGCCTGGAAGCGCGGTGAAGGCACCCTGGCCTGTCGACGTTCGTTGAACAGTCGAGCGTAGACCTGCTGGAACTCCGCGTCGCCTCGCAGGACAGCGTCGGCCCGGCCTGCTCCAGCCAGGGCGAACAGTGACTGCAGCGGGTTCGTGCGCGACAGCGGCACCGGGCCGGTGGTGCCGGAGAAATCGCGTTCGTACATGGCCTCGCGCAATGCCAGTGCCATGTCGCGGGTCTGCGCGTTGAAGTCGTCGCCGTCGGCGAGGGCGCCGAACGGCCGCCGCATCGCGTCGGGGGTGGAGCGCTGGCCGGACACCACGCCACTTTGCAGTTCCATCAGCGCGATCAGCACCTTCGGACTCACGCCGCTGTAGCCGGCCCAGTGCGAGATCGATTCGGCGTGCCGGCGCAGGTGCGGCGCGCGCTTGGCCAGAAAGGCGTCGATGTCGAAATCGAACATCTCGTCATACGAGTAGACGAGGTCCTCGCTGCCGAGTTCACCCGCCCGCGCCACGCCGGGTGCGCCGGCGAGGAAGCCCAACATGCCGCACACGACGAGTCCCTTCGAGAAGATCCTTTTCATTGCATGCTCCCGTGGATGATGAGCATGCCGGGCATAGCATGCTCATCCCCATACATCGGCCCATGCGGCTGGAACGCGACATGCCGCGCACGGATGGCCCAGGGAGACGCAAAAGGGCGTTCTCCCGTTACAGATGCAACTGTTGACAGCCCCCGGAACTGCGTGATCTTCTCGCCCCATGACGCATCGCAACATTGCGATTACCACTGGTACCGGTACCACTCCTTTCGGGGTGCGGACGGGCGTGTCCAGCTGATTCAGACCACGCCTCCGCACCCGACCCGGGTGCGCAGGTGTGCACCCGGACCGGAAGCGGGGCCCACAAGGAGCCCGAGCCATGCCTTCCGCCGATGCCGCACCGCCCGACCGCAATAAACGCGTGCAATGCCACGTCCACAAGTTCGGCGGCAGCAGCCTTGCCGACGCCGGGCTGTACCGCGTTGCCGCCGGCCTGCTCGATGACCAGGCCAATACGCGTGTCGTGGTCGTGTCCGCGATGCAGGGCGTCACCGATGCGCTGATCGCCCTGGTCGCTGCTGCGCGCGCAGGCCAGGACTGGGCACCCGCGTGGGAAGCATTGCGACAACGGCACCGTGCCGCGGCCGATGCGCTCGACGGCGACGGCAACCAGGCGTTGCAGTCGGCGCTGGACGGAGAATTCGATTCGGTACGCGGCGAACTCGCGGCCATCGCCGGCGAAGGCAGTGACGCCGACGCACTGGCAGCGGCACTGCCCGGATGGGGCGAAGTCTGGTCATCGCGGTTGATGCATGCCGCGCTCGCCGCTGCGAAACAGGGCTGGCTGCGGCTGGATGCGCGTGACGTGCTGGTCGTGCATCCAGGCGAGATGGGCATGGCGGTGGACTGGCCCGCCAGCCGCGCGCGCCTGTCCGAATGGCGCGCCCGCCATGGCACCGGCCATGTCGTCGTCACCGGCTTCGTCGCGCGCGACGCGCAAGGGCGCGCGACCACGCTGGGTCGCAATGGCAGCGACTATTCCGCGGCGATCTTCGCCAACCTCTTCGATGCCGATGCGCTGACCATCTGGACCGATGTCGACGGCGTGCTCTCGGCCGACCCGCGCCTGGTGCCCGAAGCGGTCTGCCTGCCGTCGATGTCGTACGCCGAAGCCTGCGAGCTGGCCTATTTCGGCGCCAAGGTGCTGCACCCGCAGACACTGGCGCCGGTGCAGCAGCGCGGCATTCCGCTGTGGATCCGCAACACACGCAGGCCACACCTGCCCGGCACGCTGATCAGCCCGAAGAGCGACCCCGATGGCGCGCCGGTGAAAGGCCTGAGCCTGGTGCGCGACATGGCGATCGTCGAGCTCGTCGGCAACGGCATGGTCGGCGTCCCCGGCGCGGCAGAGCGCCTGTTCGGCGCGCTGCGCGGTGCCGGTGTGTCGGTGACGATGATTTCGCAAGGTTCCTCCGAGCACTCGATCTGCTGCGTGGTCCGCGCCGACCAGGCACAACGTGCGCGCGATGCGGTCGCCGCCGCCTTCGCCGATGCCATCGCCGACAGCCAGGCGCAGGGCGTGACGCTGACCGATGGCATCGCCGTGCTGGCCGCCGTCGGCGACGGCATGGTCGGCACGCCCGGCGTGGCAGCACGCCTGCTCGGCGGTCTGGCACAGGCACGCGTGAATGCCCGCGCGATCGCACAGGGCGCGGGCGAGCGGAACATCTCCGTCGCCATCGGCGACAAGGACGCCACGCGTGCGCTGCGCGCCGCGCACGCCGCCTTCTGGCTGTCGCCGCAGAGCCTGTCGGTCGGCGTGATCGGCCCGGGCCAGGTCGGGCGCGCGTTGTTGTTGCAGCTGTCGGCGGCACTGCCGCAGCTGCGCAAGCGCTCCGGCCTCGACTTGCGCCTGCGCGCGCTCGCCAACAGCCGCACGATGCACCTGGACGAGCGCGGCATCGAGCCGGCGGACGCGGTCGCGCGCCTGGACGGTGGCTCGGCCGAGCCGGTCGACCTTGAGCGGTTCGCCAGCCACGTCCGCGGCGAGCACTTGCCGCATGCACTGATCGTCGACTGCAGCGCCAGCCCGGCCGTTGCCGCGCTGTACCCGCGCTGGCTCGCCGCCGGCATCCACGTCGTCACGCCGAACAAGCATGCCGGCAGCGGCGACTGGGCCCGCTACAGCGCCATCCAGGACGCCAGCCGCAGCGGCGGCGGGCGCTTCCGCTACGAGGCCACGGTCGGCGCCGGCCTGCCGGTGATGCTGACATTGCGCAACCTGCTCGACACCGGTGACGAACTGTTCGGCATCGACGGCATGCTCTCGGGCACACTGGCGTGGCTGTTCAACCGTTTCGACGGCAGCGTCCCGTTCTCGCAGCTGGTCCGCGAGGCACAGGCGCTGGGCTATACCGAACCCGATCCGCGCGACGACCTGTCCGGCCTCGACGTCGCGCGCAAACTGGTGATCCTGGCGCGCGAAGCCGGTCGCGTGCTGTCGCTGGAGGATGTGGAAGTGGAGAACCTGGTGCCACAGGCACTGCGCGCGGTCAGCCGGGACGAGTTCCTGGCGCGCCTCGACGAGATGGATGCACCGATGCTGGCGCGCTACCGCGACGCCGACGCGCAACAGCGCGCCCTGCGCCACCTCGCCCGCCTCGACCGCGACGGCCGGGCCAGCGTCGGCGTGGTCGCCCTGCCGCGCGAGCACGCCTGCTGCCATACCCGCCTGACCGACAACCTGGTGCAGTTCAGCACGCGTCGCTATGCCGACAACCCGCTGGTCGTGCAGGGCCCGGGCGCGGGCCCCGATGTCACCGCTGCCGGCGTGTTCGGCGACGTGCTGGCTATCGCGCAGTCGCTGGGCTCGCCGTCCGGGATCCCGCTGCTGCATGCCGGCGTGCCGGTCGAGGCGCACGCATGAGTGCCGACGTGGAGGCACCTTCGGACGCGGCCTCGCACGGCCGTCGCCTGCAATGCCGCGCGTTCGCGCCCGGCAGCGTCGGCAACATCGGCGTCGGCTTCGACCTGCTCGGGCATTCCATCGCCGGCGTGCGCGATGTCGCGGTGGTGCGTCGCATCGCACAACCAGAGGTGCGGATCGTTTCCATCCGCGGCGATGTCGCCGGCGCCGACACACTGCCGCTGGAGGCGGCACGCAACACGGCCGGCCAGGCGCTGATGTCGCTGCGCGCCGCGCTCGGCCTTGGCCATGGTTTCGAAGTGGAACTGGAGAAGGGCATTCCGCTCGGCTCCGGTCTCGGCGGCTCGGCCGCCTCGTGCGTGGCCGCGCTGGTCGCCGCCAATGCCCTGCTCGACGCGCCATTGCCGCGCGAAGCGCTGTACGGCTTCGCCCTCGACGGCGAATCGGTGTCCAGCGGCAGTCGCCACGGCGACAACGTCGCGCCGATGCTGCTCGGTGGCGTGGTCATGGCCACGGCGACGCGGATGATTCCGCTGGCGGTGCCGGAGTGGTTGCATGCGGTGGTGGTGCATCCCGACCAGGTGCTCGAGACGCGTCGTGCCCGCGCGGTGCTCGCTGATCCGTACCCGCTGTCGCTGGTGGTCGAACAGAGTTCGCACCTCGCGCTGTTCCTGACCGGACTGCAGCGTGGTGATGCGTCGCTGCTGCGCGAAGGCCTGCACGACCTGCTGGTGGAACCGCGGCGCGCGCCGCTGATTCCGGGCTTTGTCGAAGCCAAGGCGGCAGCGCTGGACCATGGTGCGCTGGGCGCAAGCATTTCCGGCGCCGGGCCGAGCACGTTCGCGTGGTTCGCGTCGAAGGCCGAGGCCGAAGCGGCGGCGCCGTCGATGCAGGCCGCGTTCGCGCAGGCGGGATACGGCTCGCGCGCGTATGTCACGCCGGTGGCGGGACCGCGAGCGGATGTGCTGAGCGCATGAACTTCACCAGCACGCGTGGCAACACGCCTTCCACGTCGATCGACCAGGCCCTCGTCGCCGGACTCGCCCCCGACGGTGGCCTCTATGTGCCCGAGCGTATCCCGGCGCTTACCATGCAACCAGGGGCCACGCTCGCCGATACAGCGCACGCGGTGTTGGCGCCGTACTTTGCGGCTTCGTCATTGCGCGAATCGCTGGCAGCGATCTGCGAGCACGCCTACTCCTTCCCTGCTCCGCTGCGCGCGATGTCGGGCGAAGGCGACCACCTGCTCGAGCTGTTCCATGGCCCGACGGCCGCGTTCAAGGACTACGCCGCGCGCTTCCTCGCCGAGTCCCTGTCGCGGCTGCGTCCGCACGGCGCGCCTCCCACCACGATTCTCGTTGCGACCTCGGGAGACACAGGCGCGGCCGTCGCGGCCGCATTCCACCGCCGTCCTGGCTTTGAGGTGGTGATCCTCTACCCCGAAGGCCGAGTCTCACCACGCCAGGCGCACGGCCTGGAGTGCTGGGGCGCCAACGTGCGCACCTACCGCGTCGCCGGCAGCTTCGACGACTGCCAGCGCCTGGCCAAGCAGGCGCTGTCGGACGAAGCGCTGCGTCAATCGATGTCGCTCAGTTCGGCCAACAGCATCAGCCTCGGACGCCTGCTGCCGCAGGTTGCGTACTACGCGCACGCTGCGCTGGAGTTCTTCGCGCGCAACGGCCAGCCGTTGAACTTAATCGTCCCCACCGGCAACCTCGGCAACGCCTGCGCGGCCTTCCTCGCACGGCGGATGGGGCTGCCGGTCGGCGATCTGGTGCTGGCCAGCAATGCCAACGACGTGCTGCCGCGCTACTTCGCCGGCGGCGACTACGCGCCGCAAGCGACGCGCGCGACGCTGGCCAATGCGATGGACGTCGGTGCGCCAAGCAACTTCGAACGGCTGCGTTACTGGCACGACGATGACGCGCAGTTGCGCAGTGCCGTAAAGGCATTCGCGGTAGACGACGCCACCATCACCGCGACCATCGGCGAGGCGCCACGGCGCCACGGCATCGTGCCCTGCCCGCACACTGCCACCGGCCTGCATGTGCTCGAGCAGCTGCGTTCGCAAGGCGATCGTCGCCCCTGGGCGGTGGTGGCCACGGCCCACCCGGCCAAGTTCGAGACCATCGTCGAGCCGCTCGTCGGCCATGCCGTCGAACCGCCGGCGGCATTGGCGGAAACCCTTTCGTGGCCGGCCTTTGCTCAGTCCCTGGCTGTCGATTACGTCGCACTGCGCGCGAGATTGCTGAAGCGATGAGCCGCTCGTCGCAACCTCGCGCTGTTTCAAACGAAACTGTTGACATGCCCGCGCCGGGCATGTTTACCTCGGTTCCATGACGCAGCGCAACAACCACCCGCAGACCACTCAGGCCCGTCCGCAAGGCACGGTCGAGTCGCTGCGACTTGCGTTGACCCTGACCGCATCGGCGGCACTCATTCTTGTACTCGTACTTATTACCGGGCATGCCAGCGCGGGGTACGGGTTCGTGTAAGCAACACCACACCACCCAGGTCTGAAACACAAAGACCCCGCGCCCGAAACGGCGCGGGGTTTTTGTTTTTGCGGACCTGGAATCCACCAAGGACTCCAGTTCGTGAGAAGCAACGCCATCAAGCAGGGCCCCGCACATGCACCGGCACGCGCGATGCTGCGCGCCACCGGCCTGGACGACGCCGCGATCGCCAAACCGCTGGTCGCCGTCGTCCACACCTGGTCGGACGTGTCGCCGTGCAACTTCACCCTGCGCGACCTCGCGCAGGACGTGCGCCAGGGCGTGCTCGACAACGGCGGTACCCCGATCGAATTCAACACCATCGCCGTGACCGACGGCATCGCGATGGGCTCCGATGGCATGCGCTGTTCGCTGGCCTCGCGCGAGACCATCGCCGATTCGATCGAGCTGGCCGTCAGTGGCCACTGTCTCGACGCGATGGTGCTGCTGGTCGGTTGCGACAAGACCATCCCGGCCGCGGCGATGGCGGCGGCGCGGCTGGATATCCCGACCGTGATCCTCTACGGCGGCACGATCATGCCCGGCCGATGTCCGTCGAAGCAGGGAGAGACGGACCGCCCCCTCACCGTGCAGGACGTCTTCGAAGCCGTCGGCGCGCACTCCGCCGGCCGCATCGACGACGCCGAGCTGCATCGCATCGAATCCCATGCCTGCCCCGGCGCCGGTGCCTGCGGCGGCCAGTTCACCGCCAACACGATGGCGATGGTGCTGACCTTCCTCGGCCTGTCGCCGCTGCAGTTGAACGACATCCCGGCAATCCACGCCGACAAGCCGGCCGCCGCCCGGGCTTGCGGCGCGCTGGTGATGGACCGGTTGCGCAACGGCGGGCCGGGGCCGCGCGACATCCTCTCCCCAGCTGCGTTGCGCAACGCGGCCCGCGCGGTCTCGGCCACTGCCGGCTCCACCAATGCCGCCCTGCATCTGCTGGCGATCGCGCACGAAGCCGGCGTCGCCTTCGACCTGGAAGAGTTCGAAGCCGCCGCGCGGATGACGCCGGTGATCGCCGACCTCAAGCCCGGTGGCCGCTACACCGCCGCGGAGATGTTCGAACAGGGCGGCACCGCGCTGGTCGCGCGCGAACTGCGTGCCGCCGGCCTGATCGAGGACATCGCCACCGTCACCGGCCGGTCGTTCTTCAGCGAACTCGATGACGTCCCGGCACCGGCGCACCAGGATGTCGTCCGCCCGATCAACGACCCGATCAAGCCGCGCGGCGGTTACTCGATCCTCTACGGCGACCTCGCCCCGGAAGGCTGCATCGTCAAGCTCGCCGGCCACGGCCGCGAACATTTCGAAGGCACCGCGCGCGTGTTCGATTCCGAGGAAGCGGCGTTCGCGGCGGTGCAGTCGCGCCAGGTCAAGGCCGGCGACGTCGTGGTGATCCGCTTCGAAGGCCCGGCCGGCGGCCCGGGCATGCGAGAGATGCTCGCGGTCACCGCGGCACTGGTCGGCCAGGGTCTGGGCAACGATGTCGCGCTGATCACCGATGGCCGCTTCAGTGGCGCCACGCACGGCTTCATGGTCGGCCACATCTCGCCCGAAGCCGCGCACGGCGGGCCGATCGCCAAGCTGCGCGACGGCGACCGCGTGCGCATCGATGTCGGCACGCGCCGCATCGACGTCGATGCCGACCTCACTGCGCGCACCGCTGCGCGCATCGCTCCGCGCGTCACCACCGGCGTGCTGGCCAAGTACGCGCGCGTGGTCAGTTCGGCCTCGCGCGGCGCGGTGACCGCGCCGGGCCCGCTCGACGACCGCCGCATCGCCAGCCAGCTGGTCGACGCGGGCACCAGCAGCACCACCGAACGCGAGCCCGCGCTCGCCTGACACATCCCGCTTGAAGTCGTTCGTCCCTGTTCCTCCTTCCGCTTCGAACATCACAAGGACTTTGCAATGACCACCAGCTCCAAACCCCGCGTCGCCATCGTCGGTTACGGCAGCCAGGGCCGCGCCCATGCACTGAACCTGCGCGACTCCGGCTTCGACGTCACCATCGGCCTGCGACCGGGCGGCCCGACCGAGATCAAGGCCAAGGCCGACGGCTTCACCGTCACCACGCCGGCCGAAGCGGTCAAGAACGCGCAGCTCGTCGCCGTGCTCACCCCGGACATGGTGCAGCCGCAGCTCTACGGCGAAGTGATCGAGCCGAACATCGCGCCGGGCGCCTGCCTGCTGTTCGCGCACGGCTTCAACGTCCACTACGGCCAGATCACGCCGCGCGAGGATCTCGACGTGGTGCTGGTCGCGCCGAAAGGCCCGGGCGCGCTGGTGCGTCGCGAGTACGAGATCGGCCGCGGCGTGCCGTCCGTCTACGCCGTCCACCAGGATCGCAGTGGCAATGCCGAACAGCTCGCGCTGACCTACTGCGCCGGCATCGGTGGTGCGCGCCAGAACGCCATCCAGACCACCTTCAAGGAAGAGACCGAGACCGACCTCTTCGGCGAGCAGGCCGTGCTCTGCGGTGGCGCGACGAAGCTGGTGCAGGCCGGCTGGGAAACGCTGGTCGAAGCCGGTTACCAGCCCGAAGTCGCCTACTACGAGTGCCTGCACGAGCTGAAGCTGATCGTCGACCTGTTCTACGAGGGCGGCATCACCCGCATGCACGAGTTCATCAGCGAGACCGCGCAGTACGGCGCGCTGACCCGCGGCACCTACGTCGTCGACGACAACACCCGCGCGCAGATGAAGAAGGTGCTGACCGAGATCCAGGACGGCACGTTCGCGCGCCAGTGGATCGCCGAGTACGCCGCCGGCAACGCCAACTACAAGGCGCTCAAGCAGGCCGACCTCGACCACCCGATCGAAGCGGTCGGCAAGAAGCTGCGCGCCAACATGAAGTGGCTGGCGTCGTCACCGCAACCGGCAGCGGCCACCGCGGCGCGCCCGGCGCAGACCGAGGCCGCGTGATGAACGGTGCCCGCTGGCTGGTGCAGGCCCTGGTGACCGAAGGCGTCGACACGCTCTTCGGCTACCCGGGCGGCGCGATCATGCCCTTCTACGATGCCCTGCACGGATCGGACCTGCGCCATGTGCTGGTCCGCCACGAACAGGGCGCGGCATTCGCGGCCAATGGCTACGCACGAGCAAGCGGGCGCGTCGGTGTATGCGTCGCCACCTCCGGGCCGGGCGCATCGAACCTGGTCACGGGCATCGCCGATGCGATGCTCGACTCGGTGCCGATGGTGGTCATCACCGGCCAGGTGCCGACGGCGCTGATGGGCACGGATGCCTTCCAGGAACTGGACGTGTTCGGCATGACCATGCCGATCGTCAAGCACAGCTTCCTGCCGCGAAAGGTCGAGGACCTGCCGCGGATGGTGGCGGAAGCCTTCCGCATCGCCCGCTCCGGCCGTCCGGGGCCGGTGCTGATCGACCTGCCCAAGGACGTGCAGTTCGGCGATGCCTCGCACCTGCCGGCGCACGTGCCGGCCGACATCGACGATGTGCCCGCGCCGATCGACGCCTCGCTGCATGCGGCGCTGGCACTGATCTCGCAGGCGCAGCGGCCATTGGTCTACGGCGGCGGCGGCATCGCGCTGGGCGATAGCGTGGCGGCGTTCCGCACGTTCGTCGATGCCACCCAGATCCCGACCGTGCTGACGCTGAAGGGCCTGGGCGCGTTGCCGTCCGGGCACGCGCTCAACCTGGGCATGCTCGGCATGCACGGCAGCCGCGCCGCCAACCTGGCCGTGCAGGAAGCCGACCTGCTGATCGTCGTCGGCGCGCGCTTCGACGACCGCGCCACCGGCAAGCTGGCCGAGTTCGCACCGAACGCGCGCGTCGTCCACATGGACCTGGACGCCTGCGAGATCGGCAAGCTGCGCCACGCCGATGTCGGCGTGCGCGGCGACATCCGCACCACCCTGACGGCGCTGACGCTGCCGTGCGCGGCGCACCTGCACGGTCGCAACGGCGTCGCCCGTCGCGCCTGGCGTGCCACCTGCCAGCAACGCGCACTCGAACACGCCGCACGCTACGACGCACCGGGCGAAAGCGTGTACGCGCCATCGCTGCTCAAGCGCCTGTCGGAACTGGCGCCCAATGCCGTCGTCGCCTGCGACGTCGGCCAGCACCAGATGTGGGTGGCCCAGCACTGGCGCATGAAGGAACCGCGCCAGCACCTGACCAGCGGTGCGCTCGGCGCAATGGGCTTCGGCCTGCCGGCCGCGATCGGCGCGCAGATGCAGGATCCGTCGGCGCAGGTCGTGTGCGTGAGCGGCGACGGCTCGTTCCTGATGAACGTGCAGGAGCTGGCCACGCTGCGTCGCTACGGACTGCCGGTGAAGATCGTGCTGCTCGACAACCAGGCCCTGGGCATGGTCCGGCAGTGGCAGGAGCTGTTCTTCGATCGCCGCTATTCCGAGATCGACCTGTCCGACAACCCCGATTTCGTCGCCGTTGCCGCCGCCTTCGGCGTGCAGGCACTCCATGTCGACCGCGCCGATGGCGTCGAGGCGGCACTGCAACAGCTGCTGGCCGCGCCCGGCCCGGCGCTGCTGCACGTCGCCATCGACCAGGCCGCGAACGTGTGGCCGCTGGTGCCGCCCAACCACAACAACGCGCAGATGCTCGATCCCGAAGCGGACGCGCGAGCCGCCATTGCCACCCCCACCGCCGAGGATCCCCGCCATGCGATACCAGCTTGATCTCACCCTGCGCCAGGCCGAAGGTGCGCTGGCGCGTGTACTGGGCGCCGCCGAGCGCCGCGGCTTTCGTCCGCTCGCCGTCGACGGCGAAGCGCAACCCGACGGCGACCGCTGGTACCTGCGTCTGACCGTCGAAGGCGACCGCGCCGACACCAGCCTGCAGACCCAGCTCGCCAAGCTCTACGACTGTCTGTCGGTGGAGGTGTCGCCGTGTCAATGACCGTCACCGAGAGTCAACAGACTGTGCGCCAGCGCGGCACCGCGATGCCGCTGTCGATGTTGGATGACGCGCGCCGGCGCGAAACGCCCATGCTCTGGTTTGATGGCGAACTTGCCAGCGCCGATTCGCTGCAGGCACCGCTGACCACCCACGCGATGCACTACGGCACCGGCGTGTTCGAGGGCATCCGCAGCTATGCCACGCGTCACGGCGCCGCTGTGTTCCGCCTGCCCGAGCACCTGCAGCGCATGCGCAAGGGCGCCGAGCTGCTGGGCCTGGATTTCGATGTCGAGCGCGCCTTCGACGCGACGCTGGAAACGCTGCGCGCCAACGATCACCGCGACGCCTACATCCGTCCGCTGGCATGGTTCGGCACCGGCAGCATCGGCCTCGACGTCTCGCAGCTGACCCAGCACTTCATGGTCGCGACCATGGCCCAGCGTGTGCACCTGGCCGGCGACCGCACCCGCCTGACCGTGTCGCCGTGGCGCCGCAATCCGGCCAGTGCGCTGCCGCCGCTGAAGCTGTGCGGCGGCTACGTCAACTCGATCCTGGCCAAGCGCGACGCCAAGTCGCGCGGCTTCGACGAGGCGCTGTTCGTCGACGACGACGGCAACGTGGTCGAGTGCACCGGCGCCAACGTCTTCATGGTGCGCAACGGCCAGGTCACCGCCGTCGAGCATCGTGACGCCCTGCCCGGCATCACCCGCGACACGCTGATCCAGTTGAGCGGCGCCGAGTCGCGCACCGTTACCCACCACGAGTTGCTCGACGCCGACGAGGTCTTCGTCTGTGGCACGGCCGCCGAGACCGCGCCGATCAGCGTGCTCGACCGTCGCGAGTTCGGCGACAACCCGGTCACGCGCGAGCTGTCGGCGCTGTACTCGCGCGTCGTCCGCAGTGAAGAGCCGGCGCATGCCGGCTGGCTGACGGCGGTCTGATGCGATGGACGGCGACGTAAGTTCCCCCCACGTAGTCACGCCCCCCGACAGTTGCGTCGACGTCGGCGACGTACTGGCGGCGCAGGCCCGCCTGCGCCGCTACCTGCCGCCTACCCCGCTGCACTACGCCGAGCGCTTCGGCTGCTGGCTGAAGCTCGAGAACCTGCAGCGCACCGGCTCCTACAAGGTCCGGGGCGCGCTCAATGCACTGCTGGCCGCTCGCGAACGCGGCGACCACCGCACGGTCATCGCCGCATCCGCCGGCAACCACGCACAGGGCCTGGCCTGGGCGGCGTACCGCCTGGGCGTCAACGCCATCACCGTGATGCCGCGCTGCGCGCCTCAGACCAAGATCGCCGGCGTCGCCCATTGGGGCGCGACGGTGCGGCTGCATGGCGACAGCTACGACGAGGCCAAGGCGTTCGCCGCCGAACTGGCCCTTCAGAACGACTACCGCGTGCTGTCGGCCTTCGACGATCCCGACGTGATCGCCGGCCAGGGCACGGTCGGGCTGGAACTGGCAGCGCTGGGCCCGGACGTGGTGCTGGTGCCGATCGGCGGCGGCGGCCTCGCCTCCGGTGTCGCGCTGGCGCTGAAATCCCAGGGCGTGCGCATCATCGGCGCCCAGGTCGAAGGCGTCGATTCGATGATCCGCGCCCTGCGCGGTGACTGCACCCTGCGCGAGCCGGCGGCGACGCTGGCCGATGGCGTGCGCGTCAAGGAGCCGGGCCACCTGACCCGCCAGCTGCTGTCGCAGCTGCTCGATGACGTGATCGTCGTGCGCGAGGCGGAACTGCGCGAAACGCTCGTGCGCCTGGCGCTGGAAGAACACGTCATCGCCGAGGGCGCCGGTGCGCTGGCCCTCGCCGCGGGCCGCCGCGTCGCCGGCAAGCGCAAATGCGCCGTGGTCTCCGGCGGCAACCTCGATGCCGGCGTGCTCGCACAGCTGCTTTCCGAGATACGGCCGCGCGCACCGCGGCGTCCTCGCCGCCGCCATCGCGAGCAACCGGCGCAGGCGCCACTGGAGCCGGCCATCACCACGCTCCGCCCTTCCCGACCTTCCAACCCACCCATTCGCGCCGCCGCCGTGCGCACCCGCAACGAGGAGCTCACCGCATGAACGACCCCGCCTCCCGAGTACGGATTTTCGACACCAGCCTGCGCGACGGCGAGCAGTCGCCCGGCTGCAGCATGACGCCGGCGCAGAAGCTGCGCTTCGCCCATGCGTTGTCGGAACTCGGTGTCGACGTGATCGAGGCCGGATTCCCGGCCAGCTCGGAGACCGACATGGGCGCCGTGCGCGCGATCGCCCGCGAGGTGCGCGGTGCCACCGTGGCCACGCTGGCCCGCTGCCACGCCGGCGACATCGAAGCCTGCGCGAGGGCGCTCGAAGGTGCGACCAGTCCGCGCATCCACGTCTTCATCTCGACCAGCCCGCTGCACCGCGAGCACAAGCTCGGCCTGAGCCGCGAAGAAGTGCTGGAGCGTGCGGTGATGGGCGTGCGCCTCGCACGCCAGCACGCCGACGATGTCGAGTTCTCCGCCGAGGACGCGCTGCGCACCGAGCCGGAATTCCTGGCGCAGATCTGCAGCGCAGCCGTCGCCGCCGGCGCACGCACCCTGAACATCCCCGACACCGTCGGCTACACCACGCCGAGCGAGATCCGCTCGCTGTTCGAGTACCTGCGGGCGAATGTGGCCGGCGCCGACCAGGCGGTGTTCTCCGCGCACTGCCACAACGACCTCGGCCTGGCCGTCGCCAACTCGCTCGCAGCGATCGAGGGCGGTGCGCGCCAGGTCGAATGCACCATCAACGGCATCGGCGAGCGCGCCGGCAACTGCGCGCTTGAGGAACTGGTGATGGCCCTGCGCGTGCGCGGCGAGTACTACGGCGCGCACACCCGCATCGACAGCCGCCGGCTGGTACCGACCTCGCGCCTGCTGTCGCGCATCACCGGCATGGCCGTGCAGCGCAACAAGGCGGTGGTCGGCCAGAACGCGTTCGCGCACGAGTCGGGCATCCACCAGCACGGCATGCTCAAGCACCGCGGCACCTACGAGATCATGCGGCCGGAAGATGTCGGCTGGGCGCAGTCGCAGATGGTGATGGGCCGGCACAGCGGCCGCGCCGCACTGAGCGATCGCCTGCAGACGCTGGGCTTCGCACTCGACGAAGCACAGCTCAACTCCGTGTTCGCCGGCTTCAAGGCGCTGGCGGAGAAGAAGCGCGAAGTGTTCGATGCCGACCTCGAAGCACTGGTGCTCGGCGCCGACAAGCGCGCCGCGCGCGGGCATCGCCTCGCCCGCCTGCATGTCAGCACCGGCGTGAACCAGGACAGCCTGCCCACGGCCAGCGTGCAGCTGGTCGATGCCGACGGCGCCACGGTCAGCGAAGCCGCGGTCGGCGACGGCCCGGTGCATGCGTTGTTCGCGGCACTGGCCCGCGCCACCGGGCTGGCGCTGGAGATCGACAGCTACCAGGTCTCCAGCGTGACCACCGGCGACGACGCCCAGGGCCAGGCGAGCCTGATCGCCCGCGTCGACGGCGTCGAAGTCACCGGCTCCGGCACCAGCACCGACATCCTCGAAGCCAGCGCGCTGGCCTGGCTGGACATCGCCAACCGCGTGCTGCGCACGCGCGCGGCGGGCGTGGCCGAACCCGAACGCAGGACGGCGGCGATCGCCTGAAGCCCTCATTTCAAGCACAACACAAAGCCAGCCAATGACCAGCCAAGCACCACGAACGTTGTTCGACAAACTCTGGGACGCCCACGTCGTCACGCCCGAAAGCGAGACCGCGCCGGCCACGCTCTACATCGACCTGCACCTGATCCACGAAGTGACCTCGCCGCAGGCCTTCGCCGAGCTCGACGCGCGCAACCTGCCGGTGCGCCGCCCGGAGCTGACCAAGGGCACGCTCGACCACTCAACGCCAACGCTGCCTGTGGGCGCCGATGGCGAACACCCGTACGTCAATGCCGAGGCACGCGCCCAGGTTGACCAGCTGCGCGAGAACTGCACGCGCTTCGGCGTCGAACTGTTCGACTACGACAGCCCGCAGCGCGGCATCGTCCACGTCATGGGACCGGAGCTGGGCCTCACCCAGCCCGGACAGACCATCGTCTGCGGCGACAGCCACACCGCCACGCACGGTGCATTCGGCGCGTTGGCGTTCGGCATCGGCACCAGCGAGGTCGGCCACGTGCTGGCCACGCAGTGCCTGCTGCAACGCAAGGCGAAGACGCTGGCGATCACCATCGATGGCGAGCTGGCGCCCGGCGTCAGCGCCAAGGACCTGATCCTGCACGTGATCGGCGTGATCGGCGTCAACGGCGGCACCGGCCATGTCATCGAGTACCGCGGTTCCACCGTCCGCGCCTTGTCGATGGAGCAGCGCATGACGGTGTGCAACATGTCGATCGAAGCCGGCGCGCGCGCCGGACTGATTGCGCCGGACGAGGTGACCTTCGCCTACCTGCGCGGACGACCGCGCGCGCCGCAGGGCAGCGACTTCGACAACGCAGTCGCGCAGTGGCGGCAACTGCATAGCGATGACGGCGCGCGCTTCGACCGCGAGGTCCGCATCGATGCCGCCGACATCCAGCCGACGGTGACCTGGGGAACGCACCCGGGCCAGGTCGCGGCGATCTCGGGACACGTGCCCGCCGCGCACGACCCTGCCGACGGTGGCGGCGACGAGGCCAAGGCGCGCGACTACATGGGCTGGCAGCCGGGCGCCGCGCTCGCCGGTCGCCCGGTGGATGTCGTCTTCGTCGGCAGCTGCACCAACTCGCGCCTGTCCGACCTGCGGGAAGCCGCCAGCGTGCTGCGCGGGCGCCGCGTGCATCCGCGCGTGCGCATGCTGGTGGTGCCGGGCTCGGAGCAGGTCAAGCGCGAGGCCGAGGCCGAAGGCATCGACCAGGTCGTGCGCGCCGCCGGTGCCGAATGGCGCGAACCGGGTTGCTCGATGTGCATCGCGATGAACGGTGACCTCGTCGGGCCCGGGCAGCTCGCGGTGTCCACCAGCAATCGCAACTTCGAAGGACGGCAGGGCAAGGGCGCACGCACCGTGCTGGCGTCGCCGCTGACGGCGGCCGCGTGCGCGGTCGCCGGCGAGATCACCGATCCAAGGCCCTACCTCACGACCGCGCCGGCGCAACGCGCCGCAACCCTGGAGGTGGCCTGATGCGCCCTTTCACCGAACTCACCTCGCGCACGGTCGTGCTGCGTGAACGCAACATCGACACCGACCAGATCATCCCGGCGCGGTTCCTGACCACCACGCAGCGGCAAGGGCTGGGGCAGTTCGCCTTCAATGACTGGCGTCGCCTGCCCGATGGTTCGTTGAACCCCGACTTCGCCTTCAACCGCGCCGAGAATGCCGGCGCCGGGATCCTGGTGGCCGGGCGCAACTTCGGTTGCGGCTCCTCGCGCGAGCATGCGCCGTGGGCGCTGGCCGACCTCGGCCTGCGCGCGGTCATCAGCGCCGAGATCGCCGACATCTTCCGCAGCAATGCGCTGAAGAACGGCCTGCTGCCGATCGTGCTCGACGAAGCCGTGGTTGACGAGCTGCTCGACCGTCCGGGCATCGAGCTGCGCATCGACGTCGCCGAGCGTGCCGTGTTCCTGCCCGGCGGCAGCCGCGTCGAGTTCGCGCTCGACGCGTTCGCCCGCACCTGCCTGCTCGAAGGCGTCGACCAGCTCGGCTACCTGCTCCGCCAGGACGCTGACATCAGCCGCTTCGAATCGCAACGCCACCCTTCCACTTCATCTCGACAGGAGTTCGTCCATGCAAGCTGACATCGTCGTTCTTCCCGGCGACGGCATTGGCCCGGAGGTCACCGCCGCAGCGGTGGAGGTGCTGCAGGCGGTCGCGCAACGCTACGGCCACAGCTTCCGCTTCCAGCAGCACCTCATCGGCGGCGCCGCGATCGACGCCACCGGTTCACCGCTGCCGCCGGAAACCCTGGTGGCCGCGCAGCGCGCCGACGCGGTGCTGCTCGGCGCCGTCGGCGGGCCGAAATGGTCGGATCCGAAAGCCGCGGTGCGTCCCGAACAGGGCCTGCTGGCCATCCGCAAGGCGATGGGCCTGTACGCCAACCTGCGTCCGGTGAAACCGCACCCGGCCGCGCTCGGTGCGTCGCCGATCAAACCGCACCTGCTGACCGGGGTCGACCTGATGGTCGTGCGCGAACTCACCGGCGGCATCTATTTCGGCACCAAGCAGCGCAGCGAAGGCGCGGCCAGCGACCTGTGCGAGTACACCGTCGCCGAGATCGAGCGTGTGGTCCGTCGCGCCTGCGCGCTGGCGCGCGAGCGCCGCGGCCACGTCACATCTGTCGACAAGGCCAACGTGCTGGAAACCTCGCGCCTGTGGCGGGAAGTCACCACCCGCGTCGTACGCGACGAGTTCCCCGACATCACTCTGGAGCACCAGCTGGTCGATTCGATGGCGATGCACCTGCTGGCCAAGCCGCGCGAGTACGACGTGATCGTCACCGAGAACATGTTCGGCGACATCCTCACCGACGAGGCATCAATGCTGGCCGGCTCGCTGGGGTTGCTGCCGTCGGCATCGCTGGGCGAAGGACGTGTCGGCCTGTACGAACCGATCCACGGATCGGCACCGGACATCGCCGGTCGTGGCATCGCCAATCCGTACGCGACGATCCTCAGCACGGCCTTGCTGCTGCGCCACTCGCTGGGCCTGGAAAGCGAGGCCCGCTGCATCGAGAAGGCCGTCGCCGCCGCACTGGACGCCGGTGTCTTCACCGCCGACCTTGCTCCTGCCGGTCGCGGCGTCGGCACGCAGGCCGCGACGGCCGCCGTGCTGGCACAGCTGCAGCTCGAATGTGAGCCAGTGGTGATGCGCGACTGAAGGTTCCGTTGCCGGCAAGCCATCGCCCGGCGTTGATGAAGCGGCCGTCACGGGCGCGCGGATAGGGTGCGCGCATGACGCGAACCCTCCGCCTTGCCATCGCCATCGCCACCCTGCTGATTCTGTCGGCATGCCGCTCCGCGCCGTCCGCGGACGACATGCCGTCGGTGGCATCCGGCGGTGAGCCGGCCGACGCGTTCTTCGCCAACCTGCAGGCGCTGTGCGGCAAGGCATTCGAAGGCCGGATCGTGGTCGACGATCCGCCGACACCGGGCGCGCCGTTCACCGGCAAGGCGCTGATCATGCACGTGCGCCAGTGCGAACGTGACCGCATCGCCATCCCCTTCCACGTTGGTGACGACCACTCGCGCACCTTGCTGCTGACGCGCACGAAGTCCGGCCTCACCCTCGACCACGACCGCCGCCACCGCGACGGTGGCCAGGACGTGCTGTCGATGTACGGTGGCCACACAGTCGATCGCGGCACTGCCACGCGCCAGGTGTTTCCGGTCGACGCCCAGTCCAGGGCGCTGTTCGAGCGCAACGAGCGCAGTGACTCGGTCAGCAACGTCTGGACGCTGGAGATCGAGCCGGGCCGGATGGCCGCTTACGAGCGTACGCGCCCGGGTCGTCGTTTCCGCATCGAGTTCGACCTGACCCGCCCGGTGCCGCCACCCCCAGCCCCGTGGGGCTGGTAGGTGTCGGACTACAAGGTCACTGCGCCGGCGCCTTCACCCTGAACCACGCCGCGTACAGCGCCGGCAGGAACAGCAGGGTCAGGAAGGTCGCCACCGTCAGGCCACCCATGATCGCCACCGCCATCGGCCCGAAGAAGGCGCTGCGCGACAGCGGGATCATCGCCAGGATCGCCGCCAGCGCGGTCAGCACGATCGGCCGGAAGCGCCGCACCGTGGCCTCGACAATTGCCTGCCAATGTTCCGAACCGGCGTCGATGTCGTGCTCGATCTGGTCCACCAGGATCACCGAGTTGCGCATGATCATGCCCGCCAGCGCGATCGTGCCGAGCATCGCCACGAAGCCGAACGGGACGCGGAACACCAGCAGGAACAAGGTCACGCCGATCAGCCCCAGCGGTGCGGTCAGCAGCACCATGAAGCTGCGCGAGAAGCTGCGCAGCTGCATCATCAGCAGCGTGAACACGGCGAACAGGAACAGCGGCACGCCGGCGACGATCGAGTTCTGCCCGCGCGCCGAGTCCTCGACGCTGCCGCCGACGTCGATCGAATAGCCGTAGGGCAGCTTCGCGCGCAGTTCGTCCAGCGTCGGCGAGATCTGCGCGGTGACGGTGGCCGGCTGCGTGCCGTCGTAGATGTCGGCGCGCACGGTCATCGTCGGGCTGCGGTCGCGGTGCCAGATGATGCCTTCCTCGAAGCCGTATTCGAGCGTGGCGATCTGCGTCAGCGGCACGCTCTGGCCACTCTGCGTGGGCACCATCAGGCTGCTGAGCATTTCCAGTCGCAGGCGTTCCTCGGCCGGGCCGCGCAGCAGCATCTCGACCAGCTCGTTGCCTTCGCGGTAGGTGCTGACGTGCGAGCCCGACAGCGAGCTCGACAGGAACTGCGCCAGCCGTGCCGAGCTCACGCCCAGCGCGCGCGCACGCTCCTGGTCGACCACCAGGCGCACGACCTTGTTGGGTTCGTCCCAGTCGAAGTTGACGTTGACCACGTGCGGGTTGGCGCGGATTTTCGCCTGCACCTGATAGGCGATCTTCCGGACCTGGTCGATGTGCTCGCCCGACACGCGGAACTGCACCGGATAACCGACCGGCGGCCCGTTCTCCAGGCGCGTCACCCGCATCTGCAGTTCGGGGAAGCGCTTGAACACGTCCTCGATCAGCCAGTGGCGGATGTCCTCGCGCGCTTGCAGGCTCTTGGGCGTCAGCACGAACTGGGCGAAGTTGGCCGCCGGCAGCTGCTGGTCCAGCGGCAGGTAGTAGCGCGGCGAACCGGTGCCGACATAGGACACGTAGCTGGCCAGGTCCTTGCGGCCGGCGAGGATCTTCTCCAGGCGCTCGGACTGTTCGGCGGTCGCGCGCAGCGAACTGCCTTCGGCCAGCTCGACGTCGACCATGAGTTCCGGCCGTGTCGAGTCCGGGAAGAACTGCTGCGGCACGAAACGGAAGGCGAACACGGACGCGACGAACGCGGCCACGGTAACGCCGATCACCAGCCAGCGGCGGCGCACGCAGAACGTCACCCAGCCACGGAAGCGGGTGTAGAACTTGCTCGCGTACGGATCATGAACGTGGCCGTCGATCGGCGGCTTCGGCGCGAGGTAATCGTGGAAGGCCGGGAAACGGTCGGCCAGGTGCTCGCGGAATGCGCGCCAGCGCGCCGGCAACGAACCCGGCTTCGGCGGCGGTGCCGCATGGCCATAGTCAGGCAGCAGCTTGTCGCCAAGGTACGGAATGAAGGCGACGGCGGCGATCCACGACACCACCAGCGCAATGGTCACCACCTCGAACAGCGAGCGCGTGTACTCGCCCGTGCTCGAACGCGCCGTCGCGATCGGCAGGAAGCCGGCCGCGGTGATCAGCGTGCCGGTGAGCATCGGGAATGCCGTGCTTTCCCAGGCGAACGCGGCCGCCTTCAGGCGACTGAAGCCCTGCTCCATCTTGATGGCCATCATCTCCACCGCGATGATCGCGTCGTCGACGAGCAGGCCCAGCGCCAGCACCAGCGCGCCCAGCGAAATCTTGTGCAGGCCGACGCCGAAGAACGACATCACCGCGAAGGTCATCGCCAGCACCAGCGGAATCGACAGCGCCACCACCAGGCCGGTGCGCAGGCCGAGCGAGAAGAAGCTCACCAGCAGCACGATGGCGACGGCCTCGGTCAGCACCTTGATGAACTCGCCGACGGACTCTTCCACGGCGGCCGGCTGGTCGGCCACCTTGCGCAGCTCCATGCCCGCCGGCAACGTCTTCTGCAGGGCCGCGAACTCGCCTTCCAGGGTCTTGCCGAGCTTGAGGATGTCGCCACCCTCCTTCATCGCCACGCCAATGCCGATGGCGTCCTCGCCCATGAAGCGCATGCGCGGTGCGGGCGGATCGGAGAAGCCGCGGCGCACGTCGGCGACGTCGCCGAGGCGGAAGGTGCGGTCGCCGACGCGGATCGGGAACTCGCGGATCTGCTCGACCGACTTGAACTTGCCGCCCACGCGCAACGGCACGCGCGTGCTGCCGGTCTCGAAGAAGCCGGCCGGCACCATCGCATTCTGCTCGTCGAGCGCCTGCTGCACGGCCGACGCCGGGATACCGAGCGTGGCCAGCTTGACGTTCGACAGCTCGATCCAGACCTTCTCGTCCTGCACACCAAACAGTTCGATCTTGCCGACGTCGGGTTGCGACTGCAGCGCCAACTGCACGCGCTCGGCGTAGTCCTTGAGCACGGCGTAGTCGAAGCCCTTGCCGGTCAGCGCATAGATGTTGCCGAAGGTGTCGCCGAACTCGTCGTTGAAGAACGGCCCGACGACGTCGCTGGGCAAGGTCGGGCGGATGTCGCCGATCTTCTTGCGCACCTGGTACCACAGCGGGCCGATGTCCTTGGAGCGCAGCGAATCCTTGGCGATGAACATCACCTGCGATTCGCCGGCGCGCGAGTACGAGCGGATGAACTCGTACTGGCCGGTCTCCATCAGCTTCTTCTCGACGCGCTCGGTGACCTGGCGCGAGACCTCTTCGGCGGTCGCGCCCGGCCACAGCGTGCGGATCACCATCACCTTGAAGGTGAACGACGGATCCTCGCTGCGGCCCAGCTTGAGGTACGAGAACGTGCCGGCGATGGCCATCACCAGCATTGCGTAGACAATCAGGCTGCGATGGCGCAGCGCCCACTCGGAAAGATTGAAGCGCATGGCTCAGTTCGCCGTCACGGGACGGTTGTCGCGATCGACCGGCTGCACCTTCTGGCCGACGCGCAGCAGGTGTCCACCGGCGGCGACCACCCAGTCGTCGGCGTCGACACCACTGATCACCGGCACGCGGTCTTCGCCGAACGGACCGGTCTGCACCGGCTGCAACTTCAGCGTCGACGTCTTCGGATCGACCACGAACACGGCGTTGCCCTTGGGCCCGCGTTGCAGTGCCGCGAGCGGAACGCTGAGACCGCCATTGCCATTGCCAGGCAGGTACACACGCGCGCTCTGGCCCAGTTCAAGCGCACCGGCGGGCGCATCGACACTGATCCGCGCCGCATACGTGCGCGACGCCGGATCGGCGGCCGGCGAGATCTCGCGGATGCGGCCCGGCCAGCGCTTGCCCGTCTGCGACCACGACTCCACCAGCACCGGCTGCCCCGGCTTGATCTCCGACACGATGCCCTCGGGCAACGCGAAGGCAACTTCGCGCACGCCGTCCGCGGCCAGCGAGAACACCGCCTGGCCGGCGGCGACCACCTGCCCGGCCTCGGCGCTGCGCGTGGCGATCACACCGTCGGCGGGCGCGCGAAGCTGCGAGTAGGCGGCCTGGTTGCGCGCGACTTCGAGGTTGGCGCGGGCCGAGTTGACCTGTTCCTGCGCGGCCTGGGTCGCGGCGTTCTGCGCGTCGAGGGTCGAGCGGCTGACCAGCTGGTCGTTGGCCAGGCGGGCGAAGCGGACCTGGTCGGCCTTGGCGCGGTTGAGCTCGGCCTGGGCGGCGGTCAGTTGCGCCTGCGCCGCACGCGCCTGCGCCTGCAGGTCGCCCGGGTCGAGCACGGCCAGCAGGTCGCCCTTGCGGACATGGGCGCCGACGTCGACCTTGCGTTCAATGAGCTTGCCGCCAACGCGGAACGACAGCGGGCTTTCTTCGCGAGCGCGCACTTCACCGGCAAAGGCGGTGGCGGTCTGGTCGGACTCGCCGGGGTGCGTCACCAGCACCGGGCGGGGCGACTCCTCGGGCTTGGCATCGCTACTGCAAGCCACCAGGGTCAAGGTCGACAGGCCAAGCATCGCGACGACGGCGAGGCGGGCAGCGGTGGGGGGACTGCTGCGCATTGCGGGTGACCTCGAGGTTAATTAATGTACTTGGCGGTACTGTATAAATATCAAACTCAATAGTCTAGTATTCCCGCATGACTGCTTCACGCCAGCCCAGCCCCCCGAAGTCCACCGGACCGGGTCGTCCCAAGGATCTGGGAAAGCGAGCCGCAATATTGGAAGCGGCCAAAAGAATGTTTACTCAGCTCGGCTACGACGGCTCCAGCATGGACCAGATCGCCGCCGAAGCCGGCGTCTCCAAGCTCACCGTCTACAGCCATTTCGGCGACAAGGACGCGCTGTTCGCAGCCGCCATCGAGTCGCATTGCGAGCAGTCGCTGCCGTCGTCGCTGTTCGAACCCTCGCCGGCCACGCCGCTGCGGGATCGGCTGATGACCATCGCCAGCGCCTTCTACGCCATGATCAGCTCGCCCGAAGCGGTTGCCGGCCATCGCATGCTGTGCACCCCGCAGGTGGCCCACTCGGCCCTGCCCAAGCTGTTCTGGGAAGCCGGCCCGATGCGCGTGCAGGGCGATTTCGCCACCTTGCTCGAACGCCGGATCGGCGCCGGCGAACTCGCCATTGCCGACGTGCCGCGCGCGGCCGGGCAGTTCTTCGCCCTGCTCAAGGGCGAGCCGCACGCCTGCCTGGTGTTCGGCGGCCCGGCTCCGACGGACGAGGAAATCGACGCGCACCTTGCCGCATCGGTCGATCTGTTCCTGCGTGCCTACGCCGTCCGCGACGGCGCCGCGGCACGGCCGGCACGGGTTGCGCGATGATGGCCGATGCCGGCAAGTTGAGCGCTGAATCTGACCGGATCTGGCGGTTCGCTGCGGGAGGGTGACTGGTGTTGATTACTTCCGGCACTCAGTCCATACCTGCGCGCTCGGCCATCCTGTGCGCCGCGCCAGCACCGGCCCGGTGGGTCATTACCGGTACAATTCGCGGTCTTCCGCGCGAGATTTCCCCCCGATGAACCCCATGGATTACATCAAGGCACGCGAACTGATGGTCGAGCAGCAGGTACGTCCCTGGGACGTGCTCGATCCGCGCGTGCTCGACGTGCTGTCGGCGCTGCCGCGCGAAGCCTTCGTGCCTGCCGAGCACAGCCGCCTGGCCTATGCCGACCTGGTGCTGCCGCTGGCCCATGGCGAAGCGATGATGAAGCCCGTGGTCGAAGGCCGCACCCTGCAGGCGCTGGCGCTGGACCCGGGTGACGACGTGCTGGAGATCGGCACCGGCAGCGGCTTCCTGACCGCCTGTCTGGGGCGCCTGGCGCGCGAAGTGGTCAGCATCGAACGCCACGCCGACCTCGCCGACGGCGCCCGCGCCGTGCTGGCGCAGCAGGGTGTCGACAACGCCCAGGTCATCACCGCCGATGCCTTCGCCTGGACGCCGGACCGCCGCTTCAGCGCGATCTGCGTCACCGGCGCCGTCGACGCCATCCCGCAGCGCTTCATCGACTGGCTGCAGCCGGACGGCCGCCTGTTCGTCGTGCGCGGCCGCTCGCCGGTGATGGAAGCGGTGCTGCTGCGCAACGAAGTCAACGCTTCGCGCATCCAATCGTTGTTCGAAACCGATCTGCCCTACCTCGCCGGTGCGGCCCCCGCCCCGGCATTCAAGTTCTGACGACCCTCACACGTCTGCATGGCCTATGCGGACGGTTCAACTAGAACGCTACACGGACAAGGACATCGCATGATCCGCCGCCCGCTCGTAATCGCCCTCGCCACTGCCATGGGCCTGTCGGCCCTGATGCCGGCCACGGCTGCCGCCGAAGACCTGTTGCAGACCTACGAGCTGGCGCGCGACAGCGACCCGCAACTGTCCGCCTCCGAAGCCAGCCGCCTTGCCATCAAGGAAGGCGCGGTGCAGACCCGCGCCGCGATGCTGCCGCAGATCGACGGCAGCGCCTCGATCAGCCGCTCGGAAAACCATCAGCGCGGCAACCTCGCCGTCGGATCTGACGGCTCCATCGGCGGCGGCAATACGCAGATCGACACGACCACGCGCAGCAGCGAGGTCCGCCTGAGCCAGATGATCTACGACCGCGGCAACTTCACCCGCCACAAGAGCCAGAAGGCGCTGAGCGAAGCCGCCGACTTCCAGCTGGCAGCGGCCGGCAACGACCTGATCACGCGCACTTCGGCGGCGTACTTCAACGTGCTGATCGCGCTGGAATCGCTGGTCGCGGCCGAAGCGGCCGAGACCGCGCTGAAGAAGCAGTTCGACTACGCCTCCAAGCGCCTGGAAGTCGGCCTGGCGCCGATCACCGACGTGCACGAAGCGCGCGCCCAGTACGACAGCGCGCGCGCCAACACGATCCTCGCCCGCAACGCGCTCGAAGATGCCTACCAGGGCCTGACCGAGCTGACCGGCAAGGACGTGCGCGGCGTGAAGGGCCTGCCGAAGGACTTCCAGCCGGTGCTGCCGGAATCGCGCGACGCCGAAGGCTGGGTCGCCACCGCCATCGAGAACAACCCTGCCCTTCGTGCGAAGGACCTGCAGGTGCAGTCGACCGAGGCCGACGTCGAGACCGCACGCGCCGGCCACTGGCCGCGCCTGTACCTCAACGGCAGCTACGGTGATTCCACCGGCTGGGGCGACAACACCCTGCACGACTTCGGCTTCACCCGCGACATCGACAACCGCTCCTACGGCCCGGCCGTCGGCGTGACGCTGTCGGTGCCGATCTTCTCCGGCGGTGCGGTGCAGTCGGGCGTGCGCCAGGCCCTGGCCCGTCGCGACGTCGCCAGCGACGAGCTCGAGTCGCAGAAGCGCGCGTTGATCCGCAACACCCGCAACGCCTACCAGACCCTGGTCGCCAGCGTCAGCGAAGTCGAGGCCCGCCGCCTCGCACTGGTCTCGGCCAAGAGCGCCTACGACGCATCGCAGGTCGGTCTGGAAGTCGGCACCCGCACGGTGCTGGACGTGCTGCAGAACCAGCGCAACCTGTTCCTCGCCCAGCTCGAGTACGCCCGTGCCCGCTACAACCACCTGCAGAACCGCCTGCTGCTGGAACAGGCCGCCGGCACGCTCGACATCGGCGACGTCCAGGAAATCAACCGCCTGCTCACGCTCGACACCGAGTCGTACGTGGCACCGGGTGACGTCCAGGGCTGAGCAAGGCCGCATCGCAGCGACACAAGAAACCGCCGGACCTCCGGCGGTTTTTTTGTGCGTCAGAGCGACGTCCATGGATTCCCGCCTTCGCGGGAATGACGGGAGCGACGTCCATGGATTCCCGCCTTCGCGGGAATGACGGGAGCAACGACGCTGGGTTCCCGCCTTCGCGGGAATGACGGGTTGAGGACGAAGACCGGGCAATGAAATGCCGGAGCGTCGTTCGACGGGCCGGGGATTGATCCGCAGCGGGACATGGATGTCCCGCGCCCCACATCGGACAGGATGTCCGACTAAGGGGCGGAGCAATCCCCGGCACGGCGGACGGCGCCCCGACGGAGCAGGAAACCCGTGGGGTCAGGGCACCGGCGGCAAGAGCGGCTGGAGCAGCGCCATCGTCCGCGCCAGCGCACCCCGGCCGGTCTCCACCAGCGCCCGCCCGGCCGCCGCCATGCGCTCGCGCGCCTGCGGATCACGCAGCAACTCTTCCAGCGCCTCGCGCACCGCCTCCGCATCCTCGACCACCCGCACCGCACCGGCATCCTGCAGACGCTGCGCGATCTCGACGAAGTTGTGCAGGTGCGGCCCCGTGACGATGGCCGTGCCCGTCGCCGCCGGCTCCAGCAGATTGTGGCCACCGATCGCCTGCAGACTGCCACCGACGAAAGCGACATCCGCGCACGCATAGAAACTCATCAGCTCGCCCAGCGTATCGATCACGAACACCGCATCGTCCGGCTGCGGCCACTGCGCACGCGAACGCGTCGACACCTGCCAGCCCGCCGTGCGCGCCGTGTCGGCGACCATGCGGAAACGCTCCGGATGGCGCGGCGCCCACAACAACAGCAAATCCGGGAATATCGACCGCAGGCGGCGATGGATGGCGATGACCGCCATCTCCTCGTCCTCGTGCGTGCTCGCCGCGATCCACACCGGACGCGCACCCGCATGGCTGCGGCAAAGCGCCGCGAACTCGGCCAGGTTCTCCGGCACCGTCACGTCGAACTTCAGGTTGCCGACCTCGACCACCTGCTCCGCGCTCGCCCCCAGGCGGATGAAGCGCTCACCGTCGGCATGCGACTGCGCCGCCACCGTGCGCACCGTGCGCAGCGCCCGCGCCACCAGCGGCGCCAGCACCCGATAGCCACGCAGCGAACGCTCCGACAGGCGCGCATTGAGGATCAGCGCCGGAATGCCATGGTCGCGGCAACCGAACAACAGGTTCGGCCACAGCTCGGTCTCCATGATCAGCGCCGCATGCGGCCGGTAGTTGGTCAGGAAGCGCGACACCGCACCCGGCAGGTCATACGGCAGGTAGACGTGGGACACGTCCTTGCCCCACAGCGCCTGCACCCGCTCCGAGCCGGTCGGCGTGATCGTCGTCACCAGCAGGCGAAGGTCCGGCCGGCTGCGGCGCAGGGCGTTGACCAGCGGCACGGCCGCATTGACCTCGCCCACCGAGACCGCGTGCAGCCACAGCGTCGGCGGCTCCGGCCGCTCGGCATAGAAGGCATACCGTTCCTGCCAGCGCAGGAAATACGACGGCTGCCGCAGGCCGCGCCAGATCAGGTGGTAAACGGTGATCGGCGCCAAAAGATATAGCGCGACCGAATACAGGCCACGCATCACGCGCTCGATAGGGTCTGTCGACATCGTGACTAGGATAACCAAGGCGCATGAGGGAAAGGAGAGTGGCGAGAGCAATCGCGCCTGGTTGCTAGAATCTCCCCAATGGCCAAGGCAATCGAATCCCCCACGTCGCCGCCCTCCCCGCCGTTCGGTCCGCGTCATTGGCCCATGTGGCTGGCACTGGGCGTGATGTGCCTGGGCGCCTGGCTGCCGTGGGCGCTGCAGCGCTGGCTCGGCCGCGGCATCGGCGTGCTGGCCCGGCTGGTCGCGGTCGATCGTCGCCGCGCCGCGCGGATCAACCTCGCCCTGTGCTTCCCGGAAAAAACGCCGGAGCAGCGCGAGGCCATGCTTCGCGACAGCTTCCGCGACCTGGGCATCGGCCTGTTCGAATTCGCGCGCGCGTGGTGGGGCCCGGTCGGCCCGATGCGACGCACGGTGCGGATCGAAGGCCTCGAGCTGCTCGACCCGATCCGCGCCGAAGGTCGCGGCGTGCTGATGGTCTCGGGCCACTTCATGACGCTGGAGATCTGTGGCCGGCTGATGTGCGACCACCTGCCGCTGACGGGCATGTACCGCCGCCATCGCAGCCCGGTGATGGAGTGGGCGGTCAAGCGCGGTCGCCTGCGCTATGCCAAGGCGATGTTCACCAACGAAGAAGTCCGCCCGGCGATCCGCCACCTCAAGCAGGGCGGGTTCCTGTGGTACGCGCCCGACCAGGACATGCGCGGCAAGGACACGGTGTTCGCGCCCTTCTTCGGCGTGCCGGCGGCGACGATCACCGCCACCCACCAGTTCGCCCGCCTCAGCGGCAGCGCGGTGGTGCCGTTCTTCCACCGTCGCGAAGGCGGCGATTACATATTGCGCATCGGCGCCCCACTGCCCGACTTCCCGTCGGCGGATGCCACCGAAGACAGCGCCCGCGTCAATGCCGCCATCGAGGCGATGGTGCGCGAAGCACCCAGCCAGTACCTGTGGATCCATCGCCGCTTCAAGCGGCGGCCGCCGGGGATGACGTCGCCTTACGCGCGACGCGGATAAGACAGCACGCGCGCCGCGGTCACTCGCGCGCCAGCAGGCTGCCCGCGTACAACGCCGCCAGCAGCAGCGTCAGTCCGCCCCAGAACGTGGAGTAGAACGCCAGGTGGGTGTTGAGCGGGAAGATCGTCGCCGCCAGCGCCCACATCGCCGGGCGTGCGCGCTCGCGCGCCTGCTCGTCGGCAAAGCGCCACGCGCGCCAGGACAGGGCGACACCGGCCAGCCACATCAGCAGTCCGAAGATGCCGGTCTCGCTGAGCACTTCCAGCACGATCTGGTGCGCATGCAGCGCCGGGCCGCCGCCCCAGGCGGCCACTTCGCCCGGCGCCGGGTCGCAGTGCGGGAACGCTTCGCGGAAGCCACGCGCACCGACACCGTTGAGCGGGTGCTCGCGCACCATGCAGGCGGCCGCGCTCCAGATCCGCGCGCGTCCCGACAAGGCACTGTCGACGCCTTCCACGTCCGCCGCCAGCACATGCGTGGTGCGGGCGATGCGCTCGCGCACCTGCGGCACCGACGTGCTGAGCACACCGACCGCGATCGCGCCGAAGACGAACACCGCCGCCAGTTTCTTCCAGCCCAGCAGGCGCCAGCCCGACAGCGCCAGCGCAACGGCAAAGGTGATCCACGACGCACGCGAACCGGCCAACACCAGCACCACGCCGACGCCGGCGGCCGCCAGCAGCCAGCCGACGGTGCCAAGCCGGCGTCCACCGGCAAACAGCACGAACGGCGACAGGCTGGCCAGCACCGGCCCGAGCTTGAGGTTGCACGGACCGAGCACGCCGCTGAGGCGGTCGAGACTGGCCAGTTCCTGCGGCGTGCACATGCCGTGGCCGCTGATGGCGTGCTTGATGCCGTCGATGCCGGCGAACAGCGGACTGGTACCGGTGGCCGCCTGCAGCAACGCATCGATCGTCCAGATCGCGATGATCACCGCCAGCCCGCCGAAGGTGATGCGCCGCCCGCGCGGCTCGGCGACGGCCGCCGCCACCAGCCACAGGAACGGCAGGTAGCGCAGGTCGACCGCGGCTTCGCGCAGTGCGCGGGCCGGGTCGATCGCATCGATCGCCGACACCAGTTCCGGGGTCCAGTAGGCGAAGAACAGCACGCTGGTCAGCGCCCAGGCGGGGTTGCTCAGCAGCTTGGTGCCGCCGCGGAAGCGCGACATCGCCAGGTGGACGATCGCCGCCAGCGCGCCCAGCACCAGCACGCCCTCGGCATACCCCGGCGCCGGCCACAACGCGACATAGGTCAGGATCCACGCCGGCGCCCAGCGCCAGCCGTGCGCGCGCGGCGCCACGCCACCGGTGTCAGCGGCAGCGGGATTCATCGACGAACTCGGCGTAGACGGCAAGCGTGGCCTCCTGCATCGCGCGCAACGAATCGGGAATCCTAGCTGCTGGCGGCGCCGGATGCGTAAGGAGTTCGTAGGCGCTGTGATGCAACGCACCCAGGTCGAACGGCGCCACCGCGCCGTCCGGCTGCCAGCGCGCCAGCAGCTCGCCGACACCGCCATGGTTCCAGCCCAGCAGCGGCCGCCCCACCGACAAGGCTTCGAGCACCGTTCGCCCGAATGCCTCGGGCTTGTGCGACAGCTGCAGGACCAGGTTGCTGGCGGCGTAGGCGCGCGCAATCGCGTCGGTGGCCACGGTGAACGCGACTGCATCGGCAATGCCGCATTGCGCCGCTTCGGCTTCGAGCTCGGCGATGTAGGCCTCGCGGCCGGGCTCGCGCGAACCGGGCAGCCATAGCCGCGCATCCAGGCCGTCGCCGCGCAATCGCGCCAGCAGGTCCAGAGCGTCGGCATGGCCTTTCAGGCGAGTGCCGCGACCGGGCAGCAGCAACAGCGGTCCGTTGCCGCCCAGCGCCGGATGCAGCGACGCAGCCCACGCCCGCGCTTCCGCATCGGGCAGCGGTGCGCGAGGGAATTGGCTCGGGTCGAGGCCGCGTTCGATGACGCGCAGCTTGTCCGCGTCGATGTCGGAATAATGCCGGAGCACGTAGTCGCGCACCGTCTGCGAGACACAGATGACCCGCTCACCGCGCGTCATCACCGCGCTGTAGCGCGAAGGCGAGTTGAGGCCGTGGACGGTGGTGACCAGGTGCGGGCGTCGCGCCGCCGGGATGCCACGCAGCGCAAGCACGCCGATCCAGGCCGGCAGGCGCGAACGCGCATGCACGACATCGACGCCTTCGCGCAGCAACAGCGCGCGCAGCGTGCGGACATGGCGCAGCGTCAGCAGCGACTTGCGGCCGATGTCGAGGGTGATGTGTTCGGCGCCGAGCGCCTGCAGCCTCGGCACGAGGCGACCGCCGGCGGAGACGACCACGGCGCGGTGGCCGGCGTTGACCAGGGCCTGCGCGATTTCGAGGGTGGAGCGTTCGACGCCGCCCGATTCCAGGGCCGGCAACAGCTGGACGACGGTCAATCGACGCATGACACGTCCCGTCGGAATGGGCGACGAGGGAAGCGTCAGTCTTCCAGGACGAAGTGCGAACCGCAGTACGGACACTGCACTTCGCCCTCTTCCTCGACCGGCAGGTAGACGCGCGGGTGCGAGTTCCACAGCGCCATCGACGGCAGCGGGCAGCTCAGCGGCAGGTCGCCACGGTGCACCACGTAGCGCTTCTCGGCGTTGGCCTGGGTCGGATGGGCGGTGGCTGCGGTCATGGGGCGGGACACAGTGGCGACGCGGGACCGCTAGTTTAGCAGCCGCGGGCAGGCACCACTGCGTGGACGTCAGGCAGTCAGGTCGAACAACAGGACATCGGCACGGCCTTCGCCGGCGCCTTCCAGCCGCAGCGGGCCGGATTCGTCCTGGAACCCCAGCGCGTCACCGGCCTGCAGCGGGCGGCCATTGGCGCTGACCGCGCCCTGCACCACCTGCAGCCAGTACAGGCGCGACGGGTCGAGGTCGTGTGCGGCGCTCTCGCCGCGGTCCAGGCGCACGTCGCGGACGATCACGTCCTGGCGCACCGACAGGCTGCCATCGCGGCCGTCCGGCGAGACCAGCAGCGTCCAGCCGTGGGCGTCGGCGCTGACTGCCTGGCGCTGGGCATAGGCCGGTTCGTGGTTGAGGCGCGAGGGTTGCACCCAGATCTGCAGGAAATGCACCGGCTCGGTCGCCGAACCGTTGTATTCGCTGTGCTCGACGCCGTGGCCGGCACTCATCCACTGCAGCTCGCCGGGGCCGATCACGCCACCGCCGCCGCTGCTGTCCTTGTGGGCCAGCGCACCGGAGATCACGTAGCTGAGGATCTCCATGTTGGCGTGCCGGTGGGGCGGGAAGCCCGCGCCGCCATCGACGCGGTCCTCGTTGACCACCCGCAGCGGTCCGAAGCCCATCCAGGCCGGGTCGTAGTAGCCGCCAAACGAGAACGTGTGGCGGCTGTCGAGCCATGCCGTGCGGACATGGCCACGGGCACTGGATGGGCGTTCGATGATCATTCCCGCAAGCTTACTTCGTAGCTGCAGGCTTGGGCACGCTGGCTTCGGTGGTGATGCGGATGGTCACCGCGTCGCTGACGTTGGGCACGAACTTGGCCAGGCCGAAATCGCTGCGCTTGATCGTGGTGGTGGCATCGAAGCCGGCCGCGGCGCGCTTGGAGATCGGGTGCTCGGCGATCTTGTTGATGGTGGTGTCGAGCACGACCGGCTTGGTCACGCCGTGCACGGTCAGGTCACCGAACACGCGCAGCTTCTTGTCGCCGGCGGCTTCGACCTTGGTGCTCTTGAAGGTGATGGTCGGGTACTTCTCGGCGTCGAAGAAGTCGGCGCTGCGCAGGTGCTCGTTGAAATCCGGCACGTTCGCTTCCAGGCCCGACAGCGGGATGGTCACTTCGACCTTGGAGGCACCGACGTGGTCGGCGTCATAGACGATGGCGCCATCGACGTCGCCGAAATGGGCGATCGGGTTGGAGTAGCCGAAGTGGCTCCAGCTGGCGATGACGTCGGTGTGGTTCGGATCGATCTTGTAGGTCACCGGCGCGGCGATGGCGACGGTGCTGGCGGCGGCGAGGGCGACAACCAGTGCAATGCGCTTGAACATGCGGTGGAGCTCCTTGTGGCGGGGGCGAACGAAAGGGGGTGGCGGGACGGGACTCAGAGGATCTGCGCGGCTTCGTCGAACGGCAGCCGCGGCGAACGCGCGAACAGCTTGGCCGGGTCGCCGTGGCCGAGGTTGATCAGGAAGTTGGAGCGGACCTGGGTGCCTGCGAAGAACGCCTCGTCGACAATGGCGTTCTTGAAGCCCGACATCGGGCCGCAATCCAGTCCCAGCGCGCGCGCGGCCATCAGCACGTAGGCGCCCTGCAGGCTGCCGTTGCGCAGGGCGATGACTTCCAGGTCGTGCTCAGGGCGGCCGTCGAACCACGAGCGCGCGTCGGTGTGCGGGAACAGGTACGGGAGCTTCTCGTAGAACGCCATGTCGTAGCCGACGATCGCCGTGACCGGCGCGGCCAGGGTCTTGGCGTAGTTGCCCTCGTCCAGCGCCGGCGCCAACCGCGCCTTGGCTTCGGCCGACTTCACGAACACCAGCCGCAGCGGCGACATGTTGGCGCTGGTCGGGCCCCACTTGGCCAGCTCGTACAGCTGGTGCAGCGTCTCGTCACTGACCTCGCCGGCGAGCTCGTTGTGCGTGCGGGCGGTGCGGAAGAGCCGGTCGAGCGTGGCATCAGGGAGGACGGCGTGGGACGGGTGCGACATCAGGTACTCCATTTGGAAGCCGGCGGGACTGCCCGCGGCCGAGGTGTGAAAGTGTAGAGTCTGGCGCAATCGCAACAGCCGACGCTTCCAGAACGGATTAAGCACAATCGTGCAACAACAGCGACCCGCCAGCGTGAACAGTGCGACCGCCAGCCCCTATACAGGGCATGGCGCCACGGCTTGGTCGCTCAGCGACGCCAAGGCCGGAAACCGCCGCCAGGCCGACGCATTGGCCCTCGCGATGGGCCAGCCGTTCCGTGACTGGACACTGCAGCCCCGGGCGCCGTGGCAATGGCTGGCGCCGCGGCGCTGGCCGGGCGCCAGCCACGCCTTCGGCGAGGACTTCGCCCGCGCGCTGGCCGCGCCACCGCGGCTGGCGATCGGCTGCGGCCGCAAGACCGCGCTGGCCACGCGCCTGCTGCGCGAGCGCGGCGCACGCGCGGTGCAGATCCTCGACCCGCGCATCGCCACCGGCCACTGGGACCTGGTGATCGCGCCGGAGCACGACCGCCTGCGTGGCGAGAACGTCATCACCCTGCTCGGCAGCCTGCACCCGGTCGACGACCTGTGGCTGGCGGCGGCGCGCCGCGACTTCGACCGTTTCGCTGCCCTGCCCGGCCCGCGCACGGCCCTGCTGCTCGGCGGCGCGAGCGCGCACGCGCGCTTCGACGATGCCATGTACGACGGGCTGTTTGCACAGATTGACTCGATCGTCCGCAGCGAAGGCGGAAGCGTGCTGGCCACCGCATCGCGACGCACCCCCGCATCCGTGCGGCAACGCCTGCGCGAACGCCTGTCGACATTGCCTGGCGTCGTCTGGGGAAGCGAGGACGACGGCGCCAACCCTTACGCGGGCGTGCTCGGCTGGGCCGACCGCATCGTCTGCACGGCCGACTCGGTGAACATGCTGTCGGAGGCCGCCGCGACCTGGGCACCGGTGTTTGTCGCCGGCATGGATCGAATAGACGGCCGGCCACGTCGCTTCCTCGACAGCCTGCTCGCGCGTGGACGGATCCGGCTGCTCGACCAGGCAGCCGAGCTTTGGTCGGTGACGCCACTGCGCGAAACCGCGCGCGTGGCCGCGCAGGTTCAGGCGCGCCTGAACCGGTTCTAGGCGCGCGGCTAGGGAGTAGCGGGCTCGCCGTCGAAGTGAAGTTCGCGACGCTGCGCGGCGTCGCTGATCGATCGTCGGGCGTCTGCGATTGAGGGAGTGACCGGAAGTCGTCGCGGACGACGGTCCAGGGTGCACGCCAGGCCGGCTTCGAGTAGCACCGCATGCGCCTGCAGCAACGCATCGGCTTCTTCCGCGCCAAACCAGCCGCCGGCGCCCATCGCCCGGATCAGCTCCGGCGTGCTGCGCGGCTGCAGCCAGTCGCCGTACGCCACCGATTCGGCCAGCACCGCGTACTGCAGCAGGAACTCCAGGTCGACCAGGCCGCCCTCGCCCTGCTTGAGGTCGAAGCCAGCGGCATCGCTGCGATCGAGCTCGGCGCGCATGCGCCGGCGCATCGCGACCACGTCGTTGCGCAGAGCCGCCGGATCGCGCTGGCGCGCGAGTGTCTGCGCACGCACGTCCTCGAAGGCCGCGCCCAGCGTTTCATCGCCGGCGACGAATCGCGCGCGCACCAGCGCCTGGTGCTCCCAGGTCCAGGCGCGCTCACGCTGGTAGTCGCGGTAGCTGGCCAGGCTCGAGACGAGCAGGCCCTTCGCGCCATCCGGGCGCAGGCGCACGTCGACATCGAACAGGCGGCCGGCACCGGTCACCGCACCGAGCAGCGCGACGACCTTCTGCGCCAGACGTGCGAACCAGCGCGACGCTTCCAGCGGCCGCGCACCGTCCGAATGCGCGCCTTCGCCGCCTGGCGCGTCGTACAGGAACACCAGGTCCAGGTCGGAGCCAAACCCCAGTTCTTCACCGCCCAGGCTGCCGTAACCCAGCACGGCGAAGCGCGCGCCGGCGATGCGACCGTGCGCGCTGGCGACTTCATGGTCGGCCAGGCGCAGCACGCGCATCACCACGCCGTCGGCCAGCCATGCCAGCTGGCGCGCACTTTCCGCCGCGCTCTGGCGGCCGTCGCGCAGTGCCATGGCGATGCGGAAACTCAACGCCTGGCGCACTTCGTTGAGCGATTGCAGCACCGCCTCGGCGTCGTCGTCATCGTCGTGTGCGACGGCCAGGCAGGCGGCAAGCAGGGCGTCGCGCCCGGGCAACGGACCGGCCACGCGCGCATCCAGCAACTCATCGAGCAGCAGCGGATAGGCCGCGAGCCGCTCGGCCAGCAACGCGCTGTGACTGACGACTTCGACCAGGCGTGCCAGCGCCGCCGGCTGCTCGTCGAGCAATGCCAGATAGGCGCTACGCCGCAACACGTTGTGCAGCAGTGCCAGCAGGCGCCGCAGCGCGAGCATCGGTTCGCTCGACGCCGCCGCGGCCTGCAGCAATGCCGGCAGCACGCGATCGAGCCGGGCGCGGGCACTGTCGGAGAGGCCGCGCACGCCGGGGCTGCGGGCGAAATCGCGCAGCACCGTATCGGCGTTGCCCACCTCGACGAAGCCGGCGTCGCCGAGCACGGCGCTGTCGCCGCCCTCGGGCAGCGCGCGCCAGTAGGCGGTCAGCGCATCGGGGGCATTGCGGCGACGCCGCGGCGCGAGCAGGGCTTCGAACTCGGCGGTGACGCGACCGCGCTGCACGTCCAGCGAATCGCGCAGTGTGTCCCAGTCGGCGTAGGCCAATGCCGTCGCGATGCGGGCACGGTCATCGACCGACTCGGGCAATGCATGGGTCTGCGCGTCGCGCAGCATCTGCAGGCGATTCTCCAGCTGGCGCAGGTAGCGATAGGCCTGGGCCAGCAGCGCCGCGGCTTCTTCGCCGACCTGGCGCGCCTCGACCAGCGCCTGCAGTGCCGGCAGCAACCTGCGCCCGCGCAGCGCCGTTTCGCGACCGCCGTAGATCAGCTGCAGCGCCTGCACCAGGAACTCGATCTCGCGGATGCCGCCGGGGCCGCGCTTGATGTCGTCGGCCAGTTCCTTGCGCGCGACCTCGGCGCTGATGGCGGCCTTCATCGCGCGCAGGCCATCGAGCGCGCCGAAGTCGAGATAGCGACGGTAGACGAACGGCCGCAGGCTATCGAGGAAGCGCTCGCCGGCCTCGATGTCGCCGGCGACCGGGCGTGCCTTCTGCCAGGCGTAGCGTTCCCAGTCGCGACCCTCGCGCTGGAAGTACTGCTCCATCGCGGTGAACGACCACGCCACGCGGCCGACGTTGCCATACGGCCGCAGGCGCAGGTCGACGCGATGGCAGAAGCCGTCCACGGTCAGCTCGTCGAGCAGCTTGGCCAGCTGCTGGCCGAGCCGGGCGAAATAGTGCTCGGCATCGAGCGGGCGGGCGCCGTCGGACTGCCCGTCGTGCTCGTACGCGTAGACCAGGTCGACATCGGAACTGAAGTTGAGCTCTTCGCCGCCGAGCTTGCCCAGGCCGAACACCACCAGCCGCTGCGGTCGTCCCTCGCCATCGCGGATCACGCCATGGCGTTGCGCGAACTGCTCTTCCAGCGCGGCCAGGCCCAGTTGCAGGCATTGCTCGGCCAGGCGCGTGCTACCGGCGAGCGTCTGGTCGACATCGTCGAGCCCGAGCACGTCACGCCAGATCAGTCGGGTGGATTCCGCCGCCCGGTAACGCCGCAACAGCGCGGGCCATTGTTCGCTGTGTCCGGCCTGCAGCTCCGGCAGCGGTTCGCTGGGCGCATCGGCGTCGGCGGCCAGCCGCAGCAGCAGTTCCGGTTGCCGGAGCAGGGTCTCGACGGCGAAATCGCTGGTGCGCGCCAGCGCCATCAGGCGCGCATCGAGGCGCGCATCAACGTCGGGATTGGCTTGCCACGCGCCGGGAGCCGCGCCACGAAGGCGCGCGAGTGCGCGCGAGATGAAAGGTTCGACTTCGTCCATCGCGGAATGATGGCACGCAGGCCTTTCAGACCCACCGATGCAGGCGGCAGGCAATAAAAAAGCCCGCCCCGGTCGAACCGGTTGCGGGCCTGCTCCCTCCCCCACGTCGGGATGCGGGGCCGATCGTGAAGGAACCGTTAGGGGCTTGCACGCTGCACTGCAAAAAAGAACTCGCGGGTTTAGAAAGCTGTGGAAAAGCCATTCGCTGAATAGGGATTTGACGTTGCCAGCGTGCGCAGAGCGCACAAAAACACAGACCCCGCCTCGCGGCGGGGTCTGCTTCACCACATTGCGTCAACGCCGATCAGGGACGCGCGATGGTCACCACCGGCGACTGCCACTGCTCCCAATGGGCCGGGTTGTTCTCGTCACCCAGCGCCTTGAGGACGTACAGCCTCAGGATGTAGCTGCCGTTGGGCACGACCAGCTGCTTGTTCTTGTTCTTGGTGGTGACGCCGTCCCACGAGTAGGCGAAGAAGCCCGTCGCCGTCGAGTTGCGGCCCAGGAACTCTTCCTTGTAGGCGGTGTACCAGAGCTTGCCCGAACCGGCCTCGTAGACATCAAGCCGCATCTCGCGGGCCTGGTGGTCGTGGTGGATCAGGAAGAACGGGATGTCGTCGCCGACCATCGTGTAGGTCGCACCGGACGGCTGGTTGTTGAAGAAACCACCCGACAGCTTGGCCAGCCACGGGAAGCCGTTGGCGGTCGGCACCAGCACCTGGCGCAGCTGGTAGTCGCCGATGTAGCCGGCGTAGGGCACGCGCAGCGTCGGGCTGCCATCGTTCGGCGTAAAGATCAGGTAGCCACCGTACTGGCCACCCACCGGCGCCACCGGCGGTGTGATCGTCACCGGAATGGTCACGCTCTGGTTCTTCGTCAGCGTCACCGTCGGCGCGTAGAAGGTCACGCCGGCATCGCCGAGGAAGAAGCTCGGCGTGAACGTGTTGGGCCCGGTGGTGACCGCGTTCTCGAACGACAACGCGTAGGTCACCGGCGTCTTGCCGGTGTTCTTCAGCGTGATCGCCTGCGTGGTCGCGCCACTGGTACCTTCGCCCAGCGACAGCTTGCCCGGATCAATCCGGACGGCGGCCGTCACCGCATCGTCGATGCGCAGCATGCCGGCACCCTGGCGGTGCACGTTGTCGAGCAGGCCGGCGGCCGGCGAGAGCGACCAGGGCTTGGGCTGGGCCGAGTTCTGCAGGATCCTGGCCACGTTCTTCGCATTGGTGTTCGGCGCCGACTGCAGCAACAGCGCGGCTGCGCCTGCCACGTGCGGCGACGCCATCGAGGTGCCGCTGATCGAAGCGTAGCCACCGCTTTCCAGCGGATACGTCGACCAGATCGAACCACCCGGCGCACCGATGTCCGGCTTGAGCTGCAGGTCCGGCGACAGGCCATAGGCGCTGAAACTGGAGATCAGGCCACCGGCGACGTTCGGGAACGAATCGGTGTCGCCCGTCCAGGTCAGCTCCACCGGGCCGCTGGCGAGACGACCATCGAGCAGATCGCCAAAGGCCTTGGTGGTGCCGACGGCCGGGATGTTCACCGACGGTACGCCTGCAACGGTCGGGTTCAACGGTGCGGCCGCGACGTTGTCGTAGATCACCACGGCAGCGGCGCCGGCGTTCTGCGCATTGATCGCCTTGATGTAGAACGTGCAACCACCGCGACGGATCAGCGCTGCCTGGCCAGCCAGGCTACCGGCGGGCAATGGCAGGCAGGCGGCATCGATGCTGGCGGCGGTTCCGACGCGGCCCAGCGGCAAGGTGCCGGAGGTCGGCGGCGCCGGCGAACCGGTGGCCGGGTTGAAGCCGACCTTGAGGGCGTCGGGCGATGCGGTGAAGTACCGCTGGCGCGCGGAGATGTTGTCGAACGAGGCGACCGAGATGACCTTGTCGCCGGTGCTCGGGGCACCCGTCGAGTACATGCCGGTGGCGCCGCTGTTGCCGGCCGAGGCCACCACCACGATGCCCTTGTTGACCAGGCGCGAAGCGGCCTTGGCGGTCGGGTACTCGGGCCACTGGTAGGTGGAACCGATGCTCATGTTTAGCACGTCCATGCCGTCATGGTCGGCGCGCTCCATGGCCGCGATCATGATGTCGGCGGTGGTCGAACCTTGGCAGCCGAAGACGCGATAGGCACCGAATTTCACCTTCGGCGCAACGCCCTTCACCTGGCCGTTGGCGCCGATGATGCCGGACACGTGCGTGCCGTGGCCGTTGCAGTCGTCGGGATTGTTGTCAGGCGACGGGACCGGGTTGTAGGTCGGCGAATCCGGGTCGGCGTTGAACGCGTCACCGACGAAGTCCCAGCCCTTGATGACGCGCGCGGTCGGGAACGGCGTGCTGTGGTTGGTGCCGTTGCCGCCCAGGTCGGGGTGGTCGATGTCGATGCCGGTGTCCATCACCGCCACGCGAATGCCGCGGCCGTCGAGGCCGAGCTGGTTCTGGGCGATGTCGGCGCCGGTCATCGTCAGCGCGGTGATCAGGTCCGGATGTGGATTGGTTTCCGGATCGGGCATCTGCATGATCTCGACCGGATAGATCGCCTTGACGCCGGGCAGGCGCGCGACCGTGCTCAGCTGGCTGCGCGTGACGGTCAGCGACAGGCCGTTGAACAGATCGTTGTAGGCGAAGTTTTCGCGATACCTCACGCCAGCGGCGCGGGCGCCGTCGCGGAAGGCCTTCTTCTCGGCGTTGAGCGAGGCGTCCGAACCACCATCGGATTTCGGTGCTGCGCTCAGTTCGACGAACCAGCGCTGCGGGCTCTCGTCCCTGGGCGGTCCGGCCTCGGGCTCAGCGGGGGGATCGTCGGGAAAAACTTGTCTCAGCGCCGTCGACACCGGCGCGGCGAGGGCTGCCATGCAGGCGCTGGCAATCGCCGTAACTACAAGTACGGTTGGCTTCTTCACTGCGAATCCCCTTCTTCAAATTAGGTGATGACGCAAAATGGAACAGCCCCCTGTGGTGCCATTGTTGCCTGAAAAAGGCAGTCTCCGCGCGCGGCAATGCAACAAGAATTGGCGCCTGCCCGACACAGGAAAATGACTGCGCCGGTTTTCACAATGGCTTCACGCCGTGCCCGGGGCTCGAGCGATAGCGCAAGGAGTCAAACGCGCTCGCGCACGTTCGTCGGCCAGTGAACGGGGCGATCGGGTGGCATGGAAATTGCCGGCGCCTGCGGCAAAAAAGGCGTCACGTCCATGGGTGCCCGCCTGCGCGGGAACGAGGTGCGACTACGCCGCTGCGAAGAACATCAGGTAGACCAGCCGTCCGTTCTCGAGACGATCGCCGAATGCCGGCCCTGCCGTGTGCCACAACCACGGCCGCAACAGCACGAGCCGGTTGAAGCGCATCGGCGCATGCATGGTCAACTCCCACTTCGACTCATCGGTGCTGTCGCGCTCGATGATCTCGCGATGCATCTGCTCCATCGACGAGAAGCCCATCGCGCGCATTTCGTCGTCGGTGATCGGCGCACGGTCGGTCCGGGTGGCGCGGTGGCGGAAAAACTCCGTGCCGCCCGTGCAGTCCTCGGGACGACTGAGGTAGAGGATGCCCGACCAGTACGCCTGGTCGATGTGCACCTTCGCCCGCCCGATGTCCGAACCCAGCGTCATGCGGAACTTCGCATGCGACTGCAGCGGCGAGACCGGCCGCACGCGCTCGCCGACCAGCTGGGACACGCTGTGCTCCAGCCCATCGATCTCGATGCGCTCGAGCGAGTTGCGACCGGGAAACGCACCTTGTTGGTCGGGATAGGTCAGCTTCAACCCGACCTCGCGCAATTGCATCGCATCGCGCGGGCTGAGGAAGTCGTCAACGATGATCAGGGAGGTCGGCATGCGCGCGAGCTTAGCGGGCGCGCGCGGCATGCGCACGCAGGAGCAACGACACTGGTTCCCGCCTTCGTGGGAATGACGGGGAAGCAACGTCCATGGATTCCCGCGTTCGCGGGAATGACGGCTTCTGACGGAGACCGGGCAATGAAATGCCGGAGCGGCGGCCGACGGGCCGGGGATTGATCCGCAGCGGGACATGGATGTCCCGCGCCCCGCATTCGGACAGGATGTCCGACTAAGGGGCGGAGCAATCCCCGGCCCGGCGGACGGCGCCCCTCCGGAGCAAGAGCAAGAGATGACGGCAAAAAAAGAACCCCGCATTTCTGCGGGGTTCCTTGTGTAGCAGGCTACTGGGTGGAAGGACTTAGAAGTCCATGCCGCCCATGCCGCCCATGCCGCCGCCCGGCATCGCCGGCTCGTCCTTCTTCGGCAGCTCGGCGACCATCGCTTCGGTCGTGATCATCAGACCGGCAATGGAAGCCGCGTTCTGCAGCGCGGTGCGGGTGACCTTGGTCGGGTCCAGGATGCCCAGCTCGATCATGTCGCCGAACTCGCCGTTGGCAGCGTTGTAACCGAAGCTGCCCTTGCCCTCGGCGACCTTGTTGACGATGACCGACGGCTCTTCGCCGGCGTTGGTCACGATCTCGCGCAGCGGCGCTTCCATCGCGCGCAGGGCGATCTGGATGCCGTGGTTCTGGTCTTCGTTGGCACCCTTGAGGCCAGCGATCGCAGCCTTGGCGCGCAGCAGCGCAACGCCGCCGCCCGGGACGATGCCCTCTTCAACGGCAGCACGCGTGGCGTGCAGCGCGTCTTCGACGCGAGCCTTCTTTTCCTTCATCTCGATCTCGGTCGAAGCACCGACCTTGATCACCGCAACGCCGCCGGCCAGCTTGGCCACGCGCTCCTGCAGCTTCTCGCGGTCGTAGTCGGAGGAGGTCTCCTCGATCTGCGCCTTGATCTGCTTGATGCGGCCTTCGATGCCCGACACTTCGCCGGCGCCGTCGATGATGGTGGTGTTCTCCTTCGAGACCTGCACCTTCTTCGCGCGGCCGAGGTCCTTGATCGTGGCCTTGTCCAGCTGCAGGCCGACTTCCTCGGAGATCACGGTGCCGCCGGTGAGGACGGCCATGTCTTCCAGCATCGCCTTGCGACGGTCGCCGAAGCCCGGTGCCTTGACGGCGCAGACCTTGACGATGCCGCGGATGGTGTTGACCACCAGGGTCGCCAGCGCTTCGCCTTCGACTTCCTCGGCGATGATCAGCAGCGGCTTGCCGGCCTTGGCCACGCCCTCGAGGACGGGCAGCAGGTCACGCACGTTGGAGATCTTCTTGTCGTGCAGCAGGATGAACGGATCGTCCAGCTCGGCCTGCATCGACTGCTGGTTGTTGATGAAGTACGGCGACAGGTAGCCGCGGTCGAACTGCATGCCCTCGACGACGTCGAGCTCGTTCTCCAGGCCCGAACCGTCTTCCACGGTGATCACGCCTTCCTTGCCGACCTTGTCCATCGCCTGGGCGATCAGGTCACCGATGTTGGCGTCGGAGTTGGCCGAGATCGTACCGACCTGGGCGATTTCCTTGCTGGTCGAGGACGGCTTGGAGATCTTCTTCAGCTCGTCGACGGCGGCGACGACGGCCTTGTCGATACCGCGCTTGAGATCCATCGGGTTCATGCCGGCGGCGACGGCCTTCATGCCTTCGCGGATCAGCGCCTGGGCCAGCACGGTGGCGGTGGTGGTGCCGTCACCGGCGTTGTCGGAGGTCTTGGAAGCGACTTCCTTCACCATCTGCGCGCCCATGTTCTCGAACTTGTCGGCAAGCTCGATTTCCTTGGCGACGGAGACGCCGTCCTTGGTGATGGTCGGGGCGCCGAAGCTCTTCTCGAGCACGACGTTGCGACCCTTCGGGCCGAGCGTGGCCTTGACGGCATTGGCGAGCACATTGACGCCGCGCAGCATCTTGACGCGCGCGTCCTCACCGAAACGAATTTCCTTGGCAGCCATTTTCTATTACCTCAAAAGCGGAATTGGGGAATGTGGAACTGGGATACGAAAGACGGGAGGCAGTGGAAGCGCGCGCTGCGCGACGTTCCCTGCCCGCTCCGGGCGCTCTTAGCCGAGCACCGCGAAGATGTCGTCTTCCTTCACCACCAGGAATTCGGTGCCGTCGAGCTTCACTTCGGTACCGCTGTACTTGCCGAACAGGACCTTGTCGCCGACCTTGACCGAAACCGCGCGGACGTTGCCGTTGTCGAGGACCTTGCCGGAGCCGACAGCGACGACTTCACCCTTGATCGGCTTCTCGGTGGCCGAGTCCGGAATCACGATGCCGCCAGCGGACATCTTTTCTTCTTCCATGCGCTTGATGACCACGCGGTCGTAGAGCGGCTTGATATTCATCGCGACAAATCTCCGAGGGATTTACGTAAGTTGTTGAACGGACAGCGAAACTGCGTGAATTTTAGCAGTCGACCCTGACGAGTGCCAATGTCAGGGACGAAGAAACCCGGCGAACCGGGACAGCGCAGGAGATTGGGGAGGCGCCGCGGCCTTTCAAGGGCGTCCAAACGCGCGCGACAAAAAGAAAGAGCGCGCCCCCGTAGGAACGCGCTCTTTCTGGTACGGAGGTGGCTGTCCTGTGCTCGTCGCGTCCTGCGCACGGCCCCGAACCGACGCCTTGTCACTACCAACGCCCTTGTCGGCAGGAGCCAATGTTCACCGTTGCCGGCCCCTGAGGCCAGCGGCGGTCTGCTGACTGTTGGTATCACGCCGCGCGTGAAAAGCTTGAAACCATTGACCTTGACTGCTCAAATCGACGCGTACCGCTACCCATTGGACACAGCATTGGGTGAGTTTTGGTCACGTCGTGAATACCGGTATCAGTTGCCCAGCAGGCGGAGGCCTCCATGACACCCCAGCAGCGCATCCGCCTGGCACGGCGCCATTGCGGCCTGTCCCAGGCGGCCCTCGGCGCCGCAGTCGGGGTGCAACGCAGCGCCGTCGGCCATTGGGAGGCAGCGCGCGGCAAGTACCCGAGCGTGGCCCACCTGCGCGAAATAGCGATGGTGACCGGCGTGCAGTTCGAATGGCTGGCCACCGGCCGCGGCACCATGGGCCTGTCGGCCGATACCGCGCTGGACTCGGTGGCGGCCGCCGATGCCCTGCTGGTCGATGACCCGCTCGAGTTGCGGCTGCTGGCCGCATTCCGCGAAGCGCCGACGCGCTCGAAGGCGCCGCTGGTCGAAGTCGTCGAGCAATTGGCCCAGCTGCGAACCGGGCGTGGCCCGGGTCGCACGCCTGCCCTCTAGCTGATCAGCTGCCGGACAGCCGCTTCACCGCGGCGGGTGGCAACGCGGCGCAGTCGGCCGCCAGCTCGAACGGGGCAGTCGCAGCCGCGCCGTCCATGGCCAGCTGCAGGCGCCTGAATCCCGGCGGCTGCTCGACCGTGGTCGCCCAGATCGCCCGGATCGTGCCCTGCATCGGCGGTTCGGCCTGCACGTTGCCGCCGGCGTCCACGTACTGCAGCTCACCGGCCGCGGCGGCGACGCCTTCGCCACTGGCCGCATCCAGCAGGCTCATCGATTCCGGCTGGCTCCAGCAGCTCATGGCGTTTTCGCAGCTCAGGTCGGCCAGTACGCGCGTCGTCGCGGTGCCGGTCACCACGCAGGCCGCGCGCACGCGAATGCCGTAGGCGGGCGACTGGGCAGCTGACGCCGCGGGCAAGGCGGACGCCAGCGCAAGGAACATCACGGCCTTGGCGGCGAGGGCGTTGCGTGGGCGGTGGCGGTGGCGCATCTGGACTCCTGCGGCATGTCGGGGCCATGCCGGCGCCGGCAGCCTACGCCATTCCCCGCGACCGTGTGCGGGGCCGCTCCCGCCTCGGCGGGATTAGCCCGGCCTCGGGGCGGCAGCTACACTTGCGCCCCTCATGACCCCGTCCCCCGCCTCGTCCGTACGGCTGGTCTTCAGTACCTGCGCCGACCCGCAAAGCGCCGACGCCATCGCCAGGGCCCTGGTCGGCGAGCGCCTGGCCGCGTGCGTCAACGTGCTGCCCGGGGTGTCGTCGACGTACCGCTGGAACGACGCAGTCGAGCAGGCGCATGAAGTCCTGCTGCTGATCAAGACCACCGCCGACCGCCAGGACGCGTTGATCGCCCGGCTGCAGGCGCTGCACTCCTATGAACTGCCTGAGGCGGTTGCGGTCGAAGCCGTTGGCGGCCTTGCCCCCTACCTGCAGTGGGTGGCCGAACAGACCCGTGAAGATGATTGAGTCCACTGCCTTGATGCTGAGCATGTCCCGACTGCGCGGCGTGCTGCCGAGAATCCTGCTGTCCCTGGCCATGGCGTCACTGCTGTCCACCCCTGCGATGGCGGCGATCAATCCCGACGACCTGCTGCCGGTGGACGAGGCGTTCGTGCTGCGCGCCGAAGCGCCCGCTGCCGACCGCATCGAGATCCGCTGGCACGTCGCCGACGGCTACTACCTCTACCGGCACCGCATTTCGGTGCAGGCCGATCCCGCCTTCGCCGCGCAGGCGCTGCAGTTGCCCAAGGGCAAGGCGCACGAGGACGAGTTCTTCGGTTACGTCGAGACCTACCGTCAGGCACTCACCGCGGTGCTGCCAGGCAAGCCGGCAGACGCCGCGCCGCGGCAGGTCACGCTGAAGGTGCGCTACCAGGGCTGCGCCGACGCCGGCATCTGCTATCCGCCGCAGACGCGCAGCCTCAGTGTCACCTTGCCCGCCGCGGGCGCTGCAGCAGCACAGCCTGCCGCAGCACAACCCACGGTCGCGTTCGGCCCGGCGGGCGGCGGTGCGTTGCAGGGCGGCGGACTGCTCGCCACCGATGCGTTGCCGTTGCCGCCGGAGCAGGCCTTCGGCTTCGAGGCGATCGCCGGCGACGGCAACACACTGCTGCTGCGCTTCACTCCCGCGCGCGGCTATTACCTGTATCGCGACAAGACCACGCTGCGCCTCGATGACGCGGCGGCGAAAGCCGGCATCGCCCTGGGCAAGCCGCGCTGGCCGCAGGGCGTCGCCCATCGCGACGAGCATTTCGGCAACGTCGTCGTGTACTTCGACCAGGTCGAATTGCCGGTCGCGCTGACGCGAAGCAAGGCCGATGCGGCCACGGTGCGGCTGACGGCAGGTTTCCAGGGCTGCCAGACCGATGGCATCTGCTATCCGCCGATGACGCGGACGGTGGAGGTTGCGCTTCCTGCCGGGGTGGTGGGGGTGGCTGCGGCTGACGTGAAACCCATCCCCTCCCCGGCCCTCCCCTTGAAGGGGAGGGAGCAAAGCTCCGTTGCCCCTGCCGTTGAGCCCTCCCCTTCAAGGGGAGGGTTGGGTGGGGATGGGTTTGCCTCCAAGCCCACCGACCTCGCCGAAGACAGCCGCCTGGCCGCCTCCCTCGCCGGTCCCAACCGCTGGTGGGCGCTGGCGAGCTTCTTCGGCTTCGGCCTGCTGCTCTCGTTCACCCCGTGCGTGCTGCCGATGATCCCGATCCTGTCCGGGCTGATCGCCGGCCATGGCCCGGGCCTGGGTGCGCGCCGTGCGTTCGCGCTGTCGTTCGTCTATGTGCTGGCGAGCGCGCTGGTGTTCACCATCGCCGGCGTCGTCGCCGGACTGGTCGGTGCCAACCTGCAGATCGCCTTCCAGAACCCGTGGGTGATCGGTGCGTTCGCGCTGTTGTTCGTGGCGTTGGCGCTGTCGAGCTTCGGTCTGTACGAAATGCAGTTGCCGGCCGGCCTGCGCAACAAGCTGGGCGCCGTGAGCGACCACCAGCGCGGCGGCTCCTGGACCGGCGTGGCGGTGATGGGCGCGCTGTCGGCGTTGATCGTCGGCCCGTGCGTGGCACCGCCGCTGGCGGCCGGGGTGCTCTACATCGGCCAGACCCAGGACCCGGTGTTCGGCGGCGCCGCACTGTTCCTGCTGGCGATGGGCATGGGCGTGCCGTTGCTCGCCTTCGGCGTCGCCGCCGGCAAGGGGCTGCCGACCAGTGGACCGTGGATGGTCGCGGTGCAGCGCGCGTTCGGTTTCATCTTCCTTGGGCTGGCCGTGTGGATGCTGTCGCGCGTCCTGCCCGGCACGGCGACGCTGGCGCTGTGGGGCGTGCTGCTGCTGGCAGCGGCGGCCACGATCGCGGTGGCCATCAAGGCCGCGCAGCGATACGGCGTGCGCGTGCTCGGCTGGACGGCGGCGCTGCTGCTGGGCGTGGTCGGCGCGGGCCAGCTGCTCGGCGCGATGGCCGGCAGCAGCGACCCGCTGCAACCGCTGGCCGGTCTGCGCGGTGGCAGCGCTGCGCACGCGGCTGAACTCCCGTTCCGCAAGATCAAGTCGCTGGCCGATCTCGAGCGTGAAGTCGGCGCCGCCAAGGCCGCCGGCAAGCCGGTGATGCTCGACTTCTATGCCGACTGGTGCGTGGCCTGCAAGGAAATGGAGAAGTACACCTTCCCGCAGGCTTCCGTGCATGCGGCGCTGTCCGGTTTCGTCCTGCTCAAGGCCGACGTCACCGCCAACGACGATGTCGACCAGGCCTTGATGAAACAGCTGGGCATCATCGGCCCGCCGGCCACCCTGTATTACGTCGATGGCAGCGAGCGCCGCAACCTGCGCCTGTTCGGCTTCGAGGAACCGGGCCCGTTCGTCGCGCGCATCGGCAAGGCCAGCCGCTGATGGCATTGGGCGCCACCGGCAAGATCCTGCTGGTCGCCGTGGCCGCCGGTACGCTCGGCGTCCTCGCCGGGCTCTGGTCCAACGGCGGGCTCTGGTCGAACGGCGGACCGCTGCTGCGCAGCGAAGTCGGCCAGCGCGCGTTGCAGACGGTCATGGATGCCAGCGCCCCGCCACCGCCGCCCGGGCTGGCGATCGCCCGCCGCGGCCAGGCCATCCCGGCCCTGCAGCTGCCCGGGCTGGACAGCAAGCCGGTGCGGATACCGGCCGACTTCCGCGGCCGCCCCATGCTGATCAACCTGTGGGCGAGCTGGTGCGGCCCCTGCATCCAGGAAATGCCCGAGCTCGACCGCTTCGCCGCCACCCAGGGTGCGAACGGCACGCAAGTGGTGGGCATCGCGCTGGATGACGCCGCCGCGGTGCAGGCATTCCTGCAGCGCATTCCGGTGGGCTACCCGATCCTGCTCGACCAGGCCGGCCCCCGCGATGCCGGCGTCCAGCTGGGCAATGGCAAGGGCGTCCTGCCCTATACCGTGCTGGTTTCGGCCGATGGACGGCTGTTGAAGCAGAAGATCGGGCCGTTCGAACACGGCGAAATCGACGACTGGGTCGCAAATTAGAGCGACCACTCAAACAACTGCTTAAATCCTGAGAACTTCGTCGATACGGTAGCGAACGTCTGGACACCCCGGCCGGCATCGCGCACACTGCCGGTCTTTCGAGCAGTCCGTAAGGAGCGTCAAGGGTCCGCCATGGCGAAGTTGTTGGTTCTGCACGGCCCCAACCTCAACCTGCTCGGTACCCGCGAGCCGGAAGTGTATGGCCACGCCACTCTGGCAGACATCGATTCCGACCTGCGCCAGCGTACCGAGGCGGCAGGTCATGTCTACGACTGCCTGCAGTCCAACGCCGAGCATGTACTGGTCGACCGCATCCAGGCCGCCCGCGAGGACGGCACGGCCCTGCTCCTGATCAACCCGGCCGCGTTCACCCACACCAGCGTCGCCATCCGCGACGCCCTGGCGGCGGTGGCGCTCCCCTTCTTCGAAGTCCATCTGTCCAATCCGCACCGGCGCGAACCGTTCCGCCACACCAGTTACTTCAGCGACCTTGCCCTCGGCGTGGTCTGCGGCTTTGGCGCCGACAGCTACCGCTACGCCCTCGACGCCGCGCTCAAGCGACTGGCCTGAACACCACTCAAGACCGCCGCCCCGTTTGACCCGGGACGGCCACCATCAACGACCCTGAGGCCCACCATGGACCTGCGCAAAATCAAGAAACTCATCGACCTGCTCGAGGAATCCAACCTCGCCGAGATCGAAATCAAGGAAGGCGAAGAGTCCGTCCGCCTCGCCCGCACGCCGCGTGGCGTCGCCGTGGCCGCGCCGGTCATGCACGCCGCCCCGGCCGCGCATGCGCCGGTGATGCCGATGCACGGCCCGACCGAAGCCGCCACCGGCGGCCACGCCAAGCCGCAGGCCGAACTGCCCGAGGGCCATGTCGTGCGCGCGCCGATGGTCGGCACGTTCTACGGCTCGCCGTCGCCGGACAAGCCCGCGTTCGTCACCGTCGGCCAGGCGGTCAAGGCCGGCGACACCCTGGGCATCATCGAAGCGATGAAGATGTTCAACCCGATCGAGGCCGACGTCGCCGGCACCGTGTTGAAGGTGATGGTCGAGAACGGCCAGCCGATCGAGTTCGACCAGCCGCTGTTCGTCATCGGTTGAGACCAGCCATGCTCGATAAAGTCGTCATTGCCAACCGCGGTGAGATCGCGCTGCGCATCCTGCGCGCGTGCCACGCGCTGGGCATCCGTACGGTCGCGGTGCATTCCACCGTCGACCGCAACCTCAAGCACGTCGCCATGGCCGACGAGTCGGTCTGCATCGGCCCGGCACCGTCGACCGACAGCTACCTCAACATGGCGCAGATCATTGCTGCCGCCGAGGTCACCGACGCCCAGGCCATCCACCCGGGTTACGGCTTCCTGTCGGAGAACGCCGACTTCGCCGAGCGCGTGGAGCAGTCGGGCTTCATCTTCATCGGCCCGAAGGCCGACACGATCCGCCTGATGGGCGACAAGGTCGAAGCCATTCGCGCGATGAAGGCCGCCGGCGTGCCGTGCGTGCCCGGCAGCGGCGGTCCGCTCGGCGACGACCCGGCCACCAACGTCAAGATCGCGCGCGAGATCGGCTACCCGGTCATCGTCAAGGCGGCCGGTGGCGGTGGCGGTCGCGGCATGCGCGTGGTGCACACCGAAGCGCACCTGACCGTGGCCATCCAGACCACCAAGTCCGAGGCCAAGGCCGCGTTCGGCAACGACATGGTCTACATGGAGAAGTTCCTGGAGAATCCGCGCCACGTGGAGATCCAGGTGCTCGCCGACGGCCAGGGCAACGCCATCCACCTGGGCGAGCGCGACTGCTCGATGCAGCGCCGCCACCAGAAGGTGGTCGAGGAAGCGCCGGCACCGGGCATCACCCCCGAGCAGCGTGCCGAGATCGGCAAGGTCTGCGTCGAGGCCTGCCTGCGCATCGGCTACCGCGGCGCCGGCACGTTCGAGTTCCTGTACGAGAACGGCCGCTTCTACTTCATCGAGATGAACACCCGCATCCAGGTGGAGCACCCGGTCACCGAGATGGTCACCGGCATCGACCTGGTGCGCGAGCAGCTCAACATCGCGGCCGGCCACAAGCTCGCCATCAAGCAGAGCGACGTGGTGCTGGAAGGCCATGCGATCGAGTGCCGCATCAACGCCGAGGATCCGGAGACGTTCATGCCGTTCCCCGGCCTGATCCAGCACTTCCATGCCCCGGGCGGCCCGGGCGTGCGCGTCGACAGCCACATCTACGAGGGCTATCGCGTGCCGCCGAACTACGACTCGATGATTGGCAAGCTGATCGTGCACGGCCCGGATCGCGAGACCGCGATCGCGCGCATGCGCGTGGCGTTGAGCGAGATGGTCGTCGACGGCATCAAGACCAACGTGCCGCTGCAGCAGCGGATCATGTCCGATGCCGGCTTCCAGCAGGGTGGAATGAACATCCACTACCTGGAAAAGCGCCTGAAGGAACAGAAGGAAAAGGCGCTGTCGATCGTGTGATCGGCGGTGTCCTGTCGGAACGGAAAACGGCGCCGCGAGGCGCCGTTTTTTGTTGAAGCAGGATCAGCGCGCGCCGACCGTCGGCGAGGCATCCGCCGAGGCGCCCGCCGGGACGTCGCCCGCCTGCGCCGGCGCCTTCTGCTGGCTGCCCGGGATCGGATCGACGCCGGTGCCGGACGCCGGATTGACGATCATCACGTACTCGCTGGAACCGTCGGGCCAGACCACCTTGAAGGTGCTGCCCGCCGGCAAGGTCGAGAACGGTGCACCGCTGCTGGCGCGATAGACCGCCGCCACCTGGGATGCGCCCGACATGCGCACTTCCTTGTCGGAATCCACCGTCGTCACCGCCACCTGGGAAAGATGCCGGTACTCGTCGCCGAGCACGTCGATCATCACGCCGGCCGCCGACACCGAATAGGTCGCGAACAACAGCACCCAGAAATAACGGCGCGCCTTGTCGCCGAATCGAAGCTTCTTCATCTTCCTGCCCTCTTCTCGCTCAGCAGCGAGTCGACCATTGCATTGACCACATCGACGCCCTGGCGCGGAATCGCGGCGTCGTATACGAAACTCGGGAAATCCAGCGTCGGATCCGTCGAGCAGATCCCGCCATTGGCGCAGTAGGACGTCATCAGCGAACTCTGCGGCCCGCAATCGAGCCCGAGCCGGCATGCCGCCAGTTGCCACGCCAGTTCGGAGAACTGGGTGCCTGATACCTCGTCAGCCAACGCGACGCGTCCGCTGGAATTGATGCCCATTTCCGGCGACAGCGCGTTGTAGGCGTCGGGATCCTTCGATTCCCTGACGCGTTCGACGAGGTCGCGCACATACGCCTCGCCTTCCTTGACCGGCTTGCCCGACGCCATGAGCGACGCTTCCGCGGCCAGGCTGCCGGCCTCGGCGGCTTCGACGCGCTTGGCCACGATCATGCGCGGCGACAGATCGTCCTGCGGCACGAAGCGCGCGCAACGCCGGCTGATTCGCTCACGCGCCGCCACCATCGCCGGCGAGCCGCGCATGGCCATGTCGCGGATGACCTGGGTGTCGCGCGCGAATGCAGTGGGCGCCATCGCGTACCCGGAGCAGTAATCGTAGACGCGGCTGACCATCCACATCGCGTCGGCGTCGCCATCGCGCACCGCCGGTGCGAGCGACTGCATGTAGGCGAACAGGTCGTCGCTGCGCTCGAAGTCGACGCGGATGCGCGGCGCGTGCGTGGCCACGGGCGCAACCGAGATCGCCTGCGAAGGCGCCACGTCACTGCCGACCGACGGCTCTGCGACCACCGCGTCCACCGGACCCAGCTGCAACGTGTCGTCTGCGACAGCAGCGGAGCGACCGCCACGAACCCATGCGGCGCCGGCCACCAACAGGCCCACCAACAGGATGGAGACCGCCACCACCGCGACCGACACACGCGCACGCGTGCCCGGCCCCGCGTGGGGACGCGCCCTGAATCCTGTCTGCAATGTGTTGGACTTCGGCATGCGGCCGGTTCGGCTAACAAGGCCGCCATTCTAGGGCATGACGTCTCCCTCACACGGTGCGGTCTGACTGAACGGGCCGGCCCGATCCGACCCGGCGGACGGTCCGGGCGACCGGGCGGTCCGGCTTTACGGCGCCGGCCCCACCCCGCAACATGGCCGCCCCCCTTCCACATGCGCAGCCGATCGCGCCCGCCGCCCATGCCGTACCTCGAGCTCACCCTGCCCTGTTCCGAAGTCCAGCAGCCGCGCTACGAGCGCGCCCTGGAGAACGTCGGCGCGCTGGCGGTCACCCTGGCCGACGCCCATGCCGATGCCCCCGACGAACAGGCGATCTTCGAGCCCGGGGTCGGCGAGACACCGCTGTGGCACGAGCTGACATTGACCGCCCTGTTCGAGGGCGGCACGCCGCGGGAGCTGTTGCTATACGCGCTGTCCGCCGCCGACGAGGGACTGGACTGGACGCACGCCACGTTCCGCGACGTCGACGACCAGGACTGGGAACGCGCCTGGATGGACCAGTACGAACCGCTGCAGTTCGGCGCGCGCACCTGGATCGTGCCGTGGAACCACGCGCTCCCGCCCGGCGCGGACGCGGCCGACGCCGCCGTGGTCCGGCTCGATCCCGGCCTGGCCTTCGGCTCCGGCACGCACCCGACCACGGCGCTGTGCCTGCAGTGGCTGGACCAGCTCGCCAGCGAAGGCGCGCTGGCCGGCACCCGCGTCCTCGATTTCGGCTGCGGCTCGGGCATCCTCGCCCTGGCCGCGCTCAAGCTCGGCGCGGCCGAGGCCATCGGCGTCGACAACGACCCCCAGGCCCTGCTCGCGACCGCGGACAACGCCGAACGCAACGGCGTCGGCGCCCAGTTGCAGGCCTTCATGCCCGATGAGGAACCGGTCGCGACCTATCCAGTGGTCGTGGCCAATATCCTCGCCTCGGCCCTGGTCGCCCTGGCCGACACCCTGGCGGCGCGGGTCGCACCCGGCGGCCGGATCGCCATGTCGGGCATCCTCGCCGGACAGGAGGACGAGGTGATGGCGCGCTATGCCGCCGACTTTGAATCGTTGCAGGCGCAACGGCTTGAAGACTGGATGCGCGTCACAGGCGTACGTCGCCGCTGACCGCGGTGACGTGCTTGAATAGCGGCGGGGATTCACCACGACAACTGGATTCGGCAGGGCTCCGCCGTGCCGCGCCACCGTCATCACCTTCGGCTTCAACTCGACTCACGCCATGTTCGTCCCGTGCCCTCATTGCGGATTCCTGGTTGCGCTGATCGCCGCACGCGATCGCGCAGCGCAGCGTTGTCCGCGATGCGAAGGCCTGGTGCAGGCACCGGACATGGTCGATGCGGACATGGCCGACACCGTCGTCGCCGCCGACGCAGTGCCATCGACAGCGGTGGCCGGCGCGGAAGTGGACGCAGTGGAAGCAGAAGCACCCTCGGCAGCGGAACTGCCCGTGGACACCGCGACTGCCGCAGCACCGGCAGACGCCCTGGCCGCAGACACCGCGACAGCGCCCGACACGGCGCAGACCTTTGAACAGGCCATCGAAGCCGCGGCGATCCGACCGGCCGCAGCGCGCCGGCAACGTCGCGGCACGCGCCCGCGCCGCCAGGGCGAACCGAGCTTCGCCAGCCGCCATGCGGCCGCAGCCAACGCACGCCTGCACTGGCGCTGGTACGCGGCGTTGGCCGGACTGGTCGTGCTGCTTGTCCTGCAACTGATGCTGGCGCAACGCCGCGAGCTTGCCGCCGATGCACGCTGGCGCCCGTATGTTTCAGCGCTTTGCACGCTCGCCCGTTGCGAGCTGCCGCCCTGGCACGAGCCGGCGGCGTTCACGATGATCCAGCGAAACGTGCGGGCCAAGCCCGGCAGCGCAGGCGTGCTTGCCGTCGAAGCGAGTTTCCGCAATGACGCGCACTGGCCGCAGCCTTGGCCGACCCTGTTGCTTGGTTTGTCCGACGTCGACGGCCGGTTGGCCGGACAGCGCGCGTTCACCCCTGGCGAGTACCGTCCCGACCAGAAGGCCACCGACGTGTTGCTGCCCGGGCAGAGCGCGACCGTGACGCTGGACGTCATCGAGCCGGCGCCGCGTATCGTCGCGTTTACCTTCGACTTCCGATGAAGTGCAGGCCATCACATTGTCCGCTGCGACGGGCCCGCGCTAGACTCCGCTTCCCGTCGCCGTCCAAGTGCGGACCGGCACCGGCAATCCGTACAAGCCTCACCCGTACACGCTTCACAAGAAGCAACAGTCGCATCGAAATACCTGGGGATCCACGTTGAACGCAGCCGCCGACCGCACCGACTCCGCACGTAGCGCACCGCGCGTACCGTTGCGCGATCATGTCGCGACGTCGATCCGCCGTTTCCTCGGCGACCTGGACGGCAGCGAGACCGAAAACCTCTACGAGATCGCCCTGCGCGAACTCGAGATCCCGCTCTTCGTCGAAGTGCTGCAGCACTGCGACGGCAACCAGAGCCGCGCCGCATCCATGCTCGGCATCCACCGTGCCACGCTGCGCAAGAAGCTGCGCGAGTACGGTCTCGACTGAGCCTGCCGATCGGCTAGACTCAACGGGGCAGCGCGCCGCTGGCGCGCAACAGTCTGGGGAGGCTGTCCTAATGCGAGCTGTCGTGTCCACGCCTGCGCGGGTGATGCCCGCGCTGGTGCTCGTTGCTTCGTTCATTGCGCTGGCACCGGCCCATTCGGCCACGCCGCGCGCGGCCCCGATCGTGGCCAATGCCACGGAAATCGCCGTCTACGTGCCACCCAGCCTGCTGACTGCCAGGAGCTACGTGGCGGCCTCGAACATGTGGGTCGAGCCGGGCAAGGCGTTTGCCGATGCGCTGAGCGACGTGGGCAAGCGCTACTTCCCCAGCCTGCACGTCGTGCCATCCACCGGTGACGCGCGCTACGCGCTGCTGGCCGACCTGGATCCGGAATGGAAGCGTGAAGGCGCGAAGATCCGCCTCACGGTCAAGTACGACGTCTACGGCGCCGACGGCAAGAAGTTGATCAACGGCACCAGCGACCAGCTCGTGCCGTTGCGCGGCAACCTCAATGCCACTGCCAGCGATGCCTCCGCGGTGGCGATCGGGCAGGTCATGAGTGATATCCAGCGCCGGGTCAATCCCGATCCGGTGCGCATGCCGGCCACCGGCTCGGTCGCCGCGATCGACCTGGCGCCGCTGGTCGACCGCGAAAAGCCCGTCCGCACTGGCACCGCCTTCTTCGTCAACGGCAGCGGCCAGTTGTTGACTGCCGCCCACGTGTCGCGCGACTGCACGCTGATCGAAGCGCACCAGGACGGCGAGACATTCCCGGTCAAGGCGAGGGCCTTCAGCGACCTGCTCGATGTCGCCGTGCTCGACTCCGGCAAGCCCCATGCCGGCGCCATCGCCCTGCGCCAGGGCAACGAAATCGTGCTGGGCGAATCGGTCACCAGCGTCGGCTATCCGTTGCAGGGCCTGCTCGGGGATTCGCCCAACGTCACCCGCGGCAACATCAGCGCAAGCAAGGGCCTGCGCGGTTCGCTGGGCATGTTCCAGTTCTCCGCGCCGATCCAGCCCGGCAACAGCGGCGGGCCGATCGTGTCCGACAACGGCGAACTGCTCGGCATGGCAGTAAGCACGCTCAACGCCGCTTCACTGGCCCAGACCGGGCAGATCCCGCAAAACGTCAACTTCGCCCTCGACGCGCGATACGTGGCGATGTTCCTGCAACGCGAGAAAGTGCCCTTCACGTCGGTGAAGCCAGTCGGCGCGGGAAGCATGCAGGTGGCCAACAAGGCCGCGCTGGGCAACACCGTCCAATTGAACTGCTACCAGTGAGGCGCGCCATGATCCGGGAGTCGATGCTCGCTGTAGCCCTGTTGCTGCCCTTGCACGCGCTGGCCGCCGAAACGGCGCCCGCGGTTGTCCCGCCCGTTGCGGTGACGCCGGCGAAGGCGGTGCCCGTCGCGGCCGCAATCCCCGCGCCAACCGCGCAGAAGGTGGCGACCTTGCCGCCGATGAAGTTCCTCAGCTCGCTCGCCGGCGATGAAGTGTTCACCGTGCTCAAGGCCGATCCGGCGCTGGCGGCGCTCGACAAGGAACTGGCCGGCAGCCCGTTGTCGCTGATCGTGACGCACACCGTGCGCCCGACCGCCGCGGGCACCGCCACGGGCCTGCTCAGCGCGGTGCTGTCGGGTGGCACGCTGGGCATCATTCCGGTCGTCACCAACGACCGCCTCGTGATCCGCTACGAGGTCCTGCTCAACGGCAAGACCGTGACCACGTACAACTTCGAGCGCACCGCCACGCGCGCGCAGAACCTGTGGACGATGGGCACCCAGGGCGATGACGGGCTCGGCAAGGCAGGCCTGGAATGGCTGAAGACCACGGCCGTGGAAGTGGCCGCCAAGTTGCCGAACGATCCGGCCATGCTGGCGGTTCGCGACGAGATCGACTTCTACTTCGCCCCCACAGCGGTCAAGGCCGTCGCGGGCGCGTCGAAATAGGCCTGCCGGAGCGGCGCCCCGGCGGACCGGCCGGCGCCGCCGGGGGGCCAGCGTATAATTCCGGGGTTTTCCGCCTCCAAAGCCCCCCATGAGCATCGATGCCGCTGCCTCGCCGGTGAAACTTCGCCGCGCGCTGATTTCCGTGTCCGACAAGACCGGCCTGATTGAACTTGCCCGGGCGCTGGCCGCCCACGGCGTCGAGCTGTTATCGACTGGCGGCACCGCCAAGGCCATTCGCGACGCGGGGCTGGCGGTCAAGGATGTCTCCGACGTCACCGGCTTCCCGGAAATGATGGACGGCCGGGTCAAGACCCTGCACCCGCTGGTGCACGGCGGCCTGCTTGGCCGCGCCGGCGTCGATGACGCGGTGATGGCGCAGCACGGCATCGGCGCGATCGACCTGCTGGTGCTGAACCTGTATCCGTTCGAGAAGGTCTCGGCCGATCCGGCCAGCAGCATGGAAGACATCGTCGAGAACATCGACATCGGCGGTCCGGCAATGTTGCGCTCGGCCGCGAAGAACTTCGCCCGCGTCGCCGTCGCCACCGATCCGGCGCAGTACGCCGGCATCATCAGCGAACTGCAGGGCAACGACGGCGCGCTCGCCGCGTCCACGCGCTTCGCGCTCTCGGTGGCCGCGTTCAACCGCGTCGCCCAGTACGATGCCTGCATCAGCGACTATCTGTCGGCGCTGCAGGCCGATGGCAGCCGAGCGCTGTTCCCGGCGCAGCAGAACAGCAACTTCGTCAAGGTCATGGACCTGCGCTACGGCGAGAATCCGCACCAGCACGGCGCGTTCTACCGCGACCTGTACCCGGTGCCGGGCACGCTCGCCACGTTCACCCAGCTGCAGGGCAAGGAGCTGAGCTTCAACAACCTCGCCGATGCCGACGCCGCGTGGGAATGCGTGCGCCAGTTCGAGCAGCCGGCCTGCGTGATCGTCAAGCACGCCAATCCCTGCGGCGTGGCCCAGGGTGTCGCCTGCGGCGATGCCTACGAGCTGGCCTACGCGACCGATCCGACCTCGGCGTTCGGCGGCATCATCGCCTTCAACCGCACGCTCGATGCGGCCACGGCCAAGGCCATCCTCGACCGCCAGTTCGTCGAAGTGCTGATCGCGCCGGACTACGAGGACGGCGCGCTCGACTACGCCCGCAAGAAGGCCAACGTGCGCGTGCTGCGCATCCCGCATGGCGAAGGCCGCAACAACTTCGACATCAAGCGCGTCGGTTCGGGCCTGCTGATGCAGACCAGCGACATCCGCGAAGTCACCCGCGACGAGCTCAAGGTCGTCAGCAAGCTGGTGCCGACCGCGGCGCAGTTCGATGACCTGCTGTTCGCCTGGCGCATCGCCAAGTTCGTCAAGTCCAACGCGATTGTCTACGCGAAGGACCATCGCAGCATCGGCATCGGCGCCGGCCAGATGAGCCGCGTGGTCAGCGCGAAGATCGCCGCGGTCAAGGCCGAGGAAGCCGGGCTGGTCGTGCCGGGTTCAGTGATGGCGTCGGATGCCTTCTTCCCGTTCCGCGATGGCATCGATGCGGCGGCCGCGGCCGGCATCAAGGCCGTGATCCAGCCCGGTGGCTCGATGCGCGACGGCGAGGTCATCGCTGCCGCCGATGAGCACGGCATCGCGATGGTCTTCACCGGCGTGCGCCACTTCCGCCACTGACCTTGTCGTAACCGCCGCTGCGGCAGACTCGGGCCATGTGGATACGAACCGAAACCCTGGCCGACCACGCGGCCATCGGCCAGGTGATCGCAGCGGCGTTCGCCGACCAGCCCGGCTCCGGCCGGACTGAACAGCGCATCGTCGACGCGCTGCGCGCCGACGGCGCCCTCAGCCTGTCGCTGGTGGCCGACATCGACGGACGCGTCGCCGGCCACGTGGCGTTCTCGCCCGTGCGCGTCGGCGACGGCACCGAGCGCTGGTACGGCCTCGGCCCGGTGTCGGTGGCGCCTCGCGACCAGCGCAACGGCGTCGGCGGCGCGCTCATCCGCGCCGGCCTGAGCGAACTCGCCGAACGCGGCGCGCTGGGCTGCGTCGTGCTGGGCGAACCGGCGTATTACCAGCGCTTCGGATTCCGCAACGTGCCAGGGTTGCGCTTCGGCGATGTGCCGGCGGAGTACTTCCAGGCGCTGGCCTTCGGTGATGGCGTGGCGACAGGCGAAGTCACGTACCACGCGAGCTTCACCGCGCCCTAGGGGTGCCAGCAAGGCCAGGGCCCGATCAGGCCGATTGCGGGCGACTACAACGTTCTGATCCATTACAGGACCTCATCCGTCCCGTAAAATCCGCAGTCCCGCGCCGCGGCACACCAGGAGCACGCATGAAAGTCCTCGTAATCGGTTCCGGTGGTCGCGAACACGCGCTGGCGTGGAAACTGGCGCAGTCGCCGCGCATCGACGAAGTGCTGGTCGCGCCGGGCAATGCCGGCACCGCGACCGAGCTGAAGTGCCGCAACGTCGAGGTGGCCGCCAACGATATCGACGGCCTGCTCGCCCTGGTCGACAACGAAGGCGTGGCCGTGACCGTGGTCGGCCCGGAAGGCCCGCTGGTGGCCGGCGTGGTCGACCACTTCCGCGCCGCCGGCAAGCGCATCTTCGGACCGAGCGCGCAGGCGGCGCAGCTGGAAGGCAGCAAGGCCTATGCCAAGCACTTCCTTGCCCGCCACGGCATCCCGACCGCGCACTACGCCGTGTTCACCGAGGCCGATGCAGCCCTTGATTACATCCAGGAGAAAGGCGCACCCATCGTCATCAAGGCCGACGGCCTCGCTGCCGGCAAGGGCGTGATCGTCGCGATGACCCTGGCCGAGGCCGAGGCCGCCATCACCGACATGCTCTCGGACTACGCCTTCGGCGCCGCTGGCGCACGCGTGGTGATCGAGGAATTCCTCGACGGCGAGGAAGCCAGTTTCATTTCCATGGTCGACGGCACCACCGCGTTGCCGATGGCGACCAGCCAGGACCACAAGCGCGTCGGCGACCGCGACACCGGCCCCAACACCGGCGGCATGGGTGCGTATTCACCGGCACCGGTGGTCACGCCGGAAGTGCACGCACGCATCATGCGCGAGGTGGTCGAGCCGACCGTGCGCGGCATGGCCACTGACGGCGTGCCGTTCACCGGCTTCCTCTACGCCGGCCTGATGATCGACAAGTCGGGCGCACCGAAGGTGATTGAGTTCAACGTGCGCTTCGGCGATCCGGAGACGCAGCCGATCATGCTGCGCCTGGAGTCGGACCTGCTCGACCTGGTCGAAGCGGCGATCGACGAGCGCCTGCACGAAGTCACGGCGAAGTGGGACCCGCGCCCGTCGCTGGGTGTGGTGATGGCGGCCGAAGGCTATCCGGGCACGCCGCGCGTCGGCGACGTGATCGGCGCCTGGGACACGCCCGACCTGGACGACACCAAGGTCTTCCACGCCGGCACGAAGATCGAAGGCGAGCATGTCGTCACCTCCGGTGGCCGCGTGCTGTGCGTGTGCGCACTGGGCGACACCGTGCTCGATGCGCAGCGCCGCGCCTACGCCGAGATCGCCGGCATCTCCTGGCACGGCGAGTTCCACCGCCACGACATCGGCTGGCGCGCGATCGAGCGCGAAACGGCCGATCTCGAACCGGCTTGACCTCGCTACAGAGCCCTCATCCGACCGCCTCTTCCGGAGGCGGCTGCAGGCTCACCGCGACCTCTTCCAGGTCGGTGATCGCCGCTTCCAGCGCATCGTGGAACTCGGCCTGGCGCGACATCAGGTCTTCGATGGCCTGCGCCTTCTTGAGCTTCGACAGCTCACCGTCGAACAGCAACCACTGCGTCGTCAGCAGCTCGACGTTGTTCTTGGAGTAATGGCGCATCTCCTTGAGCTGCAGCACGGTGTCGTTGACATGCTCGAGCGGGGTCTTGGTGTCAGCGGTCATGACGCCTCCTTCTGCAAGGGTGTCGATGCGCAGGGTAGGCGGGGGAAGCTGGCTGGGAGCGGAACGGCGGGCGGCCCCTCTCCCTGGCCGCTGCGCGGCCTGCCCCTCTCCCACAAGGGGAGAAGGAAAAATCGATGCCCGGCGCTACCCTCTCCCCTTGTGGGAGAGGGACAGGCGCGAAGCGCCAGGGAGAGGGAGGCTCTGCTAGTCTCGCGCAAATCGCATCCGGGCCTTCCCAGCGCATGGCGCACAACCAGTTCGAGCTGCTGCGGCAGCGCCGTTTCCTGCCGTTCTTCGCCACGCAGGCGTTTGGCGCCTTCAACGACAACGTCTACCGCCAGGCCATCATCGGCCTGCTGTTCTACCTGGGCATCAGCCCCGAACAGCGCACGCTCTACACCAACATCGCGCCGGCACTGTTCATCCTTCCCTACTTCCTGTTCTCGGCCACGGCCGGGCAGATCGCCGAGAAGCTGGAGAAGTCGCGACTGATCCGCATCACGACCTCGATGGAAATCGTGATCATGTCGCTCGCGGCGGTCGGCTTCCTGACCCAGAACATGGTCGTGCTGCTGGTCGCACTGTTCTGCACCGGCCTGCAGTCGACGCTGTTCGGCCCGGTGAAGTATTCGATCCTGCCGTCGGTGCTGAAGCCGGAGGAACTCACCGGCGGCAATGGCCTGGTCGAGATGGGCACGTCGATCTCGATACTGGCCGGCATGATCTTCGGCGGCCTGATCTTCACCGTCGCCGGAGCGCACGGGCCCATCGTCGCGGCGAGTTCGATCATCCTGCTGGCGGTGGCCGGCAACCTGGTCAGTCGCGCGATCCCCCGTGCCGAGCCCGGTGCGCCGGACCTGAAGATCCACTGGAACCCGATCCCCGAATCGGTCGCGATCCTGCGACTGTCCAGGAAGCAGCCGGCGGTGCGCAACGCCATCCTCGGCGTGTCGTGGTTCTGGTTCGTCGGCACGGTGCTGACCTCGCAGCTGCCGACCTACGCCGAGGTCAACCTCGGCGGCAGCGGAACGCTCTACATCTTCGCGCTGGCGCTGTTCTCGATCGGCACCGGCGTCGGTTCGATCCTGTGCGAGAAGTTGTCTGGCCGCACGGTCGAGATCGGCCTGGTGCCGCTGGGTGCATTCGGCATCAGCGCCTTCATGATCGATCTTTACTTCGCCCGCAGCGGCGCGGCGCCGGCGCAGGTGGCCACGGTCGCCGCCTTCATCGCGCAGCCGGGCAGCTGGCGCATCGCCATCGACCTGGTCGGCATCGGACTGTTCGCGGGTTTCTTCGTCGTGCCCCTGTTCGCGCTGATCCAGAGCCGCACGCCGCGCAACGAGGTTTCGCGCGTCATTGCTGGCATGAACATCCAGAACGCCGCCTTCATCGTGCTGGCCGCGGGCCTGGGCATCGCCGTGCAGCGCTTCCTGGGCTGGTCGATCCCGCAGGTGTTCCTGGCGCTGGCGATCGCGAACGTGGTGGTGGCGATCTACATATTCACGATCGTGCCCGAGTTCCTGATGCGCTTCCTCAGCTGGGTGCTGGTGCGCGGCCTGTACCGGTTGCGCGTGCACGGCGTGGAAAAGCACGTCCCCGACGAGGGCGCGGCACTGATCGTATGCAACCACGTCAGCTACATGGACGCGCTGATCCTGGCCGCGAGCATTCCGCGGCCGGTGCGCTTCGTCATGTATTACAGGATCTTCAACATCCCGGTGATGAGCTGGATCTTCCGCACCGCCAAGGCCATCCCGATCGCCGGTGCAAAGGAAGACCCTGCACTGATGCAGCGCGCGTTCGACGAGATCGATGCGGCGCTGGCCGAGGGCGAGCTGGTCGGCATCTTCCCCGAGGGCGGGCTGAGCCGCGACGGCGCGATCGCGCCGTTCAAGTCGGGCGTCGAGCGCATCCTCGAGCGGCGCAACGTGCCGGTCGTGCCGATGGCGCTGCGCAACATGTGGACCAGCATGTGGAGCCGGCGCGACGACCGCCTGGGCCGGATGCGGGTGCCGCGACGCCTGCGTGCGACGGTCGAGGTGATTGCCGAGGCGCCCATCGACGGTGCCGTGGCCGACGCGGCGACGCTGGAAGCGAAGGTGCGCGAGCTGCGCGGCGACGCGGCCTGAGGCGCGCGCAGGGCGTCACCACGCCACAACGACAGGCGACTGCCTAGCATCGGCCCCGAGCAATCCTCGCAGGGCCGCCAATGAGCACGCTGCCGCCGGCACCTTCGCAGGCTCCGTCCACGTTCCCCAGTCATCTGCCGTGGGCGATCGGGGTGACGGTCGCCTCGATGCTCATGGTCTGCATCCTCGGCTTCATCGCGGGCATCGTCGCGATGGTCTATGGCTGGCTGGTCCACCGCAGGCTCGATGCCGGCGACACCGACGGTGCGGGCGAAGCGTCGCGAAGCGCCAACGTCTGGTGCTGGATCGCCACCAGCCTGATCGTCATCGGCCTGTGCGTGGTCGCGGTGTTCTTCTACAGCGGCGGCTGGGCGAAGTACCAGCAGATCATGGGCGAACTCGAGCGCATCCACCTGCACGGATGACCGCGCCCAGCGGTTCTCGCCGCCTCAGCTGACCCAGCCGGCGATCACGAACAGCGCCAGCACCGCCAGCCAGACCAGCAGGCTGCGCCAGACCAGGCTCATCGCGTCGCGCAGTTCCGGCAGCTCGGCCGACCAGGCCGGCGGCAGGGCCGGTGGTGCCGGCAGGCCGCCCTCGCCCACGTCGACGCTGCCATTGTCGCGACTGCCGTCATAGCCGTCGTAATCGGCGGCCTCGTCGGCCAGCTCGCACTTCACACTGGCCCGCGCCACCGCGCCGAGGAACGGCCGGTCGAGGTCGAACGAAGCGCCGCCGGCTTCGCGCCAGCTGCCCAGCACCGTGTCGAAGTTGCCGACCAGCGCCAGCGACAGCGTCATCAGCTGCGCCACCGGCCAGTCGAGCAGGGCCAGCAGCTTGCGTGCGCCCAAACGCGTCTCGCCGGGCAGTTCGCTGGAGGCCTCACCCTGCGCCGCCAGCACCGTGAGCCGGTACAGCAACGCACCGAGCGGCCCGAGCACGAGGAACCAGAACAGCACGCCGAACCAGCGCTGCTGCGCGTTGCGGAACACCGCTTCGATCAGCGAAGGGCCATCGAGCGTCGCCGGCATTTCGCCTTCGGGCCACAGCCGCGCGGCCGCCTGGCGACGCGACACCGGGTCGCCTGCCGCGGCGATCGCCTCGACATCCAGGTCCAGGTCGCGCGGACCCCATGCGTAGAACAGGACGGCAATCGAGAACGCCAGCCCCGCCAGGCCCCACAAGGGCTCGAGCAATGCCAGCTGGAACAGGCTGACCGCGAGAAGCGGCGGCACCAGCGCAATCACCATGCCCCAGCGGCCGCGCCAGAATTCATTCGACGACAGGCGCGCGTCGAGCCAGCGCAGCCAGTTGCGGTACCAGCTGTAGTCACGCACCGACGCCGCCAGCGACTGCGCCAGATGGCCCAGCACCAGTGCGACGACAACGGCGATCAGGGTTGCGGACATTGCGCGGACTCTCCGGACGTCATGTCCATCTCGTCGATTCTAGGATCAACCACCGACCGGTGTCATGGCGTGACGCCGGTGGCCCGGCGCTGTCACACCGGGGTGCCGCCGGCCCCGCCAGCCTGCAGCCATTGTTCGATCAGCCATCGCGAGATCGAGATGCCCGGCGACAGCACTGCGCCCTCGCCGTCGTCGCGGGCACCGCCCCACTCGCCGCGGTCGCGTGCCGCGAGCACTTCGTCGCGACTGAACCAGCGCGCGTCCTCGAGTTCGTCACCGACCTGCGGTGCGTCGTCGTGGGCATCGGCACTGAAGCCGAGCATCAGTGCACCCGGAAACGGCCACGGCTGCGACGCCAGGTAACGACAGCGACGCACGCGCACGCCGGTTTCCTCCAGCACTTCGCGCGCGACGGTCTGCTCCAGCGATTCACCCGGTTCGACGAAGCCGGCGATCACCGACCAGCGCCGTGCCGGCCAGGCCTTCTGCCGGCCGAGCAACAGGCGTGCACCGTCGCTGACGGCCACGATCACGGCCGGGTCGGTGCGCGGGTAATGTTCGGCGCCGCATTGCTCGCAGCGGCCTTGCCAGCCCGCGCGCGACAACGCGACCACGCCACCGCAGACACCGCAATGGCGATGGCGAGTGCGCCAATGCTGCAGCGCGCGCGCCTGGGCGAACACGCTGGCATCGAATGCCGGCCACAGCGCGGCGGCGCTGCGCAGGTCGACCCGGCGCGGCGCCGTGAATGCAGTGAGTGCGCCTTCAAGCGCGAACCAGGCGACGCCGTGCGCGTCGAGGCCAAGGAATACCGCGGCGCCGATGCCACCGGGGCCTTCGCTGATCTGTTCGCCGGTGGGCGCCAGCAGGTGGCCGTCGACGTCGGCGTAGGCATCGCCGCGTTCGTCGAGCACCACGACGCGCGCGCGCGGCCACAGGTCGTTCAGTGCATCGGGGGTATCGCGCAGGCGATCGGCGCGGTCGAGCGCGGCGCGGCAGGCAGCATCGGTGCCCGCCTCGACGAAGGCGAAGGGTGCCGGCTCGATACTCACACCGCGAACGAGGAGCCGCAGCCGCAGGTGGTCTTGGCGTTCGGGTTGCGGATCACGAACTGCGCGCCGTGCAGGCTTTCGGTGTAGTCGACCTGGGCGCCCATCAGGTACTGCAGGCTCAGCGGGTCGACCAGCAGCGTGACACCGTCAGTGTGCACGGCCAGGTCGTCCTCGCCCTGCTGGTCGTCGAACTCGAAACCGTACTGGAAGCCGGAACAGCCACCGCCCTGGATGTAGACGCGCAGCTTGAGGGCGGCGTTGCCTTCCTCGGCGATCAGTTCGCGGACCTTGCTGGCGGCCGCGGAAGTGAACTGCAGCGGGCGGTAGAGCGACTGGTAATCCGGCGTCGCGAGCGTGGGGATGAGCGTTTCCATGTGATCAGGATGGGGGGCGCGGCGGCGCGGTTCAAGCCTTGCGGGCGGAACCTAGCCTTCCGCGGTCGCCGGTGCGACGTCGCGGATGGCGTCCGCCCACGTGAACGACTGCTCGATCGGGGCGCCGGACCTCGGCACCAGGCGCACGCTCACCCGCACCGGGGTGAAGTCCGCGGGCAGGAACACATCGCCTTCGACCTGCTGGAAGTACTTGAACGAGTACGGCACGCCGGTCGCACCGGGCTGCTGGCGCAGCTCGCCCCAGGCCAGCTTCTGCAGCTTGCCGGCGCGGGTGCCCTCGATGGTGATGCTCAGCTCGCCGGTGCTGACCGCGCCGCGGTTGAGGTTCTGGGTGAGGGTGGTGGTGAAGTGCCAGGCGGTGTCGTTCTGCGGCTGCAGGCGCAGCGCGTGCACGGCCAGGCCGCGGCGCTGGGCGGTGCTGCCGACCAGGCGCTCGTAAAAGGCGACATCGGCGCGCAGCGCGGCGACTTCCTCGTCGCGCTCGGCCAGGGTGCTCTGCAGGTCGCGATTGGCCTCGCGGCTGATCTGGTCGGAGCGGGTCAGGGTGGACACGCGCTGCTGCAGCTGGTCGATCTGGGTCTGCTGCCCGCGCGCGGTGCGCCGGCTCTCGTCGAGGAGCGCCTGCGGGTCACCCGGGGCCGGGGCGAGCACGCGCCACAGTCCCCAGGCACCAAAGCCCAGGGCCAGCACCAGCAACAGGCCGGCGATGGTCACCCAGCGTGTCTGCACCTGCATGACCGGCCACGCCGGCGCCGCCGCGGCGGAGGCAGCGGCGGATTCGCCGGATTGCGCCGGCTCATCGGGACCTTGAACGTCGGGACCTTCAGGATCGGGTTGGGTCATGCCGGTCGCCACTGGATGTCCGGCGACCAGCCTACCGCGCCTGACTGTGACGGTCAGCCCAGCGCGGCGTGCGCGTCCAGATGGCCTTCAGCCAGGGCGTGAGCGTGCGCCTCGGCATGGATCAGGCGACCGGTCAGCACCGAGCCGGCCAGCATTTCGACCACCTGGTAATGGACATTGCCCTGGACACGGGCCTTGGCCGCCAGTTCGACGCGCTCGCTGGCATAGACATCGCCGCTGAGCTGGCCGTTGATCACCACCACCGGCGCGCGCACCTCGCCTTCGATCACGCCCTGCTCGGCCAGCGTCAGCGTGGCCTTCTGCCCGTCCTGCGCGATCACCTTGCCGATGATCCGGCCTTCGACATACAGCCCGCCACTGAACAGCAGGTCGCCGCGGATCACCACCTGCGGCCCGATCAGGGTGTCGACCTGGCCTTCGTGTGCGCCCGTCTTGTTCTTGAACATCAGTCAGTACTTCCGGTTGTTGGCCCGCACTCGCGGGCCGTGTGCTGTGAATTTCTGCTGGCGCTCAGAGGCTGGCAATGGTGCCGCCGTGGCTCCAGCCCAGGCTCTGTTCGATGGCGACGTCGCCGTTCTGCAGCGACACCCGCACCCGTTGCGGCGTGAAGCCGGCCGGCAGCATGACGCTGCCGCCGAGCTGCTGGAAGTAGCGGAACGAGTAGTCCTGCGCCGGCCAGCCGTTGCGCTGGTGCAACTCGTCCCAGCCGATCGAGGCGAGTTTGCCGTCGCGCACGCCTTCGACGTTGAAGCGCAGCTTGCCGCGGCTGATCGCGCCCTTGTTGAGGTTCTGCGTCAGCACGATCTGGTAGCGCCAGGTGCCGCCGGCCTCGGGCGAGAACTGCGCCGAGTGCACGCTGAGCCCCTTGGCCTGGCCGGTGGCGCCGACCAGCCGCTCGTAGAAGGCGATGTTGGAGCGCAGGTCGGAGATTTCTTCTTCGCGCTCGGCCAGTTCGTTCTGCACCTGCTTGTTGGCGACGCGGCTGATCTGGTCCGAACGCGACAGCGTGGCCTCGCGCTGCTCCAGCACCTCGGCCTTCTCGCGCCAGTGGTCGAGCTGGCTGCGGGTGGCGTCGAGCTGCGCGGTCAGTTCCGGCAGCCGCGGTGCGGCGCGCCGTTCGGCACCGACCCAGGCGAGCGTCAGCGAGGCGGCCCAGACGAGGGCCAGCACGGTGGCGATCAGCGGACGCCGGTCGGGGCGTTGCTGGACGATGGTGAAGCGCGGCGGTGGCGCCTTGCGCGGCGGCTTGTTCATCAGCATGCGTGCCGATGGCCTGCGCCACCGGATCCCCTGCCCCTATACTCGAACCACAGTCTAGCGAGGTAAAAGCCGTGACGGATGCGCACCTGTTCGCAATTGGTGTAGTCCTGGCCTGGCTGGCCGGCATCCGGGTCTACCTGACCGTGTTCGGCGTCGGCCTGGCCGGCTTCTTCGGCTGGCTGGACCTGCCCCAGGCCCTGCAGGTCACCGCCTCGCCCTGGGTGCTCGGGGTCTCGGGGGTGCTGGCCGCGGCGGAGTTCTTCGCCGACAAGATCCCCGGGGTGGATTCGGGCTGGGACCTGCTGCACACCCTCCTGCGCGTGCCCGCCGGCGCGTTCCTCGCCGCGGCGACGCTGTCGCCCGACGGCCAGCTCGGAGCCGGTGCCCTGGCGGCCGGTGCCGGCGTCGCCCTGACCAGCCACGTGCTCAAGGCCGGATCGCGCGCATTGCTCAACACCTCGCCCGAACCGGTCAGCAACTGGACCGCGTCGATCACCGAGGACATGGCCACCATCGGCGGGCTTGCGCTGGTGTTCGCCCACCCGTGGATCGCCCTGTCGCTGGTGGTGCTGGTCAGCGTGGTGCTGGCGCTGCTGCTGTGGTGGGTGTGGAGGACGTTGTTCCGGCGCGCGCCTAAGCCTGGGGCTGTGTAGGCCCGATCCCGGGTGCGCTGCGCTTACCCGGGCTACAGGCCGCAAATTCGTTCGTAGCCCGGGTAAGCGAAGCGCACCCGGGTTTCGCACCAATGCCCCCCGTAGCCCGGGTAAGCGAAGCGCACCCGGGATTCGCACGCCTCAAACGCAAACGCCGCCGGTTTTGCCGGCGGCGTTGCGGTGCAGCCGGGCAGCGCCCGTCCTACTCCTCGATCTTGGTCAGCAGGTAGTTCTGCTCGCCGAGGCGCTCGATCAGCGACAGCTGCGTCTCGATCCAGTCGACATGTTCTTCCTCGGAGTCGAGGATGTCGGCGAACAGCTTGCGGCTGACGTAGTCGCCCACGGTCTCGCAGTACTTGATCGCCTCGCGCAGCATCGGCAATGCCTCGAGCTCGAGCGCGAGATCGCAGGCCAGCACTTCGCGCGGGTTCTCGCCGATGCGCAGCTTGCCCAGCGCCTGGAAGTTCGGCAGGCCGTCGAGGAAGAGGATGCGCTCGGACAGCTTGTCCGCATGCTTCATCTCGTCGATCGACTCGTGGTACTCGTGGTCGGCGAGTTCCTTCAGGCCCCAGTTCTTCAGCATCTTGGCGTGCAGGAAGTACTGGTTGATCGCGGTCAGCTCGTTGTAGAGCGCCTTGTTGAGGTATTCGATGACCTTGGCGTCGCCCTTCATGGCCCGGCTCCTTGTGCGTGCAATGGCCGGACTCTACCCCGTTCACACAAGACGTGACGGAACGCGAATCGAGTGCATCCGCGAGCAGGAATCAGTGGCGATTGGGCTTGCGGGCGTGGCCCGCGGCGACGCGTCAGGCGGCTTGCTGCATCACTGCGAACGGCAGTTCGCGTACCGCACGGGCCGCTTCGAGCATGGAGCTGGCCATGTCCAGGCAACTGCCGCAGTTGGCGCCGGCACCGGTACGCATGGTCAGTTCGGTCACACTGCTGCAGCCCGCGTCGGCGGCCTGGCGGATGTCGTGATCGGTAACTCCATTGCAGATGCAGACGTACACGGTGGTCGGGTTCTGGCTGACAGCCGGCTCGGCTGCGGAACCCATTCCGCCATGAATGAGAATGATTGTCAATAAATACGGGCAGTGATTTTCATTAACGCGAGCCCTGCCCGGGCTCGGCCCCGCCGGGACCCCTCCAGCGCGGCCTCTGGCGGTTGCGGGGCTGGGTACGCGGGTCCTGGCAGCGGAACTCCGGGCCCGGTGCCGGCACGGCCTGGGCGCCGGCGACCTCGCGGGCGACGGGGGCCAGGTGGTTGAGGGCGCGGGCGTAGACGCCCCGCTTGAACATCACCACATGGGCCACCGGGTACCAGAAGTCGACCCAGCGCCAATTGTCGAACTCGGGCTTGTCGGTCAGGTCCAGGCGCAGGTCCGACTCCTGGCCGGTCAGGCGCAGCAGGAACCAGACCTGCTTCTGGCCGATGCAGACCAGCCGGTCGTGGCGGCGGATCGCCCGCTGCGGCAGCCGGTAGCGCAGCCAGCCGGGGGTCGCGCCCAGGACCTCGACATGTTCGGGGAGCAGGCCGGTTTCCTCGCGCAACTCGCGATACATGGCCTCCAGCGGCGTCTCGTCGCTGTTCATCCCGCCCTGCGGGAACTGCCAGCCATCGCGATGCACGCGTCGCGCCCAGAACAGGCGTCCGTCGGGGTGCATCAGTACAATGCCGACGTTGGGTCGGTAGCCGTCCGGATCGATCACGATGCGGACTCCTGAATTCACTGTCTCCGACTCTGCCATGCCGTACGCCGGGACGACAAGCTTTGCAAAGCGGCGCCTTCAGGGCGGATCGTCAAAAGACGATTGACGCGGACCCCCTCGGCATGAATAATTCGCGGTTCACCGCGTGGCTATGTAGCTCAGCCGGTTAGAGCACAGCACTCATAATGCTGGGGTCGGTGGTTCGAGTCCACCCATAGCCACCATTCGGTATCCGGTCGCGCCAACGGCGCGGTCCACAACAAACCCCGCCCCGCGCGGGGTTTTTTGTTTTCGCGGCGACGAGCGATCACGGGCTCCGTCGCGCACTTCGCCTGCAGGCAACTTCCCTCTCATGAACGGCTGTCGCGCACTTGCCGGCGCTGTTTTGTCGCGCCCGCTGCCGCGCAATGCCATCACGGCCTTTTCACGGGTCGCGGGCAGAAATGTCGCAGCAATGAATTATCCGGCCTGGACGAACGCGCAAGGAAGCACAGCGTCGCCGAGCCGCTGCCACGCGCACTCATTGAAGGACGATGGAATGACCGCCCCACGACACCACGACCGCCCCGCCATCACAGGCATTGCGCTGGCGGCGGTGACAGCATTGCCGCTTTGCGCAATACCCGTTGTGGCGAACGCTCCGTGATCGCACCGCTGCCTGCGCGCCCCCGCTGCGCAGGCATGCACGAAGGCGGCACGTGGCCGCCCCATTCGAGGAGAACGACATGCGTCATCCCGCGTTGATCACAGGTCTGTGCCTGGCGCTCTCCGCGCCGCTGGCCATGGCCGCCGCTCCGCCGAAGGCCGACAAACCCGCTGCCGCATCTGCCGCCACTCCGGCTGCCACTCCTGCGGTGGACCCGCAGGCCGTCGCCGCGCTGGAGTCGATGGGCAAGTACCTGCGCTCGCTCAAGGATTTCACGGTGCATGCCGACACCACCATCGAACTGGTGACGGACGACTCGCAGAAGCTGCAGTTCCCTGGCACGGTCGACTACAAGGTGCGCGCGCCCGACAAGCTGCAGCTCGACATGCAGACCGATCGCAAGAGCCGGCAGCTGTTCTACGACGGCAAGTCGCTGACGGTGTACGGCCCGAAGGCGAAGTACTACGCCACCGTCGATGCGCCGCCGACGATCCGCGAGATGCTCGGCAGCGTCGAGCAGACGTACGGCATCGAGATGCCGCTGGCGGACCTGTTCCTGTGGGGCACCGACCAGGCACCGACGTCGGCGCTGAAGTCGGCCACGCTAGTCGGGCCGGCCCGCATCGATGGCACGGTGACCAACCAGTACGCATTCCGCCAGGAAGGCGTCGATTGGCAGGTGTGGATCGAGCAAGGCTCCAGGCCACTGCCGCGCCGGCTGGTCATCACCACCACCGATGATCCGGCGCAACCGCAGTACGCCTCCACGCTGACCTGGAACACCGCGGCCGGACTCAAGGACAGCGCCTTCACGTTCACTCCGCCCAAGGACGCGCACCGGATCCAGATGGTTGCGGTCGATGCGGTCGCCGTCGAGGAGAAGTCGCCATGAGCATCCGTCACAACCTCACCGTGCTCGGCATCGGCCTGGGCCTGCTTGCCGGCACCACCGCACTGGCGGCGGTCAGCTTCGATGCCGAAGCCGGACCGCACGCGCGTGGCGGCGCACGCACCAGCGTCAACCATGCGGCTGCGCCTCGCGCCGGCGGCGGCGGCCACGCTGCAAACGTGAACCGTGGCGGCGGCGGCAACGTCAACCGCAATACCAACGTCAACCGCAACACCAACGTCAATCGCAACACCAACATCAACCGCAACACCGACATCGACATCGATGTCGACAACGGCTGGAACCACGGTTGGGACGACCACCCGGTGGCCACCGCCGCCGCCGTCACCGGCGCCGTGGCGCTCACCGCCGCCGCGATCGGATCGATCGTCAACACGGTGCCGCCCAGCTGCGTGACCACGGTGGTCAATGGCGTTGCCTACCAGCAGTGCGGAAGCACCTGGTACCAGCCGCAGTACGCAGGCACCACGGTGCAGTACGTCGTCGTCAATCCGCCCGGCTGAGCCGGGCGGTCAAGCATCCGGGCCATCCCGAACCATCCACGTCTCCTGCACCGAGGTCAGCCATGCGCATCAATCCCATCGTTCCGGTCCTGAGCCTGGTCATTGCCGCGCTCGTCGGGGCGACCGTGCTGGGCGTACCGCAAGTGGCTGCGCAGGGCGCAGCCGCATCGGGGACGGCGGCAGCCGACATCGATGCGCGCCCGTTCCCGCGTGACTTCACCGTCCAGGGCACCAGTTTCAGCGTGCACCAGCCGCAGTACGACAGCTGGGAAGGCAACCAGCTCAAGGGCCGCTTCGTGATGGCGGTGAAGTCCGGTGTCCACACCGGCAAGAGCGGGAAGTCGGAGCCGTCGTACGACTACGGTGTCGTGCAGTTCCAGGCACGCACCGAGATCGACAAGGAAGCGCGCGCGGTGGTGCTGACCGACCTGGAGCTGCCTTCGGCGAGCTTCCCGACCGCCACCGCCAAGCAGGCGCAGTACCTGGACCTGGCGCGCCAGCAATTGAAGACGAAATCGACCCTGACCGTGTCGCTGGACATGCTCGAGTCGGCCTTGGCGATAGCAAAGGTCGACGCGAAAATGCCGGCGTCGCTGCCGGTGAAGAACGATCCGCCCGACATCATCTTCAGCACTTCGCCAGCGGTGCTGCTGCTGGTTGACGGCGAACCGGTGCTCAAGCCCAGCGGCGTTTCGGGCGTGCAACGGGTCATCAACACCCGCTCGCTGCTGCTGCAGCAGGGTGGCAAGTACTACACCAACGTCGCGGGCCACTGGTCTTCGGCGCCCGCGTTGAGCGGCCCGTGGACCGCGGCCGCCAACGTCGACGCATCGCTGACCCAGGCGATGGCGAAGGTCGGCAAGGAGGCCGACACGTTCGACAATCCTCCCGATGCGCTGAAGGAGGACTATGCCGCCGGCCGCGCACCGGACATCTACGTGCGCACGCACCCGTCGGAACTGATCTCGGTGCAGGGCGAACCTCAGTTCGTCGCCATCCCGGGCACTAAGTTGAGCTACATCGACAACACCGGCGCCGACGTGATCCTCGATGGCGCGTCCGACAATGCCTGGTACGTGCTGGTGTCGGGCCGCTGGTTCACCGCCGCCACCGCCAAGGGTCCGTGGCGCTACGTGCCGCCTTCCTCGCTGCCGGCCGAGTTCGCGAAGATCCCGCCGGACAGCCCGAAGAGTGGCGTGCTGGCGTCGATCCCGAACACGCCCGAATCGCGCGAAGCGCTGATCGCCAACGACATCCCGCAGAACGCCACGGTCAAGCGCGACCAGGCCAAACTCAACGTGCAGTACGACGGCGCGCCGCAGTTCGTCTCGATCGGCGGCACGACACTGCAGTACGCGCACAACACCGCCGTGCCGGTGATCAAGGTCGCGGCCAACAGTTTCTTCGCGGTCGACAAGGGCATCTGGTTCACCGCGACCTCGGCGACGGGGCCGTGGACGGTGGCCACCAGCGTGCCGGCGGAGATCTATTCGATCCCGACCAGTTCGCCGCTGCATTACGTCACCTACGTGCGCGTGTACGGCAGCAGCGATGACGAGGTGTATGTGGGGTACACGCCCGGCTATTACGGCACGGTGGTGACCGACAACGTGGTGGTCTATGGCACCGGCTACGCCTGCGACCCGTGGGTCGGCGCGTACTGGTACGGCTGCCCGGCGACGTATGGCATGGGCGTGTACTTCGGCTGGAACGCCTGGGTCGGCTGGACCTTCGGCTACGGCTGGGGCTGGTACGGCGGCTGGTACGGTCCTTACAGCCCCTGGTGGGGCCCGTGGTACGGCCCGGGCTACGGTTGGGGCTACTGGGGCGGTGGCGCCGCAGCGTGGAATGTCTACGGCCACTGGGGCAATGCCGCCGTTCGCGGCACCGCAGCCGCCTGGGCCGATCCGTGGACCGGCAACGTCGGTCGCGCCGGACGCGGTGGTTACTACAACGAAGCCACCGGCGGTCGCGGTGTCGGCCGTGCCGGCGTCAACACCAACATCTACACCGGCACCACGCGCGCCGGCGCGCAGGGCATCCGCTACAACCCGCAGACCGGTCGCGTCGTTGCCGGCAGCGGCGGCGTCGCGGTCAATCCGTACACCGGCCAGGCGGCAGCGGGCGGCAGTCGCACCACGGTCAACACCAACACCGGCCGGGTGACGCAGAGCGCAGGCGGCGCCGTGGCGGGCCCGAATGGCGCAGCCGGTGGCGGCGCATTCAACAGCCAGGGCGATCGCGTCGATGCCAAGGGCGCGGGCGGTTTCCACTACAACTCCAACACCGGCGAGCTCAGTCGCGGCGGCGTGGTCAACGTCAACGACAACGTCTACGCCGGCAAGGACGGCAACGTCTACAAGCACGACGAAAACGGCTGGAGCCAGGTCACGCGCCCCGACTCTTCCAGGAACCTGGGCGGTGAGACGCGCCAGCTGGACAGCGAGCGCATGGCGCGCGACCGCGGCAACGAGCGCATTACCGGCGGCAGCTACGGCGGACGTCCGTCCAACATGGGTTCCGGCGGCAACTACAACCGACCCGCGGGCGGCTACAACCGCCCGGCCGGTGGTTACAACCGACCGGTCGGCGGCTTCCGTCCCAGCATGGGTGGCGGTCGCATGGGCGGCGGCGGGTTCAGGCGGCGGTGATCTAGCGACGGAAATCCGGCGACTCTGACAACAACGGCCGGGGGGCCTGAATGAACAAAACGATTCGTGGATCGATCCTCGCAGCGGCCGTCGGCGCCGCTGCCATCCTCAGCCCGGCACGCGCCACCGAAGGCGCGGTCGGCCGCCCGATCACCGGCCTGCAAGCCGCGTCGTATTCGGGCCTGATTCCGCCCACGCCGGGCTGGAACATGCAGATCGGCTACGCCTACTACTCCGGCGACATCGGCGGCGAGCGCGAGATTCCGATCGGCGGCGTCAGTTCGCTCGGCCTGACCGGCACGTTCGACTTGTTGACGGTCACCGGCCTGTACATCTGGGACACCGGCGAAGGCCATTGGAACTTCGCCTCGATGGCGACGATCCCCTTCGTCTATGTCGAAGCCGATGCCGACGTGCGCCTGGGACCGATCACCGGCACCCGCGGCGACAGCGACAGTGGCCTGTTCGACGCGTTCTTCGCGCCGGTGATCGCCAGCTACCACATCGACCAGCTGCGCCACGTCTCCCTGTCGCTGTACATCTACGCACCGACCGGCGACTACGAAGTCGGGCGCCTGGCCAATCCCAGCCTCAACAACTGGACCTTCTCGCCGACCGTCGGCTACACCCAGCTGTTCCAGAAGGGCACGCTGGAATGGAGCACGACGAGCGCGGTCGACATCTACACCGAGAACGAGGCCACCGACTACCAGAACGGCGCCGTGTTCCGCGTCGATTCGTTGCTGGTCAAGCGCTTCAGCAACGGCTGGGGCATCGGCGGTGTCGGCGGCTGGATCGAACAGATCGAAGACGACGACAGTGCGATCGCCGATCGCCTCGATGGTTTCAAGGGCCGCTCGCTGGCACTGGGACCGATCGCCACCTACGCGAAGAAGTGGGACGGCGGCCAGGTCGAATTCTCGGCGCGCTGGCTCAAGGAGTTCGACGTGAAGAACCGGCTCAAGGGCGATCCGTTCATGCTCTCCGCGAGCATCACGTTCTGAGCGGTCACGCAATGCGCATGGACGCAAGATCATTCGTACTGGCACTGCTGCTTGCCGGCCCTGCACAGGCCGCTTGCGCGCAGGAGGCGGTGGCCCAGCCGGCCGCGCCCGGTCAAGAAGCCGCCCCTGCACCGGCCTCGCAGCTGCTGAAGGACCCGCACGACGACAAGTTCGACATGTCGCGCTGGCTGCTGGACCACCGCGGCTTCCTGCCGGTGCCGATCATCATCACCGACCCTGCGCTGGGCACCGGCGGCGGCGTCGCCCTGACGTTCTTCCAGAGGCCTGCGGGCGCGGCGACCACGCGCACCAGTGCCGACGGGCGCAAGACGATGGTTCCGCCCAACATCTACACCGCCGGCGCCATGCGCACGTCCAATGGCAGCCGGGCCTACTTCGGCGGCGCTTCGCTGCATTTCATGGACGACCGCTGGCGCTACCGCGGCGGCGTGGCCAAGAGCGACATCAACCTGGACTTCTATACGCCCGGGCGATTCCTGCCGCCGCAGAAGATCGGCTACAACACCGACGGCATCATGTCGCTGCAGCAGGTGTTCCGGCGCCTGGGCGAGCAGGACCTGTTCGTCGGGCTGGCGTGGATCTACATGGACCTGGACATCAGCTTCGATGTCGACAGCGATCGCGAGCAGTTCACACCGAAGGAGCTGAGCGAGCGCAGTTCCGGCCTGGGCCTGTCGCTGGAGTTCGACAACCGCGACAACACGTTCACGCCCAACAGCGGATGGCTGGGCATGATCGAAGGCAACTTCTACGACGACCTGATCGGCAGCGACGTCGATTTCCAGAGCTACCGCAGCCACACGTTTGGTTACCTGCCATTCGGCAAGCTGGCGGCAGGCGGCAACCGCTTCGTGCTGGGCGGCCGCGCCGACGTGCGCTGGGCCAACGGCGACATTCCGTTCTACCGGTTGCCGTACATCGACCTGCGCGGCATCGGCTCGGCCCGATACCAGGACACGCGCGCGGCGACGCTGGAAACCGAGCTGCGCTGGAACCTGACGCCGCGCTGGGCCGTCATCGGATTCGTCGGCGGCGGACGCACCTGGGGCCGGCATAACAGCTTCGGCGACGGCCAGACGGAGGTGTCCAAGGGCACCGGCGTGCGCTACCTGCTCGCGCGCCAGCTCGGCCTGTACACCGGCATCGACTACGCCTGGGGCCCGGAGGACGAAACGTTCTATGTGCAGGTCGGCAGTGCGTGGCGCTGACGACAGCAAAGCGCTGTCCTCACGTCGCATTAGCGCCACGTCCGTATCGTCGATCCAGACCCAATGGCCATGGAGCACGCGATGTCCGGACCCCAGGATCGGAAGGATCCACCCATTCATCGCTCTCGCCGATCCGACAACGCCAAGCCCGATGACCGGGGTGCCGGCGAACGCGCGCGACGCAAGCGCCACGAGAGCGACAACCTCGACCAGGCATTGAAAGAGACCTTTCCGGCGAGCGATCCGGTGTCGCCGTTCGTGCCTGCCAAACCGAGGGACTGATTGGCGATGGCCGGCGCGGTGCTGGACCTGATCCTCACCCACAAGCGCGGCGCCCACGAGAAGGCCACGCGACAGTGGGCCGCGAAACGCCTGGCAGAGATCCTGGGCCGTGGCTTCGGCGGCGAGTACTTCGCCGGCAGCGAGGGCGACGAGCCCATCTATGACGAGCCCATCTATTTCGTTCCTGATCGGACGCTGTTGGCGGTCGAAGCAGAACGCGTCGGCATCCACGGTCCGGCGGATCTGTTCGGCGGCGTGGTGCCCTACCCGTTCGTGGCGACCAAGTCGATCACTCATGCGGCGCCGCAGGGCGCACGCGATCTCCCCGAGGGCTGGTCGCATGCGCTCGGCGACGCGCTGGCGCCGTTCGTGCTGCCGGGGCTGACGGTGTTCAACCTGGACGACGCGCGACGCGCCGGGCGCTTGCTGCTGGCCGACGGCATGCCCATCCGCAGCAAGCCCGGTCACGGCATCGGCGGCTCCGGCCAGACGGTCATCGCCAACCCGCAGGAGCTCGACGCGGCCATCGACAGGCTCGATGCCGCTGCCATCGGCGAGGCCGGCCTCGTGCTCGAACGGAACCTGGCGTCGGCCACCACCTACAGTGTCGGCACGCTGACCGTCGGCACGATCGTCCTGTCCTACAGCGGCACGCAGCGGACCACGCGCAACCACGCCGGGCACGAGGTCTACGGCGGCTCGACGCTGCGATGCCTGCGCGGCAATCTCGACGACCTCCTGCGAGCCACCGTCGACGAGCGCCAGCGTCGCGCCGTCGCCGCTTCGATCGGCTACGACCGCGAGGTGGGGCGGGCTTATCCACGGTTCCATGCGTCGCGTCGCAACTACGACATCGTCCATGGCGAGGACGGCGCCGGCGCGGTGCGGTGCGGTGTGCTGGAGCAGTCGTGGCGATTCGGCGGGGCATCGCCGGCAGAGGTGCTGGCGCTGCAGGCGTTCAATGACGATCCCGGACTGCAGGGGATCTGCGTGTCCACCTGCGAGGTCTACGACCTGATCGATGTCCCGCCCGACGCCGAGATATCGTTCCGTGGCGAGGACCCGGTGGTCGGCGCGATCACCAAGTACGGCATTGTCGAAGCCGACGATGCGCCGGCTTGTACCGGCGCCATGGGCAACGCGGTGAAGGACCGCGAGCGTCATGGACATCCGGCTTGAAACCGTCGAGCTCGACGTCGAGGACGAGCGCATCTGCGGCACCGTCCTGTCTCCGGCCGCGCGCCTTCCCGGCGTGCTGTTCGTGCACGGCTGGGGCGGCAGCCAGGAACACGACCTGGTGCGCGCGCGCGAGGCCGCCGGCATCGGCTGCGTCTGCCTGACCTTCGACCTGCGTGGGCACGAGCGCACCGCGCGCCATTGGGAGAACGTCAACCGTCCGCAGAACCTCGCCGACCTGCTCGCCGCCTACGACTGGCTGGTGCGGCGACCGAACGTGGATCCAACGGCGGTAGCGGTGGTCGGCATCAGCTACGGCGGTTACCTGGCCGCGCTGCTGACGGCACTGCGCCCGGTGCACTGGCTGGCGCTGCGCTCGCCGGCGCTCTACAAGGACGAAGGCTGGGACCTGCCCAAACTTCGCCTGCACGTGGACACCGACCTGCGCGCGTACCGTCGCAGCAACCTGCGCTGGGACCAGAACCGCGCCCTGCGCGCCTGCGCGGACTACAAAGGCCATGCATTGCTGGTCGCCGCCGAACACGACGAGATCGTGCCCGAGGCGGTGATCGACAACTACGCCGAAGCCTTCCGCCATGCGCGCTCGCTGACCCGGCGCACGGTTGACGGCGCCGACCACGCCTTCAATGAGAAACCCGCGCAGAAGGCCTACACCGCGATCCTCATCAAGTGGCTGAGCGAGATGATCATGGGTGCGCGCGAGGAGGCCGCCGGCCTGCGCATGCGCGAGCGCGTCAAGGTCGTGGAGCCCTCGCGAAGCTGAGGATCAGCCGCGCGGGCCGCCCATCACCGGCAGGATCACGCCGTTGACGTACGACGCGCACACCGGCGAGGCGAGGAACACGAAGGCGGGCGAGATTTCCTCCGGCTGCGCCGGCCGCCCCATGTCGCTTTCCGCACCGAACTCCGCGACTTCCTTCGCCGACCGGTCGGCCGGATTGAGCGGCGTCCACACCGGCCCCGGCGCCACCGCGTTGACGCGGATGCCGCGCTCGAGCAGGTTGCTCGCCAGCGACTTGGTGAATGCGTGGATCGCACCCTTCGTCGCCGAGTAGTCGAGCAGGTGCTTGCTGCCGAAGATGCCGGTTTCCGAGCCGCAGTTGATGATGCTGCCGCCGCGCTTGATGTGCGGCACGGCAGCGCGCGCCATGTGGAAATAGCCGGCGATGTTGGTCTGCAGGGTTTCCTGCAGGTGCTCGTCGGTCAGGCTCTCCAGGGAATCGCTGTGCTCTTGGAACGCGGCGTTGTTGACGAGGATGTCGAGGCCGTCGAAGGCCTCCACCACGGCTGCCACGGCGGCATTGCAGAACGTCGGATCCTTCACGTCGCCAGGAATCAGCAGGCAGCGCTGGCCTTCCTTCTCGACCTGCTTGCAGGTGACTTCGGCATCGACATGCTCGTTCAGATAGACGATCGCGACGTCGGCGCCTTCGCGCGCGAACAGCACGGCGACCGCGCGGCCGATGCCGGAGTCGCCACCGGTGACCAGGGCGACCAGCCCGTCGAGTTTTCCGCTGCCGCGGTAATCGGGCGCCATGTAGCGCGGCTTGGGTGTCAGCTCGTGCTCGTTGCCGGGCTTGGTCAGGTGCTGGGCAGGCAGCGGGTTCTGCGGCTGCGTGCGCTCTCCGGCCTGCACCGGTTTCTTTTTCTTCGGTTCCTTCTTCGCAGGCTTGCCCTTGTCGCGGGCATCGACCTGCTTCTGGATCCTGCGCTGCCTGGCGACGGTCGCGGATGGTTTCGACGCGACTGGCTTCTTCACGGCCATGCACTGCTCCCGCATATGAAAAACGAAACCCCTCTCCCACGCAGCGCGGGAGAGGGGCAGCGTCGGGTCGCCTTACTTCTTGGCAACCTTCAACGCAGAGGCATCGACGCTCTTGACGCCCTTGATCTTCTTGGCGACGGCGACGGCCTTGTCGGCGCTCGCCTTGTTGTCGACCGTACCGGCCAGCTTGACCGTGCCGTTGACGGTCTCGACATCGATCGTCGTGCCCGGCACGTCGGCGGTGGCCATCAGGTCGGTCTTGACCTTGGTGGTGATCCAGGTGTCGCTTGCAGGCTGCGACGAATCGGCCTCTTCGGCCTCCGTCGTCGCCTTGTCCTGGGCCAGCAGCTGCATCGGCATGGCCAGCGCAACCAGCAGCGATGCGCCTGCGAGCATCGAAAGATTCGTCTTCATTCTCATGCATTGCTCCCGCTTTGATGTGGGCGCCAGTGTGTGTTGCCGCGCCTGTACCGCTGCGTGAAGACGTCGATAACCGCCTGTTGATGCTCGGGCTGGGTTCATGGATGCGAGTTCCGTGTGCATGGCTGCTCATGCGAGGATTCGCGCGTGCCCAGATTCAGCGAGCCCTGACCACGATGACCCGGATAGCCCTTGCCGTTTTGCTGTACTCCGCCGCGTCTTCCGCATTCGCGGCCGATGCCTGCCTCGCGCAGGCGCTGCCGCCGCTCGATGCCGGCGCACTGAAAGGGCAGATCGTGGTGTCGACGCTGGCGCCCGACGGCGCGCGCGAGACACGCGTGCTTGCACCGCCTTCGGCAACGCCGCTGAGGGGCGACGAAGGATTCCGCATCGCCAGCGTGACCAAGACCTACGTCGCCGCCACGGCGCTGCGCCTGCACGAAGCCGGCAAGCTCGACCTGCAGTCCACGATCGACCAGTACCTGCCCGCGCCGTGGCTCGACCTGCTCAAGCGCGATGGCTACAACCCCGGCGAGATCACCGTGCGCCAGCTGCTCAGCCACACTTCGGGGCTGGCCGACCATGCGCAGGCGCCGCAGTTCATCGCCGCGGTCAAGGCCAACCCCGCAACGAAGTGGACGCCGGCGGAAGACGTCGAGCACCTGGTCGAATGGACGCAGCCGGTCGGCAAGCCGGGCGAGAAGTATTCGTACTCCGACACCGGCTACATCCTGCTCGGCGCGATCATCGAGCACGTCAGTGGCCAGACGTTGCCGAAGGCCGTGCGCACGCAGCTGGCGCTGAGTGCCCGCGCCCTGCCCGACACGTACTGGGAGCGCGCGGAACCGGCGCGCGGACGCACGCGCGCGCACCAGTTCTTCGAGGGCGACGACACCCATGACTGGGATCCGTCGATGGATCTGTTCGGCGGCGGCGGCATCGTCGCCACGCCTGCCGACATGGCGACCTTCTTCGACGCCCTGCTGGCGGGACGGGTCTTCAGGAACGGCGCCACGCTGGCGCTGATGCAGTCACCGGTCGGCCTGCCCGCCGAGAGCCCGTATCGGCTGGGACTGCTCACCTACTCCTTCGACGGCGTCGCCGCGACCGGCCATTCCGGGTTCTGGGGGACGCTGGTGGTGCGCGAGCCGCTCTCGGGCCGGACCATCGCCGGCGCCGTCACCCGCCGCGAGGAGTTCGACCAGCTCAAGGCACTGGTCGGACGTTACGTGGGTGCCGCCAACGCCGCCGCCAGGGCCGGCGGCAAGGGCGGATGCGGAGCGCCGCCACGCCCGGAGTAAACTGGGCGGCATGAAGATCTTCAAGGCATTCACCCTGGAGGCAGCGCACCGCCTGCCGAACGTCCCCCCGGGGCACAAGTGCGCGCGCCTGCACGGGCACAGTTTCCGCATCGAGATCCACGTCGAGGGCGAGATCGATGCGCACCTGGGCTGGGTCATGGATTTCAGCGACCTCAAGGCCGCCTTCCAGCCGCTGTACGACCGCCTCGACCACCATTACCTCAACGACATCGACGGCCTCGACAACCCGACCAGCGAACGCCTGGCGGTGTGGATCTGGGACAACCTCAAGCCGTCGCTGCCGCTGCTGTCGGAAGTGGTGGTGCACGAGACCTGCACCTCCGGCTGCCACTACCGCGGCAGCTGACCGCCCGTTATTTCACGGTCGGCCGCAGCAGCGAGCCGAAGGTCAGGTACCACGAGCTCTCGCCATCGTCGTTGCCGCCGTAGGCCAGGAACATCGGCCCCAGCGGTGTGCTGAAGCCGATGAAGAGGCTGCCGGCGAGGATCAGGTCGTCGGTGTCCACCAGGTCCTTGCTGAACCATGCGTTGCCTGTCTCCAGGCTGGCGCCGACGTACATCGGCAACGAGAACAGGCGACTGGTGTTGCCGGTGCGCCGGTACAGCACCGCGCGCGCCAGCACGGTCTGGTTGCCGAACAGCGCACGCTCGTCGAAGCCGGACAGGTTCAGGAACCCGCCGAGGAAGCCCTGCGTCTGGAAGAAGTTGTCGTCTTCCAGCGCGCTGCTGAAACGCGCCCCCAGCAGCAGGTGGTAGCGGCCCCAGGCACGCGCCCAGTCGGCGGTGAGACGGGCGACGTTGCCTTCGACATCCGCGCCCATCACGTCGTAATAGGTTTCCAGGTCGGCGCTGACGCGCGTGCCCTTGGTCGGGAAGTTGATGCTGTCCAGCGTGTCCCAGGTGGCGTTGTAGTCGATGCCGGCGTAACCCTCCTTGCCGCCGGTGAAATCGTTGGGGTTGCCGATCAGCAGGTCGGCGCGGTCGCGGCCGCGCATGAGCTGTGCGGAGATGCGCCATTCCGGCTCCGGCGTATAGCCGGCTTCCAGCGCGACCTCGCGGCGGTTGATGCGGAACTCTGCCAGCTGGTTGCCATTGGCCCATAGCGGCAGCGACTCGTTGCGCAGTTCCAGCGACGGCTTGAGGTAGAACTCGCCGGTCTCGCCGAACGGCTGGTAGAACTCCGACAACAGGCCGGTGATGCGCCCCAGCCGCCCGACGTTTCGCCACTCGGCACCGAGGCTGTTGATGTTGTTGAACGTCAGTTCGGCCGAAACCATGTAGCTGTTGCGGCCGTTGAAGTTGTCGTCGAGCTGGAAGCCGAGCTTGCCGAACGCGCGCCACGGTTTGTCGACCGGGATGATCTCCAGCCCCATCTGGCCATCGTGCTCGGCCAGGCGGTAGTCGATCTGCTGGAAGCGGCCATCGCCGTAGGCGGTGCCCAGGTCCTTCTCGATCTCGTCGACATCGAACGGCTTGCCGAGGTTTTCCGCGACCGCGCGCTCGACCTGGCGGTTGGCCGAGGGCGACTTGACCTTGATCACGTCGAGGAACTGCACCAGCCCCGGGTCGAAACTGCGTTGCCGCTGCGTCTCGCGATATGCGGCATACGTGGCTTCGTCGACCGACATCGTGCGCAGCTGCGGCAGCATGGCTTCGGCGGCGCGTTCACCAATCGCGATCGCTTCGGCGCCGCGGTTGAACTCCGAGGCGGTGATGTCGCCCAGCTCGGGGCGTATCAGCACGTCCTGGTCGGTCAGCGTGGCCAGCTGCGCGCGCACCTTTTCGGCCATCAGCGCGCTGATCATCTGGTCCATGATCGCCAGCGGGTTGGTCAGCGTCGCCTCGGTGTGCAGCGGCGAGCCGACGTCGACCACGATCAGGCGCTGCGCGCCCATTTGCCGCACGACATCGACCGGCACGTTGTCGGCCATGCCGCCGTCGACCAGCAGGCGGTCGTCGATGCGCACCGGCGCGAACGCGCCAGGCACCGACATGCTCGAACGGATCGCCAGGGCGAGGTCGCCCTGGTCGAAGACGACCTTGTCGCCGGTGATGATGTCGGCGGCCACCGCGCGGAACGGCACGGGCAACTGGTCGAAGTCCTTCACGTTCCATGTCGACAGGGTCAGCCGGCGCAGCAGCAGCAACAGTTTCTGGCCCTGCACGATGCCAACGGGCAGCACCACGCGGCCGTCGGCGTAGCCGATCTCCAGGTCGAGCAGGTAACGGAAGTCGGCGTCCTTGCGCCGCATCGGCTGGCCGGCGCGCGGCGGGTCGTCGACGAACATGTCGGCCCAGTCGATGGTGTCGATCAGGGTTTCCATCTCGGCCGGGGTATAGCCGGTGGCATACAGGCCGCCGACGATCGAACCCATGCTGGTGCCGGCGACCCGGCATACCGGGATGCGCTCGCGCTCGAGCACCTTGAGCACGCCGACATGGGCCGAGCCGCGGGCGCCGCCGCCGCCCAGGACCAGGCCGACACAGGGCAGCTGCGGAGGTTGCTGGGCCAGCGCCGAGGTGATGGGGAAAAGCGTCAGCAGGGCCACGGCGGCCAGTGCGCCGAGCACGCGCCGGAAAGCGCCATTCAGGAGACGGGGGCAGGCAGGCACGAGGTCTCGCATCATCGTCTGGTCATCCTGGAAGGCCATGATCCCGGCTGCGGCGCATTCAGACCGTGACACGGGGCCCGGGGTGATGGCGTGACGCCCATTCTGCCAGCCCCACCGCGGGCTGAACCTCCCCTCCCGGCCATGTTGCACTGCAACACAGAACGGATTATGCTGCACCGCACAATCCGAATTCCCCTTGGATTGCCCCCCCGAAACATTGCTTCACCTGATCCCCTACGGAGTCGACCATGTACCAGCCGTTCAACGAGCAATTTGCCGCCGCGACGCGCCAGTTCGCGGAGACCGCCGCGCAGGTGAACCGTCTCGCGCTCGCCAATGCCGAGGCCGTGTTCGGCCTGCAGCTGGCCGCGATCGAAGACCGCGTCAACGCCACGTTCGCCTTCCTCGGCGAAGCCGCCGAAGTGCGCGACTTCGAAGCCGCCAAGTCGCTGCTGCCCAAGGGCGTACAGGTGGCTCGCGAGAACCTCGAGCGCAGCGTCAGCACCGGCCAGGAAGTTTTCGGCCGCACGCTGAAGACCCACGGCGCGATCACCGAGCTGGCCAAGGCCCAGTTCGAGACCTCGGCCAAGGAAGTGCAGACGAGCGTCGACAACACCATCCGGGCCGCCAACAAGGCTGCCAAGTAAGAACGAGCAAGGCGAAACAGCCACCTCTCTCCAGGTACTGATTTCCTTTATCTCTCCCCGCCTACCCCTCCCGGCGGTGGATTTGAAACCCGGCAGCGCAAGCTGTCGGGTTTTTTCTTGTGTGGTTGGTGGGGGCAGGAGGCGGTTCGCTTGAGCCCCTCTCCCCTCGTGGGAGAGGGGTTGGGGAGAGGGGGCCGCCGAAGACCGTGCAATGACTTGCCGAGCGTCGTCCGCCGGGCCGGGGATTGATCCGCAGCGGGACATGGATGTCCCGCGCCCCGCATTCGGACAGGATGTTCGAACTAAGGGGCGGAGCAATCCCCGGCCCGGCGGACGACGCGGCTCCGGAGCAAGAGCAACGGCAACGTCAAAATGGGTCCCGGCGTTCGCCGGGATGACGGTGATCGGGGGATGACGGTGATTGGGGGATGACGGAGCGCAAACAAAAAGCCCGCCGGTTGGCGGGCTTTCTGCGTTTGCAGCGCGTCAGGCGATCACGTCGCCGGGCGCGTCAGCGGTTCCTCTTCGTCGTCGTGGACGAGTACCGGCTTCTCGTCGAGCTTGTCGCCGAGCACGCGGCGCACCGCCACGTAGAACACCGGGATCAGCAGCAGGCCCAGGAACGTCGCGAAGATCATGCCGCCGATCACGCCCGTACCGATCGCATGCCGCGAATTGGCGCCCGCACCGCTGGAGATGGCCAGCGGGAACACGCCCATGATGAACGCGAACGACGTCATCAGGATCGGACGGAAGCGCAGGTGCGCCGCCTCGATCGTCGCCTCGCGCAGCGTTTTGCCATGCTGGCGCTGCTCGATGGCGAACTCGACGATCAGGATCGCGTTCTTCGCCGCCAGGCCAATCACCGTGATCAGGCCGATCTTGAAGTAGATGTCGTTGGGCAGGCCGCGCAACAGCGAGAACAGCACCGCGCCCAGCGCACCCAACGGCACCACCAGCAGCACCGCCACCGGCACCGACCAGCTCTCGTACAACGCCGCCAGGCACAGGAACACCACCAGGATCGACAACGCCAACAGCGCCGGCGCCTGGTTGCCCGAGAGGATTTCCTGGTACGACTGACCCGTCCAGTCGTAACCGAAGCCTTCCGGCAGGTCCTCCTCGACGATCTTCTGCATCTCGTTCATCGCCTCGCCCGAGCTGTGGCCCGGTGCCTGCGAACCGACGATTTCCACCGCTGAGTAACCGTTGTAACGGGTCAGCGACGGCGACGCGGTGATCCAGTGGCTCTTGACCACGTTCGACAACGGAATCATCGCGCCGTTGGGATCGGTGTCGTCGGCATCGCCATTGGGGCTGGGCGTGTAGAAGTTGGCCAGCGAACCCGGACCGGTGCGGTACGGCGCGTCGGCCTGCATGGTCACGCGCTTGACGCGACCGGAGTCGACGAAGTCGTTGACGTACACCGGCGCCAGCATCAGCTGGATCGAGTTGTAGATGTCCGACACCGACAGGCCCATCGACTGCGCCTGCACGCGGTCGACGTCGAGCTTGAGCTGCGGCGCCTCCTCGAGCTGGTTCGGCCGCACCGCGGTCAGCGCCGGGTTCTGGTTGGCCTTGCCCAGCAGCGTGTTGCGCGCCTCTGCCAGCGCGTCACGGCCCTTGCCGCCACGGTCCTGCAGGTACATGTCGAAACCGCCGAACTGGCCCAGGCCGCTGACCGTGGGCAGGTTGATCACGAAGATCTGCGCGTCGCGAATGCCGTACAGCGCCATGTTGGCCTTCTGGATGAATTCGCTGGCGGTGACCTTGCGCTCTTCCCACGGCTTGAGGCGGATGAAGGCGATGCCGACGTTCTCGCCCTGGCCGACGAAGCTGAAGCCGGAGACCTGGAAGATGCCGTCGAAACCGTCCTGCTTCTGCATGGTCGAGCGGACCTGGTCGAGCACGGCGTTGGTGCGCGTGATCGACGCGCCCGGCGGCAGGCCGATCAGGGCGATCGCATAGCCCTGGTCTTCCTCGGGCAGGAAGCTGCCCGGCATGCGCGTGAACAGGAAGCCGCACAGCACCACCAGCAGGCCGAACACCATCATCCAGCGCGGCGTGTGCTTGATCGCACCGCCGATGTGGCCGATGTAGGTGCCGCTGACCTTGTCGTACAACTTGTTGAAGTTGCGGAAGACGAAGTTGTCGCGGTGGTGGTCGGCGGTCGGCTTGAGCAGCGTCGCGCACAGTGCCGGCGTGAATCCCAGCGCCAGGAACGCCGAGAAGAACATCGCCATGGCAATGGTGATGGCGAACTGCTTGTAGATCTCACCGGCCGAACCGCCCTGGAACGCCGACGGGATGAACACCGCCGCCAGCACCACGGTGATGGCCACGACCGCGCCGCTGATCTGGCTCATCGACTTGCGCGTGGCGGCCTTCGGCGACAGGCCCTCCTCGGTCATGATGCGTTCGACGTTCTCGATCACCACGATCGCGTCGTCGACCACGATGCCGATCGCCAGCACCATGCCGAACAGACTGAGCTGGTTGATCGTGAAGCCGATGAAGTACATGCCCAGGAACGTGCCGAGCAGCGCGATCGGGATGACCAGCGTCGGGATCAGCGTCGCGCGCAGGTTCTGCAGGAAGATCAGCATCACCAGGAAGACCAGCACGATCGCTTCGAACAGGGTCTTGATCACTTCCTTGATCGAGACCGAGACGAAGGTCGAGCTGTCGTACGGCGAGAACCAGGTCACGCCCGGCGGGAAGGTGCTCTGCAGCTCCTCCATGCGCTTGTACACGGCCTCGGCCACGCCCAGGGCATTCGCGCCCGGTGCCAGCTGGATGGCGAAGCCGGCGGCGGGCTGGCCGTCCCAGCGGCTGTCGAAGCCGTAGGAGGTTGCGCCCAGGCCGATGCGCGCCACGTCGCGCAGGCGCACGCTGGTGCCGTCGGTGTTGGTGCGCAGGATGATGTTGCCGAACTGCTCGGGGTTGCTGAAGCGGCCCTCGGCCGACACCGTCGCAGTGAACGCCTGCCCGGCCGGTGCCGGATCGGCGCCGATCTTGCCGGCGGCGAACTGCACGTTCTGGCCGCGCACGGCGGTCAGCACCTGCGTCGCCGACAGGCCATAGCCGCGCAGCTTGTCCGGGTTCAGCCAGATGTTCATGGCGTATTCGCTGCCGAACTGCTGGGTGCTGCCCACGCCCGGCACGCGCGCGATCTGATCAAGCACGCGCGAACCGATGATGTCGCTGAGGCTGTCGCGGTCGAAGCGTTCGCTGTCGGCGCGCAGTGCCACCACCATCAGGAAGCCGGCGTTGGCCTTGGCCACCACCACGCCCTGCTGGGTCACTTCGGTCGGCAGTCGCGGCGTTGCCAGCGCGACCTTGTTCTGCACCTGCACCTGGGCGATGTCCGGGTCGGTGCCGGGTGCGAACGTCAGGGTGATGTTGGAACCGCCGCTCGAACTCGACGACGAGTTGAAGTAGACGAGGTTGTCGATGCCGGTGAGCTGCTGCTCGATCACCTGGGTGACCGCGCCTTCAGCCGTCTCCGCGCTCGCGCCCGGGTACGACGCCGACACGGTGACCTGCGGCGGGGCGATGCTCGGGTACGACTCGACACCGAGGTTGAAGATCGCCAGCACGCCGCACAGCGATATCAGGATCGCGATGACCCAGGCGAATACCGGGTGGTTGATGAAGAATCTGGACATGGCGGGGGATTAGTCCTTTGAACCTTCGTCTGCACTCGCCTGCGCGGCAGGCTTGGCGGCGGGCTTGGCGTCCGCTGCAGGCTTGCCGTCGGCACCGACCGGCGCGGCCTTCGCCGGCTGGCCGGGCACGGCCCGCTGGATGCCCGAGACGACGACCTGGTCGCCGGCGGCCAGGCCGCTGCTCACGACCCAGCTGTCGCCCTGCAGGCGATCGGTGACGACGTCCTTGCGCACGACCTTGCCGTCGCCGCCCACCACCAGCACGTACGGGCTCTTGGCATCGCGCAGCAGGCCGACCTGCGGCACGAGGTAGGCGTTGGCCTGTTCGCCGAGCGTCGCCTTCAGCGTCACGTAGGTGCCGGGCAGCAGGTTCTTGTCCGGGTTGGGGATGCGTGCGCGCATCGCGATCGCACCGGTGGCCGGATCGACCACGTCGCCGGAGAAGTCCATCGTGCCGGTGCGCTGGTAGACGCTGCCGTCGGGCAGCACCACCTGCACTTCGCCCTCGCCGGTGCCGGCGCCGGTGCGGGCGCGACGGATCTGCTCGAGCTCGGTGACGCTGACCGAGAAGTTCACGTACAGCGGATCGATCTGGTCGACGGTGGTCAGCAGCGTCGCCGTGTCCTGGCCGACCAGTGCGCCCTCGGTGACCTGCTGCTTGCCCGCGCGGCCGCTGATCGGCGCACGCACGGTGGCGTAGCCGAGGTTGATGCGGGCATCGGCCAGTGCGGCCTGTGCCTGCTTCACCGCGGCGCCGGCGCTGCGTTCGGCAGCGAGCGCGTTGTCGAGGTCGGACTGCGAGACGAACTTCTGCGGGGCCAGGCGACGGGCGCGGTCAGCGGCCGACTTGGCATTGGCATAGGTGGCTTCCGCCGACGCGAGCGCGGCTTGGGCCTGGCCGGTGGAGGCCTGCAGCTGGTCGGGATCGATCTGGAACAGCACCTGCCCGGCCTTCACGTCGGTGCCTTCGGCATACAGGCGCTGCTTGAGCACGCCCGGCACGCGGGCACGCACGTCGGCGCTGCGGAACGCGGCCAGGCGACCGACCAGATCCTTCTGCAGCGGCACGTTGCCCGGCTGCAACTTGACGACGCCGACTTCCGGAGGAGGCATGCCGCCCCCCTGTGCCTGATCCTTGCCGCCGCAGGCGGAGAGTGCGAGGGCCAACGCGGCGACCATTGCCACCGAGCGCGGGTTCTTGACCATGGGGGAGGACTCCGATTCCGTCATATGCGAGCGATGATGCTCAGATTGGTTTAATTCCTATACCGCCCAGTCTAGCATTCTGAGTTTTCCGCCCACCTCCCAGAAGTCACGCGGGGGCGATCACGCCGGATCAGGCACAAGAAAGCCCGATGCAGGGCGCTTCAGTCGCTGGCAGGTGCAAGCAGGTGCGCCAGTGCCGCAGGATCGGGCCGATCGCGGAACGGCAGGCGTCCCCAGCAAGGTATCGGCAAGCGGTGACGAAGCAGTGTGAAGTTGTCGTCGGCGCGCGCCATCATCGGATCGATGTCGTTGGCGATCCAGCCAGCCAGTCGCAATCCATCCGCGGCGATCGCGCGCGCAGTCAGGCGCGCGTGGTTGATGCAGCCCAGGCGCAGGCCGACGACCATCACCACCGGCAGATCGAGCGCGCGCACGAGGTCGGCCTGGTCGAGTTCGGCAGACAGCGGTGCCGCCCAGCCACCCACGCCTTCCACCACCACGGCATCGGCCATCGCCGACAGGCGTGCGTGCGCATCCAGGATCGGCTGCAGTTGCACGGTCACGCCGGCATCGGCGGCGGCAAGTTCCGGCGCCAGCGGCTGCAGCAGTGCGTACGGATTGACGTCGTCATAAGCCGGGCGCGGCTCGCTGGCGCCCTGCAGCAGCAGCGCGTCTTCGTTGCGCAGGCCGTCCGCGGTGACCTCGCAACCGCTGGCGAGCGGCTTCATGCCGACCGCACGCAGGCCGCGTGCGCGCAACGCGTGCAGCAGCGTCGCACTGGCCAGTGATTTGCCGATGCCGGTGTCGGTGCCGGTGACGAACCAGCCGGTACGAGTCTGGGGCCTGTTCATGACCGGCTCCCCGGTCGCTCGCTGGTAGACTGCGGGAAAGAGGCGGATATGTTCACCAGCGAAAGTCTAAGCGGCACCAAGCCCGAACAGTACGCACAGTTGCTCGAGCAGGCGCGGGCGCTGGTGCACGGCGAACGCGACCGTGTGGCCAACGCAGCCAACCTGTCGGCGCTGGTGTACCACTCCCTGCCCGGCCTGAACTGGGTCGGCTTCTACCTGTTCGATGGCACCGAACTGGTGGTCGGCCCGTTCCAGGGGCTGCCGGCCTGCATCCGCATTCCGCTCGACAAGGGGGTCTGCGGGGCTGCCGCGACCACCCGCCAGACCCAGCGGATCGCCGATGTCCACGCCTTCCCTGGCCACATTGCCTGCGATTCTGCGTCTAACTCTGAACTGGTCGTGCCACTTGTGGGGGGGGATGGCCAGCTGATCGGCGTGTTCGATCTGGACAGCCCGCACTTCGACCGCTTCGATGCCGACGACCAGCGCGGCCTGGAAGCGATTGCCCAGGCCTTCGTGGAGTCGCTGGCATGAGTATCGGCAAGAGCGGGGAAAAAGGCGGCGACAAGCTGCGCAACATCGGTCCCAAGTCGGCGGCATGGTTGCGCCAGGTGGGGCTGCGCTCGCGCGAGGACCTGGCCGCGGTCGGCACGGTCGAGGCGTTCATGCGGGTCAAGCGCGCCGGCTTCAAGCCGACGCTCAACCTGCTGTACGCCATCGAAGGCGCGCTGCAGGACTGCCATTGGCAGGAGATTCCCGACGAACGCCGCGGCGAACTGGTTGCCGCGACCGAAGCGGCCATCGCCCTGCTGCCGCCACCGCGCTACCGCCCGCCGGCCGGCCCGGTGACGACGACCCAGGTCGCCGAGGAAACGATGGCGATGCCGTCGCTGCTGGACGAGCCGGCAGACAGGGACTAATCGCGTCGTCCCGGCGAACGCCGGGACCCAGGCCCTCATGTTTTCCGTCGTCCCGGCGAAAGCCGGGACCCATCTGGCTCTGCGGACGCGGAAGCTACGTCCATGGATCCCCGCCTTCGCGGGGATGACGGTGAGGCAGGGATGACCGTGGGACGGGGATGAAGGGACAAGGGTTGAGCACCGCCCCAGCAGATCGCGTAGACTGCGCCCCGCTTCGAGGTGACCCGGCGGCGTCCTGCCGGCGGGTTGAAACGGGAAGCCGGTGACGTCCCAGCAGGGACCATTCCGGCACTGCCCCCGCAACGGTAAGCGAGTACAAGCGCTGCATCCGCCACTGTGCATGTCACGGGAAGGCGCGGCGCCGGAGAGAGCACGGCTTGCAAAGCCGGTCCTCCACTCGCGAGTCCGGAGACCGGCCTGGAAGCAGGGTCACGCGCCTTCATTGGCGGTGCCCACCCCTGGTTGCGATGCGGAGGGCATCGCGGCGGCGACGTTGGCGCCGTGCGCCCACACCGCAGCCTCGTTCTCTCTCCTCGCGACTGTCCCAGTTGCCCGTCACGGCCCGAGCCGTGCGTTGGAGATTCCTCGATGCAATTGCGTAATCTGTCCCTTGCCGGCGCGTGCCTGCTGGCCGCACCCGCGCTTGCCCATGCGCAGGACGCGACCAACCTCGACCAGGTCATCGTCACCGCCAACCGCACCGCCATCAGCGTCAACGACGCGCTGGCACCGGTCGAAGTCATCGACGCCGAACAGATCCGCCACAGCCAGGCGCGCTCGCTGCCGGACCTGCTGCGCGGCCGCGCCGGCATCTCGATGTCCAACCAGGGCGGCAGCGGCAAGCTGACCACGCTGTTCCTGCGCGGTGCCGAATCCGACCACGTGCTGGTGCTGGTCGACGGCATCCGCGTCGGCTCGGCAACCTCGGGCCTGACCGCGTTCCAGGACCTGCCGATCGAAATGATCGACCGCGTCGAGATCGTCCGCGGCCCGCGTTCGAGCCTGTACGGCGCCGACGCCATCGGCGGCGTGATCCAGGTGTTCACCCGTCGCGACAAGCAGGCCTTCGCCCCGCGCGTGCGCTTCGACGGCGGCAGCAACGACACGCTGGGTTACGGCGTCGGCTTCGGCGGCAGCAACGACCGCGGCTGGTTCGGTGCCGACTACCAGCACACGCGCACCAGCGGCATCAACGCCTGCAACGGCTTCTTCGACCCGGCCACGTTCGACGGCGCCGGCTGCTTCATCGCCATGGACTCGCAGCCCGACCGCGACGGCTACGAGAAGGATGCATTGTCGCTGCGCGGTGGCATCAACCTGACCGAGCAGTGGAGCATCGAGGGTCACGCCCTGCGCAACGAAGGCGACAACGAGTTCGACGGCGACTTCACCGACGGCTCCAGGACGGTCCAGCAGGTCATCGGCGGCAAGCTGCGCTGGCACCCGTCCGACCGCGTCGACGTGCACCTGACCGCGGGCCGCAACGTCGACTCGTCCGACAGCTACCTCGGCGGCGTCAAACTCCCCGACTTCTTCAGCACCGACCGCGACAGCGCGACGCTGCAGGGCGACTTCGGTGTTGCCGCCAACCAGCTGGTCAGCGTCGGCCTGGACTGGCTCAACGACAGCGTCGAGAGCAGCACGCAGTACGATCAGGACGAGCGCGACAACAAGGCCGCGTTCGTGCAGTACCAGGGCAAGTTCGGCGCGCAGTCGCTCGAGGCCAGCGTGCGCCGCGACGACAACGAGCAGTTCGGTGGCCACACCACCGGCGGTGCCGCGTGGGGCCTGGTGTTCGCCGACAACTGGCGCGTCACCGCCGGCTACGGCAGCGCGTTCAAGGCGCCGACCTTCAACGAGCTGTACTACCCGTTCTTCGGCAACCCGAACCTGCGTCCGGAAGACTCCGAGACCTGGGAGCTGGGCCTGGCCTTCCTGGGTGACGGCTTCAACGTCCACCTCGACACCTTCAGCACCGACGTCGACAACCTGATCGCGTTCGACGCCGCGATCAACCTGCCCAACAACGTCGAAAAGGCGCGCATGCAGGGTGCCGAACTGTCGGCCGACACCACGATCGCCGACTGGACCATCAACGGCGCGATCAGCTACCTCGACACCGAGAACCGCCGTGGTTTCTACGAGGGCAACGATCTGGCCCGTCGTGCGAAGAACAGTGCGCGCCTCGACGTCGACCGCGCCTTCGGTGCGTTCCGCGTCGGCCTGACTGCGGTCGGCGAAGGTTCGCGCTATGACGACGTCGCCAACACGCGCCGCCTCGGTGGCTACGGCACGCTCGACCTGCGCGCCGAATACGCCATCACCCAGGACCTGACGCTGCAGGCGCGTGTGGCGAACGTGTTCGACCGTGATTACGAGACGGTGGCGTTCTACAACCAGCCGGGCCGCGAGTGGTTCCTGACGCTGCGCTATGCGCCGGTGAACTGAGGTATCGGTTCTGTTCCAAAAAAAGGCCCGGCAATGCCGGGCCTTTTTTTTGCGCGTCGTCAGCCCAACCGATCGAACGAATACAGCTGCGCCAACGGGTGACGCCGCCGCTTGATGGCCGCGCAGATCAGGTCTCGCCCGACCATCGAATAGGTAATGCCGTTGCCGCCATACGCCATGGCGAACAGCACGCGCGGGCCCCATTGCGCGCTCGGGCCCATGAACGGCAGACCGTCCTTCGTCTCGGCGAAGGTGCCCGCCCAGGAGAATGCAGGGATCAGCGGTTGCAGGTGCGGGAACAGACCCGACAGCTTCTCCATCAGCTTGCGCGTTTTCTTGCCGACGCGACCATCGCGTCGCGCGGGGATGTCCACCGCATCATCCTCCCCGCCCACGATCACGCGGCAATCGGGCGTCGTGCGCAGGTAGAGATAGGGCCTGGCGGTTTCCCACATGACCGTGCGCCGCAACGGCGCCACCAGATCCGGATCGATGGGATCGGTGATGAACGCATAGCTGCTGCGGTTGCTCGCATGGCGCTTGGCGAGCCACTGCTGCGACGCGTAGCCCGCAGCGACGACCACGTGCGATGCGCGAACGCGAAGACCATCGCTCGTGACCAGCTCCACCTTGCGCGCGGACGGCTCGATGCGCTCGACACAGGTGCGGTCGAACACCTTCGCGCCCTGCCCCTGCAGCGCCCGGAACAGCCGGTAGGTCAACCGGTACGGGTCGATGCTGGCCGCCGGCGTACTCACGATCGCCGCCGGCGCGCGGAACCCGAAGCGCTCCAGGAGTTCATCCGGCTCCAGCCATTCGACATCGAACCCATGCTCGGCGCGCAGGGCGAACTCGCCGCGGAGCTTGCGGCGATGCCAGGGGCGGCTGGCGTAGTACACGCTTTGCACGCGCTCGAAGCCGACATCGCGCAGGCGCCGCGCCAGCATCTCGAGCTGCCCGATCGTTTCGGCGCTGGCGCGGTAGGACTTCAGTGCTTCCGCCATTCCGTACTGCCTGACCAGGTCGCCCAGCGTCACGTCGCTTTCGTACTGCAGCAGCGCCGTGCTGGCCGCGGTGCTGCCCCAGCCGATGTCGCGCTGCTCGAGCACGACGACCTCATGACCGTCCTCGACCAGCGCATCGGCGATCAGGGCGGCGGTCACGCCGCCGCCGATGATCGCCACGTCACAGGTGGTGTCCGCCTCCAGCCGCGGAAAGGCATGCATCAGGCCGTTGCTGACGGCCCAATACGGATACCCACTCTTGAGGTCCAATCAGTGCTTCTTCGGCATCGATTCGCGCGCCTTCTCGGCCCGCGCCGCGCCGATCGCGGTCTCGACCTGCTTGACCTCTTCTGGCGGCGGCAGCACCGCGGGGACGCCCAGCGACTGCAGCCACAGCTCACGGCTCCAACCCCGCGTGTGGTAGAGGTGGTGGTCCTCGTCGTTCTCCACCGCCTCGTGCGCCTGCTTGAGCACCTTGGCGAGGTCGCCGGTGGTGTGTTTGGCAACCTGGCCGATCAGCTCCCAGTTGTGGTGGTCCTTGGTTTCCGCCAGCACCACGCATTCGGTGGCCACCAGTTCGGCCGCGATGGCGTCGCCGCTCTTGCGCGCCATGTTCATCGCCTCGACCAGCGAGGCGCCGATGTGGCCAACGACCTGGCGCCCAGGCGTCTTCGTTTCCGGATCCAGCCCCAACTGCTCGAAGACATTGAGCAGGACCTTGCGATGCGTTTTCGTCTCGTCCAGGTATTCCTGCCATTCCTCGCGCAGGTCTTCGTTGACGGCGCAGGCGATGGCGGTCTCGTAGATCTTGATACCGCCCATCTCGGTTTCCAGCGCCTGATACAGCAGTTCGTTGACCTGGTCCTGTTCGATCGTTGCTTTCCTGGCCATTGCCGGGGACTCCAATTGCTTGATTTCAAGAGACCCACGTGTAGCCAGCACGGCGTTAACCGGGCGTGGAAAATTCGCTGCGCGCAATTGACACCGTCGCCGCGCGCAGGAAAGTATGTGGCGGGGAAGCAGTCCGGGGCCGGATCGGCCCGCGCAACAGGGCGAGGCGAATGAGTTCTTCATCTGTAACTGATCTTCTGGGCCAGTACGACCCGACGTTGCCGCTGGACGAGGCCTCGACCATTCCGGCGTCGTGGTACATCGACGAGCGCATCGCCGAGCGCGAGAAGCGCACGACGTTCTCCCGTTCATGGCAGATGGCCGGGCGCCTGGACCAGCTGCGCGAGCCCGGGCAGTACGTCACCTGCGAGATCGCAGGGGAGCCCATTCTGGTCGTGCGCGGCAGCGACGGCGAGCTGCGTGGCTTCTTCAACGTCTGCCGCCACCACGCCGCGGCGGTGATGACCGAGCCATCGGGCTGCGCGCAGAACCTGCGCTGCCCGTACCACGGCTGGACCTACACGCTGGAGGGCGCGCTCAAGGGCACGCCGAGCTTCAACAGCGAATGCCATTTCGACCGCTCGCAGCACGGGCTGGCGCCGGTGGCGACGGCGGTCTGGGAGAACTGGGTGTTCGTGCGCCTGGATGCGCAGGGGCCGAGCCTGGAGGAGTTCCTCGGCGCCGACCTGATCGAGCAGGTCCGCCCGCTGCAACTGTCGAAGCTGCACTTCTTCGAGCGCCGCCACTACTTGTTCGACTGCAACTGGAAGGTGTTCGTCGACAACTACCTCGACGGCGGCTACCACGTCCCGCACCTGCACAAGGGCCTGGACAGCGTCCTGGACTACAAGAACTACACCATCGAGAACGGCGGCCGCTTCTGCCTGCAGTCGAGCCCGCTGACCACGGCCAAGGCGCAGGAGGATTACGCCGCGGTGCGCAAGGGCGATCGGGCGCTGTACTACTGGATGCACCCGAACCTGATGATCAACTGGTACGAGGGCGTGATGGACACCAACCTCGTGTTGCCGCTGGGCGTGAACCAGACCGAGGTGATCTTCGATTTCTGGTTCGCGGATGTGTCGGAGGCGGCGTATGCGCGCAACCGTGCCAGCGTCGATGTCGGCCAGCAGATCCAGGACGAGGACATGGCGATCTGCAAGTCGGTGCAGCGCGGGTTGCATTCACGCGCGTATTCGACGGGGAGGTTGTCGGTGCGTCGCGAGGCGGGGGAGCATCTTTTCCACCGGTTGTTGCATGAGGATCTGACCGCGGGGACGTAACAACCCGACGGCAACGTAGCCCGGGTAAGCGAAGCGCACCCGGGACGTGCGCCCGCCCGTTACCCCGGGTGCGCTTCGCTTACCCGGGCTACTTGTTCTCCGCGCAGCCACCAGGCGGCGATGCCCAGCCACAGCAGGATCATCGTGATCACCGTCTTCTGCCGCAGGCCTTCCGGGAGGCCGTGCCAGTACGCGTAGATCCACAGCGCGATGAAGCTGGCCACGGCCAGTGGCAAGGCCAGCGCCACGTGCGCACGCCATATGTCGTCGTAATGGAAACGCCAGGACTGCACCATCATCGCCAGCGTCACGCTCAGGAACGTGGTCAGCGCGGCGATCCGGTGCAGCAGGTTTTCCTGGCCGTGGTCCAGCAGCGGTAGATCGGTCTCGGACATGGCGGTGAACGTCAGCGCGATCCCGGCCAGGGCCAGCAGGAAGGCCGGCACGGCGCTGCGCGCCCGCGGCTGCAACACGCGGTACAACCCGGCACCGAGCAGCATCAAGGCCATGCTGAGCGCGTAATAGGCCATCCGCAGCCAACCGCCGTAGGGACCCTTGAGGTAGGCGCTCAGCGGATCCTGGCGCCAGTCCAGGTCGGTGCGCAGCCACTGCAGCACGATGCAGGTCGACAGGAACACGAGCACGGCCACCAGGCAGATCAGCCCTGACTTCTGCCGCACCACCCCGTCGAGGAAGCCGCCCTGCTTCCTCCGGACTGCCGCATCGACGGGAACCGTCGCCTTCATGACTGTGCCAACGAGGCGGCCGCGCATTCGCGGCCACCTCCGACTTTACGCGCGTGTGCCTGCTTTCAACACTGCCTGCGCGGCATTGCGACCGGGCGCGCCGCTGATGCCGCCGCCACCGTGGCAACCACTGCCGCACAGGTAGAGGCCGTCGACCGGCGTGGCATGGTTCGACCAGCCCGGCAGCGGACGCATGAAGAACATCTGGTCGAGGATCAGCTGGCCGTGGTTGATGTCGCCCTCGGTCAGGCCGTACTCGCGCTCCAGGTCGATCGGCGTCAGCGTGCGCACTTCATGCACGGATGCTTCGAGCGCGGGGAACTGCTCGGCCAGGCTGGCGATCACGGTGCGTTCGATCGTCGCCCTCGCCTCGTCCCAGTCGATGCCACGCAGCTTGTAGGGCGCGGACTGCATGTGCACCGACACGACGTTGCCGGCGGTGGTGATCTCCAGATAGGGCCTGGCTGCCAGCTCGCCGTACTTGGCCGCGTCATAGGCGCGTTCGAGGTACTTCAGCGTCGGTGCGATCGCCAGCGTTCCCGCCGGCAGGCCGTGGTTGCCGTTGGTCAGCAGGTGCACCTTGGCGACCGCGCCGCGCATCTTGATCGACTGCACCTGCCAGACCAGGTCCGGCGGCAGCTCGGGCGCGCCGACCAGGCCCAGCAGGGTGCGGCGTGGATCGGCGCCGGACAGTACCGTCGTGGCGGCGATCTCCTCGCCGCTTTGCAGGCGCACGCCCGACACGCGCAGCGAGTCGACCAGGATGCGTTCGACGCCGGCGCCGGTGCGCAGTTCGCCACCGGCGGCCTTGAACGCGGCCACCAGTGCCTCTGCGATCTTGCCGTTGCCGCCCGCGACCGGACGCTGGGCGAGGCCGCCGCGGTTGAGCCAGTTGTGCATCAGCGTGTAGCCGGTGCCGGCCGACATCGAGCCGAGTGTGTGGCCGTGGATGCCGACGGCCGCGACCGCGGCCTTCACCTGCTCCGACTCGAACCACTCCTCGGTGAATTCCACCGTCGACATCGACATCGCCCGGATCACCCGGAACATGTCGCGGCCGCCGAGGCGGCGCAGCGTCCAGGCCAGCTTCGCCAGCGGCCAGCCCTCGGCCAGACCGACATGCGGGAGGCGCGGCATCGGCGTGCGGTAGGCCGCATCGAGGAACGCGGCGGCGCGATCCATGAACGCGACGAACTCCGGCCAGCGCGCGGCGTCTGCCGCGGAGAACTGGCGGATCGATTCGAGCGTGGCGGCATCGCCCGGCGTGGTCGACAGGTGCAGGCGCTTGCCGTCGGGCTGCAGCGACACGTACGGCGTCGCGGCTTCGAAGGCGAGGCCGTGCCGGGTCAACCCGAGGTCGCTGACGATGTCGGGGCGCAACTGCGCGCCGGCATGCAGCGGGTCGAAGGCGCTGCCGTTGAGCGTGTCGGCGGCAAGCTGCCCGCCAGCGCGATCGCGCTGCTCGAGCACCAGCACTTTCTTGCCGGCCTTGGCGAGATAAGTCGCCGCGACCAGGCCGTTGTGGCCGGCGCCGACGATGAGGATGTCGTATCGCGTGTTCGTCATGGCGGCCATCACTTCCAGTCCTTCAGTACTTCCTGTGCCGCCATCTTGCCGGCCGCGCCCATCACGCCACCACCGGGGTGTGCGCCGGAGGCGCCGAAGTAGTAGCCCGGCAACGGCGTGCGGAAGTCCGCCCACTGCGGCGCAGGCCGCAGGAAGAACAGTTGATGCAACAACAGTTCGCCATGGAAGATGTTGCCGCCGGTGATGCCGGCGATCTGCTCGATGTCCTTGGGCGTGATGACCTGCTTGCCGACGATCTTGCTGCGGATGTCGGGTGCGTAGCGCTCGAGCGTGGAGATCACCGTCTCGCCGAACGCGTCGCGCTTGGCATCGTCCCAGCCGCCCTCGATGTCGTACGGCGCGTACTGCACGAAGCACGACGCCACGTGATGGCCCGGCGGGGCCATGTCGCGGTCGATCATCGACGGGAAGATCATGTCGATGTACGGCTGCTTGGCGAACTGGCCGTACTTGGCCTCGTCGTAGGCGCGCTCGATGTACTCCATGCTCGGGCTGATCGAGACCGCGCCGCGGTGCAGCGGGCCTTCGCCGGGCAGGCAGGTGAAATCGGGCAGACCACTGAAGGCGATGTTGACCTTGCCGGAGGAACCGCGGATGCGGAAATTCTTGATCTGCTGCACGAACTCGTCGGGCAGGTGCTTGCCTTCGACGAACTGCAGGAAGCTGCGCTTGGGATCGGCCGCCGAGATGACGACCTTGGCGCGCAGCTCGTCGCCGTTGGCCAGCGCCACGCCCGAGGCGCGGCCACCGCGCACGACCACCTGCTCGACCGCGGCATTGGTGCGGATCTCCACGCCGAGTGCGCGCGCCGAACTGGCGATCGCCTGGGTGACGCCGCCGTTGCCGTTCTTGCAGAAGCCCCAGGCGCGGAAGGCGCCGTCGATCTCGCCCATGTAATGGTGTAGCAGCACGTACGCGGTGCCCGGCGAATGCGGGCCGAGGAAGGTGCCGATGATGCCGCTGGCCGACTTGGTGCCCTTGAGCGGATCGAACTCGAACCAGTCGTTGAGCAGGTCGGCGGCCGATTGCGTGAGCAGCTTGGCGATCTGGTAGAGCTCTTTCTCCGACAGGCTCTTGCCGTACTGGCCGAGCTTGAGCAGGCCCTTGAGGTCGCGCAGGCTCAGCGACGACGGGTCCGGCGGCACCAGGCCGATGATCGGCTTGATCGCCTTGGCGGCGCGCGCCATCACCCGGCCGTATTCGTCGGACGCTTCGGCGTCGCGCGGCGAATGGCGGTAGAGCTCCTGGCGGGTGAGGTCGTGGTCGTCCCACGCGGCGAGGTAGTCGCCGTTGTCCATCGGCGTGACGGTGCTCGGCAGCGGCAGGATCTTCAGGCCGTGCTTGGGAAGCTCCAGGTCGCGGATGATCTCCGGCCGCAGCAGGCTGACGACGTAGGAGAACTGGCTGAAGCGATAGCCGGGGAACGGTTCTGCGGTCACCGCGGCGCCGCCGACGACTTCGCGGCGTTCGAGAACGGCCACCTTCTTGCCCGCGCGCGCCAGGTAGGCGGCGGCGATCAGGCCGTTGTGGCCGGCGCCGATGACGATGGCGTCGTACTGGTTATGGGTCATGTGTGCTTCTTGGTTCGTTGATTTTCGTCATCCCGGCGAAAGCCGGGATCCAACTTGATCTCGTCGTCCCGGCGGAAGCCGGGATCCAACTTGATCTGGCAGTTGCCTTCAGAGCTTGGAGCAACGTCAAAATGGGTCCCGGCTTTCGCCGGGATGACGGGGGTTCGGGATGACGGGTTATTTCTTCTTCCACTCCGGCTCGTAGAACGGCAGCTTCACCACCTTGCCCGGCGCCTGCAGGCGCTTGTGCTCGACGGTGACTTCCATGGTCAGTGCCGTTCCCGGCTCGTAGTACGGGCGCTGCAGGTGCACCAGTGCGATGTACTTCTTCAGCACCGGCGACCAGGTGCTGGTGGACGCGTAACCGACCTGCCTGTCGCCCTGCATCATCGGCAGGCTCTCGCGCACCGCCATGCCGGGGATCTGCGGCGGCAGGCCGACGCGGGCGAACAGCGGCTCCATCTTTTCCCAGTCGACCTCGAAACCGACCAGCTTCCACGCCGAGCCTTCGCGCTTTTCCTTCTCCAGCGCGCGGCGGCCGACGAAGTAACCGGGCTTGTCGAGCTGCACCGCCCAGTCCAGGCCCATCTCCAGCGGCGTCGACTTCTGCCCTTCGATCCAGGCGTGGTTGGCGGCGGTGTAATCGACATCGATCATGAACAAGCCCGCTTCCACGCGTGCCATGTCCATCGCCAGGATGCCGCACGGGACGATGCCGTAATCGGCGCCGGCTTCCATCAGTGCATCCCAGACGTGCAGCGCGTCGGCCTTGTCGATCCAGATCTCGTAACCGAGATCGCCGGTGTAGCCGGTGCGCGAAATCGTGACCGGCTTGCCGGCCAGCGTGTTGGCCATCACCTTGAAGTACTTGAGCTTGTCGAGCGTCTTGGCGCAGCAGCGGTTGAGCACGGCGCGCGACTTCGGGCCCTGCAGGCTCAGTGCGGCGACATCTTCGGTGACCTCGGTGATCGTGACGTCCATGCCGACGGCGTTCATCGACAACCAGCGCAGCGACGGTTCGGCCGAGGTCAGACGGAAGGTGCCTTCGGCCAGGCGCGAGATCGTGCCGTCGTCGAGCAGCTTGCCTTCCTCGTCGCACCAGCCGGTGTAGCCGACCTGCCCGACCGCCATCTTCTGCACGTCGCGCGGAGTGAGCTTGTGCAGCAGGCGCGCGGCGTCGGGGCCGGTGATGATGTACTTCATCAGCGGCGAGACATCGATCGCGGCGACGCCATCACGGATCGCCCAGTACTCGCGGTCCAGGTGCAGGTCGTAGGAGCCGGCCACGATGTGCCCGGCCCAGCGCCGCCAGTTCTGCGGCAGGCACAGGCGCGAGGTGCGCTCGTGGAAAGGCGTGCGTTTGAGTTCCAGCATGGGATTCCTGCGTGCTGCGGTTTGTCTTTGGATCAGGGTTTCGCCGCCGGCGGCAGCAGCGTGCCGGCGCGACCGTTGCGCAGGCGCAGCAGCGCATACACGGGCAGTCCGGCGGCGGCCAGTACGATAGCCCAGCCGAACGGCTCGCCGCCAAGGCCGATGAAGGCGAAGGTCACGTACACCAGGCCCGGCACCGCCAGCACCAGCATGTCGCTGTTGGCCGGCTTCTGGCCGCGGCGCCACAGCACCAGCAGCGCCAGTGCGCAGCACAGGTACAGCGGCAGGTTGGCGGCGGTCACGACCGTGGTGATGAAGGTGAAGCCCTGCACCAGCGACTTGCTGTAGTTCATCAGGATCATCGCGCTGGCGAGGGCGCCGGTCGCGACCAGTGCCAGCGCCGGCGCACCGAAGCGGTTGCTGCGCGAGAACGAGGCCGGCAGGCCGCCGTTGCAGGCGATGGTGCGGGTCAGCTCGCCGACCAGCAGCACCCAGCCGTTCAATGCGCCCAGGCCGCTGATGACGACGAACAGCGACAGCACGCGGCCGTAACCGCCACCGACGAGGCGGTCGATCAGGTCCGAGAACGGTGCCTTCGACTGCGCCAGCTCGGCCGCCGGGATCAGCAGCAGCGGCACCGAGGAAACCACCAGGTAGATGACGGCGGTGATCATCGTGCCGACCATGGTCGCGCGCGGGATGGTCCAGCCCGGGTTCTGCACGCGGTCGGCCGGCACCGCCGCCGATTCGAAGCCGAGCATCGCGAACAGGGCAATGGTCGAGGCTGCCATCAGCGGCGCCAGGCTCACCGGCTCGGTCGGCAGGTGCTCGGTGTAGCTCGAAGGGTGGGTGATCAGCAGCCACACGCCGAGCCCGGCGACCGCCAGCATCGGCAGCAGCTTCAACACCGTGGTCACGATCTGCACGCGACCGCCGGCGCGCACGCCCAGCAGGTTCACCAGCACGAAGAACCACAACAGCGTCACCGCCTGCAATGCGGCAGGCACCTCGCGCAGGACCGGGAATAGCGTGTCGAGGTAACCGACCACGCCAATGGCGATGGCCGCATTGGTGATCCACGTCGCGATCCAGTACGACCACATCGCCATGAAGGCGGGGATCTCGCCGAGCGTGCCGCGGATGTAACCGTAGGGGCCGTCGGCCGAGGGCATGTCGCGCGCGAGGCGGGCGAACACCCGCGCCATCGCCAGGCAACCGAACACGGTGATGACCCAGCCCAACATCGCGCTGTAGCCGTACGGCGCCAGCGACGCCGGCAGCAGGAAGATGCCGATGCCGATGGTGTTGCCCACCACCAGCGCGGTGCACATCCAGAAGCCGAGCTTGCGCTCCGGCCGGGTGTCGCAGTGTGGTGCCGTGCCAGCTTCGTTGACGCGCGGGTCCTGCATGCCTTGCCACCCCTGTTCAGTCGGTACAGCTATTGCGCGTCCTGCGGATGGTGTTGCCAGTGATCCCTCTATTTAGACGATCCGCACCACCGACTTCAATGAGAATCGGTGCAGCGGTTGTCCGGCGCTGCGCAGACCAGCTTGCCCTGGGCGATCACCGCCTCGACCCGGCGCAACACCTCGACGTCCGCCAGCGGGTCGCCAGGGACGGCGATCAGGTCGGCCGACTTGCCGACGGCGATGGATCCGAACTGCGCATCGCGGCCCAGTGACTTGGCCGCGCTGATCGTCGCCGAGCTGATCGCCTGCATCGGTGTCTGCCCGTTGCGCACCATGTAGGCGAACTGTCGCGCGTTCTGGCCGTGCGGGTAGACGCCGCTGTCGGTGCCGAAACCGATGCGCACGCCCGCCTTGACCGCCTTGGCGAAGCCGTCGCGCTGGGTCTGCGTGGTCTCTTTGTTCTTGCGCAGGATTTCCTCTGGCCAGCCGTCGCGGCGACCGATCTCCTCGATGTAGTCGCCGTTGTAGACGTCGGCGACGAGCCAGGTGCCGTGCTTCTTCATCAGCGCGATGCCTTCGTCGTCGAGGTAGGAGCCGTGCTCGATCGAGCGCACGCCGGCGCGGACCGCGCGCTTGATGCCCTCGGCGCCGTGGGCATGGGCGACGACGAACGTGCCGTGCAACGCGGCCTCTTCCACGGCGGCGCGGATCTCCGCCTCGCTGTACTCCGGTGCGCCCGGTTCGGTGCCGCTGGCGAGCACGGCGCCGGTGGCGATCAGCTTGATGAAGTCGGCGCCGCCGGCGATCAGCTCGCGCACGCGCTGGCGGATCTCGGCCTCGGAGTTGGCGACGCCGCGGCGCATGTCGGCGGGAACCTGCACGTCCGGCGCCAGCCCGGTGACTTCGCCGCCGCCGCCGCTGACGGTGACGTAGGTGCCGGCGACGAACATCCGCGGCCCCTCGACGATGCCATCGTTGATGGCATTGCGCAGGGCGACATCGGTGAAGGCGCGGTAGGTGCCGACATCGCGCACGGTGGTGAATCCGGCCCGCAGGGTATCGCGGGCATTGCGCACGCCAATCAGGGCATCGCGCGCGGAGGTGCTCATCAGCGGCGCAGCGACGTTGTCGGACTGGATGTCGCCGACCAGGTGCGTGTGCAGGTCGATCAGGCCCGGCAGCACCGTGTACGCCGACCAGTCCAGCACGCGGGCGCCGCCGGTGCTCGTGGCCGAGTACGGCTCGACACGGGTGATGCGATCGCCTTCGATGCGGATGGCCTGGTCGTTGAGGACGCGGCCGTTGTCGACGTCGACCAGGTGGCCGGCGCGCACCACGACTACATCGGCAGGCGCTGCCGCGGCGCTTGCGCCGGCCAGGGTGAGGGCGAGGGCGGCGGCCAGCGCCTTGATCGTGAGATGGGTCATCGGGTCAGCCAAAAAGGTTTGAGGGATTCACTTCGGCGCCTGGTAGCGGCCGTAGCGCTTGAGCAGTTTCACCAGCGGTGCATGCGGAATGGCGTTGGCGTAGCGGCCGCCTTCGCCGCGCATGTCGCGCGCGGCGACCATGGCATTCACGATGGCCTCCTCGGTCGCCTGCACCGTCGCCTCGAACAGGCCGTCGACGTTGTCGTTGCCGAGGAATTCCGCCTGGTGCAGTGCCCCGGTGCCCTGGGCCGGCGCATTCGCCGTGGAGAAGGCGAGGAACAGGTCGCCCGAGCCGTTGCCGGCGTAGCTGCCCATGCGCGCCAGGCCCATGCCGGCGCGCTTGGCGACGCGCTTGAGCTGGTGCGGCAGCAGTGGTGCGTCGGTGGCGACCACTATCACGATCGATCCGGTGTCGCCGGTGATCGCGGCATCGGTATAGACGCGGTCGTCGCGCAAGAACTGCCCGACCGGCACGCCCGCAATGCGCAGCGGGTCGCGCACGCCGTAGTTGGCCTGCACCAGCACACCGACGGTGTAGTCGTGGCCGTCGCTGTTGATGCGTCGCGACGCGGTGCCGATGCCGCACTTGAACTCGTGGCAGATCATGCCGGTGCCGCCGCCGACGTTGCCTTCGGCAACCGGGCCGTCACGCGCATCGCGCAAGGCCTGCGCGACGTGCTCGGGCTTCACGTGGAAGCCGTTGATGTCGTTGAGGTGGCCGTCCCAGGTCTCGGCGACGATCGGCAGCGACCACCAGTAACCGCTGGCGTCGGCGCCGCCGGCCTTCACCCGCTCGGCGATCACGGCATCGCGCACGACGCCGACGCTATGGGTGTTGGTCAGCATCACCGGGCCTTCGACCTGGCCGGACTCGTCGATCCAGGCGGTGCCGGTCATCTCGCCGTTGCCGTTGAGCGCGAACCAGCCGCCGAAGACTGGCGTGTCGAGGCTGGCCTTGCCGCGCGGCAGGATCGCGGTGACGCCGGTACGCACCTTGTGGCCGTCGGCGAGGTCCTCGATCAGGGTGACCTGGCCGACGGTGACGCCGGCGACGTCGGTGATCGCATTGAGCGTGCCGGGCGTGCCTTCGAACGGGATGCCGAGGTCGCGGGCGCGCGGTTCGGCGGCGTGCGCATTCGTGGCGGCGAACGCCAGCAATGCAGTCAGCGCGGCAACACGGCATCGGCTCATGGGGTGTCCTTCAGGTAGCGGTCGTACCACGCCAGGTTTCGCGCCAGGCGATCGGTCAGGTAGCTCGGCACGGTCAGCTGGTGGTTCTGTCCCGGGTAGACGACCAGCTGCGTCGGCACGTTGCGCGCGCGCAAGGCCTGGTACATCTGCTCGGCACCCAGGCACGGCACGTTGAAGTCAGCCTCGCCGCACTGGAACATCGTCGGCGTCGTGATCCGGTCGGCGTGCAGGAACGGGTAGCTGGCGCGGTCGTACTGCTCGCGGTCCTTCCAGGGCGTGCCCAGTTCGAGCGTGTACTCGCGCACGTACTGGTCGTGGCCGTACATCGCGTACATGTTGGAGGCGCCGGCACCGCTGATGGCGGCCTTGAAGCGCGTGTCGCGGGCGATCACGGCGTTGGTGAGGATGCCGCCGTAACTCCAGCCGCCCACGCCGAGGCGCTGCGGATCGGCGATGCCCATGTCGACCACGTGCTCGACGCCGGCGACCACGTCCTTGACGTCGACATTGCCCCAGTCGGCATAGATCGCACGGGCGAAGTCGAAGCCGCGGCCGGAACTGCCGCGCGGATTGATCGCAACCACCGCATAGCCCTGTGCGGCATAGACCTGCCAGTCGGCCATGAACTCATGGCTGAACTGATAGACCGGACCACCGTGGATGCGCAGGATCGTCGGGTAGCGCTGTCCGGGCTGGTAGCCCACCGGCTTGACCAGCAATCCTTCGATCTCGTTGCCGTCGACCTTGAAGGCGATCGGCTCGACCGCGGCCAGGGTGCGCTGGCGCAGGAACGCGTTGTGGTCGGTGAGTGCACGCAGCCCCTGCGGTTCGACGGCGGAGATTTCGTACGGATGCGTGTCGTCGCCGCCGAGCACGGCAATACGATCGTTCGACACGGCGAGGTCGTAATCGAAGCGGTCGCCGTGGGTCAGTTCAGTCATCTCGCCGCTGTCGGCGTCGATCTTCTCCACGCGGGTCACGCGGCTGCGCTCGACCAGCGCATAGATGTGCCGGCCATCGGCCGACCAGCGCGGCTTGGTGACGCAACGGTCGATCGGCGCGGCGATGCGCGCGTTGCCGCTGGCGACGTCCACCACCGCCAACTGCCACGGCGCGTAGTAGATCCACTTGTCCTCGCCGCTCTGCAGATAGGCGATGCGGCGGCTGTCCGGGCTCCACGACGGGCGCGTTTCCCAGTACGGGTCGAGATCGGAGCCGGTGAACGTGGTGAGCTGGCGCTCCTTCGCGCCGGCGTGCGGCTCGACCACGTAGATGTCGTAGTTGAGATGACGATCCGGGTCGACGCCGCGCTTGGTCACGTAGGCGACCAGCTTGCCGTCGGGCGACCAGGACGGCAGCAGCTCGTCGTGGTCGCCAGAGGTGATCTGCTCTGCGCGTCCGCTCGCGATGTCGACGACGTACAGATGCGTGCGGTGCCCGTCGAGGTAGCCGGTGCCGTCTTCCTTGAACTGGTAGCGCGTGGTGACGATCGGCGGCGGGTTCTTCGGCTCCGGCGCGCCGGCCGGACGCTCGGGGTCGCGCACGATCACCGCAAGGCGTTTGCCGTCGGGCGACCAGACGTAATCATCGACACCGCTCGGGAACGAGGTCACCCGCCGCGCCGCGCCGCCGGACGCGGGCATCAGCCAGACCTGGCTGATTTCTTCCTCTTCCTCTTCATCGTCGCCGCCCTCGCCTTCCTTGCCCGCCTCGGGTTTGCGCGGCGCCGGCGCGTCCGACAGGTAGGCGATGGACTTGCCGTCGGGCGACCACAATGGCCGCGATTCGCTGTTCCCGGGCGTGCGGGTCAGTTGCTTGCGACCGCTGCCGTCGTAGCCGACCCGCCACAGGTCACTCTGGGTGAGGTCCTCGGCGGCATTGACGGTGGAGACGCTGTAGACCAGCGCGGTGCCGTCGGCGTTGAGATCGGGCTCGGCGACATCGGCCAGGCGATCGAGGTCGGCAATGCTGAAGCGGCCTGGCTGCGCCGGTGGTGCTGCCTGCGCCGCCAACGTGGTCGCGGAGAGGCACAGCACGATCCAGCGTCGTCGCATCAGCATCGATCAGTGTCCCCCGGCCTTGCCCTGGTAGATGGCCTGCGCCGCGCGCAGGTAGTCGAGCGTCGCACGTTTTTCTTCGGCGTCGTTGTAGTCGTCGCGGGCGTCGGCGGCTTCGATGACGCGGCCGAGCCAGGCGGCGAAATAGGCAGCGTCCTCGCCGGCCGGCGGCACACCGCCAGGGAGGTCGAGCCAGACCGGATTGGTGGTCGCGTACGGGTACAGGTCCAGCACCTGCGGGTCGGCGCCGTCATTCCATGCGCGCAACAGCACCCAGCCGCCCTGTGCCAGCTCGAGCTCACCTTCGGCATCGAAACTGCGGCGGTCACCGGTCAGCGCGAACTGCTTCACGACACGACCGTCCTGGACCAGCTCCAGGTGTTGGATCGCGACCGGCGAACGCAACGCGACCCGGTAGCTCGCCCGACCCGGCGCGGACAACGAAAGCGTGTCGCCCGGCTTGCGCCCGGACACGATCAGCCCCAACAGCGGGCCATTGCTGACAAAGCTGTGGCCCTGCTTCAACGATGCCAGCACGTCGTCGCCGCTGCGTTGTTCGAGGAACACGCGGTTCATCCCCACCGGCCCGCGCAGCGAGGCGTAGTTCGCCATCGCATCGGTGCCGGCACCGGCCGGCAACCGGTAGCCCAGGTTCAACAAGCGGTACCAGACCGCTGCCGTGGCCTTGTGATCGCTGAAACCGACCACTTCGAGGTAGTCGACCTTGCCGTTGGCCACATCCGCCGGCAGCTGGTGGCTCAGCACCGCGTCCTTCACCGGGTCGGGCACGGTGTCGAACGGATGCACATAGCCGACCACACCCTGCTGCGCATGCGCCAGGTCGGCGATCACGCCGTTGTGCGGGAACGGGCTGGCCATCGCGGTGTGGCGGTAGGCACTGAAGTCCGGGGTGAGGTAGTGGTCGCGCAGGTTGAGCAGGCCCAGGTGGCCCCAGAAACTGGTGTGGAACTCCTGCGCGTTGTCGATGCGCACCTGCCCGGCCGGCCCGGCCTTGCCGAACCAGGCGATGTCGGGGATGCGCTGTTCCTTGTTGACGATGAGGTTCTCGACGATGTCGAGGTCTTCCGCGCGCGCCTGCAAGGCCAGGTGTTCGGGCGAATTGGCGTAGTGGCCGCCGTAGTTCATGTGCACGTGCAGGTCGGCGCTGCGCCAGCTGCCGAATGCGGCGGGCAGCGCCTGTGCCTGCAGGTCGGCGTGCAGCGTGGTCGTGCTGCCGGCGGCGAGTTCGACGTTGCGCGACCACGGCAGGTGCGCGAAGCCGTGCTGCACCGATACGGTGGTGCTCCCTGCCGGGACGTCCAGCGTGCACGGCGAGTCGCAATGGAAGTAGTGGCTCTCGGTCGCCTGCAGTGCGCGATCGAAGCCGTCGTCGGCGTGCATCCAGGCCTCGGCCGGCGCCTGCGCGCGGTGGTCGCTGCCCTGCACGCTGACCCGGGCCGGCACGTTGCGGCCACGGCCGTCGCGGACCTGGATCTGCAGTCGCGCGGTCGCTGCCAGCGTGCGTCGCTGCTTCGCCACGACCGACTGCGTCGCGCCGCCGATGACGTCCATCACCGACAGCGCGATGTTGCCCGCCGCGTCCTGGCCGATGTAGGCGATGCGGTGGCCGTCGGGCGACCAGCGCGCGTTGCGGCGCTCGCTGTCGCCGAAGGTGAGCGGCAACGGCGGCGCGCCCTGCAGCGTCGTCAGCCACAGCTGGTGGGTCTGGCGGCCGTGGTAGCCGGCGTACAGCAGGCGCTTGCCGTCCGGCGCCAGTTCCGGCCGCGCGCTCCAGCTTGTTTCCTCGCGCAGGATCTTCCTCGGCTCCTTCGGCCGCTCGACCTCGACCGACCACAGGTCACCGCTGCCCCAGGCGATCTCGGCATTGCCGACGAAGACGATCTGCTTGCCGTCCGGCGACCACGACGGATTGATCGCATGGTCGTACGCAGAGTAGTAGTAGCGGTCGAGCTTGCTCTTGCGTTCACCGAGCAGCGGCCGCGCGTTGTGCAGGCCATTGCCGTCGATGTCGGCGACGAACAGGTTGAAATGCCCCGTGCCCTGCGTCGACACCCAGGCGATGCGCTTGCCGTCGGGCGACAGGCGCGGCTCGACATTGACCGCGCCGCCGCGGGTCAGCGCCTGCGATCGGCCGGTGGCCAGGTCCAGTCGCCACAACTCCATCCCCGCGCCGTCGTATCGCGTGAACACCACGCTGCGCCCGTCGCGGGCGACATCGGGCTGGTAGTCGTACGCGCCCTGCGCGTGGGTCAGTTCGACCGCCTCGCCGTCGCCGATGCGCTGGCGCCAGAGCGAGCCGGCCATGCTGTACACCAGCGACTGGCCGTCGGGCAGGAAGCTCGCCGACGACGGGCCGCTGGTCAGCTGCGGCAGGTAGAGCTCGCGCCAGTAATAGCTGTGCGGCAGGTCGACCTGCTTGAGCACGGGCTCGCGTCCGGCCGCGGCGGCGGCGCCTGCCATCGCGATCAATAGCGCGGCGGCAACGAGGCGGCTGCGCATCCGGCTCAGCCCCGCGTCCCGGCCAGCGCCTCGTCGAGGCTGGTGCGCAGCAGCGCGATCGCCTCGTCGATCTCGGCGCGTTCGACATTGAGCGGCGGCATGAAGCGCACCGTGCTGGTACCGCACGACAACAGCAACAGGCCGTTATGGAAGGCGCGGGTGATGACGGCATCGCACAGCTCGCGCGCCGGCGTGCGGGCGGGGTCGGACTCGACCAGCTCCATGCCGATCATCAGGCCGCGGCCGCGCACTTCGCCGATGCAGGCGTAGTCGCGCATCAGCTCGCGCAGCTTCGAACCGAAGTAGCCGCCGGCCTGGGCCGCGTTGTCGGCGAAACCGCCGGCGACCAGGTCGATGGTGGCGTTGGCCGCCGCGCAGGCGAGCGGGTTGCCGCCGTAAGTGTTGCCGTGCGCGCCGCGCTTCCACTGCGACATCAGCGACTTCGAAGCGACCATCGCACCGATCGGCAGGCCGGAGCCCAGGCCCTTGGCCAGGGTCATGATGTCGGGCTTCACGCCCCAGTGCTCGCTGGCGAACATGCGGCCGCTGCGGCCGATGCCCGACTGCACCTCGTCGAAGATCAGCAGGATGCCGTGCTCGTCGCACAGCTCGCGCAGCCCGGCCAGGAAGCCATCGGGCGGAACGACGTAGCCGCCCTCGCCCTGGATCGGCTCGACCAGGATGCCGGCGACTTCGGCCGCCGGCACGCTGCGTTCGAACAGCATGCGGATGTAGTCGATCACCGCCACGCCCTGGTCGCTGCCGGCGAACAGCGGCCGGTAGGGATTCGGGTACGGCACGTGGGTGACGCCAGGCATCGTCGCGAAGAAGCCCTTCTGCTGGGTGTACTTGCTGGACGTGAAGGCCAGCGAGCCCATCGAGCGGCCGTGGAAGCCGCCGAGGAAGCCGATGAAGCGCGGGCGACCGGTGACGTAGCGCGCCAGCTTGATCGCCGCTTCCACCGACTCGGTGCCCGATTGGCACAGGAAGCTCATGGCGTCCCCGCCCTTCATGGGTGCGATGCGCGCCAGTCGCTCGCCCAGCCCGGTCATCTGCTCGTGCCAGTAGTCGCTGGAGATGTGCAGGAACTGGTCGGCCGCGTCCTTCACCGCCTGCACCACCTGCGGGTGGGCGTGGCCGGTGCTGCACACGGCGATGCCGGCGGCGAAGTCGAGGAAGCGGTTGCCGTCGACGTCCCACACCTGCGACCCGCGCCCATGCGACATCACGAACGGGTAGTCGCGCGGGTACGACGGCGAGATCACCTGCGCGTCGCGCTCGATCATCGCGCGCGCCTTCGGGCCGGGCAGTTCGGTCTGGATGTGCTGGTTGCGCATGGCGGGCTCAGTTCGAGAGTGGGAACGGCAGCACGACGGGCCGCGCGTGCGCCTCGCGCGTGCGCGCATGCAGCGCGCGCAGGATCGCCAGTTCGGATTCGCTCGGTGGGGCTATCGTCTCCACCGTCTCGGCCAGCAGCAGCGGCCACGCCACCGCCGCCCGTGCCTCTTCGACGGTGGCGCCGGCGTAGAGCGCACTCAACCGCAGCTCGTCGCTGCGCGGGTGCGGGGTGAGGATGCCGAAGTCGGTGATCACCGCGCGCGGGCCATCGCCGGTCGCGCCGGTCCTGGCGCGGGCGCCGTGGCCATCGAGATAGCCGGCGGAGGTGCGGAAATCCAGTTGCTCGACCAGGCTGCGCGTCGATGCCTTGAGCATGACGAAGGTCTGGCGCGCGTGGGCCGCGATCTCTGGCGCGCCGCCGGCGCCGGGCAGGCGCGTGGTCGGTGCCTCGTACGGCCCGATCACCGTGCTGTTGAGGTTGCCGTAACGGTCCACCTGGGCCGCGCCGAGGAAACCGACGTCGACGCGCCCGGCCTGCAGGTAGTGGCTGAACACCTCCGGCAGCGGCACCACGAACGATGCGGTCTCGGCCAGTTCGCCATCGCCAATCGACAGCGGCAGCACATCGGGCCGCGTGCCTATCGTGCCCGACTCGTAGATCAGCACGATGTCGGGCGCGTGTGTGAACCGGGCCAGGTTGCACGCCGCGCTCGGCAGGCCGATGCCGACGAAGCAGACGCAGCGGTTCCACAGCATGCGCGCGGCCGCCACGGTCATCCATTCATCGCGGGTGGCTGCGCTCATGCCGCCTCCGCCCGCAGGCTGGCGAGGAAGCCGGCATGGTCGTTGGTCTCCAGCACGTGTTCGCGCATCCACGCGTTGAAGGTGTCGCGGTCGCGCGAGATCGCGTCCCAGCGCTGGTAGAAGCTGTTGTCACGCGAGTAATGGCCGTGTGTGTACGAGGGATACGCGCCGCCCGGGCAGTGCACCACGGCATCCACCGTCCAGTGCGGCAGGACGATGCCGTTCATCGCCGGCTCCAGGCGTTCGACGATCTCCTCGACGGTGACCACCAGCGCGCCTGCGGCCAGCGCCGCTTCGCGCTGCGCACCGACGATGCCGCGGATGGCGACGTTGCCCTCGCGGTCTGCGCACTGCGCATGCAGGATGGTCACGTCGGGATTGATCGCCGGCACCGCCGCCAGGCGCTCGCCGGTGAACGGGCATTCGATGCGGCCGATGCGCGGGTTGGCCTTGTCGAGGTCGTTGTCGAGGTAGCCGCGCAACATGCCGAACGGCAGCCGCGACGCGCCGGCGCAGTAGGCCGCGGCCATGCCGGCGTGGCTGTGCTCGTCGAGTTCCAGCGCTTGCGGCCAACCATGCTCGACCGCATCGCGCAGGCGGTGCAGGGAGCCGATGCCGGGATTGCCACCCCACGAGAAGGTCAGCCTCCGCGCACAGCCCATGCCGATCAGCTGGTCGTAGATCAGGTCCGGCGTCATTCGCACCAGGTGCAGGTTGCGCCGCCCCTGGCGGATCAGCTCATGGCCGGCGGCGAACGGAATCAGGTGGGTGAACCCTTCCAGTGCCACGCAGTCGCCATCGGCGACGTGGGCGGCGAGTGCTTCGCGCAACGGCATCAATCGCATCGACCGCTTACTCCACGACCGTGCGCGATTGTTCGCGCAGGTACTGCTGCAGGTAATAGAACGAGGCGATCGCCTTGCCGGTCGACCCCGAGCCCTTCCAGCCGCCGAACGGCTGGTAGCCCGGCCAGGCACCGGTGGTCGCGCCCTGCGGCCGGTTGGCGTAGGTCACGCCGGCCTCGATGCGGTCCTGGAACCACGGCACTTCGTCGCTGCCACCGTAGAAGCCGGCGGTCAGGCCCATGTCGGTGTCGTTGGCCAGGCGCATCGCATGCTCGCGGTCGCGATAGCGGTGCAGCATCACGATCGGCAGGAACATCTCCTGCTTCCACAGCGGATGCGCGAGGTCAGCCTCGGCCAGCACCGGCTCGACGTAGTAGCCGCGCGCCAGCGCACCGTCGCGCAGCTGGCGGCCGCCGGCGACCACGGTCGCGCCGCTGGCCTGCAGCTGCTGCAGGTAGCCGGCGTAGTTGCCGTAGGCGCCTTCGTTGATCACCGGGCCCAGCCAGTTCTCGCGGCTGCGGGCATCGCCGATGCGAATCGCCTCGATCTTGCCGCGCAGCAGCCCGACCAGTTCGTCGGCGACGCTGTCGTGCACGTACAACCGCGACAGTGCGGAGCACTTCTGCCCGCCCATGCCGAACGCCGAGCGGACGATGCCGGTGGCGGCGCGCTCGAGGTCGGCGTGTTCGGTGACGATGCACGGGTTCTTGCCGCCCATCTCGGCGATGCACGGCCGCGGGTACGCGCCGCCGGCCATCTGCCGCAGCAGTTGCATGCCCACGCCGACCGAACCGGTGAAGGTGATGCCGGCCGTCAGCGGATGCTGCGCCAGCGCCTCGCCGACTTCGCGGCCGGAGCCGGAGACGTAGTTGAAGACGCCCGGCGGCAGCCCGGCATCGCGGATGCAGTCGGCCAGCAATCGACCCGACCACGGCGTGTCGCTGGCGGCCTTGACCACCACGGTGTTGCCGGTGACCAGCGCCGCCGCGACCGGCCCGCCGGCCAGCGCGAACGGGAAATTGAATGGCGCGATCACCACCCAAACGCCATGCGGCCGCATCACGCTGCGATTGCGCGACACCGTGCCTTCGAGCGGGTCGTTCGGCAGCGGCCGGTCGTAGCCGGCGTTCTGCTCGTAGTCGTCGGCGTAGTAATGGAAGAAGTCGACCGTCTCCTGCGCCTCGCCGAGCGCCTCCATGCGGTTCTTGCCGACTTCCAGCGTCAGCGCCGCGGCGATGTCGTAGACGCGCGCCTCCATCAGGTCGCCGACCTTGCGCATCAGCCGCGCGCGCTCGGCCACCGGCAGCGCGCGCCAGGCCGGAAACGCCGCGTGCGCGGCCTTCATCGCGGCATCGACGTCGCCGGCGTTGGCCAGGGCGAACTCGCCCAGCGACAGGTCGCGGTCGATCGGGCTGTGGCGCGTCGCATGGTCCGCGGCGGCGCGGTCCTCGCCGTTGATGAAGAGCTCGTGGCGCTGTCCAAGGCCTGCACTCACCCGGGCCATCGCGGCCTCGAAGCGCTCGTGCATCGCCTCGGGCGGGTTGAACATCGTGGCGTAGGTCAGGCGGAAGCTCATGGCGGCCTCGCTGCGATCAGGACGATCGTGGAATGGGTGGGTTGAAACAATCTCTGGTCATTGCGGGAAGAAGCGCGCCAGCAGGCGATCGAGCAGCGACAGCGCGTCGGCAAGCTCGTTCTCGGCGATCACCAGTGGCGGCGCCAGCACGATCAGGTTTCCGCGCATCGCGAACGACACGCCTTCGGCCATCGCCGCTTCGACCAGCGCCTTCAGCGCCGGCGGTGTCTGCGGCCACGGCGCCAGCGGCGCACGGCTCTCGCGATCGGCCACCAGTTCGATCACCGCGAACAGGCCGTGGCCGCCGCGGACATCACCGATGACGCGGTGGCGCGACTTCAGCTGCTCGAGCCGCGCCAGCAGTTGCGCGCCCAGCGTGCGCGAACGCTCGATCAGCCCTTCCTGCGCGTAGGCCTGCAACGCCGCCACGCCTGCGGCGCAGGCCAGCGGATGGCCGCAGTAGGTCAGGCCGGAGTGCAGCATTTCGTGCTCGAGCCTGGCCGCGACTTCGGCGCTGAGCACCACCGCGCCCAACGGCAATGCGGCGCCGGTGAGGCCCTTGGCCAGCGTCATCATGTCGGGGCGACCGGCCTCACCGTGGCGCTGCCAGGCGAACCATTCGCCGCAGCGGCCGAAGGCGCTCATGACCTCGTCGGCGATCAGCCAGACGCCGCGGTCGGCGGTGTGCGTGCGCAGCGCCGGCCAGTAGTTGTCCGGGGCGACGATGCCGTTGGTGCCGGCATCGGGTTCCATGATCACGGCGGCGACATTGTCGACGCCGAGGTCGTCGATGCGATCTGCCACCGCCGCGGCGGCGCGCATGCCGCATTGCTCCTCGTCGCGGCCGCCGAAGGGGCAGCGGTAGCCATATGGCGGCGGCACGTGGTGCACGCCCAGCGCGCGCGGATCGATGCCCAGCGCATGCGCGCGGCTGTCGCCGGACAGCGCCATCGCCAGCTGCGTCGCACCGTGGTACGAACGCTCGCGGGCGATGATCGCGCCGGCAGGCTTGTGCGCGGCCTGGCGGGCGATGCGCACGGCGTGCTCGTTGGCATCGGCGCCGCCGAGGGTGAAGAAGACCCGGCCGCCTTCGAAGCCCGAGCGCTCGAGCAGCGCCTGCGCCAACTCCGCGCGCGGCGTCGCACCCCAGGCGTTGGTGACGAAGCACAGGCGTTCGGCCTGGGAGCGGATCGCCTCGACCAGGCGCGGATGCTGGTGGCCGAGATTGCTGCACTCGGCCAGGCTGCTCATGTCGAGGATCTCGCGACCGTCGACCAGGCGCAGGCGCGCGCCTTGGCCACCGACCACGGTCGGTGCGTGCCAGTCGGCCTGCACCGACCAACTGTGCAGGACACAGTCGCGCTCAGCGATCGACATCGACTGCCAGCCTCCCCAGTCACTGGATTTTGTGCGCTATGCGCACTGATGTGCGTATTGCGCACCACTCTACGGAAGCCCTAATCTCGCCGTCAACGGCAAGGAGCGAAGGAAACCGGCATGCCGAGGAAAGCAGAAGGTTCGGACCAGTTCGAGGACGGCGGCGATTACGTGCAGTCGCTGGCGCGCGGGCTGACGGTGCTGTCCGCATTCGGACGCGACCGCAACCGCCTGGGCCTGGCCGACATCGCCACCCGCACCGGCCTGTCGCGCGCCGCGGCGCGGCGCCTGGTCCTGACCCTGCAGCACCTGGGTTATGTGCGCGCGGTCGGCCGCGAATTCATGCTCGGCCCGCGCGTGCTCGAGCTGGGCTTCGGCTACCTCGGCTCGCTCAACCTCACCGACCTCGCCCAGCCGCTGATGGAAGACCTTGCGCGCAAGGTCCGCCAGAGCAGCTCGATGGCGGTGCTCGACGGCCAATCCATCGTGTACGTGCTGCGCGTTCCCGGGCAGCGCGTGATGAGCGTGAACCTCGGCGTCGGCGCGCGCCTGCCGGCGTTCTGCGCGGCGATGGGCCGGGTGCTGCTGTCGGGCCTGGACGAAGCCGAACTCGATGCCTGGCTGGCGCAGTGCAAGCCGAGCAAGCTGACGCCGCACACGCAGACCGACCCGCGCCGCCTGCGCGGAATCATTTCCGACGTGCGCATGCAGGGCTACGCCTACGTCGAGCAGGAACTGGAACTGGGCCTGTGCTCGATCGCGGTACCGCTGCGTAATTCGCAAGGCAAGGTCGCTACCGCCATCAACGTGTCCATGCCCTACCACCCCGACGCTTCGCGCCACGCGCTGGAAAACGTGCTGCCGCAACTGGAGCAGACCGCGCAGGCAATCGAAGGCTGCGTGCCGGCGAACCGGCTGCAGGCGGTCACTGCATGAAGGACGTCGCATGAGGGCCGGCGCCTGATGCACGGCATGCGCCACGTCTACCTCTGCGACGGCGTGCGCACGCCGTTCGGCCGCTATCGCGGCGGCCTGTCGATGGTGCGGGCCGACGACCTGGCAGCACTGCCGATCCGGCAGCTGCTGCAACGCAATGCCAAGCTCGATCCTGCCTCGATCGATGAAGTGATCCTCGGCTGCGCCAACCAGTCCGGCGAAGACAACCGCAACGTCGCGCGCATGGCGCTGCTGCTGGCGGGACTGCCGGTGTCGGTGCCGGGCGTCACCGTCAATCGGCTGTGTGCGTCGGGGTTGGAGGCCGTCGGCCAGGCCGCGCGCGCGATTGCAGTGGGCGAGGCCGAACTGATCATCGCCGGCGGCGTGGAAAGCATGTCGCGCGCGCCGTACGTGATGGGCAAGGCCGATGGCGCGTTCGACCGCGAGCAGACCCTGCAGGACACCACCCTGGGCTGGCGCTTCGTCAATCCGGCCATGGAAGAGAGTTACGGCGTCGACCCGATGATGCGCACCGCGCAGAACCTGGCCGACGAGCTCGGCATCGACCGCAGCGACCAGGACGGGTTCGCCCTGCGCTCGCAGCAGCGCGCCGCACGCGCGATTGCCAGCGGCCGCTTCGCGCGCGAGCTGGTCGCCGCCGGCAAGCTCGACAGTGACGAGCAACCGCGCGCCGACACGTCGCTTGAAAAGCTGTCGTCGCTGGCACCCTCGCTCGGCGCCGGCACCAGCATCACCGCCGGTAATGCCTCCGGCATCAACGACGGCGCCTGCGCACTGCTGCTCGCCAGCGAAGAAGCCGTCGCGCGCCATGGCCTGGTGCCGCGCGCCCGCGTGCTCGGCATGGCCAGCGCCGGCGTGCCGCCGCGCACGATGGGGATCGGCCCGGTGCCGGCGATCGGCCGGCTGCTGCCGCGGCTGGGCCTGGGCCTGGACGACTTCGACACGATCGAGATCAACGAAGCCTTCGCCGCCCAGGTGCTGGCGGTGACCCGTGCGCTCGGCCTGGCCGACGACAACCCCCGGGTCAATCCGAACGGCGGCGCCATCGCGCTCGGCCACCCGCTCGGCGCCAGTGGCGCCCGGCTCGCCCTGACGGCGATGCACCAACTGGAAACCGCCCACCAGCGACGGGCGCTGCTGTCGATGTGCGTCGGCGTTGGCCAGGGCGTCGCCCTGGCCCTGGAGCGTGTTCAGTGATACCGACGCTGAACCTTCCGGAACGCTTACTGTTAAAAATTGGTGATTCTTGCCGCCTGTTTCGGCATAGTCGGATGGCGTCACCGCCCTTCCCGCCCCTGTCGTCCTGTCACGCGTGAGACCCGGAATGAGCGCCGTACCCGAGCCCACTGCCACCCTCGAGATCGCACTGGCCCATGCCGTGCGGCTTCTCGATGAGCAACCGGCGCTGGCCGCGGCGCAGGCAACCGAGATCCTGGCGGCCCTGCCCGGGCACCCGACCGCATTGCTGGTGCTGGGCGCTGCCCGCTCGGCCGTGGGCGACCACGCCGGCGCACTGGCCGTGCTCGAACCGCTCGCCCAGGCGCAACCGGGCTCGGCGCGCACGCAACTGGAACTGGGCATCGCGCTGGGCCGTAACGGCCGCGGTGACGAAGCCCTGCAGGCCCTGCAGCGCGCGGTCGCACTCAAGCCCGACCTGCCCACCGCCTGGCTGGCCCTGGGCGAACACCTCCACGCCACCGGCGACAGCGTTGCCGCGCAGGCCGCCTACAACCAGCACATCCGCTTTTCGAGCCGCGACCCGGCGCTGTTGCGCGCCGGTGCCGCCCTGGCCGAGAACCGCATTCCCGAAGCCGAAGCCCTGCTGAGCGCACATTTGGCCAAGTCGCCCAACGACGTGGCCGCGCTGCGCATGTCCGCCGAACTGGCCGCGCGCCTGGACCGTGGCAGCGATGCCGAGGCCCTGCTGGCGCGCTGCCTCGAGCTGGCCCCGGACTTCCATGCCGCACGCCAGCACTACGCGCTGGTCCTGCACCGCGGCAACAAGTCCGAACAGGCGCTGGTGCAGATCGACACGCTGCTCGACGCCGCGCCGGACAACCCCGGCTATCGCAACCTCAAGGCGGCCGTGCTGTGCCGCATCGGCGACTACGCCACGGCGATCGACCTCTACGAGGGCATCCTGCGTGCGTACCCGCGCCAGACCCGTGCGTGGATGAGCTACGGCCACGCGCTCAAGACCGCCGGCCGCCAGGACGATTCGATCGCCGCCTACCGCCGCTGCATCGCGCTGGAACCGTCGCTGGGCGAAGCCTGGTGGAGCCTGGCCAACCTGAAGACCCTGCGCTTCACCGCCCAGGACATCGAGACGATGCGCGCGCAGCTGTCGCAGCCGCGGCTGTCCGACGAGAACCGCCTGCACCTGGACTTCGCACTGGGCAAGGCGCTGGAGGACAGCGCCGACTACGAGGCCTCGTTCGGGCACTACGCACGCGCCAATGCCCTGCGCCACGATCAGATCGACTACAACGCCGGCGCCACCACGGCCAAGGTCGAACACGTGCGCCAGCTGTACACGCGCGAGTTCTTCGCGCGCCGGGCGGGCAGCGGCGAGCAGGCCCGTGATCCGATATTCATCGTCGGCCTGCCGCGCTCGGGATCGACGCTGCTCGAGCAGATCCTGTCCAGCCACAGCCTGGTCGAAGGCACGATGGAGCTGTCGGAAGTCACCACCATCAGCCGCGAACTGCGCTCGCGCGCCGCGCCCGATGCCGCCGGCCCGGGCCGTTACCACGACGTGCTGGCCACGCTCGACGGCGACGAGCTGCGTGCGCTCGGCCGCCGCTACCTCGACCGCACCCGCATCCACCGCCACACCGACGCGCCGTTGTTCATCGACAAGATGCCCAACAACTTCATGCACGTCGGCCTGATCCACCTGATGCTGCCCAACGCGCGCATCATCGACGCCCGCCGCCATCCGTTGGCGTGCTGCTTCTCCAACTTCAAGCAGCACTTCGCCCGCGGCCAGGGCTTCAGCTACAGCCTCGACGACATCGGCCGCTTCTACCGCGACTACGTGTCGCTGATGTCGCACTTCGACGCCGTGCTGCCCGGCCGCGTGCACCGGGTGATCTACGAGCGCATGGTCGACGACACCGAGACCGAAGTCCGCCGCCTGCTCGACGCCTGCGGCCTGCCCTTCGAGGCGCAGTGCCTGCGCTTCTTCGAGAACGAACGGCCGGTGCGCACCGCCAGCTCCGAACAGGTGCGCAAGCCGATCTTCCGCGAAGGCCTCGATCAGTGGCGCCATTACGAACCCTGGCTCGAGCCGCTCAAGGCGGCACTGGGCCCGGTGCTCGACGCCTACCCCGAGCCACCTGGGGAGCACTGAAGGGAATATTGAAAGCAAGCAGTTCGGTTTCCGCGCCATTTCGTCCGTCTGGGGAGAGAAGAACGATGCAGAAGTCCGGCAACAGATCACGTACGACGCGCGTTACAGCGTCATCCAGGGCGTTCAAGCGCTTTCCGCTGACGGCAGCCATCTGCCTGGCGTTCGCCTCGCCGGCGTTCGCACAGGATGCCGCCACGCAGGCGACGCCCGCGCAACCCGCGCAGACCACCGCCGGCCAGCGCGAGGCGCTCGTCCTCGACACGGTCACGGTGACCTCGCAGAAGCGCTCGGAAAACCTGCAGAAGGTGCCGATCAGCATCGAGGTGCTGGGCGAGCAGAAGCTCGACGAACTCAACGTCACCGATTTCGAGGATTACGTTAAGTTCCTGCCGAGCGTCTCCTACCAGACCTTCGGCCCGGGCTTCTCGCAGATCTACATGCGCGGCGTCGCCAGCGGCGGCGACGGCAACCACTCCGGCTCGCTGCCGAGCGTGGGCGTGTACCTCGACGAGCAGCCGATCACCACCATCCAGGGCCCGCTCGACCTGCACATCTACGACGTCGCCCGCGTCGAGGCGCTGTCCGGCCCGCAGGGCACGCTGTACGGCGCCAGCGCCCAGGCCGGCGCACTGCGCATCATCACCAACAAGCCCGACGCCGGCGCCTTTTCCGCCGGCTACGACCTCGAACTCAACAGCGTCAATGACGGCGGCATCGGCCACATCGAGGAAGGCTTCGTCAACGTCCCGCTCAACGACTCGGCGGCGATCCGCCTGGTCGGCTGGAACCAGCACGACGCCGGCTACATCGACAACAAGCCGCAGGACCGCCAGTTCCCGATCCGCGTCGACGACGGCGGCACGCCGGGCGACACCAGCGACGACGTCCGCGAAAGCTGGGGCGGCGTGCTGACCAACCGCAACTGCACCAGCAACGACCTGCTGGTCTGCACCGGCCGCGCCAAGGACGACTACAACGACGTCGACACCACCGGCGCGCGCATGGCCCTGCGTTGGGACATCAACGAGAACTGGGCGATCACGCCGATGATCATGGGCCAGAAGGCCGTCGCCAACGGCGCCTTCTTCACCGACCGCGAAGTCGGCGACCTGGCGATCAGCCACTTCTACAAGGAGAAGTCGGACGACCGCTGGTGGCAGGCCGCCATGACGGTGGAAGGCAAGATCGGCAACTTCGACCTGACCTACGCCTACGGCCACCTCAAGCGCGACGTCGACGTCGACTCCGACTACAACGACTACGGCTTCTGGTACGACACGCTTGCCTCGTACAGCGCCTACGACGACAACGACAACTTCATCAACCCGTCGCAGTACATCCAGGGCAAGGACCGTTACAAAAAGGACAGCCACGAGCTGCGCCTGAGCTCGCCGAGCGAAGACCGCTTCCGCTTCACCGCCGGCCTGTTCTACCAGGACCAGAAGCACGACATCGAACAGCGCTACAAGATCGACGGCTTCGGTTCGCAGTTCTCCATCACCGGCTGGCCCGACACCATCTGGCTGACCAAGCAGGACCGCGAGGACAAGGACGAGGCGGTGTTCGGCGAGTTCTCGTACGACTTCATCCCGGAGGTGCTGATCGGCACCATCGGCGGCCGCCACTTCCGCTCGGAGAACAGCCTCAAGGGCTTCTTCGGTTTCAGTGACGGCTGGTCGTCGGGTTCGTCGTACGGCGAGTCGATCTGTATCGAGCAGTTCGGTCCGGACCCGGCCAACTGGCCGTCGTTCAACGGCGCGCCGTGCCAGATCTTCGACAAGACGGTCAAGGAAAGCGGCAACCTGGGCAAGGCCAACCTGACCTGGCAGATCAACCCGAGCAAGATGATCTACGCCACCTGGTCCGAAGGCTACCGTCCGGGCGGCATCAACCGCCGCGGCACGCTGCCGCCGTACCTGTCGGACTACCTGACCAACTACGAGATGGGCTGGAAGACCAGCTGGGCCGACAACCGCGTCACCTTCAACGGCTCGGTGTTCCACCAGGAGTGGGAAGACTTCCAGTTCTCCATCCTCGGCGCCAACGGCCTGACCGAAATCAAGAACGCCAACCAGGCCAGCATCGACGGCCTGGAAATGGACGTGAACTGGGCGGCCACCTACAACCTGCAGATCGGCGCCGGCGTGGCGTTCTACGACGCCCAGCTGACCGAGAACTACTGCGGCTTCACCGACGACGCCGGCAACCCGGTCACCGATTGCGCCGATCCGGAAGCGCCGGACGGCACTCGCCTGCCGGTCACGCCGGAGTTCAAGGGCAACGTCATCGCCCGCTACAACTTCACGCTGGGCACGATGGATGCCTTCGTGCAGGGCGACGTGGTGCACGTGGGCCAGCGCACGTCTGACCTGCGCATCCTTGAACGCGGGATCCTGGGCGAGCTGGACGCGTACACCGTGGCGGACTTCTCGGTGGGCGTCGCCCGCAACAACTGGTCGTTGAGCATGTACATCAACAACATCTTCGACGAGCGCGCGGACATCTACCGCTTCGCCAGCTGCGCGGAGACGGTGTGCGGTGCATCGGGCGTGGTGCCGGAGTACCCGAACGGCCAGATCTACACCGTGACCAACCAGCCGCGCACGATCGGCATCCGGTTCGGGCAGAAGTTCTAAGGGGAAGTGCGACAAGAGGTACGGGGTGAGGGATGCCGGCGGCAATCGGGGGGTTGCCGCCGGCTGTTTTTTTCAAGCCGGGCACCCGACCCTTCACCGTCATCCCGGCGAACGCCGGGATCCAGGCTGTCGGGGCCACTTCGCGGCTCGGCTCAGCTCAAGCGTCAGACCCAATGCCAACGACCGCACGCAAGCTCGCCCTGTCTCTCGCGGTGTTGTGTCTGTCATTCCCCATGCTCCGGCTTAGCGGATGGTTTGGATTGGGCATTCCGATTGGGCTGGTGCTTTCCGCCCTTTACTGGCTGACCTGGCGAGTGAGCTCCGCGACGCCGCCTCATCGAGCCGTGCCATCCGGCCTGGCGCTTGTTTGTTGGGTCCTTTACAACACGTTCGTCGAACGGCAGCCTGAGTACTCCGGCGGATTTCTTACACTCGGCTTCGGACCTGCCCTCATCCTGTTCGGGCTTGGCTGGCTTGTAACGGCATTTCGCGGCCGTTCGGACGGATCGGATGGGCGTAGCTAAGCCACAACTCAAGCTTTAGGTCTCCATGGACGATATCCCGCAAATCGAGGCAAGGTTCTGCCCGACCTATCAGGAACGCCTTCTTGCCGAGTGGCAGCTACTTGTTGGATCACCGACGACACTTCTCGCGGGCATTGCTTTTCCCGCCGCCGGCCTATGGCTATTGGTACTTCTGTTCCAGCATCCGGATTTGTCTTCGGCATGGTCGCTCCTGGTCGGCCTCGCTTGTTTCGCCTTCACACCGTTCTTTTTCTTCTTGAACAGCTACCGGGCCCAGCGCACAAGCGTGAAGAACGGCCCATTTACCTACGCCTTTGACGCCGAGGGTGTCCACGTATCGACACCTCTGGCGCGGTCAAGCCACCTCTGGCCTGCAATCACGCGTGTCCGGGCGACGAGGGGGATGCTTTTCATCTACTTCAGCAAACGGTGTGCCCACTTCGTACCCCTGCGCGCCTTGCCCGCTTCAGATGCAGTCGTTGCAATCCAGAATCTGGCTAGCGCCGGCGGGGCATCACGGGTGGGGGCCTGAATCCATGCGGAATGCCGCACAATCTGTAGTCATGGCGGATCATTGAGGCAATCCTCGACGCACACGGCAGTGCCGACAGCGGCTGGCTTCAGAGAGTCTCACAGACCGTAGGGCCGAAACCGCTTCGCGACGCGGCTTGACTCAAGCACCAGGGCTTAAGCGGGGAAAACAAATGGCACGCCACGATTTCGAAGAGCTTTATTCGCTGTTCCCGGCGGTCATCGCGGAGATGTCACCGTCCTTCACCAGCCATGAGTTCATTCTCCGGCTTGCTCAACGCAACCAGCCCGCTTATGTCCGGGCCTTGGCAGCTTACTGTGAAAGCTTCGAGCCGTTCCTCAGCGTCCATCAGCAACTCTCGCGTCAGCTCAACGAGCACTCTGACCTCGTTGAGGCAACTGGCTCTGTGCCCAGCCAAGACATCTTTGGTAAATCCAACTCTTGTCGGAGTTGGCGCAGGGTGCGGACCTGACAGTTGATTCAAGCTAGAGCCGAAGCCACTTTGCATGATCGCCATCAATCAAAGAACCAGAGACATCATCTTCCGCGCCGGCATCGCGCTCTTCCTTGCCGGTGCAGCGCTCGTGTGCTGGGCGTTTCAGCGCTTCGATGACTTGCCCAACTATCTGCGCATTGCCATCCTCATCCCAGCGGTGAGCTCCTATGCAATGCTGCGCATCGATCAGTACCGTAACTGGGACTCCGTCAAGGGCCTTGACCGCGGTCGCGCAATCGGCGCGCTGATTGCGCCTCCATTGCTCCTGCTGGGTTCCCTCGTTTGGCTTATTACTGCGCCAGGTGTTCGCGGCTAAGCCTTCCAGCTTGCCGGGCATATTGGTTCCCTTGAGGCCGTAGTGCGGCTTAAGCTTGCGGCAGCGGGCATCCCGGGGGCGGGGCCTGGTAATTCATTCAAGCCGAAGGCGCGTCGCGACATGTCTCGCGTGGATGCAGGGGGGCAGTAATGCAGCTGCAGCAGGAACTATCCGCGTTCTACGCCAAGCACGGCTTTGGACAGGACGTTGGCGCCCGGCCGCTCACGGTCCCGGTCTATACCGGATGCCTCCTTGTCCCGTTGCCCAACATCGAGACGCGGCATCGCTACCTGAAGTATCACGATCTCCATCACCTGGTTACGCGCTACAGCGTGGGCCGGATCGGCGAGGGGGAGGTAAGTGCGTGGGAGCTGGGCACCGGGTCGCTTCTGGCTTCGCCCACGCTTGCCTTCATGAACCTCATTGCCTTGTCTACTGGCCTGGTCCTGGAGCCTGGGAGGATGTGGCGGGCGTTTGTTCGTGGCAGCAGGAGCAGGAACCTGTATTCGCGCAGTACCCGCTCCAAGGTCGACGCGGGAGAGTGGCTGGATGTTTCCCAGCTGCGCGCGGCCACGCTTGAGGTTGGCCGACCCAGCCGGATGGTGCTGGCGGCGCGTTCCATCGAGTTTGGCTGCTACGCGGCGACAGCCCTGGTCATTCATGCCGTGATTGCTGGCCCCGCACTCGTCGCTCGCCTCATAACCGACATCGGCCTGGGCTACAGCTTCTTTCAGGTCATCAAGCCAAAGAAGCGCAATGACCTGTTCTGATCAGTGCAGCAGCCATCAACCTTCAGTCCCCGTGATCCCCGAAGACGTCAGAACTGAGATTCTCCAGCGGCTCCGCAATGTCGAGGCGGAGCATGGCGTGCGCATCCTGCTTGCAGTCGAGTCTGGCAGCAGGGCTTGGGGCTTTGCCTCCCCCAACAGCGACTACGACGTCCGCTTCATCTATATGCGCAATCCGGAGTGGTACCAGGCGGTCGACCTCGAGGAGCGCCGTGATGTCATCGAGTACCCGATCGTGGATGACATCGACCTCAACGGCTGGGATGTGAGGAAGGCGCTGAGGCTGTTCTGGAAATCCAATCCGGCGTTCGTGGAGTGGATCCAGTCTCCTGTCACCTACATCAATGAGAGTCTGTTCCGTGGAGCGGCGCTTGCATTGCTGCCGGAAATCTACTCTCCCGAGAAGGGTATCTACCATTACAGGAGCATGGCCAAGACCAACTACCGGGGATATCTCCGGGAGTCTGTTGTTCGGCTGAAGAAGTACTTCTATGTGCTCAGGCCGCTGTTGGCGGCACGGTGGATTGCCAGGACGGGCAGTGCTGCTCCCATTGAGTTCGAGACGCTTCTCACACAGCTGCTCGAAGAGCCTGACGTGCTTTCCGAAGTGCGGCAGCTGCTGGAGCAGAAGAGAAACGCTCCAGAGTTGGGCCTCGCCCCGGCTGTCCCAACTCTCAATGCGTTCATCGAGGCGGAACTCGCGGGCGCCCCGTCCAACGTTCCGCAGAGGTCACGTGATCCCCAAGTGGTCGATCAACTCAACGACCTGTTTCACCGCGTCCTTCGAGAACACGGGGCCCACGTGCCGTGACCAAGCGTCGCGTGACCATCGTTGGTGACTACGGCGAGCACATAGCTGCCGTATACCTCCCCGTCGAGACCTCGGACCTTGAAGGCGGGGATCTGGATGGCCTGTCCGCCTCCTGCATCTCTACATTGCGCGGTCGAAGTTTTTCCGGATCGAGTCTCTACTGGGCATCTCTTGCCGGGTCTGACCTCACCGGCTGCAACTTCTCGGGCGCGGATCTCCGCGGCGCCAGCCTGGAGCGAGCCCTGTTGATAGGAGCCGACCTGTCCGGAGCGAACTTGGGGCTGGACAACCTGGGGGGCCCCACCCGGCTGCACGGCGCAGACCTGAGCGACGCCAAACTTGCGGGCGCCGACCTGGCAGGTGCTGAGTACGACTCAAGCACGCGCTTTCCAGATGGTTTCGATCCGGACCTTGCGGGCATGATCGATGCCGGCTAACCAGAATGAAGGAAGGCTCACGGGCTGGCTCTGCCTTTCGACAGGCGCCTATTTTGCGGCGGCGGCCTTGAGTTGTGCCGCGTCGCTGTATGGCATCACTGACTTCCCAGACGATCATCGCGGCGAATGGGCACCCATTACCGTTCCTCTCCTGATCCTGCTGGCTGTCGCGTCTGGCATCTTCGGCTGGCGCCGCCTGGCGCGGTTTCGTTACAGGCCGTGGCAAATTGCTGCTGCAGCAGTCGGCGTGCTGGCCATGTCGCTACTGTGGCTAACCTGGCGGTTCGCACATGCTGCCGCCTAGAACCCACCTCCGCTTGACTCGTGAGGCGCGATGAAAGCACCCCCACTACCGATAGCGTTGCTCGCACTTGCCCAGGCCGTGTTCGGCCTCTTCGTGGCCGCAGGCCTTGCGTACTTCCTGGCCACGTCAGGCTTCGTCGGCATCGGCGAGGTTCCTACCTGGGCCCTGCCAGTCGGATGCCTGGCCGCCCTGTCCTGCGTTGCGTCTGCGGTCCAGCTCTGGCGACTGAAATGGTCAGGACCGATCAGCTTTCTGATCCTCTGGCTGCTCCCGTTTGTTGGGTCCCTGCCATTCGCAACCGTCGCTGAGATCATCCGGGACGCCAGCTACATCGAGGGCCGGCTTTCCTTCCTTCTGGTGTATGCAGTGATCGTGTTCGAGTTTCGCGGGCTGTTCGCGCCCATCGGTTCACTTAGGGCGAAGCCGCTTCGCGGCTCGGCATAACCCAGGCGTATGAAGGTCGCTGGCCTCTTGGGTTTGCTCCTCCTCATTTCGACGTTCCCGGCCACGGGAACTGATGTCGCTGCGAGCGAGGCATTGGCGGCTGCACGGGCAAAATGGAACGCTTCGGCGATCCACAGCTATGAGATCCGGTTCCGGGATGAGGCCTGCTTCTGCCTGTTCGGGCCGTACTACGGGCCGATCCGTAACGTGGTGGTTCGAGGAAAACTGCACGTCTCCTACTACGAGGGCGAGCGCAGGGATGGCTACTCGCATGGCCGCAGGGTCCATATCGCCAGCAACCTGCGGGCGACTGTCGAGGATGTTTTTTCCAGGGTTGAAAGCCTGCTGGCCACAGCTCCCGAAGGCGCCTATCGCGTGGAGTACGACCCGACGTATGGCTTCCCTGTGCTTGTGGATTTCGATGACCCGGCCATGGATGACGAGCAGTGGCGGCTGGTTGCGGATGGCTTCAAGCCGATGAGCGCAAGACGCTAGGCGCCTACCCATGCTGCCTGGCGACAACCCGACGCATCCACTTCGCGTGGCCGCGCCAATTCATTCCACCCGAAGCCGCTTCGCGGCTCGACTTGATTCAGGCGTCAGGTGCCAATGACAAAGTCATTCCCGGTCCTGGTTCTCTTGCAGATCTGCGCTCCGGCATTGCTTTACCTGCTTGTCGGGGTGTTCAACGGGCGAACCACAGGCATCCAGTACCTGCTGCCGAACTATCTGTTCATGGCCGCTCCTCATCTGCTGGTAGCCCTTCTGGCCCTATGGCCACGTGCCCGCCGTCCCGCACTCCTTTGGATCTTGTCGGGTCTCAATGTCCTGCTCGTCGCGTTCCAGCTGTGGGTGCTGTTCGCCGTGCCCGTGCGGGAGTCTGGTCTGGCCTGGGTCTTCTACATCCCGCTTTGGGGATTGGCCCTTTCTGTCTGTGCTGTTGCGTGGGTCGTGACTGACTTAGTCAGGCGACGCTCAAGTTAGGAGTTCCTTATGCAACCTTTCTCGGTCCCTCGCGGTGTCATCCTCACGATAGCGGCGATATACGCGATCCTGCTTGCTACCTGGCTGCTCTTTACCGGTGACCTTGGCTCGCTGGATTGGGTCACGCTTTCGTTCTCATTGGCCATCGCCACCACTTTCACGTCGTTTGCGGTGGCATTTTCGGCTTTGCTAAGGTTCCTGGGATCGCAACACCCCGCCTGGCTCAATCGCGGACAGGCTGGCTACGTTGCGGTGGCTGGATTGCTGGTCCAATCGTTGCTGGCAGGGGTGTTCACCATCATCGGAGTTTGGCCGCATAAGGACCTTTGGTTCTTGGGCGTTGTTCCGTTCCTGTGGCAGGGCGGAACGCGATGAGAACACTGGTACTGGGCGGTTATGGGAACTTCGGCGCGCGGATCTGCCGCGCCCTTGCGGGCGACACGACCATCGCTCTGCTGGTGGCCGGCCGTAACCGCGACCAGGCGCAGCGGCTCGTCGATGCACTGGGTGGCACCGCCAGCGCGGTGGCCGTCGACTTCACTGCACCGGACTTCGCGCAGACGCTCAGGCAACTGGATGTCGGCCTGGTCTTGCACGCGGCCGGGCCGTTCCAGAAGCAGTCGTATGCGGTGGCCCATGCCGCTGCCGAGGCTGGCGCGCACTACATCGACCTGGCCGATGGCCGGCGCTTCGTCTGCGATTTTCCGGCGGCGCTGCGGGCTCGGTTCGAGGCGTCCGGGTGCGTCGGCATCACCGGTGCGAGCACGGTTCCGGCGCTGTCGTCGGCGGTGGTCGAGCATTTGTGCGCTGGTTGGACTGCGATCGATTCGGTCGACATCTGCATCGCGCCGGCGCAAACCGCGCCGCGCGGGAAGGCAACGCTTGCAGCGGTGCTCAGTTACTGCGGCGAGCCGATCCGGATCTGGCGCGATGGCGGTTGGACGCAGGCGCCCGGCTGGGCCAGTCCCGAGCGCATCGACTTCCTGCGCATGCGCCCGCGCATCGGCGCGCTGTGCGACATCCCCGACCTGGAACTCTTTCCCACGCACTACGCCGTGCGCGAACGGGTGATGTTCCGGGCTGCGCTCGAAGTCGGCTTCACCCAGCGCGCGTTCGCTGCGCTGGCGTGGCTTCGTTCACGCGGCCTGCTGCGCAGACCCGAGCGCCTGGCGGGGCTGTTGAATCGCACCGCCGTCGCATTCGACTTCCTGGGCACGGCGCTGGGTGGGATGGTTGTCCGCGTCGAAGGTGTCGATGGCCAAGGGCGCCCTGCCCGTCGCGCCTGGCACATCGCCGCCGGCAACGATCATGGCCCGGAGATTCCGTGCATGCCGGCGATCCTGCTGGCGCGACAGCTGGCCGCTGGCGCGGCGATGCCGGCCGGTGCTTTCACCGCCACTGGCCTGCTGGCGCTGGCGCAGTTCCAGGGCGAGTTCGCACGTTGGGGCATGGTGACCGACATCGTCGATGAAGCCGGCGTGCCAGACCGAGAACCCGTCACGGACGCAGCTGCCGCATGACCACCTACCTGCTGGTGAAGTGGATCCACATCCTGTCGAGCGTCGTGCTGGTCGGCACGGGATTCGGCACGGCCTTCTACCTGTTCTTCGGCAATCGCAGCGGCAACGTGCAGGCGCAGGCAGTGGTCGCCAGGCTGGTGGTGCGGGCCGACTGGTGGTTCACCACTCCCGCGGTGCTGATCCAGCCCGCCAGTGGTTTCCTCATGGCGCACCTGGCAGGCTGGCCGCTGGCGACGCCGTGGCTGTCGCTGTCGATCGCCCTCTATCTGGTCACCGGCGCGCTGTGGTTGCCGGTGGTCTGGCTACAGGTGCGGATGGCGGCCATGGCCACGTCTGCTGCCGAAGGCGGCCATGCGCTGCCAGCCCGCTACTGGCGCTACGCGAAATGGTGGGAGGCGCTGGGCTACCCCGCATTCGCCGCGATGCTGGCGGTGTTCTACCTGATGGTGGCCAAGCCGGCGGTGTGGTCGCAGCTGCTGCCCTGATCCTTCGGCGCCAGGCCGCCGGGTTCCATCGCGATTTCCGCGGTTTCGTCGGAGGTCTGGCCGCTTCGTCGCATGCCGGTTGCGTGTCGCGCGCCCGGGTCGCAACGTAGCGCCTTCTGTCAGCCGTTGGGAGACCGGGTTATGAAGACCCTGATAGGCGTGGTTGCCTGGTGCATCCTGTTTGTCCTTTGCTGGCCGCTGGCCCTGCTGGCACTGGTGTTGTGGCCCATCGCTTGGCTGCTTACCCTGCCGTTCCGCCTGGTGGGCATCACGTTCTCTGCCCTGTTCGCGTTCGTGCAGGCCATTCTTTTCCTGCCGGCCCGCCTCCTTGGCTGGCGCCCCGAGTCAACGCACGGTCAGCGCGCGGCCGCGGCCTGACTCCGGAGAGCCCCACGTGAAGAAGCAGACACCGCTGTTTGCCGCCGTGATTGCGCTTGCCGCATCAGGCGCATCCTTCGCTTCCGGTTCGAACAGCGCGGCAGGGACGAAGCCGGCTGCCGATCCGTTGTTCGACAACATCTCGGCGCTCGATACCGAGGTGTTCGCCGCGTTCAACACCTGCAGCGAGCCAGGCCAGTTGCAGAAGCATGCGAGCTACTTCGCCCCGGACGTCGAGTTCTACCACGACACCGGCGGCGTCACCTGGTCGCGGCAGGAGATGCTGGCCAGCACCGAGAAGTACGTGTGCGGACATTTTCGCCGCGAACTGGTGCCGGGCACGCTCAAGGTCTATCCGATCAAGGATTTCGGCGCCATCGAACAGGGCACGCATCGCTTCTGCCAGTTCGACACGGGCAAGTGCGAGGGCCTGGCCGAGTTCGTGATCGTGTGGAACAACGACAACGGCAAGTGGCAGATCACGCGCGTGCTCAGTTACGGGCACCGCCCCAACAAATAGCCGCGTGAACATGGGCTTCAACAGCCAAGGGTGACAATCCACCACCCAGGCTTCGGAGCACCAGGATGACGTACGAGGGAAGCTGCCATTGCGGCCGCGTGGCGTTCGAAGTGGAAGGCACCATCGACAGCGGCCTGTCCTGTAACTGCTCCATGTGCGGCCGCAAGGGGTCGCTGCTCTGGTTCGTGCCACGCGACCAGATGCGGCTGACCACGCCCGAGGATGCGGCGAGCACCTACATGTTCAACAAGCACGTGATCAAGCACCGCTTCTGCCCGGTGTGCGGCATCCACGCCTACGGCGAAGGTGTCGACCCGAAGGGCAACCCGATCGCTGCGATCAACCTGCGCTGCCTCGAGGGCATCGACCTGGCTGCCATCCCGGTGCACGAGTACGACGGCAAGTCGAAGTAAGGCTGATCGAAAACGGGGTCAGAGTACCTTTCTTCGCCGCTCGGACCGTCGCCGAGGCGTCAGTACTTCCTGAGGAAAAAGGTACTCTGACCCCGTTTTTAGATCAGGCGCGACGGCCGAGGCGCGAGCGCTCCAGCCACCACAACGCTGCGCTCGCCAGCAGCCAGGCCAGCCACCACGGCCAGCGCTCGCCGGGGTGGCCCGGCACTGTCCCTGCCGTCGCCGCTGCAATTGCGGAGCTGGCAGCCGGGCGCGAGGTGGCTTCGCGTGTCTCACCTGCGCGCAGGCCCGGCGCGGCCGTGGGTGCACGAACGAAGAACGACAACGTCTGCTCGCCAGAGCGCAGCTGGTGCCAGCCGGCTTGGCGTGGCCAGAACGCGGCGCAGTTGCGCGGGCCGGTAGCGGGGTCGCGCAGCAGCGCGACGGTGTCACCGGCCGGCGTCCGCATGTTTGCCGCAGCGCCGAGCGCGCACAGGGCGATTCGCTCGTACTGGCGTGCGTCGCCTTCGATGGTCAGGTCGTTGCGGGCCTGCGCGCGGCCGATCGTGGCCAGCGCGTTGCTCCACATTTCCCCGTGCAGGTCGTCACGGCCGGCGAGCACCAGGCGGTAGCTGTCGGTCATCGTCCACAGCGCGATGCGTCCGCGACCTTGCGCACGCCATGCGCTCATCCAGGTCCCAGCGTCGTCGCGCAGCAGCGGCACGGCATCGCCTGGCTGGAAGCGCAGGTCGCGGCGCGTCAGTGTGGGAATGTCCGGCAATGCCGCGTCGTGCGACTTCGGTGCATCCGGCGTGCCGGGACCGATGCGGGCGCGGGTGGCATCTTCGTCGCGTGCGGTCTGGGCGAGCTTCACCGTTGCTGAATCGCTGCCGCCGGCAACTGCGAAACCGAGCGCCTGCAGGCGGCGGCGTTCGATCGGCGACGGCGCGGCGGTGACGCGCAGCAGCACGCCGAGGCCGTTGTTGATCGCATCATTGAGTGCGGCGCGCTGGCTGTCGCCGAGTGCGGACCAGGCGCGCTCGTCCAGGATCACCAGGTCGAAGCGGCCGAGGTTGGCAGCGTTGATCGCAACCGGCGCGTCGCCGAGTTGCCTGCCGCCACCCACGGAGATCTGCGTCTGCAGCGTGATCCCGGCATCGCGCGCCCAGCGGCGCAGGTACTTCACTTCGGGGCCGGGTGCACCGGCCATCAGCAGCACGCGCGGCGGCGTCGCGGCAGTCGCTTGCAGGGGCAGCTCGACGTCTTCGACGATAGCTTGCTTCGCATCGCGCAGGCGGACGGTGAAGCTCGCCGTACCCGCGACGCGCGGGCTTGCGGTCAACGTGAAGCGGCCGTCAGCCGGCAGTGCGACGCGATCGACGCGACGGCGACCCGGGTCGATCAGCTCGGCCGAGCCTGCACGCAGGTCGTTTGCGCGCCCGGCGACGACGAAGTCCGCACCCGCGACCACCTGGCGTGGCGCCTGCAATTCGACCAGTCCGCGCGGCAGCGGGTTGGCGCTGAAATCCACGGCCAGGCCCTGCAAGGAATCGCGATCGCGAGCCACGAGGCCTGCGCCGACGATGCGCACACGGCGGGTGCCGGGGTGTTGGCGCAGCGCCGTCGCCAGATCGGGAACGCGCTCGACATCAGCCAGCACCGGTGCCTCGGGCAAGGCGACAAACGCCTCGCCACCGCGACCCCCACCCAACTGCGCCGCCGTCGAGCCAGCCGTAGCGACCACCAGCGTGCCGGCTTCACCCGGCAGCGAAGGCGGCACCAGCGCGAAGTACAGCAATGTCGCGCACACGGGTTGTGCCAGCAGCAACAGCGCAAGGCGCCACCCGCGTGAGCGTTGCGCCGGTGGCGCGCGCCATTGGCGGTGCAGCAATCGCGCTGACGCGACCACCACCGCGACGGTGAGCAGGGCGCCGACCAGCAGCGGCAGGTTGAAGGCGGCCGCGGTCACTGGGGTGCCTCCTGGCGCAGCGCTTCCAGGTAGCGGCGGCCGGCGGCGTCACCGGCATCGCGGCGTGGCACGGCCGTGGCCGGGCGCGGCAACAGTGGCCACAGCAATGCACGCAGGTCGGCGCGGCATGTCACGCAATCCGGGTCGGCGCGCAGCGCTTCGATTGCTGCAACGAACGCGAGCGGGTCCGCCAGTCGCGATTCGTGCTCGCGCAACCACCGCTCCAGCGCGGTGAAGTCGATCGGCGCGGCGGGCACCTGCGCTGCGTCCAGAGAAGCCCATAGCGCCGCCAGCGTCGGGTCGGCGATGTCGGCCGCCACCAGCGCGTCATTGCGATTCGCCAAGCCCGCACGATCGCCGCTCATGCGGCGGCTCTCGTCGATCGGTGGCAGCTCCGGGCCGACGCGTGCCAGGTAGATGCGCGTGGCCTGCTGCACCTGCTTGATGAAACGCAGCGCGCGGTACGCATACGGCAGCGCGAGTTCGGGATGGCCCTGGCGCAGGTGGCCTTCGGATTGCCACATTTCATCGAGGGCCGACTTGAGGATCTTGCGCGTGTCCGGATCGAGCAGCGTGGCCGCTTCGGCGTGGTCGTGGGTGTGGCCGTACTCTTCGAGCACCGCACCTTCCTCGCCGAACTTCCCTGCCCCGCCCGCGTCGGCGTGGCCGTGCTCGTCCTCCGGTGCCGTGGCGGTGTCGTCGGCGCCATGGGTGTCGTCGGCATCGTTGGTCGGCGGCGGCTTGGGTTCGCCCTCGGCTTCTTCGCCAAGGAACTGGCCGTAGCGCATTCGCAGGATGCGCTGGTCCACACCGATCGCGTCGCTGCGCTTCACGTAGCTGTCTGCCTCGAGCTTGCGCTTCTCCTTCAGCAGCGCCTCGGCGTCGATGATGATCTGGCGCTGGCTGCGGAAGTACGCCGGCAGCACCTTCTTGACCATGCCTTCCAGGCCGGTGGTCTCGGTGCCCAGGTCGGACGGCCAGCGCAGGATCAGGCTGGCGCTGCGTGCCGTCTGCGCATTCGGCGTGCGGTTGTCGTTGACGCTCAGCTGCACGATCAGGTCGTCACCGGCGGCGAGGCCGAGCGCGGCCAGGTCGAGGCGGTGGGCAAAGCGCTTGACCGTCGCGCTGCCGCTGCCGCCTATGGTCATCGACTGCTCGCGGAAGGTGATGTTCTCGCCGCTGCCCTGCGCCAGGGTGATGCGCAGTGTGGCGCTGGATGCAACGCCGTAGTCGTCGCTGCCTTCGAACGCGAGCGCCCAGCTGCGCTGCCCCTGTGTCATCAGGCTCAGGCTGCGATCGGGTTCGAGCACGCGCAGTTGCGGGGCGCGGTCGGGGATGGCATCGAGGCGGTGCAGCGTCGCCGGCTGCAGCGGCGGAGCGCCGTCCACGACGATCCGGTACAACGCCGAGCGGGCGAGCACGTCACTGCCGCGCCAGTCGTCGCCGTCCCGGGTGAGCTTCAAGCGGCGGCCGTCGTGGAAGACCAGCGCCGCCGAAGTCGGCTGCGGTGCGAAGCGGATCGTCCATTGCAGGCGCGTTCCCTGCGGCACCTTGGCGTCGAGGGTGGCGTCATCGCGTGCGGGCTGGCGCGTGTAACCGGGCGGCGTGATCTGCAGGCGTTGCTGGACGATGCTGGTCTGCGTTGGCGCGGCGGGCGTGACGCCGACGCTGGACAGCACGTCGTCGAAGGTCGCGCCGGGGCGCGCGGGCCAAAGCAGGATCGCCGCGATCGCGACGGCGCCGACGCCGGTGCCGATGGCATGCGCGCGCGCCGACCATTGCGGGCGCAGGTCTGGCGGCGGCGCGTTCTCGATGCGCTGCTGCAGGCGACCCAGTTGCAGGCGCTCCAGGCCGGTCATGGTGGCGGTCGGTGCGAACAGCAGGTCGGTGCTGTCGTCCATGTCGGCACGGCGGGCATCGAGCTCGCGGACCAGCCAGCGCGTGTCGAGTTTGCGTGCGCCGTGGAAGGCGAATGCCGCGGTTGCTGCGGCCGCAATCACCAGCACGGTCAGCGCAACTGCGATACCACCCAGGCGCCACGCCAGTGCGACAGCGACCAGCAGCCACGGCAGGCAACGCAATGCCGCATCGAGGCCGTGACGCCAGCGTGCCTGCTGCAGCGCGCGTTGCAGGACGGTCATCGCGCTCATGGCGCCACCGCCCGGCGTGCGCCGGTGGCCAGCCAGCGCTCGACCACGAACAGGATTGCGATCAGCAACACCAGCCACGGCTGCAAGTCACGCGGCGACTGCGGGAATACCGGGCCGCCGGTCAGCGGCCGGTGCGTGGCCGCGGGCACCCGCGTCGGTGCCGCCCTCGGCGCATCGAACAAGGCACGCACGCGGAGCGGGAAGTCGGGCTCCAGCAGCGCCGGCATGGCCTGCGGTGCGAGCTCGCGGGTGAAGCGCATCACCCGGCCCTTGCCATGGGCGGTGCCTTCGACGAGCGAAGCGCCCGCGGCATCGCGCCACAAGACCGTCGTGGCAGGAAGGTTGGCAACGGTGCTGTCGTGGCCGATCAGCGCGTTGCCGCCTTCGCGTATCCACGCGTCAATTGCGGCGGGCAACGGCCCGGGCGCCAGCCAGATCAGCTGGCGTGCGTTGGCGGGCACGGGTTGCGTATTGGGTGCTGTGTCGGAAGCCACTGCATTCGCACCGTCACCCTTCCACGCAGCCTGTGCGGCGCGCAGGTAACGCATCGCCGCTTCGTGCTGGGGCGCGTAGCGGATGCTGGGCGCAAATGCGGTGGCTACCGGCGCAGCTGCAGCCGGCATCGAGCCGGGCAATACGCGCCATTGGATGTCGTGACTCAAGGCCGGCAGTTGTGCGTCGACACCGGTCAGTTGCTCCGGCACCAGCACGGTCAGGGTCGCCCCCGCAGGCAATCCCGCATCGAGTTCGCGCAACAGGCTGGTCACCGACGCGGATGCCGTTGGCGCGGGTTCGTCCAGCGACGGGAAGCCCGGCGCCAACCAATGCCATCGGGCATCCTCGGGCGCCTGCACTGCGCGCGCCTGCGTCAGGTCCACGCCCGGCACCACTGCAACCCACGGCGCCTCGCTCGCGCCTCCGACCAGCACCGGTCGCGCCAACAGCAGCGCCAGCGCGACCAGCAGCAACAGCCGCAGTGCCAGCAGCAGCCATTCGTCGAAGCGGATGCGATGGCGCGGCTTGGGCTTCTGCCGCAACCAGCGCAGTGCAGCGAACTGGATCGGCCGCTGCTCGCTGCGTCGCGCCAAGTGGATCAGCAGCGGCAGCAGCAGTGCCGCGAGTGCGGCCAGGCCGGCGGGCAACAGGAACGCCAGGCTCATGCGTACTCCGCAGCGTCGCGGGAGCCGAACAGGCGCCGCAGCGGCAAGTCCAGCGCCTGGTCGAGCACGTAGCGCGCATGGCGGATGCCGCTGGCATCCAGGCGCGCATCGAGTTCACGGCGTGCCGTCTCGAACCGACGCAGGAACTCGTCGCGCATGGCAACGCCGTCGCCGCGCAGTTCTTCGCCCGTCTCGGGGTCGCGGAACACGTGGCCACCGCGGAACGGGAAGTCGCGCTCCTCGGCGGTCAGGATCTGGATGGCGGCGACTTCGCGGCGCGCGGCTGCCAGCCGGGTCACCACTTCCAGTGCGCCTTCGTCGAAGGCATCGCTGAGCAACACGACCAGGTCACCGGCGCCGATGCGTTCCCACAATGGACGCAGGCGTTCCGGCGACGGCCAGGAGCCGCCCGCATCAACGCGCTGCAGTTCGAGCATGAAACGGTCGCGCTGGCGCAGGCCGCTGCCGGGCGCGAGCACGCGCACGCCCTCGCCGTGCAGCACGGCCAGGCCGAAACGGTCGCCCTGGCGCAGCGCCAGTTCGGCGACGCAGGCGGCCAGGCCCTTGGCGGCGGACAGGCGCGACCAGCCGGGGCGGGCCGCATCTTCCTGCGCCATCGACGCGGTGGCGTCGACCAGCAACCACACCGCGAGCGGGCTTTCGCGCTCGGCCTCGCGCACGAAGAAGCGATCGGAGCGTGCGTAGAGTTTCCAGTCGACCTGGCGCAGCTCGTCGCCGGGTTCGTAGGCGCGGTACTGGGCAAATTCCAGTCCGGCGCCGCGGCTGCGACTGTGGTGCAGGCCAATGCCCTGCAGCCCGACCGCGCGTCGCGAGGTCAGGCGCAGGTCTTTCAACCGCGCGCGCACCTGCGGCGGGATGAAGTCGACGAAGCTGGAACCGGCACTGGCCACGCGCGTCCTGCGATCAGCCTGCGAACGGCACGCTGCGCAGCAGCGCGGCGATCACGTCGTCGGCGCTCTTCTGCTCGGCCTCGGCGGCGAACGACAGCAGCAGGCGGTGGCGCATGACCGGTGCAGCGAGCGCGACGATGTCGTCGCGCGTCGCCGCAAGGCGGCCGTGCAGCAGCGCGCGCGCCTTGGCCGCGAGCACCAGCGACTGGCCGGCGCGCGGGCCGGCGCCCCACTTCACCCACTGCTTCACTTCCGCCGGCGCCGATTCGTTCGGCCGACTGGCACGTACGAGGCGGGTGATCCAGGCAAGCAGGTCGTCGCCCAGGTGCACTTCGCGCACGCGCGCCTGCAGCGCCAGCACTTCCTCGCCGTGCATCACCTGCGGCACTTCGGAATGGCGCGTACCGGTGGTCTGGGCAAGGATGTCGCGCTCTTCGGTTTCAGTTGGATAGTCGACGCGGATGTGCAGCAGGAAGCGGTCGAGCTGCGCTTCCGGCAACGGGTACGTACCGGCCTGCTCGAGCGGGTTCTGCGTGGCCAGCACGAAGAACGGCGCCGGCAGCTGGTGGGTCACGCCGGCGTAGCTGACGGTACGTTCCTGCATTGCCTCCAGCAGCGCCGCCTGGGTCTTTGGCGGGGTGCGGTTGAGCTCGTCGGCGAGCAGCAGGTTGGTGAAGATCGGGCCCGGCTGGAAGCGGAAATGGCGATGGCCAGTACCGTGGTCCTCTTCCAGCAGCTCGGTGCCGAGGATGTCGCTGGGCATCAGGTCGGGCGTGAACTGCACGCGCCGGAACTGCAGCTCCAGCGCCTGGCCGAGCGAGCGCACCAGCAGCGTCTTGCCCAGCCCGGGCACGCCTTCGAGCAGGCAGTGGCCGCCGGCCAGCAGGCCGATCAGCAACTGCTCGACGACCGCTTCCTGGCCGACGATGGCCTGGGCGATGGCGGTGCGCAGGGTGCCGAGGCGGGCGAGCTGGGCCTGGATGTCGGCTTCGGTGGTAGCGGTGGTCATTTGCAGTGTTTCCTCGTCATTCCCGCGAAGGCGGGAATCCATGGACGTCGAGCTCGAATTTTTTTGTCGTCATCCCGGCGAAAGCCGGGATCCGGTTTGCTGTTGCTGTTACGCCGTTACGTCCTTGGATTCCCGCCTCCGCGGGAATGACGGGGCGGAATCAGCTGTTCAACGCATACATCACGATGTTGACCGCGAACTTCGTATTGTCCTCGGCGAGGAAACGCTTGTTGCGCCAGTCGTAGTCCCACTCGCAACCGTAATCCTTGTTGCTGTAGAGGACGCCGAGCCGGCCGTCGATCTCGATGCCCTGCAGGTAATCGTGCACCAGGTCGTCGCCCCAGCCGTTGAGTTCGAAGCCGGTGGCCGGCGGGCCGTCCTTGAAGGTGAAGAAGCTTCGATACAGCGCGTGCGTGTTGGGCAGCTTGCGCAGTGCCTTCGGCCCGAAGATCGACGACATCTGCGCTTCGAACGACCGTGCGAACAAACCGTCGATGTCGTGGTTGCAGTCGTCGACGAAGACGAAGCCGCCATTGCGCACGTAGCGCTCGAAATTGCGCCGCTCGTCCGGATTGAACTCGACCAGCTTGTGCCCGGCCAGGTAGCAGAACGGCGCGGTCAGCATCTTCGGGTCGGCCAGCGCCAGCACGTGTTCCTTCGGGTCCACGCGCAGGTTGGTGTAGTCGATCAGCGAGGTAATCAGGTTGGCCGGCATGCGCTGGTCGACGTCCCAGTCCCCCGAGTCGTACTTCAGGCGCGTCAGCCAGAAGTCGTACTCGACGCTGGCGGCGCGCGCGAGCGGCGACAGCACCGCCCCTGCCGCGCCCGCCAGCATCAGGCGGAGGAACTGCGCGCGGTTCATATCGACCGCGCGGTATTGATGACGTTGATGCCGTTGAAGCGCGTGGTGCTCGATCCGTGCGATACCGCCGATACCTGGCTCGGCTGGCCCTTGCCGTCGAAGAACGAACCGCCGAGGCGGAAGTCGCGCTCGTCGCAGATCGCGGCGCACGCGTTCCAGAACTCCGGCGTGCGGATCTGGTAGGCGGCGTCCTCGACCAGGCCGGTGACCTTGCCCTGCTTGATCTCGTAGAACAGCTGGGCGCCGAACTGCGCGTTGTAGCGCTGCTGGTCGATCGAGTACGAGCCGCGGCCGTGGATGTACAGGCCGTTCTCGACGTCCTTGACCATGTCGGCGACGCTGAGCGGCGCCTTGCCCGGCATCAGCGAGACGTTGGCCATGCGCTGGAACTGCACGCTGGACCACGAGTCGGCGTAACTGCAACCGTGCGACGCGGTGTGGCCGAGGATGTGCGCTTCATCGCGCGTGGCCTGGTAGTCGACGAGGATGCCGTCGCGCACCAGGTCCCACTGCTTCGTCTTCACGCCCTCGTCGTCGTAGCCGACCGCGCCCAGGCTGCCCTGACGGGTCTTGTCGGCAACGAAGTTGACGATGTCGCTGCCCCAGCGGTAGCCCGCGTCGCGCTTGTCGAGCGTGGCGAAACTGGTGCCGGCGTAGTTGGCCTCGTAGCCGAGCACGCGGTCGAGCTCGAGCGGGTGGCCGACGTTCTCGTGGATCGTCAGGAACAGGTTGGACGGGTCGATCACCAGGTCGTACTTGCCCGGCTTCACGGACGGCGCCTTGAGCTTGGCGCGCGCATCGCGGGCGCTGGCGATGGCGTCTTCCATCACGTCGTAGCTGCGGCCGTAGGCGGTGATGCCGCCGGGCAGCGTGAACTTGCCGGCCGGATCGGCGTCGAGGTACTCGTAGCCCATGCCCATCGGCGCCGACAGGCCGTTGCGCGTGCGGAACTTGCCGCTGGCCTTGTCCACCGCCGTGGCGGTGATCGGCAACCAGATGCGGTGCACGTCCTGGTCGATGTAGCTGCCGTCGGTGGAGGCGAAGTACTTCTGCTCGTTGATCAGGAACAGCGTCGAGTTGAAGAAGTCGGCGCCGGCCTTCATCGCCGCGGCATTGACGCCGAGCAGCAGGTCGACCTTTTCCTTGATCGGCACGGCCATCGCGTTCTTGCGGATCGGCGTGGCCCAGCTGATCTCGCCGACGCCGGGCGTCGGCGCCAGTTCGACACGCTTGGTCTGGTGGCGCGAGTTGGCCTTGGCTATGGCGGCCGCCTGGCGCGCCACGGCCGCCACCGCATCGGTGGTCTGCACGTTGGTCGCCGCGAAGCCCCAGGCGCCATCGACCAGCACGCGCACGCCGACGCCGGAGGACTCGCCGTTGACGATGTTCTCCACCCGCGCCTCGCGGGTGATCACCGACTGGCGCAGGTAGCGCCCGATGCGCACGTCGCAATACTGCGCGCCCGCCGCGCGGGCGGCCGTCAGCGCGGCGTCGGCGAGAAGCCGGCGGCGCGCACCATCAACCGGTTCGAGCAGCGCCTCGGCGGCGATGCTGCGGCCGATTGGCAGCGCCATCGCGGCGAGGGAGAGACCGGTGAGATTCAGGAAGTCGCGGCGTTGCATCAGCTTGGTTACTCGACAAACAAACTACTACCCGTCATCCCCGCGAAGGCGGGGATCCATGGACGTTGGCTCTTGGGGCGGTACGTCCATGGATTCCCGCCTGCGCGGGAATGACGGTATTGAGGGGGTTGCGATCAGACCGCATCCGACAACGAAGTGAAGGTGAAATCGCGCAGCTTCATCGGCGGGATCATCATCACGAACGAGGACTCGTCACCGGCCACGCGCACCGGCTTGCCGAGCTCTTCGATGTTGTTGAGCATGATCACCGGCGACTCGTTGAAGCGGAAGTTCTTCACCGGGTGCTTGATCTGGCCGTTCTCGATGTAGAACGTGCCGTCGCGGGTCAGGCCGGTCAGCAGCACGGTCTGCGGATCGACCATGCGGATGTACCAGGTGCGGGTGACCAGGATGCCCTTCTGGGTGCTGGCCACCAGCTGCGCGGTGGTCTTGTCGCCACCGGCGACCAGCAGGTTGCCCGGCTCGCCGACGGCGCGCTTGCCCTGCTTCTTGGCCCAGTAGCGCGAGTACTGCATCGCCACCACCTTGCCGTTCTCGACGATCGCCATCTTCTCGCGCGGCAGGCCCTCGCCGTCCCACGGCAGCACCGGTGCGCGCTCGTCCCACGGGTCGGCGCTGATGTTCACGCGCGGGTCGTAGACCTGCTCGCCGAGCTTGTTGCCGCCGCCCTTCTTCGACAGGAAGCTGCGGCCTTCGTCGGCCTGGCGCGCGTCGAAGAAATTCATCATGAACGAGATCAGGCCCGCGGCCGCCGCCGGCTCCAGGATCACCGTGTACTTGCCCGGCTCCAGCGCCTTGGCTTCGGCCGACTCGGTGGCCTTGCGCATGGCGGTGCGGATGTCCTGGTCGGCCTTGAACTCGTCGGAGTCCTTGAGGTTGCGGCCGACCCAGCCCGAACCGCGGCCGTCTTCGGTGCGCACGGTGCAGGTGTAGTCGAAGCGCGTGGCCTTCTGGTAGCCGAAGTTGCCCTTGGAGTTGGCGAACGCGACGAAGCTCTGGCCGTCCTCGAGGAAGCCGGCGGCGATCAGCTTTTCAGCCTTGCACGGGGCGATCGAGTTGGCCGCGACCTGGGCGCGGTACTCCGGGGTGATGGCGGCGGTGGCCGGGCTGAAGGTCGGGCTGGCCTTGTAGGTCTGCTTCTCGATCGCCGGCATGAACTCCGGGTTTTCCGGAGCCAGGCGGGCGAGGTCTTCGGCGCGGCGCACCACGCGCTCGAGCGCGGCGTCGTCGAACTCGTTGATGGTGGCGGTGCCGACGCGGCTGCCGAAGGCGACTTCGACGGCCAGCTCGGTGTTGTCGACGATGCCGCTGGTGGAGATGTTGTTCAGGGCGAAGCGGATGTTGCCGTCGATCGAACCCTCAAGCTGCGCCGTGCACTGGTCGGCCTTGGACAGCTTGATGACCTTGTCGAGGATCGCCTTGGCCTGTTCTTCGGTGAAGATGCTCATTGTCTATGTCTCCAGGCTCAGCCGAGGTTGCGGGCGGTGTTGATGACGTTGATGCCGTTGAAGCGCGCCGTGCTCGAGCCGTGCGAGACCGCCGACACCTGGCCGGGTTGTCCCTTGCCGTCGAAGAAGGAGCCGCCGAGGCGGTAATCGCTGTCGTCGCAGACGGCGACGCAGGCGTTCCAGAACTCCGGCGTGCGGATCTGGTAGGCCACGTCCTCGATCTGCTGGGTGATCTGGCCGTTCTTGATCTCGTAGAACAGCTGGCCGCCGAACTGGGCGTTGTAGCGCTGCTGGTCGATCGAGAACGAACCGTCGCCGATGATGTAGATGCCGTTCTCGACGTCCTTGATCATGTCGGCGACGCTGAGCTTGTTCTTGCCCGGCGCCAGCGACACGTTGGCCATGCGCTGGAACTGCACGCTCGACCACGAGTCGGCATAGCAGCAACCGTCGGATTCGGTCTTGCCCAGGATGTGGGCCTGGTCGCGGATGGCCTGGTAGTCCACCAGGGTGCCGTCCTTGATCAGGTTCCACTTCTTGGTCTTGACGCCTTCGTCGTCATAACCGACCGCGCCGAGGCTGCCGAGCTGGGTCTTGTCGGCGAACACGGTGACGTTGTCGGAGCCGTACTTGAACTTGTTCTTGAGCTTGTCGACCGTGGCGAAGCTGGTGCCGGCGTAGTTGGCCTCGTAGCCAAGCACGCGGTCGAGCTCGAGCGGGTGGCCGATCGACTCATGGATCGTCAGCCAGGTGTGCGACGGGTCGAGCACCAGGTCGTACTTGCCCGGCTTGACCGACGGTGCGGTCAGCTTGGCCTTGGCCTGCTTGGCCGAGGCGACGGCGTCTTCCAGCATGTCGTACGACAGGCCGTAATTGACCACGCCGTTGGGCGAGACGACCTTGCCGGCGCTGGCGCCGTCGAGGTATTCGAAGCCCATGCCCATCGGCGAGGACAGGCCGTCGCGGGTGCGGAACTTGCCGGTGGCCTTGTCGATCGCGGTGACCGTCATCGGCGCCCAGATGCGGTGCACGTCCTGGTCGATGTAGCTGCCGTCGGTCGAGGCAAAGTACTTCTGCTCGTTGACCAGGAACAGCATCGAGTTGACGAAGCTGCCACCGGCGTTGATCGCCGCGGCATTCACGCCCAGCAGCAGGTCGACCTTTTCCTTCAGCGGTACTTCCATCGAATTCTTGCGGATCGGCGTCTTCCAGGAGACTTCGCCGACGCCCGGTGCCTTGGCCAGCTGTACCGGCGCGGTCTGGTGCTTGGAGTTCGCACGCGCGATTGCGGCCGCCTGCTGGGCGGCCTTGACCACGCCCTGGGTGCCCAGTTCGTTGGTGGCGGAGAAGCCCCAGGCGCCGTTGACCAGCACGCGGATGCCGATGCCGGTCGACTCGGTGTTGACCACGTTCTGGACCTTGTCCTCGCGCGTGATCACGAACTGGCGCAGGTAGCGGCCGATGCGCACGTCGCAGTACGACGCGCCGGCGGCGGTCGCAGCGCCCATGGCGGCGTCGGCCAGTGCCTTCTTCTTGGCCACGTCGATCGTCTCGACCAGCTGCTCGGCGGCAATGGCGCGACCGAAGGGCAACATCAGCCCGGCCACACCAACGCCGGTCATCGACAGGAATGAGCGTCTATCCACTTGTGTAACTCCCCGGAAAGGCCGGCACGGCAGCAGCTGCCGCACCAGGCAAAAGACGAAGGCAAAGGCCCCCCGCGACTGTGCTCAGGGGGCCAGCAGCCCGTCAAGTGACGTTCGGGCTATATGACCGGGGGCCATGGCGTTGCATACGCCGAAGTGTGGACTGCGTCGGCGCGGCCGGGGGCATGCCGCCATCATCGGCACAGTCGATGGATCGGCGGTGGTTGCCACCGCGTGGCCGATGCCCGCCCCCTGAAGCGTTCAAATCGATGCATCCCCCATCCAAGTCACGCCTCCCACGCCAGTGACACGAACGCTTCGCCCCTTCTCCCGCGTGCTGCGCGCCAGTTTCCTGGTGCTGCTGTTGCTCGGGCTGGTGTCGAGGCCGGCGCCGGGGCTCGGGTGCGACCTGCTCGCCGCCGAACACGACAGTGCCGTGGCGGCCGGCGACCACGGCGCGCCGCAGGGCAACCACGCGCACGCCAAGGGCGCCCACACGCTGATGCACCAGTGCTTCTTCGGTGCAGCGGTCGATGCCACGGCATCGCCTTTCGTGCTGGCCGACACGCGGAACTCGCCGGTGCCCATTCCCGGTTTCCAGCCGGTGTCCCGGCTGCAACTCGCGGTGCCTTTCAGGCCACCGATCGCCTGAGGCCACAGGCCGCCCGATGGCGGCCGATCTTCGTTGACCTGCAAGCCAGCGTCCTTCCGGTCGCGCCGACCCATACCTGACGGTCGGCACGAACTGCACGCCACTGCGCTCGCGGTCGAACCGCATGATTTCTTGGCTACCAACGCCCACCGCGCGCACGACCCATCGAGGGCCGCTGCCGCCGCATGGCATGGGAGCCCAGGGGCCCCCGATGAGCACGTTGCTGGAACTCGCACTCAAACCGTTCGTTCCGTTCGTCCGTTACACTTGGCGACGCCTTCCCACCGCGTTGCGCCAGACCCGGCAGGCGCGCAGGGTCGGCGCGTTCTTCTACGACCACTACGTCCGCGACACCGACCGCAACCAGACGCACTACACCTGGTTCCTGCGCAACATTCCGCAGCTGCGCCTGCTCAACGAGGTCGTCTCCGCGCATCCGCGTGGACAACCGTTGCGCATCGCATCGATCGGATGCAGCGTCGGCGCCGAGCTCTACTCCACGCTGTGGCTGCTTCGACGGCAGCATCCGTGGTTGCAGGTGGTTGCCCACGGGATCGACGTGTCGGCCGACGTCATCGAGGTCGCGCGCAAGGGCCTCTACCGGCTCAGGACACCTTCGCCGCTCGGCGGCACGATAGAAGTCAACGGCGCGAAGGTATTCACCACCGTTCCGAATGCGTTGCACGACATCATGGACGTCACGCCCGCGGGCGATTTCCGGATAAAGGACTGGATCCGCGAAGGCATCACGTGGTCGGTCGCCGATGCGACGGATCCCGCGCTCGCCACCACGCTGGGGCCGCAGGACGTGGTGATCGCGTGCAACGTGCTCGGCCCGATGGAAGACGCCATCGCCGAGGCCTGCCTGAGGAACGTGGTGTCGCTGCTCGTCCCGGGCGGAACGCTGGTGCTGGACGGCATCGACCTGGATCTCAAGTCGCGCGTCACGCAATCGCTTGGCCTCAAACCGGTGACCCGTTACCTGGAGGAGATCCACACCGCCGATCCCACCAAGGGCGACTGGCCGTGGACGCGCTGGGCACACGAGCCGATCGACCATGAGCGCGCGGACTGGGAATACCGGTACGCAACGGTGTTCGCTGTTCCCGTCGTTGCACGTGCGTTGAATGCCGCGACCTTCACCCCTCGCGCACGCAACTTTGCCGATGATGCCTTGCCGATCGCCAGGCGTTTGAGGACTTGATGGCGCATCCAGGGAACGGACACCCATGCCGCTACGCATCATCATCGCCGACGACCATCCGATTGTGCGCAGTGGCATGCGCGAGCTGCTCGAACGCAGCGGCGAGTTCGGTAGCATGGCCGAAGCGGGCTCGTCCGACGAGCTCGTGCTTGCGCTGGAACAGCACCACTTCGACGTGGTGCTCACCGACTTCAACATGCCCGGCGGCCATATCACCGACGGGCTCAACCTGCTCGAACTGATCCGCCAGCGCTGGCCGCTGACGCCGGTGGTGGTGCTGACGATGGTCAGCAACATCGGCGTGCTGCGCTCGGTGCTGGCCACCGGCGTGCAGGGCCTGCTCAACAAGGCCGACGCGCTGGAGGAACTGGAGCTTGCCGTGCGCACCGCGGCGCAGGGGCGCACTTACGTCAGCGCGGGGCTGCAGGCGTTGATGGACGCGGCGGAGACGGCGGCGCCCGGCAGTGGCGAGGCGCGGTTGTCGCGGCGCGAGACCGAGGTGTTGCGCATGTTCGCGTCGGGATTGACGGTGTCGCAGATCGCGGCGCAGCTCAGTCGCAGCGCAAAGACGATCAGTCGGCAGAAGATGGATGCGATGGCGAAGCTGGGGCTGCGCAATGATCGCGAGGTTTACAACTATGCGCGGGAGAAGGGGTTGCTGGTTTAGGGCGGCCTGGCGCGATTGAACCCGGGTGCGCTTCGCTTACCCGGGCTACGGTTGGTAAAGACCGCCCCGGAGACGGGGCGGTGATTGACTAGCGTGCGATGACTTCGATGCGCACGCGGCGGTTGGGCTTGAGGCAGGCGATCAGGTCCCGGCGCTTGCTGTTGCTGCATTCCACCACCGGGTCGGCACTGCCGCGGCCTTCGGTCTGGATGGCCTCGGCCGGCACGCCCTTCGACACCAGGTACGCCTTCACCGATTCGGCGCGCTGCCTGGACAGTCGCAGGTTGTAGTCGTCGCTGCCCATGCGGTCGGTGAAACCGATCAGGCGCAGGGTTTCCACGCGCTGCGCCGATTCGAGCACTTTCAGGATCTGGACGTCGATCGCCGCCGGCGCATCGGCCGACAAGCGAGCACTGTCGAAGTCGAACAGCGTGTCGGCCGCCACTTCGGTCACCGCCGCCACGTGCGGCGCTTCCGGCGTGATCGGTGCCGGCTGGCCACCGGCCAATGCGGCGCACGGTGCGGGATTCCAGAAGGTCTGCGTCAGCAGCATGTCGTCGTTGAACAGCAGCTTGTACTGGCAGTCCACGTACTGGCCCGGCTCACCCGACGGCAGCTTGAACAGGTAGTCCCATTCGTGCACGCCAATGATGCCTTCGCGGTACATCGGGTGGCCGATCAGGCGATAAACCTCGAGCTTGGCCACGCCCGGGGCGATCTTCGGGAATGCGGTGAGGTCCGGGTAGACGGTCTTTTCGACAATCGGATGGGCCTTGGCTGGATCCGGCCATACCGGCTGCTCGGTCGTGCCGTCATGGACTTCGCTGAGGGAGCGGGTGCCGCACGCGGACAGCGCCAGCGTCACGGCGATCGCCAGGAACGCGCCTGGCAGGCGATGGAGATTGGACATGGAGTGGGTCCTTGAGGGACGGATGGCGCACCTTGCGTGCGCCATCGGAAGTGGAAGGATTGGCTGCACGGCAATGGCGGCCCGCGTGGGGCCGCCATGCCATTGCGACGCTGCGCTTAGAACACGTAGCCGACGCCGACGCGGAACACCGGCTCGTCGCCCTGCGCCGCGGACACGCCGGCGTTGAGGTTGACGCGACCGTTCTCGCTCCAGCGCGACACGCCCACGCCCAGCGCGGTTTCGCCGCGGTAGCTGGCGACACCGGCGTTGACCGCGGTGCGACCCGGCAGGTACGGCGTGACGTTGATCAGCGCCGAGGCCGCCGCGATGCCACGGTTGCCCTGGGTGTTGGCCTCGTCGATCTCGTGCGTCAGGTTGCTCCAGACGTCGTCGATCGCCTTGTCCGTGTAGCGGTTGGCATCGGCCAGGCGCTGGTTGAGCTGCGTCACGTTGACCGCGTCGTGGTCGGCGGTGCCGGCGGCGACATTGGTGATCGCACGGGTCTGGCCCGCACTGCCCACCGACACCGTGTTGGCACGATCGGCCACCGAGCCACTGCCCAGGGCAACCGAGTTCGTCGCCGGCTCCTCGACGCGGGCCTTGCTGCCGACGGCGACACCGTCGGCGGCCATAGCCTTGGCGCCATCACCCACGGCCGTGGCGCCCTTGGCACCGGCCGTCGCGTTGTAGCCCAGCGCGGCGCCGTTCTCGGCGGCGACCGCGGCCGGCTCGCCGCGAGGCGCCGGCTGCGCGGCACCCTGCGCCTTGACGAAGTCCGGCGTGCCACCGATGCCACCGTTCTGCTCGATCTTCGTCACGCGACCGTCGATGTTGGTGATGTGGCCCTGCAGCTGGTCCTTCAGCGCGGCGATCTGGCCGCCGTTGATGGCCTGGCGGCTGCCGGACTCGATGCGACCGTCGGCGACGTTGTTGAGCACGGTGCCGTTGGCGCCGCCGAAGGTCACTGCGCCCTTCTGCGAACCGGCGTCGTACACCACTGCGTCCAGCGCCTTGCCGTTGCCGTCGACCAGGCCGGTGCCCTTGAGCTGGCCCAGGTTGACGGCTTCGTCGTCGGCCGTGGCATCGGCCACGTTCTTCACCTTGACCTTCTTCGTCGGGTTCTTGCCGCCGAGCGTGATGCTGTCCTTGTCGGCACTGTCGTAGGTCACCACGTTGGCCACCTTGCCGTCGCCGTCGATCAGACCCGTTTCCTTCAGCTGCGACACGTTGACCGCATCGTTGTCGGCGGTGCCCTTGGCCACGCCGCTCAGCTTGCGATCACCCGCGGTGCCGGTGAAGTTGACCTCGCTGCCGTCGGTGTCCTTGCCGACCGTCAGGTTCGCACCCTTGCCCGCCTGCTGCACCAGGCCAATGCCACCGCTGTTGATGGTGTTGGTGATGTTGGTCACGCGGCCGTCGACGTTGGTGATGGCGTCACCGACGTTGTTGACGGTGGTGGAGCTGCCGTCGGCCTTGTGCACGGTGTAGGTCGGGTTGGTGATGGTGCCGTCCGGGTTGACCTTGGAACCGCCACCCAACGCACCGGCCACCGATTGCGCCGTACCGAACAGCTGGCCGCCGTTGATGGCGTCCTTGCTGTCGGCGCCGACGGTGCCGGCGGCGACGTTGACGATCTTCGTGCCGGCGACATTGGCCTCACCGTTCGGACCGTTGAACAGCACCGCCTTCTGCGCCTCACCCGTCACCGGATCGATCAGGCCCGTGCCCTTGAGCTGCGACACGTTCACCGCATCGGTATCGGCCGTGCCCTTGGCAACGCCAGTGAGCTTGCGGTCGCCGCCGGTGCCGGTGAAGTTGACCTCGGCGCCGTCGGTGTCCTTGCCGACCGTCAGCTTCTCGCCCTTGCCTGCCTGCTGCACCAGGCCCAGGGTGCCGTTGCTGATGTTGTTGGTGATGTTGGTGACGCGGCCGTCGACGTGGGTGATGGCGTCACCGGCGTTGTTGACCGTGGTGGTGCTGCCATCCGGGTTGGTGACGACGTAGGTCGGACCGGTCACGGTGCCCGTGGTCGGGTCGATCTTGGCGCCGCCTCCCATGCCATCGATGATCGGCTTGAGCTGCGAGACGTTGACGGCATTGTTGCCCGCCGTGCCGTTGGCCACGCCGCTCAGCTTGCGGTCGCCGGCCGTGCCGGTGAAATCCACCTCGCGGCCATCGGTCGCCTTGCCCACCGTCAGCTTCTCGCCCTTGGCCGCCTGCTGGACCAGGCCAACCGTGCCGCTGCTGATGTTGTTGGTGATGTTGGTGATGGCATCGCCGACGTTGTTGACGGTGGTGGTGCTGCCGTCGGGCTTGGTGATGACGTAGGTCGGGCCGGTGATGCTGCCGTCCGGATTGACCTTGGAGCCTCCACCCAGCGATTCGCTGACCGACTTGCTCACGCCGAACAGCTGGCTGCCGTTGATGGCATCCGTGCTGGCAGCGTTCACCGTGCCGGCGCCGACGTTGACGATCCTCGTGCCGGCAACATTGGCTTCGCCATTCGGGCCGTTGAACAGCACTGCCTTCTGCGCCTTGCCCGTGGTCGGATCAATCAGGCCGGTGTCCTTGAGCTGCGACACGTTCACCGCATCGGTGTCGGCCGTGCCCTTGGCCACGCCGGTCAGCTTGCGATCACCGGCGGTGCCGGTGAAGTTGACCTCGCTGCCGTCGGTGGCCTTGCCCACCGTCAGGCGCTGGCCCTTGGCCGCCTGCTGCACCAGGCCCACGGTGCCGTTGTTGATGTGGTTGGTGACGCTGGTGATCGCGTCGCCGGCATTGTTGACCGTGGTCGTGCTGCCATCCGGGTTGGTGATCACGTAGGTCGGACCAGTCACGGCACCCGTGGTCGGGTCGATCTTGGCACCGCCGCCCAGGCCATCGATGACCGGCTTGAGCTGCGCGATGTTGACGGCATCGGTGTTGCCCGTGCCTGCGGCAACATTGACGATCTTCGTGCCGGCAACATTGGCCTCGCCGTTCGGTCCATTGAACAGCACCGCCTTCTGCGCCTTGCCCGTCACCGGATCGATCAGGCCCGAATCCGTGGCGATCTTGTCCAGGCCATCGATGGCCGAGCCGACGTTGTCCACCTTCTTGCCGCCGACGGTGAACTCCGGCGCCTTGACCGTTCCGTCCGGATTGACCACCGAGCCGCCGCCGATCGCCTTCGCCACCGACTGCGCGGTGCCGAACAGCTGGCTGCCGTTGATGGCATCCGTGCTGGCGGCGCCGACCGTACCGGCAGCGACATTCACGATCTTGGTGCCGGCGACATTGGCCTCGCTGTTCGGACCATTGAACAGCACCGCCTTCTGCGCCTCGCCCGTTTCCGGATCGATCAGGCCCGTGTCCTTGAGCTGCTTGACGTTGACGGCATCGTTGTCGGCCACGCCTTCCTTGACGTTGCTCACCGTGACCGGCGCGCCACCGTTGTTCAGCGTCACCTTGTCCTTGGCGGTGCTGTCGTAGGCCACGCCGAGCGGATTGCCGGTGACGGCCTTGGCGTCGATGGCGGAGATGGCTTCACCGATCGTGCCGAAGTCCTTGCCACCGACGTTGATGGTCGGCTTCTTGATGGTGCCGTCCGGGTTGACGCCAGCGCCTGCACCGATCGCGTCGGTCACGCCCTTGAGCTGCGACACGTTGACGCCATCGGTGTTGGCCGTACCGGCCGCCACGTTGACGATCTTCGTGCCGGCGACATTGGCTTCGCCGTTCGGGCCATTGAACAGCACCGCCTTCTGCGCCTCGCCCGTTTCCGGATCGATCAGGCCGGTGTCCTTGAGCTGCTTGACGTTGACGGCATCGTTGTCGGCCACGCCTTCCTTGACGTTGCTGATGGTGACCGGCGCGCCGCCGTTGTTCAGCGTCACCTTGTCCTTGGCCGCGCTGTCGTAGGCCACGCCGAGCGGGTTGCCGGTGGTGGCCTTGCCGTCGATCGCGCTGATGGCGTCGGTGATGTTGTCGTACTTGTTGCCGCCGACACTGATGCTCGGTCCGGTCACCTTGCCGTCCGGACCCACCGCAGCGCCGCCACCGATGGCATCGGTCACGCCCTTGAGCTGCGACACATTCACGCCATCGGTATCGAGCTGGCCGGCCGCCATGTTGACCAGGCGACGCGTGTTGGCCTGGTTCTTGATGGTGTACGGACGACCCTCGGCGTCGAACGCGGTGTACTCACCCGTGCCGTCGTTGCCGATCGATATGGTGTTGGCCTCCGTCGCCACCGAACCTGCACCCAGTGCGACCGCATCGCTTGCCGCGGCTGCGGTGTGGGCCTGCAGGCCCACGGCCGTCGAGCGGTCCGCGCTTGCGAAGGCATTGGAACCCACTGCAATCGAGCCGGCACCGGCCGCACGCGAGACGTCCGACGGCGGCGCGGAACCGGTGTGGTCGCCCTTGCCGGCCACCTGCGAGTAGTAGGCCGCCGTCTTGTACGCCGTGGTCAGGCCCGTGCCGTCCACGCCGGAACCGTCGCCCGCCGCCAGCGTTGCGACGTCGTCGCTGACCACGACCGCCTCGGCGAGCAGCGAACGCGGACTGCGCCTGCTGCTGGCCTGGTTGTCGGTGGCTTCACTGACGATGTCCTTGACCAGGCCGAGGTTGGTGGCATCGGTGTCCTGCACCGCATTGGCGACGTTGCTGATCAGCGTGCCCTTGGGCAAGCGGCCCTTGGTGCGGTCGCCATCGACGAAGTAGGCACTGTCGCCCGTGCCCTTTTCGAGCACCACCGTCGGCGAGCCCGAGGCGATCGAACCCGGGGTATAGGTCACTGCGGCGTTGGTCACGTTGCCGGTCTTGTCGAGCACGAAGCCCGCCGACCTCAGCTGCGACGCGTTCACCGCGTCCCTGTCGGCCAGGCCGTTGGCGACGTTGGTCAGCTGGCGTGCGCCGGCGGTGCCGTTGAAGTCGACCTGGGTGCCGTCGGTGTCCTTGCCGACCGTCAGCTTCTGGCCGGGAGCGGCCTGTTGCACCAGGCCGACCTTGCCGTTCATCACGTTGGTGATGTTGGTGGTGTTGCCTTCAACGATGTCGCCGAGGCCATCGATGGCCGCGCCGACGTTGTCGACCTTCTTGCCGTCGACGGTAAACTCCGGCGCCTTGACCGTGCCGTCCGGATTCACCACCGCGCCGCCGCCGATCGCCTTGGCCACCGATTGCGCGGTGCCGAACAGCTGGCTGCCGTTGACGCCATCCGTGCTGGCGGCGCTGACCGTGCCGGCGGCGACGCCAGTGAGCTTGCGATCACCGGCGGTACCGGTGAAGTTGACCTCGGTGCCGTCGGTGGCCTTGCCCACGGTCAGGCGCTGGCCCTTGGCCGCCTGCTGCACCAGGCCAACGGTGCCATTGTTGATGTGGTTGGTGACGTTGGTGATCGCGTCGCCGGCATTGTTGACCGTGGTCGTGCTGCCATCCGGGTTGGTGATGACATAGGTCGGACCGGTCACGGCACCCGTGGTCGGGTCGATCTTGGCACCACCGCCCAGGCCATCGATGACCGGCTTGAGCTGCGCGATGTTGACGGCATCGGTGTTGCCCGTGCCTGCGGCGACGTTGATGATCTTCGTGCCAGCGACATTGGCTTCGCCGTTCGGTCCATTGAACAGCACCGCCTTCTGCGCCTCGCCCGTCTCCGGATCGATCAGGCCCGAATCCGTGGCGATCTTGTCCAGGCCGTCGATGGCCGCACCGACATTATCGACCTGCTTGCCGCCGACAGTGAACTCCGGCGCCTTCACCGTGCCGTCCGGATTGATCCCGGCGCCCGCGCCGATCACGTTGGTCACGCCCTTGAGCTGCGACACGTTGACGCCATCGGTATCGGCCGTGCCCTTGGCCAGGTTGATGAGCTGGCGCTCGTTGCCAGCCGAACCCAGCGACAGGCTGTTGGCGCGGTCGCCGATCGAGTTTGTGCCCAGGGCGATGCTGTTCGCGGCCGAGGCATTGGCGTTGGTGCCGATGGCGATGCCGCGGTTGGCACCCGCGCTGGCGCCGCCACCGACGGCGATCGCGTCGGTACCACCGGCCTGCGAGTCGGCCAGCTTCGAGTTGGTGTGGAAGTACTTGATGCCCGAACCGTTGGTGATGTTGTTCACCGTGTTCTGCACGGCGCCGACCGTCTGGTTGGTCGCGAACAGCTGGCTGCCGTTGACGGCATCCTTGCTGTTGGCGTTGAGCGCGCCCTCGCCGACGTTGATGATCTTCGTGCCGGCGACATTGGCTTCGCCGTTCGGCCCGTTGAACAGCACCGCCTTCTGCGCCTTGCCGGTGGTCGGATCGACCAGGCCCGATTCCTTGACGATGTTGTCCAGGCCATCGATGGCCTCTCCGACGGTGCCGACCTTCTTGTCACCGACGTTGAACTCCGGCGCCTTGACCGTGCCATCCGGGTTGATCCCGGCGCCCGCGCCGATGACATCGGTCACGCCCTTGAGCTGCGAGACGTTGACGCCGTCGGTGTCGGCCGTGCCCTTGGCCAGGTTGATGAACTTCTGGCCGGCGGCATTGGCCTCGCCGTTCGGACCATTGAACAGCACCGCCTTCTGCACCTTGCCCGTGCTCGGGTCGATCAGGCCGCTGTCCTTGATCTGCTTGACGTTGACCGCGTCGGTGTCGGCGGTGCCGGCGGCGACGTTGATGATCTTCTGGCCGGCGACGTTGGCTTCGCCGTTCGGGCCGTTGAAGGTCACCGCCTTCTGCGCCTTGCCGGTGGCCGGATCGACCAGGCCCGATTCCTTGACGATGTTGTCGAGGCCGTCGATGGCCTCGCCGACGTTGTTGACGGTCTTGCCGCCGACGTTGAACTCCGGCGCCTCGATGCTGCCGTCCGGATTGACCGCGGTGCCGCCGCCGATGGCCGTGGCCACGCCCTTGAGCTGCGAGACATTGACACCGTCGGTGTCGGCCGTGCCCTTGGCCAGGTGGGTGATCTGACGCTCGCTGCCGGCGGTGCCGACAGACACGCTGCGATCGCGATCGGCCACCGACCCGGCGCCGAGCGCGACCGAGTTGGCCGAGGCCTTGCTCTGGCGACCGATCGCGGTGCCAGACGTAGCCGCCTCGCTGTCGGCACCAATGGCGACGGCGAAATCGTTGTTGGCGCGCGACAGCGAGCCGATCGAGATCGCCTGCAACGCCTTGCTGCCGGCGCTGTCACCCAGCGCCAGCGACTGCTGGCCAGCCTTGGCGAGCACGCCGATGGCGGTGGCGTACTTGCCCTGCGCCTTCGATTCGGAGCCCACGGCGACCGAGTAATCGGCATCCGCTACTGCGCGCTCGCCGAATGCCGCCGACTGCACGCCGCTGGCCGTCGCCTGGAAGCCCACCGCGGTTGCGTCACGAGCCGATGCCTGCGCCCGGGTGCCAAACGCACTGGCATTCAAGTCCGAGGCCTTCGACCTGGAACCGACCGCCGTCGAATCCTGCCCCGATGCGTTCGCAAAGACGCCCACTGCGGTTGAACCAACACCGCTTGCTTCAGACCATGTTCCGAGTGCCTGGGCTGCAAAGCCAGTCGCCTTGGCCGTGTCACCGATTGCCGTCGAATCGGTCGCACTGGCGATGGCGTTGGTGCCGAACGCGCTCGCATCCACGGCAAGCGCCTTGGCACCGAAGCCGAGAGCCGCGGCACGAAGAGCGGCGGCTTCAGCCGCGGCGCCAATCGCGACGCCGTTCTCCGCGTTTGTCACTTTCGAGAGGGTGCCGATGGCGATGGCGTCCTTCGAAGCGGCATCAACGGCCACGTGCGATTCAAAGTTGCCTTGAATGGCAATGCTGCCGACGCCCTTGGCTTCGACCTGGTTGCCCAGCGTGGTCGCGTTCACGCCCGATGCGACGGAGAGAAAGCCCAAAGCCGTTGCATTGTCAGCCGTGGCGCGCGACATGGAGCCAATGGCAGTTCCTACTGGACCGCTGGCGACGGCGTCCAACCCCATCGAAACGCCGGCGACTCCGCTTGCCAGTGCACCGCTACCTACTGCGGTGGCATCACGCGCCAGCGCCTTGGCTCCCCAGCCGAATGCCGAGGCGCGCAGGGCGGCGGCTTCCGCCGCGCCGAACGCTGCTGCGTTGTCCCCCGTGGCGTTGGCGCCGTTGCCAACGGCCACGCCATTGGCCTTGGTCGCCGACGTGCCGCTGCCGATGGCGACTGACTCAAGTCCACTCGCCTGCGCGCTGGGACCGATTGCAATGGCATGGGCGGCGCTGGCAAATGCACCCGTGCCGAATGCGTTGGCGTCGACACCATCAGCCCTGGCGCCCGCGCCAACTGCGTTCGCATTCTCTTTCGAGGCCTTGGCGCCCGATCCGATCGCAGTCGTGTTTCCGGAAGAGGCCACCGCGCCATTGCCCAATGCTGTCGTACTGCCTACCACGGTCTGGGCAAAGGCTCCGGCACTGATCGCGACGCCGGCGGCTGCGAATGCTGCTGCGCCTGCAGCAGTTACCGTGCGTGATTGCTTTTTGCGTCCCTTGGCCATTTCCGAAGCCACCACCCATGTGTTGGTGGTGGAGTTCCATACGACGTTGTAGATGGTGTTCATTGAGTCGACTCTCTCTTCGCGTAGTTGGGAAATCGTTCGCGCAGCTCGCAAGCCCGACGCAGGAGCGGCGCTACGACGCGAATATTCGTGACGCGGTCGACACATAACCATCAGAACAACCTCAGCAAACGGGCGTAAGCACGTTTGCATTCAGCTGCGTATTGAGAAAGTTCCTGCATGCGCGCTTGAGGATCTGCTGATACGCGCGTGACTTCGTCGCATCTCGCGGAACACGACATGCGATTGCATCGTCGCAGGCGAGAAATTTTCGTGCTCGACGCAACAGGAACAACACGCGCATGAGATTCGTCTGATTGAACCGGCGCGCTGCCGTGCATACCGTTGCGCTCACCATCGGCTGCCGCTCATTCGCCGACCGCGCAACACGACGTTCGTACAGGCAGCCACTCCTTGAAACAGGACTTCCCTTCGATGCCCGTCGGTGTCTCGCGCGCCCGCATTGCCGTTCTCATCGTGCTGACCTGCGCAGTGGCCGTCGGTTGCAGTTACCTCGCCAACTCCATGCGCGAACCGGCGCGCGCTAGCGGCTCGCTGCACGAGAGCGCCAGCGTCCGCTTGCTGGTACGCGGCACACCGCCCAAGAAGGCAAGCGATCGCATGCACAAGTCTTCGGCCGTGTCCGCGCCGCGGGACGCCGTCGCGCGGTTGCACGGCCTGCCAGCCCCGACTTCGGCAGAGTCCGCGGGCGGCCTCGTTGCTGCGGCGGTGGCGGCGCCTGCAATCGCGACAGCCGCACCAACCACGCACGCTGCGTCCGTTGCAGCGGCTGCGGCCAATCCCGCCGCGGCCACCGACCCGACCCGGCAGCCACCGGAACCCGCAGCGCGCTCGTCCTGGTGGCCACTTCTGGCTGCCGCAGCGGTTGGACTGCTGGTGTTGTTCGCATGGCGCCGTCGCAGCGGGCGACGAAGCAGGCGTCGGGCGATTGCCACCAGTCGCGCGATCACATGGAGCGGCGTCAGCGCCCCTGCGGTGCCGGCTGAAGAAGATGGCGTCGACTTCGGCAATGCCGCCTGGCCGCTGCCGAGCGTGGCGGTGGCGATGGACATGGACTGGGTCGAGGTTCCCTTGCCCGCATCCGTTCCGGCCACCGCACTGTCGATGCACCACGACACCGTGCGTGCCGTTGATTCCCGCAAGCGCGCGATCGATGGCGAGGCTGCCCGCCCCATCGCACTTCAGGCTGCGTCACCAGCAGTCGCGCAGATGACCTATAGCCTGAGCGTCGCACCCGAGACGCTGCGCGCAGCACCGGAACCCGTTGCAGCGACCATCCCGACGGACCTCCCGGCATGTCTCGCCGAGGCCAAACATTGGTTGACCGCCAACCAGCCCGACCGCGCCCTCGAAGCGCTGGCGCCGGTCCTGGCCAGTGGCGATGCCAACGGCGAAACCTGGACGGTGGCCGGCTGGTCGTGGTGGCGCATCGGCCGCGATCAACCGGGCCGGCAGCTGGAAGCCGCAGCCGAAGCGGCATCGGCCTTCCGCAACGCCCTTCGCGTGGAACCCGATCGCGCCAACCTGCTGTCGCGGATGATCGCCCGTTGCCATCAGATGCGCGCACGCCATGAAGTCGGTGGCGCGCGCGTGGAGAGCCTCGATGCGGCCATCGCCGTCTACGACCAGCACCTGCAGGGGCGCGACAGCGACGACGCCATCGTCCTCGAATGGGGCGCGGTGCTGTTCGAACGGGCCATCGCCGCACCGCATGGCGAGCGCGGGCCGTGGCTCGATCGCAGCGAGCGCATCGTCGAGCAGCGTTGGGGCCGCACCGTCGAGGGTGCCGACGAACCGGTGCAATGGCTGTGGATCAACCTGCTGCTGGCGCGGGCCAGCCTGGTCGAGCTGCGTCCGGCGGAGCTGTTGCATGCGCGCGCGGCGTCGCTGCTGCGCGCCGGTATCGCCCGCTTCGACGGCAGTCACCGCGATGCCTGGCTGACGCGCCTGATCGATGCCGAGCGGGCGCTGGCGCAGCGCCTCACGGGCGCCGCCCGGATCACCCGCCTGCGCGCGGTGCAGGCCGGCGTCGAAACCCTGCTGGCGTCGTCGCACAGCATCGCGCCGCTACGCGCGTGGATCGGACTGCTCGGCGACTGGGCCGCGAGCCTGCATGGCGGTGCAGCGCAGGAGAAGCTCAAGGAAGCCGAGCCGCTGTTCGCGCGCATCGAGGCGCTCTCGCCCGGCGATGGCGCAGAAGCGCGCTTCGCACGCGCCTACTACCTGCGCCTGCGCTCGACACACGAGTTTGGCGCCAGCCGCTGGCAGACCCTCGAACAGGCGCAATCGCTGCTGGCCAGCATCGCGCCCGGCCAGATGCCCGACGCCCTGCTCGACCTGGAGTCGGCCGAGGTCCATCTCGCGCAGGCCGGTGTCGGGCACGGTGGTGTCGGGCAGGGTGATCCCGGGCAGAACAACTTCGAGCATTGCCGTCACGCCGCCGCGCTGGCCGAGTCCGCCGCACAGGCGCCCGAGAACGAGGCGCGCGCCCTGCTGTGCGCCGTGACCGCGATGGTGGCGATGGCCCGTTCGCAGCGTCCCGATCAGTTCGCCGTGGCCAGGATGAAGGCCCTCTCGACGCGCCTGCTCGATCTCGCCCCCACCGACGCCGCGGCGCTTCGCGTCGTCGCATCGATGCAGCTGGCGCTCGGTGACCCGCAAGCCGCCAGCGAACTGTGTGCGGCCGCCTGGCGCGCCGGTGCCGCCCGCGCCGAACTGCTGCCGATCTGGCGCGAGGCCGATTCGCGCTGGGCGCAGGCGCTTGGCCCCGGTGGTCGCGACCCGCACTGGCAACGCCTGCACCAGGGCATGCGCATGGCCAACAGCACGTTGTAACCCTCACCCCGCCCTGAACAACAACCCAAGGAAGACCTGATGGACACGCCCACTGTCTCGATCGACGGCGCCCAGCGCCTGTGGAAGACCCGCTATGGAATCGCCGCATCGGTGGCGCTCGACAACCTCGCCGCCCGCTCGCTGCAGCATTACGGCGAATGGGTCGAGCAGGAGCTGGACCTGCTCAGCGGCCTGGTCCAGGACGGCCAGAGCGTGCTGGAGTTCGGCGGCGACTACGGTGCGCATGCACTGTGGTTGTCGCGCGTGGTCGGCGGCAACGGCCAGGTGCACGTCGCCGAGCCGCGCCGGCTGCAGTTCCAGCAACTGTGCGCCAACGTCGCCCTCAACGGCCTGGTCAACGTGCACACCCATTCGGTGTGGCTCGGCCGCGAGACCGGTACCGGACGACAGCTCGACGGCGGCGAACGCGCGCGCTGCGCCAGCATCGACAGCCTCGGCCTGGACGCACTGCACCTGATCAAGGTCAACCTGCCCGGCACGCTGGTGTCGCTGCTGCAGGGCGCGGACGAAACCGTGCGCCGCTTCCGCCCGACCATCTACGTGCGCCTGGGCGGCATCGACCAGACCGCGGCCGAGGTGAAGGCACTCAAGGACGCCGGCTACCGCTGCTGGTCGCACCTGCCGTACCTCTACAGCGCCGATAACCACGCCGGCAACAGCGACAACCTGTTCCCGGGCATGGTCCACCAGAACCTGATCGCCGCGCCGATCGAGGCGCGGTTGGAGTTCGACCGCCTGCGCGAGATCTGATGCAGGCCCGGGTGGCGGCGCCGACGGCGCCGTTCACCCGGGCAACGCGAGCGGCGTCGGTTCGAGGCTTTCGATCACCGTTTCGAGGTTGCGGATCCTCGCCAGCAGCTCCGAACGGCGCATCGCGTGATGGAGCTCGGAAATCCGCGTCGGCGCCGCATCGCCCTCGGCCAGCAGCAACAGGGCGCCGTCGATGCGGTGCAGGATGTCGCGCTGCTGGGCCTCGTTGCCGGATTCGAAGGCGAGGTCGAGCTCGACCATGTCCCGCCGCGTCGAGTCCAGCAAGCCCACCAGCACTTCACGCAACGGCCCTTCGCCACCGAACAGCGCCGTCAGGCGCGCGAGCTTGCGTCCGGTCCGGGGCGATATCGGCAACGGCTCGGCGACCGGCGCCGGCACCGGCAAGGTGTGCTCGAGCCAGGTGGCGAGCATCCGCTCCAGCTCGAGCAGCTGCACCGGCTTGGCCAGGAAGTCGTCCATGCCGGCGTCGCGGCAGCGCCGAACTTCCTCCGGCAAGGCACTGGCTGACAACGCGATCACCGGCAGGTGGCGCTCGCCGCCGGCTTCCTGCTCGCGGATGCGCCGGGTCAGTGCGTAGCCGTCGAGCACGGGCATGTGGCAATCGCTGATCAGCAGGTCGTAGCGCTGCCACGCCATCGCCTGCAGTGCTTGCTCGCCGTTCTCCACCAGCGTGTGTTCGTAGCCCAGGCGCTCGAGCTGGCGCGCGATCACGGCGCGATTGGTGATGTGGTCCTCGGCGACGAGGATGCGCGCCCCGCGCGGCCCATGGCTGCCGGGCAAGGCCTTCGCGTAGGTCGGCGCCGCCAGGCCCAGCGCGGCGTAGCAGGCGTCGGCCGCGGCACGGACCAGCAGTGGGCTGCCACCGAGCGACACCTCGCCGTCGGCGACGTGGTAGCCGCGCGCATCGGCGGAGTCCACCAGGCACAGGTACCGCGCGCCCTGCGGCAATCGCCCCTCGCGCACCAGCTGGGTATCGACGACGAAGAGATCGGCATCGCCCGCGCTGGCTTCGCCCAGCTCCTCCGGCCCGACCTCCATGAGGTTGAAGCCGAGCGTGGACAGCGTGTTGGCCAGTTCGCGCTCGAACATGGGGTCGCGCGTGCACAGCAGCACGGTCTTGCCGGCGATGGCTTCATGCGCCTCGACTTCGCTGGTGATCGGCAGCGCCAGGTCGAGCGTGGCGGTCGTGCCCAGTCCGCGCGCGCTGCTGACCTGGACGTCGCCGCCCATCAGCTGCGCCAGTCGCTGGCAGATCGACAGGCCCAGGCCGGTGCCACCGAAGCGCCGGGTGATCGAACTCTCGGCCTGCACGAACGGCTGGAACAAGCGCGACAGCTGTTCCGGCGCAATGCCGATGCCGGTGTCTTCCACGCTGATCCGGATGCGCTGTACGCCGTGCTGTTCGCCCACCAGCTCGATGCGCAGCTCGACGTGGCCCGCCTCGGTGAACTTGAGCGCGTTGCTGACCAGGTTGGTGACCACCTGGCGCACGCGCACGGCGTCGCCTTCGTGGCCGCCGGCCAGGCGCCAGTCGATGGTCGAGTACAGGCGCACGCCCTTCTCGCTCGCGCGCGCCGAGAACAGCCCCATGACGTTGTCGGCGACCGCGCGCAGGTCGAACGGTTGCAGCTCCAGCTCCAGCCGCCCGGATTCGATGCGCGAGAAATCGAGCACGTCGTCGAGGATCTGCAGCAGCGAGCCGGCCGAGTCCTGCACCATCGCCAGCATGCGGTCCTGCTCGCGGTCCAGTGGCGTCTGCGCCATCAGTTCGACCAGGCCGAGCACGCCGGCCATGGGCGTGCGGATCTCGTGGCTCATCATCGCCAGGAAGTTGCTGCGCGCCGAAACGGCCGCCTCCGCTATAGCCATGGCTTCCACCAGGGCCTCGGCCTGGCGCTTCTCGTCGGTAATGTCGGCGAAGTAGATGCACCACACGACGCTGCCGTCACTCTCGTGCCGCGGCGTGCCGCTGGAGGCGCGCGTCCAGCGCACGTCGCCCTTGACGCGCACGCGGAACTCGACCTCGTGGCGGGCATCCGCGGCGACGATCTCGCCGATGGCGGCGAGCAGGTGGTCGGGATCTTCCGCATCGACCACGCGCAGGCGACGGCCGGACTTGAGGATCTCCGAGCGCGAGCGCCCGAACAGCGCCTGCGTCTGCCCGGCGACGTAGTCGTACACGAGCTTGCCGCCCGGTTGCACGCTGACGCGCACGATCACGCCCGGCAGGCGGTCGTTGGTGTCGATCAGGCGCTGCTCGGAAGCACGGGCGCGTGCCTCGGCCTCGCGGATGTCGCTGACATCGACGAAGGTGCCGACCAGTCCGCCGACCTGGCCCTGCGCGGCGTTGAAGCGGTGCAGCCAGACGATCGCGTCGCGCGGCTTGCCGCCGGGTTGCAGCGGCGCCAGCTTCAGTTCGCGGCGCAGGCTGCGGCCGCTGGCGATCACGCCGACTTCGAGGCGATGGGCCTCCTCGCCATCGATCATCGGCAGGTGCCGGGTCTGCACGATGGTGCGGTCGAGCAGCTGCGCGCGGGACACGGCGAACATCGCTTCGTAGGCCTGGTTCACGGCCAGGTAGCGCCCCTCGGCGTCCTTGACGAACACCGGGTGCGGGATGGTCTCGAGCAAGCCTTGCTGGAAGCGCAGCTGCGCGGCCAGCCTCGCCTCGGCGAGGGCCTGCGCGCGCCATGCCCGGCGCAGGCGCCGGTACGCCACCGCACCAATCAACAGCACCAGCGCGGTGGTGACCAGCCCGGCCACCACCCACGGCAGCGGCACGCCGTAACGGTACTCGGTGGTCAGCCAGCGGCTGCGGATCGCCTGGCGCTCGGGCTCGCCGACGTCGGACAGCACGCGGTCGACCAGCGGCAGCAGCGCCGCATGCTCGGGCACGATGCCGATGGCGAACTCCTGGTCGACGCCCGCCGGCCCGGCGATGCGCAGCTTGGCTGCGTAACGGTCGCGGATCATCGCGTCGATCGCCGGCAGCGTGCCGACGTAGGCATCGGCCTGGCCGGCGGCCACGAGGTCCAGCCCTGCTTCGTTGCTGCCGACCGGGACCAGTCGCGTGCGCGGCAACTGCCCGCGCAGGCGCAGGATCACGCCCGCTTCCTGGCGCACGGCCACCTTGCGACCGGCGAGGTCCTCGGGCCCGGCGACGGCGCTGCCGCGCAGGCGCGTGACGATGACCCCCGGGAAGTGTTCGTACGGACGGCTGACCAGCATGTCGCGGACGTCGAAGTCTTCGGGCATCGTCGCTGCGACGAGGTCGACCTCGCGCGCGCGCACCATCTTCTGCAGGCTCGCCCAGTCCTGCGCCGGCACCATCTCCAGGCGCAGGCCGAGCTCGCGGCTGAGCAGGTCGATATAGTCGGCGGCGACGCCGTCGAAGCGTCCGTCGCTGTCAGCGAAGGAGTACGGCGCGCGATCGACCTCGAAGCCGACACGCAGCGGTCGCAGCTCGCCCAGCCATTCGCGTTCTTCGTGGTTCAGTCCGGACGCGGTGGCCGTGCGCGCCTTGTCCTGGTCGATGCCCCAGCGCTGGCGCAGGCGTTCGACATCGGCCGGGTCGAGTGCGTCTTCCGCCTTGCGCAGGACCCGCAGCAGCATCTGCCGGTCCTTCGGCACGGCCAGGCTGATCGGTGCACGCGGAATGTCGACCTCGTCCAGCATCACCAGCTCGTTGCCATTGCGCTGGTGCAGCAGCGTGCGCGTGCGCAGCGCCGTGGCGCCGACGTAGGCATCGGCCTGGCCGGCGGCGACCAGGTCCAGCGCGGTGCGGCCGTCGTCGCTGTAGAGCAGCTTCGCGGCCGGGTACCGCCGCTTCAGGCGGTCGGCGAGGCCATGGAACTGGCGCTCGATCGCGATGCGCGCCGTGGCGAGGTGCTCGTCGCCGGCCATGCGCGTGTCGCCGCGTCGGGCCACCAGCATGAACTTGCCGGCTTCGTACGGACGCAGGAACACCAGCCGGTTCGCGCGGTTGAGGTGCGGCGTCTGCGCCAGCAGCAGGTCGTACGGCAGGGGCACGCGGGTGTCGCCGTGGGCGACCTGCACCCAGTCGACGAAGGGACGGAATTCCAGGCGCAAGCCGGCGCGCTCGGCCAGCAGGCGCGCGTAGTCGACGCCGAATCCTTCCGGCCGCCCCGCGGCCCAGGTTTCCGCGGGCAGGTGATCGCCGGCGAACACGCCAACGCGCACGTCCCGATGCGCGTTGCGCCACGCGACCTCCTCGCCGTTGAGCTGCAACGGCGGCTCCGACGCCAATGCGGAGAGCGACGACGCGAGCACGCAGAGCGTGAGTGCGAGATGGACCAGTCGTCGCAGGGCACCACGTTTTCCATCTCCCGAGCCGGAGGATGAGGAAGCAGTTACTGCAGGCTTCGGCATGGGAGTACTGAGAAAAAGTAGCGATGCGGCGCGCAGCTTAGTCGGGGCGTTTTACGCTCACCATCAGAATGGTCTGAGCACATTGCTGTCACATGCAGACGCGTTCGCGGTTCGTGAATGCAATGCGCCTGCAGTCACTCCGCACGCACGGGTCGATCACATGCGACTGCAATCGCGACGCTCACGCAGCCCAGCAACGCCACCGCCCAGAACGGCGCAGCGGGCGTGAGGCCGAACAAACCCGCGGCGACCACTGCGGCCAGGGAGAATCCACAGGTGTGCGTCATCGCCAATGCCGCGGCTGCGCGCGATTGCCTGTTTCCTCCCGCCGCGAACGACGCAAGCGTGCTGTAGGTCGGCACCAGCAGCGCCGACGCGACTGCGAGCAGCCCGAACCCGCTCCAGATGCCCAGCATCGCCGGCAGCAACGGCGCCAGCGCGAAGGCCACGCCGGTGGCGACCAGTGCCGTTGCACCGACCATCAACACGGCGCGACCGGGCCGGCAACGCGGCACGACCCACAGCTGCAGCACGATCATCAGCGCGGCGCAGGCGCTGAGCATCCAGCCCAGTTCGAGCGCGACCCGTGTTGGCGTCAGTGCGAACACGGCCTGCAACCACGGGCCGACTGCGTACTGCACCTGGCCCAGTGATGCCTGCATCAGCAGGGCCATCAGCAACCACGGCACCAGCGCGCGCCATGGCATCGATCCCGGAGCGGCATCGCTGGGACTGTCGTGCGCCATGGGCTTGCGCACGCGCGCAAGCAACAGCAACGCCGGCCATGGCGCCAGCGCTACCAGCCAGACCGGCCCGAGCCATCCCAATGCGAGGCTGCCCGCCGCCATCACCGGCCCGATCAGTCGGCCCAGCGCGAGGCCGGCGGAGAAGCGCGACATCATGCGCAGGCGCTGCGAAGGCGACGAGACGTCGGCCAGCCACGCCTGGCACGTGGGCACCAGGCCCGACACCGTCAGTCCGTACAGAACCCGGCCTGCAAGCAACAGCGCGAAGTGTCCGCTCCAGGCTGCGTCATGACGCAGCAGTTGCCACAACAACAAGCCATGGCTGAGCGCGAAGCCGCACAGCGCGATGACGACCACGCGGCGGCGCCCCCAGGCATCGGAACAGCGGCTCCAGAACGGCGCGCCAATCAGGAACAAGCCAGACCCCAATGCAAATGCAGTGGTGACCCGTGGCAGCGACAGGCCGGTCATCTGCATGAGCATCGGCAGGAAGGTCAGCAGCGTAGTCTGCCCCAGCCCCATGACCACGGCGGCGCCTGCCAGCGCACGCATGGTCGAGGTGTCGACGCCGGCGACAGTCCTTGTCGTGTGCGCGTCGTTTTGCGCGTTCGATGCCTGCATGGGATCCATCCCTTGCGGCATGCGCCGCGGAGCGAATCGTAGGCGCGTCTGCTTTCATTGGCAAATGCGAATCGTTATCGTTAACTGGTTTTGCGGAGTTTTTTTTTTCAACAAGGACGGTGCAATGGATATGCCCTCGATCTGTCGCGAGCCTGCCTCGCTGTCAGCGTTCATGAATTCCCTGGCGCGTGAGTGGTCGCACGCGCAATGGCTCGAGCCGGGAACGCTCACACTCAAGTCACACGAAGCGCTGGCGCTGCCTGCTGGCGCATTGCGACTGCCGATGACGCAACCGGCCGGCGCGCTGGTGGTGCCGGTGCGACATCGCTCCGCCGCGGGAAGGCACCGCTTCACGGGCGCGGTCTGGTTCGCACCGCGGGATGGAGAAGCGTTCGAGATCGATTTCGCGCAGGCAGCATCGATGCTCGCCGCGGAGCCGACGCTGCGGCCCGGCGCAACACTCGACCAGCGCCGCGTGTTCCTGCGCCGCGTGCTCGACAGTGCCGGCACCGTGTTGCGTGCCCAAGCGCAGCGTCGCGACGATCTGCTGCGACTGGCCTGGCCCGACGCCGATTACCTCGACGCCGAGCAGGCCCTCGTCCATGGCCATGCCGTCCACCCCACGCCAAAGAGCCGCGACGAGTTCAGCGACGAAGACCTGGCCCGCTACTCGCCCGAGCTGGCCGGTCGCACGCCGCTGTGCTGGTTCGCCCTGCGCGATCGCGCGCTCTGGCGGACCGATGTCGGTGTCGAATGCGCTGATGGACAGATCGCGATGCTCGTCGCCGCCGACCCTGCCGTGGCCACGGCGCTGGCCGGCTTCCGGCGCGAGGACGGCTGGTTCTGTCTCCCGGTGCACCCCTGGCAGGCGCGCGCGCTGCGCTCCACGCCGGCGTACGCGCACTGGCTGCGGCAGGGTGACCTGGTCGACCTCGGCGAACTCGGGCTGCCGTGGTTCCCGACGTCGTCGCTGCGCACGATGTATGCACCGCATGCGCCGTCGATGCTCAAGTTCTCCCTGTCGGTGCGCCTGACCAACTCGCGGCGGGTGTTGCAGCCCGCCGAGGTCGCGCGCGGGCGGCAGATCCACGACGCCTTCGCCAGTGCGCAGGGCCAGGCCCTGCAACTGGAATGCCCTACGCTGCGCATCCTGCACGAGACCGCCGCGCTGGCGCTGGCCGATGTCGACGGCCAGCCCGTGCCGGAGAGCTTCGTGATCCTTCGCGACAATCCGTTCGTGCCCGGCAACCATGCCTACGTGCTGGCGACGTTCTGCCAGGACGGCATCGATGGCATGCCGTCGATGGCGAGCCGGCTCATCACCGAGCTGGCTCGGCGCAGGGGCCGCGACCGTGGCGCGGTCGCCATCGACTGGTTCGAGCGCTTCGTGCAGACCGTGGTGCGGCCATTCCTGCTGGCCCATGGCAACCACGGGTTCCTGTTCAGTGCGCATGCGCAGAACACCGTCGTCGCCATCGAGGCCGGCTGGCCTGCGGGCGTGTGGTTCCGCGACTGCCAGGGCACCACCTTCCACGCCGAGACGATCGCCGCACTGTCCGCGTCGGTGCCTGGCATCGATGCCGCGTCCGGGCTGTCGTTCGACGAAGCGATGACCGAACGACTGCTCGGCTACTACCTCATCGTCAACAACGTCTTCAGCCTGGTCGCCACGCTCGGCGCCGACGGCGTGATCGACGAGGCGATCCTGCTGTCGCGCCTGCGTGATGCGCTGCTCGAGCTTCGCGCCGGTCCGTTGCGCCATCCGCACTTCATCGACTACCTGCTGTCCTCGCCGGTGCTGTGGAGCAAAGGCAACTTCATGATCTGCTTCGGCGACGTCGATGAGACGACGCGCCCGGAGGCATCGTTCGGCTCGTACGTGGCCATGGCCAATCCGCTCCTGGCGGTGGCGGCATGAGCGTCGAACCTGCCCATGGGATGCCACTGCGTCCACCGCAGCCGCGTGGCACCGTGTACCGCCGCTTCCTGCCGGCATTGGCGAGCACCTTCTCGCTGCGCGTGGCCGACATCGACCGCGACCTTGCGCGCTTCCACGACTGGATGAACCAGGCGCGCGTGCACCGGTTCTGGGAACTGGCGGGTGACCTCGCGTCCCACCGCGAGTACCTGCGGCGCCAGCTCGACCACGCCAGCTCGCTGCCGTTGATCGGCGAGTTCGACTGCGAGCCGTTCGCCTACTTCGAGGTTTACTGGGCGAAGGAGGATCGAATCGCGCCCCACTGCGACGCCGGCGACTTCGACCGTGGCTGCCATGTGCTGGTGGGCGAGTCGCGCTTCCGCGGTCCGGCCCGCCTCGATGGCTGGCTGGACGGTCTCATGCATTACATGTTCCTCGACGAGCCGCGCACGCAGCGCATCGTCGGCGAGCCACGCGTCGACAACGAACGGTTCATCCGCGTGCTGCAGCAGCATGGCTTCGACCGGCGCAAGGACTTCGACTTCCCGCACAAGCGCGCGGCGCTGATGGTGCTGGAGCGCGAAACGTTCACGGCGCGCTCCGCGTCGTGGACCGAAGCCGCGGGAGGGACGGCATGAACGCATCCAAAGCCGCCGCTGGCGACGATCACGCGCTCTGGCGCGAGGCCAACCGGCGGATGATCGAGAAGACGCTGTCGGAGTTCAGTTACGAAGGCCTCATCGAGCCAGTCGTGGACGGCGAGGTGTTCACCGTTTCCGGCAAGCGCCACCGTTACCGCTGGCGCGGCCGCCGCAATCGCTGGGGCCAGCCCTGCGTGGTCGCCGGCAGCGTCGTACGCGACGACAGCGACGGGCTTGTAAACAGTGAGCCGGCAAGCGACGCGCTTTCGACGATCCACGACCTGCTGGCGCCGCATGGCATTTCGCCGGTGACGGTGGCGCATTACCTGCGCGAATGCCTGAACACCCTGGGCGCCGATGTCGCCCTGCTGCAGGCGCGGCGCGGACTGGGCGCCAGCGCCTGGCTGCGCTTGCCCGCCGAGCGCCTGCAGACGCTGCTCGACGGCCACCCCAAGGCGATCCCGTGCAAAGGTCGCGTGGGTTGGAGCGTCGATGACAATCGCCGCTATGGCACCGAGTCGGCGCCGTCGTTCCGCCTGCACTGGCTCGGCGTGCACCGCAGCGTCGCCATGCCCGTGCTGTCGAACGGATGGGACACTCGACGCCTGCTCGACAGCAGCTGCGACGTGAAGGAGCGCCGCAGGCTAGACCGTGCGCTGCAGTCCGCGTCGTGGCAGCCGGGCGAGTACTGGCTGCTGCCGGTGCATCCATGGCAATGGCAGGCGATGATCGCGACGCAGTTCGCCGCGCTGCTGGCCGACGGACGCCTGATCAGCCTGGGCGAAGGCGGTGACCACTACACACCGCAGACGTCGCTGCGGACCCTGACGAACGTCGACCGGCCGTGGCTGCCGGACCTCAAGCTGCCGGTGAGCATCCTCAACACGTCGGCCTACCGCGGCCTGCCGGCGCGGCATGTCGCGATCACGCCGGCGCTGTCGGAGGGATTGCAGCGGCTGCTGCAGGGCGACCCGCTGCTGCGCCAGGCCAACACCCAGGCACTGGCGGAACCGGCCTCGGCATTCGTGCCGCATCCGCTGTACCACGGCATGGATGGCGTGCCTTACCAGTTCGACGAGATGCTCGGCGCGGTGTGGCGTGAAAGCACGCACGAGCGTTGCCAGGACGGCGAACAGGTGCTGATGGCCGCGGTGCTGCACCAGCTCGACGATGCCGGCGTGCCGTTGGTTGCGGTGATGATCGAGGCATCCGGTCTTGGCGCCGGCGAATGGCTGCAGCGCCTGTTCGACTGCACGGCGGTGCCGCTGTACCACCTCCAGGCCTGCCATGGCCTCGGCTTCATCGCCCATGGCCAGAACCTGATGCTGCGGCTGGTCGACCAGGTGCCCACGGGCATCCTGCTGAAGGATCTGCAGGGCGACCTGTTCCGCGTCGACGCCGACTGGGAGCGACCGCAAGGCATCGACGCGCAGGCGTGGCAGGCCTTGCCGGCCATGCCGCCGCAGCACCTGCTGCACAACCTGTGGACCGGCCTGTTCGGCAGCGTGTTCCGCTTCATGGCCAGCGTCCTGCACGTCGCCGGCGTGTTCGACGAAGAGGCGTTCCATCGCCTGCTCGCGCAGCGCCTGCGCCGCTACCAGTTCGCTCACCTCGACCTGCGCGAACGATTCGCGCAGCTGGACCTGTTCACGCCGGAGATGCCGCGGTTGTCACTGAACCGCGCGCGCCTGGCCGCCGGTTACGGCGACAGCGAACAGCGGCCGGTCCATGCGCTGGGGCCTGCGTTGTCCAACCCGCTGCTCTTCGACCACCCCACCATCGATCAGGAAGATCAATGAACGTCTCCGCCATGGATAGCCCTTGTCTTGACGTCGCCGGCATTGGTGCCGGCCCCTTCAACCTCAGCGTGGCCGCATTGCTGGCACCGTTGGTCGAGGTACGCAGCGCGTTCTTCGAACGACGCCCGCGCTTCGCCTGGCACCCCGGCATGATGCTGCCGGGCGCGAAGCTGCAGACGTCGTTCCTGAAGGATCTGGTGACGGCGGCCGACCCGACCAGCGCCTACAGCTTCCTCGCCTACCTGGTCGCGCACGGTCGCTTCTACCGTTTCCTCAACGCGGAGTTCGGCGCGATCGAGCGTCGCGAGTTTGCCGATTACCTGCAGTGGGTGGCCGGGCGCCTGCCCAACCTGTTGCTGGGGCACGAGGTGCGCGAGGTGCAGTTCGACGGCGATGGCTTCGTCCTGCACGGCGACGGACAACGCCATCGTGCGCGCAACCTGGTGGTCGCCACCGGCGCCACGCCTTACGTGCCGGAGTGGGCGCCGGCACGGCTGATGTGCCTGCACACGCACCAGTACCTGGAGCGGATCGGCAACGTCGATGGCCTGCGCATCGCCGTGGTCGGCGGCGGCCAGAGCGGCGCGGAAGTGGTGCTCGACCTGCTCTCGGGCACGCGCGGGCAAGCGGCGGCGATCACCTGGCTGTCGCGCCGGCAGACGTTCGAGGCGCTCGACGAAACCGCCTTCATCAATGAGTTCTTCACGCCCCACTACGTCGATGCGTTCCACCGCCTGCATCCGGGCCGCAAGGCGGCGATCGTGGCGCGGCAGAAGCTGGCCAGCGACGGCATCTCCCGCGACACGCTGACCCAGCTGTACCAGACGCTGTACATGGACAGCATGGTGCGCGGCGAAGGATCGCTGTTGCGCTTGCTCCCCCACCGCGATGTGCATGCGATGGAGGCAGACAGTGCCGGCGCATGGCGACTCACCGCCCACAACGGGTTTGATGGCGGGCATGACGTGGTCGATGCCGACCTGGTGATCCTCGCCACGGGTTACCTCACCCGCCTCCCCGACTGCCTGGCCCCGCTGCACGATCGCCTCGATCTCGACGCGGACGGCCGTTACCGCTTGCAGCGCGACTTTTCGGTCCAGTGGGATGGGCCCGCCGCGAATGGAATCTACGTGCAGAACGCCGGCCGCCACAGCCATGGCATCGCCGAACCGCAACTGAGCCTGGCGGCCTGGCGCGGCGCCGTGATCGCCAATGCGATCCTGGGCCACGCGCGTTATGCCACCGGTGATGCCGCGCTGCCGATCGAATGGGCGTCGGGCAGTGGCGAGGCGGCGATCGACAAAGCGGCCTGAGTGGGGCCGGGAGCGCCAGGGCTGCAGGTGCGGCCCTGGCGCGGGTCGCGCTGCGTGGCTCAGTAGCGTGCGCTGTAGCTCACGCCAAACGTGCGGCCGCGTCCGTTGAACGCGAATGCCTCCGGCGCCAGCAGCGCGCCATAGAACAGCTGGGCACGCTGCCCCCAGTGCGTCGCGTAGTCCGCATTGGCGAGGTTCTGGATGCCGACATTCAACGTGCCTGCCGGCAGCTTCCAATGGCCGAGCAGATCGGCAGTGGCGTAGCCATCCAGTTCGCGGCCTTCGCCATCGCGCAGGTCGAACGCCCGCAGCCACTGCAGCCGCACACCGCCGCGCTCGCCTTCCCATGCGCTGAACAGGCCCAGCTTCGACGGGCTGGCGTCAGTCACGGCCGCACGCTGCCAACGGCCTGCCAGCTGCCGCTCCGTGCGGATGGCAAGCGCATTGGCGCCCAGCTGCCAGTCGCGTCCGACCTGCCAGCTGGCCTGCGCTTCGACACCGCGGTTGCGCACCTTGCGATCCACTTCGTCGATGGCCAGGGTCAGCGGCACCACGACGATGTCGCGGTCCGACCAGGCGTGGAAGGCGGCAGCCTGCAGGTCGATCGCATCGCCGTGCAGGCGCCAGCCCAGTTCCACCTGGCGGGTCTTGATGCCGGACAGCGGCGAATCATCGACGCTCACGCCCCGCAGCAGCCGCCAGTGGCTGCCCTGCAACTGGTAGCTGCCCTGCCCGTAGTACTTGCCCGGGTCCGGCAGGTCGAAGCCTTCGCTGTAGTTGCTCCACACCTGGCTGCGCCTGCTTGTTGCCCAGATCGCGCCGGCATTGAACAGGTCGACGTCGTAGTCGTTGCTGCCACCCGGGATCGCGTCGGCCGTTCGCCCGACGCCGGTCGACAGCCAGCGCTGTTGTGCCGCGGCGATGAAATCGTCGACCTCCACCGCCGTGTGCTGGCGACGCCAGCCGGCGCTGAGACTCAACGACGCGGTCGCCTTCCATTGCGCCTGCGCGAATCCGGCCAGGCCATCGATCGTGTAACGCGGGTATCGTCCGATGCGGTCGATTTCGCGTATCGATAGCCCGCCGCTGGCGAAGGCGACGCGCGGGTCGAACATGACCTGGGTCGCGTCGAAGCGCTCGTGGTCATGGTCGATGCCGTAGGTCAGCTGCAGTGACGGCCAGCGCTTCTCCAGCACAAGCTTCATCCCCGAATAGCCTGTCTCCTGCCTGGACGCGGAGTAGTACGGCACGCTGCGCCCGGCGAGGCGATCGACACCGGGGAACGGATTGAACGCCAGCGTTTCGGAGCGGGTGAATCCCTGCCACCAGACGTCCTGGCCACCGAACACATCGGGCGCATGGAAGTCGGCGTTGGCCTGCCATCGGCTGCTGCGCGGCGTCATGTCGGAGTCGAATCCGCCGCGGACCTCGATCAACTCCGGCCGCGTCGGGCGGCCCAGCACGCCGGTGAGGTTCGGCCCGAGGTACAACGCCTTGTCGCCTTCGTAGCCGGAGCGATAGACCTGCGCGCCCAGGCGCAGCACGCGACCGCCATCGAAGCGGAAGTCGACATTGCCCATCAGGTCCAGCGACCGGTTGTACTGCAGATCGGTCTGGGTGATGTCGGGCAACACCTGGTCGCCATTGGCATCGTAGGCGCCGCCGTTGTCCTGGTAGGCCAGCGCCAGCCGTGCCGCCACCGCGTCGGTTCCACCCTCCACGGACTGCGCGACGCGCCAGTCGAGGTCATCGCCTGCGTGCAGGCCACTGCGCCCGCCAAGCTCGCTTTCCAGCGCGAGTCCACCGGCGTCGCCCCGGCGCGTGACGATGTTGACCACGCCGCCGGTTGCGCCGCCACCGTGGACGGCGCTGGCGCCTGACAGCACTTCGATGCGCTCGATGTTGAACGGGTCGATGCTATCGAACTGGCGACTGACCGAACGCGCACTGTTGAGCGACACGCCGTCGATCATCACCAGCACGCTGCGCCCGCGCAGGTTCTGGCCGAAGTTGGTGCGGCCCTGCGCGCCGATGTCGAGGCCGGGGATGAGCTGCGCGACCGCCTCTTTCAGCGGCACGCCGGCGCGCGTCTGCCGTTCGAGCTGTTCGCGTTCGATGACCCACACGGTCGCGGGGATGGCACTGATCGCCTGCGGTGCGCGGGACGCGATGACCACGACCTTGTCGAGCGTTGCGGGCTCGTTGTCGTCAGAAGCGAGCGCGACGGAAGGGAGGCAGATCGCTGGCAACATCACAGCGACAGTCACAGCAATGGCACGTTTTTGCATTCCCGATCCTTGGAGTGCATGAGAGAACCGCCGATCTTAATGCGATCTAATCGCATTTGCGAATGGTTCTCATCGGTGCCGGCGTCCGTGCCGGCACCTGCCGTTGCTCAGCCCGTGCTCAACGCGGCGGCGGCGGCGACGTCTTCAGCCAGTCCTCGAACTTGATCGCGCCGACGATCGGGTTCGGGCCGGGCGTCAGCGAGCTGTCGGTGATCGGTGCACCGAAGTACTCCGCGCCGGCATCGGCGACGACGTCGCGCGATTCCTTGTAGAACTTCAGGTAGTCCTGGACGAAATCCGACATCGGGCGGCGATCGGGACCGGCCACTTCCACGACATCGTTCTTCGGCTCGCCCACGGTCACCTTCGTCAGCGCCGCCGCCACGTCGGTGGCGGCCAGCGGCTGGAACGCAGCGGTGGAGATGTGGATGGCCTCGCCCTTGGTGCCGGAGTGGGCAATGGCATTGAGGAACTCATAGAACTGGGTGGCACGCAGGATCGTGTACGGCCGGCCCGACGCCCTGATCAGGTCTTCCTGCGCCAGCTTGGCGCGGAAGTAGGCATTGCCCGGCTTGCGGTCCGAACCCACGACCGAGAGCGCGACGTGGTGCTTCACGCCTGCCTCGGCTTCGGCGGCGAGCAGGTTGCGGCCGGAGGTCTGGAAGAACTCCATCACCGCCTGCTCTTCGAACGAGGGCGAGTTGGCCACGTCGACGACGACATCGGCACCTTGCAGCGCCTCTTTCAAGCCTTCGCCGGTGATGGTGTTGACGCCGGTGTTCGGCGCCGCGGCCACGGCCTCGTGGCCCAGCTCGCGCAGGTTGTTGCACAGCTTGGTGCCGATCAGGCCCGTGCCGCCGATGACTACGATCTTCATGTCCTGCTCCTGTGGGGGGGGTGTGCGAATGCGTGGCCGGCGTCGTGGCTACCGCACCCGTTCCGGCAGCGGAAGCGTCCGCTCGAAGCCGAAGTGGGTGTACGCCCAGGTGAATGCGAAGAAGCCGAAGTAGATCGCCACCAGCACGCGACCGATCCAGTTCTCGATGATGTTCACGTCGATGCCTTCGCCGAGCAGGCTGGGCAGCAAATGCGCCACCGCGCCGATGCCGATCGCGCCCAGCAGCACGAACGCAACCGCGAACAGCCCCAGCGCGATCTTGTAGCCGCGGCCGCGATAGCGGATGGAGCGGACCTTGCCGCGATCCAGCCACGGCATCAGGAACAGCACGCCGATGGCCAGCGCCATCACGATCACGCCGCTGAGCTTGTGCGGGATGACGCGCAACATCGCGTAGTACGGGGTGAAGTACCACACCGGCTTGATGTGCTCGGGCGTGACCAGCGGGTTGGCCTCGGTGAAGTTGTCGTGCTCGAGGAACAGCCCGCCCACCGTCGGCACGAAGAAGATCATGAACGCAGCGATCAGGATGAAGACGGCCGTGCTCAGCAGGTCCTCGACCGAGTAGTAGGGGTGGAACGGGATGCCGTCCAGCGGCGTGCCGTCGGGCCCGTTGTTCTCGTGGATCTCGATGCCGTCCGGGTTGTTGGAGCCCACTTCGTGCAGGGCCAGGATGTGCACGGTGACCAGCAACAGCAGGATGATCGGCAGCGCGATCACGTGCAGCGAGAAGAAGCGGTTGAGCGTGGCGTCGCCGGGCACGTAGTCGCCCATCACCCAGTGCTGCAGGCTCTCGCCGACCACCGGGATGGCGCCGAACAGCGAGATGATCACCTTGGCGCCCCAGAACGACATCTGCCCCCAGGGCAGCACGTAGCCCATGAAGGCTTCGGCCATCAGCACCAGGTAGATCATCATGCCCAGGATCCACACCAGTTCGCGCGGCTTCTTGTACGAGCCGTACAACAGCGCGCGGAACATGTGCAGGTAGATCACCACGAAGAACAGCGATGCCCCGGTGGAGTGCATGTAGCGGATCAGCCAGCCCCACTCCACGTCGCGCATGATGTATTCGACCGACGAGAACGCTTCGGCCGACGACGGCTTGAAGTGCATCGCCAGGAAGATGCCCGTGACCAGCTGGTTGACCAGTGCCACGCTCGCCAGCGCGCCCATGAGGTACCAGAAGTTGAAATTCTTCGGCGCGTAGTAGCGGCTGGTGTGGGCGGCCAGGAACGAGGTCAGCGGCAGCCGGTCCTCGACCCAGGCCAGCAGTCGGTTCTTCGGGTAGATGCGGACGATCTTGAGGGCCATGTCAGTCTGTCCTGCCGGCATTGCCGGCATCGCGGTTCAGGCAGCTTCGCCGCCGGGCGGCGACTCGTGTTCGGGCGCAAGCGCCACGACGTGGTCGATGCCGTCCCTGAACATCTTCGCGTAGGGGCAGATGCGTTCTGCGTTGCGGACCAGCTCGGCGGCGCAGGCGCGATCGATCCCCGGCAGGTAGACGCGGATTTCCGCCGACAACAGGAACAGTCCGTCCATCGGGTCACGCGCGAAGGTCACGGCGGCGTCGACGGTGGAATCGGCCAGGTCCAGCCCGGAGCGGATCGCCAGCAGCTTGAGCACGCCGTGGAAGCAGGCGCCGTAGCTGGCCGCCATCAACTGTTCCGGATTGCTGCCGCCACCGGGGCCGCCCAGCTCCACGGGCAGGCGCAGGTGTGCTTCCAGCGACCCATCGTCGGACCTGACGATGCCGGAGGCGCGACCGTGCGCCGCTTCTCCACCCGTGATTCGTACGCGACCCGTGTAGATGGCTTCGGCTTCGTCTCCGTAGTACTTGTCGAGCAGGCTTACCGGCGGTGGCTTCAGCTGGGTCATTTGAATGCGTGTCCTTACGGAGATTGCGGGGCGATGCTAGGTGGGCGGGGAGGCATGCAGTAGCCCTTCGGCTGGATGCACGATGTTTCCTGCCGTGCACCAATCGCGTCGTCAGGCCGCGACGGCTTCACCCTCGGTGAAAGCCGCGTCGGCGTGCATGCGGGCGACGGCGGTGGAGCAGTCCAGGTCGAGGGCGCGCACCTGCGTGGTGATGAAGTCGATGAAGGCGCGCACGCGCTTGGGCAGCTGCCGGCGGCTGAGGTAGCACAGGTAGTGGCCGCGGTCGTCGGGTGCGTGCTGGGCCAGGCAGGTCACCAGCGTGCCCTTGCGCAGTTCGTCGCAGACCTCGAACGCCGGGATCTGCGCCAGCCCCTGCCCTTCCATCAACGCATGCAGCATCAGGTCGTCGTCGTTGACGACGATGTCGGCCTGCGGCGTCACGCTGTGCGGCCGGCCGTCGACCTTGAAGTCCCAGCTGCGCAGGCGCCCGTTCGGCAACCGGCGGTTGATGCACGCGTGCGCATCCAGCTCTTCGATCGAGGCCGGGAGGCCGTGCCGGCGCGCGTAGTCGGGCGATGCACACACCACCATCTGCATCGGGATGATCTGCTTGGCGATCACCTGGCTGTCGTCGAGGCGGCCTTCGCGGAAGGCGACGTCGACCCGGTCGACGGCAAGGTCGGGGGTGCGTTCGTCGAGCAGCAGTTCGATCGCGATGCCGGGATAGCGCATGTGGAACTCGCTCATCAGCGGCGCGATGATCTTGCGGCCGAAGCCGTGCGTGGCGCTGATCCGCAGCTGCCCGCGCGGCGGGCCGTCGCGCAGGTCGCGCATCTCTTCCAGCGCCTGGACGATGCGTTCGACGCCGGGCCGGCAGTTCTCGAAGAACAGTTCGCCTTCGGCCGTGAGCGTGGTCGAGCGCGTGGTCCGCGAGAACAGGCGCGCGCCGAGCTGTCCTTCCAGCTTCTGGACGCTGCGGCTCACTGCCGATCGACCGACGCCGAGGCGATCGGCGGCGCGGGCAAAGCTGCCCTCGGTGGCCACCGTGATGAAGGCGACCACGCCGGCATAGCTGGCGGAGAAGCTCGATGCCATCCGGTCGGCCTGGTCGGTCGCGCTGGTGTTGGTGGGCTTGGGCAATGCATTCATAGCGGCGGCGCCTTCTTCTTGTCACACAGGGGTTCCACGTACGTCTGCGCGTGCGCGCGGGCGTACTCGACATGGGCCCGGCAGGTATCCGCCGGTTCGCCGATCAGCCGGGCGATTTCGTCATAGCTGGCCTCGAACACCTCATGCAGCAGGAACGCTGCACGGACGTCCGGCTCAAGTCCGTCGAGTGCGGAGATGAACACGGTCCAGATGCGATCGGCCTTCGATGGCATGAACTGGGGCTTTCCTGTGGCTGTCGTCATGTATCCAGGTCGCGGCAGCGACCGGTTCTGTGACAGGCCATTGGTGCGTCGCGCTCAACACTGCGCGTCCGGTGCGTGATCTACCGCCGCGGGGGCGCGGTGCCTAGATTGACCGCCAAGCAGGACTGCGGCCGCCGGCCAGCCCCCTGTTCAAGTCCCCCATTGAAGAAAGGAGCGCTCGCCATGAGCCAACGCCTCGACTACCAGAAGCAATCCCCGGAACTGCTGAAGAAGTTCGTCGAATTCAGCATGTTGACCCGCAAGTCGTCGATCGAGCAGCCGATCCATGACCTGGTCAACATCCGTGCCTCGCAACTCAACGGCTGCGCGTTCTGCGTGGACATGCACATCAAGGAAGCCACCATCCACGGTGAGCGCCCGCTGCGCCTGCACCACGTCGCCATCTGGCGCGAGTCACAGCTGTTTTCCCCGCGTGAACGCGCGGCCCTGGCCTGGACCGAAGCGCTGACGCAGCTGTCGCCGCTGGGCGTGTCCGACGAGATCTACGACCGCGTGCGCACGCAGCTGTCGGAGCAGGAAATCGTCGACCTCACCTGGGACATCATGGCCATCAACGCCTGGAACCGGATCAGCATCGGCTTCCGTGCCGTTCCCGGCACCGCCGACAAGGCCTACGGCCTGGAAAAGGCCGGACTTTCCTGAGGAGACCCCGCATGCGCATCCATCACTCACTGGCGATGGCCGGACTGCTGTTGTCCGGCATCACCACCGCCCAGGCCCAGCACGCCCACGCCGCCCCGGCCCCGATCGTCAAGCCGGTCCTGACCAAGGCGCTGCCCGAGTACCCGGGCAAGGAAGGCCTGGTGCTCACCGTCGACTACCCGCCGGGCGGCTCCTCGCCGCTACACCACCACGACGCCCACGCGTTCGTTTACGTCATCGAAGGTTCGGTGGTGATGGCGGTGCAGGGTGGCAAGGAGGTCACGCTGACCGCCGGGCAGAGCTGGAGCGAATCGCCGGGCGACATCCACACCGTCAGCCGCAACGCGAGCAACGACAAGCCGGCGAAGTTCGTCGTGTTCATGCTCAAGGATGCCGGCAAGCCGGCGGTGATCCCGGGCTCCTGACGAGCCGGGCTTGCCCCAGTTGTTCCCGGGCAGTGTCGGGGTTCATGGCCGGCACGGTGGCGACGCACCTCCCCCGTTTCTCCACCGCGGCCATGGCCCGGGCACTGCCCGGGCACCCTGGCGAGGCGCGCTGGGTGGCCTCCACGCCCGCCGAACGCTCCAGACGTCACAATCGCGCCTTCTGTTCCGACCTGTGTCGTATGGAAGGCGCCACCGACATCTTCACCCGACTCCGGCCACGCCTGCTCGGCGTGGCATACCGCATGCTTGGCTCCGTCGCCGAGGCGGAGGATGTTGTCCAGGATGTCTGGCTGGGTTGGCACGAGACGGATACGGCCACGGTTGCCGACCCCGAAGCCTGGCTGGTCACCACCGCCACGCGACGCTCCATCGACCGCCTGCGCAAGGCGCGCAGCGACCGCGAGCACTACGTCGGCATCTGGTTGCCCGAGCCCGTGCTGACCGACGGCCCGTCCACGCCCGAACAACTCCAGGAAGCGTCGAGCGACCTGTCGATCGCCTTCCTCACCGTGCTCGAGCGGCTGTCACCGGAAGCGCGCGCCGCCTTCCTGCTGCGCGAAGTCTTCGACGCCGACTACAGCGACATCGCCGCGACGCTCGACAAGAGCGAAGCCGCCGTCCGCCAGATCGTGCACCGCGCCAAGAGCCAGCTGCGCGAGGAGCGGCCGCGTTATGTGGTGTCCGCCGCTGACCACCAGCGACTGATGCAGCGCTTCGCCGCGGCCTGGAACAACGCCGACTTTCAGGCCATGAAGGAGATGATGGCCGAGTCGGCCACGCTGGTCGGTGACGGTGGCGGCTTCGTCACCAGCTTCCCCAAGCCCATGGTCGGCGGCGAACGCATCGCCCAGCTGCTGTTTGCCTGCACGCTGCGCAACAAGGACCAGCTCGAGCTGCGACTCACCACGATCAACGGTCGTCTGGGCGTGCTGCGCTACATCGGCGGGAAACTGGAATCGGCGCAGTCCTACGACACCGACGGCGAGCGCATCACCCAGGTCTATGTGCAGCGAAATCCGGAGAAGCTCCGACGCATCGCCGCCAACCAGTCGTCGTCGCTGAACTGACGGCACCGACCCAGGCTACTCCTCGAACGGCGCGCCCTGCAGCGCATCCACCAGCGACGGCGCCCGGTAGCCCGGGACCAGCCGCTCGCCGAAGTCGCGCGCGAAGTTGTCGTAGGTGGTCTCCGGGTGCCGCTCGCAGATGCCGCAGATGGCCTGCGTGAATCCCTGCTTGAACTTCAGGCGCGGGAACTCGGCCAGGATGCTGGCCATCTTGTCGGCCGGTATGGCATCGAAGCCCCAGCCACCCCAGTCCACGGCCACGCCCTGCACGCACAGCGATGCCTCGGCTTCCTTGTGCAGGCAGATCGATGGCGTCGAGTTCAGCGCGATGCTGTCCCAGATCAGCTGGGTGCGTCGCTCGTCGACGCTGTGCTCGCGCGCGAACGCCCGCGCCGCGTTGGCACCGTCCACCTCGAAGCGCAGCGCACCGCTCGCGACCGGCGTCAACCCGATGTCGTGCAGCAGGGCGGAGACGGCCAGGACCTCGGCGTCATGCGGTTGGCCCTTCGTCCGTGCGATCACCGCGGCGAACAGCCACGAGCGCATGACATGGTTGAACAGGTAGGCATCGCTGTGGTCGCGGGCGAACGCGATGGCACTGTTGACCAGCGGCGTGTCGGGAACGTCGACACCGGCCAGGAGACGGGTGGGGGTCTGCGTGCTGTTGTTCGAAGTCATTGCAGCGCTCCGCTGGTGGATGGCCTGATCCTAGGTTCCGCACACCGGGCCCGGTAGCGCCCGCGGCAGGCGCACGGTGTTGCCTGTCGCGCATCAATGCGCGCCGTTGCCGGTCGTCGCGATTGGATGCCAGCCATTGGTGCGTCGGGGTCAACAACGTGGCCACCGGCACAGGACTACCGCCGAACCGTCGGGATTTCTATGGTTCGCACACCCCCACGAGGAGCCACGACATGCAATCGATCACCACCAAAGACGGCACCGAGATCTACTACAAGGATTGGGGCAGCGGCCAGCCCATCGTCTTCCATCATGGCTGGCCCTTGTGCAGCGACGACTGGGACACCCAGATGCTGTACTTCCTCGACAAGGGCTACCGCGTCATCGCCCACGACCGGCGTGGCCACGGCCGCTCGAGCCAGACCGCCACGGGCAACGAGATGGACACGTACGCCGCGGACGTCGCCGAGCTGGTGGCGCACCTGGACCTGCGCGATGCGATCCACGTTGGCCATTCGACGGGCGGCGGCGAGGCCACGCGCTATGTCGCAAAGCATGGCAAGGGCCGCGTCGCCAAACTGGTCCTGATCGGCGCGGTGCCGCCGATCATGGTCAAGACCGACACCAACCCCGATGGCCTGCCTCGCGAGGTGCTCGACGGCATTCGCAAGGACATGGCGGCCAATCGGGCCGGCTATTACTGGGACTTCCCGCTGCCGTTCTACGGTTTCAACCGTCCCGGCACGCCGCTGCAGGAGCCGGTCCGCGCGAACTGGTGGCGACAGGCGATGATCGGCGGCGCCAAGGCGCAGTACGACTGCATTGCCGCCTTCTCAGAAACCGACTTCACGCAGGACCTCAAGAGCATCGAGGTGCCGACGCTGGTGATGCACGGTGACGACGACCAGATCGTGCCGATCGGCATCTCGGCGATGCTCTCGTCGAAGCTGCTGCGCAATGGCACGCTGAAGGTCTACAAGGGTTTTCCGCATGGCATGTGCACGACGCATGCGGATGTGATCAATCCGGATTTGCTGGCGTTCTTCCGCAGCTGATCGGTGATCCCGGGTGCGCTGCGCTTACCCGGGCTACGGGGCATGGGTTGATGGTGACCCGGGTGCGCTGCGCTTACCCGGGCTACGGTTGATGGTGGCCCCGGGTGCGCTGCGCTTACCCGGGCTACGCACTCCACGCTGGGACGTAGCCCGGATAAGCGCAGCGCATCCGGGGGCCGTCACGTCACGCCGCCGCCTGCACCTCGAGGCTCGCCAGACCGCCCAGCACCGGACGCAATGCCACCAAAGTGCGCTCGACGAGCCCATCGATCTCCTGCCGGCCAGCACCGGCCTCGCACGCCTCCTCCAGCGCCTTGGCCTGCTCGGCCACCTCACGCGCACCAATGCACGCAGCAGTGCCGCGCAGATCATGCGCCAGGCGTCTCGGCGCCGTGGCGTCCGCCGATTGGCAAGCCGCACTGAAGGCAGCGCCAAAGTCCGCGTAATCACGAAGGAACCCCAGCAGCAGCCTGCGATAGAGCGCCGCGTTGTGCCCGCACGTCGCCAGGCCGACGTCCTGGTCGATGGCCGGCAGCGACCCCGTCGTCGCGGTGGTGGCAGCGGCGTGGGGCGGCGTCCTGCGCTCGCAGGGTTCCATCCAGCGCGACATGGTCGCCAGCATCGCCTCGACATCAATAGGTTTCGGAATGTGATCGTTCATGCCCGCTGCCAGCGCGGCGTCACGATCACCGGACATCGCACTCGCCGTCATCGCGATGATCGGCAGTTCCTTCAATCCCAGTCGCCCGCGGATGGCACGCGTCGCTTCGTAGCCGTCCATGACCGGCATCTGGCAATCCATGAGCACGCCATCGAACAGCGGATCGTGCTCCAGCACTTCCAGCGCCTCCCGGCCATTGCCGGCCCACACCACTTCGACGCCGGCACGGCGCAGCAGGTCCTGCGCCAGTTCGCGATTGAGCTCGTTGTCCTCGACCAGCAGGATGCGGCTGCCGACCAGTGACGTCACCACCTTGCGGCGAGCCGCGTCGCGAGTGTCGCCGCTGTCCGCGGCCGCGCCCTGCAGCACGGCCGTGATGGTTTCCCGCAGCACCCACGGCATCACCGGCTTGGCCAGCGCGCGGTCGAGCACGACGCCACGGCGCCGCGCTTCCTCCTGCGCTTCGTCCGGATCGAATGCGGTGACCAGCACCGTCGCCGGCATCGCCATGCCCATCGCGGCGATCCGATGCAGCGTGTCGATGCCATCCATTCCCGGCATCTTCCAGTCCATCAACAGCACCTGGTAAGGGCCGCGCTGCGTGAACATCCGCACGGCGTCTTCGCCGCGGCTCGCGCCGTCCGCCACCAGCCCCATGCCGCGCACCATCGCCAGCAGGGCCTCGCGCGTGGCTTCGTTGTCGTCCACCACCAGCGCCGACAGGCCGCGAAGGCCGTGGCTGCCGACTGCGGCCTGCGAGGACATCTGTGTGCCGAGGCGTACACGCAGATGGAACGTCGAGCCGACACCCAGCGTGCTCTCCACCTGGATGTCGCCGTGCATGAGCTCGGCCAGGCGGCGCGAGATCGCCAGCCCCAGGCCGGTCCCGCCGAAGCGGCGGGTGGTGGCGGAATCGCCCTGGACGAACGACTGGAACAGGCGCCCGATCTGCTCCTTGCTCATGCCGATGCCTTCGTCCTTCACCCACGCATGCAGTTCGATCTCTCCCGGCGCGACCTCGCGCGGCAGTTCGAAGCCGACGATGACCGCGCCGCGCTCACTGAACTTGATGGCGTTGTTGGTGAGGTTGAGCAGGATCTGCCCCAGCCGCAGGGGATCGCCGACCAGCTGGGTGGGCAGGTCCGCCGGCAGCCGGTACACCAGTTCCAGTCCCTTCTGCTCGGCGTTGAGGCCGGCCACGCTGCTGACGTGGTCGAGCACGTCGCGAAGATCGAAGGCTACGTGCTCCACGCTCATCTGGCCCGCCTCGATCTTCGAGAAGTCCAGGATGTCGTTGATGATCGACAGCAGGTTGCCGGCGGAACGGTGGATCTTCTCCAGGTAGCCGCGTTGCCGCGAGTCGAGCTCCAGCTGCAACGCCAGGTAGCTCATGCCGATGATGGCGTTCATCGGCGTGCGGATCTCGTGGCTCATGTTGGCGAGGAAGTTGCTCTTGGCCTGCGTGGCTTCCTCGGCCAGTTCCTTCGCTGCCAGCGACGCCGCCTGCGCCGCCTTCTGGTCGGTCACGTCGATGAACCACGCCAGCGCACCGGCTTCGCCGTCATAGTCGATCGGCAGGTACGTGGCCAGCACGTCGCGTTCGCGACGGTCACGGTCGTACAGCTTGAAGTCGGTGGCGGACAGGATCGCGTGCGCGGCCAGGTGGTCGCGCACGCGGATGCGGTCGCTCGGGTCGACGTACATCTGCGTGGGGTCGTCGCCGACGCCGAGGCCGAAGGTCTGCACGAACTTCGGGTTGGCGAAGCGGATCGCATCCCGGGTCGCGACGCCGACGCAGACCGGGCTGCGGTCGAGGATGTAGCGCAGGCGCTCTTCACTCTGCTGCAGCGCGTTCTCCATTTCGCGCCGCTTGCTCACGTCGCGGACCGAAGCGCAGACACACGCGCCCTGCCCCTCCAGCGCGGGCAGGAACGACAGCCCGATCTCGACCGACAACTCGGTGCCGTCCTTGCGGACGCCACGCAGGTCGGAGTTGGAGCCGCCCATCTGGCGACTGATGCCGTGGCCAAAGAAAGATCGCCGCAAGCCGGTGTGCCGTGTCGACGACGCCGACGGCACCAGCTGCTCGACGGCGACACCTGTCAGCTCATCGCGGTCGTAGCCGAAGATGGCCTCCACCTTCGGATTGGTCATGATGATGCGACCGTTGTCGTCGACGATCATCATGCCGTCGGGTGCGGACTCGATGATGCCGCGGTACCAGGCCTTGGCGGCGCCGATGGTTTCCTGCTGCTCTTCCAGCGCCATGGTCTGCGCCTTCAGGCTGGCCGCCTGCCGTGCCAGCAGCTCTTCCTGGTGACGGCTCTCCTCGAGCAGCTGTCGCGTGCGCATCGTGCGCTCGAGGATTTCCAGGTTCATCGCGAGGATCGGCACGACCTGGTCGAGCAGGTCGCGCTGCGGTGGTTCGAGTGCCTCGAAGCTTGCGATTTCCAGCACGCCCAGCAGGCGCTTGCGTCGCACCAGGGGCAGCAGGTGCACCTGCGCCGGCGTTGCCGAGCCCAGCGCGGACCCCACTCGCAGGAACTCGGCGGGCGCCGGCGCCAGGGTGATGGGCTTGCGCTCGACCGCGCATTGCCCGAGCAGGCCTTCGCCCAACGCAATTGTCGTGGCCGCGCCGCCGTCGGCATAACCGCCCTGCCGCGTCAGCGTTCCTTCCGGCTGGTGCGCATACAACACGCCCCGGCAGATGCCGAGCAATGGCGCCAGCGTCGAGAAGAAGCGCGCGGTCAGCTCGGCCGGATCCGCCGCCGACTGCAGCTCCCCGATGATCGCTGCCAGTTGCGTCTTCACCCAGCGCTGGTCGGCAGTCTGTCGTGCCTGCACCTGGAGCGTGGCAAGGGCGCGCGCGAGGTCACCGGCTTCGTTGGGGTATTGCGTGAAGGGAATCGGCGCATCGAGCACGCCCGTGCTGAGCGAATCGACGGCATCGCGCAACTCATCCGCAGGCCGGCGGATGGAACGGCTGATCAGCGCTGCGATGACCGCGCCAGCGAGCAACGCGACGATCAACACCGCGAGCGTCATGCGCACGCCGTCGTAATAGCGGGCGTCCGCGAGTGCAACCTCCTGGTCGGCGCCCTCGCGCTTGCTGGCGGCCACGCGCTCCAGCGCCTGGCGCGTAGCGGTGGCGGCGCTCTGGAACTCGGCCGATGTCAGGCGCGATGCGGCATCGGCCGGGCCCCCACGCTCGGGCGCCTCGCGCAGCAGCGCCGCGATCAAGTTGGCCTGGCTGCGGTAGCCGGCATAGGCGAGGTCGAACTCGCGCAGGTCCCTGCGCGTGGACTCGCGGTAGACCAGCGGGCGCGCCAGTTCGATCTTCCTGCGCAGGATGGTGTCCGACTCGGCGAACAGGCGCAGCGCTTCGGTGCGCGACGCGCCGGCGTCGACGATGGCCGCCTGGCGCAGGTACTGGCCCATGTCCGACAGCGCTGCCCGGGCCGACTCCACGTGCAGCAGCCCGACCAGGTCCATGTCGTACAACCGGCGGATGCCGTCCATCTGCTGCCGGTTCATCGCCAGGCTGTAGATCCCCAGCAACGCCACCAACAGCACGATGCCGCCGAATCCGAGCTGGAGCCGGCGCACCAGGGGCAGGCGCTCGAGTCGTTCCATCAGGCCAGGCATGGCAGTCGCCTCCCGTCCGCAGCTACACCGGTTACTCGACTGCTTCCGCGGCCGAGCGCTCCTGTTCTTCCACAAAGCGTCGTGCGATGGCTGCGAACTCGTCGCCGCACGCGGCGAAGGCGTCGGCGACATCGGGGTCGAAGTCGGTGCCGCGCCGTTCGACGATGAACGCCATCGCCTGCTCGTGCTGCATGCCCGACTTGTAGACGCGGCGACTGGTCAGCGCATCGTAGACATCGGCCACCGCCATCAGGCGCGCCGAAACCGGAATGGCGTCGCCGCGCTTGCCTTCCGGGTAACCGCTGCCATCCCAGCGTTCGTGATGCCCGTAGGCCAGCTCCTTGGCCAGCCGCAGGAAGGGCACTTCGCCTCCCAGCGCGTCTTCGGCGCGCTGGATGGCATCGCGGCCCTTGCCCGGATGCGTCCTCATCACCGCCAGTTCTTCATCGGTCAGGCGCCCCGGCTTGCGCAGTATCTGGTCGGGGATGCCGATCTTGCCGATGTCGTGCAGCGGCGCCGAACGCACAAGAAGGTCGCGGGTGGCACCGTCGAGGTGATCGGAAAAGCGCGGGTGGTCCTTGAGCCGCTCCGCCAGCACGCGCATGAAATGCTGCGTGCGGTGGCTGTGGGAACCCGTCTCGCCGTCGCGCGTGTCGGACAACGACGTCAGCGCGAGGATCGCCACCTCCTGCGTGCGTTCGACATCCCGCGTGCGGCGCGCCACCTCGTCGCGCAGCCAGCTGTCGCGATCGCGCAGCACGTCGGCTGCTTCCTTGATCCGCAACTGGTTGGCCACGCGCGTGGCCAGGACACGGGGATGGACCGGTTTGGTCAGGTAGTCGACGGCGCCGGCCTCGAGGCCTTTCACCTGGTCCTCCATGCGCTCCAGCGAGGTCAGGAAGATGACCGGGACGTCGCTCGTGGCCGCATCGTCCTTGATCCTGGTGCACAGCTCGAAGCCGGTGCAGTCGGGCAGCATCACGTCGAGCAGCACGATGTCCGGGCTCTCGCGCGCCAGCAGTTCGAGCGCGCTCCGCCCGTCGTCCGCCGTCAGCACCCGATAGTCGGGCTCGAGGATCTCGCTCAACACCATCCGGATCGCGGACGTGTCGTCCACCACCAATACCGTTGCCTTCCCAGGCCTGACGCCGTTCATGTCCACTCCACGGCGCATTGGCAGCGCCGGCAAAAGCTCTCGCGAGAACGCGATGCTCCGCTCCGGATGCGTCAACAGGCCGTGAAGGGTGCTGCTGCTTACTCCACCGTCACCGACTTGGCCAGGTTGCGCGGCTTGTCGACATCGGTGCCACGCGCCAATGCCGCGTGATACGCCAGCAACTGCACCGGGATCGCATGCACCACCGGCGACAGCACGCCGACGTGGCGCGGTGCGCGGATCACGTGCACGCCGTCGGACGGGCCGAACTGGCTGTCCTCGTCGGTGAACACGAACAGCTCGCCGCCGCGCGCGCGCACTTCCTGCATGTTCGACTTCACCTTCTCGAGCAGGCTGTCGTTGGGCGCGATCACCACCACCGGCATGGTCGCATCGACCAATGCCAGCGGGCCGTGCTTGAGCTCGCCGGCCGGATAGGCCTCGGCGTGGATGTAGGAGATTTCCTTGAGCTTGAGCGCGCCTTCCAGGGCGATCGGGTAATGCACGCCGCGGCCGAGGAACAGCGCGTGCTGGCGCGGCGCGAAACGCTCGGCCCAGCTGACGATCTGCGGCTCGAGGTTGAGCGCGTGCTGCACGCTGCCCGGCAGGTGGCGCAGCGCTTCCAGGTACTCCGCTTCCTTCTCGGCCGACAGGCGACCCTGCAGCTTGGCCAGCGTCGCGGCCAGGGTGAACAGCGCCACCAGCTGGGTGGTGAAGGCCTTGGTCGACGCCACGCCAATCTCGGCGCCGGCGCGGGTGTAGTACACGAGCTTGCTGGCGCGCGGGATCGCGCTTTCGGGCACGTTGCAGATCGACAGACTCTTGTCGTGGCCGAGCGACTTGGCGTACTTCAGCGCTTCCATCGTGTCGAGCGTTTCACCCGACTGCGAAATGGTGACGATCAGGTGCCTCGGGTTCGCCACGGCCTTGCGGTAGCGGTACTCGCTGGCGATCTCCACCGAGCACGGGATGCCGGCGATCGCCTCGATCCAGTAGCGCGCGGTCAGGCCGGCGTAGTAGCTGGTGCCGCAGGCGAGGATCTGCACGCCATCGCACTCGCGCAGCACGTCGGCGGCATTGGCGCCGAACAGCGCCGGCGTGAAGCCGTTGCCGTCCATCACCGCTTCAATCGTGTCGGCGATCGCGCGCGGCTGCTCGTGGATCTCCTTCTGCATGAAGTGGCGGTACGGGCCCAGCTCCAGCGAAGCCAGCGATACGTCCGAGACATGCACTTCGCGCTCGACCGGCTCGCCGTCGATGTCGAACACGCTGACGCCTTCGCGACGCACGTCGGCGGTGTCGCCTTCCTCCAGGAAGATCACGCGACGCGTCGACTGGATGATCGCCGAGACGTCGCTGGCGATGAAGTTCTCGCCCTCGCCCAGGCCGACCAGCAGCGGGCAACCCATGCGCGCGGCGATCATGCGGCCCGGCTCGTGCTTGCTGACCACGGCAATGGCGTAGGCGCCGGTAAGTTCGCGCACGGCGAAGCGCACCGCGTCGAGCAGGTCGCGGCCCTGCGACTGGAAGTAGTGGATCAGGTGGGCGATGACTTCGGTGTCGGTCTGCGATTCGAAGGTGTAGCCCAGGCCACGCAGGCGCTCACGCTGCTCTTCGTGGTTTTCGATGATGCCGTTGTGGACCACCGCCAGCTCGCCGAAGCTGATGTGCGGGTGCGCGTTGGCTTCGGTGACACCGCCGTGCGTGGCCCAGCGGGTGTGGCCGATGCCCAGGCCGGCGTGGAAGCCCTCGGCCTGCGCCGCCGCTTCCATCTCCGAAACCCGCCCGGTGCGGCGCACGCGGCGCATGTCCTGCCCGTCGAACACGGCAATGCCCGCCGAATCGTAGCCGCGGTACTCCAGGCGCTTGAGGCCTTCGATCAGGACCGGCACCACGTCGCGATCGGCGATCGCACCAACAATTCCGCACATTCGGCAGCACTCCCTGTATGTCCGGCTAGTTTAGCCGGGGCTGCGGTACCGCCGCTGTACGGCGGACACCCGGGTGTCCGGGCGGACACCGCGGACACTCGCGGCACCCTCCAAGCCACTGATTTCAATGGACCGGCCCGTGGCACGGTTCGTGCGTTGTTTAAGCGCATTCTCATTCCTGCGCATCCAACCCCGCATGATTCGCGACACCTCTGGACAAGACCGTGTAATCGCCGCCGCCCCGGCCAACCCGCGGCGCAAGCAGCTGCTCATCGGCGGCGGCATCGCCGCGGTGCTGCTGCTGGCCCTGACCGTACCCACGCTCGGGCGCTGGCTCGGCTCCGGACAGTCGGTCAGCGGCGAGCGCCTGCGCGTGGCCGAAGTCCGCCGCGGCACCCTGGTCCGCGACGTCGCGGTGCAGGGCCGCATGGTCGCCGCCGTCAGCCCGACCCTCTACGCGCCGGCCGCCGGCACGGTGACCCTGCGCGTGCAGGCCGGCGACGTCATCAAGCAGGGCCAGACCCTGGCGGTGATCGACAGCCCCGAGCTGCGCAGCCGCCTGGTGCAGGAGCAGTCGACGCTGGCCAGCCTCGAGGCCGAGGCGCGCCGCGCCGCGCTCGATGCCCAGCTCGCCCGTTCGACCGCGCGCAAATTGCTCGACCAGGCCGAGATCGACCGCACCGCGGCGACGCGCGACCTCGAGCGCAGCCAGCGCGGTTTCGAAGGCGGCGCGGTGTCGCAGGTCGAAGTCGCCCGTGCCCAGGACTCGGTCAAGAAGGCCGACATCGGCCTGACCCACGCCAAGCGCGACTACAGCCTGCAGGACCAGGGCGTGGGCCTGGACACCCGCAACAAGCACCTGCTCGCCCAGCGCCAGCAGGCGATCGTCACCGAACTTCAGCGCCAGGTCGACCAGCTCAACATCCGCTCGCCGGTGGAGGGCGTGGTCGGCACGGTCGCGATCACCGACCGCACCGTGGTGCCGGCCAACCAGGCGCTGCTGGTCGTGGTCGACCTGCGCGAACTGGAAGTCGAACTGCCGGTGCCGGAGAGCTTCGCCGACGACCTGCGCCTGGGCATGGCGGCCGAGATCAGCTACGGCGGCCACAAGTACGCCGGCAAGCTGCGCTCGGTGTCGCCGGAAGTGGTCAACGGCCAGGTCATGGCGCGCGTGCGCTTCGCCGACGACAAGGCTGCAGAAGGACGTCCCAGCGGCCTGCGCCAGAACCAGCGCGTCAGCACCCGCGTGCTGATCGAGGAAAAGCCGAACGTGCTGATGGTGCAGCGCGGCCCGTTCCTCGACACCGGCGGCGGCCGCATCGCCTACGTCATGGACGGCGACACCGCGATCAAGCGCCCGATCACCGTCGGCGCCAGCAGCCTGTCCGACGTGGAGATCCTCACCGGCCTGCAGCCGGGCGAGCACGTGGTCATTTCCGACATCACCCCTTTCAACGGCGCCGACCAGGTGCTGGTCAACAACTGATCACACAGATCCCAGGAGTACGAACATGTTGAAGATGACCCACCTGAGCAAGGTCTACCGCACCCACATGATCGAGACGCACGCGCTGCGCGGTTTCGACATCCACGTGCGCGAGGGCGAGTTCGTCGCCGTCACCGGGCCGTCCGGCTCGGGCAAGACCACCTTCCTCAACATCGCCGGCCTGCTGGAGGATTTCAGCGACGGCGATTACCTGCTCGATGGCGTCTCGGTGAAGGGGCTCGATGACAACGCCCGCTCGCGCCTGCGCAACGAGAAGATCGGTTTCATCTTCCAGGGCTTCAACCTGATCCCCGACCTGAACCTGTTCGACAACGTCGACGTGCCGCTGCGCTACCGCGGCATGAACGCCGCCGAGCGCAAGCAGCGCATCGAGCACGCGCTCGGCCGCGTCGGCCTGATGTCGCGCATGAAGCATTACCCGTCCGAGCTCTCCGGCGGCCAGCAGCAGCGCGTCGCGATCGCGCGCGCCCTCGCCGGCTCGCCCCGCCTGCTGCTCGCCGACGAACCGACCGGCAACCTCGACTCGCTGATGGCGCGCGGCGTGATGGAACTGCTCGAGGAGATCCACGCGCAGGGCACCACGATTGTCATGGTCACCCACGACCCGGAACTGGCCGCGCGCGCGCAGCGCAACGTCCACATCATCGACGGCCAGGTGACCGACCTCGACGATGCCCCGCGCCTGGGCGGCGAACTCGCCGCTGCCACCGCCGCCACCACCGTGCCGGCCAACTGAGGACACCGCCATGATGGGCTACTACCTCCGATTGGCCATCATCTCGCTTAGGCGAAACCGCATCCTCACCGCGTTGATGGTCGCCGCGATCGCGCTCGGCATCGGCATGTCGATGACCTCGATGACCGTGCTGCACATGATGTCGGCCAACCCGCTGTCGCATAAGGACGAGCAGGTCCGTCGCGTGCAGCTCGACAACTGGGACGCCAACGATCCGTGGGACGAAGACAACCCGTCCGAGCCGCCGGACCTGATGACCTACCAGGACGTGCGCAACCTGGTTGCCGCGCACAAGGCCGAGCACGAGGCCGGATTCTTCCCCAACGTGCTGTCGCTGGAACCGGCGCAGCGCGAGATCAAGCCGTACATGGTCGAGGCGTTGTTCACCACCCATGGCTTCTTCCCGATCTTCGAGCCGCCCTTCAAGTACGGCGGTGGCTGGAGCCAGGCCGAGGACGACAATGCCGCGCGCGTGGCCGTGATCGACCAGGAAACCAACGAGAAGATCTTCGGCGGCGAGAACAGCGTCGGCCGCAAGATCCGTCTCAGCGGCGAGGACTACACCGTCGTCGGCGTGCTCGAGAAGTGGCATCCGACGCCGCTGGTCTATCACATCGCCGCCGGCGCCTTCAACGACCCGCAGGCGGTGTTCGTGCCGATGAGCATCGGCATCGAGAAAGAGCTGGTCAGCGGTTCCAACAACAGTTGCTACGAGGACCGCTCCGACCCGGGTTACCAGGGACTGCTCGGTTCGGAATGCATCTGGATGGACCTGTGGGTGCAGGTCAAGGACGACGCCGACGCGCAGCGCTACCTGAGCTTCCTCAACAACTACGTCAACGAGCAGAAGAAGAACGGTCGCTTCCCGCGGCCGCTCAGCAACAAGCTGCGCAGCGTCTCGGAGTGGCTGGTCGCGGAGAAGGTGGTCAGCCGTGACGCGCGCACGCAGGTGTGGCTGGCGTTTGCCTTCTTCGCCGTCTGCCTGATCAACACCGTGGGCCTGCTGCTGGCGAAGTTCATGGGCAAGTCCTCCGAGATCGGGCTGCGCCGCGCCGTCGGCGCCAGCAAGCCGGCGGTGTTCGCCCAGTACCTGACCGAGTCGGGCCTGGTCGGCCTGGCCGGCGGAGTAATCGGCCTGGTGTTCACCGGTTTGGGCCTGCTCGCCTTGCGCAAGCTCTACGCCGGCACTTCGATCGAGAAGCTGGCGCAGCTGGACTGGACGATGGTCGGCCTGTCGCTGCTGATCGCGCTGGTCGCCAGCCTGATCGCCGGCCTGTACCCGACGTGGCGCGCCTGCCAGGTGCAGCCGGCCACGCAATTGAAGACGCAGTAACGGAGCAGACCATGGAATTCCGTCCAGTACTCAACGCGCTCATGCGCAACAAGACAGGCCTGCTGCTGATCGTGCTGCAGGTCGCCATCACCCTGGCGATCGTCTGCAACAGCGTCTTCATCATCCTGCAGCGCATCGAGAAGGTGAACCGTCCCAGCGGCATGCAGGAAGCCGGACTGTTCACCGTCAACAGCCTCGGCTTCGCGCCGGACTTCGACCTGGCCGGCAGCCTGCGCCAGGACCTCGACGCGCTGCGTTCGATCCCGGGCGTGATCGACGCGACCACCATCAACTCGGTGCCGCTGTCGCAGGGCGGCTGGAGCGAGGGCCTGTCCGACCAGCCCGACAGCGTGCCGCAGGACAAGCGCATCCGTGAGAGCTCGGCCATCTACATGGTCGACGAGCACGGCCTCAACACGCTCGGCGTGAAGCTCATCGCCGGCCGCGACTTCAATGCCGGCGACATCAGCCCGCGCACCAAGGACGACAAGGGCACGCTGCACTCGGTGATCATCACCCAGGCGCTGGCCGAGAAGATGTTCCCGGGTGGAACGGCGGTGGGCAAGACGATCTACAGCAGCCTGGGTGGCAAGAACGGACCGGTGACGGTGGTCGGCGTGGTCGAGCGCCTGCAGGCGCCGTGGGTGGGCTGGGACAAGGTCGAGCAAACCACCATCGTGCCGCAGTACAGCCTCGGCGAGTTCGACGCCAACAGCGCGCGCTACCTGATCCGCGCCGAGCCGGGCCGTCGCGACGAGGTGATGAAGGAAGCCGAACGCAAGCTCGGCGAGATCAACACCGGCCGCATCGTCCGCGGCATGCGCTCGATCGAGGAAGTGCGCGGCGACAGCTACCGCCAGGACCGCGCGATGACCATGGTGCTGACCACGGTGATCTTCGCCCTGCTCGCCGTCACCGGGCTTGGCATCGTCGGCATGGTCAGCTTCTGGGTCACCCGCCGCATCAAGCAGATCGGCACGCGCCGCGCCCTCGGCGCCCGCCGCTTCGACATCCGCCGCTACTTCATGATCGAGAACCTGATCGTGGTCGGCATCGGCGTCGCAGTGGGCCTGGTGCTGACCTACGGCTTCAACATGTGGCTGATGAAGCACTACGAGCTGCCGCGCCTGGCGTGGTACTACGCGCCGCTGGGTGCGCTGACCGTGCTGTTGCTGGGCCAGTTGGCGGTGTTCGGCCCGGCCACGCGCGCCACCCGGGTGTCCCCGGCCGTGGCCACGCGCACCGTCTAGGCCATGGCGTCCGCAGTGCCGGACGGCGACCACCGTCCGGCACATGGCGGCCACGCGGCCAATTGCTACGCTAGGCCGATGCGCACGATCCTGGTCATCGACGACAACCATGCCGTGCACGTCGCACTCGACGTGCTGTTCTCGCTGGCCGACCTGCGCGTGCTCAGCGCGGAATCGCCGGACGAGGGCATGGCCCTGCTCGAACGCGAGAACATCGACCTGGTCATCCAGGACATGAACTTCACCGCCGACACCACGTCCGGCGAAGAAGGCATCGCGCTGTTCCGCACCATCCGCGACCGCTTCCCCGATTTGCCGATCATCCTGCTGACCGCATGGACGCGGCTGGAGTCCGCGGTCGCGCTGGTCAAGGCCGGCGCCGCCGACTACCTCGGCAAGCCGTGGGACGACCACAAGCTGATGACCGCGGTGACCAACCTGCTCGAACTGGGCGAGGCCAACCGCGCACTGGCCGAGCGCCGCGCCGAAGAACGCCGTCGCCGCAAGGAACTCGAACGCGATTACGACCTGCGCGGCGTCGTCTTCGACGATCCCGCCAGCGAGCGTCTGATCAGCCTGGCCTGCCATGTCGCCCGCGCCAACGTGCCGGTGCTGATCAGCGGCCCCAACGGCGCCGGCAAGGAGCGCATCGCCGAGATCATCCAGGCCAACTCCTCGGTGCGCGGCGGACCGTTCGTGACGCTCAACTGCGGTGCGCTGCCGTCGGAACTGATCGAAGCCGAACTGTTCGGCGCCGAAGCCGGTGCCTACACCGGCGCCAACAAGTCGCGCGAGGGCAAGTTCGAAGCGGCCGATGGCGGCACGCTGCTGCTCGACGAGATCGGCAACCTGCCGCCGGCCGGTCAGATGAAGCTGTTGCGCGTGCTGGAAACCGGTCGCTTCCAGCGCCTGGGCTCAAATCGCGAACGCCAGGTGGATGTGCGGGTCATCGCCGCCACCAACGCCGACCTGCCGGCGATGATCCGCGCCGGCACGTTCCGCGAGGATCTCTACTACCGCCTCAACGTCATCGAGCTGCGCGTGCCGCCGCTGTCCGAGCGGCGCGGCGACATCCTGCCGCTGGCCGAATACTTCCTCGAAGGCCGGCGCCAGCTCGGCGAAGGCGCGCGGTTGGCATTGCTGCGGCACTCGTGGCCGGGCAACGTGCGCGAGATGAAGAACGCGATCCAGCGCGCCCTGCTGCTTGGCCAGTCCGAACGCATCGAACCGGACGAACTCGGCCTGCCCGACGCGCCGCCGCAACCGCGGCCGCACGGCGACGACGAGGTCAGCCGCGAGGCGATCGAAGCGGCCATGCGCCGCGCCGGTGGCGTGCTGAGCCAGGCCGCCGCCGAACTCGGTCTCAGCCGCCAGGCGTTGTACCGCCGCCTGGAAAAGCTGGGCATCCCGCGCTGACGCCATGCGCCCGCCGTCGCACCGCTTCTCGTTGACCGGCAAGCTCGCCTTGCTGCTGTTCGCCTTCGCGCTGGTCGCGACGGGTGCCACGGTGCTGTTCGACTACCTGCTCGACAACCTGGCCCTCGCCGCCTGCCTGTCGGCGCTGCTGTGCGCGGTGCTGGCGCCGTGGCTGGCGCACCGCTATCTGGCGCGGCAGCTGAGCCTGTTCCGTGCACTGTCCGGTTCGGTCGCCAGTTTCCGCGATGGCGATTTCAGCTTCAGCCTGGCGCGCCGCTCGCAGGACGAACTCGACGACCTCGTCGCCGCGCACAACGAACTGGGCAACGTGCTGCGCCAGGAACGGCAGTCGCTGTTCCAGCGCGAGCTGCTGCTCGACACCGTGGTGCAGAACACCCCGACCGCGCTGGTGCTGACCGAGCCGGGCGGCGCCATCGTCTACGGCAACCTGGCCGCGCGGCAGTTGTTCAACGACGGCCGCAAGATCGAGGGCCTGCGCTTCGCCCAGCTGGTCGAGCGCACGCCCGCGCCGTTGCGCGAAGCACTGGGTGAAGGCCGCGACCGTCTCTTCACCTTCGAGTATGCCGGCCAGGAAGAGACCTACCACCTCGCCCGCCGCGAGTTCCACCTCAATGGCCGCGTGCACACGCTGTTCCTGTTCAAGCGACTGACCGCCGAACTCAATCGCCAGGAAGTGGCGACGTGGAAGAAGGTCATCCGCGTGATCAGCCACGAGCTCAACAACTCGCTGGCGCCGATCACGTCGCTGGCGCATTCCGGTGCCGAGCTGCTGCGCCGCGAGGATTACAGCAAGCTCGGCCGCATCTTCGACACCATCGAGGAGCGCGCGCGCCACCTGCACGGTTTCCTGCGCGCGTATTCCAGCGTCGCCAAGTTGCCGGTGCCGGAACTGGAGACGATCCAGTGGTCAACGTTCCTGATGCGCCTGCAGCAGCACTATGCCTTCCAGCTGGACGGCAATCCGCCGGAGGACACGGTGCGGTTCGACCCGGCGCAGATCGAGCAGGCCCTGATCAACGTGCTCAAGAACGCGCACGAGTCGGGCTCGTCGCCGGACCACGTCACGCTGGCGGTGCGCCAGATCGGCCGCATGGTCCGCATGGAAGTGGGCGACCGCGGCCCGGGCATGTCGGAAACCGTGCTGGCCAACGCGCTGGTGCCGTTCTACTCGACCAAGCGCACGGGCAGCGGACTGGGCCTGGCGCTGGCGCGCGAGATTGCCGAGGCGCACGGCGGCCGCATCGCCCTGGCCAACCGCGACGGCGGCGGCCTGACGGTGAGCCTGACGCTACCGGTGGAATAACCCGTCGTCCCGCCCCATCACCGTCATCCCGGCGAAAGCCGGGATCCATTTGCTTCTGCTCGAGGCGATGGCAGTCGCAAGATCAAAGTGGGTCCCGGCTTCCGCCGGGACGACGAATCAGTGCTTCGGCAGCTTCTTCGGCCGCTGCCACCCTTCAATCGACGTCTGTCGCGCACGCGCCACCGACAACTGCCCTTCCGGCGCATTGCGCGTAATCACCGATCCGGCCGCGATCGTCGCATCCTTGCCGATCGTCACCGGCGCCACCAGCGACGAGTTCGAGCCGATGAACGCACCGTCCTCGATGATCGTGGTCGACTTGTTCACCCCGTCGTAGTTGCAGGTGATCGTGCCGGCTCCGACGTTGACGCCGCTGCCGATCACCGCATCGCCGATGTAGCTGAGGTGGTTGGCCTTGCTGGTCACGCCGATGCGCGCGTTCTTGGTCTCGACGAAGTTGCCGATGTGCACGCCATCGGCCAGCACGGTGCCCGGACGCATGCGCGAGTACGGGCCAATCTGCGCCGCGCCTTCGACGACCACGCCATCGAGGTCGCAATGCGCGCGCACTTCGGTGCCCGGTCCCAGGCGCACGTCCTTGAGGCGGCAGAACGGGCCGATGCGCACGCCGTCGCCGAGTTCGACGCGGCCTTCGAGCACCACGTCGACATCGATCTCGACGTCATGGCCGACGGTCACTTCACCGCGCTGGTCGAACCGCGCCGGATCGGTCAATCGCGCGCCCTGCAGGCACAGCGCACGCGCCGCGCGGCGCTGGAAGGCGCGCTCGAGCTGCGCCAGCTGCCACGGGTCATTGGCGCCCTCGACCTCGAGCGGATCCTGCACGTGCACCATCTCGGCGGCGTTGAATTCCGACGCGGCCGATGCAAACACGTCGGTGAGGTAGTACTCGCCCTGGGCGTTGTCGTTGCCCAGGTGCTCCAGCCAGCCACGCAGTGCCTCGCCATCGGCGACCAGGATGCCGGTGTTGACGGTCTGGATGGCACGCTGCTCGTCGTCGGCATCCTTGTGCTCGACGATGCGGCCGACGCGCCCCTGCGGGTCGCGCACGATGCGGCCGTAGCCGCTGGGGTCGTCGAGGTCGGCCACCAGCACCGCGATCCGGCCCGGTGCCGCCAGCAGGTGCCGCAGGGTCTCGCCGGTGATCAGCGGCACGTCGCCGTACAGCACCAGCACGCGCGCGTCCTGCGGCACGGCCGGCATGGCCTGCTGCAGTGCATGGCCGGTGCCCAGGCGCTGCTCCTGCTCGGTCCAGTGCAGGTCGGTCTGGTCGGCGAAGGCGGCACGCACCTGGTCGCCACCATGGCCATAGACGACATGGATGCCGTCGGCGCCCAGCTTGCGCGCGGTGTCGATGACATGGGCGAGCATCGGCTTTCCGGCGATGTTCTGCAGCACCTTGGCCTTGGTGGACTTCATCCGCTTGCCCTCGCCCGCGGCGAGGATGACGACGTGCAACTGGCTCATGCGGGTTCCTGTGCGATTGCTGCGCCGGCGGCGGCGCCAGGGGCCAATCTTAGCAATCCCCACCGTCGCGACGCCCTGCCCCGGCCGCGGGCGGCGCTTTGTCTACGGGCGCATTGTCTACAATCGGCCCCATGCGCAAACTTCTCCCCGACTCGACGCTGCTCCGCCAGGGCGGCAGCTACTTCGTCATCGGTCTGGTGCAGCTGCTCGTCGACTGGGCGACCTTCGTTGCGTTCAGCGCGCTGGGCATGGCGGTTGAGCCGGCCAACATCTTCGGCCGCATCGGCGGCGCGCTGCTCGGCTTCTGGCTCAATGGCCGCTTCACCTTCGCCGGCGCCGACACCGCCGTCGGCCGCCGCCAGCTGATGCGCTTCCTCGCCATGTGGGCGGTGACGACGATCATCAGCACCTGGGGCGTGGCCCATGTCGACCGGGTCATCGGCCTGCACTGGGCCTGGCTGGCCAAGCCGGTCATCGACCTGGGCCTGGCCGCGGCGCAGTTCGTGCTGTCGCGGCACTGGGTCTACAAGCGCTGACGCCCGTCACCGTTCGTCCTGAGCGTAGCGCAGCGAAGTCGAAGGACTGACGCCGCAGCTGCGTCGGCCATCCTTCGACTTCGGTCCTTCGGCCCTACGCTCAGGACGAACGGTGCAGGCGGGGCGAACCAAACGAAAAACGCCGGCACGAGGCCGGCGTTCTCGCGAAACATCTGGTCGCCTGGGCGATCAGTGCTTCATGTTCTTGCGCAGGCGCTCGAGCGCGCTGAGCTGGGCGATGCTCATGGCCAGCTGGCTCTGGGCTTCTTCCATGCTCATCTTCGGATCCTTCTTCGACAGGATCCGCTCGGCTTCTTCCTTGGCGGCGCGGACAGCGGCTTCGTCGATGTCCTGGGCGCGCACGGCGGTGTCGGCCAGCACGGTCACGACCGTCGGCTGCACTTCGAGGATGCCGCCGGAGATGGCGAAGTCCAGGTGCTCGCCGCCCGGCAGCGTCACCACGACCTTGCCCGGCTTGAGACGGGTGATCAGCGGTGCGTGCTTGGGCGCGATGCCCAGCTCGCCCATTTCACCGGTGGCGACCACGAGCTCAGCCTCGCCGTGGAAGATCTCCTGCTCGGCACTGACGATGTCGCAACGGATGGTGGATGCCATGGGTCTCTCCGATCAGCCCGCGATCTTCTTGGCCTTCTCGACCGCTTCCTCGATGCCGCCGACCATGTAGAACGCCTGCTCCGGCAGGTGGTCGTACTCGCCTTCGACGATGCCCTTGAAGCCGCGGATCGTGTCCTTCAGCGCGACGTACTTGCCCGGGGAACCGGTGAAGACTTCGGCGACGTGGAACGGCTGGCTGAAGAAACGCTCGATCTTGCGCGCGCGCGACACGGCCTGCTTGTCTTCTTCCGACAGCTCGTCCATGCCGAGGATCGCGATGATGTCCTTCAGTTCCTTGTACTTCTGCAGGGTCGACTGGACCTTGCGCGCGACTTCGTAGTGCTCCAGGCCGATCACGTTCGGATCGAGCTGGCGCGAGGTCGAGTCGAGCGGGTCGACGGCCGGGTAGATACCCAGCGAGGCGATGTTTCGCGACAGCACGACGGTGGCGTCGAGGTGGGCGAAGGTGGTCGCCGGCGACGGGTCGGTCAGGTCGTCCGCGGGCACGTACACGGCCTGGATCGAGGTGATCGAACCGGTCTTGGTCGACGTGATGCGCTCCTGCAGGACGCCCATTTCCTCGGCCAGCGTCGGCTGGTAACCCACGGCCGACGGCATGCGGCCCAGCAGCGCCGACACTTCGGTACCGGCCAGCGTGTAGCGGTAGATGTTGTCGACGAACAGCAGCACGTCGCGGCCCTTGCCCGAAGCGTCCTTCTCGTCGCGGAAGTACTCGGCCATGGTCAGGCCGGTCAGCGCGACGCGCAGGCGGTTGCCCGGCGGCTCGTTCATCTGGCCGTACACCATCGCCACCTTGTCGAGGACGTTGGAGTCCTTCATCTCGTGGTAGAAGTCGTTGCCCTCACGGGTACGCTCACCCACGCCGGCGAACACGGACAGACCCGAGTGCGCCTTGGCGATGTTGTTGATCAGTTCCATCATGTTGACGGTCTTGCCGACGCCGGCGCCGCCGAACAGGCCGACCTTGCCGCCCTTTGCGAACGGGCACATCAGGTCGATGACCTTGATGCCGGTTTCGAGCAGGTCGTTGCCCGAGGACTGGTCCTCGTACGACGGGGCGGCGCGGTGGATTTCCCAGTGAGCCGAAGCGGTGACTTCACCGGCTTCGTCGATCGGGCGACCCAGCACGTCCATGATGCGGCCCAGGGTGCCCGAGCCGACCGGCACCGAGATGCCCTTGCCGGTGTTGTTGGCCACCAGGTTGCGCTTGAGGCCGTCGGTCGAGCCGAGCGCGATGGTGCGCACGACGCCGTCGCCAAGCTGCTGCTGCACTTCGAGCGTGATCTCGGTGTTGTCGACCTTCAGCGCGTCGTACACCTTCGGCACGGACTCGCGCGGGAACTCGACGTCGACGACCGCGCCGATGATCTGAACGATCTTGCCCTGACTCATGGTGGTTTCCTCGTAACTTTAAAGCTGGTGTGCGGTCGCGACGATCGCGCCCACGTGATTGGGTGATGGCTGCGCCGGCGCGGTCAGACCGCGGCGGCGCCGCTGACGATTTCCGAGATTTCCTGGGTGATCGCCGCCTGGCGGGCCTTGTTGTAGACCAGGTTCAGCGTGCCGATCAGCTTGGTGGCGTTGTCGGAGGCGGCCTTCATCGCGACCATGCGCGCGGCATGCTCGGAGGCGACGTTCTCCAGCACCGCCTGGTACACCAGCGACTCGACGTAGCGGGTCAGCACGTGCTCCAGCACGCTGGCCGCGTCGGGCTCGTAGATGTAGTCCCAGTCGTGGTGCGCGACCTTCGTGTCCGACTCGGGCAGCGGCAGCAGCTGGTCGAACGCCGCGCGCTGGGTCATCGTGTTGACGAAGTCGTTGTAGCAGATGAAGACGCGGTCGACGTTGCCGCTGCTGTAGCCGTCCAGCATGACCTTGATCACGCCGACCAGCTGCTCGAGCTTGGGCTGGTCGCCCAGGTGGGTGACCGAGCCGACCATGTTGACGTTGATGCGACGGAAGAACACCGAGGCCTTCTGGCCGATGGTGACCACGTCGATCTCGACGCCCTGCTCCTGCCACTTGCGGAACTCGCCCAGCAGCTTGCGGAACAGGTTGTTGTTGAGGCCGCCGGCCAGGCCACGGTCCGAGGACACGATGATGTAGCCCACGCGCTTCACGTCCTGGCGCTCGACCAGGTACGGATGCTGGTAGTCGGAGTTGGCCTGGGCCAGGTGACCGATCACCTGCTTCATCACGCGTGCATACGGACGCGAGACCTTCATCCGGTCCTGCGCCTTGCGGATCTTGGATGCCGAGACCATTTCGAGCGCGCGCGTCACCTTGCGGGTGTTCTGCACGCTCTTGATCTTGGTTTTGATTTCGCGGCCGCCTGCCATGTATCGCTCGCTATCGGTTCGTCATCGAGCGGGCCGGAGCCCGCCATTGGCGCAGGGATGGGCCGAAGCCCGTCCTAGCGACTCCTTACCAGGTGCCGGTCTGCTTGAACTCGGCGATACCCTGCTTGAAGGTCGCCTCGATCTCGTCGTTCCAGCTGCCGGTGGCGTTGATCTTGTTGACCAGCTCGCCCTGGGTGTTGACGAAGTGGGCGTGCAGGCCTTCTTCGAACGCCAGGATCTTGCTGACCGGCACGTCGTCGATGTAACCCTCGTTGACGGCGTAGATCGACAGCGCCTGCAGCGCGATCGACATCGGCGCGTACTGCTTCTGCTTCATCAGCTCGGTGACGCGCTGGCCGCGCTCGAGCTGCTTGCGGGTGGCTTCGTCCAGGTCGGAGGCGAACTGCGCGAACGCAGCCAGCTCACGGTACTGGGCGAGGGCGATACGGATGCCGCCCGACAGCTTCTTGATGATCTTGGTCTGGGCCGCACCACCGACGCGCGACACCGAGATACCGGCGTTCACGGCCGGGCGGATGCCGGCGTTGAACAGGTCGGTCTCGAGGAAGATCTGGCCGTCGGTGATCGAGATCACGTTGGTCGGAACGAACGCCGAGACGTCGCCGGCCTGCGTTTCGATGATCGGCAGCGCCGTCAGCGAACCGGTCTTGCCGGTGACCTTGCCTTCGGTGAACTTTTCGACGTACTCCTCGGAGACGCGGGCTGCGCGCTCGAGCAGGCGGCTGTGCAGGTAGAACACGTCACCCGGGTAGGCTTCGCGACCCGGCGGGCGCTTGAGCAGCAGCGAGATCTGGCGGTAGGCCACGGCCTGCTTGGACAGGTCGTCGTACACGATCAGGGCGTCTTCGCCGCGGTCGAGGAAGTACTCGCCCATGGTGCAGCCGGAGTAGGCGCTGATGTACTGCATCGCGGCCGACTCGGACGCGGTGGCGGCCACGACGATCGTGTGCGCCAGCGCGCCGTTCTCTTCGAGCTTGCGCACGACGTTGGCGACGGACGAGGCCTTCTGGCCGATCGCCACGTACACGCACTTAATGCCGGTGCCCTTCTGGTTGATGATCGCGTCGATCGCCAGGGCGGTCTTGCCGGTCTGGCGGTCACCGATGATCAGCTCGCGCTGGCCACGGCCGATCGGGATCATCGCGTCGACGGTCTTGTAACCGGTCTGCACCGGCTGGTCGACCGACTTGCGCCAGATCACGCCCGGGGCGACGCGCTCCACCGGAGCGGTCAGCGACGCGGTGATCGGGCCCTTGCCGTCGATCGGCTCGCCCAGCGCGTTGACGACGCGGCCGAGCAGTTCCGGACCGACCGGCACTTCGAGGATGCGGCCGGTGGTCTTGGCCACGTCGCCTTCGCGCAGGTGCTCGTAGTCACCCAGGACCACGGCGCCGACCGAGTCGCGCTCCAGGTTCAGCGCGAGCGCATACGTTGCGTTCGGCAGCTCGATCATTTCGCCCTGCATCACGTCAGCCAGGCCGTAGATGCGCACGATGCCGTCGGACACCGAGGTGACGGTGCCTTCGTTGCGCGCTTCGGCGGTCAGCTTGACCTTCTCGATGCGGGTCTTGATCAGTTCACTGATTTCGGACGGGTTGAGCTGGGTGGTAGCCATGGGTTGGAGTCCCTTGATCCGGTATTACCCGGAATTTGCAGATGAATTCGTTTATTGCGCCAGCGAGGACTGCAGGCGCGCGAGCTTGCCCTTGAGCGAGCCGTCGATGACCACTTCGCCAGCGTCGATCACGGCGCCGCCGATCAGCGAGGCGTCGACCGCGGTCTCGATCTCGACGTTGCGGCCAAAGCGCCTGACCAGCGCGGCCTTGATGGCGTCGAGCTCGGCCGCCGGCAGTTCGCTGGCAGCGGTGACCTTGGCCTTCACCACGCGCTCGGCATCGGCGCGCAGCTCCTCGAACAGGCCGGTGATTTCCGGCAGCAGGGCGAGGCGGCGGTTGTCGGCGAGCAGGCCGAGGAAGCGGGTGAACGCTTCGTCGGCACCGTCCATCGCCAACAGGCCGACGGCGTCGACCGGGTTGATCAGCGGATGGCCGAGCAGCGCCTGCGCCTGCGGATCGGCGGCCACACGGGCGGCGAACGCGAGCGCCTGCGACCATGCGGCAGTGCGGCCGCTTTCACGCGACAGCGCGAAGGCGGCACGGGCGTACGGACGGGCGAGGGTCAGTGCCTGGGTCATCGCTCAGCTCAGATTTCTGCGGCCAGCTCGTCGAGCAGCGCCTTGTGGGCGTTGGCATCGATTTCGCGCTTGAGCAGCTTCTCGGCACCGGACACGGCCAGCGTGGAGACCTGCTTGCGCAGCTCCTCGCGGGCGCGGTTGGCGCTCGCTGCGATCTCGGCGTCAGCCGCCGCCTTCTGGCGGTTGGCTTCTGCGATCGCGTCGTTCTTGGCCTGGTCGATGATCTGATTGGCGCGCTGGTGCGCCTGCTCGATGATCTCGTTGGCCTTGGTACGGGCGGTGCGCAGCTCGGCGTCGACGCTCTGCTGTGCCTGCGCGAGGTTCTTCTGGCTCTGCTCTGCAGCGGCCAGGCCCTCGGCAATCTTGTGTTGACGTTCTTCGATCGCCTTGTTGAGGGGCGGCCAAATGAACTTCATCGTGAACCAGATGAGGATCGCGAACGTGATCATCTGGCCGAAGAAGGTCATGTTGAGATTCATGACAGCTCCGATAGGACGCTGCGGGCGGTGATGCCCGGGAGAGCCGTCCGCAGTGCGGACGGCTCCGGTGCTTCTACAACAACTGCGAACTGATTAATGCGCGGCGCCGGCGGTGGCGGCAGCAGCATTCTTCACTTCGCCCAGCAGCGGGTTGCCGAAGGCGAACAGCAGGCCGACGGCCAGCGCGATGATGAACGCCGCGTCGATCAGGCCGGCCAGCAGGAACATACGGCCCTGCAGCATCGGCACCAGCTCCGGCTGACGGGCAGCCGACTCAAGGAACTTCGAGCCCATCAGCGCGATGCCGAGGCAAGCGCCGATAGCGCCGAGGCCGACCATCATGCCGATCGCGATAGCGGTCAGGCCCTGCACACTGGCGATGAATTCCATGGTTTTCTCCTACTGAAACGTTTTGGTTGGATAGATGAAGCGCGGAAGGGTGAAGCGAAAACGAAAACGACTTAGTGACTCTCGTACGCGCCGGCGATGTAGACGACGGTGAGGATCATGAAGATGAAGGCCTGCAGCAGCACGATCAGGATATGGAACAGCGCCCATGCAGCGTTGAACAGCACGCCCGGCACGAACATGATCAGGCTGCCGCCGAGCAGGCCGGCGATGAGCATGAACACCAGCTCGCCGCCGTACATGTTGCCGAACAGTCGCATGGCGAGGCTGACCGGCTTGACCAGGTACTCGATGACGTTGAGGCCGAGGTTGGCCGGTGCCAGCGCGATCTTGGTGCCGGTGCCGTGCGCGTGGAACGGCGCGGTCAGCAGCTCCTTGCCGAAGCCGAAGCCGCCCTTGGCCTTCACCGAATGCCACAGGATCAGGAAGAACACGACGACCGACATGGCCAGCGTGGTGTTGAGGTCCGCGGTGGGGACCCAACGGAAGTAGGTGTGGTGCGCGACATCGGCGCCGGCGGCCAGCTTGATCGCCGTGTACGGCGCGTCGAGCGGCAGCAGGTCCATGCAGTTCATCAGCACGACCCACATGAAGATGGTCAGCGCCAGCGGGGTCAGCGAACGGCGGTCGCCGTGGAAGCTGTCCTTCACCTGGCCGTCGATGAACTCCAGGATCAGCTCGACGAAGGCCTGGCCCTTGCCCGGCACGCCGGAAGTGGCCTTGCGCGCGAAGAAACCGAACCAGGTGATGAAGATCAGGCCCAGCACCAGCGACACCGCCCAGGTGTCGATGTGGAACGCACCGCCAAAGAACTCGATCGAGTTCTGCTGGAGATGGTGCTGAATGTATTCGTTCAGGCCGCCCGAACCGGTCTGTTCACTCACGAAAAGACACCTATCGTTTCAAAAGGTTGGCCAGGACGAATGCCAGCGTTCCCGCAAGCACTCCCACCAGCATTGGCAACGGCGGCAGCTTGAACCCGGCGAGGCCGAGCGTTAAAACTGCAAACACCACCACCCACTTCAACATCACCCCGGCCAGAAGCCGCCCCACCGCCATCCCGGCCGGCTGGATACCGCCTCCGAGGGCCATCAGGGCCGCTACGACACTGCCCGCGACGATCGCGCCACCGCCGACCGCCGCCGCCAGCGCCGAAGGCGCCCCGAGGGGGAGGAAGGCCAGCGCGACCAGCGCTGCCGCGCCGGCCTGCCAGGCAGTCGCGCGCGACGCCAGCCGGCGACCTGCGGACAATGGATCGTGCACGCGGGACTCGTCGGTCTGGGGCAGGCGCAAAGCGCCCGGTAGAGCCGCAAAAGTATAGAGGTCGGCGGCGTTCCCGGCAACCGGCGTCAGTCACGTTTGCACGGGAGTTTGGCCCGTTCAGGTTGCTGCGGAAGGCGTCCGGCGGCTTCATGGCGGCCAGCGTGACCGCATCGGTGCGTGCGCTCAATTACCTGAAAGGTAAGGCGCGCGGGCCCTGCGGCGAATGATAGCGCTACCCTATCGAAGCCAGTGCAACTTTGAATTTGACTCCGCGCGGCCCGCGTGCAGAATCGATAATCATTCTCATCTGCGCAGGCGTGCCATGACCAAGACCCTCAGCTTCGCGGCGGTCCACTTCAGCGTCGCATTCACGGTTGGCTATCTGATGACCGGCAGCGTCTGGGTCGGCGGTGCGCTGGCCCTGGTCGAGCCGGCCTGCAACACGGTCGCCTTCCACTTCCACGAGAAGATCTGGAAGCGGATCGAACTGCGCCGGAGCCGTGACCGGCAAGGCGATGCCACGGCCGTGACGGCCTGAGATCCCGCAGTCAGGCAACCGGCCGGCGTACGCGGCACATTAGCGACGGAACCTTTCGAGATTCCACCGGTCACACCTAGAGATCGCCCGCCCAGTCTCTACTCCTCGTCAAAGCAAGCTAAGGCGGGCCCTCCGAAGCCCCGGTCTCCCTACCGGGGCTTCGCCTTTTGCGCGAGCGCAAACGCGTAGCCCGGGTAAGCGAAGCGCACCCGGGGATCAGGCCTGCGTGGACCCGGGTGCGCTTCGCTTACCCGGGCTACGTTTGCCGGAGACTTGTCATCCCGGCGAACGCCGGGATCCATTCTGGGGGCGCGTTACTTCTTCTTGGGGATGTACAGGTCGGTGATCGTGCCTTCGTACACTTCCGCCGCCATGCCAACCGATTCGCTCAAGGTCGGATGCGGGTGGATCGTGCTGCCGATGTCGGACGCTTCGGCGCCCATCTCGATCGCCAGCGCCACTTCGGTGATCAGGTCGCCGGCATGCACGCCGACGATGCCGCCGCCGATGATGCGATGGGTCTTCTCGTCGAAGATCAGCTTGGTGAAACCTTCACCACGACCGATGCCGACCGCGCGCGCAGACGCGGCCCACGGGAACTTGCCGATGCCGATCTCCAGGCCCTTGGCCTTGGCTTCGGTTTCGGTCACGCCGACCCATGCGATTTCCGGATCGGTGTAGGCCACCGACGGAATCACCCGCGCCACCCACTCGCGCTTCTCGCCCGCAGCGACTTCCGCCGCCAGCTTGCCTTCGTGCGTGGCCTTGTGCGCCAGCATCGGCTGGCCGACGAGATCGCCGATGGCGAAGATGTGGGGAACGTTCGTGCGCATCTGCCGGTCGACCGGGATGAAACCGCGGTCGGTGACCTGCACGCCGGCCTTGTCAGCGTCGATCTTGCCGCCGTTGGGCGAACGACCGACCGCCACGAGCACGCGATCGAACGTCATCGGCGCCGGCGCGGCGTCGCCTTCGAACGACACGGTGATGCCCTGCTTGGAGGCTTCGACCGTCGTCGCCTTGGCCTTGAGGTGGATGGCCACGCCCTGCTTCTTCAGGCGATCGGCCAGCGGCTTGACCAGGTCCTTGTCGGTGCCCGGCATCAGCTGCTCCATGAACTCGACCACGGTCACTTCACTGCCGAGCGCCTTGTACACCGTGGCCATTTCCAGGCCGATGATGCCGCCGCCAACCACCAGCAGCTTCTTCGGCACGTCGACCAGGTCGAGCGCGTCGGTGGAGTCCATCACGCGCGGGTCGTCCCAAGGGAAGTTCGGCAGCTTCACCGCCTGCGAACCGGCGGCGATGATGCACTGCTCGAAGCGCAGCAACTGGGTCTTGCCGTCGTCGCCGGTGATCTCGATTTCGTTCGCCGACACGAACTTGCCGTAGCCCTGCACCGTGCGCACCTTGCGCTGCTTGGCCATGCCGGCCAGGCCCTTGGTGAACTGGTTGACGACCTTGTTCTGCTTGAAGTCGCGCAGCTTGTCGATGTCGATCTTCGGCTTGCCGAAGTCGATGCCGATGTCGGACGAATGCGCCGCTTCCTCGATCAGCGCGGCGGCATGCAGCAGCGCCTTGGACGGGATGCAGCCCACGTTGAGGCAGACGCCGCCGAGCGCGGCGTAGCGTTCGATCAGCACGGTGTCGAGGCCGAGGTCGGCGGCGCGGAACGCGGCGGTGTAGCCGCCGGGGCCGGAACCGAGCACGACCATGCGGCATTCGATGTCGGCCTTCTTGCCGGTGCCGGTGGCCGCCTTCGGCGCTTCGCTCCCTCTCCCGCTTGCGGGAGAGGGATGGGGTGAGGGCGCCGGCGCCGCGGCGGCCGACTTGCCCTCACCCGCCGCGCTGCGCGCGGCGACCTCTCCCGCAGGCGGGAGAGGTGCTTTTTCTTCGGCGGCGCCAGCGCCTTCCAGGATCGCGATCACCGCGCCCTCGGCCACCTTGTCGCCGACCTTGACCTTGAGCTCCTTGACCACGCCGTCGGCCGACGACGGCACTTCCATCGTCGCCTTGTCCGACTCCAGCGTGACCAGGCCCTGGTCCTTCTTCACCGTATCGCCGACCGCGACCAGCAGCTCGATCACCGGCACGCCGTCGTAATCGCCGATGTCCGGCACCTTGACTTCAATGGTCGCCATTCAATTCTCCTGCGCTCAACCGGTGGCGCCGGCGAGCGATTGTTCCAGTTCTTCGAGCGACTCTTCGAGCTTGCGCCAGCGCTTGATGCGCTTTTCGTCGCTGTCGTCGGTGGCCTCGATCAGCAGGCCGACCTGATCCATGAGCTGCGCGGCGGGCCCGCAACCGGGCTGCAGGCCGCTGACGCGCAGGTCGTCGACCACGAACAGCAGCACTTCGTTGTCGTGGAACTGCGCGGCACGGTCGGCCGGCACTTGGGTGCTCAGCGCACGCTGCCAGTCGCTGACGAGGCGTCGCGCCAGCGCGGCCGGCATCGGCACCTGCTGCACGTCGGGCTGCTGGCCCACGCGCAGTTCGCGCTTGCCGTCGGCCCACACCTGCACGCGCTCATCGGCCTGGCTGTAGCGCAGGGTCCAGTCGCCATCGCCTGCGGTGGCGAACAGCTGCACGGCGCTTTCGACGCTGCGCGCCGGCAGGCGGGTCATGCTCAGCGTCGGCTTGGCGCCGGCGGCAAACAGGCCTTCGACCGCGGAACCGTAGTTCTCGGTCGCCGGCGGCCAGCCGCGGCCGAGCTCGAGGTTGCACGCGTCGTCGGCGTGCGCGCTTGCCGCTGCCTGTACGGCCAGCAGGCTCGCCATCAGGTACAGCGCGCGCGGGCTCACAGAAGCACGCGCCGCATGTCGGCCAGCAACTGCGCCAGGTGCGCGGTGAAACGCGCGGCCAGGGCACCGTCGATGACGCGGTGGTCGTAGCTCAGCGACAGCGGCAGGATCAGGCGCGGCGCGAACTGCTTGCCGTCCCAGACCGGCCGGATCGCCGACTTCGACACGCCGAGGATGGCCACTTCCGGCGCGTTGACGATCGGCGTGAACTTGGTGCCGCCGATGCCGCCGAGCGAGCTGATCGAGAAGCAGCCGCCGCTCATGTCGGCCGGGCCGAGCTTGCCGTCGCGGGCCTTCTTGGCCAGCTCGGAGGTTTCCTGGGCGATCTGGATCACGCCCTTCTTGTCGACATCGCGCACGACCGGGACGACCAGGCCATTGGGCGTGTCGGCGGCGAAGCCGATGTGGAAGTACTTCTTCAGCACCAGCGTCTCGCCGGTCGCATCGAGCGAGGCGTTGAAAGTCGGGTACTTCTGCATCGCCGACACCGAGGCCTTCATCAGGAAGGCGAGCATGGTCAGCTTGATGCCGGCCTTTTCGTTTTCCTTGTTGAGCGCGACACGCAGCTCCTCGAGGTCGGTGATGTCGGCGTCGTCGTGCTGGGTGACGTGCGGGATCATCGCCCAGTTGCGCGACAGGTTCGCACCCGACAGCTTCTGGATGCGCGACAGCGGCTTGGTTTCGGTCTCGCCGAACTTGCTGAAATCGATCTTCGGCCACGGCAGCAGGTTGAGTCCGCCACCCAGCGCGACCGGTGCGCCGGCGGCGGCCGGTGCGGCACCACCCGCCATCACGCCCTTCACGAACTTCGACACGTCGTCCTTGCTGATGCGACCGCCGCGCTCGCTGCCGGCGACCTGCGACAGGTCGACACCGAGCTCGCGCGCGTACAGGCGCACCGCCGGGCTGGCGTACGGCACTTTGTCGGGCATCAGTTCGTCGGCATTGAAGGTCACCGGCGGGGTGCGCGGCGGCATCGCTTCCGGATCGGTGCCCGGGCGCTGCGCGTCAATCGACGCCTGGGCGATGCGGTCGGCCTGCGCGGCCACGACGACCGGCTCGACCTTGGTGCCCGTCTCGGCCGCCTTGACCTGCTGCGACGGCGCGGCCGGTTCGGCGCGCGGCGGCGGCGACGGCTTGGCCGGTTCGGCAGCCGGGGCCGGTGCTGCGGCGGCGGCGCCTGCCTCGGCCGGTTCGATCATCGCCACGACGCTGCCCTCGGACAGCTCGTCGCCGATCTTGACCTTGAGTTCGCGCACGATGCCGGCGAAGGGCGCGGGAACTTCCAGCGTCGCCTTGTCGGACTCCAGCGTGACCAGTCCCTGGTCCACTTTCACTGTGTCGCCGACGGCGACCAGCAGTTCGATCACGGGCACGCCTTCGTAGTCCCCGATATCGGGAACGCGCGCTTCTTTGAGGTCAGCCATGTGTGTGGGGTCCGGCAGTACGCGAAAACCCTATTGTGCGGGTTGCCGGCGACCGCGCCAACCGCAGGCGACATACGTCACGGTATCGCCCGCCAAGGCCGACAGGCCTAGCGTGCCCGGGCCTGCGCCGCCTCCGCCGCGGCATCCCTGGCGGGGTTGGCATCATCCTTGTCGGCCGGCTTGTCCTGGCGAGCTTCCAGCATGTTGAGCGGTCGACCATCGGGCAGGCGGAATTCCAGCGAATCGTCGATCCGGTCCAGCTCGACCATGCGCCGGCACAGGCCGTCGGCGCGCTGCTCCAGTGCCTTGGCCCGGGGCTCGACCTTGGCGTCGATCTGCGCGTCGAGGTTCTCCAGGCGCTTGAGGCGGCTGGCGTCACCGCTGAAGGCCGCGCCTATCGCGCCGCTGACGATGTCGCCGATCATGCTCGGGATCACCTCGGCGACCGCTTCGCCGATGCCCTGCCCCAGGTCGTGGCCGTTGAAGCGGGTGGGCGTGACCGATCGCGCCAGGCGGGCGTCGATCTTCGCCCGCGCCTGCGTCACCCGGGCCTGCGCCGCCTTGGGATCGCTGCTGAAACCGGCCGCGACTTCGCCCAGCACGCTGAAGGCGATGTCGGCCGCTTCGCGCCCGATCGCCTGCGCTTCCGGCATCGCCGCGCGCGTGCCCTTCTCGAATTCGGCGATGCGCTGGGTGTCGGCACTGCTGAGAGTCACCCAGCGGTCATCGACGAACAGCTTGCCCTGGCGCATCACGATCGCCTTCGGCACGCCGCTGTCGCGGGTGAGGATCACGCTGCGGTCGTCGATGCTCAGGTCGTAGTCACTGTCCATGTTGCAGGACATGTCCACGTGGGTTTCCCGGGGTTCGGTTTCCGCCGCATGTGCGTACGCAACCGGCAACGACAGTGCAATGAGCACGCTGTGCAAGGACAAGGCGCGCATGTCGACCCCCATGGTTCCTGGAGCCCATATCTTGCAGCTTCCGGGCCGCGATGTCCTCTAGCGCGCCATTGCTGCGCACGCGCGATTGGGCGGTGTCGTCACCGTGAGTTCATCCGCGCCATGTTTACGCGCGCACGTCAGTGAACACGAGCTTCGCGCGAAAGTTCCGCGCCGCGCGACCTCCGGGGCAAGAACGGTTCATGCGGCGGTGATTAGGGTAGGCGCGCCTTTCCAAGGCAGCCTCCCCCAAGGCGTCAGCAAGTCGTTCCCAATAACGAGGAGTTCTCTCCATGATGCATTTTCGTCATTTGACCCTGGCCGTCCTGGCCACCCTGGCCATCGCCCCGTCCGCCTTCGCGCAGGACGCATCCACTGAAGCAGCGAGCGGCAAGCGCTTCGCCGTGGTCGGTGGTTACGCGCTGTCGGAGCCGACCAAGAATCCGGAAATCGCCGGCGCCCGCACCAACGTCGACGGCGACGGCGCCGCGACGCTCAGTGCCAGCTACTACGTCACCGACAACATCGCCATCGAAGCGTGGGGCGCCGCCGACAAGTTCGGCCATCGCGTCAACACGGCCAATGGCAAGGTCGCCAGCATCGACAGCCAGCCGTATGCGCTGAGCGGTCAGTACCACTTCGGCAATTCGACCAGCCTGGTGCGTCCGTTCGTCGGCCTGGGCTACTTCGAGGCCAACGTCGACGGCGAGAAGCCCGAGCCGACGGGCGCGCTGGCGGGCCAGCGCATCGGCGTGGAAACCGCCAAGGGTGCGATGGCCACCGCCGGCCTCGACGTCAACATCACCCCGACCTGGTTCGCACGCGCCGACGTGCGCTACATGCACGACACCACCGGCCAGCCGGACGTGAAGGTCGATGGCGCCAAGGTGGGCAAGGCCGAGCTGAATCCGGTCGTCCTCGGCGTTGGCGTCGGCGCGCGCTTCTAAGGTCCGCCGTCCACTGCATGGCAACGGGCCCCGAGCGGGCCCGTTGTTTTCTTCACGCGCCGACGACACCGCGGGGCGAGCGCCGCTCAAGCGCCTCGCGGCGTTCACGCTGCGATCACCGCCCGCAGTTAGGGTCGCGGGTGTTTCCTAAAGGCAGGAGTTACGCATGACGACCAAGCTCGATAAACCGCTGCGTCGCGAGATCCAGATCGAGGATCGCCCCTACACGCTCACCATCGATGCCGATGGCCTGAAGCTGGTGGAGAAAGGGCGCCGCAACGGCCAGGAAGTACGTTGGGCCGACCTGGTGGGCGGCAATACCGCGCTGTCGGCCGCATTGAACGCCAGCACCGAGAACTGATCGACGCGCCAAGGCGCACCCATCGACTCGACGGCGCGGCTTGCCTGGCCGCGCCCTCGACCCGGGCGTCCGCGATGCATGCAGGCGTCAGGGATGCTCGGCTTCGGCGTGCACGCGTTCGCGCTGCAGCAGGTACAGGCCGCTGGCGATGATGATGCCGGCGCCCACCCAGGTGATCGCATCGGGCAGCACGCCCCACAGGGTCAGGTCCAGCAGCACGCCCCAGACCAGGGCGGTGTATTCCAGCGGCGCGATCAGCGACGCCTCGCCCATCCGGAACGCTTCGGTGATCGCGTACTGGCCCAGCGCGCCGGCCACGCCTATCCCGGCGATCAGCCACAGGTCATCACTGCGGATCGGCACCCACTGCGGCCATGCAAGCACGCCTGCGCCGACCGCGATCATCGCCATCAGCCACACCATCATTGCTTGCGTGCTGTCGGTGCGCGCGAGGATGCGCACCGTGATTGCGCTGACCGAGTACATCAGCGCCGCCACCAGCACCGCCAGCGCGGCCAGGCTCACCAGGCCCTCGCCGGTGGGCCGCAGCAGCACCAGCACGCCCAGCAGGCCGACGCCAATGGCGGTCCAGCGCCGCGGCCCGACCTTCTCGCCGAGGAACGGCACCGACATCGCGGTGATGATCAGCGGCGCGACGAAGAAGATCGAGTACGTGGTCGACAGCGGCATCCGCGCCACCGCGTAGACGAAGGCGGCCATCATCGCCACGCCCAGCACGCCGCGCAGGAGGTGCAGCGACCAGCGCACGCGCAGCAGCGGCGCCACGCCCACCGTGGCCAGCGCCCACACCAGCACCAGCGGGAACGAGGCCGCACCGCGCAGCGAGGCGACCTGGAACGGCGGGTAGTGCGCAGAGAGCTGCTTGAGGCCGGCGTCCATCATCGCGAACAGCGCCACCGCGACCAGCATGGTCAGCATTGCGCGCGTCTGGCGGGCGCGTGTCTGCCGGGCATGCGCCTGGTGCTGGTCGGTTGGCACGGTCAACCGTCCTGCGACGCCCAGCGGCCGATGTCGATCACGAAGCGGTAGCGCACGTCGGCCTTGAGCATCCGCTCGTAGGCGTCGTTGACCTGCTCGATGCCGATCAGCTCAATGTCGGAGGCGACGCCGTGCTCGGCGCAGAAATCCAGCATCTCCTGCGTTTCGGCGATGCCGCCGATCATCGAACCGGCCAGGCGCCGGCGGCGGCGGATCAGCGTTCCGGCCGCCACTGCCTGCGGTGCATCGGGGATGCCGAGCAGGACCATGGTGCCGTCGAGCTTGAGCAGCTCCAGGTAGGCGTTGTAGTCGTGCGCGGCCGAGACGGTGTCGAGGATGTAATCGAACTGCTGCGCCAGCGTCTTGAAGACCGTGCCATCGCGGGTGGCGGCGAAATCCTTGGCGCCCAGCGCGAGCGCATCGGCGCGCTTGGACTCCGACGTGCTCAGCACCGTGACCTCCGCGCCCAGCGCCACGGCCAGCTTCACGCCCATGTGCCCCAGCCCGCCCAGTCCGACCACGGCGACCTTGTCACCGGCCTTGACGCCGAAGTGCTTGAGCGGCGACCAGGTGGTGATGCCGGCGCACAGCAGCGGCGCGGCGCGGTCGAGCGGGATCGACGGCGGGATCCGCAGCACGTACGCCTCGTCGACGGTGATGCGGGTGGAGTAGCCGCCGTAGGTCGGCCGCGTCTTGTCGAAGCGGTGGTCGACCGGGTCGCGCTCGAAGCTGTTGTAGGTGCCGCTCATGCCCTGCTCGCAGAACTGCTCCTCGCCGGACGTGCAGTTCGCGCAGCTGCGGCAGGAGTCGACGAACACGCCGACACCGACGTGGTCGCCGACCTTGAACTTCCCCGCCTGCGCGCCAACGCTGGCGACGCGGCCGACGATCTCGTGCCCGGGCACCATCGGGAAACTCGCACCGCCCCATTCGTCGCGGGCCTGGTGGATGTCGGAGTGGCAGACGCCGCAGTAGAGGATGTCGATCAGCACCTCGGAGGGGCCCGGCTCGCGGCGCTCGATGGTGAAGGGGGCGAGCGGCGAACGGGCGTCCTGCGCGGCGTAGGCGGGCGTCTTGAGCATGGTGCGTCCAGGCATCTTTCGGGCACGAGTGGGCCGCCAGTCTAGCCCCCGCCGGCGCCGCGTCGCGCGCATGCGGTGCAACGCAGCGTGCCGTGGCTGCGCGATGGCGCGGCCTGCGCTAACCTTTGCGCCCCCCGTAGTGCGTTCCGCTGGAGCCGGCCATGCCTTCTTTTGACGTCATTTCCGAAGTCGACACCCACGAGTTGACCAATGCCGTCGACCAGGCCAACCGCGAGCTCGGCACCCGCTTCGACTTCAAGGGCGTCGATGCCAAGTTCGAGCTGGACGACCAGGTGATCAGCCAATCGGCGCCGAGCGACTTCCAGCTCAAGCAGATGAACGACATCCTGCGTGCACGCCTGATCGCGCGCGGCATCGATGCGCGCTGCCTGGAGTTTGGCGACGTCGAGACCAACCTGGCCGGCGCGCGCCAGAAGATCACCGTCAAGCAGGGCATCGAGCGCGAGCTGGCCAAGAAGATCCAGGGCGCCCTCAAGGACGCCAAGATCAAGGTCGACAGCCAGATCAACGGCGACAAGCTGCGCGTCAATGGCAAGAAGCGCGACGACCTGCAGGCGGCCATCGCCCTGCTCAAGGCGGCCGAGTACGAGCGCCCGCTGCAGTTCGACAACTTCCGCGACTGAGGTGGCGATGAGCGGCGATGACCACGAGGCGATCGCCGCGACGCGGCGCTGGCTGGAACGCGCGGTGATCGGGCTGAACCTGTGCCCGTTCGCCAAGGCGGTGTACGTCAAGCAGCAGGTGCGGTTCGTGCTGAGCGAGGCGACCACGCCGGAGGCGCTGCGCGAGGAGCTGGCCTCCGAACTGGCGCTGCTCGCGGCGACCGATGCGGAGGAGACCGACACGACGCTGCTGGTCCATCCGCAGGTGCTCGGCGATTTCCTCGATTACAACGACTTCCTCGACCAGGCCGACTCGGTGATCGCGTTCCTCGGGCTGGAGGGCCACATCCAGGTGGCCAGCTTCCATCCCGACTACCAGTTCGCCGGCACGGCGCTCGACGATGTGGGGAACTGCAGCAACCGCTCGCCGTATCCGATGCTCCACCTGCTGCGCGAGGCCAGTGTCGAGCGTGCGGTGGCGGCGTTCCCGGACCCGGAGGTGATCGTCGAGCGCAACATCGCGACGCTGGAGAAGCTGGGGATCGAGGGCTACCGGCGGTTGTTGGAGCCGTAGCGTTCCGTCATCCCGGCGAAAGCCGGGATCCATCCTGCTCGTCATCCCGGCGAAAGCCGGGATCCATCTCGCTCGTCATCCCGGCGAAAGCCGGGATCCATCCTGCTCGTCATCCCGGCGAAAGCCGGGATCCAGGAGACCGCGCCAACGTCAAAATGGGTCCCGGCTTTCGCCGGGACGACGGTGACGGACTTGACGACGTGCGGGCCTGGGTCCCGGCGTTCGCCGGGACGACGGTCAGCGCAGCGCCGGCTCGATCAGCGTGCGCGCCTGCACCAGCGAATCGACGATGCGGTGCCCCAGCGCGCGCGCCGTGTCGTCCGGCACGACCAGGTCGGGCACCTGGATCGGCGTCATGCCCGCGGCCAGTGCCGCGCGCACGCCCGGCACCGAGTCTTCCAGCACCACACAATGCGCCGGCGCCACGCCCAGTCGCTCCGCCGCCAGCAGGTAGATGTCCGGCGCCGGCTTGGAGTGGACGACATCGCTGCCGGTCACGACCGTGACGAAATGCGGCAGCAGCCCGCACAGTTCCAGTTTCTGCATCGCCCGCTCGCGCCGGGTCGAGGTCACTACGGCGCGCGGCACGCCGCGCCGGTCCAGCAACGCCAGCAGTTCGAGCAGGCCGGGCTTGAGCGGCAGGCCGGCTTCGACGTGCGCGTCATAACGCGTGCGGCAGCCCTGCAGCAGCGCCTGCAACCGGTCTTCGTCCAGGTAGGCGCGCAGCAGGTCGTGGCAGGCGCGGTCCGACTGGCCGACGAACGACAACCACAGCGAGTCTTCGAACTGCAGTCCCAGTTCGTCCGCGGTTTCGCGCCAGCACTGCAGCAGCGCGCGTTCGCTTTCGATCATCAGCCCGTCCATGTCGAACAGGACAGCGACCGGGGTGAACTGCACCGGTCCCAGCAGACTCATGCCGCGGCACCGAACAGGCGCGTGATGTCGCCGGCATCGAGCAGGCGCCATTGCCCGGCGGGCAGGTCGTCGAGGCCGAGCCCGCCGATGCGGCTGCGATGGAGCGCCTCGACGTGGTTGCCGGTGGCGGCGAACATGCGCCGCACCTGGTGGTAGCGGCCTTCGGTGAGGGTCAATGCGGCGTGGCGCGGGTCGTTGACCTGCAGCTGCGCCGGCGCCAACGGCGTGTCTTCGGACTCGAGCACCAGCGTGCCGCTGGCGAACAGCGTGCCTTCGTCGCCGCGCAGGTCCTGCGCCAGCGTGGTCTCGTAGACCTTGGCCAGCCGGGCCTTGGGCGAGACGATGCGATGCAGCAGCGCGCCGTCATCGGTCATCAGCAACATGCCGGACGTGTCACGGTCGAGCCGGCCGACGCTGGACAGGATCGGCGAGCGCAGCCGGTAGCGTGGCGGCAACAGGTCGTAGATGACGCGACCGGGATCCTTGGTCGAGCAGGTGTAACCGACCGGTTTGTGCAGCATCAGGGTCAGGCCGGCCGGCGGATCGAGCGGTTCACCGTCGACGCGGATGCCTTCATGTTCGACCTTGTCATCGGCATACAGCACCTCGCCGGCCGCATCGGTGATGCGCCCTTCGCGGAACATCCGGGCGACATCCTTGCGGCTGCCGTAGCCGAGGTTGGCGATCAGCTTTACCAGCTTCATTTCCAGTTCCTTTCCCTGGACTTGCCCTTGCGGCGGTCTTCGCGGGCAGCGCCCGTCGGCGCCGCAGGTGCCGCCTGCGGCGTGGCCACGGCGGCGATCACCTTGAAACCGTCACGCTGAGCCACGGTGCGCACGTCGCCGAAATGCACCGACAGCATCTCCTCGTAAGGCAAGTGGCGATTGGCGACCAGCCACAACTGCCCGCCCGGTCGCATCGCCTGCGCGGCGGCGGAAATGAAGGCCCGGCCGATGTCGGGACGATCGGCACGACCCTGCGCGTGGAACGGCGGGTTGCTGACGATCACGTCGTACTTGTCCGTCAGGCCACGGGTGACGTCGTGCCAGTGGAAGCCAAGCTGGACGCGTGCTGCGTCCTGAGCGAGGTTGCTGCGTGCCAGCTCCAGCGCGCGACCCTCGGCCTCGAACAGGTCCAGTGCGGTGATGCCCGGGCAGCGCGCCAGCAACTCGCTGGCGATGTAGCCGTAGCCGGCACCGAGATCGGCGGCGCGACCGGCCAGGGTCGGCGGAAGCTGCTCGACCAGCAGGCGCGAGGCCGGGTCGATGCGGTCCCAGGCGAACAGGCCCGGCCGGCTGAGGAAGCGGCCCTCGGCGATCGCGCGCGGCGCATCGGCCTGCAGCCATTGCCTGGCCAGCTCCGGATCGGCCGGACCGTCCATGGGCGCGGTCCAGAACACCCGGCATTTGTGCTTGGAGAGGTTGCCGACCGGACCGGCGATGCGCGCCAGGTCCGCTTCGCCGGATTTGGCACCTTCGTTGTTGCCCAGGCAGGCCACGACGCGACCACCCGGTGCGCAGCGCGCCAATGCGCGTGCGAACAACGCGCGCGCTTCGTCGCGCTGGCGCGGCGGCAGCACCAGCACCAGCGGATAGAGGCGCTCGTCATCGGCCTCGACGCGGGTGAGGCCTGAACGCTCGAGTGCGTCGGCCTCGGGCTTGAAGCTCTGTTCACAGACCAGGCCGGGAAGCGCGCGCTGGTGCAGCGGCCAGCCGTCGCGCGCACGCAAAAACAGGGCGCCGCCGGTGTCCGGCCAACTCAGCAATCCGTCCGCGAACGGGAGAAACAGGGCCTGCAGGGCCGCATCGTCGCCTTCAGCACGCATGCCGGGCACTCATGGGGGAAAGTACGGGTGTCATTGCGCAATTCTACGCGGCCGCACGCCGCACTACGGCCAAAGCGCAGGAGCTTCATGCCGATTCAACGCCTTGCGCGGCACCATGGAGCCAGATTCAGGCAAGGAGAATGGCGATGCGCGCGCTTTTCGTAGGCGGACTGGTCGACAACAGCGAGCTCGATCTGGACGGCGCCGAGCCGCCCCTGCATTACCCGGAGAACACGGGTGCGGGGCAACCACGGTATCGGCTGCACCAGATCGGCATGCGCGACGGCGAAATCGCCTACGCGGTCTACGGCGCGCCGGACCTGCCCACCGACGAGGTCGACCGCGTCGCCAGCGAACGCGGCTACCCGCGCCGGTTCAGCGCGAAGCCGCAACCGGTGTTCCAATAGCGGTGCCCAGTAGCGGCGCCCCAGTAGCGGCCGCAACGCCCAGTCAATCCTGCAACTCCCGCAAGGTCACCGACGGCGGCGCATCAAGCACGCGCCGCGTCGCAAACATGCCTGCCAGCAACGCCGCCAGCACGCCGATGGCCGCGCCGGCCGCGGCCAGGCGCCAGTCGGTCTTCCACGGCAGGTCGAACACGCGCGTGGCGATCACGCCGGCCAGCACCGATGCGGCGATGGCGGCGGTGAGGCCCGACAGCAATCCGATCGCGGCGAACTCCGAGGCCTGCGCCAGGCGCAACTGGCGACGGCTGCCGCCAATGGCGCGCATCACGCCGCCTTCCAGCAGGCGCTCGTCCTGGCTGGCACTGACCGCGGCCATCAGCACCAGCAGGCCCGCCGCCAGCGAGAACACGAACACCACCTCGACCACCGTCGACACCTGGTCGGCGGTGCTGCGCACCTGCTTGAGCACGGCGTCGATGTCGACCACCGACAGGTTCGGGAAGCGCTCGACCAGGTCGGCGGTGAAGCGCGTGCGCGTCGGTGGCACGCTCACGGCGGTGATGTAACTGGCGGGAAAACCGTCGAGCGAACCCGGCGAGGCGATCACGAAGAAGTTCGGCCGGAAGCTTTCCCAGTCGACGCTGCGCAGGCTGGTGATGGTCGCTTCGAACGGCTGCCCGGCGATGTCGAAGGCGATGCGGTCGCCGAGCTTCCAGCCCAGCCGCTCGGCGAAATCTTCCTCGACCGACGCTTCCGGACGCGCAGGCCTGCGCTTGCCCCAGAAGGTGCCGGCGGTGACGCGGTTGTCCTCGCGCAGGTGATCGGTGACCGAGAGGTTGAATTCGCGCTCTGCCAGGCGCTGCGCGCGCTCGCCCTGCGCTTCGTAATCGGCGCCGGTGACCGCCTTGCCGTTATGCGAGACGAGGCGACCGCGGATCATCGGATACAGCGTCGGCTCGGCGATGCCCTGCCCGGCGATGAAGGCGCGCACATCGGCGACCTGGTCGTCCTGCACGTTGATGATGAAGCGATTGGGCGCATCGGCCGACAGCGCGACCTGCCAGCGATCGAGCAGGTCGGTGCGCACGAAGGTCAGCAGCAGCAACGCCATCAGGCCCAGCCCCAGCGCCGACACCTGGGCGATGCTGGCGCCGGCACGACGGCTGACGTTGGCCAGGCCGTAGCGCAGGCTGCCACGCAGGCGCGAGCGGACGCGACGCACGACCAGGATCAGCAGCCACGCCAGCAGCGCGAGCACGACCAGCGTCGCCGCGATGCCGAGCAGCATCGACAGGCCCAGTGCGGCCGAGCCGGCCTTCCACCAGAGCAGCGCCGCGAGGCCGGCGAATCCGGCAATCGTCACCAGCCACGCACTCGGCTCGGTCGGGTCGAGATCGCGCCGCAGCACGCGCAGTGCCGGCACGCGCCGCAGCGCCAGCACCGGCGGCGCGCCAAACGCGAGCAGCACGACCAGGCCGACGCCGTAGCCCTGCAGTGCCGGCAGCAGGCCCGCCGGCGGAATCGACAGTTTCAGCGCCTGCTCCAGCCAGCCGCCGATCAGCCATTGCAGGCCGAACGCAAGCAGCACGCCAACAGTGCTGGCAATCAATCCCAGCATCACCAGTTCGCCGACCTGGATGGCGACCAGCGTGCGCTGGCTGGCGCCCAGGCAGCGCATCACCGCGGTGCCGGACAGATGGCGTTCGCTGTGCCGGCGCGCCGCCATCGCCACCGCGACCGCTGCCAGCACCACCGATACCAGCGCCGCCAGGCCAAGGAAGCGGCCGGCGCGGTCGAGCGCCGAGCGGATCTCCGGACGTGCATCGGCGATGGTTTCCAGGCGCTGGCCGCGTCCGAGCGCGGGACGTGCGCGCGCAACGAAGCGCTCGACTGCCTCGGCGGGACCTGCAATCACGAGCCGGTAGCGGATGCGACTGCCTTCCTGCACCAGACCGGTCGAGGGCACATCGGCAAGGTTGAGGAAGACCTTCGGCGCGACGTTGAAATAGTCCAGCGCCGCGTCTGGCTCCTGCATGACCAGCGCGGCCAGCTTGAACCTGGCATCGCCGATGGCGATCTCGTCGCCGAGGCGGGCACCGAGCGTGTCGGCGCCGGCACGGCTCATCCAGACGGTTCCCTTCGCCGGCACGTCACCGGCATCGCGCTCGACGCCACTGGCGTCGGCGATGCGGAAGCTGCCGCGCAACGGGAAGCCGTCGCCGAGGCCGCGCAGGTCGCCGAGCTGCAGGCGCTCGCCGACGCGGATCATCGTCTGCAGTTCCTGCGTCTGCGTCTGCTGCAGCTGCGGGTCATTGGCCGCCTCGCGAACGACGCCGGTGATCGGCGTGTCGGCACGCACCACGGCGTCGCCGCCGAGCAGTCGGTTGGCTTCGATCGCGAGCGCGCGCTCTGCACGGTCGGTGACGAAGCCGACCGCGGTCACGGCCAGCACCGCCAGCACCAGTGCCGCGATCAGGATGCGGACGTCGCCGGCGGCGAGGTCGCGGCGCAGTTGCCGCCAGGCCAGCCCGATCTGCCTCATGAGGCCACCAGGCGGCCGCTGTCGAGGCGCAGCATGCGGCTGCAGCGCGAGGCCAGGTGTTCGTCGTGGGTCACCAGCACCAGCGTGGTGCCGGCATCGGCATTGAGCTCGAACAGCAGCTCGATGATCGCCTGGCCGGTATGCGTGTCGAGGTTGCCGGTGGGCTCGTCGGCAAACAGCAGCGCCGGCCGGGTGACGAACGCGCGCGCCAGCGCGACGCGCTGCTGCTCGCCGCCGGACAGCTGCCGCGGGTAGTGGCCCAGGCGCTGTGCCAGGCCGACTTTCTCGAGGATCGTGCGCGCAGCCGACTCGACCTCGCGATCACCGCGCAGCTCCAGCGGCAGCATCACGTTCTCGATGGCGGTCAGCGAGGGCAGCAGCTGGAAGTTCTGGAAGACGAAGCCGACCTTCTCGCCGCGCACGCGGGCACGGCCGTCCTCGTCGAGCGTCGACAGCACTTCGCCGTCAAGCGTCACGCGGCCGCTGCTGGGCGTGTCGAGACCGGCCAGCAACGACAACAGCGTGCTCTTGCCGGAACCGGAAGCGCCGACTATCGCCACCGTGTCGCCGCGCGCGATCTGGAAGCCGACATCCTCGAGGATGACCAGCTCGCCCGAGGGCAGCATCACGCGCTTGCCCAGCCCGTCGACCTGAAGCGTTGCCGACGCCGTGGCCGGTGGAGCGGCGCGCAGTTCCATTGAATCGGCCATGATCGTCTCTATGCTTGAAGGGGACATGTCTTTCTCAGCCGGAGCCCGGGTCACGATGTTCACCAAGACATTCGCTGCGATGAACGAAGGATATGCGGCATCGCGCCGGCGCGTTCAATGTGCCATCGGATGGGGTGCCGCCCTCGTGCTGGCGCTGGCCCTCGCGGCGCCCGCATTGGCACAGTCCGCCGCGCGCGCCACACTGGCTGCGGCACCCGCGCGCACCGTGCTGGTCATGGGCGATTCACTCTCGGCGGGCTACGGCCTGGCCGCCTCGCAGGGCTGGGTCGCGTTGACCGCCGACCGCGTCGCCAAGGATCGACCGGGCTGGCGCGTCGTCAATGCCAGCATCAGCGGCGAGACCACTGCCGGCGGCGCGGCCCGCATCGGTGGCGAGATCAAGCGCACGAAGCCGGCCGTGGTGGTGATCGAACTGGGTGCCAACGACGGGCTGCGTGGCCTGCCGCTCGCGCAGTCGCGCGCCAATCTCGAACGCATGATCCGTTCGTCGAAGGACGCCGGCGCGAAGGTGCTGCTCATTGGCATGCGCATGCCGCCCAACCTGGGTCGCGAGTACACGCAGGGTTTTGCCGACAACTACAGTTCGCTGGCGAAGCAGTACAGCGTCGCGCTGCTGCCTTTCCTGCTGGAACCCATTGCGCTGGACCGCAATGCATTCCAGGCCGACAACCTGCATCCGGTGGCGAGTGCGCAGCCGAAGCTGCGTGACCATGTGTGGACGCAGCTTGGACCGTTGTTGAAGTGATCCGTCATCCCGGCGAACGCCGGGATCCATTTGCTGTATCCGGTCAGAGTTTCAGCACGCCCTTCTCGATGATCGGCTTGCCGTCCAGCGTGACCGTGCTGCCGGGCAGGAAGGCGATGACGCCGTAAGGCACCGAGTTGTCGCCGCCGGCCCAGGTGTTGCTGCCCGTGCCGACGGTGACCGCGCCCGCCGGCACCCACGTGCCGACCGTGCTGTTGGCCGGCAGCGCGACATTCGGGTTGATGCCGAAGTCGATGAAGGCGAACTCGTTCTTGCGCGGGTCTTCGACCGCGTCGTATTCGGCCTTGAAGTCGCCATAGCCCGGGCCGTCGCCGGTCATCGCGGTGATCTTGCCGCCCTCGATGGTCAGGGTCATGTTGTCGATGGGCTTGCCGCGGAAATACGTGCGCGTGTGCACGACCTTGCCCACCGCCGTGCCCGGCACCGGCGTGGTGTAGACCTCGCCCGCCGGCAGGAATGCCGCCAGCGACGGGCCGCCGGCCTTCTGGTCTTCGGGCGAAATGATGCCGTCGCTGACCAGCACGCGGCGGTCCTTCAGCTGCAGCTTCAGGTCGGTGCCATTGGGGTTGGTGATGTGCAGTTCATTGCCGGCCGCGATCGCCGCCTTGATCTGCTCGCCGCGCGCCTGCAGCTGGGCGTAGTCGATGTTGAGCCCCTTCCAGAACGCGTCGGCCAGTTGCGCTTCGGTCATGCCGTAGCGTTCGGCGCGCCATGGCGTCGGGTAGAGGTTGTTGCCGACTTCGACGATGCGCACGCCGTTGTTGAGGAAGGCCTGGCTCACCGCCTCGTCGGACTTGCCGCGCGCGGCCATGCGTTTGGGGTCGGCGCCTTCGTACAGGTTTTCGCTGGTGCCGTTGTTCAGGCCGATCGCGACGTCGGCGATGTCGGCCAGTTCCAGGCCGAGCTTGTCGGTCTGCGTGTCGTACTTTTCGGACACGTCGAAGAACATGCGTCGCGACATGCGATCGCTGCCATAGGTCACCAGCGGGAACGCGCCGAGCTTGCGCACCTGCACCGCGATGTTCTCGATCAGTTCGGCATCCTGGGAGCGGCCGCTGATGAGCACGACCTCCCCTTCCTTGACCGCCGCCGATTGCGAGACCAGGCGTTCGGCGAGTTGCTCCAGCTCGGTGGCCGAAGGCTTGGGCACCGCTGCCGTGGCGGGGGTGGCAGGCGTGGCCGCGGTGGCCGGAGTGGCGGAGGCGGCTTCCTCCGACGGCTGCTTCTGGCAGGCCGCGAGCGCGGTGCAGACGGCAACCGCGAGCGCGGCCGCGACGAGGGGACGGTTCATGGCGAGCCTCGCATTCCCGGGTGCTGGCCGGGCTCGGAGAGCCAACGCCAACCGCCGGGTTCAGCGGTCACCGTACTTCTGTCACCGCCCGTCGGCAACGGCCGTCAGGCAGGGTGTCCTTGGTCGTGGTGCCGCAGCAGGCGTCCTCCCCACTGCCAGGCCAGCGAGAGGCCCAGGCACCCCATCAGCAGGCCCGCCCAGCCGGTCGTCTGCGCCGACGGCTGCGGCCACAGGGCGACGAAGGCCGAGACCCAGCCCGATCCGTAGATCGCCACTGCGCCGACCGCCACCACCACCAGCACCGCAATCAGGATCCGCAGCAGCCAGCCTTCGACGCGCTCGCCCAGGGTCTGCGCGGCCTCGACCCGGCGCACGATCTGGTCGGTCAGGTCGAAGGGCACCGGTTCCATCGCCGGGGCCCGCAGCGCGCGGGCGATCAGGCGGTACTCGCCAACACGCGGATCGGCCGGATCGAGCGGGACGCCACGGCGCTCCTGCTCCATGGCGCGCTCCTGCGCCTGCCACTCGCGCTCCAGGCGCTGGGCGTCGGCTGGCTGCTTGCCTGAGGGGGTGCGGTTGTCGGGTGTGTTCATGCGATGGCTCCCATCCGGGCCTGCAGGCGTTCGCGCAGGCGCGCCCGGCTCCGGAACAGATGGCTCTTGATCGTGCCTTCGGCGAGACCGGTGATGCGGGCGATCTCGACGATGGGCACTTCATCCAGGTGATACAGCGTCAGCAAGGTCCGCTGCAAGGGCGGCAGGGCCTCGATTTCCTCGTGCAGGCCGGCGGCGATCTCGGCGTCGGCGCAGGCGCTTTCCAGGTCGAAGCCGTCGCTGACCTGGTCGAGCAGGGACAGGCCGTCGTCGTCATCGCCACTGTCGGCGATCGCGATCCGGCGCTTTTCGAGGTGGCGCTTGGCCACCGAATAGGCGACCTGGCCGATCCACGACTTCAGCGCGCTCTCGCCGCGGTACTGGTGCAGGCACTGGTGCACCCGCAGGAAGGCTTCCTGGCACAGCTCGCGGGTGTCCTCGGGCTGGCGGACCATGCGCTGGATGATGTGCCAGCACAGTCCCTGGTACTCGCGCACGAGCCGTTCGAACGCGCCGGGCACGTTGCCCAGCACGTCCTCGACCAGTTTGCGGTCGTCCGGCGTCACAGCGATCCACCCGTCATGGCTATGTGGATACGTCCAGGGCCGGGATGGTTGCAACCGGTTTTCACGCCGGGGGCTGCAACCGGTGCAACCGGTCGTGGGCTGGCCGTATCTGATGGCCTGAACCCGGAACCTTTCCCGATCAACCACGTCCCGACCACCCAGCCATAGAGAGCCACCATGAACTTCGAGCTGCTGATCCCGATCACCCTGTTCATCTGCATCACCTACGCCATCAAGGTCGTGGTCGACGCGCGCACCCGCGCCAAGCTCATCGCCGGCAATGGCTCGGAAGACCTGATCCGCTCGCTGGTCCAGGCCGAAGCGCAGCAGCGCCGCCACACCTCGCTGCGCTGGGGCATCCTCTTCGTCGCCCTCGGCCTGGGCTTTGCGCTGATCGAAGCCTTCGGCTGGACCGAAATCACCCCTGGCGTGATCGCAGTGCTGCTGGGCATGACCGGCGTGGGCAACCTGCTGTCGTACGCGGCGTCGCGCAAGCTGGGTTGAGCGTGGCGGGGGCTGCGCGCAAAGTATCGGCATTGCCTTGCGGAGACTGCGCATGACCCCTGGCCGCCACAGCCTGCTATCGAACAGCGTGCTGATTCCCATCGACGTGCAGCGTGGTTTTGATTACCCGCCGTGGCCGGCGCGCAACAACCCGGCCATGGAGGCCAACGGCCAGCGCCTGCTGGCCGCCTGGCGCGACCGCAACCTGCCGTTGATCCACGTGCGCCACGATTCCGTGGTGCCCGGTTCGTCCCTTGCGCCGGAACACCCGGGCAATGCCTTCCGCGATGGTTTCGAGCCGCTGTCCGGCGAGCCAGTGGTGAGCAAGTCGGTCAATGCCGCCTTCATCGGCACCGATCTCGATCTGCGGCTGCGCCGGCTCGGCATCGACACGGTCATCGTGTTCGGCATCAGCACCGACATGTGCGTGTCGACGACCGCGCGCGTCGCCTCCAACCTGGGCTACCGCACCGTGGTGGTGGGCGATGCCTGCGCCTGCTTCGACCTGCCCGACGGTGCCGGTGGCGTGATCAGCGCCGACGAGATCCAGCGCGCGCACCTGGCGACGTTGCGGGTGGAGTTTGCCGACGTGGTCGATACCGATTCGCTGATCGCGCAGTTGCGCGACGTGGCGGCCTGAAAAGCAAAGGGCGAAGCAGTCGCTTCGCCCTTGCCTTCAAGCAGCTGCCCTCACCCCGGCCCTCTCCCGCGCGCGGGAGAGGGAGTGGGTGGTTACTTGCGATCGCCCGCCGTCGCGTCACGCGCGGCACGGAACTCCGAGGCGGAATCCCAGTTCGGCCAGCGGTCCGAGTCGGCCAGGTCGTGGCCGACCGTGTACAGCAGCTGCAGGTCGCGGGCCATGCCGGCGAAGGTCCAGCTGGCTTCCCACTGGTCGGCCGGCTGGTGGTAGCGATCGGCGACGTATTCGTCTTCGATCTTCTTGCCCGCTGCCAGGCCGCCGTCGACCAGGTCGTTGCCGGAACCGAACGAGATCGCCGGCACGCCGCGCTTGGCGAACGGGAAGTGATCGGAGCGGAAGAAGTGGCCGGCTTCCGGCTTCGGGTCGGTCACGTAGTCCAGGTTCCACTGCTTGGCCGTGGTCACCAGCTGGTCGAGCAGTTCCTGCTTGGCGCTGCCGGAGGTGGTGAAGTTGCGTGCCAGGCCGTGCGGGTCGAGCGCGTCCATGTTGATCACGGCCACGGTCTTGCCCAGCGGGTACAGCGGCTTGGAGGCGTAGTACTCCGAACCGAGCAGGCCCTTCTCTTCGGCGGTCACGGCCAGGAACACGATCGAGCGGTCCGGTGCCGGCGCCTTGGCGAAGCCGCGCGCGAGCTCGAGCATGGCGGCGATGCCGGTGGCGTTGTCGACCGCACCGTTGTAGATGGTGTCGCCCTTGGCATCGGGCTGGCCGACGCCGAGGTGGTCCCAGTGGCCGCTGTAGATCACGGTCTCGTCCGGGCGCTTGGCACCGTCGATGCGACCGACGATGTTGTGCGAGGTGATGACTTCGCGGTTGACGTCGTACTTGGCCGACAGCGTCGCGCCCTTGAGTTCGACCGGCTTGAAGTCGCGCGTGGCGGCCTGCTTCTTCAGCGCGTCGAAGTCCTGGCCGGCGCCCTTGAACAGCGCAGCGGCGAAGTCGCGCTGGATCCAGCCTTCCATCGTCGGGTGCACCGAGGCCGGGTCGTCGCGGACGACGTCGAACATGGTGTTGGTGTTGGAGTTCTTCACCGTCGCCCAGCCGTAGGAAGCCGGCGCGGTCTCGTGCACGATCAGCAGGCCGAGGGCGCCCTGGCGTGCGGCTTCCTCGTACTTGTAGGTCCAGCGCCCGTAGTAGGTCATCGCCTTGCCGCCGAAATCACCTTGGCCACTCTCGAAGTCCGGATCGTTGATCAGGACGACGGCGATCTTGCCCTTGAGGTCGACGCCCTTGAAGTCGTCCCAGTTGCGCTCCGGCGCCTTGACGCCGTAGCCGACGAACACCAGCGGTGCGTTGGCGATGTCGATGGCGGTGGTCCCGTTCTGCGCGGCGCGCACGGCGATCTGCTCGCCCTGGGTCAGCGCCTGCGACTTGCCGGCGACCTTCACCGACACCTGCGGCGCGCCCCTTATCTCGGCGCGCGCCAGCGGCACGGCCTGGGTCCACTCGCGCTGGCCGTCCTTGAGGTCGCCACCGGGCTTGAGGCCGGCGGCCTTCATCTGCGCAATGACATAGTCGACGGTCTTGGTCTCGCCCTCGGTGGCGGGGCCGCGGCCTTCGAACTCGTCGGTGGACAGCACCTTGACGTCGTTGGACAGGCGCTTGGGGTCGAAGGTCGGGGCGGTCGGCTTGGCCGCCGAGGCGGGGTTGACCGCCAGCGCTATCGACAGCGCCAGCAGGGAAACGGCAGGAAACTTCATGGACGCTCTACCAGTTGGAGTCCGCCGATCTTAGGCAGCACGGGCGGCCACGGCCAGCATGACCATTGGCCCGGGCGCTGGGCGGCGGCTTGCTTTGCCAGGACGGTCGGTTGAGGCCCCTCCCCCTGCTCGCAGGGGGAGGGGCGGCACTCAGTCCTTTTCCTTGCCGACCACCTTGCCATCGGCCGGGTCAATCTTGAGCACGACATCGCGGCCGCCGGGGTCGTCGCCCTCGGCATTCCAGATGCCGTTGTCGAACTCGACATCGTGGACATTGGTGTAACCGGCGGCCGACAGGCGCGCACGCACATCGGCCTCGCTGAGATTGGCGACCTGCTCGTCCGGATAGACACGACCGGTCTTCGCATCGATGCGCACGTCGACACGGTTGCCTTCGGCGCTGCGCGCGTCGGCCTTCCACACGCCGTCCTCGAACTTCACATCATTGACCTTGGTGTAACCCTGTTCGGCCAGCTGCTTGCGCACTTCGTGTTCGGTCAGCGCGTCCTTCGCCAGCACGGGTGCGGACAGGCACAGCAGCAGCATTGCATTCAACGCGACGATCTTCTTCATCGTTTCATCTCCTCGGCATTGCAGCGTCCGAGTCTTGTTTCCGCCAGACGAACCGGCAGTGAACGCGCGCGGCATCGTTCAGCTGCACGTGCACACGACCTTCACGCGCGCGACGTTGCCGGATGTGTCGACATGCGTCGGCCTGGCCGCGTCGACTGCGCGCCCCGATTACCATGGAACCCAGTGTTGCCCGGTCGCGGCTGGTTTCGCCCGCAGGCGACGCGCACACTTTCATTCCCACGGCTGTCCATTCGCCGCTGTCTCCGGTACCCCACGTGACTGCTTCCCCTGCCGTATTGCCAATCGTGCGTCCGTTGTGGCGCGACCGCACGCTGGTGCTCGCCGGCATCGTGCTGTCCGCGTTCAACCTGCGCACGGCGGTGACCTCGCTGACGCCACTGCTCGACAGCCTCGGGCAGACGCTCGGTTTTGGATCGACCATGACCGGCGTGCTCGGCATGGTGCCGACCGCGGCCTTCGCGGTGTTCGGCGTGGCGACACCCGGCATCGCCCATCGCCTCGGCCTGGAGCGCACCGCACTGCTGGCGATGGTGCTGGCGACCCTGGGCCTGTTCGCGCGTGCCTTCGTCGGCGATACCTGGATACTGCTGCTGACCTCGGCCGTGGCGCTGTCGGGCATGGGCATGGGCAACGTGGTGCTGCCGCCGCTGGTGAAGCGTTACTTCGCCGACCGGGTCGGCACGGTCAGCGCCTTCTACATCACCGTGCTGCAGCTGGGCACGATCCTGCCGGCGCTGCTGGCGGTGCCGCTGGCGCAAAGCGTCGGCTGGCGTGCTTCGCTCGGCGGCTGGTCGCTGGTCGCGGCGGCGGCGGCGTTGCCGTGGATCGCGGTGCTGTGGATGGAGCGCTTCGGCCATTCGCGCCAGGCACGGGCGCTGGCGGATGCGCACGACTGCGCGGTAAAGGTCGGCGACGCAGCACCCGAACTGGCCGAGCCTGCCTGCCCGGGGCGCGTATCGCGCTCGCCGGTGGCATGGGGCCTGGCGCTGATGTTCGGCATGACTTCGCTGATCACCTATTCGATGTTCACCTGGCTGCCGAAGCTGCTGGTCGAGGCCGGTGGCAGCCCGGCACTGGGCGGCAGCATGGTCGCGCTGTTCTCGACGCTCGGGCTGATCAGCGCACTGGTGTTGCCGGCGGTGGCAGTGCGGGTGAGCAATCCGTATCCGATCGTGGTCGCGTGCGCGGTCGCCTACGTCGCCGCGTTCGCCGGACTGCTGCTGGCGCCGATGGCGGCGCCGCTGCTGTGGGTCGCGCTGCTGGGCCTGGGACCGAGCACGTTCCCGCTGTCGCTGACGCTGATCAACCTGCGCACGCGTTCGCAGGTCGGCTCGGCCAAGCTGTCGGGTTTCATGCAGGGCGTGGGCTACAGCCTCAGCTGCCTGGGACCGTTGCTGTTTGGCCTGCTGCACGAGATGACGCACGGCTGGGCATGGCCGTTCGCCTTCCTGCTGGTCTGCCTGGCCGTACTGCTGGTCGGCGGCTGGCTCGCCTGCCAGCCGCGCATGCTCGAAGACACCTGGTAGACGCTCTCAAGGGCATCTACCAAGCCAAGGCCATGGGTTGCAGGTAACCTGTCGCGGCTTTTCATTGGCCCTGCCCATGCCCCTGCGCTCCATCACTGCCGCCCGCTACGTCACGCCGCTGCGCGAAGGCGGGTCGCTGCCTGCCGTCATCGAGGGCGATGACGACGGCCTGTATGTATTGAAGTTCCGCGGCGCCGGGCAAGGGCCCAAGGCGCTGGTCGCCGAGCTGGTCGCCGGCGAGATCGCGCGCGCACTCGGGCTGCCGATTCCGGAGCTGGTGTTCGTCGATCTCGACCCGGAGCTGGCACGCACCGAGCCCGATCCCGAGATCCAGCAGCTGATCAAGGACAGCGCCGGCCTCAACCTCGCCCTCGACTACCTGCCCGGCTCGATCAACTTCGATCCGGTCGCCGAGCAGGTCGATGGCGCTCTGGCCTCGGAAGTGGTGTGGTTCGACGCGTTCGTCAGCAACGTCGACCGCAGCTTCCGCAATCCCAACCTGCTGATCTGGCACCGCAAGCCGTGGCTGATCGACCACGGCGCAGCGCTGTATTTCCATCACGGCTGGGACGGATCCCCGACTCATGCCGGCAGCGCGTTCCCGATGATCCGAGAGCACGTGCTGCTGGCGCGCGCCGACGACATCGCCGGCGCCGATGCACGCCTGGCACCGAAGCTGGCGCGCGAGGACTTCGCCGCGATCATGGCGATGGTGCCCGACGCCTGGCTCGTTGGCGCCGACACCCCCGCCGACCCGGCCGAACACCGCGCCGCCTACGTCGAACACTTCATGCAACGACTGGCGCAGCGCCAGCGTTTCGTCGAGGAGGCCGTCAATGCACGCGCCTGATCCGATCAAGCGTGACCCGCAACGCCACGACACCTACGACTACGCAGTGATCCGCGTGGTGCCGCGCGTGGAGCGAGAGGAATTCGTCAACGTCGGCATCATCCTGTCGTGCGCCGGCGCGAAGTTCCTGGAAGCGCGCATCGAGCTGGACGAAGCGCGCCTGCTCGCGATCGATCCGCAAGTGGACCTCGAAACCGTGCGCCGCCACCTCGCCGCGATCGAAGTGATCTGCGCCGGCGGCCCCGGCAGCGGCCCCATCGGCCAGTTGCCCCAGCGCGCGCGCTTCCACTGGCTGACCGCCAAGCGCAGCTCGATCATCCAGACCTCACCGGTGCACATGGGTCGCTGCCCCGCAGTCGGTTCGGCGATCGAGCACCTGATGGCGAAGATGGTGCGGGTCTCCGGAAGCTAGGGCCGCGGGAGCCGTGCGGTAAACCAACGCCCCGATCCTTGCATCCCAGCTGGCGCCGCATGAAGCCGCGGCCCATCCCACGGAGGCAGGAAGCATGTCCATCGAATCGCGCGGCGCCCGGATCATCCGGGCGCTCTTCACGAGAGCCGGCGCCGCACTGCTGGTAGTGGTTGTCGTGGCGACGCCCGCTGCGCAGGCCTTCGCGGCCAAACGCGCGCCATCGCTTCCGCCATTCGCCGAAGTCATTGAGCGCGAAATGCCGGCGATCATGAAGTCCGCCAACATCAAGGGCGTCGCCGTCGCCCTGCTCGTGGATGGCGAACTCGTGTACGCCAAGGGATTCGGCTTTGCCGACCACGACGGCAAGCTGCCTGTCACGCCCGACACCGTATTCTCCGCGGCCTCGCTGTCGAAGCCGATCGCGGCCTGGGTGGCGATGCGCCTGGTCGATGAAGGCGTGATTGCACTCGACGAACCCGTCGCCGACACGCTGTCACCGTGGCCGCTTGCCGGCAGCGCGTTCGACTACCACGCGATCACCTTCCGCCACCTGCTCTCGCACACCGCCGGCACCACGCTCGGCGGTTACCAGGGCTGGCTCGACTTCAACGAGTTGCCCTCGCTGGAGGAGTCGCTGGCCGGCAAGACCAACGGGCGTGGCGCAGTGGAACTGTTCGCGCCGGCGGGCAGCCAGTTCCAGTACTCGGGCGGCGGTTACACCCTGATGCAACTGGCGATCGAACGAACCACCCGGCGCAGGTACTCCGACCTTGCCGACGAACTGGTGTTCCAACCCCTGCACATGCGCCACACCAGCGTGGCGATGACCCCGGCGATCATGGCCCATGCGGCGCAGGGGCATGGCGACGACGGCAACCCGGTGCCGTCGCGTTATTACGTCGAGCAGGCGCCGTCGACACTGACCACCACCGTCAACGACTTCGCGAAGTGGATGATCGCCGGCATGGTCGACAACGATGGCGAATCGAAAGGCCCGCTGTCCGGGGAAGAACTGGCACAACTGCGCGAAGCGGCGACGCTCACCTCGCAACGCGCGCCGGGAGACGCGATCTACGGCCTGGGCCATTTCATCGAACGCCTCGGTGATGGCAGCACCGCGGTAGGCCACGACGGACGCAACCAGGCCGGATTTCGCGCCAAGTTCCTGATGCGGCCTGAGCAGCGCGACGGAATCGTCTTCCTCAGCAATTCCCGCTCGGGCCTGGCACTGGACCGCATCGTCTGCCTGTGGGGGGCCGATGCGGCACATGTCGACGCCGCCACGGCCTGCAGCAAGTAGCGCAAGGGCAACGTCCATGGATTCCCGCCTTCGCGGGAATGACGGGCAAAAAAAAACCCGGCCGAAGCCGGGTTTTTCCTTCGTCAGCGCGTTAGCGCCGCGACGATGTCAGACTCAGACCGCCTGCACGGCGTCGGCCTGCAGGCCCTTCTGGCCCTGGACGACGGTGAAGGTGACCTTCTGGCCTTCCTGCAGGGACTTGAAGCCCGAGCCCTGGATCGAACGGAAGTGGACGAACACGTCCTCGCCGTTCTCGCGGCTGATGAAGCCGAAGCCCTTGGCATCGTTGAACCACTTGACGGTACCGGTTTCACGGTTCGACATTTTGTTTACTCCTTGGAACATGGTGAATTGCCGCTTTCGCGGCGTGAGGCTGGTTGCAAGGAGAAAACGAGGTGCAACGATGGAGTAAATCTTGATCTACATCGGGCCACATTCACGGTGACCCTTGGCTAACTCAGCGCGGCAAACGTTAGACGCTATTGCCTCGCAAAGCAATGGCGGGGATGCAATTCTGTTCAGAGATGGAACGTTTGCCCCCTCCAGACGCCCTCCAACCCCTCCCGGAGCCCCCCATGACAGGCCCCAGCCCGCCATGACCGTCTACGTCGACGACGCTGTTCATCTGTGGCGCGGCCGGCGCTGGGCGCACCTGATGGCCGACACCCTGGACGAACTGCACGCCATGGCCGCCAGGCTCGACATCCCGCGGCGCGCCTTCCAGGACAAGACCTCCGGCGCCCACTACGACGTCCCTGCCGACCTGCGCGAACGCGCCATCGCGCTCGGCGCGCAGCCCATTTCCCGCCATACCGACCGCGAACGCGTCCGCGCCGTCATCCGCGTGGCCAAGCTGCAGGGGCGCGGCGAGCACCCTTGATCCGCCCTGATCGTGTCGCATGTGCTTCACGGCGCCTCGGCATGGGCTACGCATACTCAGCCCACCCATAGCCGACCGGCCTGCCCCGTCCGGAGACCCGCCGATGACCCCCTCGAGGAAGCTGGCCGCACTGGCCTTCCTGGCACTGACCGCCGCGTTCGCCCCGGCGATGGCCCAGCAACAGGCCGCGGCCGCCCGCGAGATCGACCCCAACAGCCTGGCCACGGCGGCGATGCAGGCGGCCCAGCTGATCGACGCCGGACGCGCCGGCGAAGTCTGGGACGGCGCCTCGGCCGTGGCCAAGCGCAGCGTCGACCGCAAGAAGTTCACCGAATCCATCGCCGCCCAGCGCAAGCCGCTCGGCGCGACCGCGGCGCGGCGCTGGACCGTCGTCAGCCGGCACTCCACGGCCGGCACCGAGCAGTTGCCGGCCGGCACGTACGCCAATGTCGAGTTCGACACCCAGTTCGCGGGCAACCGCACCGGCCACGAGCTGATCTCGTTCCGCCAGGACGAGGACGGCACCTGGCGGCTGGCCGGGTACGTATTGAAGTAAGGCCAGTGCTCAAGTAAAGCCAGTATTGAAGTAAGGCCAGCGGCGGGCCGGCGCCAAGTATCCTTATGGCCCCGCGCGGCCGACGCCGTGCGGCAGCAGCCAAACGGACCACGACGACCATGACCGACACCACCCCGCCCGACCGCCTCTCCAACGACCCGCGCAGCCCGCACTACAACGAAGCCCTGCTGGAGCGTGGCGTCGGCATCAAAGTCAACGGCGTGGAGCGCACCAATGTCGAGGAGTACTGCATCAGCGAAGGCTGGGTGCGGCTGCCGGTCGGCAAGTCGCTCGATCGCCGTGGCAACCCGATGACGGTGAAATTGAAGGGCACCATCGAGGCCTGGTTCCTGACCTGATCTGGCCTGACATCAGAAACCGCCGCTGTACGACCGCCATGGCACCCATGGCGGACGCGCGGGCGCAGGCAGACAATCGGTGTGTACCAACACCGGTACCCCTCCGGAGCCTGCCATGAACCTGCGGCCCGCCCTCATTGCCCTCGCGCTGGCCATCGTCAGCGCCGGCGTGCCCGCCGATGCGCGCACGCGCAACGTCACCGATCCCAACGCACCGCGCGCCCTGCCCGTGGAGGGCCCGGTCAGCGTGCGCTGGGAGGATCCGTCCAAGTTCACCGACATCCGCTACAGCCGCAATCGCTGGGAAGCGGTGCGCGGCAACTGGGTCGAGGAGCTCGCCGAACATGTGCGCAAAAGCGCCGAGAAGCGCCTGCCGCCAGGCCAGCGCCTGGACGTCGATATCGTCGACATCCGCCGCGCCGGTTCCTATGAGCCCTGGCATGGCCCGGACCTCGACGACACGCGCATCATCCGCGACATCTATCCGCCGCGGATGACCGTCAATTTCCGACACACCGATGCCAACGGCACGGTGCTGGCCGAAGGCGAACGCAAGCTCAGCGACACCGGCTTCATGATCGGCGCCAGCCCGGTGACCAACAGCGACATCCTGCGCTACGAAAAAAGCATGATCGACAGCTGGCTGACGCGCGAGATCGGCTCGCCGCGCTCCGACCGGAGCTAGTTCTTCAGCTTCCAGCCGGTGCGGAAGATCCACCACACGATCGCCAGGCACAACGCCAGGAAGCCCAGGATCGCCATCGCGCTGATGCCGACGTTGACGTCGGAGATGCCGTAGAAGCTCCAGCGGAAGCCGCTGATCAGGTACACGACCGGGTTGAACAGCGCGATCTTCTGCCACACCGGCGGCAGCATGTTGATCGAATAGAACGCACCGCCGAGGAAGGTCAGCGGCGTGATGATCATCAGCGGCACGATCTGCAGGCGCTGGAAGCTGTCCGCCCACAGGCCGATGATGAAACCGAACAGGCTGAAGGTCACCGCGGTCAGCAGCAGGAAGCACAGCATCCAGAACGGGTGTGCGATCTCGTAAGGCACGAAGAAGCGCGCCGTGACCAGGATCAGCGCGCCCAGCATCAGCGACTTGGTCGCGGCCGCGCCGACGTAGCCGATCACGATCTCGAACGCCGACACCGGCGCCGACAGCAGCTCGTAGATGGTGCCGGCCCACTTGGGCATGTAGATGCCGAAGGAGGCGTTGGAGATGCTCTCGCTGAGCAGCGACAGCATGATCAGGCCGGGGATGATGAAGGCGCCGTAGCTGACCCCGCCGACCTCGCCCATGCGCGCGCCGATGGCCGCGCCGAACACGACGAAGTAGAGCGAGGTCGACAGCACCGGAGAGACGATGCTCTCCATCAGCGTGCGGAAGGTGCGGGCCATCTCGAAGCGGTAGATGGCGCGGATCGCGTGCAGGTTCATGCGCGCTCCTCCCGGCCCTGGCGGACCAGGCTGACGAAGATTTCCTCCAGCGAGCTCTCGCTCGAATGCAGGTCGCGGAAGTCGATGCCGTGGTCGTGCAGGCGGCGCAGCAGCGCGGCGATGCCGGTCTCCTGCGCCTGCACGTCGAAGGTGTAGACCAGCGTGGTGCCGTCCTCGGACAGCTCCAGCGGGTAGTCCGACAGCCCTTCGGGGATCTTTTCCAGCTGCGACTGCAACTGCAGCGTCAGCTGCTTCTTGCCGAGCTTGCGCATCAGCGTAGCCTTGTCCTCGACCAGGACCAGCTCGCCGTGGTTGATCACGCCGATGCGGTCGGCCATGTCCTCGGCCTCTTCGATGTAGTGCGTGGTGAGGATGACGGTGGTGCCGTTCTCGCGCAGGCGCCGCACCATCTGCCACATCTCGTGGCGCAGCTCGACGTCGACGCCGGCGGTGGGCTCGTCGAGGAACAGGATCTGCGGCTCGTGCGCCAGCGCCTTGGCGATCAGCACGCGGCGCTTCATGCCGCCGGACAGCGCCATGATCTTGCTGTCCTTCTTGTCCCACAGCGACAGGTCGCGCAGCACCTTCTCCAGGTAGGCCGGATCGGGCGCCTTGCCGAACAGGCCGCGGCTGAACTTCACCGTCGCCCACACGCTTTCGAAGGCATCGGTCGACAGTTCCTGCGGCACCAGGCCGATCTTGCTGCGCGCGGCGCGATAGTCGCGCACGATGTCGTGGCCGTCGGCCAGCACCGTGCCCGAGCTGGCGTTGACGATGCCGCAGATGATGCTGATCAGCGTGGTCTTGCCGGCGCCGTTGGGCCCGAGCAGCGCGAAGATCTCGCCGCGGCGGATCTGCAGGTCGATGCCCTTGAGCGCCTGGTAACCCGACGCGTAGGTCTTGGTGAGGTTGCGGACATCGATGACCGGCACGCGTCGACCCTCTTGCACGGATGGCAGCGCAGCATCGTACCCGAGGGCTGCTGCGACAAGTCACTGATCCGGGGAGGCATCATCCCGTGGGCGGGCGAATGGTCCATCTGTCGCCTTTGGCACATGAGCGCGCGCCGCGATCGGCCACAATGGGGCTCCAGACGTCCCGACCACTGCCAGGAGGCCCCAGTGAAGTTTCTGCTCATGGTGTACACCGACCCCACGCTGATGGATGCGCTGCCCGAGGGTGAGTTCGACCGGATGATGCGCGGCTGCCTGCACAAGGCCGACGAACTGCGCGCCAAGGGCGTGCTGCTCGATGCGCAGCAGCTGGAGGAGCCGGTGACCGCCAAGTCGCTGCGCGCGCGCAACGGCAGCACGACCATATTTGACGGCCCGTTCGCCGAGGCCAAGGAAGTGTTCGCCGGCTTCAACCTGATCGAAGCGGCGAACATCGAGGAAGCGCTGGAGATCGCGCACTCGTTCCCGTGGATCCGCGTCGGCTCGATCGAAGTGCGCCCGGTGCGCGACATGGACGCCGTCCGCGACCGCGTAGGCGCGTAACGCGAACCCCCTCCCCCCTCGCGGGGGAGGGACAGGCGCCGCAGGCGCCAGGGAGAGGGAAAGCCCTTACTCCCCGCCGCGAACCACCTTGCCCTGCTTCATCACCAGCACCGGCTTCTCGGTCGCGCGAATGTTCTGCAGCACATCGCCAGGCACCGCGACCACGTCGGCGAACTTGCCGACTTCCAGCGTGCCGGTCTCGCCGTCGACGCCGAGCAGCTTCGCCGAGCCCTGGCTGCTGGTCAGCAACGCGGTCGACGGGCTCATGCCCAGGTCGACCATGTCGCCGAATTCCTGGGCGTTCATGCCGTGCGGATAGACCGCCGCGTCCGTGCCCAAGGCGATCGGCACGCCGATCCGCAATGCTTCCTTGAACATCTTCGTGTGCGCCTCGCCGGCCGCGCGCGCCTTGGCGCCGATCTTGGGCGGGTACGAGTCGGCCTTGGCGACCACCCACACCTGGGTCATGCGCGTGGGCACCAGGTACGTGCCCTTCTGCTTCATCAACTGCAGCGTCGACGAGGTGAGGAAGCTGCCGTGCTCGATCGAATCGACGCCGGCCTCGACCGCCTGCTTTGCCGCCAGGTCGCCGTGGCTGTGCGCGGCCACCTTGCGGCCCCAGGTGTGGGCCTCGCCGATGATCGCCTTGAGCTCGTCCGGCGTCAGCTGCGGCACGTCGACCGGGTCGGCCTCGGACAGCACGCCGCCGGAAGCGCAGATCTTGATCAGGTCCGCGCCGTACTTCATCTGTTCGCGCACGGCCACGCGGCATTGCTCGGCGCCGTTGCAGACGCCTTCGAGGGTGCCGACCGGCTTGACCCGATCCGGCGGGAACGGCGATGCGTCGCAATGGCCGCCGGTCGAGCCGATCGCGTGGCCGGCCACCAGCATGCGCGGGCCTTCGACCAGGCCGCCGTTGATGGCATTGCGCAGGGCGACGTCGACGAAGTCCGGCGCACCGACCTCGCGCACCGTGGTGAAGCCTGCGTCCAGCGTCAGCCTGGCGTTGCGCGCGGCATGGAACGACTGCTCCACCGGGAAGCGCAGCATGTTCTCGTAGAAGCCCTGCGCCCAGTCGTCGTCGTGGTCGGAGGCGATGTGGGTATGGGCATCGATGAAGCCCGGCAGCAGCGTCGCCTCGCCGAGGTCGATGACGCGCGCATTGGCCGGCAGCGGCGCGGACGCGCCCACACCGATGATGCGGTCGCCCTGCACCACCACCAGGCCCGGCGAGGTCACCCGTCCGCTGCGGCCGTCGAACAGGTGCGCGGCGCGCAGCACCACCGGCTGCACCGCGGGCGCAGCGGCCGGCGCAGCGCTCGCGGGCGCCTGGGCGTGGGCGATCAGTGCGGCGGACAGGGCCAGCGACAGGCCCGTCAGGGCGGCGGCGAGGTGCGACTTCATTCGATTCCCCTTGGCGGCGGTGAAGGTTCCCGGGCCGAGTGTAGGGCAGCCGTCTCGCCCGGTGCGACCGCCGCCGCCGACACTGGCCGCCTCCTCGTCAGGGAGACAGCGGGGCGACGCGCGGACTGGGCCCCGCGCGCCGCCCCGGCTTTTCTGGCCCTCCGGAACCCTTGCCAGGGGGCTTACCTAAAGGCCGAATGAAGGACGTCATCGCCGAATAGCGACGGCCGTCATGGTTCGCGAAGGGCGGGCCTTGCCGGCGCCGGCGGCACCGTAGGATCGCAGCGCACGCACCAACTGCATCTGCACTCCACAGGGGAACCCATGAAGCGCCTGCTCTCCGTACTACTGATCGGTTTCGTGTTCCTGGCGCCTGCGGCGGCTTTCGCCCACGGCAAGAAGCACGGCGACGACCATCACCACCATGACGATCACGACCGTGATTACCGTGATGACGACCACCACCCTGGCAAGCACAAGGGCCACCACAAGCAGGAGTACCGCCGTGGCGTGGTCTATGTCGAACGCCGGGTCTACGTGGACGACTACACGCGTTACCACCTGCACGAGCCGCCGCGCGGCCACCGCTGGGTGCGCAGCGATGACGGCAAGTACGTCCTGATCGCCGTGGCCACCGGCATCATCGCGGACGTGTTGTTGCACCATTGAGGCGCGCTTCCCGGGTGCGCTGCGCTTACCCGGGCTACGTTGATTGCAAAGAGCCCCGCCTTGGCGGGGCTTTTTGTTGGGCGCCGAAGTGAATCCGGCCTTCACTTGCCCTTGCGCAGACTGAACGCGGATCGCACCGCCAAGGCAATCAATGGAGACCGCAGTGAAAACAACCGCCCTGCCTTCTGTACTGGCGCTTGCCGTGACCATGGCACTGGCCACGGCCTGCTCGACCACCACCCCGGCCGCCGCCGCCGACCATCCGAGCGAGACGGTCGCGATGAGCGTGCAGGCCACCGGCAAGATCGTGAACATCGACTCGCCCTCGCGCCTGGTCACCATCGAAGGCGAAGACGGCAAGCAGGTCGAAGTGCACGCCGATGAGACCGTGCGCAACTTCGACCAGGTCCACGTCGGCGACGTGGTCCAGATCGACTACGTCAACGCGGTGACCATCGACATCCAGCCGGCGGGCAGCGCCGAGCCGGGCGCGTACATCAAGGAAGGCCAGGACGTGGCCAAGACCGGCGAGAAGCCGCGTTACGGCAAGGCCGAGGTGGTGACGGTGCTCGCACCGATCGAAGCCATCGATACCGTCAACAACACGATCACCGTCAAGGGTCCGCGCGGCAACGTGGTGACCCTCGACGTCAAGAAGCCCGAGCACCAGGCGCGGCTGAAGAACCTCAAGGTCGGCGACATGCTGCGCATCGCCTTCACCGAGGCCGCGGCGGTGTCGATCAAACCGAAGTAAGCGCCGTCAATCAGAAAGGGCGGCCTTGTGCCGCCCTTTTTTGTGTCCGCTGTCAGCCGCTGACCGGGTAAGGCCCGTCGGCAAACACCTGGTCGTGGTAGCCCTTGCTGCCCACGGCTTCGGCGAGCGCGCTGCGGAATCCGCCGCCGCTGGCCATCGCGGCCAGCACGCCGCGGTAGTCGTAGCGCGGCTCCCAGCCCAGCTCCGAGCGCGCCAGCGTGTTGACGTAGACGCGGTCGAGCTGCGGGAACATCCGCCATCCGTGCGCGGCGTACAACGATGCGGCCTCGGGGAAGAGGCGGTTGACCACCCCGGGCGCGTCGCGCCGGAGTTCGGCCAGGTCGGCTCCGGTGAAAGGCGTCGTCGCCGACACGATGTAGCGGCCAAAGCCGATGTCCGGCGCACGCTCGACCGCGAGCAGGTGCGCATCGACGGCATCCTCGATGTCGAGCCGGCGATAGAGCAGTTCGTTGGCCTGCGCGTTGGCGGTGACATAGCCGCTGCGCATGTCGATGCTGTCGTCCGGTTCGGGGAAGAAGCGCGACGTTCGCAGCACCACCACCGGCAGGCGCCGCTTGCGGAAGAACAGCTGGCACAGGTGCTCGGCCGACAGCTTGGTCACGCCGTAGATGTTCTTCGGAATCGGCGCGACGTCCTCGGTGATCCATGCCGCCGGCAGACCCGGTGCCGGCGTCAGTGCCGCGCCGAAGGTGCTGGTGGTGCTGGTGAAGACGAACGATGCGACGCCGGCGGCGACCGCCTCTTCCAGCAGTACCAGCGTGCCGCTGATGTTCGTGTCGACGAAATCCTGCGGAGGGTGCGTGGCCACGTGCGGCTTGTGCAGCGTCGCGGTGTGGATGACCGCGTGCACGTGCGGCATGCGATGGCGGATGAAGTCGCGATCGGTGATTGAACCGACGTGGTCGGTGAACGCCGAGGGCTTGATGTCGATGCCGACGGCCGGCCGGCCCGCCGCCCGCAGTTTGCGCATCAGGGCTTCGCCGAGGTGGCCGGCGCTCCCGGTGACGAGGGTAGTCATTGCGTGCGCTCCGGTGGCTGGATGCCTGTGTCGAGAGTACGGGGTGCAAAGCCGAGTCCGGACTCCAAAACCGGCCCGGCGGCTGGCCCGGAATGTTTCGATTGGCCCTGCCGACAGGGGCAATAGTGGCTCTCGCATGGGTCCACCTGCGCGCCTAATGTCGATCGCGCTTTCCCCCAACCCATGGAGAGGTCGACGATGAATACCCATTCCCGACGCGCCCTGCGCCCCCTGGCATCCGCGATCCTGGCCCTGGCGGCCTTGTCGCTGGCACCGGCCGCGCTGGCCGGCGGCCACGGCAACGCCCGCGGCTGCGCCCGCCAGTTCGAACTGGCCCAGCGGATGGACATGGAGTCCTTCCGTGACTACGACGAAGAGACCTTCCGCGCCGTCCACGACGAGCGCGCAGTCACCATCTTCGGCAGTGGCGCGGTGCGCTATGGCATCGACGCGATCATGACCGCCCTGGCCAGCCACTTCGCCGGCCGCGAAGCGGTGTGGACCTGGACCGAGAAATACCGCGTGGTCGACGGCTGCAACTCGGCCTTCATCCTCTACGAGACCGTCTACGAGATCCCGCGGATTGGTTTCCGCCAGCACGCCCTGACCGGCGTCACCTACAGCCACGACGGCCACCGCTGGCTGGCGATTGCCGACCAGGGCACGCCGTTGCCCTGAGTGGTATCGCGGTCAAGCAGCGGGGGATCAGGCAGTTCCCCCGCTGCGTTTGCAGAGTCCATGCCATCTGGTAGGACTTGTGCCCGCATCGGCGTAGTCCATTCCCGCGACATCGACTGTGATGTCACATGTGACGGGAAGGCCATGCAACGATCCGGCGAAGTTACACACGGACGTACGCTCAATGACCCAAGGACGGGATGAGCTCGCACATCGCCAGGCTCGCTGGCTGCCAGGCCTGCTCCTGGACCTGCTTGAACGCGCGCCTCGCGTCGAGCTTTCCGAGGACGGACACGCTGCGGTCACCATCGTCGCGCGGCACCTGTTCCTGCTGATCTTCTTCATGGGGTCGGTGCATACGGTCCAGGGCGTGTTGCGCGACTATCGGCATGCCAGGTCGATCCTCAGGAACCACGGTGTCGCGATCGCTGCTCCTGCGAAGGCCGACACGGCACTGGATCGACTCCTGCCGACGGCAAGAAAGGACAGGGACCTCTATACCTTCACCGTAGATGGGACGTCGTACTCCGCCAGCTTCGCCACGGATGACACGACCGTGCAGGTGGCTTACGCGAAGGCCCAGCCAGGGCGCTTCGATCGGCTGGACGTGCTCGAGTACAAGGGCAGTACGGCCTACGTCATCATCGGCACGCTCGTGGCCGTGCCCGCATTGGCGATGGCCTGCTGGGCGTCGCTGGCGTTCCTGACGCGCTTTTTCTTCCGGGTTGGACGGTGGTCCGATCTGCACCGACGCAATCAAGGCTGACTGGAGACAGGGCCTGTCTCCAGCCGGCCCGGGCCTGCACGGGTGGTCTACTCGCTTCCGGCCGACAGGTACGCTGCCTGCGGCGAGGACAGGCTGCCCTTGACCTGGCGGCTGGTGTCGTCGGCGAGGACTTCCTCGCTGCCGTCCTGCAGCGCGCGCACGATCTGCTCGGCGACATCCTTGGGTGCGATCTTGGGTGCGTCGAAACCGGCGGTCATGTCGGTATCCATCAGGCCGAGGTGGACGCCGACGACCTGCGTGCCCTGCCCGCGCAGTTCGTTGCGCAGGCCGTTGGTCAGCGACCAGGCCGCGGCCTTGGAGACGCAATAGGTCGCCGTGCCCGGCAGGCTGATCCAGCTCAGCACCGACAGCACGTTGACGAGGGCGCCACCACCGTTGCGCGCGAGCGTCGGCGCGAATGCCTGGGTCATCCGCCAGGGGCCCCAGAAGTTGGTGTCCATTTCCTCGCGCGCGGTCGTCTCGCCGGTGTCGGAGAGCAGCACGCCGCCGCGGGCGATGCCGGCGTTGTTGATGACCACGTTGACGTCGGGGCAGGCCCGGGCTGCCGCGGCGATGCTTTCGGGCGAGGTCACGTCCAGCGCGATCGGGGTGACGCCTTCGACGTCGATGGAGTCGGGGTTGCGCGCGGCGGCGTAGATCTTGGCCGCGCCGGCCTGCTTGAGCGCATCGAGCAGGGCACGGCCGAGCCCGCGGTTGCTGCCGGTGACCAGTACAACGGCGTTGCTGATGTCCATCGTGAGCCTCTGTGGGGGAGTGTTGCGGTGTGAGGGTTGGGGTTACGGAATGCGTTCGATTGCAATCGCGGTGGCTTCGCCGCCACCGATGCACAACGCGGCCACGCCGCGGGTGAGGCCGCGGCGCTGCAAGGCATGCAGCAGGGTGACGATCAGGCGCGCCCCGGTGGCGCCGATGGGATGGCCGATCGCGCACGCGCCGCCGTTGACGTTGAGGCGGTCGCGGTCGATGCCCAGGTCCTGGGCGGCGGCCATGGCCACCACGGCGAAGGCTTCGTTGATCTCGAACAGGTCGACGTCGGCGACGCTCCAGCCCACCTTCGACAGCAGCTTTTCGATCGCCGGGATCGGTGCGGTCGTGTACCAGGCCGGTGCCTGGCTGTGGGTGGCATGGGCGCGGATCTCGGCGAGGATCGGCAGGCCTTCGCGTTCGGCCAGCGAGCGCCGCGTCAGCACCAGCGCCGCGGCGCCGTCGGCATTGGCCGATGCGCTGGCGGCGGTGATCGTGCCGTCGCTGGCGAAGGCAGGCTTGAGCGTCGGGATCTTTTCCGGCGAGACCTTGAGCGGATGCTCGTCGGTTTCGACGATGCGCTCGCCGCCCTTGGCGGGCACGGGCACGGGCACGATCTCGTCGGCGAAGGCGCCGCTTTCGATCGCGTTGCGGGCGCGGGTCAGCGTCTCGACTGCGTAGGCGTCCTGGTCGGCACGGCTGAAGCCGTACTTCGATGCGGCCGCTTCACCGAACTCGCCCATTGCGCGGCCGGGCTCGTACGCGTCCTCGAGGCCGTCGAGCATCATGTGGTCGAAAATGCGGTCGTGGCCGACGCGATAGCCGCTGCGCGCCTTCGACAACAGGTACGGGGCGTTCGACATCGATTCCATGCCGCCCGCCACCACCAGGTCGGCCGAGCCAGCGAGCAGCAGGTCATGGCCGATCATCGTGGCCTTCATGCCGGAGCCGCAGACCTTGTTGACGGTGGTCGCGCCGACGGCATCGGGCAAGCCCGCGCCGCGCGAGGCCTGCCGTGCCGGCGCCTGGCCCTGGCCGGCGGGCAGCACGCAGCCCATCAGCACTTCATCGACGCGCTCCGGCGCCAGGCCGGCACGCGCGAGCGCGGCCGAGATCACGTGCGCGCCGAGCTGCGGCGCGGTCAGCGGCGACAGGTCGCCGAGGAAACGTCCCTGCGGCGTGCGAACGGCGGAGACGATGACGATGGGGTCGTGTGGGGAAGACATGCGCAACTCGTTGGGGGAGGAACGAAACGCTGGCTATTGCTACGGCGCGGGGGCCCGGTCGATCACCAGCAGCGTGGAGGTGGCGGTGGCATAGAGGCGGCCATCGGCACCGGTCAGGCGTGCTTCCGCGAACGCGGCGCGACGGCCGATCGAAACGACCTTGCCTTCGGCGCGCAACAAGCCGGAATCGCGCGTCACCGCCTTGTGATACGCGACCTTGAGTTCAAGCGTCGTGTAAGCCTGCTGCGCGCTCAGCCGCGAGTGCACGGCGCAGCCGCAGGCCGAGTCGAGCAGGGTCGCGGCATAGCCGCCGTGGACCATGCCGATCGGGTTGTAGGCGTGGTCGCCGGGGGTTCCGGCAAACACGGCGCGCCCCGGTTCGACTTCGATGAAGTCGAAGTCCAGCGAATGCAGGATGCCGGGCTTGCGGCCGGAGGCGATCAGCGCCTGCAGCTGCGACAGGCCGTCGAGGCCGGCGCCGATTTCATCGACCATGCTCATCCATCGATCTCCAGGTTGAGGCGACGGCCCAGCTGCCGGCGTGCCGCCGCCAGGAGCGCGTCGGAACGGGTGCGGTCGCTTTCGCAACGCGCCATCGCCAGGGTGCCGATCAATTCGGCCAGCACCGAGCTGGCCAGGTCGTCGGCGTCGGCGTGGCCCAGTCGCGCCAGCCGGGCGGCCAGGCCGTCGGCCAATCGGCGCGAACCGCGCGAATACGCCTCGCGGGCGGCGACGTCCAGTCGCGGCAGTTCGGATGCCAGTGCCGCCATCGGGCAGCCGGTGCCCGGGCCATCACGGTGTTCCGCTGAGAGATAGACACGCAAACAGGCGGCCAGGCCGTCCGCATCGTCGCGGCCTTCGAGCGCGCGGCGCCACTGGGCGCCGGAGTCCTCGAACATCTGCGTGATCGCGGCGGCGACCAGCTCGTCCTTCGACTGGAAGTGGGCGTAGAAGCCGCCGTGGGTCAGCCCGGCCTCGCGCATCACGCCGGCCACGCCGACCCCGGCCGGGCCGTCACTGCGGATGGCACGGGCGGCCACCCGCAGGACGCGCTGGCGGGTCTGGAGCTTGTGGTCGGGGTCGTAGCGCATGGCACCTTATATGATGACCGTCATATAAAGTTCAAGGGGACGCCCCCCCCGTGAGGCCCGCGCCGCCTGCGGCGGCTCAGACGTGGGCGTAGCGGACGAAGGCGTGGATCGCCGGCAGCGTCTGGTAGTGAAGTTCGGCCAACAGGGCGCGTTCGCCGTTCGACAGCGGCGCCAGCGGCTCGGTTTCGAGATCGCTGTAGCTGCGCCGCCACCCCAGCACCAGGGCGGCATCCATCGGCACGTCGGTGAAGTCGCCATACGGTCGCCTCGGGGCGATGTAGGGCAACGGCGAGAACACCTGGCGGGTGCGCCACGACGCGGCCTTGAGCAACTTCAGGTGCTCGCGGGTGAAGCGGAAGCAGTCGCCCTCCATCCCCGACCTCGGTGCGTCGAGGAACTCGGCGATGTCGCGCGGCAGGCGGTAGTCGCCGGGTGCGAGGCTGGCCTTCTCGATGAACTCCGGCAGTGCGAACGCCGCCTCGAGGAACAGGCGCAGGCGATCGCCTTCTTCCGCCAGCGTGGTCATGCGCCGCAGCGATGCGAAGCCGTCCTCGTCCAGGTGCAGTGGCGTGACCGGATTGACGCAGGGGGCGCCGGTGTCGGTCGGCATCCAGTCGAATCGGATTTCGCGGATCAACTCGATGTGGGCATCGATCAGGGGCACTGGCGCGAAGCCGTCAAAACCACACAGTGCTTCGTAGAAACGTTCACGCTCACCCATTGTTCTTTGCGACAGCACTGCATTCCGGACCTGCAGTTGATCGCGCAAACCGCCGCCGACCTATCAGAATTGTCTGAATGTGCGGAAATCGCCGGCATTTCAGGTGACGCCTTCGAGCGTCTGCTTCATCGCCTCCAGGCCCTGCTCGATCAAACCGGCGACCTTCGCTTCCAGCGCGTCGGGCAGCAGGTCGGCGATCCACACCAGGCGCGTGCCGCCGTTTCCGGACTCGAAGGCCTGCACCGAGGCGTTGTGGTGGGCGAAGGGCTCGTCCTGCACGGACCAGACCACGCGCCGCTCGCCGTCGTCGACATCGATGATGCGTTCGTGCACCGTCATGCCGTTGGCGAAGGTGATCTTGCGGACGTCGCCTTCGAGCTCGCACTGGGTGACAAAGCCGCGCACCAGCCGCTCATGAATGCGGCCCACGTCGCGCAGCGCATCCCAGGCCTGCGCAGGCGGTACCGACACCTGGATCTCCCGGCGGATCGAGGCCATGGGACTTCCTCCTGTCGAGTGCATGTGAAGGGGCCAGCTTGCTGCGCCCTGCGTGGGCAAGATAGTGCTTTGGATGCAACCCGACGTGAGGCGAGGTCACGGCAATCAGAGCGCCGCGCGTGCGATGGCCGTATCCTGTCGACCTGGCCAATCGGCGGAGGCCGCCATGAGCACCCACACCGAATACGACCCCGACGACAACTTCGCGCGTTCATTCGCCGCGGACGCAGACATCGACGAGGAAGCGGCGCTGGAAGCGGTGGCGTGGCAGTTGCTGCTGCTGATCAATCCCGGCGACGAAGACGCCGCCATGCAGCAGTTCCAGGCCTGCCGCGACGCGCTCGACGAAGGCGAGGATCCGGTCGAACTGATCCGCGACGTGATCGACTGGAAGTCGGGCTTCCACGTCGAAGACAGCGACCCGGGCGGACTGATCGAGGTGCTGGACGAACTGGCCTCGCGCTTCAACCTGCACATCGACTGGGGCGTGGAAGACCCGACCGACGAAGACTTCCTGTCCGACGCCGAGGTCCCGTCGCTGATCGGCGTCGCCTACGACCGCCTTCGCGAGCATCACTACACGCTGTGGACCTGGGAGACCGGGCACGACACGCATGCCGGCTTCATGACCCTGCAGCGTGACGACGAAGCGTTGCGCGCGGTGGCCGGCGCGCTCGGCTTCCACGTGCGCCCCGGCGCCGGTTGACCGCATCGAGTCACACGACCTGCACGCCGCTGCCTCGAACCAGATCGAGCGCTGAACGAGCGCTCGTTGCTGAGCCGGTTCTGATGGCTCCGCATTGGGGTGAAATCGAGAATGATCGCCGAGTGAACTTCATCACTCGGGGAGTCCGTGCGGGCTCCCTTCCCCCAATGAGGAAGCATCATGCGTGAGTTGAATCAGAACGAACTTGAGAACGTGGGTGGAGGCGTGATCCTGCTCGGCCTTGCCATCGCGACCGCCTCTTTCTACGGCACGCTCGCCAAGTTCCAGGCCTATGACTACAAGGCCTATGCGCACAATTTCCACGACAGCACCGGCTTCGCGCTGCCGCGCGTGCCGCTGTTCGCGGGCAACAACTACTACGCCCAGGGTTGGCCGGCTCCCAAGAAGTACCAGTAAGTCTCTGCTGCGCCCTGCCCCGGGAGGGGTCCAGCACCCAGCCCGGGGCCTTGTTCCCCGCAAGCGAGCAACGTGGACACGGACGTCGTTCTCCAGTCGGAAGCCTCCGAATGCGCGCTGGCGTGCATCGCGATGGTCGCCTCGCACCACGGCAGCGAACTTCCGCTGCGCGAACTGCGGCGCCGCTTTCCACTCTCGCTCAAGGGCGCGGATCTGCGCCGTCTGGTCTTCGTTGCCGGCGAGCTGGGCTTCGCCCATCGCCCGCTTCGCTTGGAGCTGGACGAACTGCAGCAACTGGCCACGCCGTGCATCCTGCACTGGGATCTGAACCACTACGTGGTGCTGGTGCGATGCAAGGGCGACCAGGTCACGATCCACGACCCGGCCGTCGGCCGGCGCACCCTGACACGTAGCGAAGTCTCCCGCCATTTCACCGGCATCGCGCTGGAGCTGACGCCCTCGGCCAAGTTCAAGCAGGAAGTGGCCGCGCCGGCGATCTCGCTGCGCACGTTCACCGGCTCGATCACCGGGCTGTGGCGTTCGCTCGCACTGGTGCTGTCCCTGTCGGTCGCGCTGCAAGTGTTCGCGCTGACCAGCCCGTTGTTCATGCAATGGGTGGTCGACCAGGTGCTGGTGGCCGCCGACCGCTCGCTGCTGACGGTGCTCGGCCTGGGTTTCGGCCTGGCGCTGCTGCTGCAACTGGCCATCGGCGTGCTGCGTGGCTGGGCGGTGGTGTACCTGTCGGCGCAGCTGGGCCTGCAATGGGCCAGCAACGTGTTCAACCATCTGCTGAAGCTGCCGCTGGACTTCTTCGAGAAGCGGCATCTGGGCGACATCACCTCGCGCATGGGTTCGGTGCAGGCGATCCAGAAGACGCTCACCACCGGTTTCGTCGAGGCGATCATCGATGGACTGATGGCGCTGGTGACGCTGGCGATGATGCTGCTCTACAGCGCGAAGCTGACGCTGGTCACCTTGCTCGCAGTGGCGCTGTACCTGGCGCTGCGCTGGCTGTCCTATCGCCGGTCCGCGACGGCAACGAGCAGCACCTCATCAAGGCCGCCCGCCAGGAAAGCCACCTGCTCGAATCGATCCGCGGCATCCAGTCGCTGAAGGTGGCCGGGTGCGAACCGGCGCGTCGGTCCGCGCATGCCAACCTGCTCAACGACACCGTCAACCGCGAGACCTGGCTGGCCCGTCTGGACCTGGGCTTTGGCACCGCGAGCCAGCTGATCTTCGGGATCGAACGCATCGCCGTGATCTGGTTCGGCGCGACGCTGGCGCTGGAGAACGTGTTCTCGGTCGGCATGCTGGTGGCGTACCTGGCCTACAAGGACCAGTTTTCCGGCCGCGTCAGCAGCCTGATCGACAAGGGCATCGAGCTCCGCATGCTGCGCCTGCACCGCGAGCGCCTGGCCGACATCGTGCTTGCCGCGCCGGACCCTGCCATCCACGAAGCCATGGTCGATGGCGACCTGCCTGGCGCGGACCTCGAAGTCAGGGGGGTCGCCTTCCGCTATGCCGATGGCGAACCGTGGGTGCTGCAGGACTGCAGTTTCACGATCGCCGACGGCGAATCGGTCGCCATTGTCGGCGCGTCGGGTTGCGGCAAGACCACCCTGGCGAAGGTGATGCTGGGATTGCTGCCGGCCACGACCGGCGCGGTGCTCGTCGGCGGGCAGGAGCTGCGCACGCTCGGACCGGGCCGCTTCAGGCGCTGCGTCGCAGCGGTGATGCAGGACGACCAGTTGTTCGCGACCAGCCTCGCCGAGAACATCGCCCTGGGCGACGATGCCTACGACATGGAAAGGGTGGAATCGGCCGCGCGCCTGGCCGCCATCCACGACGAGATCGTGGCCATGCCGATGGGCTACCACAGCCTCGTCGGCGACATGGGCGCGGCCTTGTCGGGCGGGCAGAAGCAGCGCGTGATCCTCGCCCGCGCCCTGTATCGGCAACCGCGCATCCTGTTCCTCGACGAGGCCACCAGCCATCTCGATGTCGAACGCGAGCGGATGGTCAACGAGGCGGTGGGCCAACTGCAACTGACCCGCGTGATCATTGCCCACCGTCCTGAAACCATCGCCAGCGCCGACCGCGTACTGGTGATGCATGGCGGCCGGATCGTGCAGGAGCTGCGCCCGCAGCGCGCGTTGCAGGCCAGCGCATGAGCCAGGACCTGTTCCGCCCCGAAGTCATGGAAGCCCGCCGGTACAGCGCGATGGGCCACGTGTCGCTGGCGCAGCCGTTGCGGCTGTGGGTGCTGTGCGGCTTCGCCTGCCTGGCCGCGGCGCTGATCGTCGCCCTGCTGGTGTTCGGCGAATACAGCAGGCGCTCGCGCGTTACCGGACAACTCGTGCCGAGCCTGGGCGTGTCGACCGTCGTGGCGGTCAGCAACGGCGTTGTTGCAAGGCTGGTGCCGCAGGAGGGCGACCGCGTGAACGCCGGCGACGCGCTGGTTCGCATCGACACGCCACGGGCCATGGCGACCGGACAGGATGCGCTGGTGGCGATCCGCGAGGGCATGGCAACGCGCGATGCCAGCGTGCAGGCCATGGCGCAGTCGCAGATCGCCCAGCTGGATGCGCAGCGCACCGGCACCGCTCGCCAGTTGTTCGCTGCACGCAAGGAGCTTGCACAGGTCGAACAGGCCATCGCCACGCGCCGGGCCCAGGTTCGCCTGGGGCGGGAAACGCTCGAGCGGTATCGCAGCATCGCCGATGCGCAGTTCGTCAGCCAGGTGCAGGTGGACCAGCAGGAACTGTCGATGCTCGACCTGCTCAACGAGCAGCAGGCGCTCGAACGGCAGGCCACGGCGGTGCGGCGCGGCATTGCGCAGATGGAGCAGTCGCTGCAGGAGATTCCCGCGCAACGGCGCGCGCAGCAGGCATCCATGGCGCGCGACCTGGCGCTCATCAGCCAGGAGCGCGTGCAGCACGAGGCCAGCGGCGCACTGCTGCTGAAGGCACCGGTGTCGGGACTGGTGGCCAACCGCCTGGTCGAACCCGGACAGGCGGTGCAGGCCGGGCAGCCGTTGCTGAGCCTGCTGCCGCAAGGGTCGCTGCTCGAGGCGCAGCTGCTGGTGCCCAGCCGCTCAGTCGGTTTCATCGAAGCCGGCGACAAGGTGCTGCTGCGCTACCAGGCGTACTCGTACCAGAAGTTCGGTCACTACAGCGGCCGCGTGATCCGGGTGTCGCGCAATGCAGTCACTCCGCCCACCGCGAGTGCCGGCCAGGCCGTCGAACCTTATTACCGGGTACAGGTCCGGCTCGACCGGCAATCGGTCATGGTCTACGGCAAACCCGAACCATTGCGCCCGGGCATGGTGCTGGAAGCAGACATCCTCAGCGAGCGGCGCAAGTTGTACGAGTGGCTGCTTGAGCCGCTGTACTCGCTGCGCGGCACGGTCGGATCGGGCTGAACGATCAGCGGGGTTCTGCCGCCATCGCGGCCAGCTTCGCCACGGTGTTGAGGTTGCGCGCCGTGCCGGACTTCGCGGCCGGAATGACCAGCTTCGAACTGGCCATGCCATCGCCGTAATGCACGTAGATCTCGCGTTTGCCGAGGGCGATCTCCTCCCCAGTGCGGTGGCGCACTGTCGCCAACGTGTCGGCAGGCGGCTTTGCATCGAGGAAGATCGCGACGACGCGATTGGGTGCGCCCGCAGGGAACGGATTGTCGGCGAGCACCTGCGCCATTTCCGCCGCGGTGCGGATCGCCACGCCGACCGGCTTGCCGGCGTATCGCGCCAGCGCCGCCTCCAGCGCCGACTTCGCCTTGTCGGCCGTGCCGGCCGAGTCGAACACGACATTGCCGCTGGCGATGTAGGTGCGCACATTGCGGAAACCGGCGGCTTCGCACATGGCGAGCAGGTCGGCCATCGGCAGTTTGCCGGTGCCGCCGACGTTGACGGCGCGAAGCAGGGCGATATGGGTCGTCATTGCGGACAAGGATAGCCCGCGCCCCGCAACCATCGGTTAGGCTTGCGCCCATGCGCCCGGCCCTATTCCTGGCCGGCGCCAAGGCTCGGGGGAGCTCGATGTTCGCAGGCATCAGGGGACTGTTGGTTGTCATCGCACTGGTTGCGCCCGTCGGCGACGTCGCCGTGGCCGCATCCACTTCTGCCACGGGCCGGCCGGCGCCGCAGGGAACGGCACTGGCCTATGAGCAGAAGGTGCGTCGTGCACTGGAGCTCGCTGGCAACAACGGCAGTGTCATCGCAGACCCGGCCCTGTCGGCGGTGATCGCCGATCCGTCGTTCAACGGCCTGGCGTCTTCCCAGCAATACGTCGTGCTCGCCACCGCCACGCTGGTCGCCATCAATCTCGGACAGTTCCCGCGGGCGCGCGACCTCAGCAAGCGTGCAACGCTGGTCGATCCGGAAAACCCGGACGAGTTGTACCAGTTGTCGCAGCTGTCCCGCGTGACCGGTGACACCGAGGGCGCGGGCACCTCGCTGATCCAGTTTTCCGAACGCTGGCCCGAGCTGCTCGACAACCTCGAGCAGGTCCACATCCAGCAGACGGTCCAGTTCCTCGACCACGACTCGCCGACCAGGCTTGCGCTGCTGAAGGCGCTGTTCGACGCCAATTGGGACCGCAACGGTGCCGGTGCGAGCCCGATGTGGTTCGATCTGGCCGCGCTCCAGATCGAGCACGGCGACAACGCCGCGGCAGCGGTGTCAATGAAGCGTGTCACGACGCCTGCCGAGCTGGTGAAACTGCGGATCGATCGCCGCTTCGATTCGCTGGTGGACCGCGATTCGTGGCGGTTCAACGTCGAGAACGCCGCGAAACAGCGTGTGGAAGCGCTGGCCGTCCTCACCCAGGCCAAGCCGCGCTCGCTCAGCATCCGCAGCGAGTACATCGATGCCTTGTTGACCGTGGGCCTGCATGACGAGGCCTTGGCGCAGGCCGACGCGGCCATTGCCGAGATCGCCGAGGCAGGCAGCGACAGTGACAGTGCTCCCTTCGACGACATGCGCCTCCAGGTCTGGCTGCACGACAGCCGCGCGATCGCATTGCGCCGACTCGGCCGTCCCGAGGAAGCGGTGGCGGTGATGGAACGGGCCAGCGGCATGAGCGAGAGCGGCGCCCCCAACATCAGCCAGGTGATCAACCTGGGGCAACTGTATTGCGCGCTGGGACGGGGTGGTGATGCAGCGGCCACGGTTGCCCGGGTCGGCAAGAACCTCACCGGCTACGGTCAGATGGCGCTGGCCATGGTGCAGCAGTGCGCGGCCCTGCAGTCCGGCGACCGCGCCGGATCGGATGCGGCGCTTGCCTACATTCGCGAGCATCGCAAGGACTCGCCGGTGATGCTGCTCACCGCCCTGCTCGAAGCCGGCATGGAGGACGAAGCCGCCGACGCGATGATCGCGTTCCTCGCTTCGCCGGGCAGTCGCCCTGACGTACTGGAATGGGCACAGGGTTTTCGCCAGACCCCGCCGCTCGTCGGCCAGGTGCGTGGCCGCAACAGCCGCGACGCACTGCTTGCGCGCAAGGATGTGCTCGATGCGGTGGCCAAGGTCGGCCGGATCGAGCAGTTCGCGATCTTCTAGGACTGGAGTGCCGAAGGCATGCGCGGTCGACTCAAGAGCGGATGGCTGTTGGCCGTGTCCTTGTCGGTCGTCGTGCTGGCGATCGCCGGCATCCGCTGGCTGAGAACCGACGCCGTGGCGCAGCACACGACGGAAGCACCGGTGCCGCGCCGTATGGCGGAGCCGTTCAATCCGACGACGCAGAGCGCGCACTACGCCGTCGATTCCACCGCAGACGCCGACCAGACCGCGCAGGTCGTACAGGCCGTCGAGGCGCTGCGCGAGGCGTACATCGCATTCTTCCCGGGCCCGCGAACGCAGCGCGACGACGGGCGGAAGCTGCAGTTGCGCCTTTACCGCGACCAGGCCGAGTTCAAGGCCAACAACCGCAGCAGTCCCTGGGCCGAGGCCTACTACCAGACGCCAACGTGCCATGCGTACTTCGCCGGCGGAGAGCGCAACCCGTATCACTGGATGCTCCACGAGGCCACGCACCAGCTCAATCGCGAAGTGGCCGGCATGCCGAGGTTCCGCTGGAGCGACGAAGGCGTGGCCGCCTACTTCGGCGCGAGCAGGCTGGAAGGCGGCAAGCTGTTGCCGGGCACGATCGACAGCAACGCGTATCCGATCTGGTGGCTGTCGAGCCTGGCGCTGAGTGGCGACCTGGCCGACGACGTCGCCCATCACCGCATCATTCCGCTGCGAGCGGTGATCGACGGCACCGGCCCGCCGATCGGCCAGCATGTGAACCTGTATTACATCGAGTTCTGGAGCCTCTCCCACTTCCTGTTCCACTACAACGGCGGACAGTACGCGCAGGCCTATCGTCGACTGCTGGCGAAGGGCGGCGGCGCCGCGGAGTTCGAGAAAACGATAGGACCGATCGAGCGCGTGCAGGCCGAGTGGTACGGGTACCTGCAGGAGTTGGCAGCTACTCCGCCTCGCCCATGGCCAGTGCCACTTCGCCCTGCGCCGCATCGCGCCGCGCCCACGCATAGATCAGCAGCCCCAGCAGCGCCATGACCGCGCCGACCACGCCGGTGGACGTCCAGCCGTAACCGGCGGTGATCGCCATGCCGCCGAGCCACGGGCCCAGCGCGTTGGCCATGTTGAAGGCCGAGTGGTTGGAGGCGGCGGCCAGGGTCTGTGCCGAGGCGGCGACGTCCATCAGGTGCGCCTGCAGGATCGTCGCCAGTGCACCCATCGTGCCGACCGCGACCACCACCGGCAGCACCGTCCACACCGACTTCGCGGCCAGCGGGAACAGCAGCAGCACCAGCATTGACCACACCAGCACCAGCGGCGCCGCGCGGAACTGCCAGCGGTCGAACAGCCAGCCGCCGGCCACGGTACCGATGATGCCGCCGATGCCGAAGGCGACCAGGCCGAAGGGAATGAAGGTCTCGCGCACGCCGGTGACATTGACCAGCGTCGGCGCGAGGTAGCTGAAGACGCAGAACATGCCGGCGAAGCCAATCGCGCCGATGCCGAGCGCCAGCCACACCGGCTTGCGGTTGAAGTCGCGCAGTTCGCGCAGCGCATCCGGGCGCGGTGCGTTCATGCCGCGCGGCAGCACGCGCATGGTCATCGCCACGGTGGTCAGTGCCAGCACCGACACCAGCGCGAACGCCCAGCGCCAGCCGAACGCCTGGCCCAGCCAGGTGGCCAGCGGATTGCCGACCAGCAGCGCGATCGACAGGCCCAACATCACCCGGCCGACCGCGGCACCGCGTTGTTCCGGACGGCTGATGCGCGCGGCGACCAGCGCGGCGATGCCGAAGTAGGCACCGTGCGGCAGGCCGGCGACGAAGCGGGCCAGCATCAGCGTGTGGTAATCCGGCGCCAGCGCGCTGGCGAGGTTGCCGAAGGCATAGAAGCCCATCAGCGCCAGCAGCAGGCTGCGACGGGACAGCTTCGAACCGAGGATGGCCAGCAGCGGCGCACCGACCACCACGCCCAGCGCATAGGCGCTGATCACGTGGCCGACCTGCGGCTCGCTAACGCCCATGCTGCGGGCGATCTCGTTGATCAGGCCCATCACCACGAACTCGCTGGTGCCGATGGCGAAACCGCCCAGGGCCAGGGCGAACAGGATCAGCGCGACCTGGCGCGGCGACAGAACGGGCGACGGCGCCGCGGCGGGCGCAGCGTGGGAGGGGGAGGCAGGCATGGGGACATTATGCTGCATCGCAGCATGTGACGGGACCGTGCGGGTGACCCACAGCGTTGCAGGGATTGAGGGACGTCATCCCCGCGAAGGCGGGAACCCAGCGACTTTGAGTTGCACCAGGGCGTACGACTCCCCCGATTCGGACGACCCGGCACGTCGAGACCACCAATCTCAGGCCTCCCAAACCCAGGAGGCAGGCAATGAATCGCGGTTGGCAACGTGTCGGAACCTACGGATCCCGCGCACTGCGCTGGACGCTGACCTCGCTGTTCCTGCTGCTCAGCCTGGCCGTGGCGGCCTACGCCTTCACTTATATGTATCGCTACCACGGGCCCCAGGACGTCATGTCGGCCAAGTTCGTCCTGTCCGGGCTCGACGTGCCGGCACACTTCATGGGGGCCGGCCTGGCCCTGCTGCTGGCGCCGCTGCAGCTGGGAGACGCGATCCGCCGGCGCGTGCCGCGCCTGCACCGGCTCAGCGGCGGCCTGTACACCGCCGGCGTGCTGATCGGCGGCCTCGGCGGGCTGTCGTTGTCGACGCATGCCACCGGCGGTGCCGCGTCCGGGATCGCCTTCGCCCTGCTCGCGGTCCTGTGGATGAGTGTCACCGCCATCGGCATCCGCCATGCCATCGTCGGCGACCTCGCCCTGCATCGCCGCTGGATGCTCCGCAGCATCGCCCTCACCGCTTCGGCCATCACCCTGCGGCTCACCCTCGGCATCGGCCAGGGCGTCATGCACCTGCCGTTCGTGCCGGTATACATCTTCGCGGCGTGGAGTTGCTGGACGGTCAACCTGGCGCTGTGCGAGCTGTGGCTGCGCTGGCCCTCGATCCGCGCGAAGTGGCTGTCACCGCGCCCGCTATCGCGGGCGGGATTCGGCCACGGTTGATGCCTGCGCCTGGCGATACATGCTCGGCGTCAGCGCCAGCTGCTTCTTGAACGCGGCGTTGAAGGTCGACTTCGAGGTGAACCCGCAGGCGTAGGCGATGTCGAGGATGGTGCGCGTGTCGCCGGCATCGGCCAGGCAGGCGCGCGCGGCCTCGATGCGCTGGCGGTTGATGTAGTCCCAGAAGTTGCCGGCGAAGCGACGGTTGATCACCGCCGACACCAGGTACTCCGGGTAGCCGCTGCGTTTGGCCAGCTGGCCGATGGTCAGGGCCGGTTCGGTGTAGAGGTGCTCGCGCCCCATCAGCTGGGTGAGGCGTGCTTCAACTTCAGCGAAGCGGGGATCGTCCGCGGCCGGGAGTTCGGTGGTTGGCTCCTCCGCAGGAGGCACCTGCGCCGCCACCGCCACTTGGCTCAGGCTCAGGTAACCGACCACGAACACCCACGCCACGACCGCGCCGTAGATCAGCGGATAGTCGATCCACGGGATGTGCAGCTGCCACTGCACAACCGCGATGCACCAGATCACGATCTGCGACACCGCCATCGCATCGATCCAGTGCAGCGACATGCGATCGGCATCGGAACGGCGCTGGAGCAGCTCTCGGCGATAGCGACGCACCCGGACCAGGCCGGCCACCACGTACGAGAGGCTGTAGGCGAACAGCAGGACATCCAGCCACGGCCAGCCCGGCCAGTAACCGCCTGCCGCCAGGTCCGCCAGGAAGGCCTGCATCTGCGCGCGATCCATCAGGAACCACTGCGCGTTGGCCGCCAGCGCGACGACGAAGCCGATCAGGTGGATGCCATCGCGCAAGCCCGGCGCGCGGCCCTGAGTCAGGGTGCGGACGTACAGGTAGAACGCGCTGCCATACAGGAACGGGAACAGTCCGACGAGGCGATACAGCTTGAGCAGGTCGAGCGACGACTCCCGGAAGTACAGCGACTTCACCGCCAGGTCGAATCCGATCACGGCGATCCACACGGCCAGCGTGCGGTTGGCCGGCACGTTGACCGGCCGCCGCCACAACGCCAGCGCCAGCAGCGCGGCTTGCGCGGCACCGATCAGGAAGACGAGGCTCCAGGCGTTCATCGGTCAGCGAGTGGCGTCGATCACGCCGAGCACGGCGTCCACGACCGCCTGCGGCTGGTCGAGCTGGATGTCGTGCGAGGTGCCGGCGACGTCGACGCGGCGGCCCTTCGTGGACGCGGCGACCAGGCGTTCCCGGGTCTGGTTGCGCGCGTCCGTCAGGACCTTGCGCACTTCATCCGGCAGGCCCGGGTAGTCGTTGCCAGCCGACAGCACGACGACCGGCAACGAGCCGAAGCTCGCATCGGCAGGAACCGGGGCGGCGAAGATGGCGACGTTCTCGTCCAGTTCCGAGTGCAGCGTTTGCCAGTACAACGGCTTGAGCTTGTAGGCGCGCGTCGCGGCGGCGACGGCCGGGCTTTGCCACTCCGGCGGTGCGCGCAGGCATGACTTCAGCGGGCCGTCTGCCGAGTCGAGCGTGCCGGCAACGGCGGCCTTCGTGCAGGCGTCGAGGAACTCGTTGCGCTGCGCGCGCATCGCTTCGTCGTCGCGCTGCCATTGCTGCGGCATCTTTGCTTGCGCTCCCTGCTCCGGCGGGTCGACCAGCACCAGGCCGGCCACTTCGCGGCGATGCTGCTGTGCATAGCTGCGCACGATGTTGCTGCCGAGCGAATGGCCGACCAGCAGCACCGGCGTCTTCAGTTTCGCCGCCTTGATCAGCGCGTGCAGGTCATCGACGTCGGCCTGCAGGTTTCGTGGCATCGGACCCTTGTCGCTGAAGCCGTAACCGGCACGGTCGTACGAACACACGCGCGCGCTCGCGGACAGCAGCGACTGCACGCGGAACCACGTGGTCGAATCGGCATTGCCGCCGGCCTCGAGCACGACGGTCCGCGGACCCTTGCCGCTGCAGCGCAGATTGAGCGCGCGCCCGGGCGCGATGGTCACGCGCTCGCCGGGCCTGGCATACGTATCCGGCGTCTGCTTCGGGACATCAGGCGCGGCATGGATCGCCCCGCTTGCGAGCAGGAGGATGGACGCGACGGCGCGGCACTTCACCTTCATGATCGTCCCGGTGATGGAAGGCAGGGCCGAAAGCCTGACAGGCCATGGCGGTCACCCGCAACCGGTAGAGTCCACAGCCATGCAAACGCTGTCGCCCCACTGCGCGGCCCTGCTGGCCGACGCGATCCTGGTGCTCCACGTCGGCATCGTCGCCTTCGTCGTGCTGGGCGCCGTGGCGGTGCTGGTCGGCGGCCTGCGCGGATGGCGCTGGGTCCGCGGCTACCGATGGCGGCTGGTGCACGTGCTGCTGATGGTCTTCATCGCCGCGCAGGCCTGGCTGGGCGCGCTGTGCCCGCTGACCATCTGGGAGCAGGCGCTGCGCGAGCACGCCGGGCAGACGGCCTACCGCGAATCGTTCATCGCCCACTGGCTGTCGCAGCTGATCTTCTTCGAAGCGCCATGGTGGGCGTTCGTCGCGGCGTACTCGGTGTTTGCAGCGCTGGTGGTGGTGGAGTGGGTGGTGGTTCGGCCACGGACCTGACCCCCTCGCCCGGGTCCTTGCGTTGACCCGTAATGTCGGCCCGGATTCCGCCCGTGGCCGCCCCGGAGCCGCCATGACCATCACCAACCGCCAGTCAGGCACCAACGTCCACGAGATCGCCGAGCACGTCTACCGGATCAACACGCCGGTGGCGCTGCCGGGGAACACGCCGTTCTCGTTCAACCAGTACCTGGTCGTCGACGACGAGCCGCTGCTGTTCCATACCGGGTTGCGCGGGTTGTTCCCGATGGTGTCCGAGGCGGTCGCCAGCGTGATGCCGCTGGAGCGGCTGCGGCACGTGGCGTTCTCGCACGTGGAAGCGGACGAATGTGGGTCGATGAACCAGTGGCTGGCCGTGGCGCCGCAGGCCGCGCCGCTGTGCGGCACGATCGCGGCGATGGTGTCGATGAACGACCTCGCTGACCGGCCACCGCGCGCACTCGCAGACGGTGAAGTCGTGTCGCTGGGCCGCCATCGCGTCCGCTGGTTCGACGCAGCGCACCTGCCGCATGGCTGGGAGTGCGGGTACCTGATGGAGGAACACACCTCCACGCTGTTTTGTGGCGATCTGTTCACGCAGCCAGGCACCGGGCACCTGTCGTTGACGGAAACCGACGTGCTCGGGCCAAGCGAGGCATTCCGTCATCAGATGGACTACTACGCACACGCGACCAACAGCGGCGCGATCCTGGAGAAGCTGGCGCAAGCCAACCCGCACACGCTGGCGTGCATGCACGGCAGCGCGTGGCGCGGCGACGGCGCGGCGTTGCTGAGGGCGCTGTCGGCGGAGCTGGCGCGCTGAGCGGACTCACCTTACGAATGGCCGAGCGGATCGCGTACGCATCTTCAGGGGCAGCCCCTGATGCTGCGCGCTGCCTATGACGTAATTATTCCTTCCCAATTCAACAGAACGTCAGGCTTGGACGCCGCCCATGTTCCGATCTGCCCTCCTATTGGCACTACTGTCGACTACGCTCACTGCCTTCGGGAAAGACAAGGATCCTGCTGGGATCACCGTGGTTGTTTCCGGGGTTCGGCAAGCGAAAGGAACATTGCGCGTGAATTTGTGCCCCGAAGCGGAGTTTCTAACTCCCTGTAAACGCTACGAGAAGCGCCGTGTTCGTGCCGCTGAACCCATGAGGTTTGTATTCGACGCAGTGGTGCCTGGCGATTACGCCGTCCAGGTCATCCAGGACGCGAATGACAATGGGCGTTTTGACAAGGACGTCTACGGAGCGCCGGCCGAGCCCAATGGCGTCAGCCAGAACCCCAAGGTCGCTATGCGGCCGCCGACGTTCAGCGAGGCCAAGTTTCACTTCGACGGCTCGCCAATTGTCGTACACGTGCATATCAAGTGAGGCACCAGACGCCTGGTGTACATCCAGCCGCCTGGTCAGCGGACAGCGAACTCCCCTTGCCCGAGGATGTCGTCCTTCAAACGCACTTCGATCTGGTAACGCCCCGGCTTCCAACCACCGGGTTGCGCTCCGGACAGGACGAAACGCTTTCGCCCGCCCTCCTCCATCGGCGACGTCTGTTCGTGACGGATCACCGGATGGCCGGCGTCGTCCAGGTAAATCCAGCGGACGCTCAGTGACTCGCCCGCCGCGTCCGGCGACGTCAGCACGTACTCAACGACCGCGCTCACCTTGTCGCTGGGCGCGAACATCGGCGTGAACATCGCCGCGCCCGTGTCGCTGCCTTCGGCGCCGAGCAGCGTATAGGTGGTGAGGACGCGCACGCCGCGGCTGCAGTGCGGCCACTCCGCCGGCGCGACGAACTCCACCGGCACGCGTGCCCTCGATCGAACGGGGACGCCGTACTCGAATGCGGGCCGGAACTTCCACTCCATCCCCGCGGCATAGGCAGCGCTGTCCAGGGAGGGATATCCGCTGGACTTCTCGACGACCGCGTTCTCCACCGTCCCTGCCGGCGAGATGGTCAGCACCAGCTTGGCCAGCCCCGTCAGCTGCCGGCACAGCGCCTCCTCGGGGAACTTGGGCGGCTGGTTGGTCAGCTTGAACGGCGGGACATAAGAAGGCAGCCGCAAGGTCTGCGCGGGATCCGAAGCGGGCGGCGGTGGCGGCGGTGGAAGCGGCGGCGGGGCGGGCACGGGCGGCGGCGGCGTCACTACCAGGTCCGCAGCAAGACAGCTCCCGGCCAGCGGAAGGGCAATGGCGACCGCAATCCACGCGACAACGTTGCGTGCTCTCAAGAGATCCCCCAGCGGGGCGCGACGGCCCCTGCAGCTGCGCGGCCTCCCCAGGCCTCGCGTCAGCCGGGCGAGTTTCGCACGGCCCGGGGCCCGCCAGTGGGCGGGACGGAGGCACGGCGCCTCCGTCCCGCCGAACGGTCAGCGCATGCCGCCCGCAGCCTTCAACAGCTCACCCGTGAGCCAGCGCGAGTCGTCCGAGGCCAGGAACACGGCGATCGAAGCGATGTCGTCGGGTTGGCCGATGCGTCCCAGCGGCGTCTGCGCGACGGCGTGGCCGTGGAAGTCGGAGCCGATGAAGCCCGCCGCATGCGTGCCCTCGGTTTCGACCATGCCGGGGTTGATCGAGTTGACGCGGATATTGCGCGGGCCCAGCTCCAGCGACAGCACGCCGGTGATGGCGTCCACCGCACCCTTGGTGGCCGTGTAGACGGCGCTGCCGGGCGGGGTGATGCGGGTGACGAGCGAACCGATGTTGATGACGCTGCCACCCTCGCTCAGGTGCTTCGCAGCCGCCTGCGTGGTCAACAGCAGGCCGAGGACATTGATGTTGAAGTGGCGGTTGAAGTCAGCCTCGGTGATCTCTTCGAGTGGCGTGAAGTTGTAGACGCCCGAGTTGTTGACCAGGACATCGAGCCGGCCGAACTTCGTGACGGCCGCATCCACGATGGCCTCGGCATCGGCCTTGCTGGAGACGTCGCCGCGCACTGCGATGGCCTTGCCACCGGCCGCGGTGATCTTCGAAACGACCGCGTCGGCGGCCTCCTGGCTGGACGCGTAGTTGACGACGACCGACGCGCCTTCGGCGGCCAGTGCGGTGGCGATGGCGGCGCCGATACCCTTGGAGGCGCCGGTTACGACGGCGACCTTGCCTGCGAGCTTGCTCATTGATGTTTTCCGGAAGTGGGGAGTAAGGCGATGGCAACTGGCCATTGCTTCCCCGATGACTTGGCGACCCACCGGCCGGAAATAAGGGGTGACTTTAGGGAATGAACATCCCGTCCACGGGATGGACAGGCCGGCTCACCTGCCGCCTATCGGCCAAGCCCGCGGTTTCTGGCCGCCTCGCAGAGGGGTGGCCGTTGCCCTTGTTGTTGCGCACCAGCCACAGGAGGGCATGCCATGCACGCGTCCGGAAATGCGCGTCCGCACCCATCGAGCATGCGCTACTGCACCCTTGCCTGCCTGCTGCTTTGCATCGCAGTGGTGGCGAGCGGTTGCAAACGCACACCGAAGACCCCAGCAACGGCCTGGGCATCGATCTCGAGCGACGACAAACGCGCGTTTACCCCAGGTGCGGATCGCGACGGCGATGGCGTCACCGACGACCGCGAACTGGAGCTGCGCAGCAAGCCGGACAACCGCGACAGTGATGGCGACGGCTACGACGATGGCTTCGAGGACCGCACCGCCGAGTTCGGCTTCGACCTCATCCGCGCCGACGCCGACCGCGATCGCGACGGCCTCACCGATGCACGCGAAGCCGAGCTGAAGACGCGCGCGGACTCGCCGGACACCGACGGCGACAAGTGGAACGACTTCGACGAAGTGCTCAATGCGTACTTCGGCTTCGACCCGCGCGTGCCCAGCCCCGACACCGACTTCGACGGCCTGACCGATGCACTGGAAGCCCGCCTGGGCTCCTCGCCCGACAAGGTAGACAGCAACGGCGACGGCATCAGTGACTTCATGGCGTACGCCAACGACCAGCCGCCCAACGGTCCACCGCTCAAGGGCGCTCAGGCCGACATGATGGGCATCACCTACAGCCAGGCGATGGCCGATGCGCTGGAACTGATCCGCAAGGGCGGCACCTTCCCGGTGGCACTCGCCGGCGAGCTGCCGTACCCGAAGGTCACCGCATCGCTGCCCGCAGCTGGGCTGCGACCGTCCGCCGCCCTGATGCAGAGCGCGCTGTACAACCCGCACAACTCGCCCGGCATCTACCCCACCTACGCGGCGATCGAGCAGGCGCTGTACTTGCTGGCACAGACCTTTGATGGCAATCCCAACAAGGACCTGGTGCGGCTGTACTACTGGACGCAGCGTACGGTGGAAAGCTGCGATGGCCGTAAGCCACAGCCGGGCCGCAGGATCTATGCGATCAAGGTGTCGGCGCGCCCGGGCGACAACGAGAAGGAGCCGGAGGTCGCCTTCCTCGGTGTCCACCATGCCCGCGAGCTGATCTCCGGCGCGGCGACCATGCGCCTGCTGAAGACGCTGACCGAGGGCTTCAGCAATGACGCCACCATCCAGGGCATCCTGGAGAAGCGCGAGGTCTGGGTGATCCCCGTGGTCAACCCGAATGGCTACGACCTCGCGATCGGCAACCAGGTCGACTGGCGCAAGAACACGCGCGGGACCAAGGGCCAGAAGCGTTGCGGCACCGACCTCAACCGCAACTATGCGTTCGAACACGTTTCGCTGTTCTCGCCTGCACAGCGCATGACCCTGCCGGGCGCGATCTCCAACGGCATCGACCCGGCCACCGGCAACCTCGACACCGATTCGCCTCAATACCCCGGCGAGGCGCCCTTCTCCGAGGTGGAGACGCAAGCCGTGCGCGGTTTGGCGCACAGCCAGTTCGCCACCAAGCGCAAGGTGGAAGTGGATGGCCTGATTTGCGGGTTGTCCTGGCACAGCTTCACTGGCGTGGTGATGCATCCGATCACGCACACGCCGATCGCGCCCAATACGGGCGTCGACCCTGGCCATGTCGGCATCTTCGACAGCCTGACCAAGGGCATGGCGATCGCCACCGGCTACAAGGACATCCAGGATGACTTCCCGACCACCGCCAACCTGGACGGCTGCGGCATGTCGGGCTATCCGAGCTATGGCGACGCCGCGGATTGGCTCTACAAGGATGGCAAGACGTTTGCGACGTCGATCGAGTCGTACTCGACGATGGAGAGGGGTGGCTGCTCGATTGCGAACAACTGGGCGTACAACTTCTATCCGACGGATGCGGTGAAGCGGGATCTGGTCGCGGACAACAACGTCAAGGCGGCGATTTCGTTGTTGCAGGAGTGCAAGGGGTGGTAGGGGATCCTTCCACCGACAACGTCCCTTGGTATTTAAGTGGACGAACGCTCACAGCCAGGAGCTGAATCTCATGAAACGACGATCGATAGCGACTGAAGCCGACGCCAGTCAACTGGAAGAGGCGGTCGTCCGATCAGCAGCAAAGGCGTTGGCAAAGCTCGCCGACTTGCATAGCGCTTCGGACGTTCTGCATACATTGTGGTCTATGAAGTTCAAACCTGTAGGCTTCGATCCATTGGACTCGGAATCGCCACTTAACATCATTGAACAACTGAATCAGACGTTCACGTACATTGCTTCTGCCCGAGCATTGAGGATCCTGATTAGGCTACATCCAGAGTTCGCACCATTCGCGTTGAACCTTGGTACGGCAGGAGGGACTGACATCGAGTCAACGCATGGCGACGGTGTTGCCTGCGAGGTGTTCGCTGCCGTGAACACGTCGAACAACCAGAAACTGCGCAATGACCTGCTAAAGGTCAGCACGACACACGCCGCGCACAAGTACGTCTTCTTTATGTGCCCCGGTTTCGATGAGGGCAGGCAGCGCCACCTAGAGCGATTGCCAGGGGTCCAAGTATGGTCAGTCGGCGGGGCGGTCTGATCTGCCGGGTCTCCGAGGCTGATGGCCTATAGGTGAAGGTGACTCGTTGCGTCGCCCATTCCTTGCGGGGCGATCCGGGGCTATCCTGGCGTCGCAGACGCGAGGGGCGCTGATGACAATTGACGACGGGATCGCCGGCTCTCCATGGACCGTCACGGAAGTGGAGGCAGTAGTTGCGGTTTACTTCCAGATGTTGCGCATGCAGGAGCTCGGCCAGAAGCCGAACAAGGCCGAGCATAACCGCAGGCTTCAGGAGCTCTTACCGGCGCGGAATCGCCAATCTATCGAATACAAGCACCGCAACATTAGCGCAGTCCTCAATCTGTATGGTGCGCAAGGCTTGACAGGCTACAAACCACTCCCAAACTTCCAGCGACTGCTGGTCGAGATTGTCGGCCGTGCCCTTGAGCAGGACCATGCGCTCGATGCTGCTGCCATCAGGAGCGTCGAAACACCGGCCGAAACTCCAGTTGTCGACGACTTCCGGGATTTCGTTGTCGAAGCGCCGAAGCCAAAGCACTCAGCGCGTGAACCTCGAGCAGAGTGGGTCAGACGCGCACCAATCAAGCGCGACTATCTCGAACGGGAAGCGCGAAATCGGTCGCTTGGTTTGGCCGGTGAACTACTTGTCATGGAGTTCGAAGCTCGGCGTTTGCACGAGATGGGCGCCAAATCGCTGGCAAACCGAATCGAGCACGTCTCCGTAACCAAAGGCGATGGCACCGGTTATGACATCTTGTCTTTCGATGGAGATGGGCGTGAACGGTTCATTGAGGTTAAGACCACGGCATACGTGGCCGAAACGCCATTCTTCGTGACTCCCAACGAGATCGGCTTCTCTGACGAGCAGCAGGACAAATTCCATCTATATCGCCTCTTCGGCTTCCGGAGAAAGCCGCAGATGTTTGCTCTCCCTGGCCCTTTAGCGGCCAGTTGCGAACTGGACCCGGTGAGTTATCGGGCCACACCATTAGGCTCCTAGCCCGGAAAACCCGCTGCGTGGCACATGGAATGTGCGATGAGGGCCACCTCGTTCGCGACCAAAACCAACGACTTGGATCCAAGAAGATAACCCGCCACGTCGCACAGACCGGCCGACCTATCTCGCTCCAGTCTTCAGAGTCCGCTCCGTTTAGGCGCCGCCGCCAGCCTCCTGAGCTGGCTTTGATTGCTTTGGTGTCGTAGCGCGCAGCGACTTGTTGGCCGCCTTGGCAACCTTCCTTCGAGCTTCGTCCGCCTTGTCGCCCTCAAGCACCTCGCGCTTTATTACTTCGTTAACCAGCACATCCTTGATCTGTGAAGAATCGATCCTGACGTCCGGCGACACGCGGCGAAGCTCACGGCGAATTACGTCGAGGATTGCATCTGTTTGGAGCATTGCCCCCACGAAGAATCGGGAAAGCGCCTGCTTCTGCGTGTGATACTCGCCAAGCACAGATCGTTGCCAACCTTCCTTGCACCAGAGATAAAGCAGCTCGATATCCCCTTCGGAACGGGTACTAAGTGCGCAGAAGTCAATCTCCAGAACCAACTCTTGGTCGATCGGCTTTGCGAAAATCAGGTGGTAGACGCGCCAAGTAACGCCATTGGTTAGCAGCACCCAATCAACGCCTTGATTCGCCGCATAGTCGATCGCCTGCTTGACGTGCTGATCTTTCAAGTCCAGACCGATCGCCTTAACTTCAATCAGCGTTTGCAGCTGATTGTCGATCTTAATGGCGAGGTCGCAGAACGTTCCGCGAATGGAGTGCTCTGACGTCACGTCTGAGTACTTGTCGTACCCAAATACATCAGCAAGCATGTCCTTGATGATTGTTACGGTGTCCGCCTCCCCGACATCTCGCGTCCTCGCAGCCGACAGGATCGGCTGGTAACGCTTAAGTCCAGCAACAAGGCGTTCCGCGACTTTCTTCGGTACGGCGGCCATTCCTTACTCCCGGGTAGGTAGCAGCCGCTGACAATACTCGGGTTTGACTTGCGTCACAAAAGGCGAGGCAGGGCCCGGCGCGGGGACGCCACCCTAGGCCACAGAGCCGATCAACGATGCCCCAGCTCGCCGTTGAGCTGGCGAGATAGAAAGCCCCGCGTGAGCGGGGCTTTCAATTTTGTTAAACCCCAATCGGATTCGGCTTCTCCCCATCAAGCTTATAAGTCTTGATGGCCCGCGCCACATCCTTCGCCGTCATCTTCCCTTCCGCCGCCAGTGCCGCAATCGCGGCGTGCGCGATGTAGTAACGGTCAACTTCAAAGTGGCGGCGCAGATTCGCACGCGTATCACTACGGCCAAACCCATCCGTGCCCAGCACCGTGTAATGCATCGGCACGAACTCACGGATCTGGTTGACGTACGTACGCACGTAGTCGGTGGCGACGATCGCCGGGCCCTGGCGGCCTTCCAGCAGCGTGGTGACGTACGGCTTGCGCGGGGTGGCTTCCGGGTTGAGGCGGTTGTGGCGGATGGCGTCCTCGCCGTCGCGCGCCAGCTCATTGAAGCTCGGGCAGGACCAGATGTCGGCGGTGACGCCGAAGTCCTTGTCGAGCAGTTCGGCGGCGGCGATGGCTTCGCGCAGGATCGTGCCCGAGCCCATCAGCTGCACGCGCAGTTCGCCCTTCTTGGCCTTGCCTGCGTCCTGCAGCAGGTACATGCCCTTGATGATGCCCTCGGCCGAGCCTTCCGGCATCTCCGGGTGGCTGTAGTTCTCGTTCATCAGGGTGATGTAGTAGTACTCGTCCTGCTGCTCGGTGAGCATGCGCTGCATGCCGTGCTGCAGGATCACCGCGACTTCGTAACCGAACGTCGGGTCGTAGCTGCGGCAGTTCGGGATGGTGCTGGCCACCAGGTGGCTGTGGCCGTCTTCGTGCTGGAGGCCCTCGCCGTTGATGGTGGTGCGGCCGGCGGTGGCGCCGAGCAGGAAGCCGCGCGAGCGCATGTCCGCTGCCTGCCAGGCGCTGTCGCCGATGCGCTGGAAGCCGAACATCGAATAGAAGATGTAGAACGGCAGCATCTGCAGGTCGCTGGTGCTGTAGCTGGTCGCCGCGGCCATCCAGCTGGCGAACGCGCCGGCTTCGGTGATGCCTTCTTCCAGCACCTGGCCGGCTTCGTCCTCGCGGTAGTACATCAGCTGGTCGCGGTCGACCGGCTTGTACTTCTGGCCGTGCTGGGCGTAGATGCCGATTTGGCGGAACAGGCCTTCCATGCCGAAGGTGCGCGCTTCGTCGGCGACGATCGGCACGCAGCGCGGGCCCACTTCCTTGTCGCGCAGGATGATGTTGAGCGACTGCACGAACGCCATCGTGGTGCTGATCTCGCGATCGCCGGTGGCCTTGAGCAGGCGGTCGAACACTTCCAGCTTCGGCGCTTCCAGCGAGGTGCTGGCCTTGCGGCGACGCTTGGGCAGGAAGCCGCCGAGCGCGTTGCGGCGCTCCATCATGTATTCCACTTCCGGCGACTTCTCGCCCGGGTGGAAGAACGGCACCTTGCCGTCGGCCAGCTGCGCATCCGTCACCGGGATGTTGAAGCGGTCGCGGAACATGCGCACGGCTTCGTCGTCGAGCTTCTTGGTCTGGTGGGTCGGGTTGAGCGACTCGCCGGCCGCGCCCATGCCGTAGCCCTTGACCGTCTTGGCCAGGATCACGGTCGGCATGCCCTTGGTGTTCACGGCCTCGTGGTACGCCGCGTAGACCTTGTGCGGATCGTGGCCGCCGCGGTTGAGGCGCCAGATGTCGTCGTCGCTGAGGTTGGCGACGAGCTGGGCGGTCTCGGGGTACTTGTTGAAGAAGTTCTCGCGCGTGTACTTGCCGCCGAACGCCTTGCAGTTCTGGTACTCGCCGTCGACGGTTTCCATCATCAGCTGGCGCAGCTTGCCGGTGGTGTCGCGCGCCAGGAGCGGATCCCAGTAGCTGCCCCAGATCGTCTTGATGACGTTCCAGCCGGCGCCGCGGAACTGGCCTTCCAGTTCCTGGATGATCTTGCCGTTGCCGCGCACCGGGCCGTCGAGGCGCTGCAGGTTGCAGTTGATGACGAAGACCAGGTTGTCGAGGCCTTCGCGACCGGCGACCGAGATCGCGCCGAGCGATTCGGGCTCGTCGGTCTCGCCGTCGCCGAGGAACGCCCAGACCTTGCGGTCGGTCTTGGGCATCAGGCCGCGGCTTTCCAGGTACTTCCAGTTGCGCGCCTGGTAGATCGCGGCGATCGGGCCCAGGCCCATCGACACGGTTGCGACCTGCCAGTAGTCCGGCATCAGCCACGGGTGCGGATACGAGCTGATGCCGCGGCCGTCGACTTCCATGCGGAAGTTGTCGAGCTGCGATTCGGTCAGGCGGCCTTCGAGGAACGAGCGCGCGTAGATGCCCGGCGAGCTGTGGCCCTGCACGCCGATGATGTCGCCTGGGTGGTCGCCGTCGGCACCGCGCCAGAAGTGGTTGAAGCCGACGTCATAGAGCGTGGCCGCCGACGCGAAGCTGGCAATGTGGCCGCCGAGGTCGCCCGGCTTGCGGTTGGCACGCACGACCATCGCCAGCGCGTTCCAGCGCAGGATCGAACGGATGCGCCATTCCATCGCGTGGTCACCGGGGCTCTTGGCCTCCAGGTGCGCGGGGATGGTGTTGATGTATTCGGTGGTCGGCGAGAACGGCAGGTGCGCGCCGGCGCGACGGGTGACTTCCACCATGCCTTCGAGCAGCTGGTGGGCGCGCTCTGCGCCCTCGCGCTCGATGACGGCCTGGACGGACTCGATCCACTCGCGGGTCTCGGTCGGGTCCGGGTCGTTCTGGAGAATGTCGGTAATCGCGGCGTGGAGAGAAGTCATGCGTATCGCGGCCCCTATTGGCCGCGCCTCGTGTGGGGCGGGGGTTTAGAGTCCGGATTCTAACAGGGCGACACCGGTGGACCAGCCTGCCGCAATGGGCCGCAGCGTTGCGACGAAAGGGGGATTGAAAGCCTGAAATCCCTACGGGCGCGAATGGGGCGGCGACCCTGCCCTCGCTGAATCCGTCATTCCCGCGAAGGCGGGAATCCATGGACGTGGTTGTCCCGGCGAGACATGAAGACCTTGGAGCGACGTCCCTGGATCCCCGCCTTCGCGGGGATGACAACAGAATGGGTCCCCGCCTTCGCGGGGATGACGGTCAGAAGCCCTACCTGCCCGGCGGCGCGATCGGCACGCCCAGCACTTCGCGCTGGAAATTGAGCATCTCCTCGCGGGTCACTTTCTCGTCGTGGTTGGCGTCCATGTGCTCGAACAGCGAGCGGGCGCCGGCGGCGTGCTCCATCGCGGTGACCACGCCGTCGCCGTCGAGGTCCATCGGCAACGGGTCGCTCGGCGGCGGCGGTGCGGCGACCGCCACGGGGGCGGGGGCGGGCGCCGGTGCCGGTGGCGGCGTCGACTGCGCCCAGAGCCAGGCAGGTACGGCGACAATGGTCAGGACCAGCAACAGGCGGACTGCGGTTTTCATGATTGGACCCCCCAGGGACGACATCTCGGCACACGGTATCGGCCGGCCTGTATGCGTCGCGTTGTCGCGCCGGGCCGGGCCGCCGTCGGCCATCGCCCTGGCCTGCCTGCTGGCCCTGCCGCCGGCGATGGCGCAGCAGGCGCCGCCGTCGGCCACCACCCTGGACACGGTCGAGGTGCTTGGCGCGCGCCACGAGCTGTCCGGCTTCCCCGGTTCGGTCACCGTCATCGATGGCGACACGCTGCGTGCCGGCCAACGCCAGGTCTCGCTGTCGGAAGCGCTGGTGCGGGCGCCGGGCATCACCGTGCTCGATCGCCAGAACTACGCGCAGGACCTGCAGGTGCAGAGCCGCGGCTTCGGTGCGCGCTCGACGTTCGGGATCCGCGGCATCAAGTTGATCGTCGATGGCATTCCGTCGTCGGCACTCGATGGCCAGGGGCAGGCGGCGAGCTTTCCGCTGAGCGCGCTCGATCGCATCCAGGTGCTGCGCGGGCCGCTGGCCCTGCAGTACGGCAATGCCGCCGGCGGTGCGATCGTCGGCGAGACGGTGCTCGATGGCGGCCACCGTGTCGATGTCGATGCCTGGGCCGGATCGAATGCGAGTGGCCGACTCGCCACCGGCATCGAAGGCGCCAGCGACGACGATGCCTGGCGCTGGAAAGCGCTGGGCAGTTACTTCACCACTGACGGCGACCGTCCGCACAGCTCGGCCGAGCGTGCGCAGGTCGACACAATCGCGCAGTGGGTGCCGGGCGAAGGCCAGCGATTGCGGTTGGTGGCGGGCGGTTTGCACCAGCCGTACACCGACGACCCGCTCGGACTCACCCGCGCGCAGTGGCAGCGCGATCCGCATGGCACCGATCCGGTCGCGGAGTTGTTCGACACGCGCAAGCGCATCGACAACGGGCAGGCCGGTGCACGCTGGGAGGATGCGTATGCGACGGGGCGCGAGTACTGGCTGGGCGGGTATGGCGTGACGCGTGACGTCGTGCAGTTCCTGGCGATCCCGATCGCGGCACAGCGCGCGCCGACCAGCGCCGGTGGCGTCATCGACCTGGGACGGCAGTCGTCCGGCGTTGAAGCCGGCCATCGCTGGGACGGCGAGCATGGCGCGCTGACCATTGGTGCCGAAGCCGGCTGGTTGCACGAGCAGCGTCGCGGCTACGAGAACTTCGTCGGCACGCAGCTCGGCGTGCGCGGGCGCCTGCGTCGCGACGAGGACAACCGCATCCGCAGCAACGAGGCCTACGTGCTCGGCGACCTGCGGCCGGCCGACGACTGGACCGTGCTCGGGGCCGTGCGTCATGCGCGCCTGCACTTCTCGTCCGACGATCACTACATCGCGCCGGGCAATGGCGACGACAGCGGCAGCCTCGACTACCGCGAGACTGCGGCATCGCTCGGCGTCGCGCGTGCGTTTGGCCATGGCGAGGTGTTCGCCAGCGTCGGCCGCGGTTTCGAGACGCCGACGGTGACCGAGCTGGCGTACCGGCCCGATGGCGGCGCCGGTTTGAATTTCGATTTGCAGCCGGCGCACTTCGACAGCGCCGAAGTCGGGGCGCGCTGGCGCCTGCATTCGGGCGACGCCAGCATCGCGGCCTATCGCATCGACGGCGAAGACGAGATCGTGCCCGCCGACAACCGCGGCGGCCGCGCCAGCTTCGCCAACGCCGGTCGTACCCGGCGCGAGGGCATCGAGGCGGGCATCAATGCGCGCTTGCACCCGCAGTGGTCCTACGTGCTCACCGTCAACTGGCTGCGGGCGCGTTTCACCGAGCCTTTCAGCTATCGCGTGGCCAGCGGTGGTGTCGAGCAGCTGCAGGAGGTGGACGCGGGCAATCGCATTCCAGGCATTCCGCAGGCCGACGGTTATGCGGAGCTGGCCTGGAACGATGCCAGTGGCCGGATCATTGCGGCAGTGGAAGCACGTGCCAGCGATCGCATCGCCACCGACGACCGCAATACCGACCATGCGCCGGGCTACGCACAGTTCGCGCTGAGGTTGCAGTGGCGCGCGGCGGCCTCCGGGTGGCGGGCGTTCATGCGCGTGGACAACGTGTTCGATCGCGAGTTCGCCGGCTCGGTGATCGTCAACGAGGGCAATGCGCGGTACTTCGAGCCGGGGGCGGGGCGCGGGGTGACGGTGGGCATCGGCTGGAGCGACCGTCCCCAGTAGCGTCATTCCCGCGAAGGCGGGAATCCAGGGACACTGTTCTGGCAGGCCAAGGGCGACGTCCATGGATTCCCGCCTTCGCGGGAATGACGGGGGTTTGGGGCCGTTAGCACCGGCATCACATGCCGGCGCTATGCTGCGGCGAAGGGGCTCCTGATCCGGTACCGCCATGACCCAGCTCATAGCCGAGTTGCCTGCGTCCGGTCGCGCCGTGCCCTGGTACCGGAGCCTGCGCACGCGGCTGGTGCTGTGGATCTGCCTGGGCTGCGTGGCCGTGCTGCTGGGGGCGACGCTGGTGGTGCAGGCGCGCTCGGCCAGGCTGATCACCGCGCAGAGCGAGCGCGAAATCCACACCCTCGCCGAACAGACCGCGCTGGGCCTGCACGCGACACTGGAGTCCGTCCAGGTCGGCGCGACCACCCTGGGTGAAGCCGTGCGCGGCGTCGGTCGCGATCCCCACACGCTCGATGCCCTGCTCCGCGCCACCGTCGCCGGTGACGACGACATCGAAGGCGCGATGCTGATCCTGGAACCCGGCGCACTCGATGACGGCGACGCCGCCTACAGCTGGTACGTGCGGCGCGAAGGCAAGGGCTTCTACACGCAACAGATGCGTTCGCGCGGTTACGACTACCACGACCAGCCGTGGTGGAAACGCACGATCGGCGAAGGTCGCCCGTGGTGGTCCGAGCCCTACCGCAATGCCGCCACCGGCGAGCAGATGTTCGTCACCTACAACCGGCCGATCCGGCGCAACCCGGGCGACCTGGCGTCGAAGCCGGTCGGCATGGTCAGCCTGGACGTGCCGGTCAGCCGGCTGCGCACCCTCATCGGCCAGCAGTCGCCCGACTCGCCGGTGCAGCGCATCGTGCTCAGCCCGGAGCACCTGTACGTCGTCCACCCGTCGCCCGCACTGGAACTGAAGGCGCGGCTGGAGGATCGCGTGCGCGCGGTCGAGGGCCGCATGCTGCAACCGTTGCTCGACGCCGTGCGCGAGCGCCGCAGCGCCGACGCCACCTATTTCGATCCGACCACCCACATTCGCCGCATCGCCATGGTGCAGCCGGTTCCGGACAGCGCTTGGACGGTCGCAGTGTCGGTGTCCGAGCAATACGCGCAGGAGCAGCTGCGCCGCACCACGCGCGCGGTGATCGCCGGCGGCCTGCTCGCGGTGCTGGTCGTGGTGCTGGTGCTGTGGCTGATCGCACGACCGATCACGCGGCCGCTGCTGGCATTGACCTCGTCGGCCGGCCACTTCGCCGCCGGCGAGTTCGACTGGCCGTTGCCGCACACGAACCGCCGCGACGAAGTCGGCCTGCTCGCACGCGCCTACGACCGTGCGCGAAGCTCGATCAAGTCGCAGCTGGCCGAGATCGACCGCATGGCGCGCAGCCGGCAGAAGCTCGAGAGCGAGCTGTCGATCGCGCGCGACATCCAGCTGGCGATGCTGCCGCCGGCGCCCACCTTGCATGCCGACGGCCATCGCCTGCAGGCGCACGCGTCGCTGGAGCCGGCAAAGGCGGTCGGCGGCGATTTCTACACGTTCTTCGTGCGCGACGATCGCGTGCTGTGGTTCGTGATCGGCGATGTCTCCGACAAGGGCGTGCCGGCGGCGTTGTTCATGGCGCGGGCGATGACGGTGCTGGAAGTCGCGACCAGCCTGGGCGGCACGCCCGACAAGGCGTTGCGCGTGGCCGCCGCGCGCCTGGTCGAAGGCAACGACACCTGCATGTTCGCCACCGTGCTGTGCGGTGCGATCGATGCCGGCACCGGCGAGATGGTGCTGGCCAGCGCCGGCCACGAGGCGCCGGTGCTGGTGCGCGCCGATGGCCACCGCGAGTTCATCGAGGTGCCCACCGGCCCGCCGCTGGGCGTCGACATCGCCGACAGATACCCGCTGTGGCGCGGCCGGCTGCAGCCCGGCGATGCGTTGGTGGCCTACACGGACGGCATCAGCGAGGCGCTCGATGGCGGGCAGAATGCCTTCGGCAGCGAGCGGCTGCTGTCGGCGCTGCCGGCCGGGGCCGATGCCCGCGGCCTGTGCGAAGCCCTGCTCGCGGCCGCGCACGGCTTCGCCAACGGTGCCGAGCAGTCCGACGACATCACCGTGCTGGCGCTGAGGTTCGATCCATCTACCGGGGGGAATGCCTGATGCGACTGCGCCTGCAGATCCCGTGCGAACGCACGCAGCTGGGGCTGTTGCTCGATTCGATCGAGCAGTCGCTGCTCGAGCATGGCATCGCCAGGGAACTGCGCGACGACATGCGGCTGATCGCCGAGGAAGTGGTCAGCAACGCGATCGACTATGGCGACGACGACGGCGAAGACGGCGAGCCCACGCCGCGCCGCATCGCGGTCGACATCGCCCGCGACGACGATGGCCTGCACGTCGAGTTCCGCGACAACGGCAAGCCGTTCGACCCGCTCGACCAGGAACCACCGGAACTGGACGCCGACATCCTAGACCGGCCGATCGGCGGCCTGGGCGTGCACCTGGTGCGCGAACTGGCGCGCAGCGTGCGCTACGTCCGCGAGGAACCCTACAACGTGCTGCACGTGGTGTTGCGTACCCGCTGAGTTGAAGTCGCAAGGCAAGTCCCCCACACGAGGTCGCCCATGGAACTCCAGATCCACATCGATCCGCCCAGCAACGGCTCGCAGCGCGTCGCCCTCGGCGGCCGCCTCGACACCCACAGCTATGCCGAACTGGACCGCCAGCTGGAACCCCTGCTGGGCGCCGACACGCAGTCATTGCTGCTGGACCTGAGCCAGCTCGAGTACATCAGCTCGGCCGGGATCCGCTCGATCTTCCGCGCGCGCAAAGCGCTGGCCGGGCACTCGGGCAAGGTGCTGGTCCTCAACCCGCAGCCGCAGATCCAGAAGGTGTTCGACGTGGTGAAGGCGGTGCCGCTGAACGAGATCTTCTCGTCAGCGGCGGAGGCCGATGCGTACCTCGACGCCATGCAGCGGAAGGTGCTGCGTGGCGATGACGAGGACGACGAGCTTTAGCCCTGCTGCCCCAGCGACGCGCGGATCTGCGCGTCCACCGCCGCGATCGCCGTCATGTTGACCACGCGGCGCGGCGTCGACGCCGGCGTCAGGATGTGGGCCGGCTTGTCCAGGCCCATCAGGATCGGGCCGATCGCCACGCCTTCGGTCATCACCCGCACCATGTTGTAGGTGATGTTGGCCGCATCCAGGTTGGGCATCACGAACAGGTTGGCGCGGCCCTTCAGGCGCGTGTTCGGGAAGATGCGGTGGCGCAGCTCCTCGTCCCACGCGGTGTCGGCCTGCATCTCGCCGTCCATCTCCAGCTTCGGCACGCGGTCCTTGATCAGCTGGTAGACCTTGCGCATCTTTGCCGCCGAGGCGTTGTCGTGGCTGCCGAAGTTGGAGTGCGACAGCAGCGCCACCTTCGGCTCGATGCCGAACAGCTTCAGGCGGAAGCTTGCCTGCAGCGTCGCCTCGGCGATCTGCTCGGCCGTGGGATCGCACTGCACGTGCGTGTCGAGGAAGAACCACACGCCCTGGTCGTTGATCACGCCGGTCATCGCCGCCGTGCCGGTCACGCCCGGGTCGAAGTCGAAGATGCTGCGCATGTAGCCCAGCTTCTTGTGGAAGCGTCCGACCAGGCCGCAGATCATCGCGTCGGCTTCGCCGCGCTCGACCATCAGCGCCGCGATCAGGGTCGGGCGCGAACGCAGCAGGTTCTTCGCCGCCGCCGGCGTCACGCCGCGACGCTCGGTCAGGGCGTGGTAGGTCTGCCAGTAGTCGTTGAAGCGCGGGTCGTCGTTGATGTTGGTCAGTTCGAAATCGACGCCGGCGCGCATGCGCAGGCCCAGGCGCTGGATGCGCGTGTCGATCACGTCCGGGCGCCCGATCAGGATCGGGAACGCCAGGCCATCGTCGATCACCGTCTGCACGGCGCGCAGCACGGTCTCTTCCTCGCCTTCGGCGTAGACCACGCGCTTGCGATCGCTGCGGGCGCGGTCGTAGACCGGCTTCATCACCAGGCCGGTGCGGTAGATGAAGGTGCCGAGCTTCTCTTCGTAAGCGCGCATGTCCTCGATCGGACGGTTGGCGATGCCCGACTCCATCGCGGCCTTGGCCACGGCCGGCGCCAGCACCACCAGCAGGCGCGGGTCGAACGGGCGCGGGATCAGGTATTCGGCGCCGAAGGTCGGCACCTCACCGCCGTAGGCGCTGCCCAGGTCGGACGATTCCATCCGCGCCAGCTTGGCGATCGCGCGCACGCAGGCGAGCTTCATCGCTTCGTTGATGCCGGTCGCGCCGACGTCGAGCGCGCCACGGAAGATATACGGGAAGCACAGCGCGTTGTTGACCTGGTTCGGGTAGTCCGAACGGCCGGTGGCGATGATGCAGTCCGGGCGGACCTTCTTGGCATCCTCCGGCAGGATCTCCGGGTAGGGATTGGCCAGCGCCAGGATGATGGGCTTGTCGGCCATCGTGGCCACCATCTCCGGCTTGAGGATGCCGCCGGCGGACAGGCCCAGGAAGATGTCGGCGCCCTCCACTATTTCAGCCAGCGTGCGCTGCGACGTGTCGCGCGCGTAGCGGGCCTTGTCCGGGTCCATGTGGTCGCGACCGGTGTAGATCACGCCCTCGCGGTCGAACGCGGTGATGTTCTCTTTCTTCACGCCCAGCGCGACCAGCATGTCCAGGCAGGCGATGCCCGCTGCACCGGCGCCGGTGGTGGCGATCCTGATGCTGCCGATGTCCTTGCCGACCACTTCCAGCGCGTTGATGACCGCCGCGCCGACGATGATCGCGGTGCCGTGCTGGTCGTCGTGGAACACCGGGATCTTCATCCGCTCGCGCAGCTTGCGCTCGACGATGAAGCACTCCGGCGCCTTGATGTCTTCCAGGTTGATGCCGCCGAAGGTCGGCTCCAGGCTGGCGATGATGTCGACCAGCTTGTCCGGGTCGCGCTCGTCGATCTCGATGTCGAACACGTCGATGCCGGCGAACTTCTGGAACAGCACGCCCTTGCCTTCCATGACCGGCTTGCCGGCCAGCGGGCCGATGTCGCCCAGGCCCAGCACCGCGGTGCCGTTGCTGATCACCGCCACCAGGTTGCCGCGCGCGGTGAGTTCGCTGGCGCAGTTGGGGTCGGCAACGATCGCCTCGCAGGCAAACGCCACGCCCGGCGAGTACGCCAGGGCCAGGTCGCGCTGGGTCACCATCGGCTTGGTCGCACTGACCTTGATCTTGCCGGGCGGGCTCAGGCGGTGGTAGTCGAGCGCGGCTTGTTTGAGGTCGTTGGCGGGCGAGGTGTCGGACATCACAGGGAAACCACAGGCGGGCCGCTGATTCTATCCGCTTAACGCCGGCGTCGAGGACGGCACGGTATGGCGCGGTTGCCGGCCGTTACGCACAATGCCGCCTCCGAGGGATGCGACGGTGCCACCGTGGAAGCAGGGAAAGGGCGGCAGGGGTGGTTCTGGCTGGCGGTCGTGGCCGCGGTGCTGCTGGTGCAGGCGCCCCTGGTCCTCAATCCCGGCTATTTCAGCCACGACGAGCTGCAGTGGGCCGCCTTTGCCGGCCAGGACGCCAACCTGGTCTCGCGCGGCTATTTGTGGACCGGGCTCGACAGCTTCCAGTACCGGCCACTGACCTTCAGCCTGTGGCTGTGGCTGTCGCAGCACCTGTTTGCCCACCCGTTCCTCTTCCACGGCGTGATGGTGGCCTGGGGCGGGCTCAACTGCGCGATGCTGGCGACGCTGCTGCGCCGCTTCGAGGTCGCGCCGGCGCCGGCCTTCGCCGCCGCGCTGGTGTTCGCGCAGAGCCCGTTCGCGATGCAGACCCATGGCTGGGTCGGCACCATTGGTGACCTGATCTGGGTCGGCTGCGCGCTTGCGACCGGCCTGCTTGCCACCGCGCAGCGCCCGCGCGCGCCGCTGGCCATCGCCGTGGGCGCGGCGGCGCTGACGGCCATCGGCCTGCTGTCGAAGGAATCGGCCATCGTCATTCCGGCCCTGACCGCGGTCGCCTGGCTGATGCTCGGTCGCCCCCGCAGCTGGGCCTACGCGACGCTGGGCGCACTGGTGCCGGTCGCGATCTACCTGGCACTGCGCCTGGGGGTGATCCTGTTCGCGCCGCGCCAGTCCAATTACGGCTGGAGCCTGGCCAACATTCCGCTGCGCTGGCTCGAGTACCAGGTGTTTCCGCCCATCGCGACCCGCCTGGGCATCACCGGCCTGCTGCCCGATGGATTCTCCGATGCGCGCACGTGGATCGGCCTCGGCGTCTGGCTGGCGCTGGCCTGGGCGTTCTGGCGCGCCGGCCTGCGCTGGTTGGTTGCCTTCGTGCTGCTGGGCGGCGCCGCGCTGGGGCCGGTGCTGATCCTGGCCGAATCAGCCAACCAGTACGGATACGGCTACACGGCGGCCGTCGCCGGGCTCGGTGCCGCGGCGTGGAGCCGGTTGGGTCGAGGCGGCCGCACCGTGCTGGTGCTGGCGGCGCTGCTGAGCTGCTGGCACGGCGTCAACGTGATGCGCCGCATGCATCAGATCGGGGAACTGCAATCGGTCTTTTCGCCGTCCCTGGCACGGGCGGTGGCCGCATCCGGAAACAACAGCGTGCGGATCCGCGCACTGGATCCGGGCCAGCATTGGATATACCTCCGCCTGTGCCACGAGATCCCCAGCTACGACGGCGTGCCCATCGGCGACCGCGTCGTCCTGGTGGCCACCGATGCGCCGGCCGACTACGTGATCGGCAAGGACGGCGCGCTGTCGCCGGTGCGCTGACCGCTCACGCGTCGACCCGGTAACCCACCCCGCGCACGGTGACGATGCGCAGCCGCGCCGATGCGATCCTGCGGCGCAGTCGGCCCACGTAAAGCTCGATCGCGTTGGGCCCGGCATCGTCGTCGAAGCCGAACAGCCCATTGCCGATCTCCTCGCGGCTGACAACGCGGCCGACCCGGCCAATCAGGATTTCCAGCAGGCGGAATTCGCGGTTGGGCAGGTCGATGATCGTGCCGTCGAGGGTGACCCTGCGCGCGGCGTTGTCGAAATCCAGGCCACCGATCCGCACCACTTCCGATGCCCGCCCGCGGCTGCGCCGCAGCAGCACGCGACAGCGCGCGTCGAACTCGCGCAGGTCGAAGGGCTTGGCGAGGAAATCGTCGGCACCGACATCGAGCGCCCGCACGCGCTCCTCCATGCAATTGCGCGCGGTTGTCACCAGCACCGGCGTGGTGTCGCCACGTTCGCGCAGGCCTGACAGCACGTCCAGTCCGCTCATGCGCGGCAGTCCGATGTCGAGCACGATCAGGTCGAAGCGCTGGTAGCGAAGCACGCGCGCTGCCGAGCATCCGTCGTCTTGCCAATCCAGCGCATGCCCATCGCCACGCAGCCTGCGGACGATGGCATCGGCGAGGCAGGCGTTGCCTTCGACCAGAAGTATTCGCATTCGGAGTGCTTCCTTGCACGTTTGTTCCGTCGTCGTTGCGTCATTTGCAATGACAGGTCAATGACAGGTTCGCATGCCTAGCCTGAATCACGCCAACGATTCCAACGCTCGGAATCGCCGTGAATCAGGAGAAAAAGCCGCATGCGAAAGGATCGCAGTCTGTCACGAAGCCTCACATTCACGTTGCTGTTGCTGGCCTTGGCCGCGCCTGTTGCGAATGCCGACGAAGGTGATGTCACCGCAACGCTTGGAGGACGACTGCATTACGACTTCGCACAGTTCGAGAACGACGGACGCGGTGCGCCCAATGTCGACGACACCGAGATCCGCAGGCTGGCACTGGAAGTCTCGGGCGATCTTTATGGGCTTGAGTACACGCTGGAGGCCAACTTCGCCGACCTGCAGGACGACTTCAGCGTCGAGGCGATCGAAGCGTGGGACGTGCTGGTCAGCAAGAAGTTCAATGCCGGCAAACTCACCGTCGGACAGTTCAAGCAGCACTTCACCCTCGACGACCGGATCAGCTCGAACTACGGCGTGTTCCTGGAACGTTCGCTGTTTGCGCAAACGCTGGCGCCGCTGTACCGGCTTGGCGCGGCCTGGCTCACCGCGCGTGACAGCTACACCATCGGTGGCAGCGTCTACAGCCTGGAAAGCATCGACGAGTGGCAGGTCAAGGGCCGCGCCTTCGCTGGCCGCGGCACGTGGGCGCCGATGCATGAGAGCGGGCGCGTCGTGCACCTGGGCCTGTCGGCGGCGCGCGAGTACTACGACCACCCCGGTCGCGACGGCGCACCGGCGCTGCGCATCCGTCCGCGCCCGGCGGGGCATCTGTCGAACGCCAGCCGGTTGACGCTGGTGAACTTCGGCAGCGGCCGCGACGCCGATGTCGACAAGACGTCCATCGAGTTCGCCGCCGTGCGCGGCCCTTTCCATGTCCAGTCCGAGATTGGCGATGCACGTTTCGACGACGGCGGCCAGAGTGGTCGCATAGATGCTGCCTATGCCGCCGTCGGCTGGTTCCTCACCGGCGAATCGCTGCCCTACGACCGCGGCGGCGGCCGCTTCGGTCGCGTCAAACCCAATCGCAGCAGTGGCGCCTGGCAGGTGGCATTGCGCTACGACACGATCCGCGGCCGGCAGAACCTCTACGGCGCCACCGACTTCAGTGATCTCTCGATCGATGCCGCGACTGCCGCCATCAACTGGCACCTGCGCTCCAACCTGCGCTTCCTGCTCGACTGGACCAGCAGTCGCAATTACGACCACCTGCGTGCGCTGACGCTCGACCGCACCCAGGCCCTCACCGGTCGCTTCCAGTACGACTTCTGACGTCTCCGCATCCGCCGCCGGCGCTTGCCGGCATTCGCTATTCGCTGCCCGTGAGGTCATTGCATGTCCCTGTTCCGCGTCCTGCTCCCCGCTGTTGCCGCCGTGTCGATGTTGTTGTCCGCGCACGCCGCGGCTGATCCGTCCCGCCCCGAATGCATCGCCCCGGCCTCGCCCGGCGGCGGTTTCGACCTGACCTGCAAGCTGGCCCAGACCGGACTGGTCGAAGCCAAGGCGCTGGCGCGACCGATGCGCGTGACCTACATGCCCGGTGGCGTCGGCGCGGTGGCCTACAACACCGTCGTCGCGCAGCGCCCGGCCGATGGCAACGTCATCACCGCGTTCTCCAGCGGTTCGCTGCTCAACATCGCCCAGGGCAAGTTCGGTCGCTACGACGAGAATGCGGTGCGCTGGCTGGCAGCGGTCGGCACCAGCTATGGCGCCATCGCGGTGCGCAGCGATTCGCCCTACAAGACGCTAGGCGACCTGATGGCTGCGCTGAAGAAGAATCCCGGCAAGGTCGTCATCGGTTCCGGCGGCACCGTCGGCAGCCAGGACTGGATGCAGACCGCGATGCTCGCCAAGGCCGCCGGCATCAGTCCGAAGCAGCTGCGCTATGTGGCACTGGAAGGCGGCGGTGACATCACCACGGCGTTGCTGGGCGGCCACATCCAGGTCGGCAGCACTGACATCTCCGACTCCATGCCGCAGGTGAAGGCCGGCAAGATGCGCATCCTCGCGGTGCTGTCGGACAAGCGGCTGACCCGACCGGAAATGACCTCGATTCCGACGGCGAAGGAGCAGGGATACGACGTCGTCTGGCAGGTCGCGCGCGGCTTCTATGTCGGGCCGAAGGTGAGCGCGCAGGACTACGCCTACTGGAGGGCCGCCTTCGACCGGCTGCTGGCGTCCAAGGACTTCGCCCGCCTGCGCGAACAGCGCGAACTGTTCCCGCTGGCGCTGACCGGGCCGCAGCTCGACGCCTACGTCAAGAAGGAAGTCGCGCGCTATCGCCAACTCGCGCGCGAGTTCGGCCTGGCCAAGCACTGACCCGGTCGAGGAGCGCCCATGACGACACCACCTGCCGCACTCGTGCAGCGGCTGTTTGCCGGTGCCTGGTTGCTGGCCTGCATCGCGTTCGCGGTGATCGGCTGGGATTACCAGGCCGAGTTCTCGTATGAGCCTGTCGGCCCGCGCGCGTATCCGCTGCTGTGCCTGTGCCTGATGGCATTGGGCCTGGCGTGGATGATCGTGCGCCCGCCGGCGCTCAAGCACGACGAAGACGACGCGCCGATCGATGCATCGCTGCTTAGCAAGGCCGCGCTGTGCATCGGCCTGCTGCTGGCCTATGCCGGGCTGTTCGAACCGCTCGGCTTCATCCTCAGCAGCGCCCTCGCCGGCAGCTTCATCGCCCTGCTGTACGGCGGCCGCCCGCTGCGTGCGGTGATCACCTGCACGCTGCTCAGTGCCGGCCTGTACGTGCTGTTCGACCGCCTGCTTGAAGTGCCGCTGCCGCTGGGCGTGCTCGAGCGCCTTTCCTCCTGACCGGCCTTTGACGATGAACGACACCCTCAACTACCTCGGCCAGGGCTTCGGCGTCGCCCTGACGCCCTACAACCTCGTCACCGCGTTACTGGGAACGCTGATCGGCACCGTGGTCGGGTTGCTGCCCGGCATCGGCCCCATCAACGGCGTCGCCCTGCTGATCCCGGTGGCCTATGCCTTTGGCATGCCGCCGGAATCGGCGCTGATCCTGCTCGCGGCGGTCTACCTGGGCTGCGAGTACGGCGGCCGCATCTCCTCGATCCTGCTCAACATCCCGGGCGAAGCATCGACGGTGATGACCACGCTCGACGGCTACCCGCTGGCGCGGCAGGGCCTGGCCGGCGTGGCGCTGTCGCTGTCGGCGTGGAGCTCGTTCATCGGCGCCTTCATCGCCACCTGCGGCATGGTGCTGTTTGCGCCCCTGCTGGCGCGATGGGCGATCGCGTTCGGGCCGGCGGAGTACTTCGTGCTGATGGTGCTGGCGATCGTCGCGCTCAGCGGCCTGGCCAACGACCGGCCGTTGAAGACGTTGCTGGCCGCGCTGCTGGGCCTGTTCCTGTCCAGCGTCGGCATTGACGCGAACAGTGGCGTGTACCGCTTCACCTTCGACAGCCTGCATGTCGCCGATGGCATCCAGTTCGTGGTGCTGGTGCTGGGGCTGTTCTCGGTCAGCGAGATCCTGTTGCTGCTGGAGAAGACGCACAGCGGGCATCGCATGGTCGAAGCCACCGGGCGGATGCTGTTCAACGCCCGCGAGGCGGCGGCGGTGTTCTGGGTCAACCTGCGCTGCGGCGTGCTCGGCTTCTTCATGGGCGTGCTGCCCGGCGCCGGGGCGACGCTGGCCAGCGCGGTGGCATACATGTCCGAGAAGCGCCTGGCCGGCGACGGCGGGCGATTCGGCCAGGGCGACCTGCGCGGGCTGGCCGCGCCGGAAACCGCGATCGGCGGCGCCGCGTGTGGCGCGATGGTGCCGATGCTGACGCTGGGCGTGCCGGGTTCGGGCACGACCGCGGTGATGATCGGCGCGTTGAGCCTCTACAACATCACGCCCGGGCCGCTGCTGTTCCAGGAGCAGCCGCAGGTGGTCTGGGGCCTGATCGCGTCGCTGTTCATCGCCAACGTGATGCTGATCATCCTCAACGTGCCGATGGTGCGCGTGTTCACGCGGATCCTGGCGGTGCCGAACTGGGCGCTGGTGCCGGCGATCGCGATCATCACCTCGATCGGCGTGTATGCCGTGCACGCGACCACGTTCGACCTGGTGCTGATGGTGGCGATCGGTGTGCTGGGCTATGTGCTGCGCAAGCTCGACTTCCCGCTGTCGCCGGTGCTGCTGGGTTTCATCCTCGGTGGATTGATGGAGCAGAACCTGCGCCGGGCCTTGTCGATCTCCAACGGCGAGCTCGGGATCCTGTGGGCGAGCCCGATCACGTTGGCGACGTGGGGCCTGGTCGGCTTGATGCTGGTGCTGCCGCTGTGGCGGGCATGGCGGAAGCGGTGACCCCTCTCCTTGGCCGCGTGCGCGGCCTCTCCCTCTCCCACAAGGGGAGAGGGAAGTGGCTGTTGCCCCTCTCCCCTTGTGGGAGAGGGAAAGGCGCGTAGCGCCGAGGGAGAGGGGCCGCTTCAGAGCTCCGGCGCCTTCCCGTCCACCACGATCTTGTCCAGCCGGATCCGGTTGGCGAACAGCGAGAACGCCAGCATCCCCGCCAGCCCGTTCGCGCGCGCCACCCAGTGCGGCAGCCAGCGCGCCGGCTTGATCACGCCATCGGCGAACAGCGGTTCGAACCGCTGCACGTCGGTCAGCGTCATCTTGCCGGCGAACAACCAGCGGCACAGCTGCAGCTTGCCGTCACGCAACGCCCAGCGGAAGAACGTGTGCACACCGACCAGGCCGCGCAGGTACACGGTGTCCTTGGTGAAGGCATGGCCGCCGGTGGTGGGCACGCCACGGAACACGCGCTGCGCCGAAGCGAAGCTGTCCTCCGGCGTTTGCCCGGCGTCGAGGAAGTAGCGGAACACTTCGATGAAGTCGGCCCCGGCCAGCGCCATCGCCACCGCCTCGATGCGCAGGCTGATGCGCTTCATGCGGCCGATGTCGATGCTGCCAGTGATCTGTTCGGCGAACGTCGCCAGGCCTTCCTGGGTCGCGGTGATGCGCGGCGATGACAGGGCCAGGCTCGGCAGGACCGGCTGCTCGCGGCCGTTGAGGGCGGTGAGCGAATGCACGAAGGCTTCGTGCTGCAGCAACTGGTGGCGGTCGTAGTCGCTGAAGGCGGCACCGTGGCGCAGGCGGATGCGGGTGGCGCCGGCGGCGGCCTTGGCGATCAGGTCCGGATCGAGCTCGACGGAGATGATGCGGCCGTCGAAGTAGGTGTCGAGCTCGCGCTGCAACTGCAGCTGCAGCGCGGTGGCGGAGATGGTGACGTGCTCGGCCGGCGACATCAGCTCGCGGTCGAGCTCGTCGGCAATCGAGATGAAGTGCTGCGCGGCTTCGCGTGTGGTCGGCCCATCGCCCGGCAGGGCTTCGTCGGGGCGACCGAACAGCTTGATCGAGTGTTCGCAGACCGCCGGCGTGCCGAGCGATTCGCACAGGGCCGCGGCCTCCGACCAGCTTCGTGCCGAATCGATGAGGTACTGGCCCAGCGGATGGTGCGGGTCGGCCTCGGTGGCGATGGCCTCCATTTCGGTGCGCGTCGCACTGAAATCCAGCTTGGGGTATTCGATCTGCGGGAGCTTGACCACGCCGCGGGCGTAGTCGGCGAGGAAAGCGTCCTCCTGGCCCGCCGGCCAGCTGACCAGGGCCAGCAGTCGCACATCCTTCGCCGCCGCGACCATGCGGGCATCGAGCGCGGCGTGGTGGGCGATCTCGGGCGCGAACTCGGTCATGTCATCGCAGTCGTTGCCCGGGTAAGGCCGCAGGCCGCAGCCGGGGTTGGATGCGCCTCGATCCCGGGTGCGGCCTGCGGCCTTACCCGGGCTACGCGTGGTTCGCGATCTGGTCGGCTAGTGCTTCCCATACTTCTCATCGAGGCGCTTGCTGAGCGACTTGTTCGCCACTTTCTCTTCGGCCTTCTGCGCGCGGCGGTTGGCCAGGCGGTTGGCGGCGCCGGCGACCTCGTCGCTGAGCTTGAGGTAGTTGGCGAAGCGTTGCGGGTCGAGCTTGCCGGCCTCGATCGCTTCGCGCACCGCGCAGCCCGGCTCGCGTGCGTGCTTGCAGTCACGGAACCGGCACTGCTCGGCCAGGGCCTCGACGTCGCTGAAGTTCTCGGCGACGTCTTCCTCGCCGGTCGGCTTGAGCTCGCGCATGCCCGGCGTGTCGATCAGGCAGGCGCCGGTCGGCAGCGGGATCAGCGCGCGATGGGTGGTGGTGTGGCGGCCGCGCGAGTCGCTTTCGCGAACTTCGCCGGTCTTCATCCGCTCGCTGCCGAGCAGGGTGTTGGTGAGGGTCGACTTGCCGGCACCGGAGCTGCCGACCAGTACCGCGGTGCAGCCCGGCTGCAGCCACGGTTCGAGCGCGGCGACGCTGTCAGGGTCGCGGGCATTGACTGCACGCACCGCCACGCCCTGCGCCGCCAGTTCGACCAGCGCCGCCATGGCGCCGGGCAATACCTCGGCGTCGGAGGCCTCGGCCTGGTCGGCCTTGGTCAGCACCACCACCGGTTCGACGCCGCCGCCGCGAACCAGCAGCAGGTAGCGTTCGATCCGGCGTGGGTTGAAGTCGGCATCCAGACCGCAGACGACGAACACGGTGTCGACGTTGGCCGCGATCAGCTGTTGCTGGTAATGCTCGCCGGCGGCGCCACGCTTGATGGCGCTGCGCCGTGGCAGCAGCGCCACCGCCTTGCGGCCTTCCACCAGCAGCCAGTCGCCGACGCCGGGGCGCTGGTCGATGGTGACCGTGCCCTTGCGATAGCCGGGCGGACGCTGCCATTCGGGAAGCGACTCGACCGGGAAGCCATGGTCGGGCCCGTCGGACACGATGTAACCGCTGCGGTGCTGCTCGATGACCCGTGCCGGCCGGGCCTTGGGGTGCTCGGCCATCAGGTCGAGCCAGACCTGGTCTTGTGCAGAAATTCCAACCGGAACCGGCGAACTGGCCTTCAAGGGCCAGCCAATGGCCTGCAGGGCGTCGAAACCGGGGATCAAGACTTTGCGGCGGATGGGTGCATGCCCGGGATTCTAGCCGTCATCCCTTCTGCACGGGGGCCGACGGCACTGACCCCGGTGATCCCGAGCGCGGCGAACGGTTAACGCTCACACCGGCAAAGTTGCACGTAAATGCGCCTTTTCCGCTGCCGTTCGCGCCAGTTTCGGCTAGTCTGGCCCTCCGACCTCCCATTTGTCCGCAGCAATGTCCCAGTCCCCCGTGAAGACCCGCGAACGCCTGTCCGAAGTCCGCTACGAGATCCGCGGTGAACTGGCCCGGCGAGCCCGCGAGCTGGAGACGCAGGGGCGCAAGCTGATCAAGCTCAACATCGGCAACCCGGGCGCGTTCGGCTTCCGTGCGCCGGAGCACCTGCAGCGCGCGATCGCAGACCACATCAGCGACACCGACCCCTACACCCACCAGCAGGGCCTGCCGGCGGCGCGCGAGGCGATCGCCAGCTTCCACAAGCAGCGCGGCACGCCCAATGCGAGCCCGGAGCGGGTGTTCGTCGGCAACGGTGTCAGCGAGCTGATCGATCTGTCGCTGCGCGCGTTGCTGAACCCGGGCGACGAAGTGCTGCTGCCCTCGCCCGACTACCCGCTGTGGTCGGCCGCGACCATCCTCAACGACGGCCGCCCGGTGTATTACCGCTGCCTGCCCGAGAACGGCTTCTTGCCCGACCCGGACGAGATCGCCTCGCTGGTGTCCAGCCGCACCCGCGCGATCGTGCTGATCAACCCCAACAACCCGACCGGCGCCGCGTATCCGCGCGAGCTGATCGAGAAGATCGTCGCCATCGCTGCGCGCCACAAGCTGCTGCTGATGTGCGACGAGATCTACGACTCCATCCTCTATGACGGCAACCAGTTCACCCCGATCGCGCCGATCGCCGGCGACCTGCCGTGCCTGTCATTCGGCGGCCTGAGCAAGGTCCATCGCGCCTGCGGCTGGCGCGTGGGCTGGGCGGTGCTGTCGGGCGACCCGGTCGCCAGCGGCAACCTGCACCACGCCATGGACCTGCTCGGCGCGTTGCGCCTGTGCGCCAACGTGCCCGGCCAGTTCGCGATCGAGGCGGCACTGCATGGCGAAGACACCATCGCGCCGCTGTGCGCGCCGGGTGGGCGCCTGTTCGAAGCGCGCCGCGCGGTGATCGACAGCGTCGCGGCCAGCAACCACCTGCAGCTGGTGGAACCGGCGGGCGCGCTGTATGCGTTCCCGGCGGTCACCGGCGCGGCGGCGCAGGGTTTCGACGACCACCGCTTCGCGCTCGAGCTGCTCGAGACCGAGGACGTGCTGGTGGTGCCGGGCTCGAGCTTCAACGTGCCCTACCGCAACCATTTCCGCGTGACCCTGCTGCCGCAGCCGGACGACCTGCGCGAAGTGTTCCGACGCATCGAGCGCCTGCTCGACCGTTACGCCGGCAGCGACGCCGCGCAGGCACAGGCGGCCGTGGCCTGATCGTCATGGCCAGCGTCCCCGCCAACGCACTGTCGTACCTGGCGCTCGGCGACAGCTACACGATCGGTGAAGGCGTGCCCGAGGACGGGCGCTGGCCGCGCCAGCTCGCCCATGCACTGCGCGAGGGCGGCATCGCCCTGGCCGACCCGCGCATCATCGCCACCACCGGCTGGACCACCGACGAGCTGGCGTGGGGCATCGATGGCGCCGAACCGCTGGGCGAGTGGGATTTCGTCAGCCTGCTGATCGGCGTGAACAACCAGTACCGCGGCCGCAGCGCGGTCGAATACCGCAGCGAGTTCGAGAGCCTGCTCAGGCGTGCGATTGCTTTTGCCCGCGGCCGCGCCGACCGCGTGCTGGTGCTGTCGATCCCGGACTGGGGCGCGACCCCGTTCGTGAAGACCACGCAAGCCACGCCGGCCGCCATCGCCGCCGAACTCGACGCCTTCAACGCCGCCGCGCAGGTGGTGTGCGAAGCGCATGGCGTGGCCTTCGTCGACATCACGCCGGTGTCGCGCGAGCGCGGCGGCGAAACGCTGATGCTGGCCGATGACGGCCTGCACCCGTCGGCGGCGATGTACACGCAATGGACCACGCTGGCCTTGCCGGTCGCGCGCGAGCTGCTGTCGCGATGAGCGACTCCGCCAGCGCGACGACGCACGCCGCGACGGCACCGTTGCCTGGCAAGCAGGCACGCGCGCTGGCGTCGGCCTTCCTGCCGCGCGAGCACTGGTACGGCCGCCGCGATTACTACTACGCCTGGAGCAAGTTCGGCACCGATCCGTTGTATCCCGGTGTCTGCGAGGCGCTGCGCGGCACGCAGGCGCCGTTGCTGGACATGGGCTGCGGACTGGGCCTGCTGGCGCACGCATTGCGCGCCGATGGCCAGCGCATGCCCTACCGCGGCTATGACAACGACGTCGACAAGATCCTGCGCGCGCGCAAGGCCGCGGCGCGCTGCGACCTGGGCGACGTCGCGTTCGAGACCGCCGACCTTGCGCAGGGCGTGCCCGCGCACCAGGGCAGCGTGGCCGTGCTCGACGTCCTGCAGTTCGTGCCGGTCGCGGCGCAGATGCAGGCGATCGACCAGGCCATCGCGATGATCACGCCGGGCGCGAAGCTGGTGATCCGCACCGGACTGGCGGACGGCAGCCATCGTGCCCACGTCACGCGCTTCGTCGATGTCTTCGCCAAGGTGGTCGGCTGGATGAATGCCGCACCGCTGAACTACCCCGATGCCGATGCCGTGCGCGCGCGCCTGGCCGATGCCGGGTTGAAGGCGACGTTCACTTCATTGCGCGGGCGTACGCCGTTCAACAACTGGTTGATCGTCGCCGGCTGATTGACCCAGCTGTTCCGGCAGCACCGTGCGATACCCGCGCTGCTGGAGACGATCAAGCACCGCCGCCAGCGTCTCGACATTGCGGCCATGGCGCGCACCTTCGTGCAGCAGCACGATCGCGCCGGGTGCGAGGTCGCGCTCGATGCGCGCGGCCACGCCGGCCGGCTCCTTCAACACCGCGTCGAAGCCGCGCGCGGACCACGCGACGCGCGCCAGTCCGTGGTGCTTGAGCGCGGATGCCACGAACGGGTTGGCCATGCCGACCACCGCGCGGAACCAGTGCGGCGGTGCGCCGGCCAGTTGCGTCAGCGCCGCCTGGGCGTCGTCGATCTGCGCCCGCATCGCTTTCGGCGGCAGCGCCCAGAACCGCGCCTGCGGATGGGTGTGGCTGTGCTGGCCGATGCCGTGGCCACGGCGTGCGATCTCGGCGACCAGCTCCGGCCGCGCCTGCGCGCGGTCGCCGACCAGGAAAAAGGTGGCGCGCGCGTTGCGCGCATCGAGCAGGTCGAGCATCGCCCGGGTGTCGTCGGAGGGGCCGTCGTCGATGGTCAGCCAGACCACGGGCTCGGTCGTCGGCAACCGCGTCAGCACGGGGCTGAGCAGGCGCGATTGCGGCCGCAGCGTCGCCCACACCAGGGCCAGGTGGCTGGCCAGCAAGGCCGCCAGTCCCGCCATCCAGCCCCACTGCCACCAGATCGCGACCACCGCCAGCTGCGAGGCGGCGAACAGCCATGCCCAGGCGTGGGGATGGCGCGGCGGCCGATGGAACGCGGGCGGTCGGTGGAAGTCGGGCATCGGATCCATGGTAGCGGGGTTGCCTCCCGGCCGCGGCGCCCCCACATGCACCACATCACCTCAAGGCAAAACCCCCATGTCCCTCGATCCCGCCCTGCGTTCGCGCATCGAAACCCTGCTGCAGTCCAACCGCGTCGTCCTGTTCATGAAGGGCGCGCCGGAGGCACCGCAGTGCGGCTTCTCGGCCAAGGCCGTCGGTGTGCTCAATGCACTGCTCCCGCAGGGCTATGCCCACGTCGACGTGCTGTCGGACCCGGCGATCCGCGAGGGCATCAAGCAGTACGGCAACTGGCCGACGATCCCGCAGCTGTACATCGACGGCGAACTGGTCGGCGGCAGCGACATCGTCGAGCAGATGGCCGGCAACGGTGAACTGCACGGCGTGCTTGGCCTGCCGGCACCGGACCGCAGCCCGCCGAAGCTGACCATCACCCCGTCGGCAGTCGAGATGCTGCGCGGCGCCATCGCCAATGCCGGCGAAGGTTACGCAGTCCAGCTCGACATCGACGCGCGCCACAACGCGCGCCTGCAGCTGGCGCCGGTGGATACCAATGCCGTGGCGGTCGAAGTGGACGGCGTGCGAGTGCAGACCGACTGGATGCAGGCGCGTCGCGCCGACGGCATCACCATCGACTGGGTCGATGACGAACGCGGTCGCGGCCTGGTCGTGAACAACCCGAACGCACCGCCGGCGGTGAAGGCGATCACGCCGGCCGAGGTCGCCGCACGCGTGGCGGCCGGCACCCTGCGCCTGGTCGACGTGCGTCCCGCGCCGGAGCGCCAGCTGGCCAGCGTCGCGGTCGCCTTCGACAGTTTCGACAATGGCTTGGAGGCGCTCGAAGCGCTGCCCAAGGACACCGCGCTGGCGTTCCTGTGCCACCACGGCGGCCGCAGCCAGCAGGCCGCCGAGCACTTCCGCGACCACGGCTTCCGCGAGGTCTACAACGTCATCGGCGGCATCGACGCGTGGGCGGACATCGACGCGAGCGTGTCGAAGTACTGATCCAGTTGATCGCAGGCAGGAGCGGGCTTGCTCGCTCCTGCTTCCAGTTCAAGCGAAACCACCGCCCGCATCCAGGTAAGCCTGCTCCTCCGGCGAACTGGTGCGGCCCAGCTCGCGATTGCGGTGCGGGAAGCGGCCGAAGCGTGCGATCACATCACGATGGCGACGGGCGTAGTCGAGGTACTCGTCGCCCATTTCGCCACCGATCGATGACGCCAGTTCGACCGACCGCTCCTGGTCGGCGATGGCTTCGGAATGCTCGAACGGCATGTAGAAGAAGACGCGCAATGCCGGGTCGACCTGGTGGTCGTAGCCACGCTCGATCGCGCGTGCAGCGTAATGACGCGCCAACGGATCGGTGGCGTAAGCATGGCCGCTGCCGCGAAACACGTTGCGTGGAATCTGGTCGAGCAGGATCGCCAGCGCCAGCGCGCCGTCGGGCGTCTCCATCCAATCCTCGAGTTCGCGGCGCGCGGCCTGGTGGTGCGCCGGCAGCCATTCCTCACGGCAGCGCGCGTCGAATGCTTCGTCGCGAGTGAACCAGCGTTCGTACCCTGATTGCTGCCAGAAGGCGAGGATGTCCTTGGGATCGATGTGCATTGCGCGGGTCCGTGGGGGATGGAGGTATCACCGTTCGCCCTGAGCGTAGCGCAGCGAAGTCGAAGGGTTGATGCACCGGAACACCCTTCGACTTCGGCGCTGCGCGCCTACGCTCAGGGCGAACGGTGAGTGTGGGTTGCGCTGGCGGTCCGCTATATCGACTCGTCCGCCAGCTGCGTTTCCAGTTCGTTGATCCACAGTTCGGTGACGCTCTCCAGCGTCACTGCATGGATCAGCGGGCGGATCGATCCGCCCGAGTACGACTGCGAGACGAAGCGCGCGTAGCGCTCGCGGAAGGCCAGCCAGCTGCGGTGGGCCTCGTCGAACACCGCCAGTGACTCGCCATCCAGCTGCCGACGCAGGTGCGCGACCACCGTGGCCAGTCGGGCCTCGGCACGCTGCAATTCACCGGCCGCCTGTTCGTTCATGTCGGACTGGGTCACGGCGGCATCGTCGCTCTGGCGGGCCACTTCCTCGGCCTTGGTGAAGTAGTTGTCGGCGATGCGCGCGGCGGTTTCGGCCTTGCCGATCAGGCGCTGCTCGAACTGGCGCAGGTCGTCGAGGTTGGTGTTGGCGCTGTCCAGACCCTGCTTGAGGTCGAGCAGTTTCTGGTTGCGCTCGATCGCCTCGACGGCGCCGCGACGCTCGACCCGGCGCTGGACGAAATAGAACAGCCAGGTGAGCACCGCGCCCGCCAGCAGATAGATGAATTTGTCCATTCTCCCCTCCCCCTCCAGCCCTCATTTTCCAGGGCACCAGTGTGCCTTGGAGGCGTCGCAGGCCCTGCGATGGCGGGCGGCCAAGGTAGCTGGCCGGGGCCTGACGACACTGCGTTCACGGCACCTGCACAAGACTGAACAACCCCGCGGGCCGCTCAGGCGGCCGTCACATTGCCACCGCCATTTTCCATGCCGCAAGTCACTTCCAGAGGGAACTCCACCATGAAGCAGTCTGTTGTCGCAGCCCTGTTGCTTGCAGCCCTGCTCGCTCCACTCGCAGGGAACGCGCAGAACATCCAGTGCACGCTGCTCTGCAATCCGCCTCGCATGATCTGCTACCCGGCCGGCACGATCCCGCCGATCAACCGCATCTGCCCGCCGAACCGCAACGCCGAGGCGCCGGTGGCCGAGTCGACGCTGGCACCGCCATCGCAGTCGAACGCTGCCCAGAGCGCGTGCTCGGCGGTGTCGGTGTTCAACGAGGAAACGCAGAGCTACGAGTGGCAGATGGATTGCGATTGATTGCAGCCATTGCACGGTGCGTGGAAAAGGCCGGCGATTGCCGGCCTTTTCTTTGCGTGGGCCCCGGGTGCGCTGCGCTTACCCGGGCTACTCGTCGAAGCGGAGGTGGCGCACCGACTTGCCGTTACGGCGAATGAGCCGCAGCGCTTCGATGCCGACGTTGATGTGGTTGTCGACGTAATCCGAGCTGACGCGTGCATCGGAGGCTTCGGTCTTCACGCCTTCGGGGATCATCGGCTGGTCGGAGACCAGCAGCAGTGCGCCACACGGAATCCGGTTGGCGAAACCGGCGGCGAAGATCGTCGCGGTCTCCATGTCGATGGCCATGCAGCGCATCGTGCGCAGGCGTTCCTTGAAGGCGTCGTCGTGCTCCCAGACGCGGCGGTTGGTGGTGAACACCGTGCCGGTCCAGTAGTCGTGGCCGAGGTCGCGGATCATCGTCGAGACCGCGCGCTGCAGCGCGAACGCCGGCAGCGCCGGTACCTGCGCCGGCAGGTAATCATCGCTGGTGCCTTCGCCGCGGATCGCCGCGATCGGCAGGATCAGGTCGCCGAGCTGGTTCTTGCGCTTGAGGCCGCCGCACTTGCCCAGGAACAGCACCGCCTTGGGCATGATCGCGCTGAGCAGGTCCATCATGGTCGCCGCGTTCGGGCTGCCCATGCCGAAGTTGATCATGGTGATGCCGTCGGCGGTGGCACTGGGCATCGGCCGGTCCAGGCCGATCACTTCGGCGCCGGTCAGGCGCGCGAAGGTGTGCAGGTAGCCGCCGAAGTTGGTCAGCAGGATGTGTTCGCCGAACTGGTCCAGGGGCACGCCGGTGTAGCGGGGCAACCAGTTGTCTACGATCTGTTCCTTGTCTTTCACGTACGAATACCTCGCGTTGTCTCTTGCCGGGGCCAGCGTGCTGGCACGTATGACAAGCTCCAACGCCCGGTCGCCAGCGTTGCTGGCGCCTACCAGGGCGGGGCTGCCTGGAGCTGCATTCTCTCATGCCCGGCCATGACCAATGTCGGGTTTGCATGGACCTGCCGCCGCGGCTAGGGTGCGGATACGTTGTTCGTGCCACCTCCGGGGAAAACCATGTTCCGACCTCTGGTCGCCGCGCTCGCCGCGGTGCTTTCCGTCGGCGTCGCCCATGCGGCTTCGCCCGACGCGCCTGCGTCGCAGTCTCCCGCCTCGAGCTCGAAGTCACGCTTCGTCGAGGACCCGTACCCGAGTACCTACCGCGCGATCGCCGCCGGCCCGGTCCTGATCGAGCATGCGACCGTGCTCACCGGCACCGGCCAGCGCCTCGACGACGCCGACGTGCTGCTGCAGGACGGCAAGGTGGTCGCGGTCGGCACTGCGCTGCAGGCACCGGCCAGCGCCACCCGCGTCGACGGCACCGGCAAGTGGGTGACGCCGGGCATCATCGACGTGCATTCGCACCTGGGCGTGTACCCCACCCCGGGCGTGAGCGCGCACAGCGACGGCAACGAAATGACCGGCGCGGTCACCGCCAACGTCTGGGCCGAGCACTCGATCTGGCCGCAGGATCCGGGCTTTGCCGCGGCACTGGCCGGCGGCATCACTTCGCTTCAGGTGCTGCCGGGTTCGGCCAACCTCGTCGGCGGCCGTGGCGTGACGCTGAAGAACGTCGCCGCCACCACCTACCAGGCAATGAAATTCCCGGAGGCGCCGTGGGGCCTGAAGATGGCCTGCGGCGAGAACCCCAAGCGCGTCTACGGCCAGAAGAGCGGCCCGGCCACGCGCATGGGCAACGTCGCCGGGTACCGTGCTGCCTTCATCGATGCCAGCGAATACCTGCGCAAGAACGGTGGTGGCAAGAAGAACGACACGGCGCCGAAGAAGAAGCACTGGTGGCAGTCGAGCAACGGCAACGGCGCCGACAGCGAAAAGGACACCGGCGGCAAGCGCGACCTCAAGCTCGACACGCTCGCCGGCGCCATCAACGGCGACATCCGCGTGCAAATCCACTGCTACCGCGCCGACGAGATGGCGATCATGCTCGACCTGGCCAAGGAGTTCGGCTTCAAGGTCGCCGCGTTCCACCACGGCGTGGAGGCGTACAAGCTGGCCGACCGTCTCGCCGCCGAAGGCGTGTGCGGTGCGCTGTGGGCCGACTGGTGGGGCTTCAAGATGGAGGCCTTCGACGGCATCCAGGAGAACCTCGCCCTGGTCGATCGCCCCGCCAACAGCTGCGCGATCGTCCACTCCGATTCCGACGAAGGCATCCAGCGCCTCAACCAGGAAGCGGCCAAGGTGATGGCGCACGCCAGGCTCGCCGGCATGGACATCGCACCCGAACGTGCGATCCGCTGGCTGACCCAGAACCCTGCCAAGGCGCTGGGAATCCTCGAGCGGACCGGCACGCTGGAGCCGGGCAAGATGGCCGACGTTGTGGTCTGGAACGGCAATCCCTTCAGCGTGTATGCGCATGCCGAGCAGGTCTACATCGACGGCGCGCGCGTGTTCGACCGCAATGACCGCAGCCGCCAGCCGGTGTCGGATTTCATGCTGGGACAGGGCGCTGCGGCGCAGGGAGGTGTGCTGTGAGCCGGAACCGACGTCCTTGGATTCCCGCCTTCGCGGGAATGACGATGCTGCTGGTGATGTCCGCCGCGGGCGCGCAGGAACTGCTGATCCGCAACGCCACCGTCCACACCGCGACCGCACAGGGCACGCTGCACAACGCCGACGTGCTGGTCAGCGGCGGCACGATCCGCGCGGTCGGCACGGGCCTGGTCGCGCCGGCCGGCGCACAGGTCATTGATGCCCAGGGCAAGCCGCTGACGCCGACGCTGTTCGGCGGCATCACCGAGATCGGCCTGGAGGAGGTGTCGGGCGAGAAGGCCACCAACGACGAAACGCTCACCCTCGGCGCCGACACCAAGCAGATGACGGTGCGGCCGGAGTTCGACGTGACCCTGGCCTACAACCCGGACTCGGTGCTGATACCGGTCGCGCGCATCGAAGGCATCGGTTGGACGTTGCTGGGTGCCGGCACCGGCACCGGTGGTTCGATCGTTGCCGGCCAGGGCGGCGTGGTGCGGCTGGACGGCAGCGCCGACCCGGTCGGGCCGCGCGACCTGTTCCTGCGCATCGGTGGCGATGCCATCGGCCTGAGCGGCAACTCGCGCGCGGCGCAGTGGATGATCCTCGACCAGCTCATCGATGAAGTGCGCGGGCGCATCCCCGCCGATGCCAACGCGGCACTGCTGACACCGGCCGGAAGGGCGACGCTGGCCCGCTACATCGGCGGCGGCGGCCGCGTCGTGGTTGCCGTCGACCGCGCCGCCGACATCCGCCAGTTGCTGCGCTGGTCGGCGCGCCACAACATCCGCATCGCCATCGCCGGCGGTGCCGAGGCCTGGCGCATGGCACCGCAGCTGGCCGCGGCCAAGGTGCCGGTGTTCGTCAATCCGCTCGGCAACCTGCCGTACGACTTCGACCAGATCGGCGCGACCATGCTCAACGCCGCGCGCCTGCGCGCCGCCGGCGTGCGGGTGGGCTTCACCCAGACCGGCGACGCTTCGCACAACGCCCGCAAGATGCGCCAGCTGGCCGGCAATGCCGTGGCCAATGGACTGCCCTGGGAGGACGGCCTGGCCGGCCTGACCCAGGTGCCGGCCGAAGCCTTTGGCGTGGCCGATCGCATGGGCAGCATCGCGCCGGGCAAGCGCGCCGACCTGGTGCTGTGGAGTGGCGACCCGCTCGAAGTCAGCGCCCTGGCCCTGCAGGTGTGGATGGACGGCCGCGCGATCGAGATGCGCAGTCGCCAGACCGAGCTGCGCGATCGCTACCTCAATCCGGCGACACCGGCAGAGAACGGCGGGATGCCGCGGGCGTATCCGCAGCCGACCGGGCGCTGAGTCGCCCGGCCCCGACCTCGTAATGGGGTCGGGGCCGGCAGCCGCTGATCGGCGCCAACTTCGGCAAAGCAGGCGGGTATGCTGGGCTGATCCCGTTCCTTTACTCGACGACCGACTCAATGACCTTGCCGCACATCGACTTCAACTGGCTGGCGGTGATCGCCGCCGCCGTTTCCGCGTTCGTCCTCGGCGGGATCTGGTACGGGCCGCTGTTCAAGCAGGCCTGGTGCCGCGAGGCCGGCATCGACCCCAACAGCGCCCCGGCCCATCCCAAGCTCACCTTCGCCACCGCCTTCGGCTGCAGCCTGCTGGCCTCCTTGATGTTCGCGATCTTCCTCGGCCCGGAGGGCAATGCCGCCAGCGGCTTCGGCGCCGGCTTCGTGGTCGGCCTGTTCTTCGTCGCGATGAGCTTCGGCATCAATTACGCCTTCGCCCAGCGCAGCGCGAAGATGTGGATGATCGACGCCGGCTACCACATCGCCCAGTTCAGCCTGTACGGGCTGATCATCGGCGCCTGGCACTGAACTGCTGCCACTGAACGCCTGCCACTAGAGAGAACCCTTCGCCATGGATAAGGCTCCGCTGGTCTGGTACTTCGACTTCATTTCGCCGTTCTCGTACCTGCAGTGGCAGAAGCTCAAGCCGCTGCTGCGCGAGTTCGAGATCGACGGGGCGCCGGTGCAGCTGGTGCCGATCGTGTTCGCCGCGGTGCTCGATGCCTGCGGCCAGAAGGGTCCGGCCGAGATCCCGGGCAAGCGTGAATTCACCTACCGGCACGTGCTGTGGCTGGCGCGCCAGCAGGGCGTGCCGCTGCGCTTCCCGCCGACGCATCCGTTCAACCCGCTGGCGGCGTTGCGCCTGAGCATCGCCGCGGGCAACACGCCCGAGGCGGTCGATTCGATCTACGACTGGCTGTGGGCGCAGGGCCGCGCCGGCGACAGCCTCGAGGCACTGGTGCCGCTGATGGCGGTACTGAACGTCCCGGCCGAGGCGCTCGATGCGGCGCCGACCAAGGCGGCGCTGCGCGCCAACACCGACCAGGCCATTGCCGCCGGCGTCTACGGCGTGCCGACCCTGGCCGTGCGCGGCGAGCTGTTCTGGGGTAATGACGCCCATGATTTCGCCCTGTCGGCGCTGCGCGATCCGACGGTGCTCGACGACGCCGAGATGCAGCGGGTGTCGCAGTTGCCGGTGGGGTTGCAGCGCCGGCGGTGAGGCGGCGGTCCCGGGTGCGCTTCGCTTACCCGGGCTACGCGCGGTGTGCATGTCGGTCCCGGGTGCGCTTCGCTTACCCGGGCTACGTGCGGTGTGCATGTCGGTCCCGGGTGCGCTTCGCTTACCCGGGCTACGTGCGGTGTGCATGTCGGTCCCGGGTGCGCTTCGCTTACCCGGGCTACGGTGGTGGGGTGTAGCCCGGGTAAGCGGAGCGCACCCGGGGCCCTCCACCCACGATCTCCGTTCAGGATTCCGCCGCGCATTGCTTTGCTGCACCCGCAGCGAGACCCGCGCCGCGAAGCAGGTATGCTGCGCGTCACAGTTTGACGCCAGCGCTGCAATTCGGAGGGGGAACATGCGCATTGGACTCGTGGTCGATTCGGCCTGCGATCTGCCTTTGGAGTACCTGGAGCAACACAACGTCGATGTGTTGCCCATCACCGTGCGCATCGGCGAGGCCGTGCTGGCCGACCGTCGCAACGAGCAGGCGACCCTGGAGTTCCTGCACGCCCACGTCGCCGAACGCGGCCACGAAGCAGAGACCACGCCCTACACCGTCCAGCAGATCCAGGACCTGTTCCTGAGCCGGCTGGTGATCGACTACGACTACGTCTTTTGCATGACGATCACCAAGACGCGCAGCCCGATCTTCGACAACGCGCAGCAAGCCAGCTTCGCGATCCTCAGCGACTACAAGGCCGCGCGCTCGGCCGCCGGCAACAACACGCCGTTCGCGCTGCGCGTGGTCGACAGCCAGAACCTGTTCGCCGCCCAGGGCATCGGTGCGGTCGAGGCGGTGCGTCTGCGCGAAGCCGGCGAAGGCGCGCCGAAGATCCGCGCACGCCTGGAAAACCTGGCGCTGCACACCCAGGGCTACATGGTGCCGCCGGACCTGTACTACCTGCGCGCCCGCGCCCGCACCAAGGGCGACCGCAGCGTCAGCTTCCTCAGCGCCGCGCTCGGCAGCGCGCTCGACATCAAGCCGGTGCTGCACTGCAATCGCGGCGAGACCGCCCCGGTGGCCAAGATCAAGGGCTTCGAGCCGGCGGTGGAAAAGCTGTTCGCGCACGCCGCGCAGCGCGTCGAGGCCGGCGAACTGCTGACCCCGACGCTGTGCCTGAGCTACGGCGGCGAACTTGACGACATGCGCAAGCTGCCCGGTTACGAGCGCCTGCGCGATGCCTGCGCCAGCAACAACATCGAGCTGTTCGAGTCGGTGATGAGCCTGACCGGCATGGTCAATGTCGGCAAGGGCGCGGTGGTCGTGGCCTTCGCCGCCGAGGGTCAGAAGTTTCACGGCTAATCATGGCCGTCACGGTGGCGGAGTAAGGTAGGCGGCACCCCACACCGGAATCGTGCATGGCCACTCGTTACTACATCCGCCTTCCCGATGCGACGCGCGCCCGCGGCAGCGATGCCGCGTTTTCCTTCAGCGCCGTCAGTGCCGAAGGGTTCGCCGAGCAGCTGCAGGCTGCGTTGCGCGACAGCGCGTTGTTCGACCGCTGGAAGGCGCGCCAGGAAGACCCCGACGCCGTCGATCCGGCGCTCGGCGCCACCGATGCCGCGGCCACCGTGCACGGCGAGCAGGAAGACCTGCACATCGACCTCGTCGTCACCTCGTCCATCTCCGGCACGGTGCTCAAGCACCGCCTGCGCCTGCTCGCCGGCAGCGGCTGGGAACTGCGGGACGTGACCTCGGCATGAGCCAGCGGTTGTTGTCGTGGAGCGGCGGCAAGGACGCGGCCTGGACCTTGCACACCCTGCGCCAGCGCGACGATGTCGAGGTCGTGGCCCTGCTGACCACCGTCACCAGCGGCTACGACCGCGTCGCCATGCACGGCATCCGCCGCGACATCCTGCATGCGCAGGCCGAGTCGGCCGGGCTGCCGTTGATCGAGGCGGTGATCCCGCCCAAGTGCGACAACGACAGCTACGAGGCCGCGTTCGCCCTGGCGCTGGCGCAGGCGCGCGAGCGCTGGCCGACGCTGGACTGCATTGCCTTCGGCGACCTGTACCTGGCCGACGTGCGCGCCTGGCGCGAGGCCTCGTGCGCACGCCTGGGCTGGTCGATCGACACCCCGCTGTTCGGCGCCGATACGACCGCGCTTGCACGCGAGATGATCGCGTCGGGACTGCAGGCGCGGCTGTGCTGCGTCGATACGCAGCAGCTGGCGGCGGACTTCAGCGGGCGCGCGTTCGACGACGCCCTGCTCGCCGCACTGCCGCCATCGTGCGACCCGTGCGGCGAGAACGGCGAGTTCCACACCCTGGTGCATGCCGGGCCGATGCTCCGCAGGCCCATCGCCGTGCAGGCCGGCGAAAAGGTGCTGCGCGACGAACGCTTCGCCTACGCCGACTTCCTTCTCGCCTAGTCCCTCAGCGCCTGTGCATGGTGAGCAATGTGCTCGCCGATGAAGGTGGCGATGAAGTAGTAGCTGTGGTCGTAACCCGGGCGCATGCGCACGTCGAGCGGATGGCCCGCGGCGTCGCAGGCGTCCTGCAACAGCTGCGGCCGCAACTGCGTCACCAGGAACTCGTCGGCGTCGCCCTGGTCGACCAGCAGCGGCAGGCGCTCAATGGCACTGGCCACCAGTTCGCTCGCGTCCCATGCCTTCCATGCCTCGCGGTCATCGCCCAGGTACGCGGCGAACGCCTTCTGTCCCCACGGCACCTGGCTGGGCGCGACGATCGGCGAGAACGCGGACACGCTGCGGTAGCGTCCGGGATTGCGCAGCGCGGCCACCAGTGCGCCGTGCCCGCCCATCGAATGGCCGCTGATCGCACGCGCATCGCTGGCGGGGAAGTGCGCCTCGACCAGCGCCGGCAACTCGCGGGTGACGTAGTCGTGCATGCGGTAGTGCGACGCCCACGGTGCCTGGGTCGCATCGACATAGAAGCCGGCGCCCTGACCGAGGTCGTAGCCGTCGGCGTCGGCGATGCCGGGGCCGCGCGGGCTGGTGTCGGGCGCGACCAGGATCACCCCGTGCTCGGCCGCGTACCGCTGCGCGCCGGCCTTGGTGATGAAGTTCTGCTCGCTGCAGGTCAGGCCGCTGAGCCAGTACAGCACCGGCAAGCGACGATCCTTCGCCTGGGGTGGCAAGTACACGCCCAGGCGCATCTCGCAGCCCAGCGATGACGACGCGTGCTTCCACACTTCCTGCTGCCCGCCGAAGCAGGCATGCCCTTCGATCCGTTCCATCGTTATCCTTTCGGGTCAGCTCTTGAGCACGCCGGATTTCTTCGCCGCGTGCGTGGATAGTGCATCCATCAGTGTCGGTGACAGGCAGTCGTACGGCTCCAGCCCGAGTTCGCGCTGCCGCCGGCGAAGTCGGACGCACCGCCCTTGCGCACGCCCTGGTCGACGGACGGGTGGATGGCCACTGCACTGTTCATGGTTCACCTCCAAACGTGGCGTCGCAGGTTCGCAGCGACGCGAGTGCGCCCCCGTGTGCTTTGCTCCGTCAGAAATGGATCATTCAAAAATGGATCACGGTGCGGATCGACTTGCCTTCGTGCATCAGGTCGAACGCTTCGTTGATCTGCTCCAGCGGCAGGTTGTGGGTAATGAAGGGATCGAGGTTGATCTCGCCCTTCATCGCCTGCTCGACCATGCCCGGCAACTGCGTGCGGCCCTTGACGCCACCAAATGCCGTGCCGCGCCAAACGCGACCGGTGACCAGCTGGAACGGACGCGTGCGGATCTCCTGGCCGGCACCGGCGACGCCGATGATGACGCTCTCGCCCCAGCCCTTGTGGCAGCACTCCAGCGCGGCGCGCATGACGTCGACATTGCCGATGCACTCGAAGCTGAAATCGACGCCGCCGTCGGTGAGCTCGACGATCACGTCCTGGATCGGCTTGTCATGGTCCTTCGGATTGACGCAGTCGGTCGCGCCCATGCTGCGCGCCAGCTCGAACTTGCCGGGGTTGGTGTCCACCGCGATGATCCGGCCGGCCTTGGCCTGCACCGCGCCCTGGATCACCGCCAGGCCGATGCCACCGAGGCCGAACACGGCGACGCTGTCGCCTTCCTTGACCTTGGCGGTGTTGTGCACGGCGCCGATGCCGGTGGTGACACCGCAACCGAGCAGGCAGACATTCTCCAGCGGCGCCTGCGGGTTGACCACGGCGAGCGAGACTTCCGCCACCACCGTGTACTCGCTGAAGGTGCTGGTGCCCATGTAGTGGTAGATCGGCTGGCCGTTGTAGGAGAAGCGCGTGGTGCCGTCCGGCATCAGGCCCTTGCCCTGGGTGGCGCGCACGGCCTGGCACAGGTTGGTCTTGCCCGACAGGCAGAACTTGCACTTGCGGCATTCGGCCGTGTACAGCGGAATCACGTGGTCGCCGGGCTTGACGCTGGTGACGCCCTCGCCGACTTCGATGACTACACCACCGCCTTCATGCCCGAGGACGCTCGGGAAGATACCTTCCGGATCGTCGCCGCTGAGCGTGAACGCATCGGTGTGGCAGACGCCGGTGTGGGTGATCTTCACCAGCACTTCGCCGGCCTTGGGCGGGGCGACGTCGATTTCGACGATCTGCAACGGCTGGCCCGGGGCAAAGGCGACGGCGGCACGGCTTTTCATGGAGGCGGATCCGGAACGGGGTTATGGAGGTGTCATCCCCGCAGGCGGGGATTCAGCCGATGATTCTAGGCCCCGTGTGTAAAGCCCGCGTTGCCCGATCAGCCCGTAGCCCGGGTAAGGCCAAAGGCCGCACCCGGGACCGCCCGACCCTCACCCCGTGTTCTGTATCCCCGCCGAGATGCCGTTGACCGTCGCCATGAGCGCCTGCAGCAGCTCATCGTCCGGACGCCCGGCGGCGCGCCAGCGCGCCAGCAGGTCCACCTGCAGCAGGCTGATCGGATCGACGTACGGGTTCCGCAAGCGGATCGACTGCCGCAACCGGTAATCGCCCGCCAGCAGCTCGTCGCTGCCTTTGATCGCCAGCACCGCGGCGCGCGTGCGCTCGAATTCCGCGGCGATGCCCGGATGGAAACGCTCGTGCAGGTCGCCGGCGAGCTGCGAGTAACGCTCGAAGATTGCCGGATCGGACTTGGCCAGCATCATTTCCAGATCGTCGATGAGCGTGCCGAAGAACGGCCAGTCGCGCGCCATCTCCGCCAGCGTGTCGCGCCCGTGCGTCTGCAGCGCCTGCTCCAGCGCGCTGCCGACGCCGTACCAGGCGGTCAGGCCGGCGCGGTTCTGCGACCACGCGAACACCCACGGGATCGCCCGCAACGACGACACATCGCCATCGCCGGCGCGCTTGCTCGGGCGCGAACCGATGCGCAGGCGTTCGATCACGTCGATGGGCGTGGCGGCTCGGAAATAGGCCGGGAAGTCCGGATGCTCGTGGACCAGCGCGCGGTAATGGCTGCGCGCGTTGGCCGACAGCTCGTTGGTGATGGCGCGCCAGGTCGCCTCGCGCGGCTCCGGCGGCCGCGGCCGCAGGGTCGCGCGCAGCACCGCGCCGGTGGCCTGTTCGAGGTTGCGCAGCGCGATCGCGCGGATGCCGTACTTGCGATGGATCACTTCGCCCTGTTCGGTCAGGCGCAGGTAACCGTCGACCGAACCGCGTGGCGCGGCGATCACCGCGCGCTCGGTCTTGCCGCCACCGCGGCTGATCGATCCGCCGCGGCCGTGGAAGAAGGCGATGCGCACGCCGCTTTCCTGCGCCAGTGCGGTCAGCGCGATCTGGGTGCGCTGCAGCGCCCAGCGCGAGGCGAGCATGCCGCCGTCCTTCGCGCTGTCGGAATAGCCGAGCATCACCACCTGGCGGTCGCCGCGCGCGGCGAGGTGCCGGCGATAGACCGGGTCGGCGAACAGCGCGCGCAATGTGTGGGGCGCGGCATCGAGGTCGTCGACGGTTTCGAACAGCGGCGCGACGTCGAGCGGCACGCGGCCGTCACCGTCGATGCAGCCGGCGATGCGTGCCAGGGCGAGCACCGCCAGCGCGTCGGCGGCGCTGCGGCTCATGCTGACGATGTAGGGGCCGAACGCGCGCGGACCGTAGCGCGGGCGCAGTCGCGCCACCGCGCGGAACACTTCCAGCGTCGGCCGTGCCTGGCCATTGCCGAGCGTCGGCGCCGGCGCGCTGCCGTCGAGCAGCGCATGCAGGCGCTGCGCGCGCTGTTCGCGCGTGTGCGATTCCCAGGCCGGGTCGGCGAGCAGCTCGGCCAGGGCGGCGTCGTGCGTCGCCGAATCCTGGCGCAGGTCGAGGCTGGCGAGGTGGAAGCCGAAGCATTCGACGCGACGGCGCAGGCGGCGCACGGCGAAGCCGCCGGCGTGCTCGCCCTGGTGCGCGGCCAGGCTGCGTTCGATCAGCAACACGTCGGCGAGGAAGGTCGCCGCATCCGGGTAACCGTGGACATGGTCCTCGGCGGTGGCGCGCAGGCGCGCGCCGATCAGCGCCAGCAGGTTGCGGTAGGGCATGTCGGCGTGGCGCGGACGCAGCGCCGCCGCGGCCTTGGGCAACAGGTAGCGGTACTCCTCGATGCGCAGCATCACCTCGTCGGCGACGCTGACGCGGCCCAGCGACTGGCTCAGCAGTTCGCCCAGTGCCGACACTTCCTGGCGGTACGCGCCCAGCACCAGCTTGCGCTGCCCGGCCAGGCTGGCGGCGATGGTATCGGCGCCGACGTTCGGGTTGCCGTCCATGTCGCCGCCAACCCAGGTGCCGAAGCCGATGACTTCCGGCGCCGGCGTCGCTTCGCCGTAGGCTTCGCGCAGGGCATCCTCGAACACTTCGTAGAACACCGGCAGCACGCGGTACAGCACTTCGGAGAGATAGAAGCCGACGTGCTCGAATTCGTCGGCCACGCTCGGCTTCACCGGCGAGGCTTCGGCGGTCTGCCAGCCGGCGGTCAGCGCCAGACGCATGCGCTCCAGGTCGGCGCGGTGTTCGTACGGCGTGCGGCTGCGGTCGATGTCGTCGATCAGGCAGGTGACGATCTGCCGTTCCTTTTCCAGCAGCGCGCGCCGCACCGCTTCGGTCGGGTGCGCGGTGAACACCGGTTCGATGCGCAGCCGCGACAGCAGGCTGGTCACTTCGTCCAGGCTCACGCCCTGCGCGGCCAGCGACGACAGCACCTCGCGCAGGCTGCCCGGCTGCGCGCTGGCGCCACGGCGCTCGTAGTCGCGGCGGCGACGGATGCGGTGCACGCGCTCGGCGACGTTGACCGCCTGGAAGTAGGTGGCGAAGGCTCGGACGAGATCGCCGGCGTGTTCAAGCTCGGTGCCGGCCAGCGCCTGCGCCAGTTCGGCGACCGGCGCCTGGCTTTCGCGGCGGCGGATCGCGGCGCGGCGCAGGCGCTCGACTTCGGCCAGGAACTGCGGACCGCGCTGCTCGGCGAGGATCTCGCCGACGAGGGCGCCGACGGTTTTGACGTCTTCGCGAAGCAGGGCATCGTTGGGCGCGAACTCGACGGTGCGCAGTGGCTCTTCGGCGGGCTCAGCACTCGACTGGGAGGCAGACACGGTGGCGCGGCTCATGGTCATCCGCCGAGCCTACCGCACTGCAACATTTAACGGCGACCGTTTCAGTCGCAACGGATGGGCGGGGTGGTCGCGGTCTGCCCCGGCGCCTGTTCATGGCCCCGGCGACCTGCCGGGGCCGTGGCTGACGTTCAATACCCTTGGCCCCTACCCGCGCGACTGCCATGACTCGAACGCTTGTTCTGTTGCTGAGCTGTTTCGCCCTGCTTTCCTGCGAAGCCCCGACCACCCGCGACGAGAAGGCCGCGGCCGCTCCGCCGCTGTTCGACACCTTCGGCCAACTGCACCGCGACATCGGCACGCGCGTGCCCGAAGCGCAGCGTTACTTCGACCAGGGCCTGCGCATGGCCTACGGCTTCAACCACGAAGCCGCCGGCCGCGCCTTCGCCCAGGCCGAGCGCCTCGACCCGAAATGCGCCATGTGCGTGTGGGGCCAGGCGCTGGTGCTGGGCCCCAACATCAACCTGCCGATGCCGCCGGAACTGTCCGCCGACGCCACCCTGCTGGCGTCGCGCGCGCAGGAGCTGGCCGCGAACGCCAAGCCCGCGGACCGCGCCCTGATCGCCGCGCTGTCCAAGCGCTACACCGCGCCCGCGCCCGACGACCGCAAACCGCTGGACGAGGCCTACGCCAAAGCGATGGGCGAAGCCGCGGCGCAGTTCCCCGATGACGACGACATCGCCACGCTCTATGCCGAATCGTTGATGGACCTGTCGCCGTGGGCGTACTGGACCGCCAACGGCCAGGCGGGCGAGCACACCGGCACGATGGTGGCGATGCTGGAGAAGGTGCTTCAGCGCAATCCGAATCACATTGGCGCGGCCCACTACTACATCCACGCCGTCGAAGCGTCGAACGATCCCAAGCGTGCCGAAGGCTATGCCGACAAGCTCGCTTCGCTGGCGCCGGGCTCCGGCCACCTGGTGCACATGCCGGCGCACGTCTACATCCGCATCGGCCGCTACCACGACGCCACCCTGAGCAACCTGGCCGCCAGCACCGCCGACAAGGATTTCCTGGCCGTGTGTCGCGGCAGCAATGGCGCGTACCCGCTCGGTTACGTCCCGCACAACTGGCACTTCGCGGCGATGTCGGCCGCGCTGCACGGCTCGCGCACGTTGACGATGCAGGCCGCCGAGCAGACCGCCAAGCGGGTCGACCCGCCGCAGATGGAAGCGATGAGCTTCATGCAGCAGTTCCTGGTCACCCCGCTGTTCGCGCAGGTCCGCTTCGGTGAGTGGGATGCGATCCTGGCGACGGAAGCGGCCCCGGCGGCGTTGCCGTTCCCGCGCGGCGTCTGGCATTTCGCACGCGGCATGGCGCTGGTGCGCACGGATAAGCCGGCTGCCGCGCTCAAGGAGCTGAAAGCATTGAAGGCCATCGCCGCCGACCCCGAGCTGGCGAAGGTCGGGCTGTTCGGCATGAACAGTGCCGACCGCGTGCTGGCCGTGGCCGAGCCGATGCTGCGCGGCGAGATCGCGCTGGCGCAGAAGCAGCGCAAGCCGGGACTGGCGGCGCTGCGCGAAGCCGTCGCCGCCGAGGACAAGCTCAACTACAACGAACCGCCGGACTGGCCGCTGCCGGTGCGTCCGTACCTGGGCGCGGCACTGCTGGATGCCGGTCGCGCCAAGGACGCGGTGGTCGTCTATGAGGAAGACCTCAAGACCTACCCGGAGAACGGCTGGTCGCTGTACGGCCTGGCGCAGGCGCAGAAGAAGCTCAAGCAGGACGCGAGCGAGACCGAGCGGCGGTATGCGGCGGCGTGGGAATGGGCGGACGTGAAGCTGGTGGCTTCGCGGTTCTAGGAAACAGGGGTCATAGGAAACAGGGGTCAGAGTACGTTTTCCACTCGTGCCGAGCGGAAATAGCACTCTGACCCCGGTTTGGGCGAAGCCCCTGGTCAGTACGCGAACTCGGTAAACACCGGATCGACGTTGCCGCCCCACGGGCCGTGGAACAGCTCGAGCTTGCGCTCGGCCGGGGTGATGCCGGCTTCGGCGAACTCCATCATCGGGTCCAGGTAGATCGATTCGTCGGCGCCGTTGCGGTTGAGGCGCGCGCGCCGGGCCAGGCCGTGCGCGGAAATCTCCAGCGACTTGCGCGCCAGGTCGAGCACCGTGCCGTTACGGAACGGAAGCTTCAGTGCCTGGCGCGGCACGCCGTCGCGCAGGGCATGGCGCTCTTCCAGGGTGAAATCCTTGACCAGGTCCCACGCGGCATCGAGCGCGGCATCGTCGTAGAGCAGGCCGATCCAGAACGCAGGCAATGCACAGATACGGTTCCACGGGCCCGAATCGGCGCCGCGCATCTCCAGGTATTTCTTCAGGCGCACTTCCGGGAAGGCGGTGGTGCTGTGGTCGGCCCAATCGCGCAGCAGCGGACGATGGCCCGGGTAGGCCGGCAGCTTGCCGTCGAGGTAATCGCGGAACGACTGGCCTGACGCATCGATGTACTCGCCGTCGCGGTAGACGAAGTACATCGGCACATCGAGCAGGTAGTCCACATAACGCTCGTAGCCGAAGCCGTCCTCGAAGACGAAATCGAGCAGGCCGGTGCGGCCGGCATCGGTGTCGGTCCAGATGTGCGAGCGGTAGCTGAGGTAGCCGTTGGGCTTGCCCTCGGTGAACGGCGAGTCGGCGAACAGCGCCGTGGCGATCGGCTGCAGCGCCAGCGAGACGCGGAACTTCTTGACCATGTCGGCCTCGGAGCCGACGTCGAGGTTGACCTGCACCGTGGAGGTGCGCGTCATCATGTCCAGACCGAGCGAACCGACCTTGGGCATGTACTCGCGCATGATCTTGTAGCGGCCCTTGGGCATCCACGGCATCTCATCGCGGCGCCACTTGGGCTGGAAGCCCATGCCGAGGAAGCCCAGGCCCATCGGCTCGGCGACCGCGCGCACTTCCTTGAGGTGGCTGGAGGTCTCGCTGCAGGTCTGGTGCAGGTTCTCCAGCGGCGCGCCGGACAGTTCCAGCTGGCCGGCCGGCTCCAGCGACACCGAGGCCTGGTCGCGGGTGAGCGCGATGACGCGGCCATGCTCCTCGACCGGCTGCCAGCCGAAACGGGTCAGGCCCTTGAGAAGCGCCTCAATGCCACGGTCGCCGTCGAAGGTCGGCGGACGCAGGTCGTCGGTGCGGAACCCGAACTTCTCGTGCTCGGTGCCGATCTTCCAGTCCTCGCGCGGGCGCGCGCCGGAGCTGAGGAACTCGACCAGGTCGGCCCGGCCCTCAATGGCTACTTCCTTGACATGACTGGGACCGGACACGTGCACCTCGCGGGGGGAATTCCATTTGCAGGGCAGGTGCCCCGCGCATCTGCAGGGCCGATGCCCTGCTCGCGCGATGTGGCCAAAGCGCGGAACGGCGGTGCAGTGTCGCGATTGCTCGCGCAAACGACGTGAAGGCACCCACCTGTCCTGCATCGTGGGGTCGTAACCGCTGATAGCAAGCCTTGCGCAGTGTAGCGGTGGCCGCGTTTGGAACAATGGCGGCCCTGAAACGCTGTAGGTCGTCATTTGGTGTCGACGGTGGCCGCCGTGCGGGACCCGGGTGCGCTTCGCTTACCCGGGCTACGCCCGATGTAGCCCGGGTAAGGCCAAAGGCCGCACCCGGGTCCCGGCGTCGACACCACAGCAACGTAGCCCGGGTAAGCGAAGCGCACCCGGGGCAACACCCACCCACACCCACTGCGCTGCGCTGCGGCATGCCTTACGGGACAGTGCTCCCTACACTGGCCGAATGTCCCAATTGCAGTTCGTCGGTCGCAGCAAGAAGACCAAGACCACCTCGCTCGACATCGCCCACCGGGCCGGTGTCTCGCAGGCGACGGTGTCGCGCGTGCTCCGCGGCAGTCCGCTGGTGAACGCCGAGACCCGGCGCCGGGTCGAGGACGCCGTCCGCGAGCTCAATTACAAGGTCGACCGCCACGCCTCCAGCCTGCGCACCCAGCGCTCGGGCACCCTGGCGCTGCTGCTGTTCGAGGACCCGACCCCGGACGAGTCACACATCAACCCGTTCTTCCTGTCGATGGTCGGCTCGATCACCCGCGCCTGCGCACGCGAGGGCCAGGACCTGCTGATCTCGTTCCAGCAGCTGTCCGACGACTGGCACGCCGACTACGAGGACAGCATGAAGGCCGACGGCCTGATCCTGCTCGGCTACGGCGACTACCTGGCCTACCAGGGCAAGCTGGAAAAGCTGGTCGAACAGGGCACGCGCTTCGTCCGCTGGGGCGCGGTGCTGCCGGACCAGCCGGGGCAATCGATCGGCTGCGACAACTTCAATGGCGGCCGCCTGGCCGGCGAGCACCTGGTGGCGCAAGGGCGTCGACGCATCGCCTTCCTTGGCGGCGCCTCCAGCCATTGCCCGGAGTTCTTCGACCGCTTCCGCGGCTGCGACGCTGCACTGCGCGAAGTCGGCGGGGCGATGGAGGCAATCCTGCAGGTCGATGCGGAAAGTTCGGAAGAGGACGGCTACAACGCCGCCGCGGAACTCATCGAACGCGGCGGCGCCTTCGATGCGGTGTTCGCCGCCAGCGACCTGATCGCGATTGGCGCGATGCGGGCCCTGGCCGACGCCGGGCTGCGCGTGCCGGAAGACGTCGCCGTGGTCGGCTTCGACGACATCCCGATGGCGCGCTTCGCCACGCCGCCGCTGACGACGGTGTTCCAGGACACCAAGCGTGCCGGCGAACTGCTGGTGGAGACGCTGATGCGCCAGGTGCACGGCGAGACGACGCAGAGCATCACGCTGCCGGCCTCGCTGGTGGTGCGCAAGTCGAGCGGGGCCTGAGGCCCCGATTCGTTACTGCGGGCGCTTCGTCCGCATCGCCGCATCCAGTTCGCGCCGAAGGTCGGCGCGGGCCACCGGCGCATCGAGCAGATACACCTCGACGCCATGCGCCGGCACGGTCGCCGCAAGCGCCTTGCCAGCGGCGACATCCACCTCGCCACCGCCGATCGCCGCCTTCCACCGCCCCGCCTGCAACCAGCGCTTAACCTCGAACTGCGCCGGCTGGTCACCCTTGTTGAGCAGCACCAGCGCGATCTGCGACACGCCTTCGTGCTGGTAGACGCGATAGAACGCGGCGCGATCGCCCTTGAGCTCCACATCGAGCTGCACGCCGCGCTGCAGAGCCGGTGACGCGGCGCGGACCTTGGCGATCCGCTTCAGGTTCTCGCGGATCGGGTTGCCGACCGCCGAATTCACCCGCTCCTGCCCAAAGTAATTGCGATTTCCCGCATGCTCGGCACGACCGCGCATGAAGCCGACTTCCGAGCCGTAATAGACCACCGGGATGCCGCGCGCGGTGAACAACCAGTTGTTCGCGTCGATGAAGCCCTCGTCGCTGGCATCCAGGCGGGGCATGTCGTGGTTGTCGTAGAAGGTCATCAGCTCGTACGGATTCGCGTACGGCCCGCCCTGCAGGTACAACCGCGGCTGCAGGTTTTCGAAGCCGTGCGGCTTGTCGCCGCGGCCGAACACCTGCGACATGCGCTCCTTCATCGGGAAGTCGAGCACGCTGATCGCGCCGTTCTTCGCCCACGTGTGCGGGGCGATCTTGGCCGGGTCGTATTCGAAGTTCTCGCCGAACATGAAAAGGCCCGGCCGCTGCGCGCGCATGCGGTCGGCGAACTGCTTCCAGAAGGTGTGCGGCATCCAGCCGATGGTGTCGATGCGCAGTGCATCGGCGCCCTGCCCCAGCCACTGCAGGTAGGCGCCGGACAGGTAGTCGAGCACGGCCGGGTTGCCGTCGTTGAAGCTGGCCAGTTCGGCGATCTCCGCCGGCGAGCGGTAGAAGGCGTGCAGCGGGTTGTGCACCGGGTCGAGCTTCTCCGGCGGCAGGTTCTGGTGGTCGGCGAGCAGCTTGCCGTCGCGATCGTAGACCTTGCCGAACTCCGGCTGGCTCTTCGGCATCGAGAATGCCGGTGAAGCGTGGTTGCCGACGATGTCGAGCACGACCTTCATGTCCTGGCCGTGCATGGCCTGGGTGAAGCCGGCGAAATCCAGGCCCGGGCTGGGCAGGTGCTCGTCGAGCTTGTAGAAATTGACGCCCCAGTAACCGTGGTAGCCGGTCTTGCCCTGGTCGGTCCAGAAGCTGCCCCAGCTGACCGGCTTGCCGCCGGTAAACGCGGCATCTGGCTGGTCGACGATGGGCGTGATCCACACCGCGGTGAAACCCATGTCGCGGATGTAGCCGACGTTGTCGAGCACGCCTTTGAAGTCGCCCCCGAGGTAACCGATGTTGTCGGTTTCGCCGTTCGGCCCGGGCACGGGCCGGTCGAACGTGCGCGTCGCCGGATCCGGACCGCCCTGTTCGCGATGGTCGTTGCTGGTGTCGCCGTTGACGAAGCGGTCGGTGACGACGAAGTACACCGACTCGCTGGCAAACGGTTCTAGCGTTCCGTAGTAGTCCGGCGCCCGGTCGGCAGCTGCTGCTTGTGCGGAGAGTATGGCCAGCAGCGTGGCGGCGAGCGGTCGGAACTTCGGGTTCGGCATCGATGGGTCTCAGTGGCTGGTGGCAACAGTGGCCGCGCGCGGGTCCTGCACGCGCAGGACGCACAGTCCGGCGACGAACAGGCTGACGGCACCAATCGTCAGCGCCTGGATCGGCTGGCCGCCGAAGAAGGTCTTGAGCAGGAAGCCGAGCAGGCTGGCCGCGACCAGCTGCGGGATCACGATGAAGAAATTGAAGATGCCCATGAACACGCCCATCTTTTCCGCCGGCACGCTGTCGGCCAGCAGGGCGTAGGGCAGCGACAGGATCGAGGCCCAGGCGAAGCCGACGCCGACCATCGACAGCAGCAGCCAGTGCGGGTCACGGATGAAGAGGAACGAGATCAGGCCGAGGCCACCGAGCCACACGTTGACCAGGTGGCTCATGCGCAGGCCGATGCGGCGCACCATCCACGGGATCACCACCGCGGCCAGTGCGGCGAAGCCGTTGTAGGCGGCAAACAGCACGCCGACCCAGTTGGCGCCTTCGTTGTAGAGGGCCGAGCCGGTGTCACTGGTGCCGTAGTGGACGCCGGTGACCGCGCCGGTGGTGTAGATCCACATGCCGAACAGCGCGAACCAGGAGAAGAACTGCACCACCGCCAGGCGGCGCATTTCCGCCGGCATGTCGTGCATGTCGCTGATGATGTGGGCGAAGGCGCTGTCGCGCCGCATCAGCGTCACCACCAGCAGCGCCAGGCCGTAACCGGCGGCCAGGCCAGCGAGCACGTAGAGCTGTCGGTCGAGGTTGTAGTGCGTCACCACGTAGGCGCCGGCCGCGCCGAGCAGCAGCCACACCGCGCCGTTGCGGCGTGCGCGCGCGTGGTCGAGCGTGCGTTGCGGCGCGCGCTGCAGCGTGTCGTGCGCGCGCAGCACCTCCGGCGGGTACTCGCGCGTGCGCACGATCGTCCAGCCGACCGAGAGCATCAGCACCGCGCCGCCGAAGTAGAACGCGTAGCGCACGGTGTCGGGCACTTCGCCCGGGCCGGCGGTGTTGCCCACGCCGACCTGCGCCAGGAACCACGGCAGCAGGCTGGCGATCACCGAGCCGACACCGATGAAGAAGCTCTGCATGGCGAAGCCGCTGGCGCGCTGCTTGGTCGGCAACTGGTCGCCGACGAAAGCACGGAACGGCTCCATCGAGATGTTGATCGACGCGTCGAGCACCCACAGCAACCCGGCGGCGATCCACAGCGTCGGCGAGTTCGGCATCGCGCAAAGGGCGAGCGTGGCCAGCACTGCGCCGACGAGGAAGTAGGGACGGCGCCGGCCCAGGCCCGTCCAGGTGCGGTCGCTGAGGTAGCCGACGATGGGCTGCACGATCAGGCCGGTCAGCGGCGCGGCGATCCACAGCGCGGGGATCTCGTCGACGCTGGCGCCGAGGGTCTGGAAGATGCGGCTGACATTGGCGTTCTGCAGGGCGAATCCGAACTGGATGCCGAGGAAGCCGAAGCACATGTTCCAGATCTGCCAGAACGACAGCTGCGGTTTGGTGGTCATTGCGTCCCGATCCCCTTGAGATGGTTAGCCGTCATTGCGATGGATCCCCGTAACCCGTCATTCCCGCGAAGGCGGGAACCCAGCGACTTTGACGTCGATGAGCGCGGAAGTCACTGGGCCCCCGCCTTCGCGGGGATGACGGCAACCGGGACCACATGCAGCGCCCCCACTTCGGCCGAGTTCAAAGACCCTTCGGCCCCACCCGTGCCGCCGGTGTAATGGGCGAAGTGGCTCAGGTAGCTCATGTTGAAGCCGTCGCGCAGGTCGAAGCGGCACGCCGCACCGGCGCGGGCATCGAAGACGACCGCGCTGGAGAGCTGTCGCGCCTGGCCGTGCGGCATCACCAGCGTCCCGGTCTGCTGCGGCTGGCCAGCGCAGTCCACGACCAGCGTCTTCACCGCCGCAGTGATGCCGGTGTTGATCGGGCCGTGGGTGTTGATGAAGTCCAGACGGACCGAGAACCGCCCGTCGGCCGGGGCCGTCCAGCGCCGCGGCCACGCGCCGGCGACCTGCGACTGCGGTCCGGCGCAGCGGGTAGGGCTGTGCAGTGATTCCAGGCCGTCGGCGCCGATCCGGGTCAGGCTGACGCACTGCTGGAAGGGCTGGGCGGTCAGCGTGACTGTTGTCGCCGTGGCGCCGGCATCGGCACTGCGCTTGCCGTCGACGTACAGGCGGGTGCCAGCGGGCAGCGTGACCTGCCGGTGCTTGCCGATTTCGCGCAGCTCGGGGGCATCCGGCGATGGCGGCGCGAACGACGCTGCATCAGTCGCCAGCGTCGCCGGCGCGCTGCGTGTGGCGACCAGTTCGACCACCGTGTTCTCGCCGTCGACGCGCGTCGTGCCGGCGATCAAGAGGTCACCCTCGATCGTGCGCGGTCGGCGCAGCGTGACCTTGCGGTCGGCCAGCTGCAGCGAGATCACGTCGCGATCGCCGAACAGCATTGGCACCAGCTCCGCCGGCAGCATCGGCTTGACGCTGCCGTCCTCGCCGACGCCGAAGACGCCTTCGATGACCATGTCCAGGTACGCCGCCACCGACCACAGCTGCCGCGGCGAGTTGACCACCGGCCCGCTGAGCGCGTCGTCATCGACGTGCACGGCCTGGGTGACCAGCTCGAAGTTCTCCATGTTCGATCCGGCCAGCGCCGCACCGCGCATCAGCGAGCGGATCTCGTGGGCGATGCGCGGCGCGTGCCCGACCGTGCGCGCGGCGCGCAGCGAGTAGGCGCTGACGAACGGCCAGATCGCGCGGTTGTGGTAGATCGCGGTGTCGGGCTGCTGAGGCCAGATCACCGGGCTGCCGCTTTCCAGTGCGGGGTAGCGCGACAGCGCGCGGCGCGCGCGATCCGGCGGGGCGATGCCGCTTTCGATCACCAGCGACAGGCCGAGCAGGTCGTATGCCTCGAACGGGACGGGATGCTCGGCGGTGCCGATGTAACTCATGTACAGGCCGCGGTCCTCGCGCCAGAACGCGCGGTCGATCGCCTCGGCCAGCGCATCGGCCTGGCGCGCATACGTTGCAGCGCGGGCGTCGCCGCGACGCCTGGCCATCTGCTCGCCCAGGCGCAGCGCCTGATACTGCAACACGTTGGTCGACAGCGCGAACGACTGCGCGATGAACCCGACATCGTTCGCGGTCCAGCGCGGGTAGGACTGCTCGCGCCAGTCGAGGTAGGAGGTCTCGCCGCGGTACAGCCCGACGTTGTCGTCGAAGACGAACTGCCGGTCCTGCGCGAGCGTGTCGGTCAGCGCGCGCCAGGTCTGGTCGTTGAAGCGGACGCTGTCTGCGTCCTTGCCGTCGACAAGATGGCGCGCCGCCAGGAACCACACCACCCGGTCACTGCTGATCGGCCAGCTGCCGCCCGAGCCGGTGTCCTGGGCGACGAAGAATCCACCGGGCGCCGCAGGCGGCCTTGTGCCGGAGAGCTTGAAGCGCAGCGAGGCGCGCGCGCGCTCGGGCGACACCCGTGCGAGGGCGAGGTCGGCTGCGTAGGAGAGGTCGCGGGTCCAGACGTAGCGCCACTTCTCGCCAGTCTCGAAGCACGGGCAGGCAATCGGCTTGCCGTTGTCGAAGGCGCCGTCGGTGATCGATGCGACCTGTGCTTCCTGCAGTTCGAGCTGGGCCATCGCGAACAGGCCGTCGAACAGCGGGCTTGCGGTTGAGCTGCGCAAGGACTGCGCCGGGATCGTGCGTGCCTTGGCAGAACCGGACAGCGAGTAGCCCTGGCCACCCTCAACCATCTCGACGTTCTGCCCGCGCCACGACAATCCGTGCTGCCATGCAACATCGGCTGGCGCAGCGGGTGACTGCGCGAACGCGGCCGAGCAGGCAATGGCGAGCGCACCCGCGACCAGCCCCGGAACCCTGGCCTGGCAGCGTGCAGTTGCGGCTTGACTCATGCATCGCCCCTTCTCGAACAGCGGCCATGGTAGTTCGCGGCACCGATGCGCACGCGCTTGCTGCATACGTATTCATCGCCCAGCAGGCGGACCTGGCAATCCCAGTGGCTACCCGCCGTGGAATAGTGCGCACCAATGCGTGCCCCCCGGCGCGCCCAACGACACAAGCGGCGCGCGGATGACGATGGCGGCAGTCACAACGGAAGGACAGGCAGCAATGCAGCAGGCCGTGCACGGCAAGGACGCAGCATGGTGGCGCGGCGCGGTGATCTACCAGATCTACCCGCGCAGCTTCCTTGACACCAACGGCGACGGCGTCGGCGATCTGCCGGGCATCATCGAGCGGCTGGACTATGTGGCCAGCCTCGGCGTCGATGCGATCTGGATCTCGCCGTTCTTCAAGTCGCCGATGGCCGACTTCGGCTACGACATCGCCGACTACCGCGACGTCGACCCGCTGTTCGGCACCCTGGACGACTTCGACCGCCTGCTGGCCAAGGCGCACGCGCTCGGCATCCGCGTGATGATCGACCAGGTGCTCAGCCACACGTCGGTCGAGCACGCCTGGTTCAAGGAAAGCCGCGAAAGCCGCGACAACGCGCGCGCCGACTGGTACGTCTGGGCCGATGCCAAGCCCGACGGCACGCCGCCCAACAACTGGCTGTCGCTGTTCGGCGGTGTCGCCTGGCGCTGGGAACCGCGCCGCGGCCAGTATTTCCTGCACAACTTCCTGTCGTCGCAGCCGGACCTGAACTTCCACAACCCGGCCGTGCGCGAAGCGACGCTGGACAACGTGAAGTTCTGGCTCGAGCGCGGCGTCGACGGCCTGCGCCTGGACGCGATCAACTTCTGCTTCCACGACCAGCAGCTGCGCGACAACCCCCCCAAGCCGGCGGAACTGCGCACCGGTCGCGGCTTCAGCCCGGACAATCCGTACGCGTTCCAGTACCACCACTACAACAACACGCAGCCGCAGAACCTCGACTTCCTCGAGGACCTGCGCGCGCTGCTCGACCAGTACCCGGGCGCCACCACGCTGGGCGAGATCTCCTCGGAAGACTCGCTGGCGACGATGGGCGAGTACGTCAACGAGCAGCGCCTGCACATGGGCTACAGCTTCGAGCTGCTGACCGACGACTTCAGCGCCGCCTACATCCGCGGGACGGTCGAGGACCTGGAAGCGAAGATGACCCGCGGCTGGCCGTGCTGGGCGATCTCCAACCACGATGTGCGCCGCGCGGTGACGCGCTGGGGCGGCGACAACGCTCCCGACGCCCTCGCGAAGCAGCTGGTGGCGCTGGTGTGCTCGCTGCGCGGCTCGGTCTGCCTGTACCAGGGCGAAGAGCTGGGGCTGACCGAAGCCGAGGTTCCGTTCGAATCGCTGCAGGACCCGTACGGCATCGCGTTCTGGCCGAACTTCAAGGGCCGCGACGGCTGCCGCACGCCGATGCCGTGGAACGGCGAGGCGCATTCAGGCTTCAGCGACGGCAAGCCGTGGCTGCCGGTGGCCGAGACCCACAGCGCGCGCAGCGTAGCGGTGCAGGATGCGCAAACCGATTCCGTGCTCAATGGCGTGCGCCACCTGATGCGCTGGCGCAAGGCGCATCCGGCGCTGGTCGCCGGCGACATCACGTTCCTGGACGCGCCGGAGCCGGTGCTGGCGTTCACCCGCCGCAGCGACGACGAATCGCTGCTGGTCGTGTTCAACCTGTCGTCGCAGCCGCAGCAGTGGGCGGTTCCGGCGCAATTGGGCGCGCCGGTCGCGGTGGATGACCACGGCCTGCTGGCCGGACGAATCGATGCAGGGCAGCTGCATCTGCCGGCGCACGCCGTCTACTTCGCGCGGATCGGCTGACACGCGATGTGCACGCGAGCCGTCCTCACCGCGCTCGCGCTCGCACTGGCGGCATCGCTTGCACTGACGGCACACGCCGAACCGGTGCGCGTGCAGCTGCAGGCGCCTGCGTTCGCGCCCGAGCAGGTGAAAGTGGCGGTGTACCTGCCACCGGGTTACGACGAGGCGTCCGACCGCCGCTATCCGGTGCTCTATATCAATGACGGCCAGGACATGGCGGCCGTCGGCCTCGAGTCCACGCTGTCGCGCCTCTACTCGCAGGACGCGATCGAGCCGGTGATCGTGGTGGCGATCGACATGCTCAGCGATCGCATGGGCACCTACGGCCTGTCCGATCGCGCCGCCGGCACCAGTCTGCCCGGCACGTCGCGCTTCGGGCCGATCGGTTCGCGCGCGCATGACTACGCGCAGTGGCTGGCCATCACGCTCGTTCCCTATGTCGACAGCCATTACCGCACGCGCGCGCAGGCCGCCGATCGCACCATGCTTGGCTGGTCGCTGGGTGCGCTGCAGGCGTTCGACATGGGCTGGCAGTACCCGGAACTGTTCGCGCGCGTGGGCGCGTTCTCGCCTTCGTTCTGGCTGCCGCCGCTGCAACAAGGTGGCGATGACCGCCTCGCCCAGGCGCTGGTGGAGCGCGGCCCGAAGCGCGACGGCCTGCGCATGTTCGTCGCCGTGGGCAGCAGCGAGGAGACCGACGATCGCGACCATGACGGCGTCTTCGACGCCCTCGATGATGCCCTCACGCTGATTCGCGGTGGCCTCGAAGGCGACCGCGATCTGCACGGCATGACGGGCCTGGGGTATCGGGCATCGCTGGCGTACGCGCCGTGCCGCCCGCAGTCAGACGTCGATTTCCTGCTGCTTGCCGACGGCCGCCACAACCAGGCGTCGTGGGCTCGCATGCTGCCGGTATTCCTGCACTGGGCTTACGCCACGCCCGCGGCGAGCGCGTTGCCGCGCTGTCGCGATTACCTGCCGGCGCCGGCTGCAGCAACGCCCTAGGCACCGATCACCGGTGCCGGGCCGTCCCGCTCCGTCCGCCCTGAAGCGGACGGCGCTGCCCGCGTGCGCCCGGAAAACGCTTGCACCCCCCGATTGCATGCAGGCGGCGGCGATGAATACGTATGCAATGGAATTTGTGCAGCAATGCCTGCGTCTACCATCGCGCTACGTTCTGGAACGGTCTTTCATATTGCCAATCCTGGCGCACGGGCTTCGATGATCGGCGGTGCAATCGCCGCCACTTACGCAAGCCGACTATAAAAACACTATGCAGTGGGAGGGGAGATGCAACTCAAGCGCAATCTGCTGAGCGTGGCACTGGCATCGGCGACGATGCTGATCGCCGCAGGCGCCCAGGCGCAGGAAACGAGCCAGCCGGGCACGCCTGGCCAGGACGCCACGACGCTGGACTCGGTGGTCGTCACCGGTATCCGCGCCGGTATCGAAAGCTCCATTTCGACCAAGAAGGATTCGACCTCGATCGTCGAAGCCATCTCGGCCGAAGACATCGGCAAGCTGCCTGACATCAGCATCGCCGAATCCATCGCCCGCCTGCCGGGCCTGGCCGCCCAGCGCGTGGCCGGCCGCGCGCAGGTCATCAGTGTCCGCGGCCTGTCGCCCGACTTCGCCACCACGCTGCTCAACGGCCGCGAAGTGGTCAGCACCGGCGACAACCGCAGCGTCGAGTTCGACCAGTACCCGTCGGAGCTGTTCAACGGCGTGACGGTCTACAAGACCCCTGACGCCAGCCTCGTCGGCCAGGGCCTGTCCGCCACCATCGACATGCAGACCGTCCGCCCGCTGAGCTTCAGCGAGCCGGTGGCCGTGTTCGGCGCCCGCTACCAGAAGAACTCGCTGGGTTCGGCTGCCGACAGCGACGGCGACGGCAACCGCATCAACGCCAGCTACATCGGCCAGTTCCTCGACAACACCCTGGGCTTCTCGATCGGTTACTCGCACCTCGAGACGCCGATCCAGGAAGAGCAGGTCGGCCTGTACGAGCCGTGGTCCGCGGTCGGCGCCGGCGCGCGCCCTGGCGTGCCCGCAGGCACGTTCTACTCCGACGGCATCAAGGCCCTGCGCCGCACCGGCTATGCCGAACGCGACGGCGTGATGGCCACGGTGCAGTACCGCCCGTCGAATGCCTGGACCAGCACGCTGGACCTGTTCCACACCGAGGCTGAGCAGGTCGATACGGCCAACCAGTTCGAAGTCCACATTGGCGGCTACAACGGCAACTACACGCCGGGCCTCAGCCTCACCGGCGCCCAGGTCAACGGCAACAACACCTTCACCGGCGGCGCCGCCAGCGGTGTGTATCCGCTGGTCCGCGGCATGTACAACAAGCGCGAAGACGAGATCAACGCGTTTGGCTGGAACAACGACTTCGCCGTGGGCAACGCCCGCGTCAACGCCGACCTGAGCTACTCCAAGGCCAGCCGCGACGAGCTCAATCTCGAGAACAACACCCAGCGCCTGCCCGCGCCGCAGCTCGACACGGTCAACCTGGGCTTCAGCAACAGCGACTTCTCGCAGTTGAACCCGGGCCTGGACTACTCCGACCCGGGCACGCTGTACCTGACCAACACGATCTACGGTTCGGGCTACGGCAAGGTTCCCAGCGTCGAGGACGAGCTCAAGGGCGCACGCGTCGTCGTCTCGCTGCCGGCACCGTCGGCCGCTGGCTGGCTGTCGAACATCGACATCGGCCTGAACTACGCCGATCGCGAGAAGCAGAAGACCCAGCCCGAGGGCAACATCAACCTCGGCCCGCAGGGCAACACGACGATCGCCTCTGACCTGCAGTTCGACCCGGTCAACCTCGGCTTTGCCGGCATCGGTTACATCCCGTCCTGGAATGTGCCGGGCGCGGTCGATCGTTACATGACCTTCAACCCGGTGTCCGACCTGTCGTACCTGGTGTCGAAGGCCTGGACGGTCAACGAGAAGATCACCACCGGCTACGTGCAGGCCGACATCGACACCGAATGGGGTTCGGTCGGTGTCCGCGGCAACGTCGGCGTGCAGATCCAGCACACCGACCAGTCGTCGAAGGCGAACTACTGGGACGGCACTGCAAACGGTGGCGCCGGTGCGGCCAAGCCGTTCGAAGACGGCACGACCTACACCGACGTGCTGCCGAGCCTGAACCTGGCGTTCTCGTTCGAGCATGACCAGACCCTGCGCCTCGCCCTGGCCCGCCAGGTCGCCCGCGCCCGCGTGGACGACATGCGCGCCTCGCTCGAGTTCGGCGTCGACACCTCGACCGGCAAGCCCGGCGCGAGCGGCGGCAACCCGCGCCTGGATCCGTGGCGTGCCAACGCGTTCGACATCTCCTACGAGAAGTACTTCGGCGACAACCGCGCATACGTGGCCGCTGCGTACTTCTACAAGGACCTGCGCAGCTACATCTACAAGCAGACGCAGGACAATTACGACTTCAGCAGCTTCGTTGCCGACTACGTGCCGCCGCCGGGTGGCGTGCCGGCCCAGACCACGGGCAACTTCACGGCGCCGTACAACGGCCAGGGCGGCATGCTGCAGGGCCTGGAGCTGAGCGCGTCGCTGCCGCTGGACATGCTGTGGGAGCCGCTGGAAGGCTTCGGCATCGTGGCCAACGCCAGCTTCAACGACAGCGACATCGAGATCGTCGATCCGGACAGCGCGAGCAGCGTCGGTTCGGCGCCGATCACGCTGCCGGGCCTGTCGGACGAGGTGTACAGCTTCACGGCGTACTACCAGCGCGGTGGTTTCGAGGCCCGCGTGAGCGAGCGCTGGCGTTCGGACTTCATCGGCGAGATCGGCAACTTCAACGGCAACCGCACGCTGCGTTACGTGGTGGGCGACGACCAGCTTGATGCGCAGATCAGCTACGAGTTCGGTGAGGGCACGATGTCGGGCCTGAGCCTGTATCTGCAGGGCAGCAACCTGACCAACTCGCCGTACCAGACCTACGCCAGCAGCAAGGACCGTCCGCTCGAGTACATCGAGTGGGGCCGCACCTACCTGGTGGGCGCGTCGTACAAGTTCTGATCCCCCTCCCGGGCTGAAGAACGAACCCCCGCCGGAGCGATCCGGCGGGGGTTTTTTATTGCCCGTCATCCCGGCGAACGCTCACCGTCATCCCGGCGAACGCCGGGATCCATCTTGACGTTGCTGTTGGCCGCAGGCTTCTGCCTTCCCGGGAATGACGGGTATACCTCACCGTCATCCCCGCGAAGGCGGGGATCCAAGGACGTTGGCTTTGGCTTCGACTTTGACTCGCGCCTTCAAGTTGAACCTCGCAAGCAAAGTCAAAATGGATCCCGGCTTTCGCCGGGATGACGGTGACAGTGCTGATGCGGTGCGACCCTGGATCCCGGCTTTCGCCGGGATGACGGTGACGGTGCGGAGCTTTAGAGGCCCAGCCAACCGGCGACTACGGCGCGCGCTTCTTCCACGCCCTGCTTCGACTCGCCCGAGAACGTCTGCACGCTGACCGTGTCGCCGAAGGCGCTGAACAGGTCGCGCTTCACCGCATGCAGGGTCTGCGTCTGCTGTCCGCGCCCCAGCTTGTCGGCCTTGGTCAGCAATGCATGCGCGGGCAGGCCGCGGTTGACCGCGTAGCCCAGCATCTGCCGGTCGTACTCGCGCAGCGGGTGGCGGATGTCCATCACCACCACCAGCCCCTTGAGCGACTCGCGGGTCTGGAAGTACTGGTGGATGAACGCCTGCCAGTGCGCCTGCAGGTCCTGCGGGACCTTGGCGTAGCCGTAGCCGGGCAGGTCGACCAGGTAGTTGCCGGGGACCGGCTCCTCGCTGGGCGGGGTGATGTCGAAATAAACCAGCTGCTGGGTGCGGCCCGGGGTCTTGGAGACCCGCGCCATCGCGTTCTGCTGGCACAGCGCGTTGAGGGCGCTGGACTTGCCGGCGTTGGAGCGGCCGGCGAAGGCGACCTCGGTCCCGCCCTCGGGCGGCAGCTGCTTGTGGTTGTGCGCCGCCAGCAGGTAGCGGGCGCGGACGAAGGGATTGGCCATGCCATAGGATCGCATGGCGACGCCCCCGACCGCCGGAATTGCCACCCTGACCCGCTGTTGGGGCCCTCGCAAAAGGCCGAAAGCAGCGCAAAACGCCTCACTCGGGCAGGTCCTGCGCACGATCTGCGTTGACCCGACCGGAAGCGGCGACGATAATTCCGCGGTTCCGGCGTCCGCAATCCTGGGCGCCTCTTAAAGTGTTTCGGAGCCCAGCTACATGAGCCAAGCCCGCGTCCTCGGCATGATCGGCCTCGCCGCAATGGCGGCCGCTGCCGTCGCCTACGCCCAGACCACCGTTACCCCGGTCCCGGACAACGCGCCGGTCCAGGCCGCTGCGCTGAACACCGCGCCGGAAAAGGTCGTCTGGGGTGACGCCAAGGCTGGCGCGACCAAGGCTGGCACCTGCGCCGCCTGCCACGGCCTGGACGGCAACCCGACCGATCCGCAGTACCCGCGCCTGGCTGGCCAGAGCGAGCGCTACATCGCCCATCAGATCTCCCTGTTCAAGAGCGGCGAGCGCAACACCGGCATGGCCGCGGTCATGAAGCCGTTCGCCGACGCCCTCAGCGCCCAGGACGCGCGCGACATCGGCGCCTACTTCGCCACCCAGAAGGCCGGCGCCGGCGTCGCCGACGACACCGTCGTCGCGACCGGCCCGAACTCGGGCAAGAAGTTCTTCGAAGTCGGCCAGCAGCTGTTCCGCTCGGGCGACAAGGCCCGCGGCATCCCGGCCTGCATGGCGTGCCACGGCCCCGACGGCGCCGGCAACCCGGGCCCGGCCTACCCGCACATCGCGGGCCAGCAGTCGGCCTACACCCAGCGCCGCCTCGAGGAATACCGCACGGGCACTACCACCCAGCGCGACGCCCACCTGTTCAACGTGATGGCCACGGTCGCCAAGCAGCTCAGCGACGAGGAAATCGGCTCGCTGTCGAGCTATCTGCAGGGCCTGCACCCGAGCCACGACGACCTGGCCGCCGCTGGCGCCCCGGCCGCGTTGCCGGCCGCAGCTCCGGGCCCGGCACCGGCTGCTGCCGCTCCGGCGGCTGCGCCCGCTCCGGCGCCCGCCCCGACCAAGGAGCCGGCGGCGCCCGCCTCCGGTTCATAAAAGGCGGAACTTTCGCCGGTGGCCCACGGTCACAGCGAATATCTCCTCCTGTTGTCTGCTTGCGCCGGTCGTGTCCACACGACCGGCGTTTTGTTTTCAGAATCCAACCCTTCCATCGCCTGCCCTCAAGAGCCCTACGATGATCCGTCGTCCCGTCCTGCGGTCCGCGTTCCTGCAAGCTCTGGTCCTGTTGTCCCTGCCAGCCGCCGCGATCTTCTCCGGTGCCGTGGCCGCTGACGCCCCGGCCGCCCTGGTCGAGGGCAACGACTATGTGGTGATCGACGGCGGCAAGCCGTTCGCGCCGGTGAAGGGCAAGGTCGAGGTGGTGGAGGTGTTCGGCTACACCTGCCCGCACTGCGCGCACTTCCAGCCGCAGGTCGCCAAGTGGCAGGCCAGCAACGCCAAGCAGGTCAACTTCGTGCCGATGGCGGCGCCGTTCGGCGGCTACTGGACGCCCTACGCCAAGGCCTTCTACGCCGCGCAGGAACTGGGCGTGGCCGGCAAGAGCCATGACGCGATGTTCCTGGCCCTGCACACCGACGGCACCCTGCCGCTGCGCAATCCGTCGGTCGACGAGATCGCCAGCTTCTACGCCCGCTACGGTGTCGATGCGCAGCGTTTCGCCGCCACCTACGACAGCCCGCAGGTGCAGGCGCGCATGGAGAAGGCCGAAGCGTTCATCCGCAGCAGCGGCGTGGAAGGCACGCCGACGCTGATCGTGAACGGCAAGTACCGCATCCTCGGCAACAGTTTCGACGACACCCTGCGTATCGCCGATCAACTCGTCCAACGCGAGCGTGCAACACACTGACTGCGTGCCCGGAATACCGGTCAGCCCTGGTGGCCGGTATTCTTGCTGTGACACCTCATGCCCGGCCCGGACGCCTGAGCGCCGGCCACACCTTCCAGCCATAGCCTTTTGCGGAGAAATCGATCCATGACCTCGCGCCTGCCTCACCTTGCCGTGGTTCTGACCGGCCTGCTCGCCCTGTCCGCCTGCTCCAAGCAGGCCCCGGCCCCGGCCGACACCGCCGCACCGGCGGCCCCGGCTGCCACCACCGAGGCACCGGCCGAGACCGCTGCCGCCGCACCGGCAGCGACGACCGAAACCGCACCGTCCGAAGCGCCGGCACCGGCCGCTCCGGCGGCGACCGCCACCCCGCCGGAAGGCCCGGCGCCGGTCCTGGGCACCGACTACATCGAAATCGCCGGCGGCCAGTCCTACGAGCCCACCAATGGCAAGATCGAAGTGGTCGAAGTCTTCGGCTACACCTGCCCGCACTGCGCGCACTTCGAACCGCTGGTCGAAGCCTGGAAGGCCAAGCAGACGGCCGACGTGAAGTTCGTCCCGCTGGCCGCGCCGTTCGGCGGCTACTGGATGCCGTACGCCAAGGCCTTCTACACGGCGCAGGCGATGGGCGTGCTCGACAAGACCCATGAGGCGATGTTCAACGCCATCCACGTCGACCACACCATGCCGGTGCAGCCGCTGCCGACCGACGCCCAGATCGCCGGCTTCTACGCCAAGTACGGCGTCGATCCCAAGCAGTTCGAAAGCACCATGAGCAGCTTCGCCGTCGATGCCAAGCTCAAGCGCGCCGCCAACTTCATCACCCGCAGCGGCGTCGACTCGACCCCGTCGATGGTGGTCAACGGCAAGTACAAGGTAGTCGGCAAGAGCTTCGAGGACAGCCTGCGCATCGCCGACCACCTGGTCGCGCAGGAGCGCGCCAAGTCCGCTGCCCCGGCTCCGGCTGGCGGCTGACCGGGCACCACCGCTCGAATGGAGACGCGCCGGCTCCGCCTGCTCAGTGCCAACATCCAGGCGGGGTCGAGCACGCGCGGCTACCACGACTACGTCGCGCGCAGCTGGTCGCACGTGCTGCCGGCCGGCAACAAGCGCGGCAGCCTCGACACCATCGCGCAACTGGCCGGCGAACACGACATCGTCGGCCTCAACGAGAGTGACCCCGGCAGCCTGCGCTCCGGGTTCACCAACCAGACCCACTACCTGGCCCAGCGCGGCGGCTTCGATTACTGGAGCCACCAGCCCAACCGCCGCGTCGGCGGCGTTGCGTCCAGCGCCAACGGCCTGCTGAGCCGGCTCGAGCCGCGCGAAGTCATCGACCACCCGTTGCCAGGCCGCATCTCCGGCCGCGGGGTGCTGCTCGCTCGCTATGGCGAAGGCGATGCCGCATTGCTGGTCGCCGTGGCGCATCTCTCACTGGGCGCCACGTCGCGCGCCGCGCAGCTGGGCTTCATCGCCGAGCTGCTGCACGACCACCCGCACGCCGTGCTGATGGGTGACTTCAACTGCTCGATCGACCGCCCGGAAATGCAGGCGCTGTTCCGCAGCACGCGCCTGCAACCGCCCGAGGGCGACGTACCGACGTTCCCGAGCTGGCGCCCGCAGCGCGCGATCGACCACATCCTGGTCGGCGACGGCCTGCGCACGTCAAACGCGCGCGCGTTGCCCGCAGCGCAGTCGGATCACCTGGCGCTGTCGATCCAGTTGGATGTGCCGGACAGCGCGCTGCGCTAGAACGCGGTTGCCGGATGGCTGCTAGCGGTCAGGCGCGGGCTCTGGACCGCACATCCCCAGACCTACTTCCCTCGCACGAGTCCAGTTCGCTGGGGAATGGGAGCCGCCATCGTCTCCAGGCGCCGCAGTCGGCGCTTCTCGGCCAGATCCTGGTCGCTCTGGTTTGAGGTCGGGCTGGCATTGGCCGAGTGAGTCGTTGCCGGTCCGGTAGCGCAACCCGCAACGACAAGGCAGAACATCAGACTCGTGGCTGTGCGTAGTTTCATGATCCCTCCAGAATGGTGGGGAAACGCCTTGGGTCGGAAGCGGACATTAGCACTCGCTCTTGGCTTTCGCCTGCGCAACGACCGCTTTCGGCCAGAAGCGGACATCCACTTTGGGCCAGCTAGACCGGCGTCGGGTCTACGCGCTTAGGGGCCCACGACTGATCAAGCCAGTGACGCGGACTTGGGCTACATGGGTAGTTGCTTCCCAAACCGACCACGAACCGAATTGCAGTAGTGAATCGAGATCGCTCGCCGAGGTCACGACTCGGGCTTGCGCACGTGCCACTTCGCCAGGGTCGGCGGATCCGCTCTCAAAGGTGACTTCGCCAAGAAAGAACTCACCGGTACGAGGGTGCTTATGGTTTGGGCGATACCCGGAACGCTTCTGCACCGCCGATGGCAGCAACGCTAGTTCGATTTCCAAGTGCGCAACGACGTCCAGCATCGTTCTCTCCAAAGGCCAAGCTTGACCCGACAAAGAATGTCCGCTTTGGGTCGAAAGCGGGCGCCTCAAATGTCGCACTCTGCTTCATCGAGTAGATCACGCATTCGCGTAGTGAACTCGATGATCTGCGCCTTGCTGAAATGGCAATAGGCCGGCAGCGAATCCGCTGGAACGTTCAGGAGGATCGCCGAACCGCATGCGATCACGTACCTGAGCTCGTCCGAAGTTAGTCGGATATCGATGGTGTCGCTCATAGACTCCCCTTTGATGCCAAGTGTCCGCTTTGGGTCGGAAGCGGACGTTAACACCGACCTTGGCGCGCTGGTAGTTTCCAACGTCCGCTAACGGCCAGAAGCGGACGTTCACCACTCGATGGTGGCGCTGGGCAACAACCCAGCGCTACTCCTCCCGCCTGGATGCTACTGGGTGGCCACCGGAAAGTTCGTCGCGGCCCACGAAGAGAACGCGCTCGGCTCCCGGCCTGCAATCCTGTTTGCAAGGTCGATCTGGTCCAACGAGGGGGAGCCGAGATAGGTGTACTCCTGGAAATACCGGAACGTCTGGGCAATCTCCGCCGGAAAAGCGTCGTCCTGGACTTGCGTGAAGGAGAACGCATGCCCCTGGCTATTGAGTGTGCGGATGATGTCATCGAAGCTCATGAAATCGCCGACAAGGGGCAGGTACTCGCCGTTGCCCGCCCGACCTGGGTCGGCGAAAGCGCCTGCAACTATGGGTCCGATTTCGTTGATGTCGCCCATATGGATTCCGCGAACGCCGGGGTCGAGCGGCAGAGCCCATCCCATTGAGCCATCCGCCTGCTTTTGCGGCGCCAGTGGGCCCGTCAGGTTCTGGTAGTACATCGGCGGGATCACGAACGTGTGGTGCTCGAATCCGGCTTCGCGGATGATCGCGTCCACCTTTGCTTTTCCGGTGTAATGCGGAACGGTGTACTTGCCACCGCTGATCTCTTCGACGTTGGGCAGCGTCGACCAGATCAGATGCCGGACGCCAGCGCGCTTGGCGGCCCGGATCGCCGCCGTCGCCTGCTTGACCTCGTCGGCGCCCTGTTCCCAGAAATTGGTGACAAGAAAGACGCCGTGCGCTCCCGTGAAGGCAGCCTCCAGGCCACCAGGCTGGTTCAGATCGGCCTTGTGAACTTCATGACCCAGGTCGAGGTGGCGACTTGGATTGCGGCTCAGGGCGCGTACGTGGAACTGGTCGTCCGCCCGGAGGGCGCGCACTACGGCACCGCCCTGCTGGCCCGATGCGCCGATGACGGCGATCACTTTTTTCGCTTTCGATATCACGTGGATTCCTCGTTTCCTGAGAGCCGCCCGCGACGTCGCTGCTGTACGCCGGTTTACGCGCGGCTCGCCTTGGCTGGCCTGTGTGGACTTGCATCGCAAATCTAAGCGCAAGGGCCCGCGTTGATTAGTCGGGAGATATGGATTTCAGTCATCCATCTGCAGAACCCCTGGCTGCCGTTTCGCATCCGTATTGCTCGCATGGATGGATGGGTCTAATCCACGAAAGGGTCTGGTGGACGGACGGGGCAGCGCGCAGGATCCAGCAGCGACGCACCGAATGCGTCCGCGACTCGAATTACCCTCCAGGTACCACGACATGCTTGCTTACAGACTGACCGCCCCCGACCTGAATGCACTTCACCTGTTTGACGAGGCGATACCCGAGCCTGGCCCGACCGAAGTCATCGTGAAGATGCGCGCCGCTTCGCTGAACTACAAAGACACCTTCTATCTCGCCGGAGACAAGGGCATTCGACTGCCTCGGCCCACCATTCCGCTGTCGGACGGCTCTGGTGAGGTGGTTGCCGTAGGGTCGCACGCAACACGCTTCTCAGTCGGCGATCGCGTCGTCGGAAACTTCGTGCAGGATTGGTTGTACGGCTCGATCCCCGAACATGCCGTGGATTCCAGTACGACGCTCGGCCATGGCATCGACGGCTGCCTGGCCGAGTACCGGGCCTTCAACGAACAGGGCCTGCTCCGCCTGCCCAGGAATCTGTCGTGGGAGGAAGGCGCGACACTCCCCTGCGCCGCGCTGACCGCGTGGAACGCGGTCCGTGACGTCCGGGCCTGGGAGACGGTGCTCATTCTTGGCACGGGCGGTGTCGCCCTGTTTGCACTTCAGTTTGCAAAGGCGCTCGGGGCCAAGGCGATCGTCACCTCGTCCAGCGACGCCAAGCTGGCACGCGCAGTCGACATTGGAGCTGATCAGGTCGTCAACTATCACAACAACCCGGAATGGCACCAAGAGGTCCGTAAGCTTACTGGTGGCCGCGGTGTCGAGCACGTCGTGGACACCGTAGGACCCGACACACTGGAACGGTCGATTGCGGCCGCTGCCCGGGATGGCCATGTCCACCTTGTCGGCCTGATCAATCCTGCCGGGTCCGTCAAGGCCTTGTCGATTCTCGGTGGGATGGTGAGCGTTCGAGGCGTCCGCGTAGGTTCGAGAAAGATGTTCGAAGAAATGAACGCCTTCATCGAGAGCAAGGACATCCACCCCATCATTGGCCATCGGTATGCATGGGATGATGCCAAGGCGGCGTTCATTCGCCAGCTCGATGGGCCCGACTTCGGAAAGATCGTGGTCGATATCGATGCTTGAGAGGCGCCGCGCAGGCGCCCTCATCGAGTCTTTGCGCGCGAGGTCGATAGCGGGTGCACGAACCCTTCATCGACGATCTTTGCCATGGTGAAATCGATGAACTCAGTCACCGCGCGCGGCTGTTGTCGCCGGCTGGAGTAGACCAGGTAGATGCCGGCGACGTTGGTGCCGTACTCGGGAAGCACTTCGACGAGTTGCCCCTCTTCCACATAGGGAGCGGTGGCGGTGGTTGGCAGGAGGCCGATGCCCACGCCCGTCAGCGCTGCGTCCAGCAGCGGATGCATCATGTTGGCCTGGAACCGCGCAATGACCACGACCTCTTCGTCACCGCGCGGTCCAGTCAGCTTCCAGACGGTCTGGCCCGCGGTCTTCGACGCCACGATGCAATCGTGCTCTGCCAGTGATGCGATCGAGACTGGCGTTCCACGCGATGCGAGGTAGCCGGGGCTGGCCACTAGCGCGTTACGAACGGTACCGATCTGTCGGGCCACCTGCGTCGGGTCGGCTTCCAGGCCGCCCCGAATAGCGACATCGATGCCCTGATCGATCAGGTCCACCTTTTCGTCGCTAAGCAGGAACTCCAGGCGAACCTTGGGGTGGTCAGCCAGAAAGTCGGCCATCCACGCCACTGGAAACCAGCGGAAGAAGTCCGCGGGCGCCGCCACACGGACGTTGCCGCTGGCAAGCTGACTGCCTTCCCCGACCTGCCTGGCCGCTTCGACCAGGGCTTCCACCTGCTCCGCGCTGCGCTCGTAGAACGTCGTCCCGGCGGAGGTCAGCGTCAAGCGGCGGGTGGAGCGCTGGAACAAGCGCACACCAAGATGTTGCTCGAAACCCTGTATCCGTCGGCTAACCGTGTTCGACGGCATCCCCAGACGCCGTGCTGCCGCGGCGAAGCTCCCGGCCCGCACGACGTGGACGAAGAGGGCAATGTCGTTCAGATCAACCATGGCTATCCTCAGGCCCTCGGGGGGGCATCGAGGCCCCTCCGCCTCGTCGTTTACTCATTCCAACGACAACACGCCTATGGCACGTCCGATTCCAGGCCGGAGCAGTACGTCCGGCGGTAGCTGTCGAAGCGCGGGTGTCCGCTTTGCGTCGGAGGCGGACGTTAGCACCGGACTGGGCGCCCAGGTAGACCCAAGGTCCGCTTACGGCCAGAAGCCGACGCTCGCCTGCGCTCATCGCATCGGGACCGGCCGCAGCAGTGCAGGCTCGAAGAACCGGCTCGCAATCGCCGCCAAGATGATCGGCGCGAAACCGATCACGGCAGCGAAGATAAGTAGCCCCGTGTTGCCGAATAACCCGGCCTTGTACAGCGCATAGCCCGAAAACAGTAAGACGTGAGTGACAGCCCCTGCGACGTACGCTGTGCCCACGACTCCGTAGAAATAGGAGGCCGTGACGCCGCCGTCGAGCCCGCGCCTACTACGACAGTGATGTCTTTCATCTCATTTCTCCTGAGGCGGCAGCTGCCGGATCGTACCTCGGCTACGAGTCCCACGTGGTTGCAACCGCCACTCACCCCATCGTGGCCCCCGGTCGTCACCCTCCGGCGCGTCCGCACGCCGCAATCCAGCTACGCTGGCACCATTGCGCAGGCTGCCGCCGCCAGCTAAGGCGGCGCGGCCAAGGGCACAGATCGCCAGAAGAGGGGCACGGACATGGCGACACCGGTAGTGGAGAACAGGTCCGGAATCGGCCGCCGGGGCGTGGCCATCCTGGGCGCATGGACACTGGTGGCGATGCTCTTCGCCGGTCAGGCCTGGTTTGCCGCGCAGGTGCGCGGTGAATCGCTGGCGTGGGCGCGTGCCAGCGCCATCTGGCTCGTCTGGGCCACGACGTGGGCTGCCCTCACTCCGATCGCACTCCGGCTCGAGGCGCGGTTTCCGCTCCAGCGGCCGCACGTCCTGGCCGCGCTTGCGATACACGGCGTCGCTTCGGCGACCTGTGCACTTGTCAGCCTGGCGCTGTTCGCGCTGGCGGCGCCGGTCGTCGGCGCGACCCACGCCGAACCCACCTGGCTGGGCACATTCAGCCGGCTGCTGGGTACGACGTTCCTGCTGAACCTCCCGGTCTATTGGCTGATCGTCGCCGCGGCGCACGTGGCGCGTCTCGTGCGGACGGCCCGGGAGGAGGACCGTCGGCGGCTCCGCCTCGAAGCGCAGCTGGCCGATGCCCGTCTGCAGGCACTGCGCACCCAGCTGCAGCCACACTTCCTCTTCAACGCTCTCAATACGATTTCGGTGCTGATGCACGAGGATGTCGAGGCCGCAGATCGCATCCTCCTGCAGCTCAGCGCGCTGCTGCGCCGCTCGCTCGACAGCACCGACCTGCATGAGGTGACGCTGGGCGAAGAGATCGGCTTTCTCGAAAGCTATCTCGAGATCGAGCAGGCCCGCTTCGGCGAACGCCTGAGCTACAGCATCCTCGTCCCTGATCTGGCTCTCGACGCGCGGGTTCCAAACCTGATCCTTCAGCCACTGGTCGAGAACGCGCTGCGCCATGGACTGGCCACGCGTGCCGGCCCGGGGCGAGTGGAAATCAAGGCGGACCGGCAAGGCGACTGCCTGCTGCTGCGCGTTGTCGACGACGGACGCGGGCTGCCACCTGCGATGACCGAGCGCATCGGGCTGGCGAACACGAGGGCGCGATTGCGCTTGCTGTATGCGGACCGGCAGCGCCTGGACGTGCGCAGTTCCGATGGCGGCGGCGTCATCGCCGAGATCGCCCTGCCTTGGAACACTGTCGCATGACCATCCGCGCACTGATCGTTGACGACGAACCAGCCGCCCGCCGCGGGATACTGCGGCTGCTGCGGAACGAGCAGGACATCGAAGTCATCGCAGAGTGCGGTGACGGCGCAACGGCGATATCGGCGATCAGCACGCATTCGCCCGACCTCGTCTTCCTCGATGTGCAGATGCCCGAGCTCGATGGGTTCGCCGTCATTGAAGCCGTCGGTGGCAACCGCATGCCGGCGGTTGTGTTCGTGACCGCATTCGATCAACACGCCGTGCGTGCGTTCGATGCCCAGGCGATCGACTACGTGCTCAAGCCGATCGATCCCGAGCGCTTTCGCCGCGCGCTGCAGCGCGCCCGTTCGCATCTGGCCCATCCCGATGACGACTTTGCCTGGCGCGTTTCCGAGGCATTGAGGTCGATCGATCGAGGAGAGCTGCAGCGCTACCCCACGCGACTGGCAATCCGTTCCGAGGGTCGCGTCCGCCTGGTCGACATCGACGAGGTCGATCGCATCGTCGCCGCAGGCAATTACGTCGAGGTCCACACCGGCGCGAAGCATCACCTGCTGCGCGAGACGATGACCAGCCTCGAGGCCCGCCTCGACCCGCAACGCTTCATCCGGGTATCACGCGCGGCGATCGTCAGCATCGCCAGGATTCGCGAAGTCCAGCCGCTCTTTGATGGCGACTTCGTCGTTCTGCTCAAGGACGGCGCGCAGGTGAACGGCAGCCGCCGTTACCGGGCGGCGCTGGACGTGTTGCTTCGCTGAGCGCAGCGCGGGCGCCGTCACCGCGCAGCCGCTACTCATCCCGCCGCAGCATCCGCCCGACACCAACGCAGCGCCAGCAGTCGTACGGGACCCCATCATCCGCAGCACGCACTTCCGCGTTTCGGAGATGGTCATGAAGACGTTCAACATCCTGCTATCCGCCGTGGCAACAGTCGCCGCCCTCGTCGGCGTGGTTCCCTGCAAGGCCACGGCGTCCGACGGCGTTCGCGCCGAGACGTTGGAGTCCAACAAGTCGATCACCCGCAGGGTGTACGAGGAAGGCCTCAGTCAGGGTCGATTCGAAGTGCCGTACGCCGCTGACTTCCTTGGCCACGGTGGCAGGAACACCTTCACCCATGCCGATGGCATGGCCGAAGCCAAGGGATGGCGCGAGGCATTCCCGGATCTCAGGATCACGGTCGACAAGCAGGTTGCCGAGCGCGACCTGGTGGCCGTGCGCTGGACTGCGCACGGGACCAACACTGGCGCCGGCAATGGCATTCCGGCGACCGGTCGCTCCGTGCAGGTCACGGGCACGACGCTGTTTCGCGTGGCAGACGGGCGAATCGCCGAAGAATGGACATGCGCCGATTCGCTCGGTCTGATGAAGCAGCTGGGTCTGTCGGCAGGCCCGGCAGCGGCAGCGAAGACCGACGCCGGCGCTGCGGCTGCTCCCTGACCCGTTTGCAGGCGCCCATAGCCAGGACGCCTGTTGCTTGGTCACCCCGTGCTGCGCAAACGCGCAGCGGCGAGGATTTCGCGCAGTGCCTGGATCGTTGCCGGCTTGACCAGGTGGAGGTCGAACCCTGCCTCCAGGGCCCGGTTGCGGTCCTCTTCCTGGCCAAATCCCGTCAACGCGATCAGCAACGGTCTGCGACTTTCGCGGGCGCGGACACGACGCGCGACTTCGTAACCATCCATGCCGGGCATCGCGATATCGATGAAAGCGATCTCTGGCCCGAAGGCATCGAACGCTTCCAGCGCTGCCGCGCCGTCATAAGTGACCTGCAGGTGCTGTCCAAGCGATTCCAGCAACAGCGCCAGGGTGTCGGCCGACGATGTCAGATCATCGACGACCAGGATGCGATGCGTCGGGAGCGCAGGGGCTCCCGAGAGCGGCTGCACCAGTGCGACAGGCGCGATCCCGCTGGAAATGGCGGGCAGACGCACCTCGAACTCGCTGCCGCGGCCCACGCCTTCGCTGCGCGCCTCTGTTCGGCCGCCGTGCAGTTCGACGAGGCTCTTTACCAGCGTCAGACCGATACCCATCCCACCGTGCGCACGCCCCAGCGACTGATCCACCTGTGCGAACATCTCGAAGACTTCCGTCAGCATCCCCGCCGGAATACCCAACCCGTTGTCGCTGATCGTAACGATTGCCGCATCGCGTTCCTGCCTTGCGACAATGCGGATCTCGCCGCCCGGCGCGGTGTACTTGGCTGCGTTGTGCAGCAGGTTTCCGAAGACCTGTACGAGCCGGCCAAGGTCAGCCTCAACGTACACCGGCTCATCAGGCAGCTCGACGACCAGTCGATGCGCATTGGAATCGATGAAGGGCTTGAGTGCCTCGACGGCGCCATGGACCGCAAGCGACAGGTCAAGCCGTTCCCGCCGCAGGTCGATGCGGCCGCGCGTGATACGCGATACATCAAGCAGGTCGTCGATGAGCCGCGCCATCTGCCTAACCTGTCGCTCCATCATCTCGCGCAGCCGGCGCGACTCCTCCGGCCTGTCTTCGATGTGCGGCCACAGCTGCAGTGCATTGGAGATCGGCGTCAGCGGATTGCGCAGTTCATGCGCCAGCGTCGCTAGGAACTGGTCCTTGCGACGGCTGGCTTCTTCGACTGCCTCTTCCGCGCGGCGGCGCGCGTCGATATCGAACACCACGCCCACCATGCCCGCGTACTCACCGGTTTCGGAGTACCACGGACGGCCCAGGTCCACCGCCCATCGATAGGAGCCATCCGCGGTGCGGAGGCGGTACTCGGTCTGGAACCCCTGGCGCTTTTCGTTTGCATCAAGGAACGCGTTGCGCCCCTGCTCCTGATCGTCCGGATGCGTCGCGGTGGTCCACCCCATGCCAAGCGCCTGGGCTTCGGTCTGACCGGTCAGCTCATACCACTGGCTGGACAGGAAGGTGCAGTACCCGTCTGGATCGGTCAGCCAGAGCGCGGCCGGCGAGGCATTCGCCATCAGCCGGAAACGCGCCTCTTCCTCGCGCAGAACCTCCTCCGCCATGCGCCGCTCGGTAATGTCGGCGACGGTGCCGGCGTAACCCGTCAATACGCGTGACGCGCCGCTGCCCTCGAAACTCGGAATGCCGCGCGCCTCCAGCCAACGGGTGGCACCGTCGGGACGATGGATGCGGTACTCGATTGCATAGGGCTCCGGCTCGGATTCCTTGACCACGGCCTCGGCCGCGGCCCGCAGACGGGGGGCGTCTTCCTCGTACACCAGGCGACGGATCTCATCGACGTGGCGCGGCGCCGATCCGCCCAGTCCGTAGATCTGCCCATACCGCTCGTCGTGCGTGACCGTGCCGGTCGCGGTGTCGTACTGCCACCATCCCAGCTGGGCGGCGTCGAGCGCAAGCTGGCGCTGCTCGGCCAGCGATGCAAGCCGTTGCGTCTGCGCCTCGCGCGCGGTTTCCAGGAGCACACTGTGCGTGGTCTCCGTGCATACGCAGTACATGCCCGCTATCCGGCCATCGTCGCCGGTGACGGGCGAGTAGGAGAATGTGAACCAGGTCTGCTCGTCGTAGCCCTTGCGACTCATCAGCAACGGCATGTTCTCGACGTAGCTGGCCTCGCCCTGGAGTGCACGGTGCGCCAATGGCCCCACCTCGCTCCAGATCTCGGACCAGATCTCCTCGAACGGCCGCCCCAGTGAAGACGGATGCTTCGCGCCGAGGATCTCCGCGTATGGATCGTTGTACACGAACCCCAGCCGAGGCCCCCAGGCGACGAACATCGGGAACTTGGACCACAGCAGCAGACTCACGACGCTGCGCAGCGATTGCGGCCACTGTGCTGGCGGGCCGAGAGTCGAGCCGCTCCAGTCATGGCTGCGCATCATCGCAGCGACCTTGCCCGGCGCGTCAAGGAACCCAAGGTTGGCGCTTGCTGGCATGGTCGGGCAGGGCTTGAGGTCAGGAGGCGAGTATCTCAGAAAGTCCGCAGGGACCGGGGCAGCGTGGTAAGCGGCATGCGCGGCGGCAGCGAAGCATCGGCATCCCGGCGTGCGTAGTTCTACTGATCCAGCCTCAGTGCTGCGACGCAGGCGCGCGACGGCAACAATGCGGTTCAATCTTCACGTTCTGGACGGGAGCACGGACATGCGCTCGCTATCCCCAGTGGTCCTCACGCTGGTTCGCCTGCGACGAGATGCCGGCCACACGCGCAATGACGCGCGTCCCACCGTGCAGGCCGCTGACCAGCCGAAGCTCGCCGCCGATCTCGCGCACCCGTTCGCGCATGCTGAGCAGGCCCAGTCCGCGCGGTGCATCGTGCCCTTGATCGTCGAGGCCGACGCCGTCGTCGCCGATCTCCAGCTGGATGTCGGCGCCCACGCGCTTCAGGCGTACGATGACCTGACTGGCCTTGGCGTGCTTCTCGACGTTGCGCAGCGACTCCTGCGCGATGCGATACAGCGCGGTGGCGACGTTGAGCGGAAGCTCGGGCAACTCCTCCAGTTCCGCGTGCACGTGGAGGCTGTCGGGCTGCGCCTGGCAAAGCGAACGCAGTGCCATCGTCAGGCCCGCGTAGTGCAGAAGGCTGGGGTGCAGTTCGTGCGAGAGCCTGCGAACATCCTCGGACACATCGGTCACGGCCGCCTGAAGTTCGCCAAGCAACTCGCGTTCGGCTCCCTTGGCATGCTGCCTGGCGATGCTCAACCGGATCGCGATCGAGGCGATGGACTGGTTGATGCCGTCGTGCAGGTCGCGCGCGATGCGGCTGCGTTCGTCCTCCTGCGCACGCATCAACTGCACGGTCATCGCCTGCAACCGTTGGTGTGCTTGCTGGAGCGCCTGCGTGCGCGTGGCGCGCTGCTCGACGACCACGGTCATGTACAGCAGAGCCACGGTGAGCAGGGCGGTCCACAGCTGTACGGCGATGGTCGTCGTCGCCAGGTCCACGCGGATGAAGGGTCCCACGCCGGCGATGCTGAAATGCATGGCAAGCAGGCCTGTGGCCAGCATCGCCAACGAGGCACCGACGGCGCGGAAGCTCACCATTGCCCAGATCAGGAACGGCACCGGTGCGACCACCAGCGCGGGCTGGAGGCGTTGCATCGGCAGGTGCCAGGTCCACAACAGGCACAGGGTCACCAGCAGTCCGACGCCGACTGCGATACTGGCGCCATCCGTTTCCAGCGGCACCGGGTTGCGTCGACGCATCGCCGTCCATACGACGGCGGGCACCAGCATCAGGTTGCCCAGGCTCTGCGCGAGCGTGACGTTGGGCCAGTCCGACAGATACGGTTCCAGCACGGTGCCGCGGATCGCGACGGCGATCCACGCTGCGCTGAGCATGGGGAGCGCCAGCCCGCCCAGCACCACGAAGGCGGTCAGCAGGCGGAAGTCCTCCAGCGGCGATTGCAGGCGGCTGCGCAGCGATTCCAGCGCCATCGCGACCGCCGGCGTAAGGAACAGGGAGCCCAGCATCGCGATGGTGACCGGCAGCGGCGGAACGCCGAGGACGCCGAATGCGGCCGCCTCGCCGACGGCGGTCCCGAGCATGCACGCCCACCAGTGCCGGCGTGGCTGCAGCAACAGTGCGCCCAGCAGGACTGCGCCCGGGAACCACACCATGTGGCTGCGCGGGTTCGGCATCCACAGCAGCATCGACGCCCACTGCGAACATGCCACCGACACGGCCACGATGCTGGCAACGGCGAGCGGGTGGCCCATCGCACGTCGCGTGTTCATGAAATCCTCCTGCGACTGCCCTGCCTGGGGGTGGTGGAGTACCCTCGTCACGGAGCCACCCTGCTCCGCCGTCCTATAGCATGGTGACGATGATGCCTGAGATGCGCGCCGATCGACCACGCGTCGTGCTCGCCGACGACCACCGCCTGGTGGCCGAAGGCTTGCAGCGCCTGCTCGAGGACGAATGCGAACTGGTGGCGTGCGTGTCCAGCGGAACCGCGCTGCTCGAGGCCGTGAGGCAGTACGAGCCCGACCTCGTCGTGACCGACCTGAGCATGCCCGATCGCAACGGCCTGAGCGTCATGCGCGAGCTGCGCGCGGCCGGCGTGCAGGTTCCATTCCTCTTCCTGACCATGCATGCGGACCCCGCACTCGCCGAACAGGCGCTGCGCGCCGGAGCATCGGCCTACGTGCTGAAGAGCTCGGCTGGCGAGGAACTGCTCCGGGCGATCCATGTGGTCCGCGGCGGCCGCACGTACATCACGCCCACGCTGGGCGCACGCGTCATCGCCGCGCCCGCCCGTGGGCAGAAGCAGGAGCTCACCGACAAGCAGATGCAGGTCCTGCAGCTGGTGTCTGCGGGCCTGCGGTCGAAGCAGATCGCCGCCGAACTGGGGGTGTCGGTGCGCACGGTGGAGTCGCACAAGTACGCGATCATGCAGGCGCTCAACGTGCACAGCACGCTGGAACTGGTGCGCAAGGCCGATGAGTACGGCCTCACGCCCGGGCTTCACGCGATCCGCCCTGTGCCCTAGAAGTCCCACCGCAACGCCAGCGTTACCGGGACGGAAACGCGCCGGCCCGTGTCGTTGATCCGCGCCAGACCCAGCGGCCCGATCGCGCTGTCGTCGCCTTCCAGGTCGTCGACGTAACGCACGCCGGTTTCGGCGACGAAACTGGCGCGTTCGGACAGCGGCACGCTCACGCCCACGTCCAGACCCGCGCTGAGCGCCCACTTCTTCTCGTAGAACGGCGCGTTGGGGATGAGGATGCCGGCGTCGGGGATCCCGAAGGTCGCGTCTATGTCGTCCGTCTCGGTACCGCCGAGGCGCGCAGCCACGTACGGACGGGCAAAGCCAGGATCCATGAAGTACCAGCGCACACCCACTTCCGCGCTCCACGCCTCATAGGGCGAGAACCGTCCATACACCGGTAGCGCGACATCGAGCGCGGGCACGTAGGCCTCGCCGACTTGCACACTCCCCGCCGAGGCGTGCGTCTCCCGGAGTTCGCCGAATACTTCCATGCGGTCGCTCATGCCCCAGGCCATCCGCAGCCCGTACGTGGTGGCCATGTCGTAGACGCGGTCGTGGCTGCGTGAACCGATGCGCAGCTGCGCACCGACGCCGGCCAGGGCCGGGTTGAGCGGCCCAAGATCAGGAACGTCGACCGTCGCGCCGTCGTGCACGTCACCGCTGACGGGAACATCGCCGCCGCCCAGCAGGGTCAGTGAGAGCCGCCCGGGTTCGGGCCCAGCGGCGTGCGCCGACGTGCAGGCCAGGAACGCGATCGTCGCGATCGTCATCGCTTTCATGAGCATCTCCATCGAGGGAAGGAAGGGTCGTGGGCGCGGCGCGTCCGCAAAGCACGCATCGCGGCGCCACCTCGACGTTAGCGGTGCTGCGATCGCGTGCCTTCGGTACAACTACGCAACTTCGCGCGATGTGCGCCGGTATTTCCCGAAGGACCGCCGGCCTACGCAAATCTACGGATGTGGCCGTTGGACGCTGCATGCCATAAAGCGTCCTGGATCCTTCGTCCCGAGCCAATGCCTCCTTCCGCTGCCCTGCCCTCGCGTTTGCACGCGGTCACCTCGGTCCGCCGGTGGTTCGACGCCGGCACCGCGCCCGGGCCCGGGCCCGACGATGTCGACCACGGCGACAGGCTCGACCTCGTCCGCGTCGTGCCCTTCGTCGCGATGCACCTGGCGTGCCTCGGCGTGTTGTGGGTCGGCGTGTCGGCCACGGCGATCGCCGTCGCCGCAACCCTCTACGCGGTGCGCTTGTTTGCGATCACCGCGTTCTACCATCGCTATTTCTCGCATCGCACGTTCCGCGCGTCGCGCCTGGTGCAGTTCGCCTTCGCCTTGATTGGCGCCTCTTGCGTGCAGCGGGGGCCGCTGTGGTGGGCGGCGCATCATCGCCACCACCACGCGAATGCCGATTCGCCATTGGACCTCCACTCGCCCGGCGTCCACGGATTCTGGCGCAGCCACGTCGGCTGGTTCCTCACGCGCCGCGCCTTCGACACTGACCTGTCGCGCGTACCGGATCTCGCGCGCTACCCGGAACTTCGCTGGCTGGACCGCTACGACATCGCCGTTCCCGTCGCGCTGGCCCTGGCGCTGTACGGCCTGGGCGCGTTCCTGCAACACGTCGCGCCTTCGCTGGGAACCAGCGGCATGCAACTGGTCGTCTGGGGATTCTTCATATCTACCATCGTGCTGTTCCACGTGACGGTGACGATCAACTCGCTGGCGCACCGCTTCGGCAGCCGCCGTTTCGAAACGCGCGACGACAGCCGCAACAACGCCTTGCTCGCCCTCCTCACCTTCGGCGAGGGCTGGCACAACAACCATCATTTCTTCCCGGGAACGGTGCGCCAGGGCTTCCGCTGGTGGGAGATCGACCTGACCTGGTACGGCCTGAAGCTGCTGGCGTCCGTCGGTCTCGTGCGCGACCTCAAGCCCGTGCCGGCCTGGGTCCTGGCACGGGCGAGGAACTGACAGATGCGCATCGCGATCATCGGATCGGGCATCGCGGGGCTCGGCGCCGCGTGGCTGCTGTCGCGTGAGCACGAAGTCGTGCTGTTCGAGGCCAACGCCTACCCCGGCGGGCACACCCATACGCATGAGGTGAGCGTGGACGGAGTCTCGCTCGCCGTCGACACCGGCTTCATCGTGCACAACCCCGTTCACTATCCCCTGCTCACGCAGCTGTTCGGCGAACTGGACGTGTCCACGCAGGACACCACCATGAGTTTCTCGGTGCACAACGAACGTACCGGGCTGGAGTACAACGCGACCTCGCTCGCCGCGCTGTTCTGCCAGCGGCGGAACCTGCTGTCGCCGCGCTTTCTTCGCATGCTGGCCGACCTGCTGCGCTTCTACCGCATCGCGCCCAGACTGCTCGCCGGCAGCGAGGCCGGCCCGGCACTGGGCGATTACCTGCGCGAACAAGGCTTCGGGGCCGCGTTTCGCGACGATCACCTGGTCCCGATGGCGTCCGCCCTTTGGTCCGCGCCCGCCGATCAGATCCTGGACTTTCCTGCCCGGCACCTGGTGCAGTTCATGGCGAACCATCAGATGCTGCAGCTCGCCGGGCGATCGCAGTGGAAGGTCGTGCGCGGGGGCTCGTGGCGCTACGTGGAAGCGCTTCGGCAACGGTGGACGGCGTCCCTGCGCCTCGCCACGCCGGTGCATGCCGTCCGAAGGCTGGAGCAAGGCGTCGCACTGACGACCGCCGACGGGGAGGAAACCTTCGACCAGGTCGTGCTGGCCTGCCACAGCGACCAGGCACTTTCCCTCCTGTCCGACGCGGACGATCGCGAACGCGACGTACTCGGCGCGATCACCTACCAGCCCAATGACGTCGTCCTCCACACCGACGAGCGCCTGCTGCCGCGCAACCGCAAGGCGTGGGCGGCCTGGAACGCGCACATCGGCGCCGATGCGGCGCAGGCGTGCACGGTGAGTTACTGCATGAACCTGCTGCAAGGACTGCCGGTCTCGACACCCGTCGTGGTGACGCTCAATCGCAGCGACGCGATCGATCCGCGCCGCATCCTCAAGCGCGTGCGCTACCACCATCCGGTGTTCACGCGCGAAGCGGTCGCCGCGCAGGCGCGCCGGGGCGAGATACAAGGCCGTCGCGGAACCTGGTTCGCAGGCGCGTACTGGGGCTGGGGGTTCCACGAGGACGGGCTTCGCAGCGCCGTCGAGGTCGCACGTTCACTCGGGGTCGCGTGGCCGGAGGTCGTGCCGGAACCGCGCGCAGTGGATGACGCTGCGCCCGGAGAGCTCGCATGGGGCCGCGCATGAGCGACGGCGGCGAACGCATGCGACCACGCAGCAGCGCACTGTACGAAGGCACGGTGCGGCACCGCCGCTTCGCGCCGCGTCGGCACGCCTTCAACTATCGGATGGCGCAGCTGTTCCTCGACCTCGACGAAGTGGATGCGATCCTTGACGCGCATCCGCTCTGGTCCACGCGCCGCCGCAATCTTGGCGAGTTCCGCCGTAGCGACTACCTGGGCCCGGCAGATGTGACCCTGGCAGAGGCCGTGCGTCAGCGGATCGCGAAGGCCACCGGCGCCAGTCCCATCGGGCCGATCCGCCTGCTCACGCACGCCCGCTACTTCGGCTACGTGTTCAATCCGGTGAGCTTCTACTACTGCTACGGGCCCGACCACCACACACTCGAGCACGTCGTGGCCGAGATCACCAACACCCCATGGGGGGAACGGCACGCGTACGTGTTGCCGGTCGCGGACGCGGAGCCGCGCGGACGCGCGCTCCACTGGCAGTTCGACAAAGCCTTCCATGTCTCGCCGTTCATGCCGATGCAACGCCGCTATGCATGGACGTTCACGCCACCCGGCGACACTCTGCACGTGCACATGGACGTTTGCGACGACCAGCGGCGCGAGTTCGACGCCACGCTATCGCTCCAGCGCCTTCCACTCGACGCGTCGGCGCTGTCGCGCGTGCTGTGGCGATATCCCGCGATGACGCTGCAGGTCGTCGGCGGCATCCACTGGCAGGCGCTCAAGCTGTGGCTCAAGGGCACTCCGGTCCATGACCATCCCGCGAAGGGTTCCGCACCATGAGCAATACCGCACAGCACACCCTCCCGCTGCCTTACGCCAGTGCCATCGACCGGCTCCTGCGCGATCGCGTTGTCGCCAAGTTGGGCGCGTTGCAGTCCGGTGCCCTCACGCTGCACGACCCTTGGGATTCGATCACGCTGGGTGAGGCCACCGGCGCCCCGTCACCGGCATTGCGCGTGAGCGACGCCCGCTTGTATCGGGCTATCGCGCTGGGCGGCAGCGTCGGGGCCGCCGAGGCGTACATGGACGGCGCCTGGACGTGCGATGACCTGGTCGGACTGGTGCGACTGCTCGTGCGCAATCGCGACCTGCTGGACGACGTCGAGCGCGGTCCGGCCCGCGTGGCGGGCTGGGCGCTCAGGCTGGTCCATGCGCTGCGCAGGAACACCGCCTCGGGTGCACGCCGCAACATCGCGGCGCACTACGATCTTGGCAACCCCTTCTTCCGGCTGTTCCTCTCCGAAGACCTGATGTACTCATCGGCGTCGTTCGAACGCGAAGACGACACGCTGGAGGCGGCCTCCACGCGCAAGCTCGAAACGATCTGCCGCAAGCTGCAGCTGCGGGAAGGCGATCGCGTGCTGGAGATCGGCACGGGCTGGGGCGGCTTCGCGCTGCACGCCGCGCGCGAGCACCGGTGCCACGTCACCACCACCACGCTTTCACGCGAGCAGTACGAGCTTGCGTGCGAACGCGTCGCCCAGGCCGGGTTGCAGGATCGAGTCACCGTCCTTATGCGTGACTTCCGTGAACTCGACGGCACTTACGACAAACTCGTCTCGATCGAGATGGTGGAAGCCATCGGGCCGGATAACCTTCGCCGTTACTTCGCCTGCATCGGCGAGCGGCTCACGCTGCAGGGCCTGGCGCTGGTCCAGGCCATCACCATAGAGGATCACCGCTACGAGCAGGCGGTGCGATCGGTGGACTTCATCAAGCGTCACGTGTTCCCGGGCTCGTTCATTCCGTCCATCGCGGCCATGATCTCGGCGAAGGCCGCGGCCAGCGATCTTGCGCTGCTGCACCTGGAAGACATGGGACTCTCGTACGCGCGGACGTTGCAGGCGTGGCGGGAGCGCTTCCTGGACCGCCTGCCGCAGGTGCGGGCGTTGGGTTTCGACGAACGATTCATCCGCATGTGGGAGTTCTACCTCGCCTACTGCGAAGGCGGCTTTCGCGAGCGTTCGATCGGTGTCGCGCAGATGCTCTTCGCTCGGCCCGGCTACCGGCCACAGCCGCAGGCTGCGACGACTCCGGAGGCATGATGCACTCGTTGGCGAACTTCGCCGGATTCCAGATCGCGTGGTGGGCGTGCGTGCTCGGTGCGGCCCATGGCACGCCGTGGCTGGGTGTCGTCGCGTGCGTGGCGTTCGTCGCGCTGCAGTGGCTCGCCTCGTCGCGCCGCCGCGCGGACGCGTGGCTGGTGGTCTGCGCCGCATTGATGGGCGTGACATTCGACGGGCTTCTCGCGCAACTTGGCTGGATCGATTACCGCGGCAGCATCGGCGCTCTTGCCGCGCCCGCATGGATCGTCGCCCTGTGGGCCGCCTTCGCGATGACGATCAACCACTCGCTCGCATGGCTGCGCCCGTGGATGGCGATCGTGCTTGGTGCCGTTGGTGGACCGATGGCCTATCTCGCTGCCGAGCGGGTGGGCGCCGTTGAGTTGAGCGCCTCCGTGCAGCCGACGGCCGCACTTGCGATCGGGTGGGCGATCGCGACGTGCGCGCTCACGCTCGTCGCGCAACGAGGGCGTGGCGGTGGCGTGTCCCGACCGATCGCCCTGGACGGCTCGCGATGAGCACCGGCAGTTCTCTGCTGCTCGTCTGGGGGCTCGCGGCGCTCGCGCAGACGCTTGCGTGGTGGTGGCAGCAGCGGCACCGCAACGCCGGGCTGGTCGATGTTGTGTGGGCGGGCGGCGTCGCCGCGGCGGCCGTGCTGCTGGCGGCGCTCGGAGATGGCGCCACGGCGCCGCGCCTGCTGCTCGCGTTGCTCGGCGGACTCTGGGGCCTTCGCCTCGCGTGGCACCTCTGGCGGCGCGTGGGCGGCGAACACGAGGATGGGCGCTACGCGGCGTTGCGGGAGGGCTGGGGTGATGCACCGCTGGTATGGTTTGCGCTGTTCCAGGCGCAAGCGCTGCTGGTGGTGCTGTTCGCGCTGCCCTTTGCGGCGGTGGCGTGCAATCCGATGGAATCCACCGGACTTCAGTGGGCCGCCGTGCTGGTGTGGGCGGTGTCCGTCGCGGGCGAATCGGTCGCCGATGCGCAACTCGCCCGCTTCCGCTCACGTCCCGACAGCCGCGGCCGAACGATGCGCACCGGTCTATGGCGCTACAGCCGCCATCCCAACTATTTCTTCGAGTGGCTGCACTGGTTCGCCTACCTTCTGCTCGCCGTGGGATCGCCGATCGCGTGGCTGGCATGGTCCGGCCCGCTGACGATGTACGTATTCCTCCGCTGGCTCAGCGGCGTTCCGCATACCGAGCGCCAGGCGCTGCGCACGCGCGGCGACGACTACCGCCGTTACCAGCGCTCCACCCCGATGTTGTTCCCCTGGTTTCCGAAGGAAGATCGATGAGCACCGTGATGCGTGCGGCCCCCGACCTGACCACCCGCGATCTGCCCAGCCCTGGCCTGCTCGGCATGGCCGAGCGCGGTCTGCTGCCCGATGCAGTTGTCCGTTTCGGCATCCGCCGCCTGTGCGCGCAACGCCTGCAGGAAGAGCATGCCGGCGGGCTCGAGGTACAGTCACAACGCATGACGCAGCGGTTGTCGATGCTGCGCCACAGCCCGATCGCACTGCATGCCGATGCGGCGAACCGCCAGCACTACGAGCTGCCGGCTGCGTTCTTCCAGGCCTGTCTGGGCGCACGACTGAAGTACTCGTGCTGTTACTACCCGACCGGCCGCGAGACGCTCGATGAAGCCGAAGACGCCATGCTTGAGCTCTACTCCGAGCGCGCGCGGCTTGCCGACGGCCTGGACATCCTCGAACTCGGGTGCGGCTGGGGTTCGCTCACGCTGTGGATGGCGCAGCGTTACCGGCGTTCGCGCATCACGGCCGTGTCGAACTCGCATGGGCAGCGCGAGCACATCCTGGCCCGATGCCGCGCGCTGGGCCTGGACAACGTTCGTGTCATCACCTGCGACGTCAACCAGCTCGAGCTCGACCGCACCTCGTTCGATCGCTGCGTGTCCGTGGAGATGTTCGAGCACATGCGCAACTACGACGTGCTGATGCGGCGTATCGCCCGGTGGCTGCGTCCCGGCGGCAGCCTGTTCGTCCACGTCTTCTGTCACCGGACCCTGCTCTACCCGTTCGAGATCGACGGCAAGGACGACTGGATGGGCCGCCATTTCTTCACCGGCGGCCTCATGCCTGCCGCCGACACGCTGCTGCATTTCCAGCAGTCGTTGCGGCTGGACGAACGCTGGACGATGGGTGGCGAGCACTATGCGCGCACAGCCAATCACTGGCTGGCCAACCACGATGCGCGACGCGATGCGATCATGGGCTATCTGCGCCAGGCGTATGGCGATGCCGCGGGACTGTGGAACCAGCGCTGGCGCATGTTCTGGATGGCCTGTGCGGAGCTGTTCGGTTACCGCGACGGCAAAGAATGGCAGGTAGCTCACTACCGTTTCGTGCGGGAGGATTGACATGAAACTTCCATCCGCAGTCGTCGCCGGTGTGCTCGCATTGTGCGGTTGCGCCCATACGGCGCCAACCGTGCCCACCGCCACGGAGGTGGACATCCCGCGCTTCATGGGCGACTGGTATGTGATCGCCCACATCCCCTCGTTCCCCGAGCGGGAGGCATACAACGCGATCGAGTCGTACTCGATGCGCGAGGACGGCCGCATACAGACGCATTTCCGCTACCGGCGTGGGAGCTTCGATGCGGCGGTGCGCACGATGGAGCCCATCGGCACCGTCCGCGAGGGCACGGGCAACGCGGTATGGGGCATGCAGTTCGTCTGGCCAATTCAGGCCGAGTACGTCATTTCCCACCTCGACCCGGATTACACGCTCACCATCGTCGCCCGCAGCAAGCGCGATTACGCCTGGATCATGGCGCGCACGCCCACGATCTCGGACGCGGCGTACGCCGATGCCGTGCAGCGACTTCGTGGCATGGGCTACCGCATTGACGACCTGCGCAAGGTGCCGCAACGCTGGCCGGAATCCACCGGCGACGGCGACACCGGACGCTGATCCCTGCGTACAACTACCGAGTCGGACTGCGTGCTTGTCCGCTGGATGCCGGGCGCATAGCGGGACACGCTGGCATCACCGCGCGTGCCACGCGCGGTTCGCCCTACGGATGAGGAAGATTCCATGCGCACTCCAGTTCTCATCGGCGACGTCGCGGTCACCCTGACGGTCGATGCGGCCGCTGCGCTCAATTCCGTGTTCGGCGCGTCGGCGTTCACAGCCGGCGTCCCAATTGGCATGGCGCACGTGAACGCCTGGTTCTATGAGCCGGACCGGTAAACCGGATTGCAGGATTACCGCCACGCACCCACGGCCGGCCGCAAACACGCTGTCGCGGCCGGCCGCGACCCTGTATGGCGCCTGGTTGCTCACGGCCCTGCTGTTTGCCAGCGGCAGGGCTGGCGGAGTCACCATCGAGCGAACCACGGGGCACGCGACGGACCTGCGCACCGGTCGCCTGCTGTACGAGGAACAGCATTGGATCCGAACCACGTCCAGTGAACGCAGTCGACTGGTCGTCTACAGATGCCCCGATGGACGCGCGTTCGCGCGCAAGCGCGTGAAGGACACGATGATTACGGGCGCACCGGCCTTTGACTTCAACGATGCCCGCGACGGTTACCGCGAGGGCGTGGAAGGCGCGTCGGCCACGCGTCGCGCGTACTGGCGCGCGTCGGCGCTCTCGCCCCTGCGGGAGCGGACCGTGGTCGTCGGCCCCAACACGGTGATCGACGCGGGCTTCGACGACTGGGTGCGCGAGCGATGGAACGCACTCGCAGGCGGTTCGACGTCACGCGCGCAGTTTGTCGTGCCCAGCCGCGACGCGCAGGTGCCCATACGCGTGCAGCGGGTGGATGCACCTTCGGCCGGCCTCGTACGTTTCCGGCTCAGCCTCGATAGCTGGCTGGACTTCGTCGCGCCCAGCATGCAGATCACCTACGATGCCAGCACTCGACGCCTGCGCACGTTTGAGGGCATCGGGACGATACGTGGACCCAACGGCGCGCCGCTGAAGGTGCGGATAGTTTTTCCGAACGCTCCGCAACGCGCCGATTCGTCCACGAGCGCCTACGAAGAAGCGTTGAAGATGCCTCTCGCGGCCCGGTGCGAATGATGGCAAGAAGCTCTGCGCGTGGACGGACCCCATGTCCCGCGCCGCCCTGCCGAGCGTCCGCTATCGGCCAGAAGCGGGCGTTCGCCAACGCCAGAGTCAAGCCGAGCCACGAAGTGGCTTCGGCTTGAATGAGTTGTTAGGCGGTAATGGCCGACTCAAGCGCCTTGATGGACGACTCCCAAGTCTCAAATTCGCTCTCCTCCCAAAGCTCTTTGGGCTCCGAATCTTGCCCCATTATCCGAGTAAGAGCCTCTCGCGCCCTGGATAGGAGTTCTTGTGACGGTTTGGCAGCGATGTGTCGGCTTGAATGAAGTGTCGGGCCCGCTACCCACAATGTTCAGACCACCAGGATCTTGCAAAGGCCGGCGATGAGGCTTCCGCCCCAAAGTATGGAAAGAATTACGCCTTTGAACCTGCGCGCCCTCATCTGCACCCCGCCCCCGAGCATGTCTGCGCGCATTCTGAGTGCTCCCGGGCGACACCGATCGCCATGCGAGACTTATTCTCAGGTGACGATTGATTCGGAGGCCACTCAGCGTGACCACCGTCTCCCTTCGTTTTGCGTCAGTCGCGGTTCGGCTCGACGACCACCGCCGTGCCATAGCACAGCACTTCCGTAAGCCCGGCCATCAGCTCGGTGGCGTCATAGCGGACCGCGATGATCGCGTTGGCCCCCAGTTGCCTGGCGTGCTGCACCATGTCCCGGTAGGTCTCGTGCCGGGCCTGCTCGCACAGCTCCGTGTAGATGGTGATGTTGCCGCCGAAGATGGTCTGCAGGCCGCCGAGGAAGTTGCCGACGATGGAACGGGACCGGACGGTAATGCCACGCACGAGACCGAGATTGCGAGTGATCCGGTGGCCCGGGAGCTCGAACGCCGTCGTGACCATCGAGTCGTTCAACAAGGACTGCATCGAACGGTTTGCAGCGGAGTTGTATGGATCGCTCATGGGGAGTTCCTTTGGCCATGTTCAGTCAGCGTAGCCCGGGTAAGCCGAAGGCGCACCCGGGGATACCTCGGGATCGCGGAAGCTCCCGGGTGCGCTTCGCTTACCCGGGCTACGTGGGTTCGAATTCGCTGCGTGTGTGCTGGCCGAGTTCTTCGGCCAGTCCGATGAGGATTCCTTCGGGCCCGCGGATGTAGCACAGCCGGTACATGTCCTGGTACTGGACCACTTTGCCGACGAGCGTCGCGCCGCGTTTGCCGAGTCTGGCGAGCGTGTCGTCGATGTCCATCACGGTGAACATGGCGCGCAGGTATCCCAAGGCATTGACCGGTGCGTCGCGATGATCGGCGACAACCTGCGGAGCGTCGAACCGGCACAGCTCGATCCGGCTGTGCCCGTCCGGCGTACGCATCATGGCGACCTCGACGCGCTGTTGGTGCAATCCGGTGACGCCATCGGCCCAGTCGCCTTCGATGGGCGCACGCCCTTCGAGGTTCATGCCGAGCTCGGCGAAGAACCCGATGGCGGCATCCAGGTCTTCCACCACGATGCCGACGTTATCCATGCGCTTGATCGTCATTGGTTTTCCCTGGTCCCAGCCCGCGAACCCCCAGCGTAGCCCGGGTAAGCCGCAGGCGCACCCGGGATGTCGATCACCCCCGCCCCCGTTCGTCGTAATGAAGAACCCCAACCAAAGGCGCGACATGGGCAGCCTTATCGTCGAGCAGATCATCAGCGCGGACGGCTACGCGGCCGGGCTGGACGGCAGCATCGACTTCTTCGTGAATGCGCGCAGCATCAACGAGGCGGACAAGGATCAGCTGCACTTGCTGGAGCGCGTGGGCGCCATTGTGCTGGGACGAACCACTTACGGAATGTTCGCCAGCTACTGGCCCCAGGCCGATCCACTGGAGGAGCCCGTGGCGGCACCGCTCAATGCGCTGCCCAAGTATGTCGTCTCCAACACGCTGACCCAGGCACCCTGGGAAGGCAGCGGTGAGTCGGCGACGGTGCTGCGCGGTGATGGCGTCGCTTCCGTGCGATCGCTGCGCGAGCGCGTGGATGGCGACCTGATCGTCTGGGGCAGCCTGACGCTGTGCGACGCCCTGCTGCGCGCGGGCCAAGTCGACCGCCTCCGTCTGCGCATGGTGCCCGTGCTGATTGGCGCCGGACGCTCGTTTGCGCCGCGCGACATCGGCCAGCGCGCACTGGCGTTGAAGTCGGTGAAAGAGTACCCGGAGGGCCTGGTGGTATTGGAGTACCAATGCCCGCGCAATCAAGCCGAGCCGCGAATCGGCTCGGCTTGAATGTCACAGGTCAGATCCCTCGCGGGTACTCGACCGGCCCGTAAGGAATCGCGGACTTGCCATCCTGCCTCAGCAGGTACATGACCTTCTGCTGGGTATCGACGAGCAGGACATACGGCTGGTCATCTATGGACTCGCGGCCGCTGAGCTTGTGCCGGACCAACCCATCGGGCAACGGAAGGATGGCCACCGGCCAGTGGTGCTCGGCAATCTGCTGTTGCGAAGGCGTTCCGTATGCGTCGAGGAAAGCCATCGCCTGCGGACTGCGGGGATCGACCTTTCGGTTCACCACGTCGGATGTCGCCGTGTCGGCCTGCGGCACGCGCAGTTCGTTCTTGCGAACGGACTCGGATTCTGCGGACTGGTGCACCACGACCTGCATGGCGAGAAGTACGGTGAGCGCAATACCTTGCATGGGAATCTCCTTGGAAGGACCTTCGAAGGACTTCAACCTGCGGCACGGCCGGGCCTGGCCGGTCCGGGGTCGGCCAGATGGTGAACCGGCCGACCGGGCAAGTCCAGCGGGGGGACACCAAAGAAAACGGGCCGCGTGGCGGCCCGTTTCCCTGCTTGCTGGTCAGCCGCTATCAGAAGCGATAGTCAGCACTCACGTACCAGAACGCGCCCGGCAGGTCGTACGTACCGGCGTCGTAACCGTTGAGGGAGCAGGTCAGGCACACCGGCGGCTCCTTGCCGAAGATGTTGTTCACGCCGACCGTCAGCTTCAGGCCCTCGGTGAAGGCGTTGGACCAGTTGAACTGCGCGTCGTTGAACGTCGTCGAGCCCAGCTCGTTGAACTCGGCATCGCCCAGGCAGCCCGGTGCACCGGCGACCGGCACGTTGTCGCAGTCTTCCTTCACCGACGAGATGTAGCGCACCGTCCAGCCGGCGTTGAAGTCGCCCTTGGTCCAGCCGAACTGCACGTTGGTCTGCCATTCCGGGATCGCACTGTCGTCGACTTCCACGCCGACCTCACGCTGCGAGCGATTGCCGTCGACGTCGACGGCCTCGTAGTCGTTGACATAGGTCGACTGCAGCGAGGCGTTCAGGCGGCCCCAGCTCCATTCCGGACCGGCCCAGTTGGCCTTGATGTCGACGCCGTCGGTCTTGATCGAACCCAGGTTGTCGAGGAAGTTGTTGGGCGGGTTGAGGTTGCCGCCGGCGCCGCGGGTGAACGGCGTGCAGTTGACCGAAGTGACGCCGCCCTCGCGCAGGCAGGTTTCCAGCAATGCCTGCAGATCGCGGGCCTGGATCGCGTCCTCGATCTCGACGTTGTAGTAGCCCACCTCGAAGTCGAGGCGGTCCGACCACGACTGGCCGGCACCCCAACTCGGCGCATACACCACGCCGAAGGTCCAGTTGTCCGACTTCTCCGGCTGCAGGTCCGGATTGCCACCGGTGAAGGTGGTGATCTGGGTGTTGGCCTGGACGAAGTTCGGCGGCGCACCCTGCGCCGCGCAACCCGCGGCCAGGTCAGGCGATGCCGGACCCGGGCGGCCGGTCGAACCGCAGGGATCGACCAGTGTCGCGCCGAACTGGGTCAGGCCGTACAGCTCGCCCAGGTTCGGTGCACGGAAGCCGGTCGAATAGGTGCCGCGGACGACGACGTCCTCGATCGGCTGCCAGCGGAAACCGACCTTGCCGGTGGTCTCGTTGCCGAAGGTGGAGTAATCCGAGTAGCGGATCGCCGCGCTGAGGTCCAACGACGCCAGCACCGGGAAGCTGAACTCGGTATAGATTTCATCCACTTCGTACGACGCCGACACCGGCGCGGCGAACGAGTCCTGCGATTCGCCGGTCTGGCGCAGCGGGTCGGGATTGAAGTCGCCGCGATAACGGCGGTGCTCGATGCCCGCGGCGAAACCGGCGGTGCGATCGCCAATCGCGAACAGATCGCCGGTGATGTTGCCCTGGAACAGGTCCAGCACCTGCTTGCTCGAGTCGATCTGGCGGGTGCGGATGTAGTCGATCTGCTGCTGCGTCATCGGCCGGCCCTGGCCACCGAACAGGTCGAGCGGCGTGCAGCCGGCGACCAGCGCGCAGATCGCCGGATCACCCAGCGCGAGCTTCATCTTGGCCACGTTGTAGCCGTTGAGGAATTCCTGCGTGGCCTTGTTCTCGGAGTGGGCGTAGTTGACGTCCCAGCCGAGCGTGCGGTCGCCGATGCCGAAGGTGCCGTCGAGACCGATGTTGAAGTAGGTCGTGTCGACATCCTGGTTGAAGATGCGCGGGCCGACTTCGACCGGGCGACGGGTCACCACCAGCAGGTTCGAGGCCGCGTCGAGCGTGTAGCCGAACGGATTGAACGGGTTGTCCTGGTGGATGCTGATCGTGTCGGCGATGCCGCCGGTACCAGCGCCGGGGCCGACGAAGATCGGTTCGGGCGCGGCCTGGTTGGTCGAGGTGCGGTTGTTGTACAGGCCCTTCACGTGCAGGCGGACCTGGTCGCTCAAGTCATAGCTGGCGCTGGCGAAGATCGACTTGCGCTTGCTCGGCGTGAGCAGGAAGTTGTACGGCGCGAAGTTGAAGCGGTCCGACAGGTCGAACTGGTTGTAGGTGCCGCCGTTGGGGTTGTTGGGATCGAACACCGGCGTGGTCGTGCCGTTGTTCAAGGTCATGTCGTACCAGTTCTCGGTGTCGGCATCGCAGCCGCCAACGCCGGTGGTCGGACGGGTCGGATCGCAGAAGAAGAAGCGGCCCTGCGGGATGCCCGAGCTGCCACCGCGCACGCCGGTGCCCGGGGTCGGGAAGCGCGACTGCTCCCAGCTGCCCGAGCTGATTTCCTGCTGCTCGAAGTAGCTGGCAGTGAAGATGCCCGTCCAGCGCTCGCCGCTGCCGCCGATGGTCAGGCTGGCTTCGGTGGTCTCGCCGCCGTCCTCGTACTCGCCGTAATAGGCATGCGCTTCGGCGCCGTCGAAGTTGCGACGGGTGATGATGTTGACCACGCCGGCGATGGCGTCGGAACCGTAGATCGCCGAGGCGCCGTCTTCCAGCACTTCGATGCGTTCGACGATCGCCAGCGGGATGGTGTTGAGGTCGGCGCTGCCGCTCACGCCAGACGCGGACGATTCGTTGACCCAACGCACGCCGTCGACCAGCACCAGGGTGCGCTGCGAACCGAGGTTGCGCAGGTCGACCTGGGCCGAACCGGCGCCGATGCCGCCACCGTCCGGCGGATAGCCGAAGTTGCCGGAGGAATTGAACTTGGCGTTGAGCGCCTTGCCGCTCGAGCTGAGCTGCTGCAGCAAGTCGCCCACGCTCTGCAGGCCGGTGGCCTCGATCTTGCTGCGGTCGAGCACGTACACCGGCTGTGCGGTGACGACGTTGGTCTGCTTGATGCGGCTGCCGGTGACGGTGACCGTGTCGAGGGTCGTGGCCGACGAGGGCTTGGCGGGTGCCGCTGGTTCCTGCGCGGCAGCGAGGCCCGGCAGGCTGAGCAGCAGCGAAAGTTGTATGGCTCTTGTGAGGGACTGACGGCGTGGTGCTTTCATCGACTCTCTCCAAAAATAGAAAAAATCTGGCTGAACAGCTGTACGCGCCTACCCCCCTGCAGGCGGCGTCCCTGAGTTGTAAACAATTCGTAAAGCCGCCACAAGCGGCAAAGAGTCAGCGTCACTTTCGGCACAGAACGCCGGATTTCACGGTTCTACAGATGGCGTACGCCGTCTGGGCCGTAATTCCAAACCCGTTGAGCGGTATTCGTATGGAAAACCGACCCAAACGGGCAAAAGTCGCTCAGCTTTGTGAGCGTGGCGTCAACGCCGCCGTACGTCGGGAAGTCGCGTTGCGGTCAGCCGCCGAGCACCAAGCTGGTGCCGACCAGGGCCAGGAAGCCCGCGAACACGCGCTTGAGGGTGTCGCCTGACAGCCGGTGCGCCAGTCGCATCCCAAACGGCGCGGCCAATACCGATGCCGCCGCGACACCGATCGCTGCCGGCAGATACACGTAACCGATCGCATGCGCGGGCAAGGCACCGGCGGGCGCGTGCAACGCATAGCCGACCGCACTGGCCAGGCCGATGGCGACACCGCAGGCCGAAGAGGTGCCGACCGCGCGCACCGGCGCGATGCCACGCCAGACCAGCAAGGGCACGGTCATGCTGCCACCGCCGATGCCGACCACCGCCGATACCGCGCCGATGCCGACACCCGCCGCCGTCATCGCCGCACCGGTCGGCGCCGGCAGCGTGGGATCGCCCGCGCCGCGGCTGCCACCGAAGGTGAGCTGCGCCGCCGCCAGGAAGCAGTACCCGGCGACGATCCAGCGCAGGACGCTGTCGTCGACGCGCACGGCCAGGCCGCTGCCCAGCCAGCCCCCGATCAGCAGGCCGGGCACCATCCAGGCCACCGTCGGCCACAGCACGCTGCCGCGTGATGCATGCGCGCGCGCCGATGCCGCCGCCGTCAGCACGATGCTGGCGAGTGAGCTGGCCAACGCCGCGTGCATGGCCGCTTCCTTCGGAACACCCATGCCGGGCAACAACCACGCGAGCGCCGCCACCAGCACCAGCCCACCGCCGACGCCGAGCAGACCGGCAAGAATGCCGGCGACGCAGCCGAGCGCGAGGAAGATGAGCAGTGCGGTGAGCATGGAGGCAACCATGGAACTCCTTTCAGGATTTTCTTGAATCGAATCGCGTTGCTGATCGGCAACTGACTGCCGCGCACGTCGTGGCGACGGACACTTCACAACGCTGGGCTATAGTCCCACGCATGCTCCCCCGCCCGTTCACAATCGTACTCGCTGCGTCCATTGCAGCGGTCGCCGCAACTGCCTGTGCACAGAGCACGGCAGCGGCACCGCCGGTGCAATTGCCCGCATTGCCCAAGGGCACCGTCGATCCGCAACTGCCGCGCGTGCGGGCCGCGCTGGAGGCCGCCGAGCTCGGCCGCTTCGATGCCGGCCAGTACGCCGACATCGCGCGTCATCCGCTCTACGGCTGGGTCGAATACGCCAGCCTGCGCCGTGACATCGACAACCTCGCCGCCAGCCAGGCGCAGTCGTTCCTGTCGCGCTATCGCGGCCAGGCCGTCGCCGAATCGTTCCGCGAGAGCTGGCTCACCGCGGCGGCCCGCCGCCAGGATTGGGCCTCGTTCCTCGCTGCGTGGAGTCCCACGGTCAAGGGCACCGCGCTGCGTTGCGGCGAGCTGAGCGCGCGCCTCGCGCAGGGCCGTGCCGACGCGCAATGGACGAGTGATGCGCAGGCGATCTGGCGCAGCACCGGCAAGTCGCTGCCGGACGAATGCGATGCGCCGATGGCCGCGCTGTCGGCACAGGGCGGCCTGACGCCGGACCTGCGCTGGGAACGCATCGACCTGGCCGCCGCCGAATGGCAGCCCGGGGTGATGCGCGCCGCGGCACGCGGCCTGCCCGCTGACCAGCTGACGCTGGCCAACGACTACGCGTCCTTCCTCGATGCGCCGCACGAGCGCGCGCTGACCTGGCCGAAGACGGCGCGCAGTCGCGCCATCGCTTCGCAGGGCCTGGCGAAGTTCGGCAAGGCCTCGCCGGCTTCGGCCGAAGCGGTGCTGCCGCGCTACGCCGATGCGTTGGGGCTGAGCGACGAGGAGCGCGGGCGCGCGCTGTACCAGATCGCGCTGTGGTCGGTGGCCTCCTACGAACCCGATTCGGCGCGGCGCCTCAACGCCGTGCCCGCGGCCGCCTACGACGATCGCCTGCACGAGTGGCGCGTGCGCGAAGCGATGTCGCGCTCGGACTGGTCCGCCGCCTTGGCCGCGATCAGCAAGATGGGCGCCAAGCAGCGCAGCGACACGCGCTGGATGTATTTCGAGGCACGCTTGAACGAGCGCGCCGGCAGCAAGTCCACGGCCGAACGACTGTACCGCGAGGCCGCGAAGAAGCCCGACTTCCACGGTTTCCTGGCCGCCGACAAGCTCGACCTGCCCTACGCGCTGTGCCCGTGGCTGCCCAACGACAGCGCCTCGGCGCAGGCGGCGATTGCGCGTGATCCGGCGATCGTGCGGGCGATGGGGCTGTTCCGGATCGACCGCGTCGGCTGGGCCGTGCGCGAATGGGACGATGCCCTCTCGCGATTCAACGACGAGCAGCGCCGCATCGCGGTGGAAGTGGCACAGGGCAATGGCTGGTTCGACCGCGCGGTGTTCGCACTGGGCAAGGACGCGCAAGGCAAGGCCATCCCCGACGAGCTGCGCCTGTACGGCCTCCGCTTCCCGCTGCACCACGAATCCACCATCCGCCGCGAAGCCAGCAGCAACCGCCTCGACCCGGCCTGGGTCGCCGCCGAGATCCGCGCCGAGAGCGTGTTCTATCCGCGCGCGCGCTCCAGTGCGAATGCCATGGGCCTGATGCAGATCCTGCCCGGCACCGGTTCCGGCGTCGCCGCCCGCATCGGCCAACCCTGGGGCGGCGCGGAAAGCCTGTACGACCCGGACACCAACATCATCCTCGGCACCGCCTACCTGCGCGAGCTGATGGACAAGTACGGCGGCCAGCCGTACCAGGTGATCGCCGGCTACAACGCCGGGCCGTCACCGCTGTCGCGCTGGCAGTCGCAGCGACCGGGCATGGATCCGGACTTCTGGATCGAGACGATCAGCTACAAGGAAACGCGCGACTACGTTGCCCGCGTGCTGGCCTTCAGCGTGCTCTACGACTGGCGCCTCAATGGCGATGCGCTCAGGGTCAGCGACCGCATGCGCGGGCGCGTCGATGGCCGCCGCACGCAGTTCGTCTGCCCGCAACCGGCGACGCCAGTGCAGGCAACGCCGGCGACGGCGACGCCCGCACAGGGCCCCGCCCAACCACGGCGCCCATCACAGCGCTGAAGGCGATCCGACCGTAAACTCGCGGCATGGCACAACGTCATGTCGTCGTCCTCGGTGGGTCCGGTTTTGTCGGCCGGCATCTCGTCGCGCGCCTGTTGCAGGGCGGCGACCGCGTCACCGTGCTCAGCCGCGGCGTCGATCCCGGCAAGCGCGCGTTGCGCCCGACCGGTGCGAGCCTGATCGAAGGCGACGTCAGCGACCGCAGCTTCCTGTCCGCCGTGCTCGACGATGCCGATGCCGTTATCAACCTGATCGGCATCCTCAACGAGAAAGGCGATCGCGGCGATGGCTTCGAGCGTGTCTTCGTCGGCATCACCGAGTCGCTGATCGGCGCGATGAAGGACATGGGCGTGCGCCGCCTGCTGCAGATGAGCGCGCTCAATGCCGGCCACGGCGACAGCCATTACCTGCAATCGCGCGGCCGCGCCGAACAGCGCGTGCGTGCTTCGGGGCTCGACTGGACGTTGTTCCGCCCGTCGGTGATTGCCGGACCCGGCGATGGCCTGTTCTGCCGTTTCGACGGACTGCTGCGGTTCGCGCCGGTGCTGCCGATCGGCCGCGCCGATGCCCGCTTCCAGCCGGTCTGGGTCGGCGACGTCGTTGATGCGTACGTGCACGCGCTCGACGATCGCCGGACCATCGGCGACAGCTACGACCTGGTGGGACCGGACGTGATGTCGTTGCGACGCATCGTGCGCCTGGCGGCGCGCGGACGTGGCCGTTACCGGGCCGTGCTCGGATTGCCGAACAAGCTCGGTGAGTTGCAGGCCAACATCGGCGAGTTCCTGCCCGGCAAGCCGATCAGCCGCGACAACTGGCGCTCGCTGCAGCTCGACTCGGTGAGCTTCGAAGACGGCCTGCGCCGCCTGGGCATCACGCCGACGGCGATCGAGCCGAAACTGCCCGAGATACTCGCGGGCTGCTGAGACGTCGTCATCCCCGCAAGCAGCCCGTCATCCCGGCGAACGCCGGGATCCAGGCCGCACGTCTCGGCTAACATCCCCCACCATGAAGACCTATCTCGTCGGCGGCGCCGTCCGCGACCGCCTGCTCGGCCTGCCGCCCGGCGACCGTGACTGGGTCGTCGTCGGCGAATCACAGGCGTCCATGGAGGCCGCCGGTTTCCGCGCGGTCGGCCTCGACTTCCCGGTGTTCCTGCACCCGCAGACCGGCGAGGAGTACGCGCTGGCCCGCACGGAGCGCAAGAGCGGTCGCGGCTACCGCGGTTTCGTCGTCGATGCCGATCCATCGGTGACGCTCGAGCAGGACCTGCAGCGCCGCGACTTCACCATCAACGCCATTGCCCAGGACGAGTACGGACAACTCGTCGACCCTTACGGCGGCGCGCGCGACATCGAGGCGCGCGTGCTGCGCCATGTCGGGCCCGCATTCGCCGAGGACCCGCTGCGGGTGCTGCGTGCCGGTCGCTTCATGGCCCGCTTCGCCCCGCTCGGCTTCACCGTCGCGCCCGAAACGATGGCGCTGATGCGCACGATGGTCGAGTCCGGCGAGCTGTCGGCGCTGGTGCCCGAGCGCGTTTGGAAGGAGCTTCGGCGCGCGATCACCAGCCCGGCGCCATCGGCCTTCCTGCGCACCCTGCACGATGCCGGCGCGCTCGCCGCGGTGCTGCCGGAAGTCGACGCGCTGTACGGCGTGCCGCAGCGCGCGGAGTTCCACCCCGAGGTCGACACCGGCGTCCACATCGAGCTGGTCTGCGACATGGCGGCACGGCTGGCGCCCGGCGACGAGCTGATTGGCTTCGCGGCGCTCACCCATGACCTGGGCAAGGCGCTGACGCCTTCCGACGAGCTGCCGCGCCACGTGGGCCACGAACACGCCGGCGTCAAACCGCTCAAGGGTTTGTGCGAGCGCCTGAAGGTGCCGACCGAACACCGCCAGCTGGCCGAAGCCGTGTGCCGCGAGCACCTCAACGTGCACCGCTTCGACGAGTTGAAGGCGAAGACCGTGTGCGAGTTGATCACGCGCTGCGACGGCTTCCGCAAGCCCGCACGCATCGCCCAGCTGGCCATTGCCTGCGAGGCGGACAAGCGCGGGCGCACCGGCCATGAGGATGACGACTACCCGCAAGGTCGCGCGCTGCGCGAGGCGCATGCGGCGGCAATGGCGGTGCGGTCCGACCAGGTGGCGGCAGGCCTGAGTGGACCTGCGGTGGGCGAGGCGATGCAGAAGGCACGCATCCGGGCCATCGCCGAGGCGACCGGGAAGCGCTGAAAAAAACAACGCCGGGCGACCTTCCCCGTCGCCCGGCGCCATGTCTCCCCTGTCGGTCTGGTCCTACCGCCCAGTCACCAGCAACTAGAAGCGGTAGTCGAAACGGACGTAGTAGCTGCCGCCGTTCATGCCGAACGGCATTGTCTCCCACCCGTACTTGAAGCCCAACTGCGGGAACGGTGCACCGGTCACAGGATCCCACTTGTCCGGGTACTGGTCGAAGATGTTGTTGCCGCCCACGGTCACCGCCATCGCATCGTTGATGGCATAGCGCACCTGCGCGTCGAACAGCCACTTGCCGTCCCAGGTCTGCTTGATGCCGGGCGTGAAGCCCTCACCCGACACCGACCCGTAGTAGTTGGCGCGGCCGGTGACCTGCCACGGACCCTCTTCCCAGATGCCCTGGAAGACGTGGTGCGCGCCCGGCTGGCCTTCTTCCAGCAAGGTCACCTGGGTGTCGTCGAACAGCTGCGTCGGCGACAGGATCGGCGACTGCGAACGACGCGAGCGCACTTCGGTGTCGTTGAAGTGGACCAGTGCCGTCAGGTTCAGCGTGCTGCCACCGGCGAAGGTGGTGTTGTGGTTCACCGTCAGGTCGACGCCGGTGGTGCGGGTGTCGATGGCGTTGGTGAAGAACAGCACCTGGCCGACGCCGATCGGGTCGAGGATGGCGTGGATCGGGCAGTTGCTGTTGGTCGGCGTGCAGGGATTGCCGTCGGTGCCCACCGACTCCGGCGCGATGTTGCTGGAGAAGATGATGCGGTCGTCGATGTCGATCTGGAACACGTCCAGCGTCACCGACAGGCGGTCATTGGGCTGGTAGACGAAGCCCAGCGTGCCGCTGGTCGAGGTCTCTTCCTGCAGCGGCTCGATGCCGAAGGCACGCGTGACGTCGCTGTCCTGGCGCGCGGTCAGCGTGTCGGTGAGGATGCCGTCGGAGTTGAGGTTGGTCGAACGCTGGCTGTAGAACAGCTGCTGCACGCCCGGCGCGCGGAAGCCGGTGGACAGCGTGCCGCGCACGGCGAAGGTCTCGGTCGCGTCGAAGCGCGCCGACAGCTTGCCGGTGGTGGTGTTGCCGAAGTCGGAGTAATCCTCGAAGCGCACCGCCGCGCCGAGCAGGAACTTCTCGCTCAGGTTGGTTTCGGCATCCAGGTACACCGCCCAGCTGTCGCGACCGTCATCGACCGCTTCGGTCGGCGAGAAGCCGGGGAAGCCCTGCATGCCCGGCTGGGCGATGTCGCCGGTCTGGCCGACGATGACGACATTGCGGTCGTTGTTGCGGCCGTAGGTGTACGACACCGGATCGCCCGGGCGGATCTTGTAATCGTCCTGGCGCCATTCCAGTCCCGACGACAGGTACAGCGGCGTGCCGCCGATGCCGTCGACATAGCCGCTGAAGTCGAGATTGAACGTGGTCTGGTCGCTCTGCAGCTCGCCGGTGTCGGCGCGGGTCAGCGACGAGGCGAAGATCGGGCCGCCGGGGTTGGCCGGATTGATCGGCTCGTACCACCAGCTGACGTTGACCGAGTTGCCTTCCTCGAACCCGAACTTGTTGCGCGCGGTCACCACCGACACGTCCCAGTCCCAGCGTTCGTTGATCGGCTGCCTGAAGCCGACCGCGATCGAGGCGTCCTCGACGGTGGTCAGGATGTTGGGCAGGAAGCCATTGGGGTAGAGCTCCGGCACGGTGCGGTTGTCGCCGGCGCTGCGGAAGAAGCCCGACGAGTCGCCCTCGCGCTTGGACGCGCCACCGAACAGGTACAGCTCGCCACCGGCCAGCGGCAGGCCGCTGTTGAACCACAGGTAGTAATCCTTGGCATCGGCGTCACCCAGGCGCTGGGTCACGCGCGGCGGATCCACGCGCAGGCTGTCGGGGCCGGCGCGGTTGGTCTCGTTGCGGTTGCGCGCTTCGGCCGACAGGTTGATGAAGCCGTCTCCGCCGACCTTGAAACCGGTGTTGACCGAGCCGTGCAGCATCTCGCCGTCGCCGGCGTAGTACTGCGAGCCTTCCACCGAGATGTCGGTGTGGTCGGTCTGTTCCTTGAGGATGATGTTGATCACGCCGGAGATGGCGTCAGAACCATATTGCGCCGCGGCGCCGTCACGCAGCACTTCGACGCGCTCGATCGCCGACACCGGGATCGAGTTGATGTCGGTACCGGCCGAACCGCGGCCGATGGTCTGCTGCACGTTGACCAGCGCCTGCTGGTGGCGGCGCTTGCCGTTGACCAGCACCAGCACCTGGTCCGGGCCCAGCGCGCGCAGCGTAGCGGGGCGCAGGATGTCGGTACCGTCGCTGACGAAGGTGCGGGAGAAATTGAACGACGGCTCCAGCATCTGCAGGATCTGGCCGAGCTCCATCGCGCCGGTGGCGTTGAGCTCTTCCTTGCCGATGACGTCGACCGGTGCGGCCGTGTCCTCGGCAGTGCGGCCGCGCACGCGCGAGCCGGTGACCTGGATACGGTCGAGGGTGGTGGCCTCGGAGCGGACTTCGGCCGCAGTGGGCTCCTGTGCCAGGACGGCAGGGCTGAACAAACTGGCAGCCAGGCTGGCCGTGACGGCCAGGGCCAGGCGATTTCGGGTGATTGCGCGGGTGATGGCAGGCATCGGTGGTTCCTTCACTCAGGGTGGGCGGACTCCCCCTGTTGAGCCCGACCGAGAGCTTTAACCACCTTTTAACCTTTGCGCAATACCTAGCGTCGCTTTGCCATGTCTGGTGTGATGGCGGTTTTATCGCCAAATGACGCCCGTCACACTAGCGAAAGCGGGTTTCCAGCCATTGCAGAGCCCGCGAAACGGGCGTCGCCGCCAGCATCAGACCGGCCAGGACGCCGATGGAATTGGCCAGCGCGTCGGCCGAATCAGCCTGGCGGGAGGCGGTCAGTGCGCCCTGGGCGATTTCCAGGCCGACGCCCAGGGCGATCAGCCCGGCCGCCGCCAGCGCCTGCGGCCGGCGCCGCTCGAACAGCATCACCGCATAGCCGCTCAGGACCAGGTAGGCCAGGAAATGCTCCAGCTTGTCGACGCCGTCGAACGGCGGCGGCGGCAGGTCCGAGGCGGCCAGCAGCGAGGTCACCACCACCGCCGCGATCATCAGCAGCCACACGAGCAGCCACAGCCACGGCCAGCGCAGGTCGCGCATCAAACCCATCCGGGCCGTCACAGGCGGAAGCTCAGGTCGCCGACGAGGAAGGCGGCGCCGAACTCGACGCCCTTGCCGAAGCCCATCACCTGGAAGCGCTCGCCCATCTCGGTCGGCAACGTCAGTCGCTTGACCTCCTGGGTCCGGCGCAGCCGCTCGCCCTCGTCGGCGATACGTTCGATGCGCTCGAGCACGCCGGCCAGGCCGTTGCCGAGCAGGAAGCTGGCCTGCGAGCAGTAGCCGGCGAAATCGAAACCGGCAGAGACGCCCGCTTCGGCCAGCGCGGTGAAGTCGACCGAGGCGGTCAGGTCCTGCAGGCCCGGCCACAGCAGCGGCTCGTTGTGCATGCGGTGGCGATAGAACGCGCGCAGCGTGCCGTCGTCGCGGTCGGGCTGGTAGTACTCGCTGCGCACATAACCGTAGTCGACGAACAGCATCGCGCCGCTGCGCATGCCGCCGGAGACTGCCTGCACCCAGTAGGGCAACTGCGGCAGGGCTTCGGAGCGGTACCCGTGTTCGAACTCGCGGCCCAGGTTGCGTTCGACGTGGCGCACGGCGTTGCCGAGGAACGCATCGGCCGGACGCAGGACGCGCACCAGCGCACCCTCCTCGATCGCCACATGCTCTTCGTAGACCTCGCCGGCCTCCATCGCGAAGCGCGGCGTCGGCAGCGCATCGATGACCTCGTTGGCGAACAGCACGCCGTCCCAGTCATCGCTGAAAGGTGCGTCGAGCCATTCGACCAGCTCGAACAACGGCGGCGTCAGGCGCTGCTGCAGGCGCTCACGCTGTCGCTCGCGCAGCTCCGCGCTGGGTTCGAGGATGGCGTAGCGGTCGGGCAGCGCATCGAGTTCCATCAGGCGCTTGAGCGCGACCTCGGCGAACGCGCCGGTGCCGCCGCCCAGTTCCAGGAAGCGGGCTCCCGCGCCGATCTGCTGCAGCACCGGGGCAACGCTTTCGGCGACGCAGGCGGCGAAGATCGGGCCGATCTCCGGCGCGGTGACGAAGTCGCCGCTTTCGCCGAACTTGCTCGCACCGGCGCTGTAGTAGCCCAGGCCCGGCGCGTACAGCGCCAGCTCCATGAAGCGCGAGAACGGGATGGCCCCGCCGTGTTCGGCGATCTGGGCGCGGATCAATGCATCGAGGCGGGCGCTATGCGCCAGCGCGTCGGCGTCGGGGGAAGGAAGAGACGACATGCCCCCAATTATCCCCGACTATCCCTTAGCCCGGGTAAGCGCAGCGCACCCGGGATCAATGCGGCCGGTCACGCCCCAACCCCGGACGCGGCCTCCGGCCTTCTCCGGGCTACTCTACTCACATGCCAGCCCCCCGCCCCGTCGCCCTGATCACCGGCAGCGCCAAGCGCATCGGCGCGCAGATCGCGCGCACCCTGCACGCCGCCGGCCATGACCTCGCCCTGCACTACCGCAGCTCGCGCGCGGAAGCCGATGCACTGGCCGCCGAACTCGAAGCCCACCGGCCCGACAGCACCCTGGTGCTGCAGGCCGACCTGGCCGAGTTCGACCGCCTGCCGGAACTGGTCGCGCAGACCGTCGGCCACTTCGGCCGGCTCGACGCGCTGGTCAACAACGCGTCGAGCTTCAGCCCGACGCCGCTTGGCACGGCGACGCCGGAACGATGGGACCAGCTGTTCGCCAGCAATGCGCGCGCGCCGTTCTTCCTCGCCCAGGCGGCCGCACCGCACCTGCGCGCGGCGCACGGCGGCATCGTCAACATGGCCGACATCTACGGCGAGCGGCCGTTGCGCGACCACTCGCTCTACTGCATGGCCAAGGCGTCGTTGCTGATGATGACCCGCTCGCTGGCGCTGGAGCTCGCGCCCGAGGTGCGCGTCAACGCGGTGTCGCCCGGCGCGATCCTGTGGCCGGAGGAATCGGCGAATGTCGCTGCACAGGAAGCGATGCTCGGTCGCACGCCGATGGGCCGCACCGGCACGCCGGCGGAAGTCGCCGAAGCAGTGCGCTGGCTGCTGGTGGATGCCAGATACAGCACCGGTCAGGTGCTGCATCTGGACGGCGGCAGGCTGCTGAACGCCTGACTCCCTCTCCCTGGCGCTTTGCGCCTGTCCCGCCTCCGGCCCCCAGCCACCGCGCATGGCGCGGTGGCGTTCGGCGATGCGCGAGCCAATGGCTCGCAAGCGACATCACCTCACCCCACAAGGGGAGAGGGCAACGCCCGGCACCCGATTTCCCTCTCCCCTTGTGGGAGAGGGACGGCCACGAACGTGGCCAGGGAGAGGGGCGCCTTTGCTTACTTCGTAGCGAACGCCTGTTCCAAACGCAGGCTCTGGAACTCCGGCGGCGTCTCGCCTTGCGTCGCGTAACGGTACAGCGCGGCCGAGTAGATGCCGCTCAGCGCCGCCTGGTACACACCCAGCAGCAACAGCGCGATCACGAACACGATCACGATCGCGACGGCCAGGCCAATCGACAGCTGCGCGGCGACGAAGGCAATCAACGCGCCAACGATGCCCACGCCGATCATGATCAGGCTGAAGGCCAGGCCGATACCGACGTTGCCGATGGCGTTCTCGCCCCAGGTATGGCGCAGCAGGCCGGCGCTCTTCTTCAGCGCTTCGACCGGACCGATCTCTTCGCTGACCAGCACCGGCGCGATCAGGAACGTCGCCAGCGTCCACGCCGCACCCAGGCCACTGCCGAGCATGCGCACGAGGAAGTTGTTCTCCTTGTTGCGCAGGGCCTGCAGCAGCATGCCCACCGTGGCCGCGATCGCGGCGTAACCAAGGATCGCCGGCAGTCGCGCCTTGGCGGCATTGATACCGTCCGCCAGCGTCGGATCGCCGCCTTCCAGGCGGATCATCGCCGCGCCGACCAGGGCGCAGTTGAAGAAAATGATCACCGTGTACTGGCAGAAGTAGAACAGGAACATCCACACCAGGCCGGTCGCACCGAACCCGTGCTGGAAGATGCGCCAGCCCAGCATCGGCACCATGAACGTCGCCAGCACCACCAGCGTGGCGGCGGCCGAGACGATCGGGAAGACCATCAACTCCTTGTCAGAGCGCAGCACCGCCGCACTCGCCTTCACCAGCTCCCAACTGCGCGAGAACTTCTCGAACATCGCACTCCCCTTGCGGATGCCCATGGAGCTGACCCCCATGGATCGAGAGCGCATCCTCGGGCCGCGCGGCCTCGAGGGCAAGTGGGGTGGGTGCGGAAAGCGGACCGTCGACCCAATTGCACCCGTCATTCCCGCGAAGGCGGGAATCCAAGGACGTTGGCTTTGCGCTCCGCCACCGAACAGCGCACGTCCTTGGGTTCCCGCCTTCGCGGGAACGACGTGCCCTGGTCTAGAGCGCGACCGCCTCCCACACCGCGCCATGCTCCGGATGCGCGGCCCACAGCTGCGCCAGCGTCTGGCCGCTGCCGGGCACCACCACGTCGGGCGCGATCTCGGCCAGCGGCCGCAGCACGAACGCATGCTTCAGTTCCGGCCGCGGAATGCGCAGGTTGCCGTCGCCTTCCAGCACACGGTCATCGAACAGCACGATGTCGATGTCGAGCGTGCGGTCGCCATAGCGCGGACCGCTGCGGTCGCGACCGTGGAGGTCTTCCAGCGCGTGCAGCCAGGTGTTGAGCGCCTGCGGTTCCAGGTCGGTGGCGATGATGGCCGCGGCGTTGAAAAAGTCAGGTCCGTCGAAGCCGACGGCGCGGGTGCGGTACACCGGCGACAGCACGACCTCACCAAAACGCTCGCGCATCGCCAGCACGGCAGCGCGCAGGTGCTTGATGGCGTCGACGTTGCTGCCGAGGCTCAGGTAGGCAAGGCTCATGCGCGACGTCAGCCCGCCGAACGCACAATCGACACGCCGACTGCGCGCGCGCCGCGCACCGCGCCGGGCTTGCTGAGCTTGAGCCGCACCTGCTTCACGCCGAACTCTTCGAGGATGATCGCGGCCACGCGCTCGGCCAGCGTCTCGACCAGGCCGAAATCCGACTGCGACACGTAGTCGACGATGCGCTTGCTGACCGCCTTGTAGTTGAGCGTGTCCTCGATGGCGTCGCTGGCCGCCGGGATGCGGTTGTCGAAGGCCATCTCGATGTCGAACACGAGCGGCTGGCGGATGCGCCGCTCCCAGTCGTAGATGCCGATGAGTGCCTCGATCTCGAGGCCTTCGATGAAAACGTGGTCCATGGGGGCGATGGCCGCAACGATGTCAGAGGGGTGGGGAATGTTACGGCGAACCCACGACTTCCAGCGTTGCCATGTCCCAGCGCGGCGTCACCCGCACCGCCAGGTCGCCGTGTTGGCCGGCCTGCAGCCGCAGCGCGCCGGCGAAGGCGATCATCGCGCCGTTATCGGTGCAGAACGCCGGACGCGGGAAGCTGACGCGACCACCACGCTTCTGCGCCATCTCCTCCAGCCGCGCACGCAGGCGCTTGTTGGCGCCGACGCCGCCGGCGACCACCAGCGTCCCGCAGCCGGCCGCGTCCAGCGCGCGCCCGCACTTGATCGCCAGGGTCTCGACCACCGCGTCCTCGAAACCGCGGGCGATGTCGGCACGGGTCTGGTCGGACTGGTCGCTGTCGCGCCAGGCCAGCAACACCTGGGTCTTGAGCCCGCTGAAGCTGAAATCCAGGCCGGGCCGGTCGGTCATCGGCCGGGAGAACCTGAACGTCCCCGGCGTGCCCTGCTCGGCCAGCGCCGCCAGCTGCGGACCGCCCGGGTACGGCAGGCCCATCAGCTTGGCGGTCTTGTCGAAGGCTTCGCCGGCAGCGTCGTCGAGGGTCTCGCCGAGCAGGCGGTACTGGCCGATGGCTTCGACATGCACCAGCTGGGTATGGCCGCCGGAGACCAGCAGCGCCACGAACGGCGGCTCCGGGCGGCCGCGCTCGGGGTCGTCCTCCAGCAGCGGCGCCAGCAGGTGGCCTTCCATGTGGTGGACGCCGATGGCCGGCACGTCGAGCGCCCAGGCCATCGAGCGGGCCACGCCGGCACCGACCAGCAGCGCCCCGACCAGGCCGGGACCGGCGGTGTAGGCGACGCCGTCGAGGTCGGAGGTGGTCATGCCGGCCTCGGACAGGGTCTGGCGGACCAGCGGCAGCAGCTTGCGGACGTGGTCGCGGCTGGCGAGCTCCGGCACCACGCCGCCGTACTCGGCGTGCAGGGCGATCTGGCTATATAAAGCGTGCGCGCGCAGGCCGGTGTCGGTGTCGTAGACGGCCACACCGGTCTCGTCGCAGCTGGTTTCGATGCCTAGGACTTTCAAAGGTCGGTTTCCCGGGGGGATCTGGTGTGCCGGCAGCGCCTCTGGAGGCGGTTCCGGACTGAAATCAAGGGCCTGCGCACTTGATGGGGGAACCATGTTGCACCTTCAAGGCGGCCATCGCTATAATGCGCGGCTCTTCCCCGGCCTGCCCGGGCCGGTTCCCGAAACGAGATTACGTATGCCCAGCGTCAAAGTCCGCGAAAACGAGCCTTTTGAGTTTGCTCTGCGTCGCTTCAAGCGCACCTGCGAGAAGGCCGGCGTCCTGGCCGAGACCCGCAAGCGCGAGTTCTACGAGAAGCCGACCCAGGAACGCAAGCGCAAGGCCGCCGCGGCGGTGAAGCGCCAGGCGCGTCGCGCCTCGCGTGACGTGACCAAGCGTCAGCGCCTGTACTGATCGCCCCAGCGGGCCCCGCGCAGCGCGCGGACCCGCCAACGAGCGCATCACACAAGCCGGCCGCGCCCATGCGCCGCCGGCTTTTTGTGTTTCTGAAATTTGTGTTCCGAGTTTTATGTCCCGAATCCTTGCCAGGGAGCTGCCCGATGAGCCTCAAGACGCGACTCACCGATGACATGAAGGCCGCGATGAAGAGCGGCGACAAGCACAGCCTGGGCGTGATCCGCCTGATCAACGCCGCCATCAAGCAGCGCGAAGTCGACGAGCGCATCGAGCTCGACGACACCGCCGTGATCGCCGTGCTCGACAAGATGGTCAAGCAGCGCCGCGACTCGGTCAGCCAGTACGAGGCGGCCAATCGCGAGGACCTGGCCCAGGTCGAGCGCGAGGAGATCGTGGTGATCGAGCGCTACGTCCCGGCCAAGATGGGCGAGGCCGAGATCCTGGCCGCGATCGACGCCGCCATCGCCGAGACCGGCGCCACCGGCCCGGCCGACATGGGCAAGCTGATGGGCCCGCTGAAGGCCAAGCTGGCCGGCCAGGCCGACATGGGCCAGGTGTCGGTGCTGGTCAAGAAGCGCCTGGCGGGTTGATGCCTTGCTCCCTCCCCTGCGTGCAGGGGAGGAGTACCAACCCCACCTCCCGAACCAGCGCAGGACGCGGTACAAAGCTCCGAATGGCCCGCATCCCCGACGCATTCATCGACGACCTGCTCGCCCGCTCCGACATCGTCGAGCTGATCGGGTCGCGCGTGCCGTTGAAGCGCCAGGGCAAGGAGTACTCGGCGCGCTGCCCGTTCCATGACGAGCGCTCGCCGAGCTTCACCGTCTCGCCGACCAAGCAGTTCTATCACTGCTTCGGCTGCGGCGCGCACGGCACCGCCATCAGCTTCCTGATGAATTACGACCGCCTCGAGTTCCTCGACGCGGTCGAAGAGCTGGCCAAGCGCATCGGCATGGAAGTGCCGCGCGACACCCAGCAGCGCAACGTCAATCCCGACAGCGTCGACCTCTATGCCGCCGTCGAGGCCGCGTCGAAGTTCTTCCAGAAGCAGCTCGCCGCCAGCCCCAAGGCGCAGGCCTACCTCGATGGCCGCGATGTCAGCGCCGCGGTCCGCACGCAGTTCGGCATCGGCTACGCGCCCGTCGGTTTCAACGCGCTGCGCGATGCGCTCGGCACCGATGCGCGACGCATGTCGCTGCTCGAACGCGCCGGCCTGTTCTCGAAGAACGACAGCGGCCGCGTCTACGACAAGTTCCGCGACCGGGTGATGTTCCCGATCCACGACCGGCGCGGGCGCACGATCGCCTTCGGCGGTCGCGTCCTCGACAAGGACGACGGCCCCAAGTACCTCAACTCGCCCGAGACCGCGCTCTTCCACAAGGGTCGCGAACTCTACGGCCTGTGGCAGGTGCGGCAGGCGCACAACAAGATCGAAAAGCTCATCGTCGTCGAAGGCTACATGGACGTCGTCGCGCTGTTCGAGCACGGCGTCGACTGTGCCGTGGCGACGCTGGGCACGGCGACCACGCCCGACCACGCCGAGCTGCTGTTCCGTAACGCGCCCGACGTGTACTTCTGCTTCGACGGCGACCGCGCCGGCCGCGGCGCCGCTTGGAAGGGGGTGGAGTCGGTGTTGCCGCGCATGAAGGACGGCCGCCAGGCGTTCTTCCTGTTCCTGCCCGAAGGCGAGGACCCCGATTCGCTGGTGCGCAAGGAAGGCCGCGATGGCTTCGAGCTGCGCCTGCGCGAGGCCACGCCGCTGTCGCAGTTCTTCTTCGACTCGCTCTCCAGCGACGTCAACCTGAGCACGCTCGAAGGCCGCGGCCGCCTGGCCGAGCGCGCCAAGCCGCTGCTGGCGCAGATTCCCGACGGCGCCTTCGGCGACCTGATGAAGCAGCGCCTGACCGAGTTGACCGGCGTGGGTGCGCGCGCCAACAGCCCGGAATCCACCGCGCAGCGCCCGCAGCGCGCGAGCGCGCCGACGGCCAACAAGCCGTCGCTGGTGCGCAGCGCCATCACCATGCTGCTGCAGCAGCCGGCAATTGCGCTGGCGGTGCCGTCGTCGCTGCATTTCGCTTCGCTCGACCAGCCCGGCGTCGGCCTGCTGGTGGAACTGGTCGAGCTGGTGCACGAGCGTCCCGACATCTCGACCGGCCTGATCCTCGAGCACTTCGCCGATCGCGCCGAAGCGCCGGCGCTGACCAAGCTGGCGACGGCGCGCGCAGTGGAGACCACGGCCGCGACGCCGCTCGATGCGCGCGTGCTCGACGATGCCGACAAGCGCCAGCAGGTCTTCCTCGACGCAGTCTCGCGGCTGGAGGAACAGGCCATCCAGCAGCGCATCGAGGCCTTGCAGTCGCGCCGCACCTCGGAGCTGGACGAGGCCGAGAAGCACGAGATGCGCGAGCTGCTGAGCCTGCGCGCGAGCCGGGCACGGGCCATTCCGCGCGGCTGACGGCAGCGGTTCCGATCGCTCCGGGACGTGACTTCCGTCCATCGGCGCCCCATCACCCCCACGCTAAGCTTGGTCCTCCACTCGGGGGACCCTGCGATGACGCCACGCCCTTCCAGCCTGCTGCCCGTCCTGCTCCTGGCCTGCATGCTGCCCGCCGCGGCCCGGCAGGCACCGGCAGTCGCCCGCGAACAGGTCGGCAACCGCACCAGCGAGAACATCCCGGCGATCCCCCCGGCCCTGGTCGAACAGCTCAACCGCTACCAGAACACCCGCGGCGCCACGTTCGCCGGCTGGAGCGGCGACTGCATGCTGATCAGCACCCGCTTCGCCGAGACCGCGCAGGCGCACCGCGTCTGCCAGCCGCTGGGCATGCGCGAGCAGCTCACCTTCTATCCCGAACCGCTGGCGGCGATCGAAGCCGCACCGGCCAAGTCCAGGCTCGACGGCTTCGTCTTCGGCAAGGACGTCGGCGGCAACGAGTTCTGGCAGCTGCACTGGTTCGACCTGAAGACGCGCGCCACCACCCTGCTCAGCGACGGCAAGGCGCGCAACCAGGGGCCGCTGTTTTCCCACGACGGCCGCCGCTTCGCGTGGAGCAGCACCGTGCGCAACGGCACCGACACCGATGTGTGGGTGATGGACTTCGCGACGAAGAAGTCGCGCGCGCTGATCACCGAAGGCGGCGCGTGGAACGCGATGGACTTCTCGCCCGACGGCAAGATGCTGCTGGTGATGCGCTACGTCTCGGCGGCCGAGGCCTATCCGGGCGTGGTCGATGTCGACACCGGCAAGCTGCAGATGTTCCCGGTCGACGGCGGTAAGGCCTCGTTCAAGGACTTCAAGTTCGCACCGGACGGCAAGACGGTGTACTTCATCTCCAACGAGCCGGTGGCCGGAAAGGCACAGGAGTTCCACACCCTGCGCTTCCACAATCCCGCTACCGGCAAGTTCGAAGTGCTCACGGCCAACACGCCGTGGGACGTCGAGGATCTGGAGATCGCCGACGACGGCCGCCACCTGGCCTACACCACCAACGAAGACGGCATCTACAAGCTGCACGTGCTCGCCCTGCCCTCGCACCGGCGGGTGAAGCTGCCCGAGCTGCCGATCGGCCTGGTCGTGAACCTGGGCTTCTCGCCCGACGGCAACCGCCTGGCGGTGACGATGAACTCGGCGACCTCGCCCAGCGACGTCCACGTGATCGACCTGGCCAAGGCCTCGCTCACGCGCTGGACGCAGAGCGAAGTCGGCGGCCTGGACCCGTCGAAGTTCGTCGCGCCGACGCTGGTCCACTACCCGACCTTCGACAGCGTCGATGGCAAGCCGCGCATGATCCCGGCGTTCTACTACCGCCCGGCCAACGTGCCGGCCGGCAAGCGCATCCCCGTGGTGATCAACATCCACGGCGGCCCGGAAGGCCAGTCGCTGCCGACCTTCAACCCGACCGCGCAGTTCCTCGCCAACGAACTGGGCGTGGCCATGCTGCTGCCGAACGTGCGTGGTTCGGAAGGCTACGGCATGACCTACCTCGATCTCGACAACGGCGCCAAGCGCGAGGACTCGGTCAAGGACATCGGCGCCCTGCTCGACTGGGTCGGCCAGCAGCCCGGGCTCGATGCCGGGCGCGTCGGCGTGTATGGCGGCAGCTACGGCGGCTACATGGTGCTGTCGTCGCTGATGCACTACAGCGACCGCATCAAGGCCGGCATCGACATCGTCGGCATCTCCCACTTCGGCACGTTCCTGAAGAACACCGAGAACTACCGGCGCGACCTGCGCAGGGCCGAGTACGGCGATGAGCGCGACCCGGCGATGGCGGTGGTGTTCGACCGGATCTCGCCGCTCAACCATGCCGACCGCATCAGCTCCCAGCTGTTCGTCGCCCAGGGCAAGAACGACCCGCGCGTGCCCTACAGCGAGGCCGAGCAGATCGTGAAGGCGGTGCGCGGCAACGGCCAGCCGGTGTGGTACCTGTTGTTCGACGACGAAGGGCATGGCTTCCGGAAGAAGGCCAACGTCGACTACTTCGGCGCCGCCTCGATCCTGTTCTGGCAGCAGCACCTGATCGGCGCGCAGTCGCCGGGCTCCTGAACAAGACGCGCCTGAACAGTGCCACACGTAGCCGGGCCAACGTCGCTGCACGTTGACCCGGCCGCGACATGCATGCGCCTACGCTCGCTTCAGTCATTGGAGCGTGGTCATGCGAGTACGGTGCTGGGTTCCCCTGTTTAGCTTGCTGATCGCAGGTTGTGCCGAGCATTCGGGTACGACCACCGAAGTCGCGCTGCAGGCGCCGGCGCAAGTGAGCGAGCAGGACCGCGTCGGCAAGGCGCTGGCCGACTTCCTCGCCTCGCGCAGCATCCGTGAAGTACCCGCCCATCGCGACGCCAGCACCGACCTCGATGGCGACGGCACCAACGACCTGCTGATGCTGCTCGACGACCAGAACTGGTGCGACTCCGGCGGCTGCACGCTGCTGGTGTTCCGCGGCGGTGCCGACGGCTACCGCCTGGTCAGCGATTCGATTTCCACGCGCGCGCCGATCGCGGTGGCCGACCGCACCAGCCACGGCTGGCACGACCTGATGGTCACGGTGGGCGGCGAGGGTGATTCGGGCGTAGTCGCGCTCGAGTTCGACGGCACGCGTTACCCGGGCGACCCGACCATGGGCGCGCTGCTCGATCCGTCACGGCTGGTCTCGGCCAAGCCCCTGATCACGGCGACCGGTACCGCCATAGCGGCAACCCAACCGTGATGCCCCCGGGTGCGGCCTGCGGCCTTACCCGGGCTACCCCAACCCCACCGTAGCCCGGGTAAGCAAAGCGCACCCGGGACCACGAAGCCCCACCACACCGTAGCCCGCGTAAGCAAAGCGCACCCGGGACGAGCAGCCACAACCCCACCGTAGCCCGGGTAAGCGAAGCGCACCCGGGACCACTCACCGTGCGGAAGCGCCCTTCACCACCACACCGCCCTTCATCACGAACGGCACCGACTCCAACACCGTCACGTCCTGGACCGGATCACCGCTGACCGCGATCATGTCGGCCCATCGATTGGCCTCCACGAGGCCCACGTCCTCACGCCCCAGCGCCTGCGCCGCATTGACCGTCGCCGCCTGGATCGCCTGCGCCGGCGTCATCCCATAGCGCACCATCACCGCGAACTGCTTGCCGTTGTCGCCGTGCGGATACACGCCCGCGTCGGTGCCGTAGACCATCTTCACGCCGGCCTTGTTGGCCTTGCGGAAGTTCTCGCGCTGGATGTCGGCGACCTCGCGGTCCTTGCGCAGGTTGTCTTCCAGCACGCCGTTCTTCTTGCCTTCGGTCTGCGTGTACTCGGTGTTGTAGATGTCCATCGACAGCCACGCGCCGCGCTCCTTGGCGAGGCGGATGCCTTCGTCGTCGATCAGGCTGGCGTGCTCGATGGTGTCGATGCCGGCGCGGATCGCGTCCTTGATGCCGTGCGCACCGTGCGCGTGCGCGGCGACCTTGAGGCCCCACAGGTGCGCCTCGTCGGCGACGGCCTTCATGTCCTCATAGCTCATCTGCTGCTGGCCCGGCTCGGTGTTGCGCGAGAACACGCCACCGGTGGCGCAGATCTTGATCACCTGCGCGCCGTACTTGCGCAGCTCGCGTACGCGCTTGCGCGCCTCTTCCGGGCTGTCGGCGTTGAACTCGCTTTGCTGGTGCATCGACGGCGGGAAGAAGGTCGAGTCGCAATGGCCGCCGGTGGCGCCGAACGCATAAGCGGCGGTGACGACGCGCGGGCCGATGACCTTGCCTTCCTCGATGGCCTGGCGCAGGCCGACGTCGTTCCAGGCATCGGAGCCGACGTTGCGCACCGTGGTGAAGCCGGCCATCAGCGTGCTCTGCGCGTGCGGCACGGTCAGGATCGACCAGAAGCGGTCGTTGAACTGCAGGCCGGTGTAGCCGCCGTAGCTGGGGTCGCTATCGAGGTGCACGTGCATGTCGATCAGGCCCGGCAGCAGGGTCATGCCGGGCAAGTCGACGCGACGCGCGCCGGCCGGCGCGGCATCGCCGGCATGGCCGACCGAGACGATGCGGCCGTCGCGGATCAGCACCTGCGGGCTGTCGACGTAACGGCCGCTGCGCGCATCGAACAGGCGCTGCGCCGTCACCACCACCTCGCCCTTGCCTTCTGCGGGCTGGCCGGGGGTGACGGGTTGGGCCGGCGCGGTGCCGGCGAAGGCCAATGCAACAAACAGCGAGGACAACGACAGGGTCAGGCGATCTCGCTGTTTAAGCATTGGCAGTTCCGTCGGTTGGTTTGGAAAGGTTGGCTCAGCGTACCGGTTGCAATTCCATCACGGCCGCCGGCTGCAGGTACGGCAGCAGCCAGTGGTCGAGCAGCAGGAAGGCGAACAGCGCCATCAGGTAGACGATGGAGTAGTTGAATACCTTCATCGCGTACATCTCGTCGGGCGGGTCCATCAGCTTCCAGGCATAGCCCAGGAACACCGCACCCAGCACCAGCGCGCCACCGAGGTAGAACAGGCCGCTCATGCCCGCCACCCACGGCAGCACGGTCACGGCGACCAGCAGCACGGTGTAGAACAGGATCTGCCAGCGCGTGTACTGCACGCCGTGCGTCACCGGCAGCATCGGCACCATGGCGCGGGCGTAATCGGCGCGACGGAAGATCGCCAGCGCCCAGAAGTGCGGCGGCGTCCAGACGAAGATGATCAGCACCAGCAGCAGCGCGTGCGGCCAGTCCCACTCGCCGCGCATGCCGGTGATAGACGCCCAGCCCAGCAGCGGCGGTGCCGCGCCGGCGATGCCGCCGATGACGATGTTCTGCGGCGTGGCGCGCTTGAGGAACACGGTGTAGACCACCGCGTAGCCGATCAGCGAAGCAAACGTCAGCAGCGCGGTGATGGTGTTGACCCACACCACCAGGATGGTCATCGACAGCGCGGCGAGGATCAGCGCGAACACCAGCGCCTGCGCCGGCGTGATCTGCCCAGCGACGATCGGGCGCCACGAGGTGCGCGCCATCTTGGCGTCGATGCGCGAGTCCAGCAGCTGGTTGATCGCGGCCGCGCTCGAAGCCGCCAGCCAGATGCCGAGGAAGCCCAGCACCGACTCCTTCAGCGGCGGCAGGCCCGGCACCGCCAGGAACATGCCGACCAGCGCGGTGAACACGATCAGCGCGACCACGCGCGGCTTGGTCAGGTCCCAGTACTGCTTGACGGTGCCATGCGGCATAGAGGTGCTCATCACGGCTCCGGCGTGCGCAGGCGCGCGAGCAGCGAGACCAGCACGAACAGCAGCAGCACCGCGCCGGCGTTGTGCATCACGGCCACGGCCAGCGGCAGGCCGAGCTTGACGTTGGCGATGCCCAGGCCGACCTGCGCCAGCGTCAGCAGGCCCAGCAGCGAGCCCCAGCCGCGCATGCCCGGCGTGCGCACCAGCTTGACCGCCAGCCACATCAGGTAGACGAACACGACCAGCGCCATCGACCGGTGGGCGAGCTGGATGGCGATGCGCGCCTCGCCGTCGAGGATGCCGCCTTCGTAGTCGACGCCGATGCCGCGCCACAGCACGAAGGCTTCGCGGAAGTCATGCGCCGGCATCCACTGGCCGACGCAGCGCGGGAAGTCGTTGCCGCACGCGAGCGCGGCGTAGTTGGCGCTGGTCCAGCCGCCCAGTGCGATCTGGATGCCCAGCAGCACGATGCCGGCGATCACCAGGCGGCGCACCGTCACCGCTTCGGCCAGGCGGATCGGCAGGCCGGTCGCGCGCCAGGCCATCCACAGCAGCAGCGAGAACGTCAGCAGGCCGCCGAGGAGGTGGCCCATGACCACGATCGGCTTGAGCAGCCAGGTCACCGTCCACATGCCCAGCAGCGCCTGGAAGATGATCACCGCCAGGGTGATCACGGCCACGCGGGCCAGGTCGAGGTTGCTCCAGCGCAACGCGGCAAACAGCAGGATCGCCTCGCCGGCGATCGCCAGCGCCGAGGCGGCGACATGTTCGCCGTGCATGTACATCGGGATGCCGATGGCCACCAGCGCGGCGGCGGCCAGCACCTGGGCGATGCCGAAGCGGCGCTTGCGCGCGGCCAGCAACGCCAGGGTCAGGGTCAGCAGGCCGAGCCCGCCGGCGATCATGCGATGGAACTGCTCGCGCCAGGCCTTGTGCACCTCGACGGGGCGGATCGCAGTGGCAGCGTGGTCGACGATCTCGTGGGCCACGGTCGGCCACGCGGCACGGCCGTAGCAGGTCGGCCAGTCCGGGCAGCTCAGGCCGGCGTTGGACAGGCGCACGAACGCGCCGAACACGATCACACCCAGTGCCAGCGCGACGGCCAGCCAGGCAATTCGATGGAAGTGACGGTAAGTGGCCGGCCGATACTTCAGCGCGCGCGGGGCGCGGTTGTCGGCAGGCTGGGAGTCCACGGCTTGGTTCATGGTTGGCGTCTTGATGAGATCACTTCAGCTTGAGCAGCTTGGCGACATCGGCGCGCAGCCCGGCCGGATCGAAGCCGGGAGGGTAGCGCAGAATGACGAAGCCGTACGGATCGACGACGTAGACCGGCAGATCGCCTTCCTTGCCGGGCACGCGCTCGTCCAGGCGCGGCAGGCCCGCGCGCAGGCGCGGGTCGGGCTGCAGCAGCTTCAGCGTGGCCGGCGCCGGCGTGCCCGCTGGCCATTTGCAATCGGCCGTGGCGCACGACCACAGCACGTGCACGTCGTCGGCATCCTTGCCGAACAGCTGCCACACCGTGTCGATGTCATGGGCGAGCTTGCTGCAGCTGGCACCGCAGTCGGCCGGCGGCGCGACCACAATGCGCCACGTGCGCTCACCGCTCTTCCACACGTACTCACCGCCATCGAGCAGGCGCGGCGACAGCGCGCGCAGGTCGCCCGGCGGATCGAGCATCTCGCCGAAGTTCTTGCTGCCGTGCGGGCGCCAGCCGGAGAAGCGCAGCAGTCCGGCGACCAGCATGGTGCCGAAGAACAGGGCGAAGATCAGCAGCAGCGCAATCCGATTGCGCTTGCGGTTGTGGTCGTGGGTGTCGTGGGGCTGTTGCATGTTTCGTCCTTCAGGCCTGGCGGCGCTTTCGGAAAGTCAGGATCAGTGCGGTGGCGAGCACCGCCAGCGCCAGTGCGAACCACTGCACGGCGTAGCCGCGGTGTTTCTCCGGCGGCAGCGTGTTGGGCAACAGCTCGAGATCGCGCTCGTAGCCCAGCTTCATCGCCGGATCCAGGCGCAGCACGCGCGGTGCCAGCGGCACCGACAGGCCGGTGGCCTTCTCTATCGCGCCCAGGTCGACGCGCGTCATCAGCCACGCCTCGTGGTCACGGCCCAGTGCCGGGCCCAGCGCCAGCCCGGTCGACGGCGGCGGCGCGAGCAGGCCGCGCAGTTCGAGCATGCCCTCCGGTCGCGGCACAGCCGGCAGCTTGCGGTCGCCAGGCAACGGCAGCCAGCCAAGGTCGACCAGCAATGGGCCGCCGTGTTCGGGCAGGAAGACACGGTAGGCGCGCACGCCGGCCTGGCCGTTGCGCTGCTGGTTGTCCAGCAACAGGACGTCGCGCTGGTCGAACTCGCCGCGGCCCAGCGCCCAGTCGTAGGCATGGGCGCGTTTGATGTCATCGGCGACGGCCAGCGACTGCGGATCGCGGCGTTCGAGCACCTGCGCGGCGGCAGCGAGCATCGCTTCCTTCTCGACGGCGCGGTGCGTCTGCCACAGGCCGAGGCGGACGAAGCCGGCGATGACCAGCACCGCCAGGACCCAGCCGACGACGAGGTTACGACGCCTGCTCACGCGATCGCTCCGCGCGGCTGCAATAATGAACGCCTCGCCCTGCCATGGAGCCGACTGGAGGCCGCCATGAACGATTCACTCAAGACCCTGGTGATCATCGCCTTCCTGATCGTCATTCTCTGGAACCTGGGCGCCGGTCTCTACTACATGCTCGTGGACAAAGGCGAGAGCAAGCGCACCGTCAATGCGCTGACCCGCCGCATCGCGCTGTCCATCGCGCTGATACTGCTGGTGGTGCTGGCCAACTACATGGGCTGGATCAAGTTCCACGGCGTCGGTACCTGACCGCCGCTACACACTCAAAAAGCAGCCCCGATAAAACAAAAGAGCGACGGCATGCCGTCGCTTTTTTGCTGGACCAGGTTTTCGACGCCGCTGTAGCCGATTGCGAACCCTGGTCCGGGTCGAGGTGCTTACAGCACGTAGACGAACAGGAACAGGCCGAGCCAGACCACGTCGACGAAGTGCCAGTACCAGGCCACTGCCTCGAAGGCGAAGTGCTGGTCCTTGGTGAAGTGGCCCTTGAGGCAGCGGAACCAGATCACCGCCAGCATGATCGTGCCGAGCGTGACGTGCGCGCCGTGGAAGCCGGTGAGCATGAAGAAGGTCGAACCGTAGATGCCCGAGCCCAGCGTCAGGTTCAGTTCCTTGTAGGCGTGGATGTACTCCTCGGCCTGGAAGAACAGGAACAGCGAACCCAGCAGGACCGTCAGGCCCAGGAAGACCAGCAGCTGCTTGCGGTGGCCGGCCTTCAGCGCGTGGTGCGCGATGGTGACGGTCATGCCCGAGGTCAGCAGGATCAGGGTGTTGAGCAGCGGCAGGCCCCAGGCCGGGATGGTCTGGTAGACGCCACCGATCGCGCCCGGGCCGTTGCTCGGCCAGGCAGCGCTGAACTGCGGCCACAGCAGGGCGTTGGTCATCACGCCGTCGCCTTCGCCGCCGAGCCACGGCATCGCCAGCTGGCGGGCGTAGAACAGCGCGCCGAAGAAGGCGCCGAAGAACATCACTTCCGAGAAGATGAACCAGATCATCCCCATGCGGAACGAGGTGTCGACCTGCTTGTTGTAGTTGCCGCGCACCGACTCGCGCACGACGTCGCTGAACCAGCCGAACAGCACGCCGACCATCAGCGCCAGGCCGAAGAAGAACACCGGCTTGCCCCAGGTGCCCAGTTCCGAGAACCAGGCGGCAATGCCGACCATGGTGGTGAACAGCGCGATCGAACCGAGGAACGGCCAGCGGCTGTGGTGCGGCACGTAGTAGTGGCTGGCGTCTGGCGTATGGGCTTGGGCCATGGCGGCGTTCCGTCTGAGTGGTGCGATTACGAGGAAAGGGTCAACGTCACGGTGCCGACGCCGGCGTGGTCGCGGCCTTCGCCGTGCCTTGCGCCTGTGCGGTGAGCGTGTCGTTCTTGAAGAAGGTGTACGAGAGGGTGATCGTCTTCACGTCGGCCGGCAGGTTCGGATCGACGATGAAGCGTACCGGCATCTCGCGCACTTCACCGGCCTGCAGCGTCTGGGCGGTGAAGCAGAAGCATTCGGTCTTGCTGAAATAGCCCGAGGCGCGCGCCGGCGCGACCGACGGCACCGCGCTGCCCACGATGGTGCGCTGCGCGGTGTTGCGGGCGTGGTACGTCGTCTCGTACTGCTCGCCCGGCACGACCTGCATCGTGACCTGGTTGGGCGTGAAGTCCCACGGCAGCTTGGAGTTGACGCCACCGTCGAACTGCACGGTGATCACGCGCTTGGCCGCCGGTGCCGTGGCATCGGCGACGCCCTCGGCGGCGGTGCGCTCCAGGCGGATGCCGAAGACCTTCTCGCAGGCGATGCGGTACAGCGGCACCAGCGCGAAGGTCAGGCCGAAGGCGAAGATCGCCACGACCACCATCTTGGCCAGGCCGGCGCTGTTCTTCTTCTGCTGCGCGTCGTTGCTCATTTGCCGAGCACTCCGCTGAGCAGGAACAGCGCATAGATCGCAACCGCGACCACCGCCACCCAAATGGCGGTGCGACGCGCCGCCTTGCGGCGCGCTGCAACGTCAGAGGGGTCGGTGATCGGGGTCATGACTGTCGACTGCTTAGTGCGTGATGTCGCCGTGGGCGAGGTCGCCGTCACGGATGACCGGCGGCGTGGTGAAGGTGTGGTGCGGTGCCGGGCTCGGCACGGTCCACTCCAGGCCACGCGCGGTCGGCCAGGCGCGGGCTTCGGCCTTGACGCCAACCGCCTTCGAGCGCCACAGGATGAAGGCCATCATGAACGGCGTGGCGAACATGCCGAACGCGCCGATCGAGCTGACCAGGTTCCAGTCCGCGAACACCACGTTGTAGTCCGGGATGCGGCGCGGCATGCCGGCCAGGCCCAGGAAGTGCTGCGGGAAGAACAGCAGGTTGACGAAGATCATCGTCCACCAGAAGTGGAACTTCGCCATGCCTTCGTTGTACATGCGGCCGGTCCACTTCGGCCACCAGTAGTACACGGCGGCGATGATGGAGAACAGCGCGCCGGTCACCAGCACGTAGTGGAAGTGCGCCACCACGAAGTAGGTGTCGTGGTACTGGAAGTCAGCCGGCACGATGGCCAGCATCAGGCCCGAGAAACCGCCGATGGTGAACAGGATCACGAACGAGATCGCCCACAGCATCGGCGCCTCGAACGAGATCGAGCCGCGCCACATGGTGGTGACCCAGTTGAACACCTTCACGCCCGTCGGCACGGCGATCAGCATCGTGGCGAACATGAAGTAGATCTCGCCACCGAGCGGCATGCCGACGGTGAACATGTGGTGCGCCCACACGATGAACGAGAGGAAGGCGATCGAGGCGGTCGCGTACACCATCGCCTGGTAGCCGAACAGGGGCTTGCGGCTGAAGGTCGGGATGATCTCCGAGACCACGCCGAACGCCGGCAGGATCATGATGTAGACCTCGGGGTGACCGAAGAACCAGAAGATGTGCTGGAACATCACCGGGTCGCCGCCGCCAGCCGCGTTGAAGAACGAGGTGGCGAAGAACTTGTCGGTCAGCAGCATCGTCACCGCGCCAGCCAGCACCGGCATCACGGCGATCAGCAGGAACGCGGTGATCAGCCAGGTCCAGCAGAAGATCGGCATCTTCAGCAGGTCGATGCCCGGGGCGCGCATGTTGAGCACGGTCGCGATCACGTTGATCGCGCCCATGATCGAGCTGATGCCCATCATGTGGATGGCGAAGATGGTGAAGGCGACGTTGCTGCCACCCTGCAGCGACAGCGGCGGGTACAGCGTCCAGCCGCCGGCGGGGCCGCCGCCGGGCAGGAACAGCGTCAGCAGCAGCAGGCTGAAGGCGAACGGCAGGATCCAGAAGGACCAGTTGTTCATTCGCGGCAGCGCCATGTCCGGCGCGCCGATCTGCAGCGGGATCATCCAGTTGGCCAGGCCGACGAAGGCCGGCATGACGCCGCCGAAGATCATCACCAGCGCGTGCATCGACGTCATCTGGTTGAAGAACTCGGGGGTGACGTGCTGCAGGCCCGGTTGCGCCAGCTCGGTCCGGATCACCACCGACATGCCTGCGCCGATGATGAACATGATGAAGCTGAAGATCAGGTACAGCGTGCCGATGTCCTTGTGGTTGGTCGAAAAGAACCAACGCTCGATGAAGCCCTGCTTGTGGGCGTGATCATCGTGATGGGTGTCAGCGTGCGTGACGGCCATGGCCTACCTCAGAGAATTCTTGACTAAATGCCGCGGGCCGATCAGCCCGCAACCGCGACAGCGGCGACGGCTTCGGTGTTCGGGGTGGTGCCTTCCGGCTGCGGCTGTTCGGCCGGGGCAGCGGCAGGCTCGGCGGGAGCAGCCGGCGCGGCGGGCGCCGGAGCCGGGGCCGGGGCGTTCTTCGCCTTCTCGGACGCCAGCCACTGCTGGTATTCCGCCTTCGGCACGGCCTTGACCACGATCGGCATGAAGCCATGGTCCTTGCCGCACAGCTCGGCGCACTGGCCGCGGTAGATACCCGGCTCCTTGATGTCGGTCCAGGCCTCGTTGACGATGCCCGGGATCGCGTCCTGCTTCCAGCCCAGGGCCGGCACCCACCACGCGTGGATCACGTCGTCGGCGGTGATCACGAAACGGATCTTCGTCTCGGTCGGCAGCACCAGGACGTTGTCGACGTCGAGCAGGTAGTGCGGGGTCTGGGCAGCGGTCGGGACGGCCTTGCTCTGGCGGATCGCGTCGCTGTTACGGTCCAGGCGGCTGGTGAAGGCCACGTTCTCGCCCAGGTACTCGTACTTCCACATCCACTGGTAGCCGGTGACCTTGACGGTCATCTCGGCGTTGCGGGTGTCGTACATCTTGATCAGCTTGCTGGTCGCCGGGAATGCCATGGCCACCAGCAGCACCACCGGGACCACGGTCCAGATGATCTCGAGCTTGGTCGAGTGGGTGAAATCCTTGTCCGGCACCGCACCCTTGGAGTGGCGGAACTTGAACATGGCCACGGCCATCGCGCCGAACACCAGGATGCCGATGACCACGCAGATCCACAGCGCGAGCATGTGGGCCTCGTAGGCATTGACGGACTGGGCGGTGACGCCCTTGCCCATGTTCAGCTGCCACGGCTTAGGGTCGGCCGCCTGCGCAAACGCAAGGACCGGCAGCGCCATTGCGGCGATGCCCGCTGCCCACTGCTTGAAACGACCGACTTTCATCTGTTCGAGCCCCAGAAAATATCAACTAGGTAAGTTTGAACCGAGCAGGCAACCGGGTGAGGTTGCTTGTCGTGCTCCGCGGGCTGCCTTTCCCGGCACCGGCCGCGCAACACGCGGGGACCGTCCGGACGAAGGTGGCTGGCGAGCCCCTGACACTGATTCGGGGCCCATCACGCCGGGGCGGACAGCCCCATAGCGCTACGGATAACCGAGAAATGGTAGCCGCCGACCACTGTTGCGGCAACCCGCGAGATGCATGAAGCCGCTCACAGACCTTGCAAAAACGGCTCTTTGCCACGCTTGAGGGCCTTTGGGACTCGCACGGGGCGTACCGCACCGCCCCCGGACCCTCACCCCCTCACCGTCATCCCCGCCCCTCAACCGTCATCCCCGCGAAGGCGGGGATCCATGGACGTCGCCCTGCCCACCTCCGCAAAACCCTCCCAGCCCCCAGCGCACAGGCCAGCGACACCCATAGCCTCTAAACTATCGGGCTCCCCACGGCAGTCTCCCCGGGCCCGATGACCATCAACGCTTCCCCCGCCGTCGCCAACGACGGCCCGCCGCCGACACGCACCCTGCTCAGCCCCGAACTCCCGCCCACGCCGGCCGCCCCCCGCGCCGCGATCACCGCAGGCTGGGTCCGCGACGAGGCCGCGCACGTGCGCGCCCTGCTCGACCTGGCCCGCCTGCCCGACGCCGAGCGCTTCGCCGCCCAGGCCACCGCCGCCGGCATCGTCCAGCGCGTGCGTGCCCGCGCCAAGGACCAGGGCGCGATCGAAGCCTTCATGCGCCAGTACGACCTGGGCAGCGAGGAAGGCGTGCTGCTGATGTGCGTGGCCGAGGCGCTGCTGCGCATTCCGGACCAGGACACCGCCGACAAGCTGATCCGCGACAAGCTCGGCGATGCTGACTGGAAGCGGCACATGGGCCAGTCCGATTCGGTGCTGGTCAACGCCTCAACCTGGGGCCTGATGCTGACCGGCCACCTGGTCGACCTCAACGACGAGACCAAGCGCGACGTGCACGGCGCCTTCAAGCGCCTGCTCGGCCGCGTCGGCGAGCCGGTGATCCGCCTGGCCGTGCGCCAGGCGATGAAGATCATGGGCCACCAGTTCGTGATGGGCCGGACGATCGGCGAGGCGCTGGCGCGTTCGGTCAAGGGTGCCAACGCCAGCTACCGCTACTCGTTCGACATGCTCGGCGAAGGCGCGCTGACCACCAAGGACGCACTGCGCTACCTGCAGGCCTACCGCGACGCGATCCATGCGATCGGCAAGAGCGGCAACTTCGTCGGCAGCGACGTGTTCGCCGCACCGTCGATCTCGGTCAAGCTCTCGGCGCTGCATCCGCGCTACGAGCATGCCAAGCGCGAACGCGTGTTCGCCGAACTCACCCCGCGCGTGCTCGAGCTGGCGCAGCTGGCCAAGTCGTACGGCATCGGCTTCACCATCGATGCCGAGGAAGCCGACCGCCTCGAACTCTCGCTGGACGTGATCGCCGGCGCCTACGCCGACGCCTCGCTCAACGGCTGGGAAGGCTACGGCCTGGCGATCCAGGCGTACCAGAAGCGCGCGCCGGAAGTGATCGCCTTCATCGCCGACCTTGCCCGCCGCCACGGTCGCCGCATCCCGGTGCGCCTGGTCAAGGGCGCGTACTGGGACAGCGAGGTCAAGCGCGCCCAGGTTGACGGCCAGGCCGGCTACCCGGTGTTCACACGCAAGCCCAACACCGACGTCAGCTACCTGGCCAACGCGCGCCGCATGCTCGAGGCCGGCGACGCCATATACCCGATGTTCGCCACCCACAACGCGCAGACGATCGCCACGATCCACCAGCGCGCGAAATCCATGGGGCGAGCGAAGCACTTCGAGTTCCAGAAGCTGCACGGCATGGGCGACGACCTGTACGCCGAAGTGATCCCGGCCGAGCGCCTGGACGTGCCGTGCCGCGTGTACGCGCCGGTGGGCAGCCACGAAGACCTGCTGCCGTACCTGGTGCGCCGCCTGCTCGAGAACGGCGCCAACTCCAGCTTCGTCAACCGCATCACCGACGAGGACATCGCCATCGATGACCTCATCCACGACCCGGTTGCCACCGTTTCCGCATTCGAATCCATCGCGCACCCGCGCATCCCGCAGCCGGTCGATCTGTACCGCAGCTACGGCATCGACAGGACCAATTCCATGGGCATCAACTTCGCCAACGACGATCAACTGCGCGCACTCGCCGAGCAGGTCAACCAGGCCACCCGCAGCGACTGGCGCGCGACCCCGCTCGTGCCGGGCGCGACCGTCAGCGGCCCGAGCATTGCCGTGACCAACCCCGCCGACCGTCGCGAGACCGTCGGCCAGTGGCAGGCCGCCGACGCCGCCACGGTCGAGCTGGCACTGAAGAACGCGGTTGCCGCGCAGGACGCCTGGAACACCATGCCGGCCGCCAGCCGCGCGACGATCCTCGAATACGCAGCCGACCTGCTCGAGCAGCGCATGCCGCAGTACCTGGCGCTGTGCACCAAGGAAGCCGGCAAGACCCTGCCCGACGGCGTCGCCGAAGTGCGCGAGGCGGTCGACTTCCTGCGTTACTACGGTGGCCAGGCGCGCAAGCTGTTCGCGGTCGAAGCACTGCCGGGCCCGACCGGCGAGTCCAACACGCTGCAGCTGTCCGGCCGCGGCGTGTTCGTCTGCATCAGCCCGTGGAACTTCCCGCTGGCGATCTTCGCCGGCCAGATTGCCGCCGCGCTCGCCGCCGGCAACACCGTCATCGCCAAGCCGGCCGAGCAGACCAACCTGATCGGCTACTACGCCGTGAAGCTGCTGCACGAAGCCGGCATCCCCGAGGCCGTGCTGCAGTTCCTGCCGGGCGACGGCGCCACCGTCGGTGCCGCGCTCACGCGCGACCCGCGCATCGCCGGCGTCGCCTTCACCGGCTCGACCGACACCGCGCGCGCGATCAACCGTGCGCTGGCCGCGCGTGACGCCGCCATCGGCGTGCTGATCGCCGAGACCGGCGGCCAGAACGCACTGATCGCCGACTCGTCCTCGCTGCCGGAACAGGTGGTCAAGGATGCGATCGGTTCGGCCTTCACCTCCGCCGGCCAGCGCTGCTCGGCAGCGCGCGTGCTGTTCGTGCAGGACGACATCGCCGACAAGGTCACCTCGATGCTGGCCGGTGCCATGGCCGAGCTGAAGGTCGGCGACCCGGGCCTGCTGTCGACCGACGTCGGTCCGGTGATCGACGAGGACGCGCTGAAGATGCTGGTCGACCATGCCGCGCGCATGGACGTGGAAGCGACGAAGATCGGCGAGGTTGCCATCGACGCCGACGCGGCGCACGGCAGCTTCTTCGCCCCGCGCGCGTACGCACTGAAGTCGCTGGACCAGCTGCACAAGGAAGTCTTCGGCCCGGTGCTGCACGTGATCCGCTGGAAGGCCGATCAGCTCGACGCCGTGATCGATGCGATCAACGCGACCGGCTACGGCCTGACCCTGGGCATCCACTCGCGCATCGACGAGACCATCGAGAAGATCAGCGCGCGGGTGAAGGTGGGCAACTGCTACGTCAACCGCAACCAGATCGGCGCGGTCGTCGGCGTGCAGCCCTTCGGCGGCCAGAACCTGTCCGGCACCGGCCCCAAGGCCGGCGGCCCGCACTACCTGCCGCGCTTCACCACCGAGAAGACGATCACCGTCAACACGACGGCGGCGGGTGGCAACGCGTCGCTTCTGACGCTGGGCGACTGAGCTCGCTCAGCGCCTCACCGGGGGTCCTTGCAGAACGCATTGAACCCCTCCGGCGTCGGCTCGAAGCCGTGCGCCTTCGCCAGTTCCCACGGGCGCTCGCAGCGTTTCATGCTGTCGCACCAGGAATAGCCCGCCGACGCGATGCATCCATGCGCGTCGCGATCCGACCCGACCACCGGGGGAACGCCGCTCGCCGGCACCATCGAATCCCGCAGGTCCAGCATCGGACCTTGCGGAACATTGGTGATCCCGGTGGATGGCCGATCCAGGTCGATGACCAGTGTCACGGCCAGCGTCAGCAGCAGGAACATCATCGACGTAGCGATTCGCTGCGCGCCGCGCTCATAGCCGACCATGCCGGCCGCCAGCAGGGCGAACAGCGCCAGGAAGCGGAGGATCCTCGGCGGAATATGCGCCTGCCGCGTCGCGAAACGTTCGGCGGCGAGATCGATGGAATCGTTGGTCGTGGTCACCACCAACGAGGCGCGGGGGGTATCGCGAAAGGGACCGATCGCCTTCATCAGTTCGTCCCAGTACCGGGTTTGCAACGACTCAGTCACCCGGTATTGCCTGATCTCTTCCTCGGCGGTCGTGGCATTTCCGAATTCGATGCGCGCATCGACGTACTGGCGCAGCAGCGGCGCCATCCGCTCGCGATCGGACGGCTCGAGCAACTGCAGGCGCAGCCAGGTCGTGCCGATGGCGTTGGCTTCCTGGACCACCAGTTCGCGCCTCGCCTCGTAGCGCGACAACGCGATGGAGAAGGTGAAGCCGATCAGCAGCGCGAGCAGGCCCAGCACCGAAGTCATCGCGAAGGCATCGCCATCCTTGCCGTCCGGCGCCGGGACGCGGCGATCATGACGATCACGAAGGTACTTGCCGACCTCGCGCGCGGCCACCAGGCCGACGAAGAACGCGATCGAGATCACCCACAGCGACAGGCGCGTGAACGACAAAGGTTCCATCACCGTTCCCCTCGTAGTTAAAAGGCGCCCCGCGGTCGTACGGTCACGCCACCCCCATTCCCTTCAGCGCCGCCACCACCAGCTGCAGTGCCAGCGCCACCTGCTGCACCGCCAGTACGGCGCCGAAGATCTGCAGCAGCAACGGCCCGACGCCGCGCATCACCTGGCGCACGAACATCATCGCGACGAGGTTAATCGCCATCACCGCCATCACGCCGACCAGCAGGGTCGTTGAACGCGAGGCGTCGGTGCTCAGCGCCATCAATGCGATCAGTGCGGCAATGCCGTAGGGAGTGACCACCACGGGAAACACCAGGTGCATCAGCCGCGATTCTGAAGCATCCGTCGGCGGCGGCGGCGGATCGCCGTACTGCTCCAGCACCTGCTTCAGCGCGACCAGCAGGAAGACGATGCCTCCGGTCAATTCCATCACCGGCACGGTGATGCGCCACTTCTGCATCATCGCGCTGCCCAGCAGGCCGGCCACCAGCAGCGTGGCTGCGCTGATCAGCGCGACCTTGATCGCCATCCTGCGGACCGCCTTTGGCTCCATCGTCGCGGTCGCGCGATAGAACGGCGCCAGGATCTTCACCGGCCCCAGCATGATGAAGAACAACAGCATGACGTTGGCCGTTGTCAGGATGTAGACCGCTTCGTGCGGTGCCTGCTGCAGCATCACGTCACCTCATCTCACGAAGAGCCATACGGCCGTCAGTCCGCCCAGCAACAGCAGTCCGATACTGGCGGCGATCGTGCCCTTCTGGTGGGAGACGTATTGGCCGCGCTCGATATCCCGGCCGACCGCCCAGTAGCGGTAGATCGACCACAGGAGCAGCAGCAATCCGAGCACGACCATCCCCAGGCCGGCGTTGCCGGCATCGCGCAGGAAATGCCGGGAATGCTGCTCGGCCAGTTCCTTCTGCTGCACCAGGTACATGCTGAAGCGGTTGAGGGTGATGCCGAACCCAACCAGCGACACGGTCGTGCGCAGATAGCTCAGGTGGGTGCGTTCATTGGCCAGGTGCGAGCGCAGGTTCGACACCTGCGTGCGGTACACCGACAGGCGCGTGCGGTAGATCGACAGCCGCGTCGACGAACTTGCAACATCCGGCTTGCCATCGATCTCCGAGGCGATTTCGGCCGGTAGCTGCGGCGGGGCGGGAACGTCCATGACAGCTCCTGTTTTTGCTGCGGAATACCCGCCGCGTCAGGAGGGCGGCCGTGGCCACCCTCCCCGCGCGCCAAGTTCAGTTGCTGCTGCCGTGCGGCGTCTCCATCTTCCGCTGCGCTTCTTCCAGTGCCTTCTTCATGCTCAGGGTGTCGGCTCCCTGCGACGGCGGGAAGTCCATGAGGCTCTTCAGGTGCGCGGCGATGATCGGGCCGGCCGCCGTCGGCGCCCACAGCTTGGAAGCAAAGAACTTGCGGCCGATATAGCCCCATTCGTGCGACTGCGGGTCCATCTTCTCCATCGGATCCATCAGCAGGTTGATGATGTACGGGACGCTCGGGTAGTACTTCGCGTCCCACCAGCTGCCTTCGCGCTTGACGCCGATATGCATCTTCCACGCGTCGACGCGGATCGCCATGAGGTCGGTTTCGTCGTAGTAGAAGATCTCCCGGCGCGCGCCCTTTTCGCTCTTGCCGGTCCAGTAATCCAACTGGTTGTAACCATCCAGGTGCACCTTGTACTTGGTGCCGTTCATCTCGTGGCCCTTGAGCAGCTTTTCCTTGATGTCCGTCAAACCGGCGGCCGCGGCCAGCGTGACGTACACGTCCTCGTGGTTCTGGATCTGGTTCGAAACGCTGCCGGCCTTGATCTTCGCCGGCCACTTCACCAGATGCGGGACGCGCACGCCGCCTTCCCAGGTCGTGCCCTTCTCGCCGCGGAAGGGTGCGTAGCCACCGTCCGGCCACAGCATCAACTCGTTGCCGTTATCGGTGCTGTAGACGACGATCGTGTTTTCTTCCAGGCCCAGCTCACGGATCTTGTCCAGCAGCGCGCCGACGTGTTCGTCGTGCTCGAGCATCTTGGCGCGCACCACGTCTTCTTCCGCGCGACCTTCATCCACGGCCATCTGGATGTACTTCTTCGTGCAATGCGAATGGATGTGGATGGCCGTGGTGTTGAACCAGCAGAAGAACGGCTTGTCGCCCTTGCCCGTGCGGTCGAGCCAATCCAGCGTCTTGTCGAGCACTTCCTTGTCGAAGGTTTCCATCCGCTTGCGCGTCAGCGGGCCGGTGTCCTCGATCTTCTGCTTGCCGACGCGACCAAACTTCTCGTCGGTGCTGGCATCGTCCTTGTCGCTGGCCCAGGCGTGCAGCACGCCGCGCGGACCGAATTTCTTCTTGTACTCGGGATTCTTCTGGCCCGGATAGTCGAGTTCTTCGGGCTCTTCCTCGGCGTTGAGGTGGTAGAGGTTGCCGAACCACTCGTCGAACCCGTGCACCGTCGGCAGGAACTCGTTGCGATCGCCCAGGTGGTTCTTGCCAAACTGGGCGGTGGCGTAGCCCGCCGATTTCAGCACCTCGGCAAGGGTCGGATCGCTCTTCTGGATGCCGCGGGTCGAGCCCGGGATGCCGATGGTGGTCATTCCCGTGCGGATCGGCAGCTGGCCCATGATGAAGGCCGCGCGTCCCGCAGTGCAGCTGGGCTGCCCATAGTGGTCGGTGAACAGCATGCCGTCGCGGGCGATGCTGTCGATGTTCGGCGTGCGCCCCATCATGCCGTGGGTGTACGCGCCGACATTCCATGTGCCGATGTCGTCACCCCAGATCACCAGGATGTTGGGCCGTGGGGAGCTTGCCCCCGCTGCTTTATCGGACTTGCTTGCGGCGGGCTTCGTGGCCATTGCAGTCTCCATGATCGCCGCGAGGGGCGGCGGCGGATTGTTGCCTTATGTTGGTTAAATCCGCGTCGCCGCGACGGTCGCACACATCCAAATCACAAACCTTAATAACGCGATCTTTCACGGCTGAATTCAGCCTTTGTTTCCTTGCGCGTGGTTGATCAGCAGTGGTGAGGACTTTCACGTTATTTGCACGCAAAGACCTTAAGGATCTGTTCACCATTCTTGCGAATGGCGAGCACTCGCATCGCTCCGAAGTTCAGAAGTTCAGGGAAGCACCTGCGACAGAGGGGATTGCATGGCTCGATCGGAGCGAAGCGGTTCGCAATGGAATGGCCAATCCCTCTTCGGAATAGCCGTTCGCCTTGCGCGTTCGTTCGCACTGACTGCGCTGTTGTGCGCTGCAAGTCTTCCGGCATTCGCCATCGATCTCCAGATCTCCGACCTCTCCGACACAGGCTCGGATCCGACGCCTGCCGGCGGCGTGGTTACGTACAGCATCACCGTCGAGAACACCGACGCGACAACGGCTGATGGCACTTTCGTACTGTTCGACCTGCCACCTGGCACCAGCGCGGCGAGCCTGCCGCCCTTCTGTTCGGCCAACGCTGTCGTGCCCACGCGCATCGAGTGCAACCTGGGAAGCGTGCAGGGCATATTGGCCGGAGGGCAGCCCGTCACCTTCCAGATCCAGGTGAACACGGCGGGGCTGCCTCCCGGACTGATCACCATCGACGCCGCCGTCGGACAGGCGCCCGTTCCGGACCCCACCATTCCGTTATCGGCGTTGCCCGACACGGACCCGTTCTTCGCCGGGGATCAAAACGCCACCAACAATCGTGATTCGCAAAGCACGACGCTGATCGACTCGGCCGACCTGGTGATGGCGAAGTCCGCCTCGCCGAACCCGGCCGTGGCCGGCGGCTTCGTCACGTTCACCATCGCCGTCACCAACAACGGTCCCAGCGATGCCACCAACTTCAGCGTCACCGACTCGCTGCCGACCGGACTGAATTTCGTCGCGGGCAGCACCAGTGGTGCAGGCTGGACGTTCAGCGGCCCCAACGGAACCTTCCCCGGCACACTGCCGGCGGGCCAGACCGCCACCTACACGTTCCAGGCGCAGGTCACTTCCACCAGCGGCACCCTGGTCAACAGCGCCACCGTCACCGCGAACGGCACTCCTGATCCGAACACGGCGAACAACACGGGTGAAGTCTCCGTCGGCATCGGCGCTGGCGCCGACATGGAGATCAACAAGAGCGTGAGCCCGGCGCCGGCGACGGCGGGGCAGACGGTCACGTTCACGATCATCGTCGAGAACAACGGCCCCGGCGACGCGGAGAACGTCAGCTTCACCGATCCGATGCCGCCGGGCTTCACCGTCACCGGTGGTAACGAGCCGGCCGGCTGGACGTGCACGACCGGCCCGCTCGGCGGGCAACGCACGTGCACGCATAACGGGCCGTACCCGGCCGGTTCCAGCGACACCTTCACCATCACCGCCACCGTGCCTGCGAGCGGCCCGGGCAGCAGTGGCGACCAGACCAATACCGCCACCGTGACCTCGTCGACGGCGGATCCCGAGCCGAACGACAACAGCAGCAGCGTCACCTTCACGGTGCTGACGCCAGGCGCCGACCTCGCCCTGACCAAGGACAAGCAGCCGGCGCTGGTGAACGTGTGGGACGGCACCGAGCCGGACCTCGACAGCCAGATGACGACCACCATCAACGTCACCAACCTCGGGCCGGATACGGTCACGGGGCAGTTGCAGGTGGTGGATGTGCTGGCACCGGGCGAACAGTTCCTTGGCGCAGGACCGACACCGCCGTGGACCTGCACCGTCGCACCGCCGATCTACATCGGGCCCGGCACGCCGCAGACAGTCACCTGCACGCTCGATGCGTCAGCGTTGCCACTCGCTTCGGGAGCGAGCGCGCCGCCGCTCACCATCACCACGCGCGCACGCGAAGCCGGCACGCTGACCAACAACGCCTGCACCGGCGGTTCCGGTGGCTCGCTGGAGCCGATCACCAGCGGCGGCGCCAATGTCGATGGCAATCCGGGTAACGATTGCTCCGGCGACGGCAGCGGCAGCACCACGCAGTCGGCCGACCTGAGCATCACCAAGCAGACCAACGGACCGGGCACGGCCGACAACACGCTGCCGGTCACGTACACCAGCTTCACGTACACCATCACCGTGACCAACGCCGGCCCGAATTCCACGCCGGGCGTGGTCGTCAACGACCCGATCCCCGGATTCATCAGCGGGCGCAGCACGGCGAGCGTGGTCGCACCCCCGGCGTGGACGTGCAGCGTCGACGGTGGCGGCAGCGTGGTGTGCCGGTCCGGCGCGACGCAGTTGGCCCCTGGTGCAAGCGCAACCGCCACGGTTACCGTGAACGGACCCCTCGATGACAGCGCCACGCGCCCGGCAGGAACCTGCGGTGCCGTCGCGATGCCCGCCGGGTCGTGGTGCAACACCGCAGGCGTTGCCGTCGACCCTGCCGTTCCGGGTGCGATCGGCGAGGTGGACGACAGCAACAACAGCGCATCGGACTTCGTCCGCATTCCGCGCGTGGCCAACGTCCAGGCCACGGCCAAGACGCTCACCACCGGCACGACGGGCCAGATCGGCGTTCCCAGCGAATCGCGCATCGACTACCGCAACGAAGGTCCTTCGCTGGCGCCGGCGGTGGTGTTCCGCGATGTCATCGCACTGCCGCCGAACGACTCCGGCTTCGTGTTGAACTCCGCGGTCCGCGACGGCAGTGGCACCACCTCCTGCACCGCGGTCGCCGGTGCCAATGTCACATCGGTGGCGGCCCCTGGCGGCACGCGCTTCCATACCGAAGGGTCGGCGGCAGGCACGATCACCATCACCTGCGCGCCGCTGGACATGGCGAGCGGCCAGACCAACAGCCTGACCGTGAGGCTGACGCCGATCTTCAACCTCACCGGCAATCCGGCCCGCGCCTTCCCCGACACCGGCTCGTTCTTCTTCGACAGGAACGGCGACGGCGTCGCGGACCCGAGCGGCGGTACCGATGCGGCCGGCGACTTCGAATTCAACACCACTGCCACGGTGGCCGACGACGAGAAGGCGGCAGCGCTCACGTTCAGTTCCGGCCAGGTCGACCTGATCACCAACAAGGTCGATATCGGCTTCACCGGCGGCGTCGACCCGATGGGCTACGACCCTACCGACACGTCGCAGAACTTCGTCTCGTATGCGATCACGGTGCGCAACAACGGCGGCCCGTCGGCGGCCACCGGCGTGCGCATCCGCGACACCATCTCGCCGCAGGCCGGGGCCACGGTCCGCTATGCCGGCGCGTCGGACACCGCGGGCGGGCCGTTCGATCCGAACCGGTGCCTGATCGAGGCCGGCAGCAATCCCGTCACCGGCCCGGCCACCATGACGCTGGTGTGCATACCGGCGGGCGCTGGCTTCCCGGGCAGCGACCAGCCCGGCGTGATCAACGTGAACGCCGAGAGCACGCTGTACCTCAGCTTCGAGTACCTGACGCCGCCGGCCGCCACCGGCGACACCCTGACCGACCAGGCCACGGCCAGCGCCAACGAGACCGACACGCAGCCCGGCAACGACACCGAGGACGAGAACACCAGCATCCGCACGCGCGTGGACATGGCGGTGTCGAAGACGACGGTCACGCAGACGCCTGACCTGAATCCGACGGTCGCCCTGCCGCCGACGGTGGATCCGGTGACGGTGCGCGAACCGTTCTTCTATGTCATCGAAGCGGTGAACAACGGGCCGGGTTCCAGCCTGAGCCTGGACCGCAGTGGCACCAACCCGCTGAACGGCCCGGGCACGCGCATCGTCGACACCCTGCCAGCAGGCGTCCTCGTCACCGGCACGATCCAGTGGCAGAAAGTCGGGCCTGCAGTTGGCGCGGGCGACGTGCCCAACGGCACCGGCACCTGCACGCTCAGCGGCAGCACCGTCACCTGCGATCTGGGCGACGTCACCTTCGCCCCCGGCAACGGCGGCCGCGTGCGCATCATCGTGCCGGCGCGCTGGGATACGGTGCCGGCCGGCGGCACCAGCAGCAACACGGCGACGGTTTCCACCCAGCAGGTCGACAACACCACCGGCAATGACACGGTGACGGTGCCATTGGGTGTCATCGCCTCGACGATCAGCGGCACCGTGTTCGAAGACCGCGATCGCACCGGCGCCAACGGCGGCGTGCCGCAGGATGCGAGCGCCGAGCCGCGGATTCCGGGGGTGGCGCTGGCGCTGGCCGGCACCGACGTCTACGGCAACGCCATCAGCCTGACCACGACGACGGATGCCAGCGGCAACTTCACCTTCGGCGAGCTCTCGCCGTCCGACGCCAGCGGCTACACGATCACGCAGACGCAGCCGACCGGTTTCGTGAACGGGCCAGTCGATCCGCCGGCGACGGGTGCGGATGCGCCGTCGCTGGGCGGCACCTACGTCCGCGGTACGCCGAACTCGAGTTTCGCGACCATCCCCGTCGGTCGCCAGGATGCGGGTGTCCGCTACAACTTCCCCGAGCTGATCAACGCGACGCTGTCCGGTTTCGTCTATTCAGACGTCGACTTCAGCAATACGCGCACGGCGGGCACCGATCCGGCCATCGCCGGCGCCACGGTCGAGCTGCTGGACGCCACTTCCAGCGCAGTGCTCCAGACCACGACCACCGACGCCAATGGCGCCTACACCTTCGCCAACCTCGATCCGCTCGTCGTCTATACGCTGCGCGAGCCGCTGCCGGCCGGCAACTTCAACAACGCGCCGCTGGCAGTCAACCCGGGCCTGGTCAGCGGTGCGCCGTGTGCCACTGGTTGCGTGCGCGGCACGGCAGTCGGCGGTGATCCGCTGACCACCGACCGCATCTCCACCATCGACCTGGCGGTCGGCAACGGCCAGGGCACCGAGTTCAACTTCGGCGAGAACCCGCAGGACACCGCGATCAGTGGCCGCGTCTGGCTCGACCTGAACAACAATGGCGTGATCGACACTGGTGAAGCCGGCATTGCCGGCATCGGCATCCGCCTGGCCGGCACCACCAACAACGGCGTGCCGGTGCTGCGCGACACCACCACCGACGCCGACGGTAATTACGCCTTCACCACGATCGTGCCGGGCACCTACACGGTGACCGAACTGACGCAGCCGCCCGGCACGTTTAACGGCATCACCGTCGTCGGCAGCCTGGGCGGCACCGCGACCGATCTGGCGACCACGCCGTCGGCGATCAGCGGCATCGTCACCACGGCGGCAGTCGCCGGCACCGGCTACAACTTCGGCGAGATCCAACCGGCCTCGATTGCCGGATCCGTCTTCTACGACTTCAACAACGACGGCCTGATCGACGGCGGCGAAGTCGGCATCGCCGGCGTGACCGTCACACTCACCGGCACCACCGATACCGGCGCGGCGGTCAACACCAGCGCCACCACCGATGGCAACGGCGCCTTCACCTTCGCCGAGCTGCGCCCAGGCAGCTACACCGTCACCGAGCCGACGCAACCGCCCGGCACGACCAATGGCATCACCACCGCCGGCGCGATCAACGGTACGCCGGCCGGCACCGCGACGCCTGTGACGACCACGCCGTCGGCGATTGTCAACATCGCGCTGAGCGCGGGCAATGCGTCCATCAACAACCTGTTCGGCGAGATTGCCGACGGTGCGATCGCCGGCCGCGTCTGGCTCGACAGTGACAACAACGGCGCGATCGACGCCGGCGAGAACGGCATCGGCGGCGTGCAGATCGACCTTGCCGGCGTCGTCACTGGCGGTGGCGCGGTGACGCGCTCGCTCACCAGCAATCCCGATGGCACCTGGGAATTCACCAGCCTGCCGCCGGGCACCTACGTCGTCACCGAGCCCACGCAGCCGACCGGCACGCTGAGCGGGACCACGGTTGCCGGCACTGGCGGCGGCACCGCCACTGCGGCGTCGACGACGCCTTCGCGCGTGGTCGGCATCACGCTGGCCGTGAGCCAGCAGGTCGACGGTTATCTGTTCGGCGAGATTCCGCCCGGCACGATCACTGGCCGCGTGTACATCGACGGCAACCGCAATGGCGTGCAGGACGGCATCGAGGTCGGCATCCCCAACGTGACGATCACCTTGGCCGGCATCGACGACCTGGGCCAGACGGTCAATGCCTCCACCACCACCGGTCCGCTTGGCGGTTTCGTGTTCGAGGGCCTGCGCCCAGGCCTGTACAACCTGACCGAGCCGACCCAACCGCCGGCAACCACCGACGGCCTGACCGACCGCGGCAACATCAACGGCGTGCGCAGCGGTACGCCGAGTGTGCAGGGCGATATTCCGTCACGGGTGGTCGGCATCCCGCTGCCGGCGGGCCAGTCCCACATCGACAACCTGTTCGGCGAGTTCCCGTCGGGCGTCCTGTCCGGACGGGTCTGGCTGGATACGGACAATGACGGCGTGATCGATGCCGGCGAAACCGGCATCGCCAATGTGACGATCCACTTGACCGGCGTGGCGGCGGGAACGGGCACTCCGGTCGATCTGACCGAGACCACGGATGCGGATGGCCGGTATCGCTTCGAGGGCCTGCCCGCCGGCGTCTTCCAGTTGACCGAGCCCGACCAGCCACCGGGCACCGTCAACGGCATCACCGTGCCGGGCAGTTCCGGCGGCAACGCGACGGCACCCAACACCGTCCCCTCGCAGATCAGCACGATCACCCTGGCGCTGAATGCGGAAGCCACCGACTACAACTTCGGCGAAGCCCCGGGCGCCTCGATCGCCGGCAAGGTCTACGTCGACGAGAACCTCAACGGTGCGTTCGATGCGGGTGAGGCGGGCATACCGAACGTGGTCGTCACGCTCACTGGCAACGACGACCTCGGCCAGACCGTCAACGCGCCGCTGCCGGCGCTGGCGATGGCGCTGGTGGTCAACGGCTCGACCGTGACCGATGCCAACGGCGATTACATTTTCGACACGCTGCGTCCGGGCACCTACACCGTGACCGAACCCGACCAGCCGCCGCTGACCACCGACGGCGTGACCACGCCAGGTGCGGTCAATGGCGTTCCCGACGGCACGGCGACGCCGCGCGGCACGCTGCCGTCGGCGATCAGCGCGATCACGCTGACGCCGGGCGCGGCCGCGATCGGCGCCAACTTCGGCGAGATCGCCGACTCGCCCGACCTCAAGGTCAGCAAGACCGCCGCGCCGGCGCAATTCACCGTCAACAACATCGGCACCTACAGCATCCGCGTGCGCAACACCGGGCCGAAGCCGACGGCCGGCAACTACGTGGTCGAAGACCGCCTGCCGCCGGGCCTGACACTGGCGGCGACACCGACCGGCAACGGCTGGGCCTGCACCGGCGCCGTCGGCGAGACGCAACTGAGCTGCACCAGCAGCACCGTGATCGCGCGCGACCAGGTCAACCCCGATGCAATCACCGTGCAGGCGCGTGTCGCCGAATCCGCGATCGCCAGTTCGCCGGTGATCAACGCCGTGCTGGTCGAAGGCGGTGGCGAAGACCAGGCGCATGTTCCGTCGCCTGCCGAGCGTGCGGCCTTCAGCGGCGATGTCACCGCACTGCCGGCCTGCGATCCGGCGATCACCCAGAACGCGTGCCGCATCGCCACGCCCATCCAGCTCGCGTCGGCGATCTCCGGCACGGTCTGGTTCGACGCCGGCAACGACGACACGCACCTGGATGGCGGCGACCGTCGCCTCGATGGCTGGCGCGTGGAGCTGGTCGACCCGGCCACCAATGCCGTCATCGCCGACGCCGTCACCGCAGCCGACGGCACCTACCGCATCCGCTACCTCATTCCGGGCGTGCGCCACTACGTGCGCTTCCGCCATCCGACCTCCGGCGTGCTGTGGGGCTTCCCGGTGACCGGTGAAACCGCGGGCGGCCCACCGGCGCCGTGCAACGCCGATGGTGCGATTGCAGGCGGCACTGCCAGCACCTGCCGCGTCACCGACCAGAACATCAGCCAGCTCGAAGTCGTGCTTCAGTCGGGTGCCGAGCTGCCGCAGCAGAGCCTGCCGGTCGATCCGGGCGGCGTGGTCTACGACGTCGTCAGCCGCGATCCGGTACCCGGTTCCGTCGTCACGCTGGCGCCGACCGGCGTGTGCGCCGGCTTCGAACCGACCACCTCGATCCTCAATGGTGGCGCCGGCGGCTACAGCATCGATGGCAACAACATATCGATGACGGTCGACGCGGCCGGCTTTTATCAGTTCCTGTTCGCGCCGTCGGCACCGGCGCGCTGCGACTACACGCTGCGGGTGACGCCGCCGGGCGGCTTCACGTTCCCGTCGGCGGTGATCCCGGCGCAGGCCAATGCCCTGAACCCGCCGGGCGCGGTCGGCACCACCTTCGAAGTGCAGCCGCAGGCGACCGCGCCGAGCGCGCCGATCGGCCCGGGCACCGCCTATTACCTGTCGCTGGTGGCGGGCTCGGCCACGGCCAGCATCGTCCACAACCACATCCCGCTGGATCCGTCGTCGGCGCCGGGGCTGGTGATCAGCAAGACCGGCGACCGCCAGATCGTCGAGGTCGGCGACACGCTGATGTACACCATCACGATCCGCCAGACCGCCGGCGCGCCGATGAACACGGTCAACGTCATCGACAACCTGCCGCCGGGCTTCATGTACATCGATGGCACCGCGCGCGCCGACGGCAATGCGATTCCCGACCCGGCGGGCAAGCCGGGACCGCGCCTGGTGTTCACCACCGGGCCGATCTCGGTCGGCGAGCAGATCCTCCTGACCTACCGCGTGCGGATTGGTGTGGGCTCGATGCAGGGCGACGGCATCAACCGTGCGCAGGCCTACGGTTGCTCGATCACCGGTGGCTGCGTCGATCCGAACTCGCTGCAGCCGTTGCCGGGCGTGGTGCCGTCGAACCAGGCGCAATACCGCGTGCGGATCACCGGCGGCGTGTTCACCGACGAAGGCTGCGTGCTCGGCAAGATCTACGTCGACACCAACAACAACCAGATGCAGGACCACGAAGAGCTCGGCATCCCGGGCGTGCGGATGTACTTCGAGGACGGCACCTGGATGGTCAGCGACTCCGAGGGCAAGTACAGCTACTGCGGCCTGCCACCGAAGAGCCACACGCTGAAGGTCGACGAGAGCACCCTGCCGGTCGGCTCGCGCCTGGTCGCCAGCAGCAACCGCAACCTCGGCGACGCCGACAGCCTCTTCATCGACCTCAAGAATGGCGAACTGCACCGCGCCGACTTCATCGAAGGCAGCGGCTCCAACGCCGTGCTCGAGCAGGTCAAGGCACGTCGCGCGCAGGGTGAAGTGGGCGCACCGGAAAGCGAAGTCGGCCAAGCGCCGCTGAGCTTCCAGACCCAACCGCTGCGCGCGCCGGCGCAGGCGACCATGTCTGCCAACCAGGCGCCGGCGATCGTTGCGCCGCGCGGGGCGCGGGAAGGACAGGACGCTGCGGCGCCTGCGACCCCGACCACGCCGATCCTATCGACGACACCTGCGGCTACACCGCCAGCGGTTGATTCGAGCCTGCCCACGCCGCAGTCGACAACACCACAACCGCAGTCGGATACGCCGCCAGAACCGCTGTCGGCCAACGCTGAGCGGACGCCGGTCGAAGCCGCCGCCAACAGCGAAGTGCCGCGCTTCGTCCCGGCCCTGGGCGACCCGGCACCGCTATACCCGCAATCGCCGGCGACCACCGACGCGGCGCCGCAGGCCGTGCCCGTGCAGTCCGGCCAGGTCGACTACAGCGCCAACTCGTCCGTCGCCACCGTCGCCGTCGATGTCGACCGTGACGGTGTGCCGGCAGACGGTCAGTCGGCGGTGCATGTAGTGGTGCAACTGCTCGGCGAAGACGGCCTGCCGCTCGCCGGCAAGGCCTTCGCCACCATCGAGTACAGCGGTGGGCGAGTGAAACTGCCGGGTGCGCGCACCGACGAACTGGGTCCGGACCGCCTCGATGCCGACCGCTTCACGCCGGGCATCCAGCTGCCGGTCGAGAACGGCCGCGCCGAGTTCGATCTGCTCGCACCGGACGTGCCGCAGGACGTGATCCTGCGCATCACCTCCGGTGGCCAGGTCGCCGAGAACACGCTGGCGTTCCTGCCGGAGATGCGCGAGATGATCGCCACGGGCCTGATCGAAGGCATCATCAACTTCCGCGACCGCAGCCCGATTGATCCGGTGCGCCGCGACGACGGCTTCGATCGCGACATCCGCCGCTGGGAGAAGGAGTTCAACGACGGCAAGGCGAACGCTGCAGCGCGCGCCGCGTTCTTCGTCAAGGGCCGGATCAAGGGCGAGTACCTGCTGACCGCCGCCTACGACTCCGACAAGGACGTGCGTGGCCGCCTGCTGCGCGACATCCAGCCCGAGGAGTTCTATCCGGTGTACGGCGACTCCTCGCTGCGCGGCTTCGACGCGCAGTCGGCCGAGCGTTTGTACGTGCGCATCGACAAGAACCGCAGCTACCTGATGTACGGCGACTTCCAGAGCGGCGAGACCATCGCCACGCAGACCGGCGTCGGCAGCCGCGGCCAGGTCCGCATGCGCAGCCTGGGCACCTACAACCGAACCGCCACGGGCCTCGGCTGGCACTTCGAGAGCAAGAAAGTCAGCGGGAATGTCTTTGCCTTCGAGGACTCGCTGCGCCAGGTGATCGACGAGTTCCCGAGCCAGGGCAGCGGCCCGTACGGGCTGAGCAACAACGCCGTGCTCGAAGGCAGCGACCGCGTCGAGGTGATCGTGCGCGACCGCAACCAGCCCTCGCGGATCATTTCGGTGCGGCCGCTGGCACGCCTGGTCGACTACAGCTTCGAGCCGTTCTCCGGGCGGATCCTGCTCAACACCTTCCTGCCGGCGTTCGACAGCGAACTCAACCCGGTCTCGCTGCGGGTGACCTACGAGCTCGACCAGGGCACCGAGAAGTTCTGGGTCTACGGCACCGATGTGCAGTGGCGCATCACCAACAAGTTCGAGATCGGCGGATCGTACGTGCAGGACGAGAACCCGTTCGCCGAGTTCAAGATGGCCAGCGCCAACCTGGGTTACCGCTTCGGCAAGAACACCTGGATTGTGCTGGAGGCCGCGCGTACGCAGAGCGAGGTCAACACCAACCCGATCAACCAGTACGCCACGCCCGCCCTGAGTGGCCTGAGCGGTGAGGTCGAGGGCGATGCCTACCGCTTCGAATTCGGCCACGACGGCAAGAACTTCGACATGAGTGTGTTCGGTGCCCGCACCGATCCGGAGTTCAACAACGCCGCCTCGCCGCTGTACGGCGGTCGTGGCGAATACAGCCTGGAGATGGAATACAGGATCGGCCAGCGTTTCGAGCTGTATGTCGAAGCCCTCCGCAGCGAGGACCGCAACCCGCAGGGCGGCGAGCGCGACGCAGCCGGTGCCGGCATCCGCATCGACGCGACCAAGCGGCTGACGCTCGACTTCGGCGTGCGCACGATCGACGAGACCATCGGCATCACCTCGCCGTGGTCGATCTCGCCACCGTTCGGCTCCACCGGTGGACTCAGCGGCGGCTTCGCCTCGGGGGCCGGCGGCGGCGCGCTCGGCTTTGGCCAGCAGCCGCTCGACCCGGCTACCGGCCTGCCTGTGATCCGCAGCAGCGGCACGGTGCCCACCTCGGATCTGCCGATTGGCACCGAGCTGTCGTCCGACACGGTCCATGCCGGCGTCGGCTACGTCATCAACGACAAGTTCGTGGTCGGCGGCGAGTACGAGCAGGACTTCAACGGCGAGGACCGCAACCGCGTCGCCCTCGGCGTCGACTACCGGCTGCGCGAGCGCAACCGCCTGTACGGCCGATACGAGCGGCAGACCGGCCTGACCAGCGCCTACGGCATCACCACCGCAGACCGTGAGGGCGACGCGCTGGTCTTCGGCATCGACAGCACCTACGTCAAGGACACGCAGGTGTTCAGCGAGTACCGCATGCGCGACGCCATCAGCGGTCGCGACATCCAGATGGCTTCGGGCATCCGCAATTCCTGGGACGTCAAGGATGGCCTGCGCCTGACCACCGACGCCGAACACGTGCGCGTCTACGACGGCGACACCGGCGATGCGACCGCGCTGGCATTCGGCCTGGACTACAGCGCCAACCCGTTGTGGCGCGGCGCGGCGCGGATCGAGTACCGCGTCTCCGGCGATGTCGATTCCACGCCCAACATCGACGAACAGTTCGACACCACCCTGCTGCAGCTGCTGTACGCGCGCAAGATCAACCGTGACTGGACCCTGCTGGCGCGCAACTACACGCTGGCCACCAACTACGAAGCGCGCGGCGACGTCCTGCAGGATCGCTTCCAGCTCGGCCTGGCCTACCGCGATACCGACCGCAACCGCATCAACGCCCTGGCGCGGTACGAGTACAAGCTCGAGGAAGACGAGAGCGGCATCGTCAACGGCAACTTCACCGGGGGCGACATCGGCCAGGATGTGCGCACCCGTGCCCACATCTTTTCCACGCACGCCGACTGGCATCCGCTGCGGCCGTGGTGGCTGACCGGGCGAGTCGCGGCCAAGTGGCAGGAAGACCGCTTCTCCTTCAACGATGGCACCCGCGTCGACAGCCGCTTCCGTGGCGTGCTGGTGTCGGGCCGCGTGGTCTACGACGTCACCGAGAAGTGGGACATCGGCGTGCTCGCATCGAGCTTCTTCGGCGACAACGACGCCAACCAGTACGCCTACGGCGTCGAGGTCGGCCGCCTGCTCAAGGACAACCTGTGGCTGTCGGCTGGCTACAACTTCGTCGGCTTCGTAGGCGACCCCGACCTGACCGGCTACGAGTACACCGATGAAGGCGCATTCATCCGCCTGCGCTTCAAGTTCGACGAAGACCTGTTTCTGAGAGACGACGACCGCTACCGCAAGCCGGAGCAGTGAGGACGGACATGACCATTGCATCGACGCCACTGTTGATCGGCTTGCTGCTGGCACTCGCGCAGGCGCCTGCCATCGCGCAGGAATCGGATACGCAGCTGACCCCGACCAAGGCCCGGATCACCGACGAATCGATCTACCGCGACAACTCGCTGTACCAGACCACGCAGGACCGCATCCAGGCACTGAACGACGGCGGTCGCCCCGTGCGCGATTACCACCTGTCGAAGGCGCAGTGCTGGCTGGATGTTTCGTTCCACGAGTACAGCCGCAATGATCGCAGCGATTTCCCGCAGGAGGCACTCAGCGAGTCCACGAAGCTGATCACGGCGATGGAACAGGGCGTAACGCCGTTGCCGAACGAGACGCCGGCGGTGAACAACGCTACCCGCCTGCGCGAGGACCTGTGGAAGCGCTTCGGCGCCATCTACGGAACGCCTGGCTACGAGTGCGCGCAGCAGGCGATGGCCTGTGGCGAAGTCGAGCTGGTGCACGCCGGCAACGAGTTCAACCAGCAGGGCTGGCGCCACGCCAAGCCGTACGTGCAGATGGCCGAGGACTACGTCAACGACGCCGAGGCACTGGCCCGCAACTGCACGCCGGTGCCGCAGAACATGGAGCTGACAGCGAACCTACTGTTCGACTTCGACCGCGATTCGATGCAGCGGGTGCACCCCGATTCGATGCGCGCCGTCACCGAAGCGCTGGCGCGCGTGAAGGACGAGAAGCTGAAGGTCACCGCCGTGCGTCTGACCGGCCACGCCGATCGCATCCAGGGCCCGAACCGCCAGTACAACGAGGACCTGTCCAGGCGCCGCGCGATGTCCGTGCGCGACTACCTGGTCGCGCAGGGCATCCCGGCGGAAGTCATCAGCTACGAATGGCGCGGCGACAGCGAACCGGTGCAGTCATGCGAAGGCGTGCCCGCCAAGTCGCTACACGAATGCCTGCTGCCCAACCGCAGGGTAGAAGTGAAGTTCGAGGTGCAGCGCGCAAGCAACCCCGGTGAATGACCTGCATTAAAGCAGCGGCTCGGTATCCAGCGAACGCTGCCCGCTCAGGGCCTCGGCCTGAAGGCGTGCACGCTCGGCGACGGCGGTGTTGTTACCGTGTCGATACAAGTGCCACGCGAACCACGCCACCCGATAGTCGACTGATACATAGGCATCGAGCTCACCCAGCACAGCACTGGCGGCTTGGGGTTTTCCATTCTCCAGCAGCAACAGGCCCCGCAATACACCGGCTCTCACGCGGTCATTGGGGGAACCCTCTCGATTGGCCAGTTCCGTAGCCCTGGCAGCGGCAGCCAGCGCGGACACTGGGCTGCCAAACCTTCGCTCAATGATGCCTTTGGCGAGGGGCGCCCCCCAGGTCTGGTTGCGCTGGGTCTCGAAGATTCCCGAATCGATCAGTGAGCTCCATGCTTCGGCGTCGGCCGTGCTACCGGCAGCCTGCGCGGCCACCAGCACCGTTTCCAGGTCGGTTTCGGAAGACGACGAGCGAGCCCGCGACGCGATGCGCGCGGCCTCACCGCGGTCACCGCGCGACAGCGCGATCTCCATGGCCAGGCCAGCCAGAACGCCGTCGGTGTCTTCGGCATTGGCGGCCAGCATCGTGCGCAGGACGGCTTCGGCCGCATCGATCTTGCCGTTGCTCAAGAGAGCGCTCGCATGCAACGTGTCGATCCTGCGGACCAGGTTCGGATCTTCGATGGTTTTGGCCAGGGCGGCGGCCTCTTCGATCGTCTGGAGGGCCTGCGCCGACTGCACCATCCGTAATTGCGCGCCGGTCTTTGCCGCCAGGGTGGCGCCCAGGTAGTCGTGGACCTGGAAGCGCCGGAAGACTTCGTCGGATCGATCGAACTCCTGCACGGCCTGCGGCAAGTGGCCTCGGATGGATTCGATCTGGCCGATGTTGGAGCCCACCATCGCTGCGGAAACAAGATCGCCGTTCTGTTGCATCGCGATCCGTGCCATGCCCAGGTCGGCGATTGCCCCGTCAACATCGTTTGCCTGGATGCGGGCCACCCCGCGGCCGTTGTAGGCATTGCCGACCAGGGTCGGATCATCGATATCGTTGCCGACCGCCTGAAGCGCCGCCAACGCATCGGTGTAACGTCGCTGCGCATCGGCGAACCGGTTCTGCCGCAAGTCCACAGCGCCCAGGCCCATCAATCCCTTGGCACGCGTGGCTGCGGACTGTCCGGCGACGGCAAGCGCTCCCTCAAACAGCCTCTGGGCCCGTTCGATGTTCCCGGCGCGGTACTCCAGTTGTCCCTCGCGCACCTGCATCCGTGCATCGCTGCGCTGCATGGCGGGTGCCTTTGCGATCTGCTCGCGCGCGGCCTGCAGTTGGCCGGCATCGAGCTCGGCGTCAATTCTCTGCAGCCGTTCGGTGATCGCACTGGGCGCGGCGAGCGACGGCGAACGACCGATACGGCGCAGCCAGGCATCCGTGGCCACGGCCATGGCGCGCAGTGGCGTATCGCCCTGAGCCTCAACCTGCACGTCCGACTGCCTGCTGACCGCAAGCAAGCGCACGCGCCAGCGGCCGCGCTCCTGCAGCGCCTGCGGTACCAGCATCCAGCGCGCGCCACTCTGCTCCAGCAAACGCTTCATCGTGGCTTCGTCTGGTTCCCGTTGACCCGTCTGGTCCGGGCGCGCCATCAGCGACGAACTCAAATGCAATGTCTGCTCGCTGGGAGCCACCTTGAGCGCGCCCGCGCGAAGACGTCCGGCGGCGTATTCCATGGCTCCGAGTCGAACCCAGGTGAATTCCGGATCGGCGGGCTCGACAGTGACTGGCAGGACGATTACCAGATCGTTGTCGAACTTGCCTTTGGTCGCCACGTCGGTCCGGTCATGCAAAGTCCACCAGGCCGCAGCGGCGAGCGCGACGACGACCACCAGCGCCACGCCGGCCCACTTCCATTTGTGCGCAGGCACCGCGCTACCGGATGCAGGCGCAGCCGGTGCCGTCGACAGCTGCGGTGGAGTGGGGGTCGCCGGAGGTGCCGGTGGCTGAAGCGGATCCTGGGCAGGGAGTACGAACGTTTCGGGTATGACCACGTCGGCCGGCAGTGCTTCCACAACCTCAACGGGCGCCACCCAGCGATAGCCGAAACCCGAAACCGTCCGCACCATCGCCTGGCGATCGCCGGCGTCGTCCAGCGCCTTGCGCGCGCGACGCATGGTCTGCGCGATGACCGTGTCGCTGACCTCTGTGCGACCCCAGACGGCGGAGATCAGTTCATCGCGCCCGACGGCCCGCTCGCGATTGGCGACGAGGTAGGCCAGGCATTCGAGGGATTTGAGCGGCAGGGGAATACGCTCGTCGCCACGCCACAACTCGCGCGATCCGGGGTCGAGTTCGAACTCGCCAAACCTGTACCGCGTGAGGCGCATGCGCCCGGCCTGCCCTGCTGCCGTAGGAGAGTCATATCCTAATGCAGAGCCATCGTCCTCTAATCCCGTCACTCGACCTGGATCTGGAATGCGTATCGGCGCACCGGTTCGCTGGACAGCTCCTGGTGGCAGTCGAACCGCAGCTCATCGCGCCCGTGCTCGCCAGCACGGAAGATCCAGGTGCGGCTGAGGATCGCCCGCGCGGGCTCTCGCTCGATATCCAGCACACGCCCCGCCGGACCGCTTACCCAGCAGGAATAGCCCGAGGCCGAAGTGGCCGGCAGGTCGACAGAGAGCAACTGGCCCGATGCCAGCCGGATCTCGCGGCCGGCGTCGGCCGCCCCCACTTTGACCATGGTGCCGTGACCGGCCGGCAACAGCGTTGGCGCAGGGACTTCGCGTCCCTGCGCCGAACGCCACCCGCACAAGCCCAGCAACGGCAGCAACAGCAGCGCAGTCCCTGAAATTGCGCGGATCGCTTTCACATCAGTTCACCTTGACCAGCAGTCGCGCGCCGCTGGTGTCCTTGGTCGCGCCAATCGCCAGGTAGTAGTGCCCCTGTGCCGGATTGACCACCGTGATCGCCTGGTTGATGCCGGGACGGCTGGATGCACCGGCGTTCTGGGCCGGCAGCGGGTCGCTCTCGTACCCGACCATCAGCTGCAGTTCGCCGCGTCCACCATAGGTGGTGATCTCGATCCTGGTCGCGCCCGCCGGAACATCGATGGAGTACAGGTCGCGATCACCCGTGGCCATCGGCGGCAGGACCATCGCAATGCCCGGCGTGGTCGGCAGTCCGTCGATCGGCTGACCGAACGTGCGGGCGCGCTCGACCGCGGCCGATGCGTCGACGATGCCCGAACCGTTGGCCTGCGACTGCTTGACCGGGAACGGACGCGCGGTCGCCTTGAGCAGACCTTCGACCTGCGAAGGCGTGAGCGGCTGCGACGCAACACTCTGCATCAGCGCGACGATGCCGGCGACGTGCGGCGTCGCCATCGAGGTGCCGGTGTAGCCGGCGTAGATGTCGCTGCCCGGAACGGTGGTGCCGTTGTTGAGCGTGGACCAGATGTAGCCGCCCGGGACACCTTCCGTGCCGGCACCGCCCGGCGCGGCCAGATCGATACCGGGACCGTAGTTCGAGTAGCTCGCGCGTTGGCCCGAGGCACCGGTGGCGCCGATCGTGACGACGTTCGCGCAGCTCGCAGGCGCATGCCCGGTCACCGGCGAGTTGTCGTTGCCGGCCGCCACGACGACCGTCGCACCCAGGCCGACAGCGGTGTTGATCGCCGTCTGCGTGTCGACCTCGCACTCGTGTGCGCCGCCCAGGCTCATGTTGATGACCTCGGCGGGGTTCGGGTTGTCCGGCACACCCTCGATGTGACCACCGGCGGCCCAGACTATGGCGTCGTTGATGTCGGAGGTGTAGCCACCGCAGCGGCCAAGCACCCGCACCGGCACGACCTTGGCGTTGTAGGCGATGCCGGCGCCGCCGACACCGTTGTTGGTCACTTCGGCGATCGTGCCCGACACGTGCGTCCCGTGCCAGCTGCTGTTGCTGGCCGGCGCACCGGCGCCGCAATCGTTGGCGGCACTGTAGTCGCCGGTGTCCCAGCCGCCAGCGACGCGACCATCCGTGGCACGGCGCGAGACGAAGGCATCGGTGATGAAGTCGTAGCCAGGCAGCAGGTTCGCTTCCAGGTCGGCATGGTGGGTGGCGCCAGTGTCGATCACCGCCACGACCACGCCCGCGCCGGTCGCACCCTTGTCCCATGCGGTAGTCACGCGCGCGCCGCCGGCGCCGGTGCCGTAGTGCCACATCTGGTGGCTGGCGAGCACCGGGTCATTGGGAACCGCGGCGGCGTGCATCAGGCGATCGACGGCAACGGACTCGACATTGGGATCGGCCGCAATCGCGCGCATCAGCGCCTCGACTTCGCTGCGGTTGAGGCGCTGCGACGCCTTGACGACGTGCTTGCCGCCGACGGTGGCGCGCAGCGACTGCACGCGCAGCGCGGCATTGCCCTGAAGCGCCGAGATCTTCGCGCCCATCTGCGGGCGGGCGCGGGTGGCGGCGGCGTCCAGCGAGCGCTGGCGCACGGTGGCTTGTTCGCGTTCGGCGCTGCCGCTCTTGTACTTGACGATGAAACGAGGGGACAGCGTGGCGTCGTCGAGGGAAGTCAGGTCGACAGTGCCGGCGAACGCCGGCGTGCAGGCTCCTGCGATCAGCAGGCTGAGAACAGTACGGCGGAAGGTCATGACGGTTTCCTACGAATGCGAAGAGTGGTCACGGCGCCCTCAAAGGGCGCCGTGCGTTGCCGTGGAGGGGTTACAGGTCGATACCGAAGCCAACGCCGGCCGAGCTGTCGTCGCTGCTGAAGGCACCGCCGATGCTCATCGAGGCACGCTCACCGATGGCCTTGGAGTAGCCGACCGACAGCGCGCTCTCGCCGTTCTGCCAACCGGCGCCGACCGCGACGCGGCCGCGCGGGCTGCGCGAGTTGGCGGCGTTGATCGCCATGTTCATCATCGCGCTGCTCATCGCGCCCTGGCGGTCGATGCGCTCGTCCTGCTGTTTCAGGCGGTAACCGAGGTCGTTGCGCAGGTCGTCGAAGCTGTCGTTCCAGGACTGCAGCTTGCTGTCGGTGTATGCATTGGCACGGGTCAACGTCTGCGTCGCGGTGGTGTCCGTGTAAGCGTTGGCCGAGGCCAGCGTATCGGCATCACCGGCCTGCACCTGCTGCACGTTGGCGGCGTCGGTGCCGGCCGTACCGGCGGCGACGTTGGTCACGCGGCGCTGCTGCGTGGCGTTGCCGACCGACACTGTGTTGACCTGGTCGGCGACCGACCCCTGTCCCAACGCGACCGAATCGCTGGCGCTCGCGTGGCTGTCGGCACCGACGGCGACGGCGTTTTCGGCACTGGCGTCAACGATGGCGTTGTTGCCGAGCGCAGTGCCGTTGGCAGCGCCGACGTTGGCGCCGTTGCCGATGGCGGTGTCATTGACGTCGGTGGCGTTGGAACCGGTGCCGATGGCCAGGCCGTTGCCGGTGCCGGTCGGCGCGCCGCCGGTGCCCGGTGCCGGGTTGGCCACCGCCGTTTCCAGCGAGGTCACGCGGTTGTTGAGGCCGGTGAATGCAGCGTCGATGGCGCTGAAGGTGGCGCCGACGTTGCTGTAGTTGCCGCCCATGAACGAGAAGTTCGGCGCGGTGATGCCCTGGGTGTTCACGGCTGCGCCGCCACCCAGTGCGGTCGCCACGGTGTCCAGCTGTGCGCCGATGGTGCCGCCGACGCTGACGACAATGGCGTCGAGCTGGCCCTTGTTGACCGCGTCGGTGGCTTCCACGCCATCGGCGACATTGATGATCTGGCGTTCGCTGCCGACGCTGCCGACCGACACGACGTCGTCGCGCTCAGCGGTCGAGTTCAGGCCGACGGCGACGCTCTGCAGGCCGTACACGGTGGCACCGCTTCCCAGCGCCAGGCTGCCGCTGCTTTCAGCGACGGCATAGCTACCGATCGCGACGGAGTCGTCACCGCCGGCGTAGCTGGTATAGCCGCTGGCGATGCTGTTCAGACCCGTGGCGAAGGCGTTGGTGCCCGATGCCACGGACGATTCGCCTGCGGCATATGCGTAGTTGCCCAATGCCGTGGCGTAGGCGCCGGTGGCTTGGCTGCTGTCACCAAAAGCCGCGCTGCTGTCGGCCAGCGCCTGCGCACCATTGCCCACGGCGGTGGCGTTCAGTCCGCTGGCCTGGGCGGCGTTGCCCATCGCCAGCGCTGCAGTTTCGCTGGCCAGCGCGCCGGTGCCGAACGCAATGGCGTTGCTGGTCTCGCCGCTCACGCCCGGCGCGGTTTTGGAATCCTTACCGAAGGCAATGTTGGCCGTGCCGGTGTAACCGTCGGCGTAGGCGTTCTCGCCGATCGCGATGCTCTTGTGCCAGGTCGAGACGGCGTTGGTGCCCACGGCGATACTGTCCAGGCCGTAGGCGACCGACTCCGAGCCAACGGCGACGGCTTCGGCGTTGTAGGCAATGCTCTGGTTGCCGACGGCGACGCTCGCACGGCCTTGCGCGCTCGCCTTGAAGCCCAGCGCCGTCGCGCCGCCGATGACGGTCGGGTCGAGCGAGTCGAACTGCGAGGTCGGCTGGCCGGGGTTGTACTCGCTGTCGCGATCTCCAGCACTGGCTGCAGCGCCAACGGCGGTGCTGTAGTTGCCCCATGCATAAGCGCCACCACCGAAGCTCGAGGAACCGAGGCTCACGGCGTAGGCTTTGCCGTAGGGACTGAACGTCCTGCCCGGGCCGCTTACCGGCGGGGCGCCGAATGCCTGCGCCCAATCGAGCCAGCCGCCCACGGCGGTCGAACCTTGACCTACCGCAGTCGCCGCGTAGCCGATGGCAGCGCCGCTCCGGCCATTGACGAAGGCCGAGTAGCCCACCGCAGTGCCCATGCCCCGGTTGACGTAGGCATTGGCGCCGATGACGGTGGAGTTCATGTCCTGCCAGACGACGTCGTAGGGCGAGTAATAGAAGTCGCCGGCCGTCTGGGCGCCGGCGCCGATCACGACGTTGTTGTCGCCCATCGAGCGCGCATTGTTGCCGATTGCGACAGAGTTGACTGCCGATTCCGACGTGCTGAAGGTGAAGGGCCCATACGACGGGCTCTGCCACCTGGTGATCTTGTTGCCATCAACGGTCGCGCCGTTGCCGAGGGCGATCGAGCCGGTGCCGTTGACCGCCGCATTGTTGCCGATCGCGACCGAGTTGGTGGTCGGCGACTCGACGTTGGTGGTGGTGCGCGTGATGATGGTGTCGCCGGTGCTCTTGTCTTCGTTGAACGTGACGGTTCCATTGATGGAACGAGACTTGGCGTTGGTGCCCATGGCGATCGAGTTGCTGCCGTTCGCGCTGGCACTGGTGCCGACGGCGATGCTGTTGCTGCTGCTGCCCGGAGGCGTGGTCGGCGTGGACGGCCCGGTCGTCGTTGTAAAGCCACCGGTACCGTTCGTGTTGACGTCGGTGACGACCTGGGTCGAACCTGCATGCAAGGCACCGGCCTGGTTGCCAATGGCGACGCTGCCGGCCGTGGCGGTCACCGCGCGCACGCCAATGGCGGTGCTGTTGTCGCCCACGGCCTGGGCGGCGGCGCCCATTGCGGTCGAGTTCAGGCCCTTGGCCCAGGTGATCTCGTTGGCGTCGACCAGGCCGTCACCGTCCAGGTCAATCCAGGAGCCCATGGCGGTTGCGTTCTTGCCTTCGGCAGTGGTCTCGTCGCCGACGGCGGTCGAGCCGTCACCGATCGCCTTGGCGTCGGGACCGCAGGCCAGGGCTTCGTTGCCCGGCGCCGAACTGTCCAGCGCAAGCGGTGCGCCCGCGGCGTCGACCAGCTGGCAGTTCACGCCGGCGTAGGCCGGGAGGGTCAGGACGGAGAGAAGTGCAGCGGTGAGGACGTGCCGCTGGAGGCGGCGCTGGTTCGCAGGTTGCATGGATGGACGGCTCCGGGTGTGAAGCCGTTACATCGCCTTATCGGGCACCCGCTGGCGTGACATGGACCTGACATCCGTCCGCAAGGACATGACATCGATGACATCGACGTGACAACTGGTTGATTTTGCGGTGGCGCCTGACTTGCTTCCCCGTTCAGTTCCTCTGAGTGAAGCGATCACGGAATGCCTATCACCAAAAAGAAGCGGCCCGTCAGATGACGGGCCGTTCTTCAATGCAGTGTCGGCACGTCGGGAGCCATCGCGACTCCCGCGTGTGACGCAACGCTGGATCAGAAGTTGTACTTGGCCGAAACGCCGTACAGGTTGATCGTTGCGTCGTACTCGCCGAACAGCGTGTGACCGCCGTCGCGCAGGCCGATCTGCGGGTTGCTCACGTCGAGGTAGGTGTAAGCGAAGTTGACCTCGAGGTTCTGCGTGGCCATCCAGCTGGCACCGACCGAGTACCAGGTGCGGTCTTCGTCAGGCAGGCGCGGAGTGCGCGTGGCGAACGTGGTCGGGGTCTCGTCGTAGGCCCAACCGGCGCGGAAGGTCCACTGGTCGTTGAACTTGTACTCGCCACCCAGCGAATAGAAGCGGGTGTCATCCCAGTGGAAGTTCTCGACCGAGTTCGGGTCCGGGTTGGCGAAGTCGATGTTGATCTGCTGCAGCGACTTCCAGCCGGTTTCCGAGTAATCGGCCAGCAGCGAGAAGCGATCGGTGAACTGGTACGACACCGACACGGTCATGACCGACGGCGTGGTCAGGTCGGCGCTGGCGCCACCGTCCTGGAACAGCGGACGGGTGGTCGGGCTGGCGCCGAACACGGCGGCGACGTTGCCCGGAACGGTCCAGTCAGCGGTGCCTTCGATCTCGTGGTCGATTTCCGAACGGTACGAGATACCGATGCCGAGCTTCTCGGTCGGACGCAGCGTGGCGCCGATCAACCAGCCCATGCCGGTGGAATCGCCTTCGATCTCGGCGTGGCCGTCAGCCGCCTGCGGGCGAGCGAACGGCAGCGGACGCGTGGCCGGGTTGGCAAACAGCAGGCTGCCGAAATCGACGGCCTTCGACAGGGTCACGTCGGCGCGCTCGTAGATCAGGCCCAGGCCGACCGAGAACTTGTCCGGGACGATGTCCAGCGCGGCCGACAGGGTCAGGTCGACGGTCTTGAGGTCGGACTTGTCGGCGTAGTAACGGCCAACCCAGCCAGCCTCGTATTCGGTCTTCAGGCCGAACGGAGCGTCGACCTGGGCGCCGAGGGCGATGCCGTTGTCGAACTTGTGGATGAAGGCCATCGACGGGACCGGGATCACGTCGCCGGCGTCGCCGCCGTTGCCACCGGTGATCGGACGGCCGAGCGCGTCGTTGCCGCTGCCGGTGAACTCGAAGCCGAGGTCGATGACGGTGACGTCAGCCTGGAAAGAGGTGCCTTCGAACTGCGCCATGGCGGCCGGGTTGTTGGACACAACCGAGACGTCGCCCGGGGCGATCGCCGAGCCGGCGAACGAACGGCCCTGTGCCTTGACGCTGTTTTCCTTGATCTGGAACGCAGAAGCGTGGACCTGACCGAATGCCAGTGCGCCGGTGATGCCCAGAGCCAGCGCCGACAGGCGGGTGAAGCGTTGAACGTGTTGCATGCGTGTAGTCTCCATTGGAGTATTTATGTCTTCCGCGGCCGTCATTGCCTTGGCACCCGGCCGATTCGGGCGCCAGATGCGCGCCGGAAACCCCTCCCGACGTACGACGCCGTATGCACTATAGCGCGGCAGTTAACCCGAAGCTAACAATAGCCGGCATGCCCGTCCGCACTTGCACGCAAGCCAAAACGCGGTCCGACCAGCACTTCCCGGGCCGGGGGGCCTAGGGGTGTTCGTCTCGATCCCGACCCGGGAGCGCACCCCGCTCCGCTGGGCCACGCCCGCCCTGTTCAGCATCCTCTGGTTGTGTTTCATCGGGGTCGAACTGTTGCCGGACTCCGACCAGCGACGGCTGCTGCTGGAGTGGGGCGCGTTGTCCGGCGGGCTGGCTTCGCCCGATGAGTGGTGGACCTCGCTGCGCACCGGCGCGGCGCTGCGCCTGTTCACCGCCCTGTTCCTGCACGCCGACTGGGCACACCTGCTGGGCAACCTGGTGTTCCTGCTGATCTTCGGCTTGCCGGCCGAGCGGGCGATGGGCCCGTGGCGGCTGCTGATGCTGTTCCTGCTGGGCGGGGCAGTGGCCAACCTCGCGGCGGTGATCGCGATTGCGACGCCGGACCGGCTGATCATCGGCGCCAGTGGCGCGGTGTCGGCCCTGATCGGCGCTTACCTCGCCCTGTTCCCGAGCGCCAAGCTGGGCGTGGTGGTGCCGCTGGGCCTGTTCCTGCAGTTCGTGAAGGTGCCGGCGCCGCTGCTGATCGGCGTGTGGGCGCTGCTGCAGCTGCTCTTCACCTTCATCGGCCCGGCCTTTGGTGCCGTGGCCTGGTCGGCGCACCTGGCGGGGTTCGCCTTCGGCGGTGCGTTCGCGTTGATCGCGCGTGCTGGCATTGCCAGGCGGTTGCGCCGAAAGCGCGGTCTGTAAGAACGACCGCCACGCCCAGCCAGACACTCAAACTTGAGAAGACAGGGTTGCCGCCCCATTGTCTGGTCTACCGCCGCTCGAACCGCGGCAGCACATAATCCGGACTCTCCCTGCACCATGGCCAAGCCCCTCTACAAGGTGACCTTCCTCAACGCCGGCAAGGTGTACGAGCTGTATGCCCGTCAAGTCGGATCCGGTGCGCTGTGGGGTTTCACCGAAGTCGGTGAGCTGGTTTTCGACGTCCACGATGGCGTGGTGATCGATCCGACCGAGGAGCGTCTGCGCGACGAGTTCGGCAACACCCGCGTGTTGCACCTGCCGATGCACAGCATCGTCCGGGTCGAGGAAGTCGAGCGCAAAGGCCAGTCGGCAATTCGTGACGCGACCACCGGTGAAAAAGTGGTCACGCCGTTTCCGCTGCCTGCAAAGCCGCGCTGACTGCTGCCTTATTGCTTCGCCGCCGGCTTGGCGTTGCTCGCCACCGGCTTCTTCAACTCGACCAGTGCCGCGGTGATCGGTGCATCGCCATCGAGCACGTCGCCGGCGTTGTCGCCCGGCTGGCCATCGCCTTCCTCATCGCCGCGCAGGTGGCCCGGCAGGCTCGCCTCGGTGAGGTTGCGCACGCCCTTGTCCTCGGCCTTGGCCGGATGCAGCACCACGTCCGGCGTGATGCCGAGCGCCTGGATCGACTTGCCGCTGGGCGTGTAATAGCGCGCGGTGGTCAGTTTGACCGAGTCGCCGTTGTCCAGCGGCAGCACGGTCTGCACCGAGCCCTTGCCGAAGGTGCGACTGCCGACGATGCGCGCGCGCGAGTTGTCGCGAAGCGCGCCGGCCAGCACTTCCGCCGCGCTGGCGGAACCGGCGTCGACCAGCACCACCAGCGGCGCGCCGCCGAGGCGATCGCCTGGCGTCGCGGAGAACTCGGCATCGCTGATGGCGATGCGGCCGCGCGTGCTGACGATCTTGCCCTTGTCGAGCAGGTCGTCGGCGATCTGCACCGCCGATGTCAGCAGGCCGCCAGGGTTGCTGCGCAGGTCGATGACCAGGCCGCGCAACTTGCCGCCCGCCTGCGCCTTGAGCGCCTCGATCTTGGTTTCGAAGTCTGCCGCGGTGTCGGCCTGGAACGCGCTGATGCGGATGTAGCCGTAACCCGGCTCGAGCATCCTGCTGCGCACGCTGGCGATGCGGATCGTCTCGCGCTGGATAGTGACGTCGAACGGCTTGTCCTTGCCCTCGCGCACGATCGTCAACGTGACCTTGCTGCCGGCGGCACCGCGCAGCGGGCCGGAGTTGTCGCCCTCGTCGGGCTTGAACGGCTTGCCGTCGATCGAGGTGATCACGTCGCCGGCCTTGATGCCGGCGCGCGCGGCGGGCGTGTCGTCGATCGGCGCGATCACGCGCAGGCTGCCATCGGGCTGGCGCATCAGTTCCACGCCGACGCCGTCGTAGGCACCGCGCGACTGCTCTTCGAAACTTTCCGCGTCGTCCTTGTCGAGGTAGACGCTGTGCGGGTCGAGGTCGAACAGCAGGCCGCGGATCGCCGAGTGCATCAGCTTGTCGTCGCCGACCGGTTCGACATAGGCCTGCTTGACCGCGTTGTAGACCGAGACGTAACGGCGGATCTCTTCCAGCGGCACCTTGGACTCGGTGGTCTCGGCGTCGGGCGATTCGATCGGCGCGGTCGCGGCGTCCGGCGGACCGGCTTCAGGCACGGCCTCCTGCGCTGCAGCGGGCAATGCGACCGCAACGGCCAGGGCAAGCGGAACCAGGACGAGGCGGCGCAGGGACATGCAGAAACTCCGCGGTGGACGTAGACAACAACCAGGTCAGACAGCTCGATTATGGGCACGTTCGCGGCGGGCAATGGAAGCCTTTCGTTAATCCATCGGACCGGCGGCCGACGTGCATTCAGGCGTCATCGCCGCAACCAGGTGCCCGGGTTCACCGGCGCGCCATTCCGGCGCAGTTCGAAGTACAGCGCCGGCCGCCCCTGGCCGCCAGAGTTGCCGACGGTGGCCACGGTATCGCCACGTTTGACGCTGGCGCCGACGTCCTTGAGCAGCGCGTCGTTGTGCGCGTACAGGCTCATGTAGCCGTTGCCGTGGTCGACAATCAGCAGCAGGCCGTAGCCGGTCATCCATTCGGCGTAAACCACGGTGCCGTCGGCGACCGCCTTGACCGGTGCGCCGGCACTGGCGGCGATCAGCAAACCGTCACTGCCGCGCCCGTCGGGCATGGTGGCGCCGAACCCGGCCAGCAGCGCGCCCGACACCGGCCAGCCGAGCCCACCCACCTGCGGTGCCGGCGCACTGGCGACCACCACCGGTTTGCGCGGCGTGGTTTCGCCGCTGCCGCGTCGCGCGTCCTCGCGTGCGGCACGTTCGGCGGCGGCGCGTCGTTGCGCTTCGGCACGGGCCGCGGCGACGCGCAGTTTCTTCAGGAGTTGTTCCAGGCCCTTGGCATCGCGACCGAGCGCGCGTTCGCGCGAGCTGCGGTCCTTGTAGCGCTGGTCAAGCGAGGCCACCAGCGCCGCGCGCTCCTTGCGCTCGGACTGCAGGTCGCCGAGCTGGCTGCGCTGTTGCAGGCGCGTGCTGTCGAGCTCGCTGCGCCGCTGCACGATCTGCGCCTCGATGGTGTCGAGTTCCTTCAGCTGTGTGCTGAGTTCGGCGATGCGCCGGGTGCGGTCGCGCTGCAGGTACCCGTAGTAGGCCAGCGTGCGGCCGCCCTCGGCGACGCTGTCCTGCGCCAGCAGCAGCTTGAGCGGCGCATCCTGGCCCTGCAGGTAGGCACCACGCAGCAGCTGTGCCAGCTCCTGGCGTTGCGCCACCATCTTCGCCTGCAGGGTTTCGCGTTGCTGCTGCAACTGCTGCAGCGACGACTGCTCGTGAGCCAGGCGTGTCTCGATCTCGCGCAGGCGGCGGTTGGACTGGCCGACTTTTTCGTCTGCCGCGCGCAGTTGCCGCGAGGCGTCGCCGCGCTGGCCCTCGATCTTGCGACGCTCATCGGCGACCGACTTCAGCTCGCGCTGGATCTTCTCCAGCTTGCGCTCGGCCTCGCGGCTGCTCTGCGCGGCCACCGGCGTCGCCACCGTGGTGGCGAAGCAGAAGGCAACGATGGCGAACGCACGCAGCAATCGCATCGTCGAGGAAGTCGGCATCGTTGCGGTCAGCCCGCCAGCAGGCTCTTGCCGCTCATTTCCGCCGGTTGCGGCAGGCCGAGCAGGTCGAGGATGGTCGGGGCGACGTCGCGCAGGGCGCCGCCCTCGCGCAGCGTGGCCTTGCGCGGGCCCAGGTAGACGAAAGGCACCGGACCGACGGTGTGCGCCGTGTGCGGTTGCCCGGTGCTGGCGTCGCGCATCATTTCCAGGTTGCCGTGGTCGGCGGTGACGAGCAGTGCGCCACCGGTGTCGCGCACCGCCTGGGCAATCGCGCCGATGGCGATGTCGACCGCTTCGGCTGCCTTGATCGCCGCCGCGATGTCGCCGGTGTGGCCGACCATGTCCGGGTTGGCGATGTTGCAGATGGCAACGTCGATATCGCCGGATCGGATCGCCGCGGTCAGCCTGGCGGTGACTTCCGGGCAGCTCATTTCCGGCTGCAGGTCATAGGTGGCGACCTTGGGGCTCGGCACCAGGATGCGGGTCTCGCCTTCGTAGGGATCCTCGCGACCGCCACTGAAGAAGAAGGTGACGTGTGCGTACTTCTCGGTCTCGGCGATGCGCAGCTGCTTGAGGCCGTTGGCGGCCAGCACTTCGCCCAGGGTGTTGCGCAGATCGTCCGGGCCGAACGCCACCGGCGCCGGCAGGCGCGCGTCGTACTCGGTCAGGCAGACGAAGCGCGACAGCGCGGGACGACGCGCCTGGAAGCCGTCGAACGTCGGCGAGACGAACGCCGCGGTGAGCTGGCGCGCGCGATCGGCGCGGAAATTCATGAACACCACGGCGTCGCCATCGGCCATCGGCACGCTGCCTTCGATCACGGTCGGCGCGACGAACTCGTCGTTCTCGCCGCGCTCGTAGGCCTGCAGCAGGGCCTCCACGGCACCGGTGGTGACGTGCTCGCTGCGCGCTTCGACCATCGCGTCCCACGCGCGGCGCACGCGGTCCCAGCGCTGGTCGCGGTCCATCGCGTAGTAGCGGCCGCTGACGCTGGCGACGCGGGCGTTGCCCAGCTTCTGGCAGACATCGAGCAGGCGCTTGAGGCTGGGCTCGGCCGAGCGCGGCGGCATGTCGCGGCCGTCGAGGAAGGCGTGCACGGCGACCTTGGCGACACCGGCCTGGCGGGCCAGTTCGAGCATCGCGAAGATGTGGTTCTCGTGGCTGTGGACGCCGCCGGGTGAGAGCAGGCCCATCACGTGCAGCGTGCCGCCGTTGTTCTGCGCCGCGGCACAGGCCGTGCGCAGTTCCTCGTTGCCGAAGAAGCTGCCGTCTTCGATGGCGGCATCGACCCGGGTGAGGTCCTGGTAGACGATGCGGCCGGCGCCGAGGTTCATGTGGCCGACCTCGGAGTTGCCCATCTGCCCGTCCGGCAGGCCCACGTGGCGGCCTTCGGTGTGGATCAGGGTGTGCGGGGCGCTGGCCAGCAGGGCGTGCCAGTTGGGCAGGGTGGCCTGGGCCAGGGCATTGTCGGTCGGGTCTTCACGGTGGCCCCAGCCGTCGAGGATCAGCAGGACAACGGGTTTGGGGCGCACGGGGGAGGCTGACACGTCGGGATTTCCCTGGTCGTTGAAGGGGTGAGACGTTACATAAGGTGACTTCGGGCACAGGCCTGGGCCGGCGCTGGCTGCGATTGTAGCGAAGCGGCGTAAACCGAAGCCGCCCTCACCGCATCCCTTGCATTGAAGCTGCCCCAGTCATGCCTGTCTCCATAATGGAATCCCGAACGATGCGCATCCGCCCCGCTCTTGTACTCCCCCTCGCCCTCGCCCTGTCCGCGCCTGCCGCCTTCGCGGCCCAGGACATCGAGAAGGTCAACGGCAGCATTACCGTCGATGCAGGCCAGCAGGCCGGCAAGCTCGAGACGGTCAACGGCAGCATCACCATTGGCGATGGCGCCCGCACCGGCGACGCCGAGACCGTCAACGGCAGCATCCGCGCCGGCGACAGCGTCCAGGCCGGCGGCCTGGAAACCGTCAACGGCAGCATCCGCGTCGGCGAGAAGGGCCGTCTGGACGGCAAGCTCGAAACCGTCAACGGCGGCGTGTTCGTCGACCGCAACGGCGACGTCCGCGGCAGCATCGAGACCGTCAACGGCGCGATCGGCCTGGTCGACACCGATGTCGGCGGCGACATCACCACCGTCAACGGCGACCTCACCGTCGGCGTCGACTCGCACGTGAAGGGCCGCATCCACTACACCAAGCCGAGCCAGAGCTGGTTCTCGATGAACAAGCGCGACCCGAAGGTGATCATCGGGCCCAATGCCGTGGTCGATGGCCCGCTGGTGTTCGAACGCAAGGTCACGCTGTACGTGCACAGCACCGCCAAGACCGGCGCGATCACCGGCGCCACCGCGGTGCGCTACGACGGTGTGCTGCCGCCGGAGTGACGCTCTGCGCAATCGGGCACGTCTTCGCGCCGGATCCGCGGCCTAGAATGGAAAATCCGCACCTGCCGCCAGGCCGGTGCGGTTGGTCCATTCCGGAGGTCCCATGTCCCGCATTTCCCTGCTCACCGCCGCCATAGTCGGCACGCTCGCGCTGGCCGCGTGTTCCAGGCCCGAGGCCGAAGCGCCGACGGCGGCAACGCCCGCCCCCGCTCCCGCCGACCCCGCCAGCAGCCATCCCTTCGGCGACACGATCAACGCCGCCGACTTCGCCGAGCACGTGAAGACGCTCGCATCGGACGAGTTTGAAGGCCGCGCCCCCGGCAGTGCCGGCGAGGACAAGACCGTTGCCTACCTGGAAGCGCAGTTCAAGCGCATGGGCCTGCAGCCCGGCAACGGCGACAGCTATGTGCAGACCGTGCCGATGGTGGAGACCCAGGCCGACGAAGGCACCGTGCTCAAGCTCGACGTCAAGGGCCAGCCGCGCGAGCTGAAGTTCGGCAGCGACATGGTGATCGGCACGCGCACGGGCAAGAACGAGGTGAAGGTCGACGGCAGCGAGCTGGTGTTCGTCGGCTACGGCGTCAACGCGCCCGAGCAGAAGTGGAACGACTACGCCGGCGTCGACGTCAAGGGCAAGACCGTGGTGATGTTCGTCAACGATCCCGGTTTCCACAGCGAGGATCCGAAGCTGTTCGAAGGCAAGCGGATGACCTACTACGGCCGCTGGACCTACAAGTTCGAGGAAGCCGCACGCCAGGGCGCCGCCGCGGCCTTGATCATCCACGACAACGACGGTGCTTCCTATGGCTGGGACGTGGTGAAGAATTCCTGGTCGGGCGCGCAGTTCGACCTGCCGGCCAAGGACGATCCCGAACGTCGCCTGCCGGTGCAGGGCTGGATCACCGGCGATGTCGCCCGCTCCCTGCTGTCGTCGCTCGGGCAGGACATCGGCGAACTTTACAAGGCCGCCGGCAAGCCCGGATTCAAGGCCATCCCGCTGCAGGCGAAGCTGTCGGTCGACCTGAAGAGCACGATCAGCGAGAAGGCCTCGCGCAACGTGATTGCACGCCTGCCCGGCGCGACGCGGCCTGACGAGTCCATCGTCTACATGGCGCACTGGGACCACCTGGGCAACCACGGCCACGAAGGTCACGGCGAAGCCGCACCGGCGGGCAGCGACACCATCTACAACGGTGCGATCGACAACGCGACTGGCGTGGCCGGCATCCTCGAGATCGCCGAAGCCTTCAGCAAGCAGCAACCGCCGCCGGACCGCTCGCTGCTGTTCCTGGCCGTGACGCTGGAAGAGTCGGGCCTGCTCGGCTCCAAGTACTACGTCGCCCACCCGACGGTGCCGCTCGACAAGACCGTGGCGGTGATCAACCTCGATGCGATGCCGGTGATCGGCAAGGCCCGCGACATGACCGTGGTCGGCTTCGGCAGCTCGGAGCTCGAGGACATCCTCAAGACCGTCACCGATGGGCAGCAGCGCGTACTGCATGCGGAAGCCACGCCGGAAGACGGCTTCTACTTCCGCTCCGATCACTTCAACTTCGCCAAGGCCGGCGTACCCGCGCTGTATGCCAAGGGCGGCGACGACCTGGTCGATGGCGGTACCGAGGCCGGGCAGAAGGCGCAGGTCGATTATCGCGACAACCGCTACCACAAGCCCGGCGACCAGTACGACCCGGCGTGGAAGCTCGAGGGCGTCATCCAGGACCTCGAGGCGCTTTATGGTGTCGGCAAGACCCTGGCGGGGAACGATCAGTGGCCCAACTGGTACGAGGGCAATGCCTTCCGCGCCGCACACGACAAGCTGATGAAGCCCGCGGCGAAATAATCCGCCCGCCATTGCACGGCCAACGACGGCGCCCCGATTGGGGCGCCGTTGTCGTTTTCGGCTACGCTGGCGCCTCGTTCAGCCGGGGAATGCCATGACGCTTGCCACCGCCTACGTCTGTGTCCTGATCGCCGCCGTCCTGCCCTATCTCTGGGTCGCCATCGCCAAGGCCAGCGGCGAGCGCTACGACAACCGCGATCCGCGCCGCTGGCAGGAGCGCCAGCAGAGCCAGCGTTCGCTGCGCGCCAGCGCCGCCCAGCTCAACAGTTACGAAGCATTCGCACCGTTCGCCGCGGGCGTGGTCATGGCCCAGCTGGCGGGCGTGCCGCATGCGCAGATCGGCACGCTGGCGATCGTGTTCATCGTGTTTCGCGTGCTGCACGGCCTGCTCTACATCAGCGGTCGCCACCTGCTGCGCAGCGCGGCATGGGCCGGCGGTTTCGTCTGCGTAGTGTGGCTGCTGGTGCAGGCGGCATTGCACATCACCCCCTGATTTCCAGAATGCAAACCCCCTCCGAATCCGCCCTGTCCGACCTGCGCGAAACGCTCAGGCGCGATGGCTTCAGCTTCGTCACCGGCAGCGTGATGCTCGACCTGTTCGAGCAGCGGCATGCGCTCGACGATTGGGCGCGCTTCGCCGACAGCTGGAACGACCTGGCGCCGGATGCGTACCTGGCCAGCGTGGGCCACCACCGCACCCGCCGTTTCGCGGTGTTCGCCGCCGGCAGCAGTGGCGCGATCGTGCGCCAGCCGCATCAGCCCCATTACCAGAGTCGCGACTACAACAACCTGCAAGGCGGCATCGAGCGCTGGTTCGAACCGGTGCTGGCGGAGATCGCCGAGAGCGTCAGCCTGCGCACGGTCCTGGCGTTCTGCCGTGACTTCTATGGCGAGTTGTCGCCGGAGGTCGCGGCCTGGCATATCGAAGTCCACCAGTTCCGCATCGAGGCCCGCCCCGGCGAACCCGGCCAGCCGACGCCGGAAGGCGTGCACCGTGATGGCGTCAATTACGTCCTGGTGCTGCTGATCGATCGCCACAACATCGTCAGCGGGACCACCACGATCCACGCGGCCGACGGCCGCGAGCTGGGCAGCTTCACGCTGACGCATCCGATGGATGCGGCGCTCGTCGATGACTCACGGGTGTTCCATGGGGTGACTGCGGTGGAAGCGCAGGATCCCGGGCAGCCGTCGCATCGCGATGTGCTGGTGGTGACGTTGCGCGCTGTGGCGTGACGGAGTTTCCCCGGGTGCGCTTCGCTTACCCGGGCTACGTTCTGTTGGGGTGCTGGGATCCCGGGTGCGCTTCGCTTACCCGGGCTACGTTCTGATTGGGTGCTGGATCCCGGGTGCGCTTCGCTTACCCGGGCTACGCATCACCCCGGGTAGCCCGGGTAAGCGCCAGCGCACCCGGGGCCCGCTAGCGCAGATAATTCCGCCATTAACTTTCCACACGCGCAAAAAGAAACCCCCAGCCGGTTGGCTGGGGGTTTCGGGGTAAAGCCCCTGGCGATGACCTACTCTTGCATGGCTTAAGCCACACTACCATCGGCGCATGTGCGTTTCACTTCCGAGTTCGGAATGGGATCGGGTGGGACCACACAGCTATTATCACCAGGGAGAGGGTGGAGGGTCGCGGATCTCGATTTACTGAGTCGCGCACACGCTCTCGTTGGGTTGCTTTCACGGGATGGATTCCGTGTCGGCGAATGGGTCGGGAATTGTAGCAAGTTTTTGGCGAAGGGTCCCGACGTATCGGAAGCCAAAGCAACTTGAGGTTATATGGTCAAGCCACACGGATCATTAGTACAGGTTAGCTCAATGCATTGCTGCACTTACACACCCTGCCTATCAACCACCTGGTCTTGATGGTTCCTTTAGGGGACTTAAAGTCCCGGGAGATCTCATCTTGAGGCGCGCTTCCCGCTTAGATGCTTTCAGCGGTTATCGCTTCCGAACATAGCTACCCGGCAGTGCCACTGGCGTGACAACCGGAACACCAGAGGTTCGTCCACTCCGGTCCTCTCGTACTAGGAGCAGCCCCTCTCAAATCTCCAACGCCCACGACAGATAGGGACCGAACTGTCTCACGACGTTCTGAACCCAGCTCGCGTACCACTTTAAATGGCGAACAGCCATACCCTTGGGACCGACTACAGCCCCAGGATGTGATGAGCCGACATCGAGGTGCCAAACACCGCCGTCGATATGAACTCTTGGGCGGTATCAGCCTGTTATCCCCGGAGTACCTTTTATCCGTTGAGCGATGGCCCTTCCATACAGAACCACCGGATCACTAAGACCTACTTTCGTACCTGCTTGATCCGTCGATCTTGCAGTCAAGCACGCTTATGCCTTTGCACACAGTGCGCGATGTCCGACCGCGCTGAGCGTACCTTCGTGCTCCTCCGTTACACTTTGGGAGGAGACCGCCCCAGTCAAACTACCCACCATACACGGTCCCCGATCCGGATTACGGACCTAGGTTAGAACGTCAAGCACTTCAGGGTGGTATTTCAAGGATGGCTCCACGCAAGCTAGCGCCTGCGTTTCATAGCCTCCCACCTATCCTACACAGAAGAACTCAACGTTCAGTGTAAAGCTATAGTAAAGGTTCACGGGGTCTTTCCGTCTTGCCGCGGGAACGCTGCATCTTCACAGCGATTTCAATTTCACTGAGTCTCGGGTGGAGACAGCGCCGCTGTCGTTACGCCATTCGTGCAGGTCGGAACTTACCCGACAAGGAATTTCGCTACCTTAGGACCGTTATAGTTACGGCCGCCGTTTACCGGGGCTTCGATCAAGAGCTTCGCCTTGCGGCTGACCCCATCAATTAACCTTCCGGCACCGGGCAGGCGTCACACCCTATACGTCCACTTTCGTGTTTGCAGAGTGCTGTGTTTTTGATAAACAGTCGCAGCGGCCTGGTCACTGCGGCCCCTCCCAGCTATTCACCAGAAAGGGCGCACCTTCTCCCGAAGTTACGGTGCTATTTTGCCTAGTTCCTTCACCCGAGTTCTCTCAAGCGCCTTAGAATTCTCATCCTGCCCACCTGTGTCGGTTTACGGTACGGTCTGCGTAAGCTGAAGCTTAGGAGCTTTTCCTGGAAGCGTGATATCGGTTGCTTCGCCCTAATGGGCTGGTCCTTAGTCTCAACGTTGCTCCCCCGGATTTGCCAAAGGGAACCGCCTCAACTCTCTCACCGGGACAACCAACGCCCGGCCAACCTAACCTTCTCCGTCCCTCCATCGCACTTACGCGAGGTGCTGGAATATTAACCAGCTTCCCATCGACTACGCATTTCTGCCTCGCCTTAGGGGCCGACTCACCCTGCGTCGATTAACGTTGCGCAAGGAAACCTTGGGCTTTCGGCGTGCGGGCTTTTCACCCGCATTATCGTTACTCATGTCAGCATTCGCACTTCCGATACCTCCAGCAGACTTCTCAATCCACCTTCAACGGCTTACGGAACGCTCCTCTACCGCGCATAACCAAAGTTATGCACCCCAAGCTTCGGTTCATCGCTTAGCCCCGTTAAATCTTCCGCGCAGACCGACTCGACCAGTGAGCTATTACGCTTTCTTTAAAGGGTGGC